>NZ_CP107942.1:6032500-7366250 GCF_036053395.1 Actinoplanes sp. NBC_00393 | reverse complement strand
TGCCGGGCAGCGCGCGACCGGCGCGTTTCGCTCCTGTTCGGGTACGCCTCCGCGCGATGCCTCGCGGAAGCCGAAGTCACAGACCGAGCGGAACCCCGAGTCGCAGACCGAGCGGAACCCGGCGTCGCGGACCGAGCGGCAGCCGGTATTGCGGACCGGGTGGAACCCGGCGTTGCGCGCCGGGTGCCGGCCGGTGTTTCGGGCTGTGCGTGGCGGCCCTCGGTGACGTCCGTGAACGCGACCCGCGGCCGGACCGGGCGTGCTGCCGCCGGCTGCGCCTGGGCCGCGTCGGCCAGCGATTCCGGCCGCCGGTGCCGCCCGCCCGTGGAGCTCTGCGCGCCGGTCAGCGGCGCTGCGGGGGACGAGGTGTGCGGCGGCATCCGTCATGACTACCGTGCCGCAAGATCGAGCGCGAGACCGAATTGGTCACCGTGCCATTACGCAGCGGAATCCCCGCTGGTCACGCTCGGTACTCGTGTCGAATGCCACCAGTGTTATTCACCGCCGAGCATTGACCGGCGTCTGTCTGGAATCGCTCCCAGCCGTTCAGGCCTCGCCCTTGGTGGCCTGGGCGAGCCAGTCCACCACCGCGCCGACCGGCTCGCCACCGGCAAGGATGGCGCGCTGCCGGGCCGCACCGGTGCCGTTCGACCGCAGCCGGCCCAGCAGCAACGTGGCCGTCTCCAGGTCACCGTGCCGCTCCAGCTCCGGCCGCACGTAGTCGAAGAGCTGCCGCATCAGCCGCCAGGCCGGGCGCGGCTGCCGGGTCGCCATGTCGATGTTGAGGCCCTCGAGGCCGTCGTGCGCCGCCCGCCAGTGCGCCGCCATCAGCAGCGGGTGCGCCACGTCGGGCGCCTCGATCCCCTCCCGCACCTCGCGCAGCAGGGTGGCGACCAGGGCCCGGGTCAGGGCGGCGAGCAGGATCGCGTCGTCCAGGGTCGGGGTGACGTCGCCCATCCGGATCTCCACCGTCGGATAGCTCGCGGAGAGGCGCGCGTACCAATAGAGCATCCCCTCGTCGAGCATCGCGCCGCTGGCCTCCAGGTCGGCGATGAGCGTCAGGTAGTGCTCGTGCGACTGCAGGTACGGCGTGGGGCCGACGGTCGGCCAGCGCTCCCACATCATCGAGCGCCAGCTGGCGTAGCAGGTGTCGCGCCCGGCGAACAGCGGTGAGTTCGCCGTGGCGGCCTGCAGGATCGGCAGCCAGGGCCGCAGGTGGTTGAGAACCTGCACGCCGGTCTCCGGGTCCGGGATGCTGACGTGCACGTGCGTACCGCACATGCCCTGCCCGGGGGAGAGGTCGCCGAAGCGCTCGCGCATCCGGTGGTACCGCGGGTTGTCCACGATCCGCATGTTGGGTCCGGAGGCCGGGCCGGTGCCGACCGCGATCAACCGGGCGCCGGCCCGCTCGGTCGCGGCCGCGAGCTCGGACCGGAGCCGCCGCATCGCCGTGGTGAGCCCCTCCAGCTCGAGCTGCGGCGGACTGGCCACCTCGATCTGGCTCCGGTAGTACTCGTGCTGCACGCTGCCGCGCAGCTCGTCCGGCAGCTCGTCGAAGACCGCCTCGACCGCCTCGACAGCACGCGGTTCGGTCGCGTCGACCAGGAGATATTCCTCCTCGACGCCGAGGGTCAGCAGGTCGTGGCGTTCGGCCTCGGCGGCGATCTCCGGGGGGAGTTCGGTGCCCTCGGTGACGGTTTCCATGGCCGCACCCATACCCGGGGACTTTTCCCCGGAAACCGTGGCTCAGAGATCGGCGCGCGTCCCATATTGACAAGCTCCGGCCATCCCGGCGGCGCGCCCAACTGGGGCACCGGCGAGGTCGAGACGATGACCGACTCGACCACGAACGTCTACCACGACGGCAACGGCAACCTGGCGATCAAGCCGCTGCGCGACTCCGCCGGCCGGTGGACCTCCGGCCGGGTCGAGACTCGGCGCACCGACTTCGCCGCACCGGCGGGCGGCCGGATGCGCATGGAGGCCCGGATCCAGCAGCCCAACGTGACCGGTGCGGCGGCCGCCGGCTACTGCCGGCGTTCTGGGCGCTCGGCGCCGCGGCCCGCCCGGTCGGCGTTAGCGGCAAGCCCGCCGACTTCGTGAACGTGAACTGGATCCAGTTCACCCGGTAAACATTTTTATCGACTGAGACAGATGGGCTGTGGCCGTTGACCTGCGGCTGCGGCCCATCCTGGCGATTTAAGGAAGTTTAAGGCCGGGCCTCTTTACTTTTACTGTTAACAGTCCTAAAGATTGATGCATCTCACCGGATGTGCATGGAAGGACGGCGATGAAGCGCACCCGATCGGTAATCCTCGCAACGGTCACGGCGCTGGTCGCCGGTGGAGCGGCGACGTATTTCTCCGGCAACGCGTCGGCCGCGACGGCTTGCGCGCCCGCCTGGAGCTCGGCCGCCGTCTACGTCAAGGGCAACGTGGTCTCGCAGAACAACCAGAACTACACCGCGAAGTGGTGGACGCAGAACGAGTCGCCGGCTGTCCGCAGTGGTCAGTGGGACGTGTGGGCGAACAACGGCGCCTGTGCGGGCGGCACGAACCCGACCACGCCGCCCACCACGACGCCGCCTACGACGACACCGCCCACCACCACGCCGCCGACCACCACGCCGCCCACGACGACTCCGCCGACGACGAATCCGCCCAGCAACGGGTCGCTGCCGAAGCACTTCATCACCGGGTACTGGCAGAACTTCGACAACGGCGCCGCGCCGCTCAAGCTCGCCGCCGTCCCGGCCACCTACGACCTGATCGCGGTCGCCTTCGCGGACGCCACCGCCACCCAGGGCGCGGTCACCTTCACCCTCGACCCGGGCCTGGCCACCGCGGTCGGCGGCTACACCGACGCCCAGTTCAAGGCGGACATCGCCACCCTGCACTCGCGGGGCAAGAAGGTGATCATCTCGGTCGGCGGCGAGAAGGGCACGGTCGCCGTCAACAGCGCCGCCGCGGCCACCGCGTTCGCCGACTCGGTGCACACGCTGATCAGGAACTACGGCTTCGACGGCGTCGACATCGACCTGGAGAACGGGCTCAACCCGACCTATATGGCGCAGGCCCTGCGGTCGCTGCGGAGCAAGGTCGGCAGCAGCCTGATCATCACGATGGCGCCGCAGACCATCGACATGCAGAACCCGCAGTCGTCGTACTTCAAGCTGGCGCTGGACATCAAGGACATCCTCACCGTCGTCTTCACCCAGTACTACAACTCCGGTTCGATGCTGGGCTGCGACAACAACGCCGCGTACAGCCAGGGCACCGTGAACTTCCTGACCGCGCTGGCCTGCATCCCCCTGCAGAACGGGCTGCGCCCGGATCAGATCGCCCTCGGCCTGCCGGCCAGCACCCGCGCGGCCGGCGGTGGCTACGTCGCCCCGTCGGTGGTCAACGCCGCCCTCGACTGCCTGGCCAAGGGCACCAACTGCGGCACCTTCAAGCCGCCGGCGACCTACCCGGGCATCCGCGGCGCGATGACCTGGTCGATCAACTGGGACGTCACCAACGGCAACGGCTGGGCCAACACGATCGACCCGCACCTCGCCACCCTCCCCTGACCCCCTCCGACCCTCAGGAAGCATCCCCATGAACCTGCGCAGGAAGATCGCCGTCATCGCGGCAGTCGCAGCGGTCGGTACGGCCGCGGCGGTCCTGCCGATGGCCACCTCGAGCGCGGCCGTCGCGTGCGCCCCGGCGTGGAGCGCGTCCGCGGTTTACGTCAAGGACAACGTGGCCTCGCAGAACGGCCACAACTACACCGCGAAGTGGTGGACGCAGGGCGAGTCACCCGCCACCAACAGCAGCCAGTGGGCCGTCTGGATCGACAACGGGGTCTGCGGTGGAACCACCCCGACCACGCCGCCGACCACCCCGCCCACGACCGGGCCGACGCCGCCGCCGACCGGCAACAAGATGGCCGCCGCGCCGTACCTCTACCCCGGCTGGGGCAACCCGCCGGCGCCGGCCACGGTGGTCAACGCGACCGGGATCAAGGCGTTCACGCTGGCGTTCGTGCTCGCCAGCAACGGCTGCAACCCGGCCTGGGACGGCTCGACCGGTCTCACCGGCGGGGCGCACGCCAGCACCATCGCGGCGATCCGGGCGGCCGGCGCGGACGTCGTTCCGTCGATCGGCGGGTGGAGCGGCAACAAGCTCGGCCCGAACTGCGCAACGGCCGAGGCGCTGGCCGGGGCGTACCAGAAGGTGATCGACACGTTCCAGCTCAAGGCGATCGACGTCGACATCGAGAACACCGACGAGTTCGAGAACTACGTGGTGGCGGACCGGATCGTCGACGCGCTGAAGATCGTCAAGCAGCGCAACCCGGGCGTGAAGACCATCCTCACCTTCGGCACCACGCCGAGCGGGCCGAACGCGCACGGCGTACGGCTGATCCAGCAGGCCAAGGCGAAGAACGCGAACATCGACGTCTTCACCCAGATGCCGTTCGACTTCAGCGGCCACGCGGACATGTACGCCGCCACGGTCGGCGCCACCGAGGGCCTGAAGAACGTGCTGAAGACGACCTTCGGCCTCAACGACGCGCAGGCGTACTCCCGGATCGGGATCTCCGGCATGAACGGCCTCTCCGACCAGCAGGAGCTGACCTCGGTGGAGACCTGGACCCGGATCCGGGACTACGCGAAGAACAACGGTCTGGCCCGGTTCGCCTTCTGGGCGGTCAACCGGGACCGGGGCTGCGCCGGCGGTGGAGTGGTCTCCAACTGCTCCGGCATCGCCCAGGCCGACTGGGCGTTCACCAAGGTGAGCGCCGGCTTCTGAACCAGCATCGCTACGCGCGGTCGCTCGTCCGGGCGGCCGCGCGCCGGCGTTTGCGGACCTTCTTGAACACCCACTGTCCGATCACGATGGCGAAGAACGCCCAGATCGCGTAGTCGAAGTAGTGGGCGTACGTCTCCAGGTCCTGCCAGCGCGACCCGAGCGCGTAGCCGCCGCCGATGAACAGCGCGTTCCACACCCCGCTGCCGAGGGTGGTGAACAGAATGAACAGCCCGAGCCGCATGTGGTTGGCGCCCGCCGGGATGGAGACCAGGCTGCGCACCACCGGCATGCAGCGGCCGATCAGCACGGCTGACTTCTCGTGCTTGGAGAACCAGCGGTCCGCCTTGTCCAGGTCGTCGAGGTCGACCAGCGGAACCTTGTCGAGCCAGCGGCGCAGCCGGTCCTCACCGAGCCCGCGGCCCAGCCAGTAGAGCAGCAGCGCACCGCCGAGCGCGCCGAGCGTCGCGGTGATCCAGACCAGCACCAGGTTGACCCGGCCGACGCTGGCGAGGTAACCGGCCATCGACAGGACGATCTCGCTCGGGATGGGCGGCACGAGATTCTCGAGTGCGACCAGCAGGCCGACGCCGACCTCGCCGAGTGAGTCGATCACCGAAGCGACCCAGCCGGTCAGTCCACCGAGGTTGGTGAGATCGCCTTCGGCCATGTGTGGTCCTCCTCGGAAGTCGGTGCCAGAGGTGTACCCGCCATCCAGCGTACGAACCGGCTCGCGTATATACCGTTGATCGGGATATCCCCCGGCCATGACCGACCTGCCGGTCCGGTGGGCATAGGGCGTTTCGCGGGGCGGGCGCGTGGCTAAAGAACAGGGCCATGAGTGACCGGTGGTATGAGAAGGCCGTCGTCTATTGCCTGGACATCGACAGCTTCGCCGACTCGAACGGTGACGGGTGCGGTGACCTGCGCGGCCTGATCGGCCGTCTCGACTATCTGTCCCGGCTGGGCATCACCTGCCTGTGGCTGAACCCGATCCACCCCTCGCCGAACCGCGACGACGGGTACGACGTGTCGGACTTCTACAACGTCGATCCGCGGTTCGGCAACCTGGGCGATTTCGCCGAGCTGCTGCACGAGGCGGGCAACCGCGGCATCAAGGTCATCATCGACCTGGTGGTGAACCACACCTCCGACCAGCACCCGTGGTTCCAGTCGGCACGGTCGTCGCCGGATTCGCCGTACCGAGACTGGTTTGTCTGGAGCGAGACCGAGCCTGCGGACCGCAAGCAGGGCATGGTCTTTCCGGGCGAGCAGGCGGAGACCTGGACCTACGACCGCACCGCGAAACTCTGGTACTACCACCGGTTCTACAAGTTCCAGCCGGACCTGAACATCAACAACCCGGCGGTCCGCGAGGAGATCAAGAAGATCTGCTCGTTCTGGCTGCAGCTCGGGGTCGCCGGGTTCCGGATGGACGCGGTGCCGTTCATCATCGAGAAGACCGAGCCCGGCAATCCGGCCTCGCCGATGGACTTCGAATTCCTCTCCGAGCTGCGCCAGCACGTCCAGTGGCGGCGTGGCGACGCGGTCCTGCTGGCCGAGGCCAATGTGGAGCCGGCCCAGCTCACCGAGTACTTCGGGGATGCCGGTGGCTCGTCGAACCGGATCCACATGCTGTTCGACTTCATGCTGAACAGCAGGATCATGCTGGCGCTGGCCCGAGAAGACCCGGAGCAGGTCATCGACGCCCTCCGGGACGCGCCGAAGCTGCCGCAGGGTGGGCAGTGGGCGACGTTCCTGCGCAACCACGACGAGATCGACCTGTCCCGGCTCACCACCGAGCAGCGTGCGGACGTGTTCGCCAAGTTCGGCCCGGACGAGAACATGCAGCTCTACGGCCGGGGCATCCGCCGCCGGCTGGCGCCGATGCTCGGCAACGACCGGCGGCACATCGAGCTGGCCTACTCGCTGCAGTTCACCCTGCGGGGCACGCCGGTGCTGCGCTACGGCGAGGAGATCGGCATGGGGGACGACCTCGAGCAGCCCGGCCGGCACTCGGTGCGTACCCCGATGCAGTGGTCGCTGCAGCCCAACGGCGGGTTCTCCACCGCGGACCCGGACCAGCTGGTCCGCCCGGTCATCTCCGACGGCGAGTTCAGCTATTCACAGGTCAACGTCACCCTGCAACGGCACGATCCGAACTCGCTGCTCTCCTGGTTCGAGCGGATGATCCGTACGCTGCGCGAGGCCCCGGAGATCGGCGGCGGCGAGTGCAAGCACGTCGACGTGCCCGTGCCGCCCGGCGTGCTGGTGCACCGGGCCGACGACGGCACCGGGACGATGGTCTTCGTGCACAACCTGGGCACCGAGCCGGGTGTGGTCGATCTGAGCAGCCTGGCCGCCGAGGCCGACTTTCCGAACGACGTGCTGGCCGACCAGGAGTACCCGGAGCCCGGCAAGCTCGACGCGATCCGGGTCGAGGGACACGGATACCGGTGGATCCGGCTGCGCAGGACGGCCTGATCGGGACTAGCATCGGCCGTCAGTGGTAATGGAGATCACTACGGAGGCCGCAATGTCGCAGTCCGCACCCCGCCGGGTGGCCGTCGTCACCGGAGCCGCGCGCGGCATCGGCGAGGCGATCGCTCTGAAGCTCGCCGCCGATGGTCTGGCCGTCGCCGTCGTCGACCTCGACGAGGGCGCCTGCGCCAACACGGTGACCGCGATCCACGACGCGGGCGGCACGGCGGTGGCGGTCGGCGCGGACGTGGCCGACCCGGCCCAGGTGACTGCCGCGGTCGAGCGGGTGGTGTCCGAGCTCGGCCCGCCCACCGTGCTGGTCAACAACGCCGGGGTGCTCCGCGACAACCTGCTGTTCAAGATGTCCGAGGATGACTGGGACACCGTGATGGCGGTGCACCTGCGCGGCGCCTTCCTGTTCAGCAAGGCGGTGCAGAAGCACATGGTCGACGCCGGCTTCGGCCGGATCGTGAGCCTGTCCAGCACCTCCGCGCTCGGCAACCGCGGCCAGGCGAACTACGCCGCCGCCAAGGCCGGCATCCAGGGCTTCACCAAGACGCTCGCGATCGAGCTCGGCAAGTTCGGCATCACCGCGAACGCGGTCGCGCCCGGGTTCATCGTCACCGACATGACCCGGGCGACGGCCGCCCGTATCGGGGTCGATTTCGCAGATTTCGAGAAAGCGACCGTGAGTCAGATTCCGGTGAATCGGGCAGGCCGTCCCGAAGACGTGGCGAACACCGTAGCCTTCCTGGTCAGTGACGGGGCAGGCTTCGTCTCGGGACAGGTTGTGTATGTCGCGGGCGGGCCGAAAGACTGATCGTGACGGATGCTGGCAACTTGCTGAGAAGAGTTACAAAGAAATCATGAACCGACGCATGAGTTCCCGCAGCGTGTCGCTCACCAGCACGTTTCTTCTGCTGGCCGCGGGAGGTGTGGCGGCGTGCGACAACGATGAGTACGAGGACCAGGGCTTCTACTGCGCCGACGCCAACGGTGTGGTCGTCGACGAGGACTACTGCGACGACGATGACAGCTACCACCCCGGCGCCGGCTTCTTCATCTGGCACTCCACGGCGTACCGGTCCGGATACCCGGTCGGGCACAAGCTCCCCGCCGGCGGCTCCAAGTTCGCCTACAACGACGCCGCCTCCCGGTCCAAGTTCGGTCTGCCGGCCGCCGGAAAGATCACCAACGGCACGGTGAAGACCAGCGTCGTCGGCAAGGGTGGCAGCGGCGGCTCCCGCAAGTCCTCGTCGTCCGGGGGCTGACCGGTGCGACGTGTTCCGTACGGGCCGGTGCGTGACGGCTGGCAGCTCACCAACTTCAGCCTCGGCTTGACGTACAACGACACCGAGCTGCCGGACGGCACCATGACGTCGTACTGGCGGGAGGGGCCGTACTACGACTTCACGGCGGCGGAGATCGAGGAGCTGGAGACGGCCACCGCCACCCTGCACGCGATGTGCGTGGAGGCCGGCGACTGGATGGTCCAGCAGTGCCCGCGCCGTACGGTCGAGGGCCGCAAGCAGGGCTTCTTCGCCTCGGTCTGCAACGACGAGACGTGTTTCCTGGCGCGCATCGGCATCCCGGAGTACACCCACGAGCAGATCCTGCGGACCTGGTTCGACGGCGACGCGGAGACGTGGACGCACTACGACAAGGATCCGGACATGCGTCTGCCGATGCAGACGCCGGACTACTCGCCGAGCGTCTACGGCCGCTTCGACCTCTGGTACAACGGGGCCGGCAGCGTGCCGCGGCTGCTCGAGTTCAACGCGCAGACGCCGACGTCGCTGGTGGAGGCCGCGGTCATCCAGTGGCACTGGATGGATCAGACCGGCGTCACCCAGCACGAGTGGCGCCAGTGGAACTCGATCCACGAGCGGCTGGTCGGCTGGGAGGCCACCCCGGGCGAGCCGGGCGACCCGGGAGCGTGGCGGCGCAACATCAACAAGCTGCGCGAGGCCCGTACCTGGCTCCCGGAGAAGCCGAAGATCTTCTTCGCGTACGAGACGAGCGAGACGTCCGGCGAGGACCGGATGAACGTCGCCTACCTGATGGCCACCGCCGAAGAGGCCGGCTACCCGGTCGAGCTGATCGCGATGAGCCAGATCGGCTGGGACGTGGCCGGTGACCGGGTCGTCTTCGTCCCCGGCCCGGGTCAGGAACACAAGGCCGAGCCGATCGACGTGATCTTCATGCTCTACCCGTGGGAGTGGTTCTGGCACGAGGAGGGCGGCAAGGCCTTCTTCCGCAACATGGCCGATCCCGAGAAGCGTGGCACGGTCTGGATCGAGCCGCCCTACAAGGCCGCGCTGCTCGGCAACAAGGCGCTGCTCCCGGTGCTGTGGAAGCTGTTCGGTGACGACCCGGAGCGCGGGAAGTACCTGCTGCCGGCCTATTTCGCCGAGTCCTCCGGCGCGGCGAAGCTGACCTCCTACGCCAAGAAGCCGGTCTGGGGCCGGGAAGGCGGTTCGGTCACCCTGGTCCGCGACGGGGTTCCGATCACGGCAAACCCCTCGGAGTACGGCGCTGACGGCCGTTACATCGTGCAGGAGCTCTGCGAACTGCCGTCCTTCGAGGGCCTGGAGGGCACGCTGCACCCGGTGATCGGCGCCTGGCTCATCGACGGGGAACCGGCCGGCATGGGCATCCGCGAGGGCATCGGCACCGAGGGCCTGGTGACCGGCAACACCTGCAACTTCGTCCCGCACGCCATCGAGTCCAACGCCTGATTCGTCAGGCTTTATGGCGCCAGATCCACCAGAGGCCGATGAACGGCAGGACGAGCGGGACGTAGCCGTAGCCGCTCCCGAAGTGGGACCACACGGTGTCGTCGGGGAAGGCGACCGCGTCGACGATGCTCAACAGGCCGACGATCAGCACGCCGGCCAGCTCGATGCTGCAGCTGACCAGGGCGATCATCCGGCCGCGCGGGCCGCCGCGGGCCAGGCCCACGGTGGCGGCCAGGTAGACCAGGCCGGCCAGGGCGGAGAGCAGGTAGGCCAGCGGCGCCTCGGAGAAGTGCGTGCTGATCTGTACGAGTGCGCGCGCGCTCGCGGAGAGCGCGAAGATGCCGTAGACCAGCAGGAGGACCCGGCCGAGGCCGGTGTTCAGCGCGGCGTCTTGCGGGCGGGTGGTGGTGGGAGTGTCAGGCACCGGTCACCGACGCGATCTGCTGCAACCGCAGCACGAGAACGGGCAGGACGAGGCAGCCGATCCCGAGAATCAGGCTGCCCCAGCGGGTCGGCTCCATCCT
Source organism: Actinoplanes sp. NBC_00393 (assembly GCF_036053395.1). Classification (NCBI taxonomy): domain Bacteria; kingdom Bacillati; phylum Actinomycetota; class Actinomycetes; order Micromonosporales; family Micromonosporaceae; genus Actinoplanes; species Actinoplanes sp. NBC_00393. Next base: position 7,355,714 of record NZ_CP107942.1, on the reverse strand, counting down.
GGCCAGCACCAGCGCCGTCGGGGCGAAGGCCAGCGTCGTGATGAGATAGCCGGCGAAGGTGGCGGTGTCCTGCGGCCGGCTGCCGTCGAAGAGGCCGATGACCGCGATCACGAGGAGCACCGCGACCAGGGCGCCGAGCACGGCCATGAGCAGCAGGTCGAGCCGGTTGGGGGCGCGGTCCAGGGCGGCCCGCAGCAGGTACCACGCCGCGAGCAGGAGGGCTGCGACGATCGTCGCGGTCGACAGGGCACCGTTCACCCGGCCAGGTTACTGATGCCCCGGCGGGCTGGTAACTTCCGGCCTGGAGATCAGCTTCTACAAGGGTGGTCGATTCAGTGCGCTTCGGACTTTTTGGAACCGGCCCCTGGGCGCACATGGCGCATGCACCGGCGCTGGCGGCGCATCCCGGGGTGGAGTTCGCCGGCGTGTGGGGGCGGGACCCGGCGAAGGCCGCCGATCTGGCCGGCCGGTTCGGCGTCCGGACCTACGCCGGCGTCGACGAGTTGATCGCGGATGTGGACGCGGTGGCGATCGCGCTGCCGCCCGATGTGCAGGCGCCGATCGCCCTGCGCGCGGCGGAGGCGGGACGGCACCTCCTGTTGGACAAGCCGGTCGCTCTGCGTACCGATGAAGCGAATGCTCTCGCCGCGGCAGTCGCAGAGCGTGACCTTGCCTCGGTGGTCTTCTTCACCCGGCGCTTCGCGCCGGAGGTCTCCGGCTTCGTCGCCGGGGCGGTCGCCACCGGTGGCTGGACCGAGGCCCGGGTCGACCATCTCGGTTCGATCTTCGAGGATGGGAACCCGTTCGGCGCCTCGCCCTGGCGGCGGGAGCGCGGCGGTCTCTGGGACGTCGGCCCGCACGCGCTCGCGCTGGTCGTGCCGGTGCTCGGTCCGGTCACCGAGGTGACCGGGATGGCCGCCGAGCCGGATCTGACCCACCTGCTGCTCCGGCACGCCGGCGGGGCGATCAGCCGGGTCACTCTTTCGGTGGACGCGCCCGCTCTCGCGGCACGCGAGGAAGCCGTGTTCGCCGGCCGGGCCGGAGTGGTGCCGGTGCCGGACGCGGTGTGGGACCCGGAACAGGCTTTCGGCGTGGCCCTGGACCAGCTGATCTCCGCTGTCGCGGGTGGCGCGCGCCCGGAGTGCGACGTGCGCTTCGGCGCCGAGGTGACCGCCGTGCTGGTCGCCGCCGAGCGGGCGATCCGGGAGCGGGTGACCGTGCGGCTGGAGGGCTGATCCGCCCTACGCCCGGTAGCCGGATCACGGCGAACTGAGCGCTAACTGGACAGAACCTGCGCGTTACGGATGGACGCATAGTAGCGAGCCGAATACATTTTCGCCTTGTCACGCGCACCGGGTCGGACGTCCGGCTGAGGCTCTGGCAGCCTCACGGCGTACCCCGGGGTGGGTGTGGGGGTGAGGGGATGCGCCACATGACCGACTGCACCGCAGGGAAGCAACCGGCCGCACGGGTGGAGGTCCGGGCGTGACCGGGCTCTGGGACGCCGAGCGGGACGCGTACGAGGCGGCGCAGGCGCTGGCCGGCCTGGCCGCGCTGCTGTCGCACTCCGCGACCGGGCGCGCTCCGGACGAGCTGCTCAGCCTGGTCCGCAACGGCGAGGTGGCGGCCCAGCGTGTGGTGGCCTACCTGCGGCATCAGCGCGCCGCCGGCGACGGTGACCTGGCCGCGGTGCCGACCCGGCTGGCCCCCTGGCGGGACTGGGTGCCGACCCGTGGTCATCTCTTCGGCGCGACGGCCGCCCCGCACCGGGCCGGCGAGGTGCCCCAGCCCCGGCGCTGCGACCCGGGGGAGTGACGCTACGGCGTCGTCCGCAACGTCTCGGAGGGTGACTCCCCGAACCGCTGCCGGTACGCCGACGCGAACCGCCCCAGGTGGGCGAATCCCCAGCGGTGCGCCACCGTGGCCACTGTGATCCGGGCCGGGTCACCGCGCCGCAGGGTCTCCCGGGCGCGGGTCAGTCGTACCTGCTGCAGATAGGTCATGGGTGCGCACCCGACGTGCCGGCGGAAGCCCTCCTGCAGCGACCGCACGCTCATCCCGGCGATCGTGGCCAGGTCGGCGACGGTGAAGCCACGCTCCGGCTCGTCGTTGATCGCCTCCACCGTGCGCCGGATCGCGCGCGGTGGGCCCGCGGAGACCGGCCGGACCAGCTCGTCGCGGTAGCGGTGCGGCACGCTCAGCAGCAGCCCGCTCAGCACGCTGCTGCACAGCTGCTCGGCGATCAGCGGCTGGTAGATCAGGCTGGTCTCGTGGTCCAGCTCGTCGTGGAGCAATCTGATCAGCCGGCTCCAGCTGTGCGCGGGCCCCTCGGTGAGGTCGAAGGTGGCGGGCAGGTCGATCGGCCCGTCGACCGGGTGACCCAGCAGGGTGGCGAGCTCCGCCTCCAGCGCCCAGCTCTCGATCCGTACCTCGAGCTCCGCGGTGTTCGCCTCGTGCCGCAGGTGGACCGGGTCGCCGGGCCGGAAGGCGAGGGCGGTCGCCGGGGTGGCGGTGACCTCCTGCCCGTCCTGCCGGGAGCGGATCGCCCCGGAGGTCGGGAGTGTCACGTGGTACGCGTCCGCCTCCGGCGCGATCAGCGTGGCGGATCCGGCGAAGGTGAAATGTCCGACGGTCAGCGGTCCGAGCTGGATCACCTCCACTCCCACCTCGGCCTTCTCGCCGTCCGGCGCGCCCAGCGACACCGGACGGTAGAAACGATTCAGTAGGTCGTGGGCCGACTCGGCTTCGACGCTGTCGAAGTAGGCCGCTCCCGGCGCCGACGTGGCGCTCGGTAGGGCGTCAACCATGCCGACCGGAGCTCCATCGCATACGGTGAGTATTCGGTCAAAGTCTGTGGACAGTCAACGGAGACGCCACGCAGTGACCGTTCCAGCACATTCCGGCCATATGAACTACTCTGGCGTTCCGCGCCTACGTGGCGTAACTTGCAGACCAGCGGATTGTTGTAGGAACGCGGGTTCCGGTCGGTGTCCCCCAGCGAGCGCCGCACGCGTACGACCCCTTTTTCCGGGTTCGGCGCACCGTGCCCCGCGGAAAGTCGGCGTCGGCTCCGGCCCGATGCCAGGAAGAGGGCAGCTGTGTATCTGCCGATCACGACCCGCCAGCTGGCCGACGGCACTGTCGAGATCGCACCCAGCGGTGAGATCGATCTCGACAACGCTCACGTCATGAGGGATGCCGTCAATGACGTTCTGACCAGCATGACACCGAGCAAGATCTGTCTGGATCTCCAGCGGGTCATGCTGATCGACAGCATCGGGATCGGCATCCTGGTGGCCTGCTTCCACACCGCCGCGGCGAGCGGCGTGAAGCTTGTGGTGAGCCACCCCAGCGCCACGGTCTACCGGCAGCTCTGGGTCTCCGGGCTGGTCGGCCTGCTCGGGTGCGCCGAGCCGCCGTCACCGCGGACCTCGGTGGGCCTGCGCCCGTCCTGAGCCCGGTTTTCACCCGTCTGAGCGGTGCCGGACGTCCGATAATGACCGTCCGGCACCGTCTCGAGGGTCAGTGCGCGGCGAGGGCTGCCGCTTCCTCCTGGGCGCGTCGTTCGTCGCCGGAGAGCGTGGACAGCGGCTTCTCCTTGATGAAGAGCACCGCGATCACCGCCAGGAACGCGATCGGCGCACCGACCATGAACAGGTCGGCGGTGGCCGTACCGTAGATCTCCTTGACCACGGTGAGCACCTCGGGCGGAAGCGTTTCCAGATCCGGGACCTGTGCGGTGCCGCCGGAGGCGGCCGTGCCGAACTTCTCGCTGAACAGCGAGGTGACCCGGCTGGCCAGGACCGCACCGAGCGCGCTGACGCCGATCGAACCGCCCATGCTGCGGAAGAAGGTCAGCGCCGAGGTGGTGGCGCCGAGCTCGGCCGCGGGCACGTCGTTCTGCGCGGCGAGGACCAGGTTCTGCATCAGCAGGCCGACCCCGATGCCCAGCACGGCCATGTAGACCGAGAGCACCACCACGCTGGTCGTGGCCCCGATCGTGCTCAGCAGCAGCATCCCGGCGGTCATCACGACCGAGCCGGCCACCAGGTACGCCTTCCACCGGCCGTGCTTGGTGATGAGCGCGCCGGCGACGGTGGAGGAGATCAGCAGACCGAAGACCATCGGCAGACCCATCAGGCCGGCGACGGTCGGCGACTTGCCGAGCGAGATCTGGAAGTACTGCGACAGGAAGACCGTGCCGCCGAACATCGCCACACCGACCAGCACGCTGGCGACGATCGCGAGGGTGACGGTGCGGTGCCGGAAGATGCCGAGCGGGATGATCGGCTCCTTGGCCTTGGACTCGACCAGCACGGCCAGCGCGAGCAGCACCAGACCGCCGGCCACCATGGCCGCGGTCTGCCAGGACGCCCAGTCGAAGTGCTCGCCCGCCAGGGTCGACCAGATCAGCAGGGTGCTCACCCCGGCGGTGATCAGCAGCGCGCCCAGCCAGTCGATGCTCACCTCGCGGCGGACCACCGGCAGGTGCAGGGTCTTCTGCAGCAGCGCGATGGCGATCACCGAGAACGGCACGCCGATCAGGAAGCACCAGCGCCAGCCCAGCCAGGAGGTGTCGACCAGGACGCCGCCGATCAGCGGGCCGGCGATGGTGCCGACGCCGAAGACCGCGCCGAACATGCCGGAGTAGCGGCCGAGTTCCCGCGGCGGGATCATCGCGGCCATCACGATCATCGCGAGCGCGGTCATGCCGCCCGCGCCGACGCCCTGGATGACCCGGCTGACCAGCAGAACCTCCACGTTCGGCGTGAGGCCGGCGACCAGTGAGCCGAGCACGAAGAGGCCGAGCGAGAGCTGGATCAGCAGTTTCTTGCTGTAGAGGTCGGCCATCTTGCCCCAGAGCGGGACGGTGGCCGTCATGGCGAGCAGTTCGGTGGTGACGATCCAGGTGTAGACCGACTGGCTGCCGTTGAGGTCGGCGATGATCCGGGGCAGGGCGTTGGCCACCACGGTGGAGGCCAGGATGCTCACGAACATGCCGAGCATCAGGCCGGAGAGGGCCTGGATCACCTCGCGGTGCGACATCCGGCCGGACGACTCGGCGTCCGGTGCGGGCGGTGTTTCGGGGGTGGTGGTCATGCGGCGGAGTCCTCGCTCGTGCTGTCAGGGGCGACGAGTCCCTCGGCGACCGTGCCGAAGGCCTCGCGGGTGTGGTCGGAGAGCAGCCGCTCGGTCTCGTCGGCGGCCCAGCGCATCACCGCGACGCGCAGCGCGGCGTTGGCGACCGCGGCGGCGAGCGGCGGAAACGGATGATCAAGGGCCAGCCCGGTACGCCGGGCGATCGCCTCGGTCAGCTCCCGCTCGGCGGTCGCCGCGGCGGCGATCAGCAGAGGCATGAGCTGCGGATTGTTGCTGATCACCCGCATCCGGAGCAGCCAGAGCGCCCGGTCCTCCTGGATCTGGCGCATCGCCGGGGCGAGGGCCGCCAGGAGGGCGTCCAGCAGGTGGGTGCCGCCCGGTACGGCCAGCAGCTGCTGCGTGATGTCGGTGCACCCCTCCAGCGGATCGCCGACGAGGGCGTCCTCCTTGGTGGGGAAGTAGTTGAAGAAGGTCCGCGGCGACACCTCGGCGAGCGTGCTGATCTCGTCGACCGTGACCCGGTCGGCGCCCCGCTCGTCGACCAGCCGGAGCGCGGCGCTGATCAGGGCGAGGCGGGTCTGCCGGCGTTTGGTCTCGCGCAGGCCGGCCGGGCGCTCGGGGGTGGGCACCCGGCGAGGCTACGCGCGATCTTGCAGTTTCTGCAAAGTTTTAATCGTTCAGCTGTGTGCGCTCGATCTCAGCCAGAGCAGCGGTCAGCCAGGGCGCCGCCGGACGGCCGCTGAGCAGGTCGGCGATCAGCACGGCGGACTGCCGGGCCAGCGCGTCCGGTTTGGGGGCCGGTGCGCCGTCCTCGTCGAGCACGCCGAGCGCGCCGGCCAGCAGCCAGAGCACCACCTGCGGGTCGGCGGCGGGCCAGGACCGTACGCAACTCGCCAGCGCGGCCCGCACGTCGTCGGCGGTCAGCCCGTCCGGATGCCCGTCCTCCAGCAGCAACCGCACCACTGTGCCCAGAATCAGCCCGGTCTGCGCCGGATCGAGCCCGGCCAGCCGGTCGGTGGCATCGTCGAGCTCCGCCGCGTCGCCGGCCCGGACAGCGTCGACGGCGGCGGTCGCCGCGGCCGCGATCGGCCGGGCCGGAGCGGGCAGATGCCGCCAGGATTCGGTCATGACGACGACCCTACCTACGGCCGCTTGCTGGCAGTCTGTACGCAGCGGACGACGGAAGGACACGCGATGTCGAACCTGGACGCGGTCACCGCCTGGGTGGACAACTACCGCAGGGCATGGGAGTCCAACGACCCGGATCACGTCCGGAACCTCTTCGCCGACGACGCCGCCTACTTCACCGAGCCGTACGCGACGCCGTGGGTCGGCCGGGAGGCGATCGTCGTCGGCTGGCTGGACCACCAGGACGAACCGGGCACCACGACCTTCGCGTGGCACCCGCTCATCGTCACCGACGAACTCGCGGTGATCGAGGCGACCACCACGTATCCCGACAAGGTGTTCCGCAACCTCTGGATCCTCCGGCTGGACCACACCGGACAGGCCCGCCAGTTCACCGAGTGGTGGATGCGCGAGCCGGACCCTGCCTAGCGGGCCACCGGGAGGTCCAGGCGGGAGCCGGCCAGGTGCAGGGTGTGCAGGGAGGGCTTCAGATAGCGGCCCTCGGCCGGGTCGCCGGGGGTGCCGAGGTTGCGGGCGAACCGGGGGAAGGCGCCACCGGAGATCTGCAGCCGCAGCCGGTGACCGGCGGGCAACCGGTGGAAGCACTGGTCCAGGGTCAGGCTGAGCCGCTGCAACCGGCCGGCCGGCACCGACGGGTCGAGGCGGAGATGCTGGTCGGAGAAGTTGCGGGACCGGCCGCGCGGGTCGACGTCGCAGAGTCTCGCGAAGACGTCGGCGTACGGGTTGTCGACGTCGATCGCCAGCTCCAGGACGGGCGCGCCGACCACGTCCACGGCGGTGGGCAGCGGGTCGGTGGTGAACGTGGCGACATCCGCGCGGGACTCGAGCCGGCGGTTGTCGCGTACGCCCATCGAGCCGGTCAGCGTCCGGCCGCCCACCGACGGGGTGGGGTCGGCCGGGTCGTACCGGAAGGCGGCGCTGCCCTCCGGCCGGCCCGGCGCGGCGGTGGTCAGCGAGCGGTCGGCCCGCAGGTGGAAGGTGACCGGCTCGGCCGGCGGCGGCCACGACGGCAGCTCGTGCCAGGCGCCCTCGCCGGTGCGGTAGACCCGGACCGGTGACTTGCGGGCCGACGCGCCGCCGCTCAGATGCTGGTCCAGCCAGGCGACGCTCTCCCGGGCGACCTGGCCGGCGGCCTGGAACGCGACCTGGAAGTGGGTCCACGGGCCGACGGTCAGGGCCACGTCGACGCCGCGGGCCTCGAGCGCCGCGTACTGCTCCAGGGTCTGGTCCAGGAACAGGTCCTGCCAGCCGCCGATCAGCAGCACCGGGACGGTGGAGCGCTGCAGCGCCGACCCGGCCCGGTACGGCTCCCACCACGGGTCGTCGCCGTCCGGGTGGGAGAGCCACTCGCGGTACCAGGGCGCGCGGCCCCGCAGCACCGGCACCGCCGCCGCGGGCAGAGGGAGCCCGGTCAGGCCGGGGCTGATCCGGCGTGGGGCGGTCGCCATGGTCAGCAGCCGGCGCAGGCCCGGGCCGTCCTCCTGATGGGCGATCTGGTCGCTCCAGCCGAGGAAGTCGCCGAGGGTGAACGCGCCGGTGCCGAAGACCGCCTGTCGGAAGTCGTGCGGTCCCACGTAGACCACCGCGGCGCGCAGCTCCGGCGGTGGGTCCTGCATCAGCGTCCACTGTGCCCACCCCAGGTACGAGGCGCCGAGGGTGGCCAGCCGGCCGTCGAACCACGGCTGGTCCCGCAGCCAGGCGACGGTGTCCAAGCCGTCCTCGGTCTCCTGGGCCATCGGCCGGAACTCCCCGCCCGATCCGAAGGTGCCGCGCACGCTCTGGATCAGCACGTGATAGCCGCGGGCGGCGAGGAGCCGGCCGTTCAGCGCCGAAGTGGGGAATCCCCGTCCGTATGGGGTCCGGATGAGCACGGTGCCGCGCGGCTCGTCGCTCTCGGGGATGAAATGGTCTCCGATGAGCACGGTGCCGTCGCGCATCGGAGTGCGTACCGATTCGACGGTATATGCGTTCAATGCGGGGGTTTGACCGAGAACCCGGCTCAGCACCCGGTCGGCCATCCGCTGCCGTTTCGAGATCGCCATGAGCTCGCCCCCTGCTGGTCGATGACGGGTCTGGCGACGATATCCGGGGCCCGGCGGAATGTGAATGATGAATGGCATTCGCTATCCGGCCGATGTGCGAATTCCCGAGCGTTTCGGCAAACTGCCTCGGGTGGACGAGGACCGCAAACTCGGTGGCCGGTACCGCTTGGAGAACGAACTCGGCCGTGGCGGCATGGCCGTCGTCTGGCGTGCCCGCGACGAGGTGCTCGACCGGCCGGTCGCGGTGAAGGTGCTGGCCGGGCACTACGCCGGCGAGCCCCGGTTCCGGGCCCGGATCCTGCACGAGGCGCGCGCGGCGGCCACCCTTTCGCACCCGAACATCGCGCAGATCTACGACTTCGGCGAATCCGACGAGAACGGCCGGCAGGTTCCGTACGTGGTGATGGAATTGATCAACGGGCCGACATTGCAACAGAAGGTCGCCCGCGGCCGGATTCCGCCGCGCACGGTCTTCCGGATCTGCGGCGAGATCGCCACCGCGCTCGCCGTGGCCCACGAGGACGGCCTGGTGCACCGGGACATCAAACTGGCCAACATCATGGTCACCGCCGGTGGGGCGAAGGTGGTGGACTTCGGCATCGCCGCGGTGGCCGGCCCCGCCTCGCCCGAAGACGCGCTGCTCGGCACCCCGGCCTACCTCGCCCCGGAACGCCTGACCGGCGGCGCCGTCGAACCCGCCTCGGACATCTACGCGCTCGGCGTGCTCCTCTACCGGCTGCTCGCCGGAGTGGCGCCCTGGAGCGCGGAGACCACCACCCAGATGCTCAGCGCGCACGTCTACCAGGAGCCGGAGCCGCTGCCGTCGCTGCCCGGCGTGCCCGCCGAGATCGCCGCGCTGGTCAACCGGTGCCTGGCCAAGGACCCGGCGGAGCGGCCGGACGCAGCCGAGGTGGCGGGCACGCTGGGTGACGCGGCCGAGGCTGCCAGCACCGATTTGGCGGTACGGGAGAGCACCGTCCCGGTCGTGCCGGCGCCGGTCGAGGCGAGTGCGGTCGACGTACCCCCCTGGTGGAAGCGGAAGAAATTGCTGGCCGCCGCCGGGCTGGCGACCGTGCTCATCGCCGTGCCGGCCCTCTGGTCCGGTCGCGACGGCGACCGCGGCGCCTCGGCGGGGATCAGCGACCTGGCGCCGGCGTCACCCGGCGTCACCAGGAAGGCGTCCGGTGCGGCGGACGTGACGCGCACTGCCGCGGCAACCGTCCGGCCGGGTCGCGTCGTGCCCGGCATGAGCGGCGGCGCGTCGGCGGTGCCGGAGCCGATGCCCTCGCTCGTGCTGCCGGAGGTGCCTTCGGATCCGGCTCCGGCACCGAGCGGCGGCAGTGTGGCCCCGCCCGTCTCGGCACCGCCGGAAGGCACCCGGCTGGAGTCGCCGGGCGGCTCGGTCCTGGCGCGCTGCGCCGACGGGAAAGCCGAACTGGTGGCCTGGGAACCGCGGCCGGGTTTCGTGGTGGAACGGGCCGCCCCCGGACCGGCGCTGGCCCCGGTGGTGGTCTTCCGAGGCGACCTGGCACGGTACCGGATGACCGTGACCTGCATCGGCGCCCGTCCCTCCGCTGTGGTGCTGCCGCTGTGACGGATCACGCGGAGTCGAGGCCTCGTTAGACTGCGGCGTAACGCGTGGTGCGAAGGGATGTCGATGACGAGCGCGATCACCCTCTGGACCCGACTGGCCCGGCTCCGGACCGGTGCCACGAGCCTGCCTCAGACGGTCCCGCAACCGTCCACACCGGCCACGCCGACGGTGCTCAACCTGGTGCCGGACCCCGGATTCCGCGGTCCGCTGGACCGGCCCTTCGAGGCCGGCGGGGTGCACGTGCACGCCCACAACTCGTGCGAGCTGGCCGAGGTCCCCGGCCGGCCCGGTGTGTCCGGCGCCCGGGTCGAGGGGGTCGGGCGGACCAACGACACGTTCATCGCGCCCGGTGGCTACGAGGCGCCCGGTGCGATGCGGCTCGGGATGCGCGCCGGGGCGACGTACACCGCCGGCGTCTCGGTCTTCCTGCCCGCGCCGCTGACCGGCGCGCTGCATCCGGCCGCGCTGCGGCTGGCGCCGGGTTGCGTCACCCAGGGCGCCCGGCGCGCCCTCAAGCCGTCGCCGCCGGCCCGCAACGAGTACGGCCACCACCGGATCAGCGTGACCTTCACGGTCCCGGCCACGGCCACCAGCGCCTGGATCAGCCTGCACAGCGGCATGGCCCGCGGCGGCGGGACAGTGCACTGGTACGACTTCGCGCTCACCGAGACCGCGGCGCCGGTCGACCACTTCGACGGGTCCACGCCGGACGATCTCTTCCACACCCACGAGTGGACCGGCGAGCCGAACGCGTCGCCGTCGCGCCGGACGTTGCGGGTGGACGCCGCTGCCACGCCGGCGGAGATCGCCGCGGAGGCCGTCCGGCTGGCCCGGGCCGGTGCCGGGGACGAGGTTCGTCACCTGCAGAGACACCTTGGCGGGGACCGGTTGGCGGCGGCTCGGATCGCGCTGGCCGAGGGGCAGGAGCAGGCCGCGGTCAAGGTGCTGCGCCGGGTCGTCAAGGCCGGCGATCCGGACGGGGCGGCGGCGTACGAGCTGGGCCGGCTCGCGCTGGCCGAGGGGGACGGGGAGAGCGCCGAGAAGCTGTTGCGCGAGGCGGTGGCCAAGCGGCCGGAGGCGTACGAGCGGGGGTACGCGCTGGCGTCCGCGTACGACCGGCTGCGGCGCTTCGAGGACAGCAAACGGGTCGCGGCCGCGGCCCTGGAGCACGACGTCAAGCTGCCGTTCGACGGTCCGGCCGTGCTCGACCTCGACGCCAGGCACTTCGGCGCCCGGCGGGACCTGGGCGTCTTCGTCGGCGAACACCTGGAGCAGATTCGGGTGCAGGCCGAGCAGCGCCTGGCCGCGCCGATCGCCAGCACCTTCGACCAGCCGATCTTCATCTACTGGGCGCAGGGTTTCGGGTCCGTGCCGCCGGTGGTGCGGGCCTGCCTGGCCGCGCTGAAGGCCAACAATCCGGGCGCCCGGGTGCACGAGCTCAGCGACGCGAACGTCGGCGCGTACGTCGACGTGCCGGAGGACCTGGTGGCCCGGCTCGACGGCGACCGGGCGCGCTTCTCCGACCTGCTGCGGATGCTGCTGCTGGAGAAGTTCGGCGGGATCTGGGTGGAGGCGACGTGCTACGTCTCCGAGCCGCTGCGCCCGCGGATCGACGCCGCCCTCGCGCAGGGAGGTGCCTTCGCCTTCAACTACACCGGGCCGTTCATCTCGAACTGGTTCCTGGCCGCCCGCCCGGACAGTTACGTGCTGCACCTGTGGCGGGCAGCGGCCCTGCTCTGGTGGGAGCTGCGCGGCGAGCTGATCGACGACTTCCTGCACCACCATCTCTTCGAGATGCTGCATCACCTGGACGAGCGGTTCCGCGCCGAGTGGGACGCCGGGCGGCGGCTGAACGCGAAACCGCCGCACGCTCTGCAGCGCGTGATGTTCCAGCCGTACGACCCGGACATGTTCCAGACGATCCGGGAGGGTGCGTTCGCGCACAAGCTGCGTCACCGCTATCCGGAGGGGGAGTTGCGCAGCGAGTCGTACCTGGCCCGCGTCATCCGGGGCGACCTGCCTTGATCCGTTTCCACAGGATCGGCCCACGGGATTCGTAGGGTGGATTCCTAAGGTTGGCGGCATGCCCGTTTTCGTGGATTCCACCGGTCGTCGCAAGCGCCTGCTCGCCGTACTCGGATTTCTGGTCGTGTTGTTCGCCGCGCTCTACATGGCCGTGGTGGGTGCGAGTGTCCTGCTGGCCTCGGATGCCGGCCTGACCACCAGAGCGACCGTGTCACCCTCGGCGTCCACTTCGGCCGGTTGACCATGCGTGGCTTCGAGCTCACCAATTGTCAACGATCCATGCCCTTATGTGATTGATGCGCAAAATGTCGTGCGGTTTGAGGCCGGGGTGGCGAGATATGCTTCGGCGCACGAAGCGGTGCTGAGTGCGCGACGAACGGGGGGTGGGTGCCCGTGAGGCTGCTGCCGCCCCAGGAGTTGCTCTCGGTGGCTGGTCTTCCACCGATGGACCCGGCAGCACATGCCGGCGGCGGCCGGCTCGTCCACGGCAAGGACGGCACCGCATTCGGGCGGGCCGATGAGAGCTGAGGCCGAATTCATCGAATCGAGCGCCGACGGGCGTACGGAATCCGTTCCGCTGTCGCACCTGTCGGTCGAGCTGGGCCATTTCTGCGGCTCGGACCCGGCTTTCCTGGCCGACAGTTTCCGGCGCATCAGTCCGTGGTTCTCCGCGGCCCGGGACGCATTGCGGTTTCCCAGGCCCCGGGTCAGCACCTGCTTCCTGATCGACGATTACTTCGGCCGGCCGGAACCGCCGCGGACGCTGATCGCCGAACTGCTCGGCGCCGCTGAAGAGGCCGGGATGACGATCGACTATCTGGTCCGTGCCTCCGGGTTCGCGGAGCCGCGGGACACCGATCCGGGTTGCTCGCTGGCCGAGCTCGTGATGGCGCGGGTGGTGGAGGATCCTCCGCCGGACACCACCGGGGCGCGCCCGCCGGTCCAGCAGTCCGGCTGGCTGTCCAACGGGCAGCGGTCGCCCTCGCCGTGGGCGCCGCCCGCGGAGAACGCCGCCACGGATCATTCGATCTTCGCCGACATCGAGTTGTGGAATGCCGGCTCCGACGGCCGGCGGTGGTCCTGCGCGATGCTGGCCTCGGTGTGGCAGCTCCTCCGGCTCGGCGTCCTGCGGGACCACGGACGCCGGGTGGCGGTGCCGGAGCCGCTTCCCGCCGGCCTGCCGCACGACTGGCGCGAGCTTCCGGTGGTTTCCCAGGTCAGCGACCGTGCCGCGCCCTTCACCGCCTATCGGACGATGACCGTCTGCGCCCCGCTGTTCCTGCCGGTCGAGAACGCCATCCGGACGATTCTCCAGCAGGTGGCGATCGAACCGGCGGTGCTCGGCCAGCTCGCCGCGCGGGCCACCGCTGAGCACCTCGATCTGCCGGCAGCAGTGGTCGATCGGATCGAGTACCTCTTCGTCGACACCGGACCGGTGCGTGATGCTGATTCTCGGTGAGGTGCAGACCACCGCCCTGCGGCACTCCGGCAGCGTGCCCCGCGAGCTGGCGGAGAGCGCGCTCGGGCTGGTGGCGGGCGAGCGGGTCCGGGTCTCCGAGCGCCCGGTCAGCTACGCGACCAGCCCTGATGTCCTCACCGGGGTGGACTGTTCCCTGGCCGCCCGGCCGGGTGCCCGTGGCGTGGGCACGCTGACCGGCCGGGTCTGCCTGACCGGTGGCCTGGTCCTGCAGGGCTCGGTGCTGGCCCCGATCGATCCGGTCGCTGCCGGCCGGCGGCAGCCCTGGTCGCACTACCTCGCCCGGCCGGGTGTGGTGGAGGCGATCGGGCGGGCCGACCTGCCCGGGGTCGTGGCCACACATCTCGCCTCGGGCCGGGACGTCTCCACGATGGGGATGGGTGCGTTCGCTGCGCGGCTCCTGGACGACGTGCAAGGCTGTCCGGCGCTGGACCGGCATACGCCGATCCGGGCGCGCCGCACCGTCCTCCGGTGGGCCGCGCTGCACGACGAGGAGGTCGACGGCGTTCGGGTCCGTTTCACCGTGCGCGAGGACGGGCTGCGTACCGTGTTTCTGCTTCTCGGATCGCAGGAGACGGCGGAGATCGCCGACCTCTGCGAGGACCTGGCGATGCACGACTGGCTGCTGACCGCTCTGTTGTCTGTCATCGACCACAGCCGGATCGGCGTGGCGGAGCCGGCGCACAGCGTGGAACGGCTGCGGCCCGCCGTCGACCGCCTGCTGCACCTGTGGATGCCGGCGGCGCGGCTCGGCGGATTCGCGCCGGCGGTCTGGGGTGCTCTGGAGGACCGGCCCGGCCTGTCCCGGCAGTGGGAGGCGTCGGTGCAGCGGATCCGGGATCAGATGGCGATGGCGGCGGCGCTGGCCACCCGCACCGCCGGGGCTCCACAGCTCTTTCCTTGACCATTTCGACCTTGATTTGTCAAGACCGAATCATTCAATACCGCGATGTTTTCCAAAGTCGCAGAACTGAGCGGGCGAAGGGGTGACGAGTAGTCTGCTTGGAGTGCCGTGAGTCATGGCGTATGGTCGTGCCTCGCTTCCGCGGAATGGGCCGCGCTGGCATTGATCATGGTCATGACTTCCGGCTGACGAGAATGCGCCTTGCCTTTCGGCGCAGGAACGGTGGGTAGCGGTGATGAAGTCCGGAGACGCCGTGGCTGAGCGGCAAACCGCTGGTGTCGAGCCCGGTCCACCAGGCTCTGCCTTGGAAGTGAGCACGCTGCGCACCGGTGAGCAGCTGGAGGCCGCCGCGCGGCTGCTGTGGGCGGTCTGGGAGGCGCGCACCGCTGCGGAGCGGACCCAGGTGATCAGCACCAGCATGCTGCGCACCCTGGCCCACACCGGCAACTACGTGGCCGGCGCTTTCCTCGGCGAACAGATGATCGGCTGTACCGTCGGCTTCCTCGAGACCGGATCCGGTCAGGTGAACAGCCTGCATTCGCACATCACCGGGGTCCATCAGCCGGAACGCAATCGGGGTACGGGTTTCGCGCTCAAACGGCACCAGCGGCAGTGGGCCCTGGAGAACGGGCTCGACCTGGTCACCTGGACCTTCGACCCGTTGGTCTCCCGTAACGCGTACTTCAATCTCTGCAAGCTGGGCGGCACCGTCACCGATTACCGGCCGGACTTCTACGGGCAGATGGACGACGGCGCCAACACCGGCGACCGCACCGACCGGCTCCTGGTCGAGTGGACCCTGCGCGCCGAATGGGTCGAGCGGGCGATGGACAACGACGACCCGGGCCTGCGGCGGCACGCCTCGGTCGAGCCGGGCGCGGAGCTGATCGCGGTGCCGGAGGACATCGGCCTCCTGCGACAGACGGACCCGCTCCAGGCCCTGAACGAGCGCTTCGCCGTCCGCGACCGCTTCCTGTCCCTGTTCGCCGAGGGCTACCGCGTGGTCGGCATGACCAGAACCCGCGAATACGTCCTGCTCCCGCACGACCGCATCGCCTCTTACGAGTAATGCGGTAAAGCGCCCCGGGAAACGACCGCCGGAATGGCGCGGAATGGCCTCCGGCGCGATACCGCGCCGCATCAGAAGGCAGCACAATGCCAGCGTCGCAAAGCCCGCGGCGCGGTAGGCCACCGCCCAAGACTTGCATCGCGGCAGATCACGCGCAAACCCCACGGCGCGGCAGGTCACCGCGCAAAAACCTGCATCGCGGCGTGGGGTCTGGGGCTCGGGCCCCAGGCTGGAAAAGCACGATGGGCACCGTTCCGCGTTTTCTGCGGAAACAGGTGCCCGATCCATCGTGCCCCCGGCAGGATTCGAACCTGCGCTTTCGCCTCCGGAGGGCGACGCTCTATCCCCTGAGCTACGGGGGCCCAGTGGTTCAGAAGCCTAGCAGGCCCGCCGGAGCCATTGCCAACCGGTTCCGGCGGTGTCGCCCGTCAGCTCTGCTGAACCTCTTTGAGCAGGGAGTCGATCAGCTGGATCTCGCCCTGCTGGGCCTTGACCATGCTCTGGGCGATCCAGTCCACGTTCTCGTCGTCGGAGAGCTCCACGGCCTCCTGGGCCATGTGCACGCCGCCGAGGTGGTGTGCGCGCATCAGCGTGAGGAACTGGACGTCCAGCTCCTTGCCGGTGGCCTTGCGCAGGGCCGCCATCTGCTCGCTGGTGGCCATGCCGGGCATCAGACCGTCGACGATCGAGCCGTCCGAGTTCGGCATCCAGGCCATCGGCTCGGCCGACCCGGTGGGATCCAGATGCCAGTCACGCAGCCAGGCCTGCATGTAGCCGATCTGCGCCTGCTGGGTGGTGGCGATGTCGGCGGAGAAGGTGACGATGTGCGGGGTGTCCGAGCCGGCGTGGGCGATCATCGCCATCTCGACGGCCTGGGCGTGGTGGGTCGACATGTCCCGCAGGAAGCCGGCCTCCACCGAGTCCTCGCCCGGGGTGCGCAGGCGCGGCACCACCAGGCCGGCCGCGACGCCGAGGAGCAGGCCGACGAGGAGCACGGCCACGGCGGTGTAGCCGAACCGGCGGTTCGACGGGCCCGCCCCGGGCGCGGTCATCGCGCCCGAGGCACTGACTTCAGTCGTCATCCGGTGGGGTTGTCCATACCCGTGCCGTTGGGGGCGCCGGCGGTGATCGGGCCGGTGGTGGTGTTGCCGCTGGAGCAGGCCGCGCCCGGCTCCAGGGAGGCCTTCACCCGGGTCGTCTTGATGAACTCGTCGATCCGCGCGTCGTTCGCGTCGTCGAGCTTGAGCTGGTAGCCCCAGACCTGCACGGAGATGTTCTTGTCCAGGTTGGCGATCGGGGACATGAACATGTAGTCCTGGCCCTGGACCTTGCTCTGCAGCGCCGTGACCTGGTCGGCCGCGAGGCCCTGCTTGTACGTGATCCAGACCGCGCCGTGCTCGAGACTGTGCACCGCGTACTCGTTGGCGATCGGCTCGCTGTAGATGTCACCCATGCAGTTCTGCCAGGTCTGGTTGTGCGCGCCGCCGACCGGCGGATTCGTCACGTACGTCTGCGCGCCCTCTTTGTGGGTCTGGTCGTCGATCTGCGGGTTCTTCTGCGCCCGGTAGTTGACGACGCCCTCGATCTCGGCGACCTGCTCGTCCCACGGGCGGGAGCCCTGGACCGAGGCGAACACGCCGTAGCCGATGATGCCCACGGCGATGAGCACCACCACACCGGCGACCGCGATGGGTCCCCAGTTGCGCCCGCCGGCGACCTTCACCGGGGTGACTGGCTTGCGGCCCTTGCCACCCTTGCCGGCCGGGCGGTTGCCGCCGGGACGGTTGCCGCCGGACTTGCCCGCCGGTGGCTTGCCCTGGCCGGTGGTCTTGCCGACCTTGACCGTGGACGGGACCCGTTCGGGACCCGGCGTGCTCATACTCATCGCGCCTCGTCGATTCTTAAAATTGGGAAGGGGCGGGGCTCGGGTGGCCGCCGAACGCCGAAGTCTACCCCCGATAGCATGGCCGGGTGACTCCCGCCAACCTTGCTGACACCGTTCTCTCAGCTGCTCGTGCCGTTTTCGAGACGCGTGGACTCGACGTCGCCGCGCTGCCCGCGACCACCGCGGTGGAGCGCCCGCGCAACCCCGAGCACGGCGATTACGCCTCGACCATCGCCCTGCAGGTCGGCAAGAAGGCCGGTGTGGCGCCACGTGAGCTGGCTGCCGCGCTCGCCGAGGAGCTGGGACGACGTCCCGGGATCAAGTCGGTGGAGATCGCCGGGCCGGGCTTTCTGAACATCCGGCTGGACGCTGCCGCGGCCGGTGTCCTGGCGCGCGAGATCGTGCTCGCCGGCTCAGCTTACGGGCGTACCGACCGGCTCGCCGGCGAGCGCATCAATCTGGAGTTCGTCTCGGCCAACCCGACCGGTCCGGTGCACATCGGCGGCGTCCGGTGGGCCGCGGTCGGTGACGCCCTGTCCCGCCTGCTGCGCACCGCCGGGGCCGAGGTCGGCACCGAGTACTACTTCAACGACGCCGGCTCGCAGATCGACCGGTTCGCCCGTTCGCTGCTGGCCAGCGCGAAGGGGGAGCCGGCGCCGGAGGACGGGTACGGCGGGGCGTACATCGCCGAGATCGCGACCGAGGTGGTCAAGCAGTCCCCGGACGTGCTGGCCCAGCCCGAGGAGCAGGCGCAGGAGACGTTCCGGCAGGTCGGCGTCGAGCTGATGTTCGCCGAGATCAGGAAGACGCTCGGCGAGTTCGGCGTGCACTTCGACACGTACTTCAACGAGAAGGACCTGCACGACCGGGGTGAGCTGCAGGAGGCTCTGGACCGGCTGCGCGAGCAGGGGCACATCTACGAGCAGGACGGGGCGACCTGGCTGCGCACCACCGATTTCGGTGACGACAAGGACCGGGTGCTGCGCAAGTCCGACGGCGACTGGACGTATTTCGCCGCCGACTGCGCGTACTACCTGGACAAGCGCAAGCGCGGCTTCGACCGTGTGGTGATCATGCTGGGCGCCGACCACCACGGCTACATCGGCCGGATGAAGGCGATGGCGGCCTGCTTCGGCGACGATCCTGCGAAGAACCTGGAAATCTTGATCGGCCAGTTGGTGAGCCTGGTCCGCGACGGCGAGCCGGTACGGATGAGCAAGCGCGCCGGCACCGTGGTGACCCTGGAGGACTTCGTGGACGCGCTCGGCGTCGACGCCACCCGGTACGCGCTGGCCCGCTACTCCAGCGACTCGCCGATCGACATCGACATCGACCTGTGGACCCGCGCCACCCGGGACAACCCGGTCTACTACGTGCAGTACGTGGCCGCCCGGACCTTCAACGTGGCGATCAACGCGCACGACAAGGGTGTCACCCGCGGCGAGCCGGACGAGTTCAAGCCCGAGCTGCTCAGCCACGAGAAGGAGAACGACCTGCTCAAGGCGCTGAACGAGTACCCCGACGTGGTGGCTCGCGCGGCTGAGCAGCGGGCCCCGCACCACGTGGCCCGCTACCTCGAGGAGGTGGCCGGGGCCTACCACCGGTTCTACGACAAGTGCCTGGTGAGCCCGAAGGGCGACGATCCCGTCACGGAGACGCACCGCGCGCGGCTCTGGCTGAACGACGCCACCCGTACGGTGATCGCGAACGGTTTGGGCCTGCTGGGCGTCTCCGCCCCGGAGAGGATGTAGTCATGCGCGCACACGAGGCCGGGGCCCTGCACGGAGACCTCGGCAGTCGCGGGCCGGCCTGGCTGCGTACCCCGGAGGATGTCAACAACCTGGTGCCGCAACTGTGGCCGCGGACCGTGACCCGGACCGAGGCCGGGTCCCTGGAGATCGGTGGGGTGAACGTCGCCGATCTGGCGGCCGACTACGGCACCCCGGCCTACCTCCTCGACGAGGAGGATCTGCGGGCCCGCTGCCGGGACTTCGCGGCGGCCTTCGCCGGCGCCGACGTCTACTACGCGGGCAAGTCGTTCCTCTGCAAGGCGGTGGTCCGGGTCGTCGACGAGGAGGGCCTCTTCCTGGACGTCTGCTCCGGTGGCGAGCTGGCGGTGGCGCTGGCGGCCGGGTTCCCGCCCGAGCGGCTCGGCTTCCACGGCAACAACAAGTCGGTGTCCGAGCTGTCCCGCGCGGTGGAAGCAGGCGTCGGCCGGATCATCGTCGATTCGTTCCACGAGATCGACCGGTTGACAGAGATATCAAAAAAGTCCGGCAAGCGGCCCGGCGTGCTGATCCGGGTCACGGTCGGCGTCGAGGCGCACACCCACGAGTTCATCGCCACCGCTCACGAGGACCAGAAGTTCGGTTTCTCCCTCGCCGGCGGCGCCGCCTTCGCCGCGGCCGCGAAGATCATCGACGAGGGAGTGCTCGACCTGCGGGGCCTGCACTCGCACATCGGCTCGCAGATCTTCGACACCAGTGGTTTCGAGGTGGCCGCCCGCCGGGTTCTGGAGCTGCAGGCGCAGATCCGGGACGCTCGCGGCGTGGAGCTGCCCGAACTGGATCTCGGCGGCGGCTTCGGCATCGCGTACACCACTCAGGACGACCCGTCGACCGCCGATGACCTGGCGAAGCGGATCAACAAGATCGTCGAGTCGGAGTGCGAGCTCGCGTCGTTGCGCGTGCCGCACCTGTCGATCGAGCCGGGCCGGGCGATCGTCGGGCCCGCCGTGTTCACGCTCTACGAGGTGGGCACGGTCAAGGACGTCGACGGCATCCGGACGTACGTGAGTGTGGACGGCGGGATGAGCGACAACATCCGGACCGCGCTTTACGACGCCTCGTACTCGGCCACCGTGGCGAACCGGCGCAGCGACGCGGAGCCGATGCTCGCCCGCGTTGTGGGAAAACATTGTGAGTCCGGGGACATCGTCGTGAAGGATGAATTCCTGCCCGCCGACGTGCAGCCCGGAGATCTTATTGCGGTGCCGGGCACCGGTGCCTATTGCCGGAGCATGGCCAGCAACTACAACCACGTTCCTCGGCCGCCCGTCGTGGCGGTGCGTGACGGCGCGGCTCGCGTCATCGTGCGGCGCGAGACCGAGGACGACCTGCTTGCATTGGATGTTGGATGAGCTCAACGCGATCGGTCCGCCTCGCCCTGCTCGGCTGCGGCACCGTCGGTACTGAAGTGGTCCGGCTGCTCCATGAGCAGGCCGAGGACCTGACCGCCCGGATCGGCGCCCCGCTGGAACTGGTCGGCATCGCGGTGCGCCGGCCCGGTCGCGAGCGTGGTGACCTGCCGGTCGACCCGTCGCTGTTCACCACCGACGCGCTGGGCCTGGTCAAGCGGGACGAGGTGGACGTGGTGATCGAGGTCATCGGCGGCATCGAGCCGGCCCGGAGCTGGCTGATCGAGTCGCTGCGGGCGGGCAAGAGCGTGGTCACGGCCAACAAGGCCCTGCTGGCCGAGGACGGTGGCGCGCTGCACGACGCCGCCGCCGAGGGCGGCGCCGACCTCTATTACGAGGCGTCGGTGGCCGGCGCCATCCCGCTGCTGCGCCCGCTGCGCGAGTCGCTGCACGGCGACCGGGTCACCCAGGTCACCGGCATCGTGAACGGCACGACCAACTTCATCCTCTCGTCCATGGCAGCCACCGGGGCGGGCTTCGACGAAGCCCTCGAGGAGGCCACCGAGCTGGGGTACGCGGAAGCCGACCCGACCGCCGACGTGGAGGGTTTCGACGCCGCCGCCAAGGCCGCGATCCTCGCTTCCCTCGCCTTCCACACCCGGGTCACCGCCGCTGACGTGTTCCGTGAGGGCATGACCGGGGTGACCGCCGGCGACATGGCCAGCGCCAAGGAGATGGGCTGCACGATCAAGCTGCTGTGCATCGCTCAGCGCGGGGACGATTCGGTCTCGGTGCGGGTGCACCCGGCGATGATTCCGCTCAGCCACCCGCTGGCCGGCGTGGGCGACGCCTTCAATGCGGTCTTCGTCGAGGCCGAGGCGGCCGGTCCGCTGATGTTCTACGGCCGCGGCGCCGGGGGCCGGCCGACGGCCAGCGCGGTGCTCGGCGACATCGTCGCGGCGGCCCGCAACAAGCTGACCGGGACCCGGGCGCCGAGCGAGAGCAACTACGCGCGGCTCACGGTCCGCCCGATCGGCGAGTCGTCGACCCGCTACCACATCAGCCTCGACGTGGCCGAGCGGCCGGGCGTCCTGGCCAAGGTGGCCGGGGTCTTCGCCGACCACGAGGTCTCCATCGCGACGGTCCGGCAGTCCGGCCGTGAGGATGACGCGAAATTGGTCATCGTGACGCACAGTGCCCCGGACGCGGCGCTGGCGGCTACCGTCGAGGCACTGTCGCGACTGGACATCGTCCGGTCGATCGCGAGTGTGCTGCGTGTCGAGGGGGGAGCCGGCTAGTGCTGGACCACGTGGGGTTCCAATGTGCCGATCTTGCGGCCAGCGCATCGTTCTACGACGCGGTGCTGGCGCCGTTGGGCGGCCGCCGACTGCTGGACTTCAAGGTCGCGATCGGCTACGGGACGGACCACGCGGACTTCTGGATCGGCGAGTTCAACGAGGGTGAGGGCTTCCGCGAGTCGCACATCGCGTTTGCGGCGGCGGACCGGGCGGCGGTCGACGCCTTCCATCGGGCCGCGGTCGAGGCCGGCGCCGAGGTGCTGCACGAGCCGCGCCTGCACCCGGAGTACCACGAGCACTACTACGGCGCGTTCGTGCGCGATCCGGACGGCAACAATGTCGAGGCCGTCTGCCACCGTCCCGAATAATGGGCATCCGGTCTCAAGAACCGGATGCGTGAGGCACTCTGTGCCGGACGAATCGAGTGAGGAGCAGACCATGTGGCGGGGCTTGATTGAGGCGTACCGGGACCGGCTGCCGGTCACCGACGCCACGCCGGTGGTCTCGTTGCGCGAGGGCAACACCCCGCTGGTCCCGGCGCCGGTGCTGTCCCAGCGGGTCGGCGCGGACGTCTACCTGAAGGTGGAGGGCGCCAACCCGACCGGCTCGTTCAAGGACCGCGGCATGACCATGGCCGTCTCCAAGGCGGTCGAGGAGGGCGCGAAAGCGATCATCTGCGCCTCCACCGGCAACACCAGCGCATCGGCCGCCGCGTACGCGGCCCGGGCCGGGATCACCTGCGCGGTCCTCGTGCCGCAGGGCAAGATCGCGCTGGGCAAGCTGGCCCAGGCTCTGGTGCACGGCGCCCGGCTGCTACAGGTGGACGGCAACTTCGACGACTGCCTCGCGCTCGCCTCGAAGCTCTCCCAGGACTACCCGGTCGCGCTGGTCAACTCGGTGAACATCTTCCGCCTGCACGGGCAGAAGACGGCCTCCTTCGAGATCGTCGAGGCGCTCGGCGACGCTCCGGACATCCACTGCCTGCCGGTCGGCAACGCCGGCAACATCTCCGCGTACTGGATGGGTTACCAGGAGGACAAGGAGGCCGGAAACTCCACGAAGCTGCCGAAGATGTACGGCTTCCAGGCTTCCGGCGCGGCCCCGATCGTGAACGGCAAGGTGGTCGAGCAGCCGTCGACCATCGCCACCGCGATCCGGATCGGCAACCCGGCCAGCTGGACCAAGGCCCTCGACGCCCGTGACGCGTCCGGCGGCCTGATCTCCGCGGTCACCGACCGCGACATCCTCAACGCCTACCGGCTGCTCGCGCGCGAGGTCGGCGTCTTCGTCGAGCTGGGCAGCGCGGCCAGCGTGGCCGGTCTGCTCCAGCAGGCCGCGGCCGGGAAGATCCCGGCCGGCTCGCGGGTGGTCTGCACGGTGACCGGCCACGGTCTGAAGGACCCGGAGTGGGCCATCTCCACCGCGCCCTCACCGACTGTCATCCGGAACGACGCACTGCTTGCCGCCAAGGCACTCGACCTGGCCTGATCTCACCCGGCCCGATTCGGGTCGGAGGCCGTACCCGCCTCTCTGACCAGCAGTTCCATCGCCTTGGCGACGATCTCGAGCTCCTCGGCTGAGAGCCGGCTGAGGAGCTCGCGCTGTTTCGCCACGCCGGCGGTGATGATGCCCTCGATGAGCTCGGTGCCTGCCCTGGTGAGGCCGATGCGGCGGATCCGCCGGTCGTGCAGGTCCTCCGCGCGCGTGACCAGGTTCTGCACCACCAAGCGGTCGATCATGCCGCTGAGTGCCGCGGCGCCCACTCCCACCATGCGGGCGAGCTCGCCGCCGGGCAGGGTCCCGTGCCGGGACAGCAGCAGCATGATCTTGAGCTGCGACATCGTGAGATGCGATGAGAAGAGCGGATCCGACCGATCGTCGACGAACAGGTGCTCCAATCGAATCTGGGCACCCATGATGTCTGCGATGAGCTTTTCCTTCTGGCTCAGCGCCGGCTCCTTATGTGACGTGCAGATGGCGTATGCGCTGCCACCTCGTGACGGACGGTACCAGGGGGACCCGATCGAAAATCATTTGTTCGCGTCAGGCAAACTATCAGCATCGACCGAACTTTTCTCGGGGGAGCGCCCATGTCAGCACTGACACGGCTCAGCCTTGCCAACCGAGGTCTAGTGGCGCTGATCGCGATCGTGATCAGCGGATTCGGCCTCTACGCGATTCCGTCTCTCAAGCAGCAGCTCTTCCCTTCGATCGAGCTGCCCGCCGCCTTCGTCAGTGCGGTGCTGCCCGGCGCCTCGCCGGAAGCGGTCGAGGAACAGGTGACCAAGCCGATCGAGGACGCGGTCAAGGGCATCGACGGCATCGACAGCGTGTCGTCGACCTCCCGGGAGAACGTGTCCAGCGTCGTCGTGCTCTTCGAGTTCGGCACGGACATCGAGTCGGCGGTCAACCAGGTCACCACCTCGGTGAACCGGATCCAGTCGCAGCTGCCGGAGAGCGTCGACCCGCAGGTCTTCGCCGGCGGCACCGACGACATCCCGGCGATCGTGCTGGCCGCCTCCGGCGGTGACGACGAGAGCGACCTGCTCCGCCGGCTCAACGAGACCGTGGTGCCCGAGCTCAACGGGATCGAGGGCGTGCGGGACACGCAGGTCACCGGCGCCCGCTCCGAGCAGGTCGTGATCACGCCCAACCTGGCGAAGATGGGCGCCGCCGGGGTCAGCCCGGCCTCGCTCACCACGGTGCTGCAGAGCAACGGCGTCTCCATCCCGGCCGGTACGGTCGTGGAGGGCGACAAGTCGCTGAACGTGCAGGTCGGCACCCCGATCACGGCCGTCCAGCAGCTCCAGGACGTCTACCTGACCGGCTCGCGCGGCCCGGTGCGGCTCGGTGACGTCGCCACGGTGGAGAGCAAGCTGCCGGCCCCGGAGTCGTACACGCGGACCGACGGGGTGGACAGCCTCGGCATCGCGGTCACCGCCCGGCCGGACGGCAACCCGGTGGAGATCTCGCACGAGGTCCGGGACATGCTGGACGACCTGCAGCGCGAATCGGGCGCGACGATCACGGTCATCACCGACCAGGCGCCGTACGTGGAGCGGTCGATCCACACCCTCACCGTCGAGGGACTGCTGGGCCTCGTGATGGCCGTTCTGGTCATCCTCGTGTTCCTTCTCAGCGTCCGCTCGACGCTGGTCACCGCGGTGTCCATCCCGCTCTCCGTGCTGGTCGCGCTGATCGCCCTCTGGATCGGTGACTACACACTCAACCTGCTCACCCTCGGCGCGCTCACCATCGCGGTCGGCCGGGTGGTGGACGACTCGATCGTGGTGCTGGAGAACATCAAACGCCACCTCGAGTACGGCGAGGAGAAGGTGCACGCCATCCTCGGCGCGGTCCGCGAGGTGGCCGGCGCGGTGCTCGCGTCAACACTCACCACGGTTGCCGTCTTCGCGCCGATCGCCCTGGTCGGCGGCCTGGTCGGGCAGATCTTCTCGTCCTTCGCGATCACCGTGACGGTGGCGCTGCTGGCCTCGCTGATCGTCTCGTTGACGATCGTGCCGGTGCTGGCGTACTGGTTCCTCAAGCCGCCGCCCGCCGGCGTCGACGCCGAGGCGGTCCGTAAGGCCGCCGAGGAGAAGGAGCTGCGCAGCCCGCTGCAGCGCGGCTACCTGCCGGTGATCCGGTTCGCCACCACCCGCCGCTGGACCACGGTGCTGATCGGCATCGCGGTGCTGCTCGGCACGTTCGCCCTGAGCACCCGGCTGGAGACGAACTTCCTGGACGAGTCCGGCCAGGACAGCATCACGATCAGTCAGGAGATGCCGGCCGGCACCAGCCTGGCGGCCACCGACGAGGCGGCCAAGAAGGTCGAGACCGTGGTGGCCGGGCAGGAGGGCGTCAAGACCTACCAGGTCACCGTCGGTGGCAGCTCGGGCAACCCGTTCGCGGGTGGCGGCGGCGCCGGCACGGCGAGCTTCAGCGTGGCGCTCGAGGAGGACGTGGACGCCGCGGAGGTCTCCGACGAGCTGCGGACCAAGTTCGACGCGCTGGCCGACGCCGGTGAGATCAAGATCGGGCAGGAGGGCTCCGGGCTGGGCAGCAGCCAGCTCTCCGTCTCGGTCAACGCGGCCGACACCGAGGTCCTCGCCACCGCCACCGAGCAGGTGCGCAAGGCGATGTCCGAGGTGTCCGGGGTCTCCGACGTCGACACGTCGCTGGCCGAGAGCGTGCCGCGGCTCGACGTGGTGGTGAACCGCGAGGCGGCCGCCGAGGCGGGCGTCACCGAGGCGCAGGTCGCCCAGAGCGTCGCGGGGCTGTTCCGTGCCGCCCCGGCCGGCGAGATCAACGTCGACGGCACCACCCAGGACGTGGTGATCTCGTTCGGTGCGGCGCCGGCCAACCCGGCCGCGCTGCGTGTGATTCCGATCACCACCCCGGGTGGCGTGGTCCCGCTGGACCAGATCGCCGACGTCAAGCAGGTGGACGGCCCGGTGCAGATCAGCCGGGTCGCCGGGAACCGGACCGTCACCGTGACCGGCGCGGTCACCGGGTCGAACCTGACCCAGGTCAACCAGGACCTGACGGCGAAGCTGGACGGGCTGGACCTGCCGCCCGGCGCCGAGTACACGATCGGCGGCGTCAGTGCCGACCAGGAGGAGGCCTTCGGTCAGCTCGGCCTCGCCGTGCTGGCGGCCATCGCGATCGTCTTCGTGATCATGGTGGCCACCTTCCGCAGCCTGCTGCAGCCGGTGATCCTGCTGGTCTCCATCCCGTTCGCGGCGACCGGCGCGATCGGCCTGCTGCTGATCACCGGTACCCCGCTCGGCGTCCCGGCCCTGATCGGTGTGCTGATGCTGGTCGGCATCGTGGTCACCAACGCGATCGTGCTGATGGACCTGATCAACCACTACCGGGCGCAGGGCTACGGCGTGACGGAAGCGGTGATCGAGGGCGGCCGGCACCGGCTGCGGCCGATCCTGATGACCGCGATCGCGACCATCTTCGCGCTGATCCCGATGGCGCTCGGCCTCACCGGCGAGGGCGGCTTCATCTCCCGGCCGCTGGCCATCGTGGTGATCGGTGGTCTGGTCAGCTCCACGATCCTGACCCTGGTGCTGGTGCCGACGCTCTACACCATGGTGGAGAACCGCAAGGAGAAGTCGCGGGCCAAGCGCGCGGCGAAGCGGCTCCGCAAGGGCGAGGGCGCCGTCCCGGTTCCGGTCGGTCCGGCGGCCACGGATGTGCTGGCAGCCGCGCCGAAGGACGACACGGTGACGGACGACCCGGCTCCGGCTCCAGTGCCGGACACCGGCGACGGAGCCCGCGAGGCCTCTCCCGAGAACGGCAGCGGTGCGGCCCTGCGCGGCTACACCGACCAGTTCGAGGTGCTCAAGATGCCTCGCAAGCAGGACAAGCCGAACGAGTAGGCGTACCGAAGACCGATGCCCGGCCCTGTGCGGCCGGGCATCGGCGTATTCCGGACCGCTATGGTGCTGTATGTGCCCGCAGCCTTTTCGGTCCTTACCCGCAACCGTGATTTCCGCCGTCTCTTCGCGGCGGAACTCGTGGTCTTCGGCGCCGACTGGTTCGTCATGGTGCCGTTGCTGGTGCTGCTGCCGGAGCTGACCGGCAGCGGGGCCTGGGGCGCGCTGGTGCTGGCCGCCGACACCGGGATCGTCGCGCTGCTGCTGCCGTACACCGGCACCGTCGCCGACCGGGTGGACCGGCGGAAGATCCTGGTCATCGCCAACTTCGCGGCGTTCGTCTCGGTGCTGCTGCTGTTCGCGGTGCGGTCCGCGGCCACCGCGCCGCTGGCCCTGGTCGCGATCGGCGCCATCGCGGTGTCGAAGGCGTTCTATTCACCGGCCGCCTCCGCCGCGCTGCCGAACGTGGTCGACCCGTCCGACCTCGCGGCGGCGAACACCATCTCCGGTTCCGCTTGGGGCACGATGACCGTCGTCGGCGCCTCGCTCGGTGGTGTCGTGAGCAGCGTCTTCAGCCCGTACGTCTGCTTCGCCGTGACCGCGGTCTTCCTGCTCGCCGGCGCTGTGCTGACCACGCTGATCCGGCGCCCGCTGCAGGCGCCGCGCGGTGACGCCGAAGGTGGCCAGTCGCTGCGCGCGATGTTCGAGGCGCTGCGCTACATCGCCGCCCGGCCCCGGCTCCGGGCCCTGGTCACGGTGAAGTCGGCGGTCGGCCTCGGCAACGGGGTGCTCACCGTGTTCCCGCTGATCGCGGCGGCGCACGGTGCGGGCGCGATCGGCGCCGGGCTGCTCTTCGCCCTGCGCGGTCTCGGCGCCCTGATCGGCCCGCTGGTGATGCGGCCGGTGCTGAACCGGCCGTCCTGGCTGCTCCCGGGCCTGGCCCTGTCGATGGGCCTGTACGGCGTCGGCTATCTCGGTGTCGCCTTCGCCCCGTGGTTCCCGCTGGTACTGGCACTGGTCTTCGTCGCGCACTTCGCCGGCGGCACGAACTGGGTGCTCTCCAACTTCGCGCTGCAGGGCGAGGTCCCGGACGCGCTGCGCGGCCGCATCTTCGCGGTCGACATGATGCTGGCGACGCTGGCGATCGCGATCAGCCAGCTCGGCGCCAGCCTGTTCATCGACCGGGTCGACTCGCGGATCATCCTGGCCACGTGCGCGCTGATCACGCTCACGTACGCGATCGGCTGGCGCTTCGCCACCCGGCGGCTGACCCCGGTCGCCGCCGCGCCGGAGACCTCCGACCGTCCGGCGACGGCGGAGTGAGGAACCGTTTGATCAAGCCCTAGCATGTGGCGATGGGCTTGTCCTTCGTCACCGCTCCGGTCTCCGTCAGCACGCCGGCGACCAGCGCCAATCTCGGTCCCGGCTTCGACTCACTGGGTCTGGCGCTCACGCTCTACGACGACCTGAGCGCTCGGGTGACCGGCGACACGTACACGGTCGCGGTCAGCGGCGAGGGCGCCGGTGAGTTGCCCACCGACGAGACCCACCTGGTGGTCCGGGCCATGCTGGCGACCTTCGACGAGCTGGGCGAGCGCCCGCCCGGGGTGGCCGTCGAGTGCGTCAACCGGATCCCGCAGGCGCGCGGCATGGGCAGCTCGTCGGCCGCCATCGTCGGTGGCGTGCAACTCGCCCGTGGCCTGGTCCGGGACGGGCTGCGGCTGATCGACGACGCGGCCGCGCTGCGGATCGCCGCCCGGCTCGAGGGCCATCCGGACAACGTGGCACCCTGTCTGCTCGGTGGCTTCACCGTCGCCTGGACCGAGGCGTCCGGCGGGCGCGCGGTGCGCCTGTCGCCGGCCGAGGGGGTCCGCCCGACAGTTTTCGTTCCGGTCGAACGTGGGTACACGGCGACCGCCCGGGCGGCGTTGCCGTTGGAGGTTCCGCACGCTGACGCGGCGTTCAACGCGGGGCGGGCGGCGCTGCTGACGCACGCTCTCACCAGGGACCCCGCACTGCTGTTCCCGGCCACCGAGGACCGGCTGCATCAGGACTACCGCTCCGCCGGGATGCCGGGCACGGCTTCGCTGGTGGCGGCGCTCCGGTCGGCCGGGGTGGCCGCGGTGGTCAGTGGCGCGGGACCGACCGTACTGGCGTTGACCGAGGTCCCGGGCGATTTCGCGCCGGGTGCGCACTGGCACAGCGAAGTGCTGGGCGTGGATGACGCCGGTGCTCGTGTGAAAGGGGGTATGGTGGAACACGCCGAGCGGGGCCCTGTTGCCGCAGGTCGTACGAGTTGATTACGCTCAAGACCTAGCACAGCCGCGAAGCAAGCGATCTCTGCGGTTCGGCGCACCCCCGAGATTTCTGGGCCTTGGTGGCCTTTCTCAACTCTCATCAAGGCACACGCCGGGCAGCAGTCGATAGATCGCTGCACTCGCCGAGACCTACCCGTCAAGCCCTGGCGGGCAGGGATACCGGTCGAGCTGCCGTGCTGCACGAAACTCCCGCGCCGCTGTTGCGAAGCGGGCTCCGAGGGCACCCGGCCCTGGCTGCAAAGTTCCGGGTGACTTCGGGTCTTTTCCGACGGAAGGAATCCATTGAGCGACACCACCGACGTGACGTCGGGTGTTTCTGACGTCGCTGACGGCGCCGGCACCACCGCGACCGCTACCAAGCGCCGCCGTGGCGGCACCGGGCTGTCCGCCATGCTGCTGCCCGAGCTGCAGAGCCTCGCCGCTTCCCTCGGCATCTCCGGTACCGCCCGGATGCGCAAGGGTGAGCTGATCGCCGCGATCACCGAGCGCCAGAGCGGCGGCAACGCCGCTGCCGCCGAGTCCGCCCCGCGTCCGCGGACCAACGGCTCCGAGGCTGTCGCTGCCCCCGCCCCGGCTCAGCCGGCCCCGGTCGAGGCCGCCCCCGCGCCGAATCCCCCGACGGGAACGGCCCAGCTTGCCCCGGCCGAAACGGCTCAGCCCGCCCCGGCGGCCGAGCGCCCGGCCCGGAGCCGGCGTGAGCGTGGCTCCCGCCAGACAGCTCCGGCTTCGGCTCCGGCCGAGAGCGTTGCTGTCGCCGAGGCCGCGCCCGCGCCGGCCGCTGCCGCCCCCGCCGCGGTGACCGCCCCGGCCGAGACCACGCCCGCCGCCCCGGCGGAGAACACCGAGCGCCCCGAGCGTGGTGACCGGCCCGAGCGCGGCGAGCGCAACCGGGACCGGCAGCGCAACCAGCGTGACGGTCAGCAGCGTGACGATCGTCAGCGCGACGACCGCCAGCGCGACGGGGACCGCAACAACGACCGGGACCGCAACAACGACCGGGACCGGGACCGGGATCGTGCCCCGCGGGCCGACCAGGGTCATGACGACGACGACAACGACTCCGGCGAGGGTGGCCGCCGGAGCCGCCGCAGCCGCTTCCGGGACCGCCGTCGTGGCCGGGACCGCGACGGCGACGGCGGCGGCCAGCGCGACGGCGGCCGCGAGAGCCGCGAGCCGCACGTGGCCGAGGACGAGGTGCTCGTTCCGGTCGCCGGCATCTTGGACGTGCTGGACAACTACGCGTTCGTCCGGACCACCGGCTACCTGTCCGGGCCGAACGATGTGTACGTGTCGATGTCGCAGGTCAAGAAGTACGGCCTGCGTCGCGGCGACGCCGTCACCGGCGCCGTTCGCTCGGCCCCGCGCGACGGTGGCGGCGACCAGCGGCGGGACAAGTACAACCCGCTGGTCCGCCTGGACACCATCAACGGGATGGAGCCCGAGGAGGCCCGCCGGCGTCCCGAGTTCTACAAGCTCACGCCGCTCTACCCGCAGGAGCGCCTGCGGCTGGAGACCGAGCCGCACATCCTCACCACCCGCGTCATCGACCTGGTCATGCCGATCGGCAAGGGCCAGCGGGCGCTGATCGTCTCCCCGCCGAAGGCCGGTAAGACGATGGTGCTGCAGGCGCTGGCCAACGCGATCACCCGCAACAACCCCGAGTGCCACCTGATGGTCGTGCTCGTGGACGAGCGGCCCGAAGAGGTCACCGACATGCAGCGCTCGGTCAAGGGCGAGGTCGTCGCGGCCACGTTCGACCGTCCGCCGCAGGACCACACCACGGTCGCCGAGCTCGCCATCGAGCGGGCCAAGCGGCTGGTCGAGCTGGGCCACGACGTCGTCGTGCTGCTCGACTCGGTCACCCGGCTCGGCCGGTCGTACAACCTGGCGGCGCCGGCCTCCGGCCGGATCATGTCGGGTGGTATCGATTCGACCGCGCTCTACCCGCCGAAGCGGTTCCTCGGCGCGGCGCGCAACATCGAGAACGGTGGCTCGCTCACCATCCTCGCGACCGCGCTGGTGGAGACCGGCTCGATGATGGACACGGTCATCTTCGAGGAGTTCAAGGGCACGGGTAACGCCGAGCTCAAGCTGGACCGGAAGATCGCCGACAAGCGGGTCTTCCCGGCCGTGGACGTCTCCGCCTCCGGCACCCGTAAGGAAGAGATCCTGATGGGCAAGGAGGAGCTGGCGATCATCCACAAGCTCCGCAAGGTGCTCAGCTCGCTGGAGTCCGGCGCGGCTCTGGACCTCCTGCTGGACCGGCTCAAGCAGACCCGGACCAACATCGAGTTCCTGATGCAGATCGCCAAGTCGACGCCTGGCGAATAATCGAATAAAAGCGACGGGCCCCACCCAAACGGGTGGGGCCCGTCGCTTTTGTCGCACAGATTGTCTGATTCGGCCCATCCGGGGTCGTGCGAACCTCCGGTATCCCCATCCCTCGATAATCCGGAGGCGCTCGATGATCGTGCCTGGCTACCGGGACCACCCGACGGAGCCCTGGGACCGCTCCGCGCCCGTCGACCCCGGTGAGGCCGAGGACTTCCTGCGCCGCTGCTACACCGAGAACCCCCGGCTCGGACCGGTCGAGCCGCGCCTCGCCATCGTGCGGGCCCAGATCGCCGCGACCGGAAGCTACGTGCACACCACCGACGAGCTCACCCACGGCGCCAAGATGGCCTGGCGCAACGCGAGCCGGTGCATCGGGCGCCTCTACTGGCGCAGCCTGCTGGTGCTGGACCGCCGCCGGGCCCGCACCGCGGACGAGATCTACTCGCTGCTGGTGCAGCACCTGCAGACCGCCGGCACCGGCCAGCTCCGTCCGGTGATCAGCATCTTCGCGCCGGCGCAGCCCGGCATGCCGTACGCCCGGGTGTGGAACGAGCAGCTGATCCGCTACGCCGGCTACCGGACCGAGGACGGCCGTCCGGTCGGTGACCCGCGGCTGGCCGGCTTCACCGCGGCGGTCCGCGGGTACGGCTGGCGGGGCAAGGGCGAGGCGTTCGACGTCCTGCCGCTGGTCATCGAGACACCGGGGGACGGCGTACGCCTCTACGAGCTCCCCGAACGTGCCATCCGTGAGGTGCCGCTGACCCACCCCGAGTACGGCTGGTTCGCCGAGCTGGGCCTGCGCTGGCACGCGGTTCCGGCGATCTCCAACATGCGGCTCACCATCGGCGGGGTGCACTACCCGCTGGCGCCGTTCAACGGCTGGTACATGGGCACCGAGATCGGCGCCCGCAACCTCGCCGACACCGACCGCTACGACATGCTGCCGGTGGTGGCCGCCCGGATGGGCCTGGACACCAGCCGGGAGTCGACCCTGTGGCGCGACCGGGCCCTGGTCGAGCTGAACCGGGCGGTGCTGCACAGCTTCGAGCAGGCCGGCGTGAAGATGAGCGACCACCACACCGAGTCCCAGCGGTTCCTGACGCACATCCGCAACGAGGAGAAGGCCGGCCGGCCGGTGCCCGCGGACTGGAGCTGGATCGTCCCACCGCTCTCCGGCGGCGCCACCCCGGTCTTCCACCGCTACTACGAGGAGCTCGATCTCAAGCCGGCGTTCTACCTCGACGACGAGGCGGCGGAGCTGGCCCGCGACGGAATGCGGCGGTGCCCGCACGCCAACTAGCGTGTGAGTCATGACCTCGTTCATCTCGCACACGACCGTGGACGCCACCGACGCTTTCGCGTTGAGTCGCTGGTGGCAGCAGGTTCTGGGCTACACCGACGATCCGGAGGATCCGAACGAGCCCGGTCACGAGGAATGCATGATCATCTCGCCGGACGGGCGGCACAAGGTGCTCTTCATCGAGGTGCCCGAGCCCAAACAGGGCAAGAACCGGGTGCATTTCGACCTGCGGCCGGCCGAGGGCACCCGGGACGAGGAGTGCGACCGGCTGATCGCGCTGGGCGCCAAGCCGGTCGACGATCTGCGGGTCGCGGACGGCACCGGCTGGGTGGTCTTCAACGATCCCGAGGGCAACGAATTCTGCGTGCTTCGCAGCGAGGAGGAGCTCAGGCGAACTCGTTGACGGCGAAGTCGTCGCGGTGGCGCCACGACGCCTCGGTCCGGACGTGGTCCTCGCGTACCCATTTGAGGACCTTGTGGGAGAAGTCGGCGGCCGGGATGCGCCCGGCCGCGCGCACCACGTACCCCTCTGAACTCGAAGGTTTGCGTTGCGCCGCCCAGGCGGAGCGTGCCTCGGAGATGCTGCCGCCGCGGTAGAGGACCGGGACCATCGGCAACTCCAGGCGGCGCGCCCAGTCGACGGTGTCGTCCCAGCCCAGCAGCGTGTCCGTCTCGTCCCAGATGCCGAAGACCAGGAAGACGCCGGGCAGATCGCAGTAGGCGATGCTGCGGCGGGCCCACATGGACTCGCCGCAGACCCGCCAGTCGTCCGGAATCCGGTACGCCGTCATCGCCCACAACGCTTTCGCCGGGCGATCCCAGGGCTGGGTGCCGGAGTCGAGCGACCGGGCGTACATCGAGTCGCGGGTGAAGGTGAGATTTCCGCCGTCCATCTTCTCGGTCACCACGAGCTCACCGTCCAGCCAGGACAGATCATGCTGAATGCGATCATCAGCGGTCGCGCCCGGCGAGTCCGGCAGATGGAACGTCCGCGGATATTTCACGGTCTAGAAGTCCCCCTCCGCCACCTGGAACACGGTGAGCCCGAGCGCCCGCCACATGCGTACCACCTGTTGACGGTCGTCGAACACCCCGACGATCCGCCAGCGGTCGCGGACCTCCTGCTCGAAGATCTCCCGCTTGACGATCGAGTCCTTCCGGCTGTCGCCGGCGGACCGCATGAAGAGCGCTTCGTACGGCACACCGACGAACAGGTCGAGCCACGCCTCGGTCTCCGGCCGGCACACCTCGTCCCGTCCCGAGCAGAAGACGATGGCGTGGCCGGCCGCATGCATCGCCCGGACCGCCGTGATGACCGCCGGATTCGGCTCATCCTCACCGACCCGGCCCCAGTCGTACGGGCTACGGCCGGTCATCAGCGCGACCGTCCCGTCGATGTCCACCAGCACCGCCTCCGGCAGCTCCGGATCCGGCCGGTACACGACTCCGGGGCCGCCGCGCTCCACGAACGGCACCGGGAGCGGCAGGTTCTTGCCGGCCAGATAGCGGTCGTGCATACGGCGGATGGCGTCCGCGCCGACCCGCTCGTCCTCGGGCCGGTCCGCGTCCCGCCGGACACACTCGTCCAGCGGGACGTCGGTGAAGTCGTGCACCTCGAACGACGCGCCGAACCGGGCGGCCAGCTCAGCCCACTCCCGGACCGTCTTGGCGCGCAGGTTCGTGTCGTCCACGATGACGCTGCCGTGCGCCCGCAGCAGCGCCTCGACCGCCGCCCGCTGCGCCTGGGTGACCTGCGCCTCGGCCCGCTGAGTGAACAGCCGCCGGCCGTGCAGCATGATCCGCAGGTCGTCGCGGTTGACCCGGACCACGTCCGGCTGAAGCTTGCGGGCGAACGTGGTCTTGCCCGAGGCGGGCAGGCCCCGCGTGATCAGAAGTCGTGTCATCCCCAGATCCCTGTCAACCGGCCGGCCGGGCCCGCTGCCACAGGCCGGAACGGTAGTCCTTGCCGTCGAGCCGCAGGAACAGCTCGCCCCGGAACTCGGTGCGCAGCGCGGCGGCCGCGAACTCCTTGCGGCCCCACCCGGCAGGCAGTGCCGCGACGATCCCGGCGAAGGCCGCCTCGACCTCTGCGGCCCGCGCCTCGACGGTCGCGGTGAGCTCCGCGGCGATGCCGCTGACCCAGACATGGAACTCGTCGGGCAGCGGCGCGGTGAGAGCGTCCAGGTCGCCGCCGTTGGCGAGAACGTCCCACACGGTACGCGGAGTCAGC
Organism: Actinoplanes sp. NBC_00393; assembly: GCF_036053395.1. Taxonomy (NCBI): domain Bacteria; kingdom Bacillati; phylum Actinomycetota; class Actinomycetes; order Micromonosporales; family Micromonosporaceae; genus Actinoplanes; species Actinoplanes sp. NBC_00393. The sequence continues at coordinate 7,320,466 of NZ_CP107942.1, read as the reverse complement.
CCGGTCACCAGCCGGTGCAGGCGCACGTAATCGGCATACTTGATCTTCACGCGGTGGTCGGTGCCGGTGAAGTGGACGACCAGGCCCTCCCGTCCGTCGCGCGGCGGAGCGGCGAGCGCCTCGGCCAGTGTCGCGTACCCGAACGTCTCGACCACCGGGCCCGGCCAGTCCGGCACGGCCTCCGGGCCGGACGTGCGGCCGGTGGCGATGTCGACCGTGCCGAGCAGCACCAGGTCGTCGAGCCCCTGGTAGTCGACGACGATCCGGTTGCCGGGGTAGATGATCTCGACGAGGACGGTCAGGCCGGCCGGCGGGACGAAGGACGCGTAGCGCGTACGAAGAATGTCGGTTGCGTGCCGTGCCTGGTCGGAGGCGAAAGACCCACGCGTGGCGACGGCGTAGCCGGAGCCGTCGTGATAGATCACGCCGAGGCTGCCGTCCGCCTTGTCGGTCACCGCGACCCGGGCTTCCAGATCGAGCTTCTCCTGAAGTTGATCATGGTTGAAGAACTTCGGAAAGGGCCGGGCGACGATCCGGCCGGTGTCGCTGACGACCAGGCCGCGGCAGGCGAGCGTGACCGGGGTCCAGGCGCCGGAGTACTGGCAGGCCTCGGTGTAGTTGTAGATCACCAAGGGCAGCGAGGGGTGCCGCTGCGACCGGACGTGCCCGTTCTCGAGCGCCGAGGTCAGTTCGACCGGATCGAGCACGTCGTGGAGCAGGGTCATCGCGGCGCCTTTCGCTGCGGGAATTACCGGAGGGGCGCTCACGTTAACCAGGGCGAATCCAGTTGCACCTCCTGATTTCCGCGCGGTACGGGAGGCATGGCAGACTGGTACATCGGCCAGTAGGGGTTCCGGTTCACGTCTCAACTCATAGAAGGCGACCCGGCGACCCGATCATCGAGAGGGACCGAGAAGACATGAAGAGCGGCATCCACCCGGAGTACACGACGACCAACGTCATCTGCTCCTGCGGCAGCACCTTCACCACCCGTAGCACCGCCAAGGGCGGCGAGATCCGCGTCGAGACCTGCAGCGCCTGCCACCCGTTCTACACCGGCAAGCAGCGCGTCCTCGACACCGCGGGCCGGGTTGCGAAGTTCCAGGCGAAGTACGCGAAGGTCAACGCCGGGAAGAAGAAGTAACTGCTTCAACGGCGCCCGTCCCGGTCACCGGGGCGGGCGCCGTTCGCATGTGAGTCGCTTCGATCGGCTGGGAGAGACCGATGAGCAACGACCGCCTGACCACGCTTCTCGACGAGTACGCGGACTTGGAGAAGCGGATGGAGGATCCGTCGATCCACGCCGACCAGGCCCTGGTCCGGCGGGTCGGTCGCCGCTTCGCCGAGCTGGCGCCGCTGTACGCCGCCCACCAGGAGCTGGAGGCGGCCCGGGCCGACCTGGCCGCGGCCAAGGAGCTGGCGGCCGAGGACCCGGCCTTCGCCTCCGAGGTCGAGGCGGTCGCGGCGGTTCTGCCGGCGCTCGAGGAGAAGCTCGGCGAGATGCTCATCCCGCGCGACCCCAACGACGCCAAGGACGCGATCATCGAGATCAAGGCGGGTGAGGGCGGCCAGGAGTCCGCGCTGTTCGCCGGGGATCTGCTGCGCATGTACACCCGGTACGCGGAGCGCCGCGGCTGGGTGGTCGAGGTGATCGACTCGCAGGAGTCGGACCTCGGCGGTGTGAAGGACATCTCGGTCGCGGTGAAGACCAGGGGAGTGCCGGAGGGCGGCCACGGCGTCTGGTCCCGGATGAAGTGGGAGGGCGGCGTGCACCGGGTGCAGCGGGTGCCCGTCACCGAGTCGCAGGGCCGGATCCACACCTCCGCGGCCGGCGTGCTGGTGCTGCCGGAGGCAGAGGAGGTCGACGTCCAGATCGAGCCCGGGGACCTGCGGATCGACGTGTTCCGTTCGTCCGGCCCGGGCGGGCAGTCGGTCAACACCACCGACTCCGCGGTCCGGATCACCCACCTGCCCACCGGCACCGTGGTGAGCTGCCAGAACGAGAAGAGCCAGCTGCAGAACAAGGAGTCCGCGATGCGGATCCTGCGGTCCCGGCTGATGGCGGTGGCACAGGAGGCGGCGGACGCGGCGGCCGGTGACGCGCGCAAGGCCCAGGTGCGTACGGTCGACCGCTCGGAACGCGTCCGGACGTACAACTTCCCGCAGAACCGGATCACCGACCACCGGATCGGCTACACCGCCTACAACCTGGACCTGGTGCTCGGCGGCGAGCTGGACGGGGTGCTGGACGCCCTGGCCGGCGCGGACCGCGCCGCCCGTCTGGCCGGCGACACGGAGCTCAGCCGACGGCAGTGATCGTCAGTTCGCCGGCCTGGTCGCAGGCCATGTACCGGCGGGCGGACATGCACTGCGGGCCGTCGGCGTTGGGGATCTCACCGATCCGGACCACCCGGCCGGTCTCCAGGTCGAGGTGACTGATCGAGCTGTACGCCCGGCGCTCCTCGAGGACCCGGCGCACCAGGATCTGCGAGCCGTCGACGGCCGGGCCCTGCAACGGCCAGCCGGTGGCGCCCGAGCCGATCTTCCGGCCGGTGGTCAGGTCCAGCAGTACCTGCTCCTCCGACGCGGAGCCGGGCAGGGAGGCGAGCACACGGTCCTCGGCGACGAGTTGGATGCCGCTGTAGCCGGGTTGCTGCCAGACCGGGCGCCCGGTGAGCGGTTCGAGGGTGCTGACCGCGGTCTCTTCGGAGAGGCAGAGCAACGGGCCACAGCCCTGGGCGAAGGCGTACGCGCTCGCCTCCCTACGCCACAGCTCTTCCAGCGTGTCCAGCCGGTACGCCTCGATCAGGCTGCTCCGGTCCGCGTCCTGCCGGATGGTCATCACCAGCCCGTTGGTCACCGAGAGGTACGTCGAGTAGCCGAAGCCCGGTGTGCCCCGGCTCCACGGAAGCTCGGCCTCGTGCACCACCTTGCCGTCCGCATACCGCACAACGGTGACTTTGCCCTGGCTGTCGGCGGTGACGATCCGGTCCGGCGACGACTGGTCCTGCGGGACCGTCACCTGCTCGGTCGCGGTGACGTCGCGCCGCCACACGATCGATCCGTCGCGCGGCCGGACCAGCCAGATCGACGAGAAGAAGCTGTCCTGGCCGCGCTCGGCGAACAGCAGCGCGTCGCGGCGGGCGTCCAGCACCTCGCCCCGCCCGCGCCACAGCTCCTGCCCGGTACGCGCGTCGATCGCGGTGGTCGTGCCGCCGTACACCACGAAGCCGGTGCTGCCGTCCTCCAGCTTGATCTGCTTCGACTTCTCGTCGCCGGGGATCAGCAGGAGGCCGGCCTCCTCGCCCAGCGACATGTAGGTGGGCTGCCGGTCGAACGGCAGCCGCCACTGCACCGTCCCGTCAGCCAGGTCGTACGCGACCAGGTCGCTCCCGTCCCGGGTCGGCTGGTGCACGAAGACGCCGTCCGAGCGCACGGTCATCGCGAAGCCGGCGTTCGGCCGTACCGACCACACCTCGCGAACCGTCGGCGGGCCGGGCAACCCGGACGCGCCGAGCACGAGCAGGCAGAGCAGCGTCACGCCGATCGCGGCCACCCGGCGCCACGTGCGCGGATTGAACTCCGGGTGTTTCTCCCGCTCCTCCGGATCGGGTGCGGCGGCCCCGACGTCGCCGAGCTCGATGACGGTCATCGGGGGACCGCGGCGACGACGAGCCGGCCCGGGCCCTCGCAGACCAGGTAGCCGGGGGCCGACCGGCAGCGTTGCTGATCCGGAACGCCGGCCACCGCCCCGAGCAGGGCCCGCTTCCCGGTACGCAGGTCCAGCGAGGCCACCGAGGTCCGGCTCTGCGGTGTGGCCGTCGGGTTCAGCAGCAACAGCGAGTCCGGCCGGGTGTGGTCGGTCGCCACCGACCCGCGCAACCCGTCCGCCAGGACCCGCCCGCTCCGGCTCTCCACCAGCACGTGTTCCCCGCCCCCCTGCACGTCGATCAGCATCCGGTCCGAGCCGATCACCGAGATGCCGGCCACGTCCGGGTACCGCCACAGCTCCCGGCCGGTCTCCGGGTCGAGGGCGACCATATCCGCTGCCGCGTGCCCGCAGAGGACCACACCACAGCTGAACGATATGTCGGCGCCGGAGCCGACCCGCGGGATCTCGGTCAGAGTCTGCAGGTCGTAGGCCGCGCTGTAGGTCCGCTCGCCGTCGGAGTGCAGCACCACCAGCCGCCCGTCCTCGGCCTGCAGCGTCACGTAGCGGCCGATCGCCGGCTCGGTGGTGAGCCCGGGGATGCGGCGCTCGATCAGAACGGCGGCGTCGGTGTACCGCAGCACGGTCAGCTGACCGGTCGGGCTGTTGGTCACCAGACGGGTCGGCCGGCCGTGGTCGCTCTCCACGGCGACCTCCTGCACCGCGCTGACCGGCCGGTCCCAGTACGGCGTACCGTCGGTCAGCCGCACCCGGGCCAGCCCGAGGATGCCGCCCTGACCGTCATACCTGATCAGGAGCGTGCTGTCGTCGTCGACGGCCAGCGCGTGCACCTCGCCCGGCCGCTGCCAGATCTGTTCGCCGGTGCCGGTCCGCAACGCGATCGTCGTCCGCGTGACCGGCTCGGGCCCGGCGGGCGGCGGTTCGACCGAGAGCAGCACGGGACCGCCGCCGGGGGTGACCCGGAACCCGGCCAGGCTCCCGGGCAGCTCCCTGTCCCACAGCCGGGCGCCGTCGGTGAGCCGGAACGCGGTGATCCCGGTCCGCTCGCCGGCGCGCACCAGCAACGCCGTGTCGCCGCTGACCATGACGTTGCTCTCGGACGCCATCTCGGCGCTCCACAGCAGACGGACGCCCGGCTCGGCAGCCGGCGCCGAGCCGGCACAGACCAGCAGGGACAGCCCCGCCAGGGCCGCGCCGAGCCGGCGGCTGCGAGGCCGGATCCGATCGGCTTCCGTGTCCGGTGGGCGGCCGGCGGTGACGTCGCCGAGCTCGATCACGGACATCTCACGTGGGTTTCCGGCTCGCCGCCGCGGCTGCCAGGGCGACGGTCAGCCCGCGGCCGCGGGAGCCCACCTCGGACCAGCCGGCGGCCAGGCCGATCGGGGTGCCGGGGACCAGCGCCTGCCAGTTCTCCGCGGTCGCCGCGGCGCCGATCCGGCGGGACACCTCGGCCGCCTGATTCGGCCCGGCGCCGGGCAGCACCAGCACGAACTCGTCGCCGGCGAACCGGGCCACGAAGTCGCCGCGGCGCAGCGCCCGGTGCAGCACCCCGGCGATCCGTTGCAGCACCAGGTCGCCGCAGTGCCGGCCGTGCCGCGCGTTCACCCCGGAGAAGCCGACCACGTCACAGACACCGACCGCGGCCCGTTCGCCACGGGCCAGCAGGGTGTCGACGTAGCGCTCCAGCTGCCGGCGGTTGGGCAGGCCGGTCAGCGGGTCGACCAGCGTCTCGTCGCCGTACCGGCCCGGGTCGCGTTGCGTCTCCTGGGCGTCCAGGCGGGCGGCGACCCCGTCCAGGTAGCCGTCGCGCAGCTGGTCGATGCGCTGCGCGGCGAGGCGGAACGCGTACCGGTCGGCGGCGTGCGCGGCTGCGTGATCGCCGGCGCTGGCGTGGCAGATGCTGCGCAACCGGGCCGGCTCGGGGGCGCCGAGCACCTCGGCGGAGACCGGCACCGACTCCAACATGGTCAGTGCCCGCTCCGGTTTGCCGGAGGCGATGGTCAGGCAGACCGAGCCGAGATGTCGCAGGTCACGGGTGCGCACGCTGTCGCCGCCGCCGGTGAGCCACGGTTCGGCGTCGGCGCCGGTCGGCTCGCCCAGCGCGGCGCGGCGGGCCAGCGCGTACCCGTAGACCGCGCGGCTGCCCGGCCGCAACTGGTCGGTGGCGACGTAGCGGGACAGCTCGGCGTCGATGTCACGCAGCACCCGCAGGCAGCCGTCGGTGTCGCCCTGATGGTCCAGCGAGACCGCGTTGCGCAGCCGGATGCCCGGCGCGGCGAAGATCTCCGCCGCCAGGCCGGCGCTCGCGCCGACCTCGCGGGCCTGCTCGATGGCGGTCAGCGCCTGGCCGTGAAAGCCCAGATAGGAGTACGCCATGGCGAGGTCGTGCCAGCCCCAGGCGGTCTCCTGATCCCGCTCCGGAACGGCCGCCAGGGCTCGGGAAGCCTGCACCAGATGGGTCACCCCACGGTCCAGATTGCTCTGCAGGTGCGCGCCGAGCGCGGCGAACGCGTGCATCTGACCCCGCAGATAGGGATCCGGCACCTCCCGGACCGCCTCGGCGGCCGCGGCCATCGCGGTGGCCAGCTCGGCGACGCGGCCCAGGTTGATCAGTGCGCCGAAACGCTGCACCAATGCGTACGCCCGGGTGGTCGGATCGGTCGTGGCGGCCAGCACCGCGTCGAGGATCGGCAGTGCCTGTGCGGACCGGCCGTTCTGCTGCAGATCCCCGGCCCGGCGCAGGTCCTCGACGTGTTCCGCGAGCTGGTCCAACCAACCCACCAGGCGCCTCCCACGACCTCGGCGGCGCGCGCATCCGAACGAACCCGGGTGACCCGGCCGATCCCCACGGTGCGCGACGTCTCATGATTATGCCGTGATGCCGCGACACGAACACCCCCGCGAAACCGCGGATCGGACCCGGCTCGCGCCGGAACTGGCCGCCGCCACGGCGGCGCTCGCGACGGCCGGGGTGGCATCACCGCGTGTCGATGCGGAGCTGCTGGCCGCGTACGCCCTGGGTGTGCCCCGCGGCCGGCTGCTGCTCATCGACACGATGCGAGCCGGCGAGGCGGCACGTTTCCGGGCCCTGGTCGCCGATCGGGCCCGCCGGATCCCGTTGCAGCATCTGCTCGGCACCGCGGCCTTCCGGCATCTGGAGCTCGCGGTCGGTGACGGCGTCTTCGTCCCACGGCCCGAGACGGAGCTGCTGGCCGGGTGGGGGATCGAGTGCACCGGGCCCGGTGCGGTCGTGGTGGACCTGTGCAGCGGCAGCGGCGCCATCGCGCTGTCGGTGGCCGACGAGACGAAGGCCGCCCGGGTGATCGCGGTGGAACGGTCCCCGGAGGCGCTGCCCTGGCTGCGGCGCAATGCCGCCGGGTTCGGGTCGGTCGAGGTGGTCGACGGGGATGTGACCGATCCTGATCTGTTGTCCGATCTGCACGGTCAGGTCGACGTGGTGCTCTGCAACCCGCCATATGTCCCGGACGGCACTCCCGTTCCGGCGGAGGTGTCCGATCACGATCCGCCCAGCGCCGTCTTCGGAGGCGCTGACGGGCTGTCCGTGATCCGGCCCGTCATCGCGCTCGCTGCGAAGCTGCTGCGTCCCGGCGGCTGGTTCGGCGTCGAGCACGACGACGTGCACGGGGCGGCCGTGCCCCGGCTGATCACCGCCGACGGCCGGTTCACCGAGGTGAGGGCGCACGACGATCTCACCGGCCGCCCCAGATATGCGAGCGCTCGGCTCCGCTGACGACATGGCACACTGCATCTCGTGATGCTCTACGACTGCGCCACCGTCGCCGACCGGGACCGGGGGATCGCCGCGGCCGTCGAGGCGGCCAAGAGCGGCGAGCTCGTGGTGATGCCCACCGACACGGTGTACGGCGTCGGCGCGGACGCCTTCACCCCCCACGCGATCACCCAGCTGCACCACGCCCGCGGCTCGGACCGGCGGGTGCCGCCGCCGGTGCTGGTCGGCTCCCGGCACACGCTGGACGGGCTGGTCTACTCGCTGCCGCGGGCCGCCCGGGAGCTGGCCGACGCCTTCTGGCCCGGCGCGCTGACCATCATCGTCGAGCATTCGCCCAGCCTGCAGTGGGATCTCGGGGACACCGGCGGCAGCGTCGCGGTCCGGATGCCGCTGCACCCGGTCGCGCTCGAGGTGCTCCGCGAGGTCGGCCCGATGGCCGTCACCACCGCCAACAAACTCGGCCAGCCCGCGCCGGGCACCGCCGAGGAGGCGCGCGACCAGTTGGAGTACGCGGTCCGTGTCTACCTCGAGGCCGGCCCGGCCGCCGACCCGGCGCCGAGCACGATCGTCGACGTGACCGGCGATGTGCCCCGGGTCCTGCGGGCCGGCGCGGTGCCGCTGGAGAAACTGCGTGACGTGGTTCCGGACATCGTCGACGGGCAGGGCTGACGTGACGCCGTTCACTGTTCTGCACGTGTGCATGGGCAACATCTGCCGGTCGCCGATGGCCGAGCGCCTGCTGGCCCGGGCGGTCCGCGACCGGGCCGGCGACAGCACCGAGGAGCTGCTCCGGAGCCTGAGCGCGGGCACCGGTGGCTGGCACGAGGGCGAGCCGATGAACCCGCCGGCCGCCCGGCTGGTCCGGGCCCGCCGCGGCAGCGACGACGGTTTCGTGGCCCGCAAGCTGCGCGGCGACTTCATCGACGAGGCCGACCTGATCCTCACCGCCACCGCCGATCAGTACGACTACGTGGTCGCCCTGCGGCCGGACGCGGCCGGCCGGACCTTCGTGCTCGGCGAGTTCGGCCGCCTGCTCGGCGCGGTGGACCGGGCCGCCCTGCCGCCGGCCGACGCCAAGCCGGAGGCGGTGCACGCCCGCGGCGCCGCGATCGTCAAGGCGGTCGCCCGGCTCCGCGGCGACGACCAGCCACAGGGCGCCGACGACCTGGACGACCCGTGGGGCCGCGGCGACCAGACCTTCCAGCGCGTCGGCGACGAGATCGAGGACACCACGGTGCCGTTCGCCGCCCTGCTGCTCCCGTGACGAGCCGGATCGTTCGCCCGGACGCCGAAGGGCTGAGCCGGGCGGTGGAGATCCTGCGGGCCGGCTCGGTCGTCGCGTTCCCCACCGAGACCGTCTACGGCCTGGGCGCCGACGCCTTCTCCGAGCGGGCCGTCGGCGAGATCTACCGGCTGAAGAACCGGCCGAACTGGAACCCGCTGATCGTGCACGTCGCCGACGTGGCGGCGGCCCGGGAGCTGGCCGAGACCTGGCCCGCGCAGGCCGACGAGCTGGCCGCCGAGTTCTGGCCGGGCCCGCTCACCCTGGTCGTCCGCCGGGCCCGGCACCTGCCCGGCATCGGCGCCGCCAACGACACGGTCGCGGTCCGGGTGCCTGCGCACGACGTGGCCCTGCGCCTGCTCGAGGCGTCCGGTCTGCCGCTCGCCGCGCCCAGCGCGAACCGGTCGGAGGGCATCTCGCCGACCACCGCCGAGCACGTGGTGCGCAGCCTGCCGGACGTGCCGCTGGTGCTGGACGGCGGCGCCTGCTCGTGGGGCATCGAGTCGACGGTGCTGGACCTGACCACCGGCGTGCCGACCCTGCTGCGGCCGGGCGCGCTCGGCCTGCGCGTGCTGCGCGACGCGGCCGGCGCGATCGCCCTGCCGGACGCCGAGACCGCGGACGGCGCGGCCCGGCCGTCACCCGGGATGAGCCGGCGGCACTACGCGCCGCGGGCCCGGGTGCTGCTCTGCAAAGACATCCACGATGTGGACCGCGCCGAGCTGGCCGACCCGATCGGCGCGCTGGCGTACGAGGGCTCGGCCGGCTCTGAGGGAGCGTCGGGAACAGCCGTGGAAGCAGGCCGGACCGAGATCCTCTCGGCCGATCCGCGGGAGTACGCGGCCGACCTGTACGCGGCCCTGCACCGCCTGGACGACGCCGGGGTCGCGACGATCCTGGTCCAGGAGCCGCCGCAGACCGAGGACTGGCTAGCCGTCCGCGACCGGCTGGGCCGGGCGGCGGCGGAGTGACTCCTCGGCCTCGGCCGTGATGTTGCGGGCCATGCCGGCGAAGACCAAACCGTGGAAGGGCAGCACGGACGCCCAGTAGAGGTGGCCGGCCAGCCCGCGCGGCAGGAAGACCGCACGCTGCCGGTACACACTGCCGCCGGACGGTGACGGCTCGGCGCGCATCTCCAGCCAGGCACGGCCGGGCACCTTCATCTCGGCCCGCAGCCGCAGCAGCGAACCGGGCTCGATCTCCTCGACCCGCCACCAGTCCAGCGCCTCGCCGACCCGCAACCGGTGCTGGTCCCGGCGCCCGCGGCGCAGCCCGACGCCGCCGGCCAGCCGGTCCAGCCAGCCGCGGACCGACCAGGCGAGCGGGAACGAGTACCAGCCGTTCTCACCGCCGATGCCCTCGATCACCCGCCACAGGTGCTCGGGCGGCGCCTCGACCGGGCGGCAGCGCTCGTCGAGGTAGAGGCTGCCGCCGGACCACTTCGGGTCGCTGGGCAGCGGTTCGGCGGCGGCGTCCCCGCCGGACGCGGTGGACCAGCGGGTCTCCACGTCGGCGTCGCGGATCTTGCCGAGGGCGAGGCGGACGGACTCGTCGAAGCCCAGGACATCCGGGGTTGCCTTTTGTTTTCCGCCGCGGGTGGGCTCAGTCGGGCCGGGCAGCAGTTCGGTCAGGTCGTTCTCGTGTGCGACGGCCTCGTGCACCAGGCTGGCGACCAGCGGCCGGGCGATGGCGTTCGGCACCGGGGTGATCAGGCCGACCCAGTGCGCGGACAGCCAGGGGCTGAGGACGCGGGTCGGCAGGATGATCCGGCGGGGGAGACCGGCCACCCGGGCGTACCGGCGCATCATCTCGGCGTAGGTCAGCACATCGGCGCCGCCGATGTCGAACCCGCGGTTGACCTCGGGCGGCAGGTCCGCGGCGCCGATCAGGTAGCGCAGCACGTCACGTACCGCGATCGGCTGGATCCGGTTGCTGACCCAGCGCGGGGTGATCATGGCCGGGAGCCGCTCGGTGAGGTGGCGCAGCATCTCGAACGAGGCCGAGCCGGAACCGATGATCACCGGTGCCCGCAGCACCACCGTGGGCACCCCGCTCGCCAGCAGGATCCGGGCCACCTCGGCGCGGGAGCGCAGGTGCGCGGACGGGTGCTCGTCGGCCGGCGGCTCGGGTCCGCCCAGGTAGATGATCCGGCGTACCCCGGCGGCCCGGGCGGCGGCGGCCATGTTGGTGGCCGCCTGCCGGTCCCGCTGCTCGAAGTCGGCCTGCCCGAGCGAGTGCACCAGAAAGTAGACGACCTCGATCCCGTCGAGGGCCGCGACCAGGGAGGACGGGTCGAGCAGGTCGGCCTCGACGATCTCCACCCGGTCCTTCCACGGGACGTCGCGCAGCCGGCCCGCACTGCGGGACAGACAGCGCACGGCATGGCCGGCTTCGAGCAACCGCGGGGCGAGTCGGCCGCCGATGTAACCGGTCGCGCCGGTGACGAGGCATCGCATAAGTAGAGACTGTGCCCGCATGCAGGGGGTCTCACGCCATATGCTTTTTTCTGGCAGGCTCCTCGAGGTCGGGAGGCCAGAGGTGGGCACCTTCTGGGGACCGGACTTCGCCGCGCTCGAGCGCGACGATCCGGAGATCGCGGCTGTCCTGGTCGACGAACTGGCCCGGCAACGGGAGACTCTGCAGCTGATCGCGAGCGAGAGTTTCACGTCGCCGGCGGTGCTGGCCGCGCTCGGCTCGACGCTGGCGAACAAGTACGCCGAGGGCTATCCGGGTCAGCGCTACTACGGCGGCTGCGGGCAGGTGGACCGCGCCGAGGAACTGGCCATCGAGCGGGCCAAGGAACTGTTCGGCGCCGACCACGCCAACGTTCAGCCCCATTCCGGGGCGTCGGCAAACCTGGCGGCGTACGCGGCACTCGCTGAACCGGGCGACGTGGTGCTGGCCATGGGCCTGCCGCACGGCGGCCACCTGACACACGGCAGCAAGGCCAATTTCTCCGGCAAGTGGTTCCACCCCATCGCGTACCGGGTGGAGCCGGAGACCGAGGAGATCGACTACGACGAGGTACGCGACCTCGCCCTGGCGCACCGGCCCAAGCTGATCATCTGCGGGGCGACCTCCTACCCGCGGCTGATCGACTTCGCCCGGTTCCGCGAGATCGCCGACGAGGTGGGCGCCTACCTGCTGGTGGATGCGGCGCACTTCATCGGCCTGGTGGCCGGGCGGGCGGTCCCGTCGCCGGTGCCGTACGCCGACGTGGTCACCTGCACCACCCACAAGGCGCTGCGCGGACCGCGAGGCGGCATGATCCTCTGCCGTGCGGACCTGGCCCAGCGCGTCGACAAGGCGGTCTTCCCGTTCGCGCAGGGCGGCCCGATGATGCACACCGTCGCCGCCAAGGCGGTCGCGCTGCGCGAAGCGGGCATGCCCGCCTTCCGGGGGTACGCTCAGCAGACGGTCCGCAACGCCCGGGTGCTCGCCGCCGGTCTCGGCGCCGAGGGGATGCGCCCGGTCTCCGGTGGCACCGATACCCACCTCGCCGTGCTCGATCTGCGCGAGCTGGGCGTCAGCGGCCGGGAGGCGGAGGCGCGTTGCGCGGCCGCGCGGATCGCGCTCAACAAGAACGCGATTCCGTACGACCCGGAGAAGCCGGCCGTGGCATCCGGTTTCCGGGTGGGCACGCCGAGCGTCACCTCGCAGGGCATGCGGGAGGGCGAGATGCGGCAGATCGCGGGTCTGATCGGGGTGGCGGTGCGCAGCGATCCGGAGACGTCCGGCGGGGCGGGCCGGCTCGCCGAGGTCACCGAGGAGGTGTCGGCACTGGTCCGGCGCTTCCCGTTCTACGTGGAGCAGGAGGTCTTGGCGTGAGTCATGGGGACGGTCGGGATTCGGGCGCGGCGTACGCCGTACCGGATGATGAAGATGATCTCCCCCTGCCTGAGCTCCCGGCCCTGCCGGCCGACCCTCGCTGGCGGGTGGAACACCTGCCGCTGCTCTCCGCGGTCTGCGTCCTCCTGCTCACCTGCGCCGCCTCGGTCGGGTTCTTCGCCGGCGGCCCGGCCGCCGCGCTCGGCGCGGCCACCGGCGTCCTGATCGTCACCGTGAGCTACTCGATGTCGACCTTGGTGATCGCCTGGGCCGACACGGTGCGTCCGGCGCTGCTGATGCCCCTTGGCCTGCTCACATATATGCTGAAATACACGCTGTTGGGCATTATCCTGGCCTACGGAGTTTCCACCGATTGGCCCGGCAAAACGGCCCTCGGTCTGGGCATCGTCGCCGGCGTGATGGTGTGGACCGGCGTGCAGGCCTGGTGGATGTATGGCAGGACTGTCGGAAAGTGATCTATCGCACTGCGTTCCCCCTGGTCACAGCGGGTGAAGTAGGGCAGACGGCCACGATCTGGTGACCTCCTGGCTCGCGCCGTGTTCCGTTTTGGCGTGACAGGAGTACCGTGTCCAGACAGTTGCGAGACCCCTGACGCCTGGACAACTGCGGTTGTGCGGGGGGTCCCGCCTAGCTTCGCGTTTCCTGCTGATATCGTTCGGGCCGTCATGACCGGCCAGAAACCTCCCGACAAATCCCGCGGCGAAGACGGCTCCAACCTGCCTCCCGACTCGAGTGTGGGCATGACCGCTCTCTCGTATCTCATCGCGGGTTTGTTGGTATGGGGTGGCATCGGCTGGCTGGTCGACCACTTCGTCGGAACCAGGGGCATCTTCGCCGGCATCGGCTCCGTCCTCGGTATCGCCGGAGGCGTGTACCTCATCGTGCGCCGGCTCGGCGCCTGACAGGAAAGGGCCATGGTGATCGGTCAGTCGACGGTCCTCGCGGCGGCGTTCCCGCCCGATGTCGAGGACTTCTACCTGCCCAGCATCCTGCCGTGGGGCGAACACAACAATTACTGGTTCACCAAGGTCACGCTGCTGATCTGGGTGGCCGTCGCGATCATCATCGTCTTCTTCCTGGCCTCCTACCGGAAGCCGCAGCTGGTCCCCACCAAGAAGCAGTGGCTCGCGGAGAGCATCTACGGCTTCGTGCGGAACAACATCGCGGTCGACATGATCGGCCCGGCTGGTGTGCGCTTCGCGCCGTACCTCACGACGTTGTTCATGTTCATCCTGCTGAACAACTTCTGGGGCATCGTGCCCTTCGTGCAGATGTCCCCGATGTCGCACATCGCCTTCCCGGCAGTGCTCGCGGTGATCAGCTATGTGATGTTCATCTATGTGGGCGTCCGGCACCACGGTTTCGCCGGGTACTTCATGCACGCCCTGAAGCCGCCGGCCCCGTGGTTCATCCTGCCGCTGCTGGTGCCGATCGAGTTCTTCTCGACCTTCCTGGTCCGCCCCTTCTCGCTGGCGGTTCGTCTCTTCGCCAACATGTTCGCGGGCCACATGCTGCTGCTCGTGTTCACGCTCGGCGGCTTCGCGATGATCTCCGCGAACGCCATCTTCACGCCGTTCGCGGTTCTCTCCTGGGGTCTCACCATCGCGCTGACCCTGCTGGAGTTCCTGGTGATCTGTCTCCAGGCCTACGTCTTCACCGTGCTGACCGCGAGCTACGTCCAGGGCGCGCTCGCCGACGAGCACTGAGCAGTACTCGAACGCATCAGGTAACACCCCGTTTTTCGTCCCGCGTGACAGTCACGCGAGATACCAGGAGGAACAGAGAATGCTTCTCGCCGAAGTTGCTGGTAGCACCGCCGCCATCGGTTACGGCCTCGCTGCCATCGGCCCGGGTATCGGTGTGGGTCTCGTCTTCTCGGCCTACATCCAGTCGACCGCCCGCCAGCCGGAGTCGTCGCGTCTGACCCTGCCTTACGTCTGGATCGGCTTCGCCGTCATCGAGGCGCTCGCGCTGCTGGGCATCGCGTTCGGCTTCATCTGGCAGGGCGACTTCTGATCGTCGACCTCAACTAGGAGGTTCACATGATCGATCTCTATCTGGCGGCCGAAGAGGGCGCCACCGAGCACAACCCGATCCTGCCGATCTGGCAGGAGATCGTGGTCGGCTCGGTCGCCTTCGCGGTGCTCTGCTTCGTGCTCATCAAGTTCGTCTTCCCGCAGATGGAGAAGACGTTCCGGGCGCGGGTCGACGCCATCGAGGGTGGCATCAAGCGCGCCGAGGCCGCTCAGGCCGAGGCGAACCAGCTGCTCGAGCAGTACAAGGCGCAGCTGGCCGAGGCTCGTACCGAAGCCGCTCGCATCCGCGACGAGGCCCGGGCCGACGCCGAGGGCATCCGGCAGGACGTGCTGGCCAAGGCTCGCGAGGAGTCCGACCGCATCATCGCGGCCGGCAACGAGACGCTCGCCGCCCAGCGTGAGTCCATCGTCCGGGAGCTGCGCTCCGAGGTCGGCACGCTTGCGGTCGACCTGGCCAGCAAGATCGTCGGCGAGGCGCTGGCGGACGAGGCCCGTACCCGGGGCACCGTCGAGCGGTTCATCAACGACCTCGACTCGGCCGGGCGGCGCTGATGGCTTCGGGCGTGAGCCGCGAGGCCTACGGCGAAGCGTCGGACCGGCTCTCGGCCGAGACCGCGTCGGCCACGGCCGCGCAGCTGGCCACGGTCGCCGACGAGATCCTGTCGGTGGCCGGCCTGCTGCGGGCCCAGCCCCGGCTGCGCCGGGCGCTGACCGACCCGTCGCGGTCCGGCTCGGACCGGGCCGACCTGCTCAAGTCGCTGCTGTCGGGCAAGGTCACCGAGGCGACGGTGAACGCGCTGGGCACCCTGGTGTCCGGCCGTTTCTCCAAGCCGACCGAGCTGCTCGACGCCACCGAGCGCCTGGGCGCGGACACCCTGCTGGCCTCGGCCGGCAAGGACGGCAAGCTGGCCGAGGTCGAGGACGAGCTCTTCCGCTTCAGCCAGATCGTCTCGGGCAACTCGTCGCTGTCGGTCACGCTCAGTGACCCCAGTGCGCCGACGGAGCGCCGGGTTAAGCTGGTTCAGGACCTGCTGAAGGGCAAGGTTCACGTGGCCACCGGCCGGCTCGTCGAGCTCGCGCTGGACGGCTTCGGTGGCCGTGGTTTCGAGGCCTCGCTGATCCGGTTGGTCGAGCTGACCGCCGCGAAGCGGGATCGTGAGGTGGCGTACGTGACGGTGGCGAAGCCGCTCACCGACGCCGACGAGCAGTCCCTCGCCGCGAAGCTGTCCGCCCTCTACGGCCGTGAGGTCTCGCTGAAGGTGGACGTCAATCCGTCGGTTCTCGGCGGCGTGAGCGTCCGGGTCGGCTCCGATCTCTACGACGGCACGGTCCTGCGCCGGCTGAACGCAGCCAAGCAGGCGTTCGCTAAATAGTCCTTTCCCCTCGATTTTCCAATCGAGAAGCCCCCTCGGCGGCGGTGATCGTCCCGAGCTAGACAGAGAAGGCAGAGGATGGCCGAGCTGACCATCTCCTCGGATGAGATCCGGGGGGCGCTAGAGCGCTACGTCTCGTCCGGTACGCCCGAGCTCACCCGCGAAGAGGTCGGCATCGTCTCCGACGCGGGCGACGGCATCGCGCACGTCGAGGGCCTGCCCTCGACGATGGCGAACGAGCTGCTGGAGTTCGCTGACGGCACGCTGGGCGTCGCCCTGAACCTCGACGTCCGCGACATCGGCGCCGTGATCCTGGGTGACTACGCGAACATCGAGGAGGGCCAGCCGGTCAAGCGCACCGGCCGTGTCCTCTCGGTCCCGGTGGGCGACGCCTTCCTGGGCCGCGTAGTGGACGCGCTGGGTAACCCGATCGACGACCGCGGCGAGATCGCGAACGAAGGCTTCCGCGAGCTCGAGCTGCAGGCGCCGAACGTGATGGCGCGGCAGCCGGTGAAGCAGCCGCTGCAGACCGGCATCAAGGCGATCGACGCCATGACGCCGATCGGCCGCGGCCAGCGCCAGCTGATCATCGGCGACCGTAAGACCGGTAAGACCACGGTCGCGATCGACACGATCATCAACCAGAAGGCGAACTGGGAGTCCGGCGACCCGGAGAAGCAGGTTCGCTGCATCTACGTGGCGATCGGCCAGAAGGCCTCCACCATCGCCAGCATCCGGGGCACGCTGGAGGCGCAGGGCGCGCTGGAGTACACGACGATCGTCGCGGCTCCGGCTTCCGACCCGGCCGGCTTCAAGTACATCGCGCCGTACACCGGCTCGTCCATCGGACAGCACTGGATGTACAACGGCAAGCACGTCCTGATCGTGTTCGACGACCTGACCAAGCAGGCTGAGGCGTACCGGGCCGTGTCGCTGCTGCTGCGCCGTCCGCCGGGCCGCGAGGCGTACCCGGGTGACGTCTTCTACCTGCACTCCCGCCTGCTGGAGCGCTGCGCCAAGCTCTCCAACGAGCTGGGTGGCGGCTCGATGACCGGCCTGCCGATCATCGAGACCAAGGCCAACGACATCTCGGCCTACATCCCCACCAACGTCATCTCGATCACCGACGGCCAGATCTTCCTGGAGTCCGACCTGTTCGCCTCGGGTGTCCGCCCGGCGATCAACGTCGGCACCTCGGTCTCGCGGGTCGGTGGTTCGGCTCAGGTCAAGGGCATGAAGCGGGTCTCCGGCCGGCTTCGCCTCGACCTTGCCCAGTTCCGTGAGCTGGAGGCCTTCTCGGCCTTCGCCTCCGACCTGGACAAGGCGTCGCGTGCCCAGCTCGAGAAGGGCATCCGCCTGGTCGAGCTGCTCAAGCAGCCGCAGTACTCGCCGTACTCGGTCACCGACCAGACGATCGTCATCTGGGCCGGCACCACCGGCCAGCTCGACGACGTCCCGGTGGGCGATGTGCGCAAGTTCGAGCAGGAGCTGCTGGAGCACATCAAGCGCAACCTGAGCGAGGTCTACACCTCGATCGAGTCGACCAACAACCTGACGGACGACAACATCGCCTCGCTCGAGGGCGCCGTGGTCGACTTCAAGAAGTCCTTCCAGGGTGGGTCGGCCCAGGCCAGCGAGAGCGGTAACTAGGCATGGCCGGTCAGGTACAGGCGCTGCGACGGCGCATCCGCACCGTCAAGTCGACCAAGAAGATCGCCAAGGCGCAGGAGCTGGTCGCCACCAGCCGGATCGCCAAGGCTCAGGAGCGGGTGAACGCCTCCCGGCCGTACTCGGAGGCGATCACCAAGGTTCTGGGCGCGCTGGCGACCAACGCTTCGGTCGACAACCCGCTGCTGGTCGCGCGTGAGCGCGTCCAGCGGGCGGGTGTCCTGCTGATCACGAGTGACCGGGGCCTGGCCGGCGCCTACAACGCCAACGCCATCCGGACCGCCGAGCAGCTGATCGCTCAGCTCCGCTCGGAGGGCAAGGAGGTGGCGCTGTACATCGTCGGCCGCAAGGGCGTCGGTTACTACAGGTTCCGGAACCGGGAGATCGCCGCCAGCTGGACCGGCTTCTCCGAGCGGCCGTCGTTCGGCGACGCCAAGCGCATCGGTGACGCGCTGATCGAGGCGTTCGCGGCCGGTTCGGAGACGGACGGCACCTTCGGTCCGGAGAACATCGCGGGCGTGGACGAGCTGCACATCGTGAGCACCGAGTTCAAGTCTCTGATGACGCAGACCGCCAATGCGAAGCCGCTCGCGCCGGTCCAGGTCGAGGAGCAGGAGGAGACCTCCGAGCTGCGCCCGGCCTACGAGTTCGAGCCGGACGCCGACGAGCTGCTCGACGCGCTGCTGCCGAAGTACCTCAACACGCGCCTCTACGCGGCGCTGTTGGACTCGGCGGCGAGCGAGTCGGCATCGCGCCGGCGGGCGATGAAGAGCGCGTCGGACAACGCGGACGACCTGCTCAAGCGGTACACGCGCGAGATGAACTCCGCGCGGCAGGCTGCGATCACCCAGGAAATCAGTGAAATCGTCGGCGGCGCCAACGCGCTGGCCGAGGCGGGAAGTGATGTGTGATGACTGCTGTAGCTGAGCCCAAGGCTGAGACCGCTGTCGGCCGCGTCGTCCGGGTCATCGGCCCGGTCGTCGACGTCGAGTTCCCGCGGGACGCCATGCCCCCGATCTTCAACGCGCTGCACGTGGAGGTCACCCTCTCCGGCGGCACGAAGAAGCTGACCATGGAGGTCGCCCAGCACCTGGGTGACAACCTGCTCCGCGCCATCTCGATGCAGCCGACCGACGGCCTGGTCCGCGGCGCCGAGGTGGTCAACACCGGTGCGCCGATCTCGGTGCCGGTCGGTGACGTCACCAAGGGCCACGTGTTCAACGCCCTCGGCGAGGTGCTCAACGTCGACCCGTCGACCCTGGACATCCAGGAGCGCTGGTCGATCCACCGCAAGCCCCCGGCGTTCGCCGACCTCGAGCCGAAGACCGAGATGCTGGAGACCGGCATCAAGGTGCTCGACCTGCTCGCGCCGTACGTGCGTGGTGGCAAGATCGGCCTGTTCGGTGGCGCGGGTGTGGGCAAGACGGTGCTCATCCAGGAGATGATCATCCGGGTGGCCCGTAACTTCGGTGGCACCTCGGTGTTCGCCGGCGTCGGCGAGCGCACCCGTGAGGGCAACGACCTCATCCTGGAAATGGACGAGGGTGGCGTTCTGGACAAGACCGCGCTGGTCTTCGGCCAGATGGACGAGCCGCCGGGCACCCGTCTGCGGGTCGCCCTGACCGCTCTGACCATGGCGGAGTACTTCCGGGACGTCCAGAACCAGGAGGTGCTGCTCTTCATCGACAACATCTTCCGGTTCACCCAGGCCGGTTCCGAGGTCTCCACCCTGCTCGGCCGTATGCCGTCCGCCGTGGGTTACCAGCCGACCCTGGCCGACGAGATGGGCGAGCTGCAGGAGCGGATCACCTCGGTCCGGGGCAAGGCGATCACCTCGCTGCAGGCGATCTACGTGCCCGCCGACGACTACACCGACCCGGCGCCGGCCACCACCTTCGCCCACCTGGACGCGACCACGAACCTCGAGCGGTCGATCTCCGACAAGGGCATCTACCCCGCCGTGGACCCGCTGGCCTCCAGCTCGCGGATCCTGGCGCCGGAGTTCGTCGGCGCCGAGCACTACACGGTCGCCCGTGAGGTCCAGCGGATCCTGCAGAAGTACAAGGACCTGCAGGACATCATCGCCATCCTCGGTATGGACGAGCTCTCCGAGGAGGACAAGGTCACGGTCGCCCGGGCCCGCCGCATCGAGCGGTTCCTGTCGCAGAACACCTACGCGGCGGAGCAGTTCACCGGCGTTCCCGGCTCGACGGTCCCGCTGAAGGAGACCATCGAGGCATTCAAGAAGATCGCTGAGGGTGAGTACGACAACTACCCCGAGCAGGCCTTCTTCATGTGCGGTGGCCTCGAGGACCTCGAGAAGAACGCGCACGAGCTGATGAAGGGCTGATCTCAGCCCCGAATCCGTCCGAGAGCCGCACCGGTTGAACCCGGTGCGGCTCTCGCCCGTTTCCCAGGGCGGGGAGCCGTGGAGAATCTTGGGTATGCTTGGCGCCGCCTTGGCTGAGAATGGGGATCGAGTGGCAAAGAAATACAAGCGCCGCGCGCCGCTGTGGGCCCGCCTGAGCGCGGTTTTCGGCGCCGTCCTCATGGTGACGAGCGGTGGCGTGCTGGTGACCGGTCAGACCGTGATCGCCAAGTACACGGGGGCGGTGGACGCGGGCGACGTCCGGATCGGCGGCTCGGACACCAAGGAGGCCGCGGACATCAAGGGCCCGGTCAACATCCTGCTCGCCGGCATCGACCCGCGGGGCACGAAGACCGCGCCGCTCTCCGACTCGATCCTGGTCGCGCACGTGCCGGCCTCGATGGA
Source organism: Actinoplanes sp. NBC_00393 (assembly GCF_036053395.1). Lineage (NCBI taxonomy): Bacteria > Bacillati > Actinomycetota > Actinomycetes > Micromonosporales > Micromonosporaceae > Actinoplanes > Actinoplanes sp. NBC_00393. The sequence continues at coordinate 7,300,064 of NZ_CP107942.1, read as the reverse complement.
CCAGGTCTACCTGTTCTCCCTGCCCCGCGACCTGTACGTGGAGATTCCGGCCTTCGACAAGAACGGCTTCCGCGGCGCGAACTCGAAGATCAACGCCGCGATGACGTTCGGCAGCTCGATCGGCAACGGGAAGTACGACGAGAAGCAGGGTTTCCAGCTGCTCGCCAAGACGGTCACGAACCTCACCGGGATCAAGGAGTTCGACTCCGGCGCGATCGTCAACTTCGGCGGCTTCAAGGACATCGTCGAAGCCATGGGCGGCGTCACCATGACGATCGACCAGAACGTGAAGTCCGAGCACCTGCAGCCGAACGGCAAGCCCCGGCCCAAGCGGCCGGAGTGTGGGGAGGGCGGCTGCGAGCACCCGTACATCGGGCCGCAGAAGACCTACAAGAAGGGCACCTACCACCTCGAGGCGTGGGAGGCGCTGGACTACGTCCGCCAGCGCTACGGCCTGCCGAACGGCGACTACGACCGCCAGCGGCACCAGCAGCAGTTCGTCAAGGCGATGGCCAAGCAGGCGATGAGCAAGGACGTGGTGACCAACCCGTCCAAGCTGCTCAAGGTGCTGGACGCGGCCGGTGACTCGCTCACCTTCTTCGGCGAGGGGCACAGCGTCGTGGACTGGGGTCTGGCGCTGCGCGGCGTCAGCACCGACGACATGACGCTGATCAAGCTGCCCGGTGGGGCGCTCATCGAGAACGGGGAGTACCTGGGGGAGCAGCTGGCGCCGTCGACGGAGGAGTTCTTCCAGGCGGTCAAGGACGACCGGATCGCCGAGTTCCTGCTCGACAATCCGGAATACGTCAGCAAGAACGGCTGAGGCGGCACCCCGTACCAGGGTGACCTGGGGCGCAGATTAGACTTCACCCGATCGGTTCGCAGCGTCAAAGGGAGACAGCGTGGCCAACCAGCTGCACGTCGAGGTCGTCGCCGTCGAGGAGAAGGTCTGGTCCGGCGAGGCGGAGATGCTCGTGGCGCGTACGACCGAGGGCGAGATCGGTGTCCTGCCCGGTCACTCGCCGCTGCTCGGCCTGCTCAAGGAGCCGTCCCAGGTCCGTGTGAAGCTCGCCGGTGGCGAGCAGCTGACCTACGACGTGGCCGGTGGCTTCCTCTCCATCGACGCGAACGGTGTCACGGTGCTCGCCGAGAGCGCCACGCCCGCTACGCCCGAGTCTCACTGACACCGGCGATGCGGGTTCTGGAAATCTTCGGAATCTGCGTCGTCGCGCTGCTCGCACTGCTCTTCGCCGTCTTCTTCCGCCGCCGCCTGCTCATGGTCGGCGGCGGCACCATCCGGGTCCAGGTCCGGATCAGCAAGATGGTGCGCGGCCGCGGCTGGTCTGCCGGTCTCGGGCAGTTCGTCGGCGACGAGCTGCGTTTCCACCGCATGTTCAGCCTGGCCATCCGTCCCAAGCGGGTGCTCGACCGGCGGACGCTGACGGTCCAGGAGCGGCGCCTGCCGGCCGGCCCGGAGCGTCTCACCATGCCGGGGCACTGGATCATCCTGCGCTGCGCCACCGAGGTGGCCGAGGTGGAGATCGCGATGGCCGAGACCACCGTGACCGGCTTCCTCTCCTGGCTCGAAGCGGGCCCGCCCCGCGGCCCGGGCAGTGTTCCCGGCCGGCCGGTCTTCGGGCCGCGTCCCATCGAGGGCTGACCGTGCGCATCCGCGTGGTCGACGCCTTCACCGACCGTCCCTTCGCCGGCGCCCCGGCCGGGGTGGTCCTGCTGGACGCTTTCCCGGCCGACGACTGGATGCAGCGGGTCGCTGCTGAGGTCAACCACGCCGAGACCGCGTTCCTGCACCGCCTGCCGGCCGGCGCGGAGGCCGACTGGGCGCTGCGCTGGTTCACCCCGGCGGTCGAGGTGGCCCTCTGCGGGCACGCCACGCTGGCTGCCGCACACGTCCTGCGCGAGGCCGGCCCGGTCCGGTTCGCCACCCGCAGCGGCGTCCTGGTCGCGTCGCCCGGGCCGGACGGCATGCTCACCCTCGACTTCCCGACCGCGCCGCTGACTGCGCGTGAGCCCGATCCGGCGCTGGCCGCGGCCCTCGGCGCCGAGCTGGTCGCCGTGCACCACACCGGGCCGAACACCGACGACCTGCTGGTCGAGGTGGCGGACGAGAAAACGGTCCGCGCGATCGTGCCGGACCTGCGCGCTCTGGTCCCGCTCTCCGCCCGTGGCGTCATCGTCACCGCGGCGGCCGGCGACCCGGCCGCCGGCTACGACTTCGTCTCCCGCTTCTTCGGTCCGGCCGTCGGCGTGGACGAGGATCCGGTGACCGGCAGCGCGCACACCGCCCTGGCGCCCTACTGGGCGGGCAAGCTGGGCCGCGCCGAGCTGACCGGCTATCAGGCCTCGCCGCGCGGCGGCTCCGTGCGGGTCGCGCTGCGCGGCGACCGTACCCATCTGAGCGGCCACGCGGTCACGGTGATCGACGGCGAGCTGCACAGCGAGATCTGAACAGATTCCCGGTACGCCTACGCCTGCCAACCGCAGCCGATCCGCGATCGTCAGCCCACTCCCGGCCACAGCGCGACCGCCGGGCTGAAGCATTGGACAGCTTCAGGGATCTAGGTCCGCCCGGCTGGCGCCGTCTCGGTTCAGCCAGGCAACCCGATGCGGCTGTCGCTCAGGGGCGTTCCCCGCTTCCGCAACCAGCCGGGTCACCCGGCCGTCGGTCAGGGTCGTTTCTCGCTTCCGCGGTCAGCCGTGAAGCCAGCCGGGTCGCCCGGCTGTCGGTCACGGTCGTTTCCCGCCTCCGCAGCCAGCCCTGAAAGCCAGCCGGCGGGCGGTCGGTGGGGTTGTGGATCATCCGGCAACCGTAACTTCCAGCTGGGTGGCCCTAAGGGAAGTTTGCCGAGCATCGGCTGGGAGCTGTGGCTGTCTCCACCGGCCGGAAAGGTGCGCAGTTCCCAGCCGGGTGATCAACAAGCCAGGAAATGACGGCTCGGCTGTGGGTTATGGCCGGCGGGCGGCCTTGGCCGAGGCGTGACGTCGCTGCCGGGCGGCTGGGGCCTCGTATCGGACTCCGTTGATCGGTCGGCCGCGCGGTGGCGCTGTCTTTCCGGCCGGGAGACAACGCGGGTGGGCGGCTGAGTGATCGAACGGGTCGAAATAGCGGCCTCAGCCGTACGTTGGTGCTGTCACCAGCATGATCCGCCAGGAGCGTCGCAGCGCTCACCATGCTGCGGTGCCGCGGCGCCGGAAACATCGGCGTGCCCGTGGACGCGGTGCCGGGAAAGCCGGACTGCTTGTGGCGCGGTGCCGGGAGGCTGGCGTGCTTGTGGCGCGGTGCCGGGAGGCTGGCGTGCTTGTGGCGTGGTGCCGGGAGGCTGGCGTGCTTGTGGCGCGGTGCCGGGAGGCTGGCGTGCTTGTGGCGCGGTGCCGGAAATGTCGGCGTGCTTGTGAGCGTGGTGCCGGGAAGCCGGCGCGGTGCCGGGAAGCTGGTGTGCTTTTGTGGGCGCGGTGCCGGGAAGCCGGCGTGCCTGTGGGGGCGGTTTCGGAAGTGCCGACGTGCCTGCCGGGGAGGGCTTGCCGCGGGTGGGCGCTGGTCCGGCGAGCGGGTGGGCGTGCCCGGCTGCCCGGTGCAGACCGGGCCGGTCGAGGCGAGCTACGGACGGCCGCCCCCGGCTTCCCGGTCGGCGGCGAGACCTCGACGCCGACAGCTTCCTAGTCCGGTGCGGGAGGGAAGTGGCTGGCGCTGAGCTCGACCTCGTAACCCTCGGCGTCCTCCAGGTAGGCGGCGTAGCTCGCCGGGCCGCCGGCGTGCGGGTAGCGGTCGGCGAAGAGCGGGGACCAGCCGTTGGCCGGGGCCTCCGCCCACAGCCGGTCCACCTCCGTGGACGTGTCCACGGTGAACGCCAGGTGGTTCAGGCCGGGTGCCAGGCGGTCGTGCACCTCGCCGGAGAGCGCGGGGGACTGCTCCAGCACCAGGTAGACGTCGCCGTGCTTCCAGGAGCGGCCGCCCTGCCACTCCTGGAACGGCTGCCAGCCCAGCTCGCCGAGCAGCCAGCCCCATGGGCGCAGGGCGCCGTCGAGGTCGGGGATCCAGAGCTCGATGTGGTGCAGACCGCCGGTCATCTCCGGCTGCCGCCGGGGACCCACTTGACGTCGCCGTCCGGGTTGGCGACCCGGGACAGGATGAAGAGCAGATCGGAGAGGCGGTTCAGATATTTCGCCGGCTGCACACTCGTACGATCCGGCTCCTGTTCGTAAAGAGCCCAGGCCGTGCGCTCCGCGCGGCGCGCCACCGTGCGTGCCACGTGCAGCAGGGCCGCGCCGGGGGTGCCGCCCGGAAGGATGAAGCTGTCCAGTGGCGCGAGCCGCTCGTTGTACTCGTCGCACCAGCCTTCGAGGCGGGTCACGTACTCCTCGGTGACCCGCAGTGGTGGGTATTCCGGCGGCTCCGGCGAGAGCGGATTGCCCAGGTCGGCGCCGAGATCGAAGAGGTCGTTCTGGATGGTGGCGAGCACCGTGCGTACGTCGTCCGCGAGATCGCCCAGCGCCAGCGCGGCTCCCAGCGCGGCGTTGCACTCGTCGGCGTCCGCGTAGGCCGCGATGCGCGGCGCGGTCTTCGCTGCGACCTCGTTGTTGACCAGCCGGGTCTGGCCGGCGTCGCCGGTACGGGTGTAGATCCGGGTGAGATGCACTGCCATGCGGCCCACCCTACGCAGTCGATGATGCCGCGGGCCCATACCATGGCCCGCGTGGATGTGATCAGGGTGAAGGGCGGCGCGCGGCTCGCCGGAGACGTCGTGGTCGGCGGTGCGAAGAACTCGGCGCTCAAGCTGATGGCGGTGGCGTTGCTCGCCGAGGGCCGCAGCGTGGTGTCGAACGTGCCGCGGATCACCGACATCGCCATCATGGCCGAGGTGCTGCGCCGGCTCGGTTGCGACGTCAGCCTGCAGGGCGGCGAGGCGGTCATCGACGTGCCGGTGGAGCCGGGCAGCGAGGCCGACTACGACCTGGTGCGCCGGCTGCGCGCGTCGATCTGTGTGCTGGGCCCGCTGCTGGCCCGCCGCGGGTACGTACGGGTGGCGCTGCCGGGCGGCGACATGATCGGTTCCCGGGGCCTGGACATGCACGTCTCCGGCCTGGCCCGGATGGGTGCGGAGATCTCCAACGAGCACGGTTTCGTGATCGCCGCGGCCCCGGCCGGGCTGCGCGGCACCAAGATCTGGCTGGACTTCCCGAGCGTCGGCGCCACCGAGAACCTGCTGATGGCCGCGGTCCTGGCCAAGGGCGTCACCGAGATCGACAACGCGGCGCGGGAGCCGGAGATCGTCGACATCTGCCAGATGCTCAACTCGATGGGCGCCCGGATCGAGGGCGCCGGCACGTCGACGCTGATCATCGAGGGGGTGGACGGGCCGCTCAAGCCGGTGCGGCACGAGACCGTCGGGGACCGGATCGTCGGCGGCACCTGGGCGTTCGCCGCGGCGATGACCCGCGGCGACGTGACCGTACGCGGAGTCCGCCCGGAGTTCCTCGACATCGCGCTCGACAAGCTGGTCACCGCGGGCGCCACGATCGAGCCGGGCGACAACGAGTTCCGGGTCCGGATGGCCGACCGGCCGCGGAACGTCGACATCGTCACGCTGCCGTACCCGGGCTTCGCCACCGACCTGCTGCCGATGGCGCTCGGCCTGGCCGCGGTCGCCGAGGGTTCGTCGCTGATCACCGAGAACATCTTCGACGGCCGGTTCATGTTCGTGAACGAGATGGTGCGGCTGGGGGCGGACATCCGTACCGACGGGCACCACGCGGTCGTCAACGGGCGCGAGCGGCTCTCCGGGGCCCCGGTACGGGCCACCGACATCCGGGCCGGCGCCGGTCTGGTCATCGCCGGGCTCTGCGCCGACGGGGTGACCGAGGTCGGCGAGGTGCACCACATCGACCGGGGCTACCCGGACTTCGTGGCGGATCTGGCCCGGCTCGGCGTCGAGGTGGAGCGCACCGACGTGCCCGAGCCCACGTTCGACTTCTAACTCGACACCAGCCGGCGGGCCTCTTCCACCTCTTCGCAGAAGACCAGCACGCTGACCCGGCCGTCGCGGCGGGTCGCCGTGGTCGCCCGGATGCCGGCGTCGCCGAGGAGTCGCCGGATCTCGTCGGCGACCTCGGTGTCGTCGGCGACGGCGGCCGGGAAGAGGAGACCGTAGTCGTCCCGGTCGCCGAAGATCGTCAGACCGTCCGCGTACGCGTCACGCGCCGGTTCACCGCCGGTCGGGCCGGTGGGCTGCAGGCCCATGCGCCAGAACACCGCGCCGAGGAAGCCGACCAGTCCGACGGCGATCAACGGTCCGATGAGGTACCAGCCGTCGCTCGTGGCCATGCGCACAGTCTGGCACCGCGGACCGCTGTTTTCTGCGGATTTGCCCTGATCGAGGGCCGTGCTGAATCTCCGTTAAGTAGCGCCGTTAGACTGTGGCCCCCTCGAGGTGAAGGAGTTGGGCATGGCGGGTCGGCTCGCGGTCATCGGTTCCGGGTTGATGGGCTCCGGTATCGCACAGGTCTCGGCGCAGGCCGGATGGCAGGTCACCATGCGGGACGTCGACGACGCCTCGCTCAACCGCGGCATGGCCGCGATCAGGGACTCGCTGACCCGGTTCGCGGCCAAGGGCCGGATCGCCGAGGACGACGTCGAGGCCACCCTCTCCCGGATCAGCCCCACCACCGACCTGGACGCGGCCGCCGACGCGGACGTGGTGGTCGAGGCCATCTACGAGAAGGTCGAGGCCAAGCACGAGGTCTTCAAGGCCCTCGACAAGATCTGCAAGGCGGGCGCGGTCCTGGGGACCAACACGAGCGCCATCCCGATCACTCAGATCGCCACGGTCACCTCCCGGCCCGAGTCGGTCGTCGGCATCCACTTCTTCTCGCCGGTGCCGATGATGAAGCTGGTCGAGCTGGTCCGTGGCTACCAGACCTCGGACGAGACGCTGGCCTCGGCGCGTGCGTACGCCGAGGAGGTCGGCAAGACCTGCGTCGAGGTCAAGCGGGACGTCGCCGGCTTCGTCTCGAACCGGCTCTTCTCCGCCTTGCTTGTCGAGGCGATCCAGCTGGTCGAGTCCGGCGTGGTCAGCGCCGCCGACCTGGACACCGTGATGAAGCTCGGCTTCGGCCACGCCATGGGCCCGCTGGCGACCGTCGACCTGACCGGCCTCGACGTGATGCTGAACGCGGCCGGCAACATCTACCGCGACACCGCGGACGAGAAGTTCTTCCCGCCGGAGCTGCTCCAGCGCATGGTCCAGGCCGGCGACCTGGGCCGTAAGACGGGCAAAGGCTTCTACAGCTACTGAGGCTACGAGCGGTCAGCGGGAGGCGGCGAAGGCCAGGGACAGCAGGGTGGCGGCGACCATGCCGCCGAGCAGGGTGAGGCCGATCCCGCCGATGTCGAGGCGGGCGGCCAGCCGCCGGTGGGCCAGCAGGGCCGCGACGGGCACGCCCGCCGACGGCGCGACCAGGAAGGTCAGCCAGCCCAGTCCGCGGATGAGCAGGCCGCCCCAGACACCCGTACTCCCGAATGTCACCAGCCCGGCCGCCACCAGGCCGGCCAGTGCCGCGCAGACCGCGCCCACCACCGGTAGCAGCGGGAGCGCCCAGCGGGACAGCGACCGTCGCCCGGCCGGGCGCACGGTCACGTCGATCCGGTCGGCGGCGCGGGAGAGCAGGGTCCGCGGTGACTGACGTCCGGGCGCCGGCGCGTCCTCGGTCGACGGCCGGCGCTGCAACGCCACCCGGGGCAGCGTCTCCACCGGCGCCGGTTCGGGCACCTCGCCCAGCGCGCGGACCCGCATCCCGCGCGCCCGGCGCAGCTGGTCCCAGAGGCGGGCCGCCTCCCGGTCCACGTCGAGGACCTGCGCGGCCGCCGCACCCGCCCACCGGTCCGCGGCGAGCGCGTCGTGCTCGGCCCGGGCCAGTTCGCCGGCCGCGCGCGCCGCGCTGTCCTGGTACGCCTGCTCGGCGTCGTCCAGCTCCGCGTCGCGACGCCGGGTGACGTCGGCGAGGGCGCTCACCATCAGCTGGTAGTCGCGGCCCAGGGGCTGCCGGTCACGTGTGGTCACTGTTCACCTCGTACGGGATGATCACTTCGGGGGTGCGGTGCACGGATCGGTCGAAGAACAGCGCCCGCCGGGCTCGTGGGCGCCAGACCGGGCCGCCGGGCAGCGGATGCAGTGGGGCGAGATCGAGCGCGACCCAGGCGCCGATCGTGTCGAGGTGCTCGCCGAGCCCGGCCGTCGAACGCCACCAGCCGAGCACGTGGGTCCGCCGTTCCGGCCCGTCGGCGAGCAGGGACCGCAGATCGTCGTGGTGCTCGGGGCCGGCCGCGTCCAGTCCGTAGCCGAGCACGTACCGGGGCACCTCGGAGTGCGGCAGGTCGAAGTGGACGTCGGACGCGTCGTACCAGTCGGCGACCGGCAGTTCGGCGACCAGCCGGGCCGCGGCCCGCTCCGCCTCCGGCGCCAGGCAGACCACACTGAAGTGCGCGGGGCCCTGCGCGGCCAAGGAGAGCGCGGCGGCTGCCAGCACGTCACAGGCCTCATCGGTACGCGTACCCAGCACCGCCAGATTCCGCCCCGGCATCCGCCCGAGCCGCAGCCTGGCCGGCCGTTCCGCGACGTCGATCCGCTCGCCCAGCACCGCCCCCGGTGACGACCCGACCGGCTCGTCCGCCGACGGCACCCGCCCCGACGGCCGGTACGCGGACGGCAGCCGGGGCACCGCCGTACCGTCGAAGAGCCGTGGCTCCTCGCAGCCGAGCGGCCGGGTCCGCCAGAGTTTGCGCTGCAGGGCCCGCCAGCCGGCCCGGTCACCGGCATCCGGCAGCCGGACGATCCGGTTGGCGCCGGCCACCCCGGCCGCGGTGTTCACCACGGCGTGGCCGCGCGGGATCACCGCGGCCGCCAGGTTGTCCTCGGCGAGGATCCGGTGGGCCTTGGGCAGCGCGATCCGCAGCGGGAGGAGGCTGAGCAGCGCGGGGCTACCGGCGACCTCCCGGGCGGACAGGATCAGATGGATGCCCTGCGCCGGCCCACGCCGGGCCAGGTCCTCCAGCAGCGAGACGGCCTCGTCCCGCCTCTCCAGCAGCACCGGGAACTCGTCGATCACCGCGACGATCCGGGGCCAGTGGCCGGCCGGGTCGGCGGCGCGCAGCCCGGCCAGGGTGCCCGCGTCGTGCCGTTTGGCGGCCTGGGCCCGGGTACGCAGCTCCTCGCTCAGGTGCCGCAGCATGGCGAGCCCGAACTCGCGGTCGCCGGTCACGTTGATCCCGGCGAGGCGGACCTGGGGCAGCCAGCTGGGGTCGCGCGGATCCGGGGCGTACCGGGCGAACGACACCCCGTCGGCGAAGTCGAGCAGGTAGAGGGCGAGTTCCTCGGGGCCGTACCGGGCGGCGAGCGAGCCCAGCCAGGCGTGGATCAGGTTGGTCTTGCCCGCTCCGGCCGGACCACCGATCAGCGCGTGCGGCGGGTCCTCGCCGAGCGGCACCTCGACCAGGGCGCCGTCGGTGCTGTCGCCGATCGGCGCGATCAGGCCGTGCCGGGAGGACCCGGTCCAGTACGCGGCCGGCTCCAGATCGGCGAGCCGGGCCGGCGGCGGCCCGGACCGGATCCGCTCGGCCGCGTTCCGGCAGAACGCCGTGATCCGCTCGGCGGGTGGCGGCGGATCGAGCTGGATCTCCAATGTGCCGAGGGAGTCGCAGGTGGCGGTCCGGTCCCGGACCACGATGCGTTCCAGCGTGGCGTGCTGCTCCAGCTCCAGTCCCCGGACGACCAGGTGCACCCCGCAGGCCACCCCGGTACGCACGATCCGGTCCAGCTGAGCCCGCTCCCCGGCGGTGATCTCGGCGGCGGTGGCCCGGTCGGCGAGCAGCACGACGAGCCGCCACGGGAGTGGTTCGGCCGGGACCCGCTCGTTGACCCGGCAGATGTGCTCGACCAGTTCGTCGAGCAGCGGCCCGAGTCCACCCGGCCCGACCAGCGTAGGCCCGAGCGGGGCGAACGGCGCGAGCGTCCCGCCCAGCTGCTCCGGGTCGTAGACGGTGAGCTGCACGTCGCCCGGCCGGGTGCTGCCGATCGCCCGCAACAGCACCCCGGTGATCACCTCGTCGAGGACCGCTGTCGGACCGTCCAGGTGCAGGTGCGCGGCGCCGAGCAGCGGGATCAGCGCGGGAAGCGCGGTGGCCTCGTCGAACGCGATGGTGCCGATCCGCAGCAGCCCGGGCCGGCCGCCGGGTTCCGGCTCGCTCGGCGCCCACAGCCGCCAGGGTGCTCCGGCGGCGCCGTTGGCGCTGACCGTGGCCAGACCGCGCAGGTGCCCGGCGAGTCTGCCGGCCTCGTGCCGGTACCGCTGCCGGATGTCGTCCCGGGCCGATTCCCGGGCCGCCGCCAGCTGGCTCAGGCAGGTGGCGTACGCGTCCCGGACGAGCCGTCGTCGTTGCTGCGCCTCACCACGGGCCGACTCGGCGGCGGCCAGAACCGCCCGAGCGGTGCCGCGCGCCTCGGCCAGTTCCTGCCGCACGGCGGCGACCAGCGCGTTGCGGTGGCTGCCCATGGTGGGGGATTTTAGCCATTTCCGCCCATTTTGGGGTTTTAGGCGTTGCGTGTCGTGATCTCGTCCGTGGCAGGTCGCCCGGACAGCGCCCGGTGCCGGCCGCCGAGATCGGTCCACAGTCGCTCGGCCACGATCATCGCGGCCTCCCGCTGCCACTGCCGGGTCACGTCCCGCGGCACGTACCGCCGGAACCAGTCCACCGCCAGCCGCGCCTCCCGGCTCATCCCGTCGCTCCGCGGCCGCCGGGCGTACGGATTCAGTCCCAGCACACAGCAGAACTGCAGCACGTTGTAGTAGCGCCAGTCGTCGGTGGTGCTGAACGGGCCCGGCGGCCGCAACGCCGACACCGACTCCCGCAGCACCGCCCGCAACTCCCGGGCCCGGGCCCGCGGCTGATCCTCCCGGCCCGCCAGGCGCCGCTCCACCACCGGCATGTCCGTCAGCGGGCTGCGGGCCAGCCGGTCCAGATCACCGAAATCGTTCAGCGCCCGCCGGGTCAGCCGCAGGAACTCCGGCTCACCGATCGAACCCAGCCGGCGCGGCTCCCGCCGCCGCAGCAGCGCATCCGCGTTCAGGAACAGGACAGTGCGGTCCGAGCGCAGCGCGGCGTCGTCGGCCAGCGCCACCCGGTCCAGCAGGCGCCGCAGCCGGCCGGTCAGCCCGGCCACCGAAGCCGTGCCCGCGACCAGCACGAACTGCGCCGCCGCCACCCCGTCGTGATCCGGCACCAGCAGCAGGGTCACGGTGGCCGGAACCGCCGCCACCACGATCGCGGCGCCCGCGGCGACCAGCGCGCGGCGCAGATCGGGACGCAGCCGCTCGCCCGCCTCGGTCGCGTGCGCCACCGCCATCAGATAGCCGACCACCAGCAGATCCACGCCGATCGCCCCGATCAGCGGCGCGTCCCCGCCGAGATCGACCGGGCCGAGCAGCAGGCCGAGGCCGACCGCGTACAGCACCGCCATCATGGTCATCGCCGGTGGCAGCATCCGCGGCACCACCTGCGCGCGCAGCCGCCACAGCAGGACCAGGCCGCCGACCAGCGGGCTCAGCGCGACCAGCCGGCCCACGCCGGGCAGCGCGACCACCATCACCAGGAACAACAGGCCGAGCACGAGGGCGCCGCGGTCGATCGGCCGCCGCTCCGGCGGCGTCAGCGGCAACAGCGCCACCACGGCGCCGGCCCACCCCAGAGCAGGCAGGCAGAGCAGGACCTGGGCGGGCATGGAGCCCGGTGCGATCGTCCAGGCGGCGACCCCGATGGCGTACGCCGTGAGCGCCGCCGCCGACCACCGGAGGATCCACCGCCCCGGGTCGCGGCCGATCAGGTAGCAGGCGAGCCACCAGGCGAGGGCAAAAGCGGGTACGGCGACGGCGGGCACCCGAGCAGTCAACCAAATAGTTGGCGGGTCTCGATACCGGAGTTTCGTTCACGCCGGCGCCGTCGTCTGCGGCGGACCACCCACACCGCGCTCCACAGCAGCACGACCAGGCCGATCAGCACCAGAATCGGCAGCACGATGGCCACCACGGACATCACCACGCTGCCGAAATCCTCGGCGGTGCTGGCGACCGGCGCCCCGATGCCCGCCGTGCTCGCGTTCACCACCGGCCGCGACGCGCTCTTGATGCCGTGCACGCCCAGCGCTATCAGCCCGCCGACCACGATCGGCACCCACTGGTGCGAGGTGAAGAACGAGCCCGGGTCGGACACGGTCACCGTCTCGGACGCCGAACCGGCGCCGAACGCCAGCCCGCCCGCGGTCGGCCGGACGAACGTCTGCACCACGTCGTTCATGTGATCCACGACCGGGACCTTGTCGGCCACCACCTCGATCGTGAGCAACAGGCCCAGAATGATCAGGGTCCAGCCGTTGGACAGCCACGACCAGCCGGCCGGCAGGCTGATCGCCTCCGTGTACCGGGCCAGCAGACCCATCGTGAGCAGCGGAATATAGGCATTCAGGCCGGCTGATGCGGCGAGACCGGTGCCGGTCAATGCTTCGAACACGAAACCAGCATGGCACCGGCATGCGAACCCCGCCCGGCCGCAGTCGGGTAGTGTCGCCCGGTGCGTCTGGTCATCGCGAAATGCTCCGTGGACTATGTCGGCCGTCTCTCCGCCCACCTGCCCCCGGCGGTCCGGCTGTTGATGGTCAAGGCCGACGGGTCGGTGTCGATCCACGCCGACGACCGTGCCTACAAGCCGCTCAACTGGATGAGCCCCCCGTGCAAGCTGCAGGAGGCGCCCGGGGTGTGGAAGGTGGTGAACAAGGCCGGCGAGGAGCTACGGATCACCCTGGAGGAGATCTTCCAGGATTATTCGTACGAGTTGGGCGTCGACCCCGGCCTGGTCAAGGACGGCGTCGAGGCGCACCTGCAGGAGCTCCTGGCGGAACACCCGGAAACCTTCGGCGAGGGCTGGACACTGGTCCGCCGCGAGTACATGACCGCGATCGGCCCGGTGGACCTCCTGTGCAAGGACGCCGACGGCGGTTCCGTGGCGGTCGAGGTGAAACGCCGGGGCGAGATCGACGGCGTCGAGCAGCTGACCCGCTACCTCGAACTGATGAACCGCGACCCCCTGCTCGCCCCGGTGAAAGGCGTCTTCGCCGCCCAGGAGATCAAGCCCCAGGCGCGGGTCCTCGCCACCGACCGCGGAATCCGCTGCGTGGTCGTCGACTACGACAAACTCCGAGGCATGGAACGAAACGAACTAACCCTCTTCTGATTGCCCCAGCACTGATCAGCGGAGGGAAAGCTCCACACGCTGGTCGGTGTGGAGTACCGGAGGTAGGCGAGGACGCCGAGCAGGGTGACGGCGGTCTGGACGGTCAGCAGGGCCGGGGTGGCCGGCTGGTCCAGGCTCAGCGCCGCGACCGTGGGCAGCGTCAGCAGGAGCAGATCCAGCCCGGCGAAGGCGTGCAGCAGGGGACCGGTGGGAATCGCGCCCATCGGGGTGTCGAGGGGCAGCAGGTCGTTGCGGACCAGGCCGGCCCGGGCGGCGCGCAGCGCGGCGATCGCGCCGATCGGGCCGAGAACCAGGCCGAACAGCCACCACGGACCGCCGGGCAGAACGCCGGCCAATTGGAGAAGCACCAGGGCGACGGTGGCCCAGGCGGTGGCGAGCGCGGCGGGCACCCACAGCCGCTGGCGCAGCACTTCGCGTGCGGACAGGCCCAGCAGGCGGAGCAGGACCGGGTTCGCCGCGTCGGTCTTCACCGTGGCGGTGGTGGCCCGCGCGGCGATCATCGTCCCGGCCACCAGCACCGCGACCATCACCCAGCGCGGTCCGTTGGCGAGCAGCAGCGGGACAGTGGCGGAGGCAGCCGTCCAGAGCAGGCGCGGCGTGCGGCGCCGGGCCAGCAGCAGATCCTGGCCGGTCAACGGCGGCAGCCGGCGGGACAGGCGGTCCGACCGCAGGCGGCGATGGGACCAGTAGTCCCGTTCCAGCATGTCGGCGAGGAAGGTGGGCTCCACGCCGTACACCGAGTCGGCCACGGTGCCGGCGGTCCGGGCCGAGTCCAGGATGCGGTCGTTCGGGGTGCGCGCGAGGTCGCGTACGGCGAAGAAGGAGGCGGCGGCGGCGACCACCGCGAGGGCCCCGGCGAGCTGGACCACGACGGAGGCCGCGGGCCAGCCGCCGAAGGCGGGCGGTGTCCACCCGGCAGCTTCGGCGACCAGGGTGGCCAGGCCCGCGATCAGGGCCGACCGGGCCGCCGCATCGGTGACCGGACCCAGGCGTGGCCGGGTCTGGACGGCCGCCGCGGCGAGGGCCAGCAGTACGCCGGCCAGCGCCCCGGTCACCACCAGGGCGAGCGAACCGCTGCGCCGGTCGGCGTGGCCGAGGATGCCCAGCGTGGCGGCGGCGCCGGCGAGGCCCGCGGCGACGGCGGCGGCACGCAGCGACGGGCTCAACAGCACGCGACGGCTGACCGGGGCGGTGAGCAGGAAGTACGCGGCGGGGCGGCTGACCGCGACCGGGCCGAGGCGGCGCAGGGTGAGGTGCAGCAGGGCGGCGCAGACGGCCGCCCAGGAGACGGCGCCGGTGCCGCTGAGATCCTGGACCGTGGGCCGGAAGACCGCCTCGAGGGGGTCCTTGAGCATCGCCACGACGACGGCGAAGCAGAACACCGCGACGTAACCGGTGGCCAACGTCTCGCCGCGGTCACGGTGTGCGGCCTGGGTGCGGTGGATCCAGCGGCGGACCGGCCGCAGCGCAACGGTGGAGGTCACGACGCGAGCGCCTGCATGGTGGTGAGCTCGGCGCCCGAGGCGAGGGCGAACTTCTCGTCGTGGCTGGCCAGCAGCAGGGAGCCGCCGGCCGCCAGGTATTCGGCGAGCATCGCCGCGACCAGCGCCCGGCCGTCCGGGTCGAGGCGCTGCTCGGGTTCGTCGAGGATCAACAGGGAGCTGGGCCGCAGCAGCGCGAGCAGCAGGGTGAGGCGCTGCTTCTGCCCGGACGACATCGACGCCGGGATGGCGTCGCCGTGCGAGGCCAGCCCGAAGCGGTCGAACGCCTCCTCGACGGCGTCGTCCTCCGGGTCCTGGCCGTGCGCCCGGCAGACCAGCTCGGCGTGTTCCCGGGTGGTGAGGCCGGGGTACCAGGTCGGCGGTTCCACGGTGGTCACCACGGCCCGCCAGAAGTCCGGGGTCTGGCCCGGTTCGGCGCCGAAGACCCGGATGGTGCCGGCGTCCGCCCGCTGCAGGCTGCTCACGCAGCGCAGCAGCGTGGACTTGCCGATGCCGTTCTCCCCGGTCACGCAGACGCCGCCGTCGGCCGGGACGGTCAGCGCGACGTCCACCAGCACCGGTGCCGAGCCGTAGCTGACGGACAGACCGCTGACCTCGACCGCCGGATGATCGACCATCCGAACAGACTAGGGCTTGCGGCCGTACAGCAGGCGCAGGGCCTTGACGATCTGGTTGACCTGGGCCGGGGTCCGCTCGAAGGTCATCGCGGGGAGCAGGGACTTCGCCCGGCGTACCGTGATTGCCTTTGCCCTTGCGAACTCGCGCAGACCGTCCTCACCGTGGATGCGCCCGAAGCCGGACTCGCCGACCCCGCCGAACGGCAGGTTGCCCATGCCGACGAAGGTGAGCGTCCCGTTGACGGCGACCATGCCGGAGCGGAGCCGGCGGGCGATGCGGATTGCGTTCTTCTTGCCGAAGACCGAGCCGCCCAGCCCGTACGCGGTGTCGTTGGCCTTCTCCACGGCCTCGTCCGCGTCGCGCACCTTGGTGATGGTCAGCGTCGGCCCGAAGGTCTCCTCCCGGATCTCCGTGGAGTCCGCCGGAACGTCGACCAGGACCGTCGGAGCGACATACGGCGCCTGCACTGCATCGGACCCGCCCAGGACCGCCCGGCCGCCCTTGGCCAGCGCGTCCTCGATGTGGTCGCGGATGATCTCGAGCTGCCGCGGCATGGTGATCGGCCCGATCTCCTCACCGGTACGCAGCTTGCCCGCCTTCTCCACCACCGCGTCGACGAACCTGTCGTAGACCGGCGCGACCGCGTAGACCCGCTCGATGCCGATGCAGGTCTGCCCGGCGTTGGTCATCGCGCCCCAGACCGCTGCCTCGGCCGCCGCAGCGACGTCCGCGTCCTCGTCGACGATCAGCGCATCCTTGCCGCCTGCCTCGATCACCACCGGCACGAGGTTCTCCGCGCAGGCGGCCATCACCTTCTTGCCGGTCGCGGTGGAGCCGGTGAACGAGACTTTGCCGACCCCGGAGCGGCACAGGGCGCCGCCCACGTCGCCCAGGCCGTGCACCGCCTGGAGCACCGGGTGTTCCGGCACGATCTCGGCGAACGAGTCGGCCAGCCACTGCCCGACCACCGGTGTGTACTCGCTCGGCTTCAACACGACCGCGTTGCCGGCGGCCAGCGCGCCGCTGATCGGCCCGACCGGGGTGACGATCGGATAGTTCCACGGGCCGATCACGCCGACCACGCCGAACGGTTGGTACTCCAAGTGGCCGGAGTGCTCGGCGGTCAGCAGGCGGGTCCGCACCCGCCGCGGCCCGAGGACACGCTTGGCGTTGCGGGCCGCCCAGTCCAGGTGTTCGACCGCGGCGGCGATCTCCATGAGCCCGTCGGTGACCGGTTTGCCGGTCTCCCGGTGGGTCAGCTCGGCGAGCTCCTGCATCCGCTCGACCAGCAGGGTGCGCCAGCGCAGCAGCCGGGTGCGGCGGCCGTCGTAGCCGAGGCCCTGCCACCAGGCCGCGGCGGTGCGGGCCCGCTCGACGGCGGCGACGACCGCCTTCTCGTCCGCGACCGGCACGCGGCCGGCCTCGTCGCCGGTGGCCGGGTTCGTGGAGATGAGCCAGCCGTCCTCGATCACGGGAACGCCGGGAACGTGAATCGCCGTCATGACCGGAGTCTAGGGTGATTGTTACTGATCAGTCACTACGTACTCTTGAGCTTGTGAGCCCCCGCCGCAACCATCCCCGCCGCCGTGACGACGACGAGCGCCGTCCGGACCGGCCGGGAATCACCGAGGATCGCGTCCAGCAGTGGCAGGACGGTGAATGGATGGTCCGGAACATCTTCGGTGCGGCGGCCGTGAAGACGTACCGGTGTCCCGGTTGCATGCAGGACATCCGGCCGGGTGTGGCGCACGTGGTGGCCTGGCCGGCCGACGGCTACGGCGACGAGTCCGACCGGCGGCACTGGCACACCGGTTGCTGGCGCGCCCGGGATCGGCGCGGCCCGGGTGTGGAGCGCTCGCGCAACGCCCCCCGCTATGGGTGATCCCTTCAACCGCCCCACCCGCCACCCTGAAAAGGAACAAAGGCCCTTTCATCATGAGCAACCAGATCCGTGCCAACTCGATCCTCCCCGCTGACCGGGAGGAGATCGAGCTGCACACCGCGGACGGCGTCACCCTCGTCGGTGAGCTGGCCAAGCCGCTCGACCGCGAGCCGGTGGCCACCATCGTCTGCTTGCATCCGCTGCCCACCCACGGCGGGATGATGGACAGCCACGTCTACCGCAAGGCCGCCTGGCGGTTGCCGGCCCTGGCAGGCATCGCGGTGCTGCGTTTCAACAGCAGAGGGACCAGCAGCGTACGCGGAACCAGCGGCGGATCCTTCGCCAACGCGGTCGACGAGAAGTACGACGTCGCCGCCGCGATCGAGTACGCGGAGTTCGCCGACCTGCCCGACATCTGGCTGGTCGGCTGGTCGTTCGGCACCGACCTGACCCTGATGTACGGCCTGGACCCGGCCGTCTCCGGCGCGATCCTGCTCTCCCCGCCGCTGCGTTTCTCCAAGCCCGAGCACCTCGAGGCGTGGGCCGCCGACGGCAAACCGGTGACCGCGATCATCCCGGAGTTCGACGACTATCTGCGCCCGGCCGAGGCGAAGGAGCGGTTCGCCGCCATCCCGCAGTGCGAGGTCGTCCCGGTGGAGGGCGGCAAGCACCTGTGGGTCGGTGACGCCGAGACGATCCTCGACGAGATCGTCCGCCGGGTCGCGCCGGACGTGCCGACCCCGCTGCCGCGAACCTGGGACGGACCGATCGAGACCGGCGACGCCGGGGCGTACGCGGACCGCACGGTCGCCGCTTTCTCCGACGTCGAGGTGCCCCGCCCGCTGCGGGACAGCTAACGCGTCTCCATGCTGGGCTGCAGGACCTCCCGCATGATCAGCTGGATGGCGGCCACCATCGGGATGGCGACCAGGGCGCCGATCACCCCGAACAGGCCCACCCCGACCAGGGCCGCCACCAGCGCCGCCACATCGCTGACCTTGACCGAGCGCCGCATCACGTTCGGATAGATCAGGTAGTTCTCCAGCTGCTGGTAGACGATGAAGAAGATCACGCAGACGATCCCGTCGGTGATCGACGAGGCGAGCCCGACCAGGCTCACGATGATCGCGCCGAGGGTGGCGCCGATCTGCGGGATCAGGTCGAAGACCGCCACCACCACAGCCAGGGCGAACGGGTACGCCAGCCCGAGCGCGAGAGCCAGCCCGAAGGTGCTCAACCCGGCCAGGATGGCGATCGAGAGGGCACCCACCATGTACGCCCCGACCTTGGTGAGGATCTCGTCGGTCAGTAGCCGTACCCGATCCCGGCGCGACGACGGAACGAGCGAATACCCGGTCTCCTTGATCCGCTCGAAGGCCGCCATGAAGTAGATGGTCAGGACCAGCACGGTCAGGATGTTGAAGATCGTGCCGAAGAGCAGCCGGGCGCCGCCGACCACCCCGCCCACCGCGTTGCCGACCGTGCCCGCGTTGATCGCGCTCTGCACCTTGTTGGCGATGTCGTAGCGCTGGACCAGCTCGTTCACCGTCTCACTGCGGCGCAGGCTCTCGATCACTTCCGGCGCGTTGTTGATCAGCGCGGTGGTCTGCGTGACCAGCGGCGGGATCAGCGCGATCAGACCGCCGGCGAGCAGCCCGACCACGGTCAGCGCGACGATCGCCACCGCCACGCCGCGCGGCAGCCCCCACCGCCGCAGCCGGGACACCGCCGGGTTGAGGCCGATCGCCAGGAACAGCGCGATGAAGATGAGGACCAGGATCGAGGCGGCGTTGCGGACGCCGAGAAACAGCGCGTACGCCAGGATCGCGCCGAGTCCGAACAGGAACCCGAAGAAGAACGGACTACGCCGGTTCAGCGGTGGGCCCGGCTCACCGAACCTGGTCTCGTCCTCCGCCGTCTCTTCCACTGCTGTCTTCTTCTCGGCCGCCTTTTTACCGGCCGTCTCGACCGGAAGCTCGCGCTGGGGCGGCTGAGGCTGTTGAGTCGGCTCAGACGGCGAGGTGGATGCAGAGGCTTCATCGGGGGACGACATCGGGACCTCCACAGCGCACATCGGAGATCCCGGACGCTATCGCCGTCCGGCCTGCTCCGCCACCCCGGCGGAGCAGGCGTGTCGCGGCTACTCCACTACCCCGGCGGAGTAGGCGTGTCGCGGCTTCTCCACTACCCCGGCGGAGTAGGCGTGTCGCGGCTTCTCCACTACCCCGGCGGAGTAGGCGTGCCGTCGTTACTCCGCGTCGGCCGGAACCCGGCTGGCCTGCGGGACGGTCACCTTTGCGGACGCGGTGACCTTGCCCGGCTGACCGGCCGGCATCTCAGCGGCGTGCGCCCCGGCAGGCTTCTCTGCGGCGTGCGCCCCCGCCGGCTTGTCTGCGGCATGCGTTCCGGACGGCCGGTCGGCGGCGTGCGCCGCAGCCGGTGCGCCGGCTGCCGACTCAGCATTCGTGTCGTCATCGTCGTCGGGTGCCGCCGCAGCGGCCAGGACCGCGGCCGCGGCCAGCTCGGCCACCCGCTTCGCCTCTTTTTGCACCTGACGCCGGACGTCGGCAGCGTGCCGCTCGGCCGCCGCACCGGCCCGCTCGGCCTCGGTGACCCGCTTGAGCTCCGCCTCGAGCTGTTTGCGCGCGTCGGCCAGGCGCTCACCGACCCGCTCGGCCTCCTTGCCGGCGGTCTGTGCCTGGTCCTCGGCGGCGGCCCGGCGCTGCTCCGCGTCGGCGATCTTGGCGTTGGCGGCATCGAGTTCCCGCCCAGCCTGAGCGATCTTCTCCTGCTGCGCGGCGATCTCCTTGCGGACCGCGGTGGCCTGCTCGTCGGAGCGGCGCAGCACCTCCTCCGCGTACTTGTCGGCCTCGCTGCGCAGGTCGGCGCACTGCTTCTCGACGCCGGACCGCATCTGGGCGAGCTCCTCCAGCACCGAGTGCCGGCGCAGCGCGAGCTCGTGCTCGACCGAAGCTTTCAGGTCGGCGTGCTCACGGTCCGCCTCGGTACGCCGAGCCGTGATCTCCTGATGCGTCTTCTCCCGCAGCGCCTTGAGCTCCTGCTCGGCCTGAACCCGGGTGGACTGCACGTACCCGTCCACTTCGGCCTTGGTGCGCTGTGCGTCCTGAGCTGCCTTCTCGGCCAGGTGCTTCGCCTCGCTGCGGGCCCGGTTCAGAACGGCCTCGGCCTCGGCGTGCAGCTGCTCCGCGTTCTTACGGGCGGTGGCCACCGCCTTGTCGGTGGCGGCCCGCTTGGCCGCGTCGGCCTTCTCCTCCTCGGAGCGGCGCGCGGCCAGGGCGATCTCGAAGTCGCGGATGCCGTCGTGGGCGTGCGCCTCGGCCTCGGCCCGGATCCGCTCGGCCTCGGCGAGCCGGCCGGCGATGTCGTCGGTGGCGGAGGCCTTGATCGCCTCGGCCTGTTCCTCGGCGAGGGCCAGGATCTGTTCCACCCGGGGGCCGAGGTGCCGGAACGAGACCTCGCCGGTGATCCCGGAGTTGCGCCGGGTCTGCGTGATCTCCTGCTGCAGCCGCTCGATCTGGGCGGCCATCGCCTGAATCTGTGAGTACGCCTGCTCCCGCTCGGCGGCCAGGGCGGCGATCTCGTTCTCCGCCCGGGCGACGTACCGCTCGACCTGCTTCCTCTCGTAACCCCGCAGGGCGGTCTCGAAGCTGGGCTCGGTGGCCGACTCTCCGCCAAGACCGAAGATTTCACCGCCGTGCGACATGTTGTCCATCCTCACATACGCATCGTCCCGGGGCATGTCGGTACACACCGGGTTGGCTGGGACTGTGCGGGTAGTCACGTTTTGTCTCACCTCGGCTTGCCAAACCCAGGCTACGCGCCAAAACGATTGAGGCCGTACCGGAGAAACTCCGGTACGGCCTCAATCGTCACGAACCTTCCGGCCGGTTCACCGTCGCGTACTCGCGGCGGGGACGCAACCGGAGGAGGAATCAGGAGTTGGTCTTAGCTGCTACCGGCTGGTCGCCGGCCTCCGCGGCCTCTGCCTGCTCGGGCTGGTCCCCGCCCTGCTCGGGGGCACGCTGAGCGGGTGCCTCGACCGGCTTCGCAGCCGCCTCGGCGACCGCCTGCACGGCCCCGCCGACACCCGGAACCAGGCCGGAGAGACCGGACAGCATCTGCCCCAGCTGGTTGGTGACCGCGTCCTTCTGCCGGGTGAGGTCCTCGACCTCGCGGCGGGCGGCCTGGGTGGTCAGCTCGGCCTCGCTGCGCGCCTCGCTGAGCAGACGGTTGGACTCGGCACGGGCCTCGGTGACGGTCTTCTCCGCCAGCGCCCGCGACTTCTCGACGACCTCGGCGGCGCTGCGCTCCGACTCGACCCGGCGGGTCTCGGCACGCTGCTCGATCTCCTTGGCCCGGTCCTCGGCGGCGCGGGCCCGCTCCTCGGCCTCGGCCACCATCTTCTGGGTGGCGGCGACCTGGGCGGCGTGGCGCTCCGACTCCTCGCGCTCCGACTTCTCCCGGCGCTCGGCGATCTCCAGGGCCAGCGCCTGGAGGTCCTTGTCACGCTTGTCGCGCGCGTCGGTCAGCAGCTTGGTGGCCTCGGCCCGCTTCTCCTCGGCCTCCCGGGCGGCCTTGGCCCGGGCCTGGGTGATCTCCCGCTCCGCGGTGGCGCGCAACGAGGCGACCTCCCGCTCCACGGTCGACTTCAGCTCGGCGACCTCGTGCGCGGTCACCGTACGCAACTGCTTGGTTTCCCGGTCTGCATCCGACCGGAGCGTGTCGGCCTCGCGCCGCGCCTGCACCCGGGTCTCTGCGGCCTCGCGCTCGGCGTGCGTGCGCACCTGGCCGGCCTCACGCTCAGCGGTGGCCTTCATGGCCGCGGCCTCGGCGCGCGCCTTGTCGGTGATCTCCCGCGCCTCGAGCCGGGCGGCGGAGAGGATGCCCTCCGACTCGCGCTTCGCCTCGCCGCGGTGGTCGTTCGCCTGCTCCTCGGCGAGACGCAGGATCTGCTCCACCCGGGTGCCCAGCCCGGAGAGCGTCGGACGGTTGTTCTCCTCCAGCAACTTGTTGCTGTCGGCGAGCTTCTGCTCCAGCGCGTTGAGCCGCTGCTCGGCCTGGCGCAGACGACGCTGAGCGTCGTTCATCCGCTGCTCGGCCTCGCCACGAGCCTGCTCGGACTGATTCAGCGCGGCGAGCAGCCGGCCGATGTGTCCGTCGACCTGGTGACGGTCGTAACCCCGCAGGACAACGGTGAAGTCGTGCTGCGAGTTGGCGGTCTCGAAGAAGGCCAGGTTCTGATCCTGCTGCTGGGGCATTGCGCCATCCTGGCGAGAAGGGGGCGGACATGCAAGAGCGGATGAGCATCCGAACCGCATCGTAGATCAGCTTTGACCTGGACCGCAGCCGGGGGCCGGGCCGAACGGCGGTGACTCTCGGCTCACCGGTCGGCCCGGCGTCGTCCCCTCGCCACCTGCCCACTCGGGGCTTCGGGGGATCAGGGGTCGGTCGCCGGCCTCGTCGGCCCCGCTCAATGGCGACGATCCTGCCAGGAGGCCGGGGCGCAGTCAGGAGGAATCACTCCTACGGCGTACCCGGTTCCACCAGCTCCACCAGAACCCCGCCTGCGTCCTTGGGGTGCACGAAGTTGATCCGCGACCCGGCCGTGCCGCGGCGTGGCTGGTCATAGAGGAGACGGAGTCCGCGGGCCCGGAGCTGATCGGCTGCCACCTGGACGTCGGCCACCGTGTAGGCGAGTTGCTGCAGTCCCGGGCCGCTGCGGTCGAGGAACTTGGCGATCGCCGAGTCCGGGCGCAGCGGGGCGAGCAGCTGAAGGCGTGGGCCGGTGCCGTCGCCGACGGCGAGCATCGCTTCCCGTACGCCTTGTTCCTCGTTGGTCTCTTCGTGCACACAGCGCAATCCGAAGTTTTCGGCATAGAACCGGATGGCTGCGTCCAGATCAGGCACGGCGATGCCGACGTGGTCGATGCGCAGTAATTCGATGCCGGAGAATGTGACATTGTCGGATGCCCCGGCAGGCGGTGAGACGTCTGTCATGCGGTTAGTCTCGAACCTGAGTCATCGTTAAGGCCAATCGGGTATCCCCCAGTGCCCGGACGTCGCAGATGGGATCGAGACCGTGACCAGTTCCGTGATCGTCAGTGGCGCCCGGACCCCGATGGGGCGCCTGCTCGGCAACCTCAAGCACCTGCCCGCCACCGCGCTGGGCGGCCACGCGATCGCCGCCGCGCTGCGCCGTGGCGGAGTCGCCCCCGAGCTCGTGCAGTACGTGATCATGGGACAGGTCCTCCAGGCCGGCTGCGGCCAGATCCCGGCACGGCAGGCCGCAGTCGCCGCCGGCATCCCGATGACCACGCCCGCGCTCACCATCAACAAGGTCTGCCTCTCCGGCATCGACGCGATCGCCATGGCCGACCAGCTGATCCGGGCCGGCGAGTTCGACATCGTGGTGGCCGGCGGGATGGAGTCGATGACCAACGCCCCGCACCTGCTCACCGACCAGCGGCAGGGCCGCAAGTTCGGCGACGTGCTGGTCCGGGATCACACCGCCTTCGACGGGCTGATGGACCCGTGGGCTGGGATCTCGATGGGTGAGTCGACCGAGGCGAGTGGCGTACAGCTCGGGATCACCCGTGCGGCGCAGGACGCGTTCGCCGCGCTCAGCCACCAGCGGGCCGCCGCTGCCCAGCGTGAGGGACGGTTCGCCGAGGAGATCGCCGCGGTCCCGGCCGGCGGCCGTGACGCCGGGCAGCCGGTGGAGACCGACGAGGGCGTCCGGCCGGGCGCCACCGCCGAGTCGCTGGCCGGTCTGCGCCCCGCCTTCACGCCGGACGGCACGATCACCGCCGCCAGCGCCTCGCCGATCTCGGACGGCGCCGCCGCGGTCGTCGTGATGAGTAAGAAGAAGGCCAAGCAGCTCGGTCTGACCTGGCTCGCCGAGATCACCGCGCACGGCAACGTGGCCGGGCCGGACAGCTCGTTGCAGTCCCAGCCGGCCAACGCCATCAAGCACGCCCTCGGCAAGGCCCGCCTCACCGTGGAGGACCTCGACCTGATCGAGATCAACGAAGCGTTCGCCCAGGTGGTCATCCAGTCGATGCGCGAGCTGAAGGTGGAGGAGGACATCGTCAACGTGAACGGCGGGGCGATCGCTCTCGGACACCCGATCGGCATGTCCGGCGCCCGTCTGGTGCTCACCCTGGCGCTGGAACTGCAGCGGCGCGGCGGCGGCTACGGCGCAGCCGGCCTCTGCGGTGGTGGGGGCCAGGGCGACGCCCTGATCATCAAGGTACCGTCGGCGTGACGGCCGCAGCGGTCTGCGGCGCCGCTGGCGAGGAGGTACAGCCGTGACCCGGTTCGGGGACGTGCCCACCTTGGTCGCGAAGGCCCGGGACGGCGACCCCAGATCGGTGGCCCGGCTGATCAGCCTGGTGGAGAACGGCGATCCCGCCCTGCCCGAGGTGGCCGCCGCGATGGCGCCGCACGCCGGCCGGGCCCAGGTGATCGGCCTGACCGGCGCGCCCGGCGTGGGCAAGTCCACCACGACCAACGAGCTGGTCCGGCTGCTGCGCGAGCAGGGCGCCCGGGTCGGTGTGCTGGCCGTGGACCCGTCCAGCCCGTTCAGCGGCGGCGCGATCCTCGGCGACCGGGTGCGGATGACCGAGCACACCGCGGACCGCGGCGTCTACATCCGGTCCATGTCCAGCCGCGGCCAGCTCGGCGGCCTCTCCGCGGCCACCCCGCAGGCGGTCCGCGTCCTGGAGGGCGCCGGCTGCGACGTCATCCTGGTCGAGACCGTCGGCGTCGGCCAGGCCGAAGTGGAGATCGCCTCCCTGGCCGACACCACGCTGGTCCTGCTCGCCCCCGGCATGGGCGACGCCATCCAGGCGGTGAAAGCCGGCGTCCTGGAGATCGCCGACGTCTTCGTCATCAACAAAGCGGACCGGCCCGGCGCCGACACCACCTACCGTGACATCCAGGGCATGCTGGCCCTCGGCGAACGCGGCCCCGGCGACTGGCGCCCCCAGGTGGTCCGCGCGGTCGCCGCCAAGGGCGAAGGCGTCGACGAAGTGGTAGCGGCGATCACCAAACACCGCGACTGGCTGGAGTCCAGCGGCAACCTGCGGACCCGCCGCGAACAGCGAGCCGCCGCCGAGGTCTCCGCGCTGGCCCTGGGCACGCTCCGGGCCCGGATGGGCGACCTACGCTCCGGCACCACCCTGAACGACCTCGCTGCGCTCGTCGCCGTCGGCGAACTGGACCCCTATGCCGCAGCCGACCAACTGCTGGCCAACCTTTCCTGATTCGGTACGAGTCTCGAAAGGTCCCCGCTCTCCCTCCAGCGACCACCAGCCCACTCCAGGCCCCAGCGCCCCCGCCGGGCTCACCCTCAGCTCCAGCTGACCCCCAGCGCTGCCTCCCGCCCCACGTAACAACCACGGCCGTCAGCCGGTGGCGCCGGCTGACGCTGAGCGCTGCCTCCCGCCCCGCGAAGCGACCGTGGCTGTCAGCTGGTGGTGCGGGCTGACGGTGAGTGCTGTGTCCCGGTGCGGGAGGCGACCGTGGCTGTCAGCTGGTTGTGCGGGCTGACGGTGAGTGCTGTGTCCCGGCGCGGGAGGCGACCGTGGCTGTCAGCTGGTTGTGCGGGCTGACGGTGAGTGCTGTCTCCCGGCGCGGGAAGCGACCGTGAGAGCCAGCTGGGGGTCAGCTGAAGTGGGCGAGGGTTTCGTCGATCAGGGTGCGGTCCCAGTGCAGGGCGCCGGAATCGAGGTCGGCGGCGACGGTGTGGAGCCAGGTGATCTCGGCGCGGAGGGCGGCCAGACGGTACTCGTCCTCGATCAGGAAGATCCGGGGGAGGCCGGGCGGCGCCTGGGCGGCGATGGCGGCGGCGCGTTCCTCCTGGATGGCGGCGCGGCGTAGCAGTAGGTCGCGGCTTTCGGCCGGGGTGAGCATCGGCAGGAAGGCGAGGGCGACCGGCAGTTCGGGGAACTCGCGGGCCGGGGTCGGCAGCATCTCTAGGAGCCAGCGCCGCAGGGTGGCGGCGCCTTCGTCGGTCACTTCATAGACGGTTCGCTCGGGGCGGCCGGCTTCCCGGGTGGTGGCGCCGGGGCGGACCAGATCTTCCCGGACCAGGCGGTCGAGGGTCTGGTAGACGCTGTTGCGCTGCGCCACGTTGACCAGCTGGTCCTGGCCGCGTTCCTTGATCACCTGCTGCATCCGGTACGGGTGCATCGGCGCCTCCACGAGCAGTGCCAGCAGAACCATCGCCAGGGGAGACCGCTTCATGGCGGCCAGCTTAGGCCTTGACGATTGTTAGTCATTGCATCAATAGTTATAACATGACTAAGGAAGCGAGAAGTGCCATCGTGATCGGCGGAGGGATCGCGGGCACCGCGACGGCCGTAGCCCTCCGGTATGCCGGGTTTCAGCCGGTGATCTACGAAGCCGGCGAGCCCGCTGTCGATGAGCGGGGCGCGTTCCTCACCCTCGCGGTGAACGGGATCAATGCTCTGCGCTCGCTCGGGATGGATCCGGCGCGTGTGCTGGCCCGCGGCTTCCCGACGCCGTCGATCGCCCTCCGGGGTGCATCCGGCCGGCTGCTCGCGGAGGTGCCGCTGGGCGGCCCGCTGGCCGACGGGGTGGTCACCACCACGATTCGGCGGGCCGACCTCTACGCCGCCC
The DNA here is from genome assembly GCF_036053395.1 of Actinoplanes sp. NBC_00393. Classification (NCBI taxonomy): domain Bacteria; kingdom Bacillati; phylum Actinomycetota; class Actinomycetes; order Micromonosporales; family Micromonosporaceae; genus Actinoplanes; species Actinoplanes sp. NBC_00393. Next base: position 7,273,084 of record NZ_CP107942.1, on the reverse strand, counting down.
TGCGCGCGGAGGTGGCGGCCCTGGGTGTGCCCATCGTGTACGGCGCCCGGCTGGTCGCGGTCAGCGAAGGCAAGCGGGGTGAAGGGGAGAGGGGCGAAGGCAGGCGGGGTGAAGGGGAGAGAGGCGAAGGAGGGCGAGGTGAAAGGGAGAGAGGCGAAGGCGCGCAGGGTAAGGAAAAGCAAGGCGGCGGTGGGGGCGGTGAAGAGGCAGGGGAGGTCACCGCGAGGTTCGAGGACGGGCGGACTGCGAGTGGCCGATTGCTGGTCGGAGCGGATGGGCTGCATTCGCGTACCCGGCAGGTTTTGAATCCTGGCGCGCCGGCGCCGCACTATCTCGGGCTGCTCAATGCGGGTGGGTTCACCGCCGGGCCGGTGGATGGGCCGCCGCCCGGGGTGATGCAGATGTCCTTCGGGCGGCGGGCGTTCTTCGGCTGGGTGAGCGCGCCGGACGGCTCGGTGTGGTGGTTCGCGAATCCGCCGCGCAAGCGCCCGATGGAGCCGGGCGAGTTCTCTCCGGAGGCTTGGCGTGCGTATTTGATGGATCTTTTCGCGGGGGAGCCGGCGGCTGACTTCATCGCGGCTTCGGACGAGATCGTGGGGCCGTGGAACACCCGGGATCTGCGGCGGGTCCGGGTCTGGCAGCGCGGCCGGATCGTGCTGGTCGGCGATGCCGCGCACGCCGTGGCGCCGTCGTCCGGGCAGGGGGCGGCGATGGCGCTGGAGGATGCCGTGGCGCTCGGCCGACAGCTGAAGGAGAGAGCGCTGCGGGAGGCGCTCGCGGCCTACGAGGCCAGCCGCCGTCCGCGGGTGGAGAAGGTGGTCGCCTATGGCCGCCGGACCAGCAACGGGAAGGTTCTGGGACCGGTCGGCGCGGCCATCCGGGACGCCATGCTGCCGATGATCATGCGCCGGATGCATCGCCGGGGTGATCCGCAGGCGTGGATCCTGGACCACCGCATGCCCAGCCTGACTGAAGCCGCCGGTCGCTGAAACCGCTGCGGGGCGGCGCGAAAACCTGAAGCCGCCGGTCGCTGACACCACCGATCGGGCGGCGTGGAGAAACCGGCGGCCCGCCGGCCGCGCACCGCCGCCGGTCGGGCGGCGCGGGTCGGCAGGCGGTGGCATGACGGTGGCATTGCCCCGGCGGCGTGGCGGACGCCACCGGGGCCTGAGGGGCCGTCCGGAACCACTCTCGGTGATCGAGCGCCGGAGCGACAGAACGCCGAAGAAGACAATCCGAACAATGATCTCAAGCTGACCATCCCGAGTGGGTCATAGCCTTAATGATCGTTCAGTTCTGCGCTACGGTGTCGGCATGGACGCTGCCGAGATCGCCGCCGGCCGGGAGCGCTGGCAACGGCGCTACGATGCGGCCCGCAAGCGGGACGCCGACTTCACCACGCTCTCCGGTTCGACGGTGGACCCGGTCTACGGGCCGCCCGACGGCGTCGAGTACCCCGGCTTCGAGCGGATCGGGTGGCCGGGCGAGTTCCCGTACACCCGTGGTCTTTATCCGACCGGCTATCGCGGGCGGACCTGGACCATCCGCCAGTTCGCGGGCTTCGGCAACGCCCGGCAGACCAACGAGCGCTACAAGATGATCCTCGCTGCCGGCGGCGGCGGGCTGAGCGTCGCGTTCGACATGCCCACCCTGATGGGCCGCGACTCGGACGAGCCGCAGTCGCTCGGCGAGGTCGGCCACTGCGGCGTCGCGATCGACTCGGCCGCCGACATGGACGTGCTCTTCGACGGCATCCCGCTGCAGGACGTCACCACGAGCATGACCATTTCCGGTCCGGCAGTGCCGGTCTTCTGCATGTACCTGGTGGCCGCCGAACGCCAGGGCGCCTCGATCAAAGATCTTGACGGCACCCTGCAGACGGACATCTTCAAGGAGTACATCGCGCAGAAGGAGTGGCTCTTCGAACCGGAGCCGCACCTGCGCCTGATCGGCGACCTGATGGAGTACTGCGCTCGCGAGATCCCTCGTTACAAGCCGTTGTCGGTCAGCGGCTATCACATCCGGGAGGCGGGTTCGACCGCTGCGCAGGAGCTGGCCTACACCCTGGCCGACGGCTTCGGCTACGTCGAGCTCGGGCTCTCCCGCGGGCTGGACGTCAACACCTTCGCGCCCGGGCTGAGCTTCTTCTTCGACGCGCACGTCGACTTCTTCGAGGAGATCGCCAAGTTCCGCGCCGCCCGCCGGATCTGGGCCCGGCACCTGCGCGACGACTACGGGGCGACCAGCGAGAAAGCGCTGTGGCTGAAGTTCCACACGCAGACCGCCGGGGTCTCGCTGACCGCGCAGCAGCCGGTCAACAACGTGGTGCGTACCGCCGTCGAAGCCCTGGCCGCGGTGCTCGGCGGCACGAACTCGCTGCACACCAACGCGCTCGACGAGACGCTCGCGCTGCCCACCGACGAGTCCGCCGAGATCGCCCTGCGCACCCAGCAGGTGATCATGGAGGAGACCGGTGTGGTCAACGTGGCCGACCCGCTCGGCGGCTCCTGGTACGTCGAGGCGCTCACCGACCGGATCGAGGCCGAGGCGGAGGAGATCTTCACCCGGATCCGCGAGCTCGGCCACGACGGCACGATCACCGCGGGCATCCTGCGCGGCATCGAGGACGGCTGGTTCACCGCGAACATCGCCGAGGCGGCGTTCGCCTACCAGCAGGCGGTCGAGAAGCGGGAGAAGAAGGTGGTCGGGGTCAACGCGCACCTCGGCACGGTCGCCAAGGAACTCGAGATCCTGCGTGTGTCGCACGAGGTCGAGGTGGCACAGCGGCGCGAGCTGGGCGCTCGCAAGGAGAACCGCGATGGGGTACGGGTGAAAGCGGCTCTCGAGCACCTGGTGGCCGTCGCGCGTACCGGGGAGAACATGATCCCCGCGATGCTCGACGCGGTCCGCGCCGAGGCCACTCTCGGCGAGATCTGCGGCGTCCTCAAGGACGAGTGGGGGGTGTACCGGGAGCCGGCCCGCTTCTAGGGGTTGTGACGTCCGATATCGGGCGGCTGGTGGCGACGCGAACAGGCTGGACAGCGTGCGAGACTAGGTAACCATGAGCGACCCACGGACCACTCCGTCGATCTTCACCCGCGGCGCGGTCGATCTCAGCACGCTGCGCCCCCCGGCGCCGGCCAAACCGGCCGCGCCGAGCCGTCCCGCCCCGAGCGACGGCGCCCCGGCCACCGGCACCCCCGGTGCGGCCCCGGGCGCCGTTCCGGGCGTCACCCCGGACACCGTCATCGAGGTCACCGAGGCGAATTTCCAGTCCGTCCTGGAGCGATCGCTGACCACGCCGATCCTGCTGGACTTCTGGGCCGACTGGTGCGAGCCGTGCAAGCAGCTCTCCCCCGTGCTGGAGAAGCTGGCAGGGGAGTACGCGGGCTCGTGGATCCTCGGCAAGGTCGATGTGGACTCCAACCCCCGGCTCGCTCAGGTCTTCCGGGTGCAGGGCATCCCGATGGTGACCGCGGTGATCGGCGGGCAGCCGGTCGAGGGCTTCACCGGGGTGCTCTCCGAGGCCCAGATCCGGCAGTACATCGATGCAGTGCTCAAGGCGGCCGGGGTCAGCGTGGAGACGCCCGCCGACCCGCGGCTGGACGCGGCCGACGACGCCCTGATGACCGGTGATCTGGATGCGGCCGAGGCGGCGTACAAGAAGATCCTCGCCGAGTCCCCGGCCGACGCGGCTGCCGAGTCCGGCCTGGCCCAGGTCGAGCTCTACCGCCGGATCAGCGGCGCCGACCCGGCGACCGCCCTGGCCAAGGCCGACGCCGCGCCGGACGACATCGAGGCCCAGCGGCTCGCCGCCGACATCGAGGTGCTCAGCGGGCAGGCCGAGCAGGCGTACGCGCGGCTGGTCGCCCTGGTCAAGCGGACCAGTGGGGACGAGCGCGATGCCGTACGCAAGCATCTGCTGTCGCTGTTCAGCGTGGCCGGCCCGGACGATCCCGCGGTGGCCGGCGCGCGTCGCGCTCTGGCCAGCGCGCTCTTCTAGGCAGAGGGGGGCGTCGTGCGCCGCATCGCCGTTCTGGACGCGCCGTCCAACCTCGGCCTGCGCCCGCCGACCGTGACGTCGGTGCCGGGCTGCGCCAAGGCGCCCGGCGCCCTCCGCGACCAGGGCCTGCTGACCAAGCTGCACGCGCGCGACGCCGGCTGCCTCACCCCGCCGCGGTACGACCCGGGTGACTGGCGGCCCGGCGACGGCGTGGCGCACGCACCGGAGATCGCGGCGTACTCGCGGGCGCTGGCCGACCGGATCGGCGCGATCATCGACGGCGGCGAGTTCCCGGTGGTGCTCGGCGGCGACTGCTCCATCCTGATCGGATCCGGCATCGCCATGCACCGTCTCGGCGAGGCGGTCGGCGGCCGGATCGGCCTGGTCTTCGTGGACGGTCACTCGGACTTCCGGCATCCCGGTAACGCGTCCTACGTCGGAGCGGCGGCCGGCGAGGACCTCGCCCTGGTCACCGGCCGCGGACAGGCCGACCTGGCCGCGATCGAGAGCCGCCGGCCGTATTTCCGGGACGTCGACGTCGTGGTCCTCGGCATCCGCGCGCAGGACGAGTACCGGTTGGACCTGCAGGCCGCCGGCATCGTGACCCGCCCGGTCCCGGCCCTGCGTGCGGAGGGCGCCGCCCGGTCCGCGCAGTGGGCCCGGGACCAGCTGGTCGACTGCGCCGGCTACTGGGTGCACGTGGACGTGGACGTGCTCGACCCGGCGGTGATGCCGGCGGTGGACGCGCCGGATCCGGGTGGCATCGCCTTCCCGGAGCTGGAGCTGCTCCTGGCCGGGCTGGTGGAGTCGCCGCACTGCCTGGGCGTGGAGATCACCGTCTTCGACCCGGACTACGACCCGGACGGCCGCTACGCGTCGGAGATCACCTCGGCGGTGGTCGCGGGGCTGGCCCCGGTTCGGACGACGCCTGCCCGGCCGGATCTGATCGCGGCGCGCCGAGACCTGGACAACGGGGCCGGTCCGTCGGTGGCTGCCGGCGGTGGTGCTGGGTCCGTCGCTTCGGATGCTGCTGGCGGTGGTGCCGGGTCTGTCGCTTCGGATGCTGCTGGCGGTGGTGCCGGGTCTGTCGCTTCGGATGCTGCTGGCGGTGGTGCCGGGTCTGTCGCTTCGGATGCTGCTGGCGGTGGTGCCGGGTCCGTCGCTACGGATGCCACTGGCGTTGATGGCGGGGCCGTCCCTCCGGAAGCCGCTGACACCGATGCCGGATCTGCTGCTTCGGAAACCGTCGGTTCTGATGCCGCAGTCGGTTCCGAGGCTGCGCGCAGGGAGCTGGGTGGTCTAGGAGCGGCCGCTTTCGGAGCAGCCCACTCCGATCTGGTCGCTTCGGCCGGGATCGGGCGGCTGGCCCGCCCAAGCTGGGAAGAAAGGCTCTCCTCTGCTGAGGAGGATGCCATCGCACGGCGCCGGGCCCCGGCCGAGCAGGCCACGGACGGTCCAGCTGCGGGAGCGTTGCTCACTCCTGTGCCGGCCCCGGCCTTCGAGCCGGCGGTGTCTACTGATGTTCAAGAGTCCGAAGAGGCGTTGCTGCCGGCCGACGAGCCCGCCGAGCCGGAGGCGTCGGCGGTCGAAGACCCCGAGCTCGCCGAGGACCAGCCCGTCGACGAAGTCGGCGAGGAACGGTGGGAGCGCGAGCCGCTCGACGAAGTCGGTGAAGTCCGGCCGGAGCACGGGCCGCTCGACGAAGTCGGTGAGGTCCGGTGGGAGCACCAGCCGCTCGACGAAGTCGGTGAGGGGCAGCCGGAGTCCGAGCTGATCGACGAAGTCGGCGAGCCGCTGACGGAGCACGAGCCGGCCGGAGGAGAGGCTCAGTCGCCCGCCGAGGCGGATCCGGCCTTGACCGAAACCGATCAGTTTCCGGTGGATCAACCGGACGAAGCGGACCGCGCGGTGTCGAACGGTTGGGGAGCGGGCGATACCGCTGACAGCGACCCGGCACAGGCAGTGCCGAGCGATGCCGAAGCGAGCCGCGACGAGGCGATCAACGCCGAAGCGAGCCGTGCCGAAGCGAGCGGCGCTGAAGCGAGCGACGACGAGGGGATCGGCGCCGAACCGGCCGACACAGAGGCGATCGGTGCCGAAATGGGCCATGTCGGCTCCAGCGATGCCGGAGCCGAGGACGCCGCACCGATCGATGCCGGGTCGGACGAGGCCGAAGCAAACGATGCCGAGGCGGACCACGCCCAGCCGGACCACGTTGAGCCCGGCAGTGTTCCAGTGGGAGCCGGCGGCGAGCTGACCAGCGACGGTGAGCGGCCCGAGGTGCGGCTGCTGTCCCGGCCGCTCGGCTCCGCGCCGCTGCTCGACTCGGAGCCGTTGCCGGCCACCCGGCCCGGCATGCTTCGTCCCCGGCCGCCGCTGGACCCGCCGGCCGCCGGCGCGCTGTACCGCCCTGACCCGGGCTTTCCCGACGGCGCCGCCTGAGCGTTGAGGCGCACGCCGGCCCACCGGCGCCGGCCCCCACTGTGCCGCCCGAGCCGGGATCCGACGGCGCCGCCTGAGCAGTGACGTGCGCGTCGGCCGCGACCCGCACTGGCTGGGACCGGCAGCCGAGGTCTGCGCTGGTCGGGATCGGCAGCCGCGGCCCGCGCTAGGTGGGAGCCGCGGCCGCAGCCCCCGTGGCTGGGACCGGCAGCTGCGGCCCGTGCTGGCTGGGAGCGGCGGCCGCGGCCCGTGCTGGCTGGGAGCGGCGGGCCGGGCCGGCGGGTTACTTGTTCAGGTTGGTCAGGAAGCGCTTGGCGATCGGCACCGCCGCCTCGGAGCCGGCGCCGCCGTTCTGGACCATCACGGCGAAGGCCACGTCGCCCTGGTAGCCGATGAACCAGGAGTGGGTGGCCTCCGAACCGGTCTGGAACTCGGCGGTGCCGGTCTTTCCGAACACCGGCTTTCCGGGCACGGTTCGCAGCGCGGTGGCCGTACCGCCGGTGATCACCTCGCGCATCATGTCGCGCAACGCGCCCACCGCGGTCTGGTCCAGGGCCGGTCCGGGGGTGCCGGTGTTGGCCGGCGCCGGGTCGAGCAGCAGCTTGGGTGGCTGGAACTGGCCCTTGGCGACGGCCGCGGTCGCCGCCGCCATGGCGATCGGGCTGACCGTCGTGCTGCCCTGGCCGAACGTCGCGGCCGCCAGTTCGGTGGCGGTGCCGCCGTCGGAGACCTGGCCGGCGTACGCCTCGATGCCCAGATCCCACGTGCTGCCCAGCCCGAGCGCCGTCGAGGCTTGCTGCAGCCCGGCCGAGCCGAGTTTGGACGACAGGGCGGCGAACGCGGTGTTGCAGGACTTGGCGAAGTCGACGTGGAACTGCACCTTGCCGAGCGCCTCGTCGTGCGAGTTCTTGAATTCGCGGCCGTCCACGTTGTACGTCTTGGGGCAGTCCACGACGGTGTCCGCTTTGACCGCGCCGCCGGCCAGTAGCCCGTACGCCGAGATCATCTTGAAGGTGGAACCGGGCGGCACCTGCCCGGTCAGTGCGGTGTTGACGCCGCCGGCGTCGGGCCCGTTGGCGGCCGCCAGCACGGCACCGTCGCTGACCCGGATCGCGACCAGCGAGCTCGGCTGTTTCTCGGCGGCGAGGGCCTGGTCGGCGGCGTTCTGGGTGGCGGTGTCCAGGGTGACCTTGACCGGCTTGCCGTCGACCGGGTCGGAGGTGAAGATCGGGGCCTGTTCGGCTTCGCCGTCGGCGGCCTCGCGGGAGATCACCACGGAGAGGCCGGGGGTGCCGCGCAGCACGGTGTCGTACTTCTGCTGGAGCCCGCCGTGACCGACCATGTCGCCGGTGGCCAGGGTGTCCGGCCGGGCGCCGAGGTCCTCCTTGGTGGCGGCGTCGACGGTGCCGAGCAGTGCCCGGGCGAACTCGCGGGTCGGGGCGAGCTGCCGGGTCTCCTCGCGGAAGACGGTGCCGTCGAGTGGGCGTACCTCGGGTCGGATCTTGAGGTAGACCGGCCGGCGCAGGGTGATCAGGTCGATGAAGGCGCCGGGGTCGGCGGCGTCGACCCGGGCCTTGAGGTCCGACATGTCCACGTCGACGTCGATCTTCTGGAACGACGCGGCCAGATCCTTCTGTAGCTGGGGCAGGTTTTTGATCTCCTGCGGGGTGACCCCGACGACCACCACCGGCTGCGGCCCGAACAGGGCCTTGCCGTCGGCGTCCTGAATGGCGGCCCGTTGCGGGGCGACCCGGCGCAGCCGGAGTTTGTCGCCGGCGGCGAGTTCCGGCTGGAGGACGGCCGGTTCCCAGATCACGCTCCAGTCGTCGCCGGCCTTGGTGGCGCGGACCGTGCTCGGGTACGACCAGTTCACCCCGCCGGGCAGGGTCCACTTCAAGGTGATCGGCGTGCTGGCCACGTCGCCGCTGGTCTTCGAGTCGCCGGCGACCGAGAGTTCGAGCGGCTGCTGGGACAGGTCGCCGTAGAGCTCGCGGATGCCGGTCAGCACGTCGTCGGCGGAGATCTTGCCGCCGCTCGCGGTGACGAAGCCGACCTCGTTGAGGTTGCCGTTGCGCCAGCCGTCCAGGAACGCCTTGACGGTGTCCTCGGGCGGGTCGGCGGAGCAACCGGTCAACCCGCCCACGGTGAGAAGGAGCAATGCCGCCAAACCAGCTCGATAACGGCGCATGACGGTCCTTTCCGTGGGGTAGCAGATCAGACCGTAGTAGGCACACGCCCGTCATGCTGACCCGCAGCGGGTGATACTCGGCAAACCGGCACATCGCCGTGCTGGCACACCCGGGGTGTGAGGGGTGCCGGGCCGGTCGTTCTAGGCTGTGCTCGAACACGTTCGAACCCACAGTGCCGTGGGTGAGGGGAGCGCCAGGCCATGGCTGTCGCCGACGAGGCAGCGACCGAAGCTGATCAGACTGTGCCCGAGGATTTCGCGGCCGGTCCCGGACTCGCCCTCACCGGGCGATTGGGGACGTCCACCGAATCAGGAGAGCTCGACGAGCCCCTGCCCGACGCCGAACGGCTGGTGGAGCAGGCGGTGCAGCGAGCCGGCGAGGACCATTCCACCGCGTCGCTGGTCGGCCGCTTCTGGCGGTTCGCACCCGACGAGGAGCTGGTCGGTTACACGCCTGACGAGATGTACGCGGCCGCGCTGGAGCACCGCGAGCTGGCCCGCAACCGGCTGCCCGGTGAGCTGAAGCTGGCCATCACCGAGCCGACCGGTTCGCAGGGCCACACCGTCCTGCAGATCGTCACCGACGACATGCCGTTCCTGGTCGACTCGGTGATCGCTCTGCTCACCGCCCACAACCTCCAGGTCCACCTGCTGGTCCACCCGCTGATCGTGGTGCGCCGCGAGCCGCTCGGCGCGCTCGCCCAGCTCGAGGCCGACGTCGAGCCGGACGACGCGATCGAGGGCGACCTGGTGGAGAGCTGGATCCGGATCGAGATCGATCCGGTCCGCCGGGCGGAGGCGCGCGACCAGCTGCTCAACGAGGTGCGGCGGGTGCTCACCGACGTCCGGGACGCGGTGGAGGACTGGCCGCGGATGCGCCAGCGGGCCGTGGTGATCTCCGACGAGCTGGCGGCGGCGCGTGGCAGCGAGCACAAGCTCCCGGTGCCGGACAAGGACGTCACGGACACGATCGAGCTGCTCAAGTGGCTGGCCAGCGACCACTTCACGTTCCTCGGCTACCGGGAGTACCGGCTGGACGGCGGTGTTCTGAGCGCGGTGCCGGGCACCGGCCTGGGCATCCTGCGCGGGGCGAGCAAGCCGCGCAAGCTGGCTTCCGAGATGGCCCCGGAGGCGTACGAGCGAGCGCTGGAGAAACGCCTCCTGGTGATCACCAAGGCGAACTCGCGGGCCACCGTGCACCGATCCGCCTACCTCGACTACATCGGCGTGAAGGTCTTCGACGACCAGGGCAACGTCACCGGCGAGCGGCGCTTCCTGGGCCTGTTCTCCAGCTCCGCCTACCGGACGAGTGTGCGCCAGCTGCCGGTGGTCAAGCGCAAGGTGCAGGAGGTGATGGACCGTTCCGGCCTGTCGCCGCGCGGTCACTCCGGCAAGGACCTGCTGCAGATACTGGAGACCTATCCCCGCGACGAGCTGTTCCAGATCAAGACCGATGATCTGTACGAGGCGGTCGTCGGTGTGCTGCGGATGGCCGGCCGCCGTCAACTGCGCCTGTTCCTGCGCCGGGACGGCTACGGCCGGTTCATCTCCTGCCTGATCTACCTGCCCCGGGACCGCTTCACCACCGGCAACCGGCTGCGCATGCAGGAGATTCTGCTGCGCGAGCTGAACGGGATCGGCGTCGACTACACCACCCGGGTCACCGAGCGGATGCTGGCGCGGGTGCACTTCATCGTGCGCACCGATCCGGTGGCGCCGCCCGGGCAGATCGACCCGAACGCACTGGCCGAGCGGCTCGCCGACGCGACCCGCATGTGGGACGACGACTTCTCCCTGGTGCTGGAGCGCAAACTCGGCGACGAACCGGCGAAACGCCTGTTCACCCGGTATTCGACGGCGTACCCGGAGAGCTATAAGAACAGCCACACGCCGTACGAGGGGATGCAGGACCTGGCCAAGCTGGAGCTGCTCGAGGAGCCCGGCCAGCTGGCGATGCACCTGTTCCGGCGGCGGCTCGGTTCGGACGGCACACCCGAGCCGGACGAGCGGGACGTCCGTTTCAAGGTCTACCGGTACGGCGAGCCGATGATGCTCTCCGCGGTGCTGCCCGTCCTGCACTCGTTGGGCGTCCGCGTGACCGACGAGCGGCCGTACGAGATCCGCCGCGACGACGGCGTCATCTACCTCTACGACTTCGGTCTGCTCCCGCCGGCCGGCCACCGCGAGCTGGCCGAGGTGCGCCCGCAGGTGGAGAACGCGTTCGCCGCGGCGTGGCGGGGCGAGGCCGAGGTGGACGGCTTCAACGAGCTGGTGCTGCGGGCCGGGTTCACCTGGCGGCAGGTGGTCGTGCTCCGGGCGTACGCGAAATACCTGCGCCAGGCCGGCAACGTCTTCTCGCAGCGCTACCTGGAGTCGACCTTCACGGCGTACCCGGAGATCGCCGGCCTGCTGGTGAAGCTCTTCGAGACCCGGTTCTCCCCGGCGCTGCAGGTCGGCGAGGCCGAGCGCGGCCGCCAGGCCGTCGAGCTGCGCACCCGGATCACCGAGCTGCTCGACCAGGTGGAGAGCCTGGACCAGGACCGGATCCTGCGGTCGTACCTGACGCTGATCGAGGCCACCCTGCGGACCAGCTTCTTCCAGCGCGGCTCCGAGGGACGCCCCAAGTCGTACGTGGCGTTCAAGCTCGACCCGCAGGCCATCCCGGACCTGCCGCAGCCCCGCCCGAAGTACGAGATCTTCGTCTACTCGCCCCGGTTCGAGGGCGTCCACCTGCGGTTCGGCGCGGTCGCCCGGGGTGGTCTGCGCTGGTCGGACCGGCGTGAGGACTTCCGTACCGAGATCCTCGGCCTGGTCAAGGCGCAGATGGTGAAGAACGCGGTGATCGTCCCGGTGGGCGCCAAGGGCGGCTTCGTGCTCAAGCGCAAGCCGGGCGACCGGGACGAAGCGGTCGAGTGCTACCAGCAGTTCATCACCGCGCTGATGGACGTCACCGACAACATCCTGAGCGGCAAGATCGTGCCGCCGCGGGACGTGGTGCGCCACGACGGCGACGACCCTTATCTGGTGGTGGCCGCGGACAAGGGCACCGCCACGTTCAGCGACATCGCCAACGCGATCTCGGTGAAGAAGGACTTCTGGATGGGCGACGCCTTCGCCAGCGGAGGCTCGGCCGGATACGACCACAAGAAGATGGGCATCACCGCCCGCGGCGCGTGGGAGTCGGTCAAGAAGCACTTCCGCGATCTGGGCACCGACACCCAGACGCAGGATTTCACCGTGGTCGGCGTGGGCGACATGTCCGGCGACGTCTTCGGCAACGGCATGCTGCTGTCGCAGCACATCAAGCTGGTGGCGGCCTTCGACCACCGCCACATCTTCCTGGATCCCGACCCCGACCCCGCGATTTCGTACGCCGAACGCAGGCGCCTCTTCGACCTGCCCCGGTCCTCCTGGGCCGACTACGACAAGTCGCTGATCAGCGAGGGCGGTGGGATCTACCCGCGCGCCGCCAAGTCGATCCCGGTCAGCCCGCAGGTCCGCGAGGTGCTCGGGCTGGAGTCCTCGGCGAAGACGATCAGCCCATCCGAGCTGATGCGGGCCATCCTCAAGGCCCCGGTTGATCTGTACTTCAACGGCGGCATCGGCACCTATGTGAAGGCGACCGCCGAGTCGCACGCCGACGTGGGTGACAAGGCCAACGACGCGATCCGGGTCAACGGCTCCGAGCTGCGGGTCAAGGTGGTCGGCGAGGGCGGCAACCTCGGTCTCACCCAGCGCGGGCGGATCGAGTTCGCCCGCAACGGGGGCCGGGTCTTCACCGACTTCATCGACAACTCGGCCGGTGTGGACTGCTCCGACCACGAGGTCAACATCAAGATCCTGCTCGGCGGGGCGGTCGCCGACGGCGAGATGACCATGCCGGAACGCGACGAGCTGCTCGCCGCGATGACCGACGAGGTCGGCGCCCTGGTGCTGCGGGACAACTACGAGCAGGCGATGGCGCTCGGCAACGCCCGGGCCCAGGCGCACTCGCTGCTCCCGGTGCACCGGCGGATGCTCAAGTCGCTCGAGCAGCGCGGCGAACTCAACCGGGAACTCGAGGCGCTGCCGTCGGACAAGGAGCTCGCGGCCCGCGACGAGGCCGGCCAGGGGCTCACTGCTCCGGAATTCGCGGTGCTTCTCGCGTACGTCAAGATCAGTTTGGAGCGCGAGGTCCTCGCGGATGAACTGGTCGACGAAGCCTGGACCACTGATGTGCTGACCCGGTATTTCCCGACGCCGCTGCGCGAGCGGTTCGCCGCGCGGATGGCCGGCCACCGGCTGCGCCGGGAGATCATCTCGACGTCGCTGGTGAACGAGGTGGTCAACCGGGGCGGCACCTCCTTCGTCTACCGGGCGATGGAGGAGAGCGGGGCGTCCGCGGCCGACGTGATCCGGGCGTACGTGGTGATCCGCGACGTCTACGGCCTCCCGGAGATCTGGGCGGCCGCCGAAGGGCTCGACAACGAGGTGCCCACCCCGGCGCAGACCGCGGTCTTCCTGGAGACCCGGCGACTGCTCGACCGCGCCGTACGCTGGCTGGTCAGCACCCGCCGCTCGCCGATCGACGTGGCCGGTGAGATCGCCAAACTGCGGCCCGGCGTCGCCACCCTGCTGCCGCAACTGCCGCAGCTGGTGGTCGGCGGCGAACGCCGTGCCCTCGAGGCGCGGGTCGCCTCGCTGGCCGAGAAGGACGTGCCGCCGGCCCTGGCCGAGAAGGTCAGCCGGGTCTTCTACGGATTCGGCCTGCTCGACATCCTGGAGACGGCGGCCGCGATCGACCGGGACGCCACCGAGGTGGCCCAGGTCTACTTCGTGCTCTCCGAACGGTTCGGCGTGGATGCGCTGCTCTCGCACATCTCCCGCCTGCCGCGCGGCGACCGCTGGCAGACCCTGGCCCGGATGGCGCTGCGCTACGACCTGTACGCGGCGCTGGCCGCCCTGACCGCCGAGGTCCTGCAGTCGACGCCGGCCACGGCGGCCCCGGAGGACCGGGTCTCGGAGTGGGAACAGGTCAACGCGGCGTCGATCGCCCGCGCCTCCAACGCCATGGGCAACGTCGAGGATTCTCCGGCGGATCTGGCTGCGTTGTCGGTCCTGCTCCGCCAGATCCGGACGCTCGTCAAGACGTCGTCCGCTTCCTGATCAGCTCGATGGGTGGCTGGGCGCTGCGCGCCCAGCCACCCACTTCGTCGCTCCCCTCGGCCAACCTGCTGTTCCGCGGCGACCGCGTCCACCCCAGCGGCGTCCGTTCCCGTCTTGCTTTTCCGGTTTGGCCGTGCCTGGCTGGCGGGGACCGTTCCTGCTTTGCTTTTACCGGCCTGACCGTGCCCAACCCGCGTCCGTCGCACGGACTCACCGTTGGGCGCCCAGAAACGGGGCGGTCGCCTTCGGCGTGCGTTCTCCGCTTCTTTGCCCTGCGCCCAGCCTGCGCCACCCGGCATTCCCGGTGCTGGCACCAAACCTGCGTGGCGTCGGCTGCCCCGCCTCCATGCCCGTGAATCCGGCGCGTCTTCCGCTCTCCTGTCCGGCTCCACGCTCGGCGGGGCGCAGCGGGCTTGGGATTTGTCTCCTCCCGAGATCGATTTGCGCCTTTCATTCGTTCTTTCTGATCCTTGTGGCTGATTGGGTGCGCCATAGCGCACCCAATCAGCCACGTAACGCGATCGACCACATCAGGGAGCACCCGATCCACCACGCAAACGGGCTGCCGGGGAACTGGGCGATCGGGCGTGGGGTGCTCTGGGGCCGGGGCTGTTCGGGTGCCGGGCGATCGGGCGTGGGGTGCTCTGGGGCCGGGGCCGTTCGGGTGCTGGGCGATCGGGCGTGGGGTGCTGCTGGGGGGTGAGGAGCTGGAGGATCGGAGCCGGCGGGGTAACCGGGGGTTGCTGCATTCGAGCGCCGCGGAAGCAGTCCGCGGCAGGTGCGATTCGCATGTCGGATTTGTCGCCCCGGATGCGGCCTGAGCACGGCGGCAACCACGGAACCCGGATCCACCACGTAGGCGTTGTCCACAATCTGTGGCTGTCCACAGGCCTGGTGGCGGGCGGTAGTGCCAAACGCGAGAGTTGCCCGCATGGACATCGACGAGGTTGGGCGGCGCCAGCGCGGCATCGTCACCAGGGCGCAGGCACTGCATGCCGGTCTGACGATCGACGAGGTGAAGCATCGGCTGCGGTCTGGGCGGTGGCAGCGGCTGTCGGCGGGGATCTACGCCACATCCTCGGGTGCGGTGCCGAGGCAAGCGTTGCGCTGGGCGGCCGTGCTGCGGGCCGGTCCTGGGGCGATGCTGTCCCACCGCTCCGCGGCCGAGGAAGTCGGGTTGATCGAGGCGGGATCGGGTCCGTTGCATGTCACGGTGCCGGCGGTCCGGCACATCGTGACGCCGAGGGGGACGGTGGTGCATCGCTGCCGGCATGCCGCGAAGCGGCGACATCCGAGTCGATCGCCGCCACAGACCCGCATCGAGGAAACGGTTCTCGACCTTGCTGTGGGGGAGCCGACCGAGACGGCCATGGGCTGGATCGCGGCGGCCTGCGGTGCGCGGCTCACCACTCCGGAGAGGATTTCCGGGGCCATGCGGCGAAGAGGGCGGGTCGCCGGCCGTCCGATGCTCGCTGGTTTGCTCGAGGACGTGGCGGCCGGCTGCATGTCGGTGCTGGAGCGGCGATACCTGCACGACGTGGAGCGCCCGCACGGACTTCCCGAGCCGGCCCGTCAGTCGCAGCGCCCTCGCGGCGGCGGCTACTGGTACGACGACGTCTACTACCCCGACTTCCGGGTTCGGATCGAGCTCGACGGGCGGGCCGCGCATCCGGCCGAGCAGCGCTGGCGTGACTTCCGGCGCGACAACTCCGCCGTCCTGTCGGGTGATGTGGTCCTGCGCTACGGCGCGGCCGACATCCGGGAGAACCCGTGCGGGGTGGCAGCTCAGGTGGCCGAGGTTCTGCGGCAACGCGGTTGGGCAGGCCGCCGGCAGCGATGCCAGTCGTCGTGTCGCCCGATGTGAAGGTGGTGAGCCGGGCTCCGGAGGGCTGCTCCCGAAGTCCGCCGTGCCCGGCTCACCGTCTGCGTCGCGGTTTCGTACTGGTCCCGAGTCGAGATCCGCGACGTCCCCAGACCCACCTGCGGACCTGACGCTACGTGACTTTCAGTGAGGGGCGGAATGGCTGCGGTCACGGATTGTCCGTTCGGTTGGCCCGATTCGGGCGTAAGACAACGACATATCCGACACCAAGAACAAGGAGCGCAGGAGTGATTACGCTATGTGATGTCGTCGCGGCGCACGTTATTCAGCAGGTCGAGCACCTGACGCAGCGCCGGGCGCAACACGCGCAGTCGGGACAGGCCGACCAGCCGGTCGATCAGAGGGACTGCGCCGTCGATCAGCCGCCGGGAACGCCGCTGCTGCGGAGACTTGTCGTAGACCCAGAACAGGGTGACGCCCATCCAGCTCAACCAGAGCAGTTCCGGCAGGTGCTCCCGAAGTTCGGAGTCGACCTTGGCCGTCGATCCGTCGAGCACCTGGCGGAAGAGGTCGATCGAGGCGTCCCGCGCGGGCGACGACTCGGGGGAGAACGGGCTCAGCGGCGAGGACGGCTCGGCCGCGGTCTTGAAGAACGTCGCGGCGAACGAGTGGTACGGCGCGTTCACGTCGATGCCGGCGTGCAGAACCCCGCGCAGGCGGGCCGCGAAGTCACGCTCTGTCGCCAGCACGGGCGCCGCTGCCAGGCGGTGCTCGCTCTGCAGATGGTCGTAGAACCCCTGGATCAGGTGTTCCTTGGAGTCGAAGTAGTAGTAGGCGTTACCGACCGCGACCCCGGCCTCCTTGGCGATGGCCCGCATGGTCGTGTCCGCATACCCCCGCTCCCGGAACAGCCGCAGGGCCGTCTCCAGGATCGCCTGCCGGGTCTGCTCGCCGCGGGCCCGCAGTCGTTTCCCGGTGGGCGGCTCGGTGGGCGGCCCGGCGGGGCCGTCAGCGGCAGCTGTCGTCACATGCCTCACCGTATCCGGGGTCCCGGGTGGACCGCCGGACGGCCGACGCGGCGGCGATGAAACTGCGGGCCAACGGCAGCATCGACGGGCCGGCCAGCCGGTCTGCCAGCCCACGGTAGTCGGCGAGCGCCCAGAGGCAGGCCAGCCAGGCGCCGTCGCCCGTGTAAACCGAGCCGGTGTCGGCGATCACGGTGAGATCCCGCAGCGTGGCGGCGTGGTCGAGGGTGGGGAACCGGTGCCGGGCCTCGGCCGAGGCGGCCGGGACGAACTCCAGTGGCACGAGTTGATCCCGCCGGTCGAGCCACAGATGGGCGGTCCGGCAGATCGGGCAACCCGCGTCGTACAGAACGGTGAACGAACCGATCCGGCCGGCCCCGTGCCCGGCCGGATCGGGGACCTCGGTCATCCGCCGGGCCTCAGGCGTGTGCCGGCGGCATCGGCAGTCGCGCGGCGGGCGGCAGCGGCGGGGTGCCCTGGTGCTGGCGGAGCCGGCCGCGCCGGTAGCGGCCCAGGATGAAGACGTTGCAGAAGTGCAGGACGCCGAGGACGAGCAGCACCAGGCCGACCTTCAGGGAGAGCGCCTCCAGCAGCTCGCTCGTGCTGGTGACGATCCGGTCGGACCGCATCGCGACTGCCACGTAGCCGAGATTGAGCAGGTAGAAGCCCATGGTGAGGAGCTGATTGACCGCACGGGCCAGGGTGGCGTCGGCGAAGACCTCGGCCAGGAAGATCTGGCCGTTGCGGGACAGCGTGGTCGCCACCCACACGGTCAGCCCGATGCTGATCGCGAGATAGACGAGATACATCAAGGCTTGCTGGTCCATGGCGTGCCCCTCTTGAACGTGTTCAAAAACGTGCCCCCTCAAGGTAGGCCTTTTCTTGAACGCGTTCAAGGATTCGGATCGAGGAAACGGAAAGCCGGCCCGCCGCGATGGCGGGCCGGCTGAGGAGGAGCGGGGTCAGTGGGCGAGGCCGAGCGCTTCCGCGGCGGCGCGGCCGTTGGCGAGGCTGGCGCCGTGGGTGGTGATGAACGCGCGGGCACCCTCCGGCCGCCAGGACGACGGCCAGCCCATCTCCACCACGCCGACGGGCCGGGTCGCGGCCAGTTCGCCGACCAGGGCGCGGCCTGCCGGGGAGCTGTGGATGCGCCGCCCGACCACCACGATCGGCCGTTCGCCGGCCTGGTCGGCGATGGCCTGCGAGGTGGTCGAGCCGGCCACCACCTCGACCAGCTCGGTGCCGTTCAGGTGCGGTTTCAGGCCCCACGGCACCCGGCCCTCGGCGATCGAGAAGCCGGCGACCAGCTGCACGACCAGTGGGGAGCGCAGGTCACCGGGGGAGCCTTCGACGGTCACGGCCCGCCGGGCGGCGGCCACGCCGAGCTCACGGTCGCGGTCCGCGGCCGGGCGCGGGGTGGAGCTCCAGGCTGCCAGGGCGGCGGTACGCGCCACCGCACCCTCCAGCCGTTCGAGCGGAAGCCGCCCGTCGCCGACCGCCGCCACGATCTCCGCCGCCACGGCTTCGACCAGTGCCCGGTCCACGTCCGCGCCGATGCAGAGCAGGTCTGCTCCGGCGCTCAGGGCAGCCACCGCCGCCCGCGGAATGCTGCCCGCGGTCCCCGCCGCGCCCCGCATCTCCAGGGCGTCGGTGACGATCACGCCGCGATAGCCGTACTCGCCGCGCAGCAGCCCGGTCAGCGCGGCCCGGCTGAACGTGGCGGGCAGGTCCCCGGTGAGCGCCGGCACCCGGATGTGCGCGCTCATCACGGCCTGTGCCCCGGCGGCGACGGCCGCGGCGAACGGCGGCAGGTCGCGTTCGCGCAGCACGGCCATCGGCACGTCGACGGTGGGCAGTTCGAGGTGCGAGTCGGTGACGGTGGCGCCGTGGCCGGGGAAGTGTTTCGCGCAGGCGGCCACGCCGGTCGATTCGAGCCCGACGATCGCCGCGCCGGTGTGCCGGGCCACGAGCGCCGGGTCGGCGCCGAAGGACCGGGTGCCGATGATCGGGTTGTCGTCGGCGGTGTTGACGTCGACGGTCGGCGCCAGGTTCAGGTTGATGCCGGCGGCCGCGAGGTCGGCGCCGATGGCCGCGTAGACCCGGCGGGTCAGCGAGGGGTCGTCGACCGCGCCGAGCGCCGCGTTCCCCGGGTACGCGCTTCCGGTCCGGTGCCCGAGCCGGGTGACGTCGCCGCCCTCCTCGTCGATGGCGACCAGCACGTCCGGCCGGGCCGTGCGCAGCTGCGCGGTCAGTGCCGCGAGCTGGCCGGAGTCGCCGACGTTGGTGCCGAACAGGGTGTGGCCGGCCAGTCCTTCGGTGAGCAGTTCGAGTGCCCAGTCCGGCGCGGTGTGCCCCGGAAAGGCGGCCAGGAGGGTGTGCAGGGCGAGTCGGCGAAGGCCGGGGTCGGTCGACATGTTGTCCTTCCGATGACGCAAAACTGGTCCGGGCGGCCTCCGAGCTGCCATGATCGCTCGGAGTCGATGAGCCACCCACCGGCTCGGCGACGTTGCCGACCGTTACGCTGCGGCTGCGTGTCGTGCGCCGACACTGTAACAGGAAAGAAACCTAATCATTAGGGGACGAACGCTATGGCCGCCACCCGCCTCCCGGGCACGCCCCGGCTGCTGCGCGCACTCAACGACCGTGCAGCGCTGGACCTGCTGCTCACGCGCGGTCCGCTGACCCGGGCCCAGCTCGGTGAGCTGACCGGCCTCAGCAAGGTCACCGCCTCGCAGTTGGTCGAGCGGCTGGAGGAGCGCGGCCTGGTCCGCCGGGTCGGCGAGCAGGCCGGCGGTCGCGGTCCGAACGCGCAGCTCTACGCGGTCACTCCGGGCAGCGCGCACGTGATCGGTGTGGACGTCGGCCCGGACTGTGTGGTGGCGGCCTGCGCGGACATCACCGGCACGATCATCAGCCGGGTCGAGCAGAGCACCAAGGACACCGACGATCCGGTCGGGGTCGTACACAATGCGGTGGTCCAGGCCGCGGGCGAGGCCGGCACCGACATGACTTCGGTACGCCGAGTCGTGCTCGGAACCCCCGGCCTGGTGGACCCGGAGTCCGGCGAGATCTCCTTCGCCCACGACCTGCCCCGCTGGCACCGCGGCCTGCTCGCCGAGCTGCGCCGCGACCTGAGCACCCCGGTCTTCTTCGGCAACGACGTGAACCTGGCGGCGGTCGCCGAGTCCGGCACCGGCGCGGCCACCGGCGTCAGCGACTTCGCGCTGGTCTGGATCGGCCGGGGCGTCGGTCTGGCCACCGTGATCGCGGGCCGCCTGCACCAGGGCGCGACCGGCGCCGCCGGTGAGATCGGCTACCTGCCGGTGGGCGGCGCCGAGGTGCCGCACAACGCCTCCCGCCGCGGGGTGAAGGGCGCCTTCCAGGCGATCGCCGGCGCCGACGCGGTCAAGGCGATCGGCAAGCAGTTCGGCTTCCGCGGCGCCGAGGGGGCGGACGTGGTGCGTGCCGCGGTCGCGGCCGGCCCGGCCGGTGAGCCGGTGCTCGACGAGCTCGCCCGCCGCCTGGCCCTCGGTGTCGCCGCCACCTGCGTGGTGCTCGACCCGCCGCTGGTCGTCCTGGCCGGCGAGGTGGGCCGGGCCGGCGGCGAGGCGCTGGCCGAGCGGGTGGAGCGCGAGGTCGCCGCGATCACGCTGGTCTCGCCCAAGATCGTGGTGACCGGTGTGGCTGCCGAACCGGTCCTGCACGGCGCCCTGCGGATGGCCCTGGACGCGGTTCGCGACGAGGTCTTCGGCTCGACGACGGACTGATCCGCGGGCGGCCGGACACCCGGGTGGGTGCGGCACCGGCACGCCGTCTCGTTCCGCTCCGGGCGCGTGGTTGGATGGATGCGTGCTGGAGGCTGCCGTACCCATTCCGCCCGACGAGGACACCGTCATCGCCTTCGACCGCGTCAGCGTGGTCCGGTCGGGAAATCACCTGGTCCGTGACCTGTCCTGGCAGGTCGAGCTGGATGAGCGGTGGGTGGTGCTGGGCCCCAACGGCGCCGGCAAGACCACCCTGCTCAACCTCGCGTCCGCCCGGTTGCACCCCACCCGAGGTACGGCGTACGTGCTCGGTGAACGGCTCGGCCGCGTCGACGTCAACGAGCTGCGCACCCGGGTGGGCATCACCACCGGCCGCTTCGCCGATCAGGTGCCGCCGGACGAGCGGGTGCTCGACGTCGTGGTCACCGCCGCGTGGTCGGTGGTCGGCCGGTGGCGGGAGAGCTACGACCCGCAGGACGAGGCCCGCGCCCGCGAGCTGCTCGACCAGCTCGGCATGACGGGTTTCGCCGACCGCGAGTTCGGCACCCTCTCCGAGGGCGAGCGCAAGCGCACCCAGATCGCCCGCGCGCTGATGACCGACCCCGAGCTGATGCTGCTCGACGAGCCGACCGCCGGGCTCGACCTGGGCGGCCGGGAGGTGCTGATCGGGCACCTCTCCGAGCTGGCGCTGGACCCGGACGCGCCGGCCATGGTGCTGGTCACCCACCACGTCGAGGAGATCCCGCCGGGCTTCACCCACGGCCTGCTGCTGCGCGAGGGCGTGGTGGTCGCGTCCGGCCTGCTCGGCGAGGTGATGACCGCGGAGAACCTGACGAAGACCTTCGGCCTGCCGCTGGTGGTGGACCGGTTCGGCGACCGCTACACCGCACGGGCGGGCTAGATGGCCCCGCGGATCGTCGTCGCCGGCAGCGCGAACATGGATCTGGTCGGGCTGGCGCCACGTCTGCCCCGGCCGGGCGAGACGGTGCTCGGCGACGACTTCGTGATGGCGCCCGGCGGCAAGGGGTCGAACCAGGCGATCGCGGCCGCCCGGGCGGGCGGCGCGACCACCTTCCTGGGCGCGATCGGATCGGATGCGTTCGGGGTCACCCTGGGCGCCCGGCTCACCGCCGCAGGCGTCGACACCAGCCGGGTACGTACGAGCTACGGCACGTCCGGCGTAGCAGTGATCATGGTGGACCGGGACGGGGAGAACTCGATCCTGGTCAGCCCGGGGGCGAACAGCTCGTTCGTCGGCCTGACCGACGACGAGCAGTCCGTGATCGCCGAGGCCGACGTGCTGCTCTGCCAGCAGGAGATCCCCCTCGAGACGGTCTTCGCCGCGCTGCGCGCCGGCCGTGCCGCGGGCACCCGGACGATCCTGAACGCGGCGCCCGCCATGGACCTGCCGGACGGCCTGCTCGACGAGGTGGACCTGCTGGTGGTCAACGAAATCGAGGCCCGGGCGATCACCGGCGAGAAGGAGCCCGACATGGCCGCGCTCCTGCGGCTGGTGCCGCGGGTGGTGCTCACGCTCAGCGGCGCCGGCTCGCGGTACGCCGACCGGGACGGCCGCGACGAGCAGATCCCGGCGTTCCGGGTGGAGGTCGCCGACACCACGGCCGCCGGCGACGCCTTCACCGGGGCACTCGCCGTCGCCTGGGGCGAGGGCCGGGACCTGGTCGACGCGGTGCGCTGGGCGAACGCGGCCGGCGCGGTGTGCGTACAGAAAGTCGGCGCCAGCGGCGCCCTGCCCGAGCGCGCCGAGATCGAAGCCCTCTACAGCGCCTGACCAGCTGGCCCTCAGTGCTGTTTCCGGGCTTGTGAAACAGCACTGAGAACCAGCCGGGGGTTACGACTCCCGGATGGTGGTGACGAACCGGGAGACCTCGCCCCGGAGCACCTCGGCGAGCTGGGAGAGTCCCACGTCGGCCGGGTCGGCGCCGCCGTCCACCGCGATCGCGATGCCCTCGACCAGCGCGCTCATCTCCCGGATCCGGGCGGTGACCGCCTCCAGCACGGCGATCGCGTCGGCTGCGGCCTGCTGCACGGTGTTGACCTGACCCATGATCTCCTCGCTGGACGAGCTGGTCTCGTTCGCCAGGGACTTCACCTCGTTGGCGACCACGCCGAAGCCGCGTCCGGCGCTACCCGCGCGGGCCGCCTCGATGGTGGCGTTCAGGGCCAGCAGCCGGGTCTGCGCCGCGACCTTGTTGATCAGGTCGACCGCGTGCCGGATCTGCTCGGACGAGGTCCGCAACGACGAGACCGTGCCCAGGCCCTGCTCGGCGTTGGTGACCGCGTCCCGGGCGAAGTCGGCCAGCCCGTTTGCCGAGCGGCCCATCTCGGTGGCCGCGGTGGCGACCTGCTCGGAGACGGTGAGCACCGCCGACTCCAGCTCGTCGGCCAGCGCCTGCCGGCCCCGGGCCGCGTCTGCGAACTGCTCCGCGGTCCGGCTCATCACCTCGTTCGAGCGGGTGATCTGCTGCGCCGCCGACCGGTACGCGCCGGCCAGCCCCTGGGTGAGGAAACGCCGGTGGAAGCGGCCCTGCGCGGCGGCGGCCGACGCGGCGCCGGCCTCGCGGACGAAGGCGTCGATGTGGTCGAGCAACCCGTTGATCGCGTTGCGGACGCCGATCGCCCGTTCGGTGTCGGCGAGCGGCGGCACCCGGGCCTCCAGGTCGCCGTTGCGGGCCCGCTCGCAGATCTCGGTGACGATGCGTACCGCCCGGTCCAGGTCGGCGTCCCCGGCGGCCGGCGTGGGCTTCACCGGCTACCGCCGTCGGTGAGCGCCCAGACCAGTTCGTCGTACGTCTGCCCGCGCTCGGCGAGCATCTGCTGCAGCGTCGCCGCGCCGGCCGCGACCGCGTCCGGGGTGTGGCTGTGCCGCCGCTCCTCGGCCCGGATCCGCTCGTAGACGGCGCTCACCGCGGCGACGGACGGGGCAGACGGGCTGCGCCGGTTCGAGTGGTAGCCGATCAGCCGCCCGGATGCGTCGTGGGAGGGCGTGATGTGCGCGAAGACCCAGTAGTGCGCGCCGTCGGCGGCCAGGTTCAGGACGTACGCGAAGATCTCCTCGCCGTCCTTGAGGGTGTCCCAGAGCAACTGGAACACCGCCCGCGGCATGTCCGGATGCCGGATCAGGTTGTGCGGCCGGCCCAGCGCCTCGGACTCGGCGAGCGCCGAGACCCGCAGGAAGACATCGTTCGCGTACGTGATGACGCCGCGCGGATCGGTCTTGCTGACGATCAACTCGTTCTGGCCGAACGTGCGCTCGACACCGGTGGGGCGTACCTCAGTCGCTCTCATGATGTCTTGATCGTCGCGAACCGATGCCGTCGGCACCGGGATTTCGCCGGATTCAGCGGGCCACGCGCAGCGCCCAGGCGATCAGCGGGATCTGCATCGGCAGGCGCCCGTAGGCGATCGCCCGGCGCGCCGGCGGGGCATGCCGCCAGTCGATCGCCATCCGCACGTTCGCCGGGAACACCGCGGCGAAGAGGGCGGCGGCGGCCAGGCCACCGGCCCGGCGGGTGCGGGGATGCGCGACAGCGGCGGCCACCGTCAGTTCGGCAACCCCACTGAGGTACGTCCACGTGCGCGGCGACCCCGGCAGCGACCGCGGCACGATGCCGTCGAACGGCTTGGGCGCGACGAAATGCAACGTGCCCATCGCGCCCAGGAACGCGGCCAGACTGGCAGCGTCCTTTCTCATCGGCGCACCGCCGGCTCCAGGGCCCGCTGCAGGGCCCGGTAGATCCGGCCGAAACGTTGCGCGTTGTCGGTGCGCAGCAGGAGCACGTCGCCGCCGCGCACCCGGCCCCAGATTTCCAGGCTGCGGCTGCCCCGGTCGTAGGAGTGGTCGACCCGCTCGAGCATCAGGTCGGCGACCGGGACCACGGCCAGGCCCAGCAGGATCCCGCCGACGACCAGGGTCAGGGTGGTGCTGAGCTCGGTGTCCAGAAGCAGGGCGACCGCGATGGCGAGCCCGCCGAGCAGGAGCGGGAGGAGGATGGTCAGGCCGAGGGCGCCGCGCCAGGCGATCACGCCCCAGGACCGGGTGCCCCGGGTGTACCAGACCTGGATCAGCTCGGGCAGGCGGAAGTCGCGGCCGTTCATCCGCACGCCGGACGACGTGATGAGGACTTCCGGATCCCGGTAATAGGTGGTCATCGTCTCCTCCAGGGGCCGGTGAGGCTTGTTCGCGACGGTGGAGACCCGGGCGGATGGCCTGCGCAGACTAGTGGCTTGCGGTAGGTCGCGAACAAGCCTCAAATTTAGCTCGTACCCCGCATAGGCTGACGGCGAAACGGCTCGATGCGAGGAGGCGCGGGTGGGCGAGTTCGTACGGCTCGAGATCGCGGACGGAATCGGGACGATCCGGCTCGACCGGCCGCCGATGAATGCGCTGAACGTGCAGGTCCAGGAGGAGTTGCGGGCAGCCGCGCAGGCGTTGTCCGACGACGCGTCGGTTCGGGCCGTGATCGTGTACGGCGGGGAGAAGGTGTTCGCCGCCGGCGCCGACATCACCGAGTTCGCCACCGTTTCGTACCCGGACATGGTGGCCCGCGCCGGGGCCCTGTCCAGCGCTATCGACTCGATCGCCCGGATCCCTAAGCCGGTCGTCGCCGCGATCACCGGGTACGCGCTGGGCGGCGGCTGTGAGCTCGCTCTCGCCTGCGACTGGCGGGTGGTCGCCGAGGACGCCAAGCTCGGCCAGCCGGAGATCAAACTCGGGCTCATCCCGGGTGCCGGCGGGACCCAGCGGCTCGCCCGTCTGGTGGGTCCGGCCCGGTCCAAAGATCTGATCTTCTCGGGTCGGATGGTGGACAGCGACGAGGCGTTGCGGATCGGGCTCGCCGACCGGGTGGTTCCGGCCGCCGAGGTGTATTCGACCGCGGTCGAGCTCGTCCGGCCGTACCTGACCGGGCCGGCGTTCGCGCTGCGAGCGGCCAAGCAGGCGATTGACGGCGGCCTGAGCGTCGACCTGGCAGCCGGCCTAGCGCTCGAGTCACACCTCTTCGCCGGGCTGTTCGCCACGGACGACCGGCTCGAAGGGACTGCTGCTTTCGTCGAGAAGCGCAGGCCCAAGTTCACCGGCAGGTAATGGATCACTCGGCTACGGCCGGTCATTGCCTAGACTGCGGTCATGTCCATCGACCAGGGTGGTCCGAAGCGGTACGCCCTCGGCATCGACTTCGGCACCTCGAACACCGTCGCCGTCGCGCGATGGCCGGACGGCCGTGCCCGCCCGATCCTGGTCGACGGCTCACCGCTGCTGCCCTCCGCGGTGTACGCGGACGCGAGTGGGAACCTGCTCGTCGGCCGGGACGCGGTGCACAGCGCCCGGCTGGACCCGGCCCGGTTCGAGCCGAACCCGAAACGCCGGATCGACGACGGTCTGGTGCTGCTCGGCGAGCGTGAGTTCGAGGCCGTCGAGCTGATCACCGCGGTGCTCGCCCGGGTCACCGAGGAGTGGCATCGCGCCGTCGGGCCGTACCGGCCGCAGACCACCCTCACCTGCCCGGCGAGCTGGGGCGCGACCCGGCGTACGTTGCTGGCCGAAGCCGCCGCCCGGGCCGGCCTGGAAGGCGCCCGTCTGGTCGCCGAGCCGGTCGCCGCGGCCACCTACTTCGCCGAGATCCTCGGGCGGGACGTGCCGATCGGCTCGGTCGTCATGGTGCACGACTTCGGCGCCGGCACGTTCGATGCCAGCGTCGTCGCGCGTACCGCCGAGGGTTTCGAGGTCCTGGCCGTGGACGGCCGCGACGACCTGGGCGGCCTGGACGTGGACGCCGCGATCGTGGAGTACCTGCGCACCGACGACTGGCGCCGGCTGATGGAACCGGGGACCGTCGAGGAGCGGCGGGCGCGGCGGCAGCTCTGGGACGACGTGCGGATCGCCAAGGAACGGCTCTCCCGGGCCCAGTCGGCCGACTTCGTGGTGCCGCTGCTCGACACCGAGGCCCACCTCACCCGCGACGAGCTCGAGACCTTGGCCCGGCCGGTGCTCGAGCAGACCGTACGGGTCACCAAGAACCTGCTGCGCTGGGCCGACCTCCCGGAGGGCCGGCTGGCCGGCGTCTTCCTGGTCGGCGGCGCCAGCCGGATCCCGCTGGTCGCCACGCTGCTGCACCGCGAGCTGGGCGACCCGCCGGTGGTGATCGAGCAGCCCGAGCTCGTGGTGGCCGAGGGCAGCATCCTGGCCGGGGCCGCGCTGCTGTCCAGCGAGCCGGCCGCTCCCGGGCCCACCGAGGAGCTGCGGCTGCCGTCGAAATACCTGCCGAGCGCGACCGGTCTGATCGCCGTGCAGACAAAGCCGCTCGCGCCGTCGCCTTCGTCTTCGTCTTCGCCCGAGTCGCTCTCGTCCGAGTCGCCTCTGCAGGAATCCGACGAGACAGTCGTCGCGAGAGCGGGCGAACCGGTGGTGGAGGCCGAACAGGCCACGGTGGTGGCGGCCGTCAGCGAGCCGGGGACGAGCCGGCGCGAGATCGACGCTGCGCCGACGCTGGCGACCGAGCGGCTGGGCCCACCCGAGCCGGAGCAGGCGCCGGAGAGCACCCCGCTGCCGAAACGGGTGAAACAGCCGGTGGCCGAGGCGCCGGACGACGACCTCCCGCCGGACGACGACATGCCGCCGCATCTGCGCCCGCCGGTCGACCCGTGGCCGCACGCCGACCCGTCCACCTGGCGGCCGGATCCGGACGCGACTGCCGCCGCCCCGCACCCCCGGGGCGATTGGAAGCCGGATTCGAGCTGGAAGCCCGTACCCCCGCCGCGGAAAGCCGGACCACCGCATCGGGCGAACCGGCCCACCACGCCAGTGGTCGCGCATGCCCGGCCGATCTCGCCGGTGGCGGCGCAGCCGCACCAGATCCCACACGTGGTCGGCTCGGCGCGCGCTGTTCCGCAGGGGCGTGCGGTGGCCGCCGCGCCGAGGCCGCCGCAGCTACCGGAACCCAAGCCGAAGAAGCGGCGCAGAGGCGGCTTCCTGCGTGCCGTGCAGATCCTGCTCAGCCTGCTCACGATGGTGCTGGTGCCGATCGTGGCGCTGGTGCTCGCGTACGGCTACGCGAACGGCGACCCGCTGCAGGAGGACGCCATCAACGTCTTCGAGGACCTGGGGAACCTGCTCGGATTCAACTAGACCGGGAGAGCTCGTGAGCGGAACGATCGAGGGGCACGGCGGGGAACTCGCGCTCGCCGCGCTGCGGGCCTTCGGGGTGACCGAGATGTTCACCCTCTCCGGCGGGCACGTCTTCCCGCTCTACACCGCGGCGCACGAGGCCGGCTTCGGCGTCCACGACGTGCGGCACGAGCAGTCCGCGGTGTTCGCCGCCGAGGCGGTGGCCAAGTTGCGCCGCCGTCCCGGGCTCGCCGTGCTCACCGCCGGTCCCGGTGTGACCAACGGCATCTCCGGGCTGACCAGCGCGCATTTCAACGGCTCCCCGGTGCTGGTGCTCGGCGGGCGGGCGCCGGCGTACCGGTGGGGGTCCGGCAGTCTTCAGGAGCTCGATCACGTGCCGCTGGTCGCCCCGGTCACCCGGTACGCGGCTACGGTCACCGGCACCGAGGACATCCCCGGCCAGATCGGGGCGGCACTCACCGCGGCGCTCACACCGCACCGCGGGCCGGTCTTCCTCGACCTGCCGCTGGACGTGATCTACTCCACGGCTGAAGCGGCGAGTCCCGGAGTTCCGGCGATCCCGGTGCTGGAGGCCGACCCGGACGAGGTACGGCGGGCCGCCGAACTGCTCGCCGGGGCGGACCGGCCGGTGATCATCGCGGGTTCCGACGTGTGGACCGGGGACGCGGTGACCGAGTTGCGGGCGGCGGCCGAGGCGTTGCGCGTACCGGTCTTCGCCAACGGCATGGGCCGCGGCGTGCTGCCGCCCGGCCATCCGCTCGCTTTCTCCCGGGCCCGCCGGGTCGCCCTGAACGAGGCCGACGTGGTGGCCGTCGTCGGCACCCCGCTCGACTTCCGGCTCGGCTTCGGCGATTTCGGCGGCGCGCGGGTGGTGCACATCGTGGACGAGCCGGGCCAGCGGGCCGGTCACGTGACCCCGGCCGTCTCCCCCGCCGGTGATCTCGGTCGCATCCTCGCCGCGCTCGCCGAGTACTCCGGGCGGCGGGCCGACCACGAGGAATGGGTGTCCGGGCTGCGTACCGCCGAGGACGCGGCGCGGACCCGCGACGCCGAGGCGATGGCCGCCGAGACCGACCCGGTACGGCCCGCCCGGATCTACGGTGAGCTGCGCAAGGTGCTCGCCGCGGACGCGGTGACCATCGGCGACGGTGGGGACTTCGTGTCGTACGCCGGGCGCTTCCTGGAGCCCGCTCAGCCCGGGACCTGGCTCGACCCCGGCCCGTACGGGTGCCTCGGCACCGGGCTCGGCTACGCGATGGGCGCCCGGGTCACCTACCCCGACCGGCAGGTCTGTGTGCTGATGGGCGACGGTGCGGCCGGCTTCTCCCTGATGGACGCCGAGTCACTGGCCCGGCAGGGGCTGCCCGTGGTCATCGTCGTCGGCAACAACGGCATCTGGGGCCTGGAGAAACACCCGATGCGCGCCATGTACGGCTACGACGTCGCCGCCGACCTGCAGCCGGGATTGCGGTACGACGACGTGGTGAAAGCGCTGGGTGGTGCGGGCGAGACGGTGGAGAAGGCAGCCGAGATCGGGCCGGCACTGCGACGGGCCTTCGACGCGGGTGTGCCGTACCTGGTCAACGTCCTCACCGACCCGTCCGACGCGTACCCCCGCAGCTCGAACCTGGCCTAGGCCTGCTGTTCGTCGTCCTTGTTCAGATCGCGTTCCCACTCGGCGAGCGTCTCGCGGTCCCGCCGGGATTGTTCGGTGTCCATGGAGCGCAGGAAGTCCGGGTCGTCGTCCGGGGAGGACGGGCGCGGTGACCGACGCCGTTGGGCACGGGTCACCGGGCGGCCCCACACGAAGTAGGCGATCGGACCGGCGATGGGGATGAGAAGGATCACGAGGATCCAGAGCGCCCGCGGCATGTTCCGGACGCGTTCCGCTGCCAGGCCGCTGATGAGGGCCAGGATGAGCAGGGCGAGCGCCGCCGCGGCCAAGACGATGAGCAACCGGACCATGGGGCAATGATGCATCGGTTATTCCCGGTCGGCGACGATCAGAGCATGACAACCCATCCACCGAGGATCGCCAGCAGCGCCGTGATCAGCGCGTAGGCCCGGATCGACCGCGGTACGGCCACCGGAAAACGGGTTCGCAGGCCGCGGGCGCGGTGTAGGGCGAGGGCCACCATCGCCGCCCAGCCGATCATCACGGCCGCGGCGACCAGCCATTCGGCCGGTCCGGCGCCGGGTGCGAAAGCGGGCCGGGCGGCGAGCAGCGCCACCGCGGCAGCCGACAGACCGGTACGCCGCCAGGCCAGCCGGGTCCGCTCCGGAGAAGCCCCCGGATCCCGGTCGATCCCGGCGCAGGCCCCCGGATCATGTTGATGGTCGGCGCAGGGCTCCGACGACATCAGAAGACCTGGATCAGCACCGCGACGACCAATGCGAGCGCGCCCAGGGCGACCACGATGGCGAGCACCGCCGGGAAGCGGGACCGGGGCAGCGCCGTGCCGTTGCGCATGGCCCGCTCGGTCCGCGCCCAGTGGTCGACGGCGCGCAGCGCCACCACCCCGCCCAGCACGAGCAGCAGGATCGCGATGATCTCGCGCAGATGCGTGACCGGCAGCGGCGGCAGGAACTGCGCGCACGCCAGGCCGCCGGCGATCAGCGCCAGGCCGGTCCGGATCCAGGCCAGGAAGGTACGTTCGTTGGCCAGCGAGAACCGGTAGTCGGGCGTGGTGCCCCGCTCCGATTCCCGCTCCGGGTCGAACCACTGAGCCAGGCCACCGAACACCTGTCGATTATTGACCTAGTGGGTCAAGAATCCGGGTGCCAGAGGATGCGGACTTCGTCACTGACGCAGGCCTCGCGTGAGTGCCCACAGAGGCACCACGGTGAGTCCGGGCCGGCGCGACCATGGGACTGCGGCTCGATCACGTCGGGGCGTGGGGGACTATGGGACGCAGGCGGACTGACATCGTCGACCAGCGAGACGTTTTGACCGGACATGTCTGACACCTCCTCGTCGCCCACTGTAGCGATCTCGGTCGCCTCGTGGGTGAGGTGTGTCACTCTGGGTGGCCGGCAACATCAAATCTACTGGCGGGTAACCTGGCTGACATGTCCGTCGCCGGCGGGTGCGTTCAACTCAGGAGGGTCGTAGGAGCGCGATGAACATCGTCGTACTGGTGAAGCAGGTACCCGACTCCGGTGCCGAGCGCACCCTGGCCGCTGATTTCTCGGTGGATCGGGCGTCGTCGAGCAATGTCATCAACGAGATGGACGAGTACGCCATCGAGGAAGCGCTGAAGATCAAGGAAGCGCACGGTGGTGAGGTGACCGTGTTGACGGTGGGCCCGGCGGGTGCGACCGACTCGATCCGTAAGGCGCTGTCGATGGGGCCGGACAAGGCGGTCCACGTGCAGGATGACGCGTTGCACGGTTCGTGTGCGGTGGCGACGTCGAAGGTTCTGGCGGCGGCGCTGGGTCAGTTGAACGCGGATCTGATCCTGTGTGGCGCGGAGTCGACCGACGGCCGGGTGCAGGTGATTCCGCACATGCTGGCGGAGCGGCTCGGGGTGGCGGCGCTGACCGGGGCGCGCAAGCTGAGCGTGGACGGGTCGCAGCTGACCGTGGAACGGCAGACCGACGAGGGCTACGAGGTCGTCACGGCCGCCACGCCGGCGATCGTCAGCGTCTGGGACACCATCAACGAGCCGCGGTACCCGTCGTTCAAGGGGATCATGGCCGCGAAGAAGAAGCCGGTGCAGAGCCTCACGCTCGGTGAGCTGGGTGTGGCCGCCGACGAGGTCGGGTTCGCGGGTGCCACCAGTCAGGTGCTGGAGTTCTCGAAGCGGCCGCCGCGTACCGGCGGTGCGAAGGTCGTGGACGAGGGCAACGGTGGCGAGCAGCTCGTCGCGTACCTGGCCACCGAGAAGTTCGTCTGAGTCTGAGGGGATAGAGGACAATGGCTGAAGTACTGGTCGTCGTCGAGGCCTCGCAGGCCGCCGGCGTCAAGAAGGTCACGCTGGAGATGCTGACCATCGCGCGTGGACTCGGTTCGCCGTCCGCGGTGGTCTTCGGTGACGCGTCGGCGCTGACCGAGAAGCTCGCCGAGTTCGGGGCGGAGAAGATCTACACCGCGTCCGGTGAGGACGTCGAGGGCTACCTGGTCGCGCCGAAGGCGACCGTGGTCGCCGAGCTCGTCAAGCGGGTGCAGCCGGCGGCGGTGCTGCTCGGCTCCACGCAGGAGGGCAAGGAGATCGCCGGTCGGCTGGCGGTCAAGTTGGACAACGGGCTGTTGACCGATGCGGTCGCGGTCGAGGCGGACGGCACCGCGACGCAGGTGGTGTTCGCGGGTTCGACGATCGTGAAGTCGAAGGTCACGCGGGGTCTGCCGATCGTGACGATCCGCCCGAACTCGGTGACCCCGGCGCCGGCCGCGGCGTCGCCGGCGGTCGAGGAGCTGACCGTGGCGGTGTCGGAGGCGGACAAGCTGACCAAGGTGGTCGAGCGGGTCGCCGAGCAGAAGGGTTCGCGCCCGGAGCTGACCGAGGCGTCGATCGTGGTC
The DNA here is from genome assembly GCF_036053395.1 of Actinoplanes sp. NBC_00393. NCBI lineage: Bacteria > Bacillati > Actinomycetota > Actinomycetes > Micromonosporales > Micromonosporaceae > Actinoplanes > Actinoplanes sp. NBC_00393. The sequence continues at coordinate 7,241,029 of NZ_CP107942.1, read as the reverse complement.
TCCGGTGGCCGCGGTGTCGGTAACGCCGACAACTTCAAGCTGGTCGAGGAGCTGGCCGACCTGCTCGGCGGCGCGGTCGGCGCGTCACGCGCGGCGGTCGACTCGGGTTACTACCCGCACCAGTTCCAGGTCGGGCAGACCGGCAAGACGGTGTCCCCGCAGCTGTACGTGGCGCTGGGCATCTCCGGCGCGATCCAGCACCGGGCCGGCATGCAGACCTCGAAGACGATCGTCGCGGTCAACAAGGACGCCGAAGCGCCGATCTTCGAACTCGCCGACTTCGGCGTGGTCGGCGACCTGTTCAAGATCGTCCCGCAGGCGGCCGACGAGATCCGCAAGCGCAAGTAAGGCATCCCGCTCCACGAGGGAAGAACGGCCCGGCGGCCATCCGCCGGGCCGTTCGCCGTCGAACCCCTCCCCGGTACGCGCGACGCCGCCCCCAACCCCAGCCACACCTCCCTCGCTCAACGAAGCGACCACCAGCAACTCAAGGCCCCAGCGCCCCCGCCGGGCTCATCCCCGCCAAGCCCACCCCGCCCGGCCCCGCCGCAGCCTCCCGCCAACCCCGGATGGCCGTCTCGCCCCGCCGCCACCGCAGCCTCCCTCAACCCCGGATGGCCGTTTCGCCCCGCCGCCGCCCAGCCCTCCCTCAACCCGGGATGGCCGTCTCGCGACGCTGCCGCCCAGCCGTCCCTCAGCCCCATACGCCCGCCCGCGACGCCGCGAGCAGCAGCCTGACCACCCGGTGGCCATGATCAATTCAGCCGAGCGACGGCGCCTCAGCGCCAACTGGCAGGCGAGCACCGAATAGGAGCGGGGGATGTCAGGCTGGCGCTGAGGGCTGTTTGGCGGGCGTTGAGACAGCACTGAGCGTCAGCCGAGCGATCCAGCTGGTTGCCACGGCTGTTTCCGGAGGCCCGAGACAGCCCTCAACGCCAGCCGGGCCACGCGCGTCCGTCCGGCTGGCGCTCAGTGTTGTTTCGAGGCGGTCGAGACAGCCGTCAGCGCCAGCTGAGCGATCCGGCTGGCCGCCATCGCTGTTTCCCGAGGCCCGAAACAGCCCTCAGCGCCAGCCTGGCCGCAGACTCCGCCCGGCTGACCGCCAGCGCTGTCTACATCGCCCCCGAGTGCCAACAGGTGCGCACGTAACAGCTCGGCGGATCTGGGCGCCAACAGGTGCGCACGTGCCAGCTCGGCGGGTTCGGCTGGCGTAGGGCATGGAATGCGGCCGTTGCTACCTGCGTGGGCGACGGCTGGGCCGGGCTCGGCCGTTGGTCAGCCATGGAATGCGGCCGTTGTTACCTGCGTGGGCGACGGCTGGGCGGGTCCGGCTGGCGTAGAGGCATGGAATGGGGCCGTTGTTACCTGTATGGGCGACGGCTGGGCCGGGCTCGGCCGTTGGTCAGCCATGGAATGCGGCCGTCATTATCTGCGTGGGCGACGGCTGGGCGGGCTCGACCGTCCGTCAGGCATGGAATGAGAGGGCTTTGCCTGCGTGGGCGACGGCTCCGGCTGGCGGCCGGCTGGTGGCGGGCGGCCAGCTGGTGACGGGCGGTGGGCGGTGGTCGCGGCGGGCGGCGGGGGCGGGCATGCGGGGCGATTGTGCGGGGGAGGCGGGGGCTGGGGTGGGTGAGGTGAGGGTGAGCCCGGCGGTCGCCGGGCGGCCTTGAGGGGTGCCGGGGTCGCGAGGTGCGGCGGGGCGGGCAGGGAGGAGGGCTGGGGAGGATGGGGTGGGCGGCGTCGCGCGTACGCCGCATGGGTTTGATCTTCGGGGGTAGGACGGCGGCGAGGGTGCGCGGCGGGACGGCCTAAGCTGGGAGTGATGGCCTACCTGGATCACGCGGCGACTACGCCGATGCTTCCCGCCGCGCTTGACGCCTACGTCGCCGCGGCGCGGGAGGTCGGCAATCCGTCGTCCCTGCATGCGGCCGGGCGCGGCGCCCGGCGCCTGGTCGAGGAGTCGCGGGAGCGGGTTGCCGCGGCGCTCGGCGCGCGCCCTTCGGAAGTCGTCTTCACCGGCGGCGGTACGGAGAGTGACAACCTCGCCGTCAAGGGGATCTTCTGGGCCCGGCGCGATGCGGAGGCGGAGCGGGTGCGGGTCGTGGCCTCCGCGGTCGAGCATCATGCCGTCCTGGACGCGGTCGACTGGCTCGGCCGGCAGGAAGGCGCGGAGGTGACCACGCTGCCGGTGGACGAGACCGGACGGGTGGCTCCGGAGGCGTTGGCCGAGCTGATCGCCGAGCGTGGCGACGAACTCGCGGTGGTCAGCGTGCAGTGGGCGAACAACGAGGTCGGCACGGTTCAGCCGATCACCGAGCTGGCGGGGATCGCCGCGGCGGCGGGTGTGCCGTTCCACACCGACGCGGTGCAGGCGATCGGGCAGATTCCGGTGGATTTCGCGGCCAGCGGGGTGGCCGCGCTCACGGTGACCGGTCACAAGGTCGGCGGGCCGGTCGGGGTGGGCGCCCTCCTGCTGGGCCGGGACGTGCCGTGCACGCCGCTGCTGCACGGCGGCGGCCAGGAACGCGATGTGCGCTCCGGCACGTTGGACACGCCGGGCGTGGTCGCTTTCGCGACCGCGGTGGAGACCGCGGTGAAGACCCGGGAGGAGTACGCGGCGCGCCTCGCCGGACTCCGCGATGAGCTGGCGGATCGGGTACGCGCGGCGATCCCAGACGCGATCTTCAACGGTGCCGTGACCGACCGGCTGCCGGGTAACGCGCACTTCTCCTTCCCGGGGTGCGAGGGCGACGCGTTGCTGCTGCTCCTGGACGCGCAGGGGGTCTACTGCTCGACCGGTTCGGCCTGCTCGGCCGGGGTGGCGCAGCCGAGCCACGTGCTGCTCGCGATGGGTGCCGACGACGCCCGGGCCCGGTCCTCGCTGCGGTTCACTCTCGGCCACGACAGCACGGTCGCCGACATCGACGCGCTGCTGGCGGCGCTGCCGGGTGCGGTCGAGCGGGCCCGCCGGGCCGGGGCGTGGAAGACGCCCAGATAGGCTTTGAGCATGCGAGTTCTTGCGGCCATGTCGGGCGGTGTCGATTCGGCGGTTGCCGCTGCGCGCGCCCGGGAGGCCGGTCACGACGTCACCGGTGTGCACCTGGCGCTGGCGCGTAACCCTCAGACGTTCCGGACCGGGGCGCGCGGCTGCTGCACCCTGGAGGACTCCCGGGATGCGCGCCGGGCGGCCGATGTGATCGGGATCCCGTTCTACGTGTGGGACATGGCCGAGGAGTTCCACGACAGCGTCGTCGACGACTTCGTGAACGAGTATGCGGCTGGGCGTACGCCGAATCCCTGCCTGCGCTGCAATGAGAAGATCAAGTTCGCGGCCGTGCTGGACCGGGCGGTGGCCCTCGGCTTCGACGCCGTGGTCACGGGGCACCACGCCCGGCTGGGCGGGGACGGTCTGCTGCGCCGCAGCGTCGATCTGGCGAAGGACCAGTCCTACGTGCTGGCCGTGCTGACCCGCGACCAGCTGGACCGGGCGATGTTCCCGCTCGGTGACTCGACCAAGGAGCAGGTGCGGGCCGAGGCTGCGGCGCGCGGGCTGGCGGTGGCGGACAAGCCGGATTCGCACGACATCTGCTTCATCTCGGACGGGGACACGCGCGGATTCCTGGAGAGCCGGCTCGGGTCGGCGCCGGGGGACATCGTGGACGGGCGGACCGGGGAGAAACTCGGGACGCACAACGGGGCATACGGGTTCACCATCGGCCAGCGCAAGGGTCTCGACCTGCGGGTTCCCGCCGCCGACGGCCGGCCTCGGTATGTCTTGTCGATCACCCCGGTGAACAACACGGTGACCGTGGGCCCGCGCGAGGATCTCGAGGTCGACGTGGTCACCGCCACCCGCCCGATATGGCACGAAATTTCGGCGGATGTCTCGTGTGAGGTGCAGTTGCGTGCCCACGGTGAGGTGGTCGGCGCCTCGGTCTCGGTGGCTGACGGCGGCCTGACCGCCCGGCTGACCTCGCCGGCCCGGGGTGTCGCGGCGGGGCAGGCGATCGTCGCCTACCGGCCGGACCCGGACGGTGACGTCGTGCTCGGCTCGGCCACCATCACCGCGGGCTCCCGGGCCTCGGCCAATGCCTGAGTTCCCGTGGTCCGCCGGCGCCGCCACCGGCATCGGCTCGCTGCCCGGCACGGACATCGCCGAGGCGCAGCGCATCGTCCTCGGCGAGCTGCCCGACCTGCCGCACCTGCCGGAGCTGCCCGACCGTGGCCCGGGCGCCGACATGATCGGCCGTGGCGCCGGTTTCCTGGTGGAGCTCCCGGTCCAGCTGTACGCCGGTCGCTGGCAGATCGCCTCGCGTCCCGGCAAGGATCTTCGCCGTACAGCTGACCTGCTGGAACGCGACCTGGACCAGCTAACCGAGCAGGCCGACGGCTACGCCGGGCCGCTGAAGATCCAGGCGACCGGCCCGTGGACGCTCGCGGCCGGCCTGGACCTGCCGATCGGCGGCCGGATGCTGCGCGACCCCGGCGCGGTCCGCGATCTCACCGACTCCCTCGCCGAGGGCCTGCGCCGGCACGTCGAGGACGTCCGCAAGCGGGTGCCCGGAGCGACCGTGCTGCTCCAGCTGGACGAGCCGTCACTGCCCGCAGTGCTCGCCGGGCAGGTGCCGACCGAGAGCGGCCTCTCCGCCTACCGCAAGGTCGACGGCCCGGACGCGGCGACGCGCCTGCGGACCGTCGTCGAGACGGTCGGCACGCCGGTGATCCTGCACTGCTGCGCGCCTTCCGTTCCGCTGCAGGTGGTCCGGGACTCCTCCGCGGCCGCGGTGGCGCTGGACCTGTCGCTGGTGAAGGACCTCGACCCGCTGGGCGAGGCGATCGAGGCCGGCCTGGGGATCTTCGCGGGCGCGGCGCCGTCGACCGGCACTTCCCGGCCGGACTCGAAGAAGATCGCCGAGCGGGTGCGCACGCTCTGGCAGCGGCTGGGCTTCCCTGCCGCGCGCCTGCCCGAGCAGGTGGTGATCACACCGGCCTGCGGCCTGGCAGGAGCAACTCCGGGGTACGCGAGAGCGCTGCTCAAAGCGTGCACCGAAGCCGGTCGGCGCATCTCGGAGGTGTGAGCCCCCGTTTTGTCGGGGGGTGCGACTACCGTGCCTCGTAGTTGATTGATACGGAGGTTCCGGTGTCTGACACAGCCCCCACCGCGGAGCAGGAGGCGGCCGCGGGCAAGGACCCGACGCCTGAGGCCAGCGCTCGCCACGCTGAGCTCGCCGACGAGGTCCGCGGGCATCAGTATCGCTATTACGTGCTGGATGCTCCGACGATCTCGGACCATGACTTCGACGTGCTGCTGCGCGAGCTGGAGGCGCTGGAGACCGAGTTCCCCGCGCTGCGCACGCCGGATTCCCCCACGCAGAACGTGGGCGGCACCTTCTCGACGCAGTTCACCTCGGTCGACCACGCCGAGCGGATGATGTCGCTCGACAACGTCTTCGACGACGACGAGCTGGCCGCCTGGGCCGACCGCACGGTGCGGGACGCCGGCGGTCCGGTGCAGTTCCTCTGCGAGCTCAAGGTCGACGGGCTGGCGATCAACCTGACCTATGAGAAGGGCCGGCTGGTCCGCGGCGCCACCCGCGGCGACGGGCGCACCGGGGAGGACGTCACGCCCAACGTGCGGACCATCCGGGAGATCCCGGAGCGGCTGACCGGCGACGACGTGCCCGATCTGCTCGAGGTGCGCGGCGAGATCTACTTCCCGGCCGAGGCCTTCGCCGACCTGAATGCTTCGCTGGTCGAGGCTGGCAAGGACCCGTTCGCCAACCCGCGCAACGCGGCCGCCGGCAGCCTCCGGCAGAAGGACCCACGCGTCACCGCCTCCCGCGGCCTGCGGATGGTGGTGCACGGCATCGGCGCGCGCGACGGCTTCGCCCCCACCTCCCAGTCGCATGCCTATGCGGCGTTGAAGGCCTGGGGTCTGCCCACCAGCGAGCGGTGGAAGCTGGTCGACGACATGGCCGGCGTCCGCGACTACATCGCCTACTACGCGGAGCACCGGCACGGCGTCGAGCACGAGATCGACGGCGTGGTGATCAAGGTCGACTCGGTCGCCATCCAGGGCCGGCTCGGCTCGACCAGCCGGGCGCCACGCTGGGCCATCGCGTTCAAGTACCCGCCGGAGGAGGTCAACACCAAGCTCCTCGACATCGCGGTGAACGTGGGGCGCACCGGCCGGGTCACCCCCTATGCGGTGCTCGAGCCGGTGAAGGTGGCCGGTTCGGTGGTTGCGCAGGCCACCCTGCACAACGCGCAGGAGGTGGTCCGCAAGGGCGTCCTGATCGGCGACACCGTGGTGCTGCGCAAGGCCGGCGACGTGATCCCGGAGGTCCTCGGCCCGGTCATCGACCTGCGCCCGGACGACGCCCGGGCCTTCGTGATGCCGACCGAGTGCCCGAGCTGCGGCACCCCGCTGGCCCCGGCCAAAGAGAGCGACATCGACATCCGCTGTCCCAACGCCGAGTCCTGCCCGGGGCAGCTGTGGGAGCGGCTGAGCCACGTCGGTAGCCGCGACGTGCTGGACATCGAGGTGCTCGGCGACAAGGCGGCCAAGGCGCTGCTCGACTCCGGCGTGCTGCACAACGAGGGCGACCTGTTCGACCTCACCGAGGAGCACCTGCTCCGGGTCCCGTTCTTCGTGAAACAGAACGGTGAGCTCGGCGCCAACGCCCGCAAGATGCTGCAGAGCCTCGAGGAAGCGAAATCGCGCCCACTGGCCCGCGTGCTGGTCGGCCTCTCGATCCGGCACGTCGGGCCGACCGCGGCTGATGCGCTGGCCCTGGAGTTCGGCTCGATGGCCGCGCTGGAGGAGATGCTCGCCCGCACGGCTTCCGAGCCGGCGGTGGTGGCGGCCACCGCCGAGGCTGCCGCCGCCGAATCGGCCGGCGTCGAGCCTGCTGCCGAGCCTGCTGCCGCCGAATCGATCACCGCTGAGGCGGCTGCTGCCGAATCGGCCACTGCCGGGGCTGCTGCCGAATTGGCCGGCGTCGAGCCTGCTGTCGGCGAATCGACCGCCGCTGAGGCTGTTGCTACCGGATCGGCCGGCGCCGAGGCTGCTCCGGCCGGATCGGCTGCCGACGCTGGTGTGGTGGCCGGGGAGGCGCCGGAGGCGAAGCGCAAGGCCAAGGTCCTCGACCCGCTGGCGGCGGTCGACGGGGTCGGCCCGATCATCGCGGACAGCCTGCGCGAGTGGTTCACCGTGCCGTGGCACCGGGAGATCGTCCGCAAGTGGCGCGAGGCCGGGGTGAAGATGGCCGACGAGCGCGTCGAGACCGGTCCGCGCCCGCTGGAGGGCATGACCTTCGTGGTCACCGGCACGCTGGCCGGCTACACCCGGGATCAGGCCGCAGCGGCGCTCACCACCCGCGGCGGCAAGGTGAGCGGCTCGGTCTCGAAGAAGACGGCGTTCGTGGTGGTGGGGGAGAACCCGGGCAGCAAGTACGAGAAGGCGGTCTCCCTCAAGGTGCCGGTGCTCGATGATGCCGGCTTCGAGGTGCTGCTCGCTGAGGGGCCGGAGGCGGCGCGGGCAGTCGCCGAGCTCTGATCGCGGGCCCACGCGTCTCGCGGTATTCGGTCGGGTCAGCAGGCACGCCTGCTGACCGCTAGGGCCGACCGCCCGACACTACGCGGCTGCCACGCCGGACTGGGCACATCGGGCGGTCGGCCGAACACCGCGGCCGCTGCGCGCTATCCGCACACGGCGCAGCCGGCCGGACGCCGCGGTGCGCCGCGCGTGTGGCCGATCGCCCGCCGCGCCGTGTGTTGGCGGCCTGGCCGGGCGCTGCCACGCGCCGCGCTGGTGGCCGAAGGCCCGCCATGCGCTGCGTTGATGGCCGGACGCTGCCGCGCGCTGCGCAGCTAGCCGAACGCCGCCCGTGCGCCGCGCCACACCGCGGGGCCGCCGGCACACCGCGAGGGCGCCGGCACACCGCGGGGCCGCTGGCACGCCGCGGGGCCGCTGGCACGCCGCGGGGCCGCTGGCACGCCGCGGGGCCGCCTGCACACCGCGGGGGCGCCGCATGCCGCAGACCCGCGCAGCTAGTCGAACGCCGCGGTACGCCGCGCCATACACCGCGTGGCGCCTGCACGCCGCTGGGGAAACTGCACGTCGCGGGGGCGCCGCATGCCGTAGGCCCGCGCAGCCGGCCGAACGCCGCTGCGCGCCGCGCCACACACCGCGTGGCCGTCTGCACGCCGCCGCGCCACATGCTGCGTGGCCGCCTGCACGCCGCGGGGGCGCCGCATGCCGTAGGCCCGCGCAGCCGGCCGAACGCCGCTGCGCGCCGCGCCACACACCGCGTGGCCGTCTGCACGCCGCCGCGCCACACGCCGCGTGGCCGCCTGCACGCCGCGGAGGCGCCGCCTGGCGCAGACCCGCGCAGCCAGCCGAACGCCGCCGCGCGCTGCGCCAAACTCCGCGTGGCCGACTGCATACCGTCGGGGTGGCGCAAAACGCAGCCACACCCGCCGCGGCCGCCGTGCCGCGGCGGGGAGGCGGCTGCGACGGGCGACGGTCACCCATTCGGGCGAATCGTGATGGTTCTCACGTCTATTGGCTTATGACGGTTTAGTAACTCATAGGCGCTTTAGCGCAAAAAAGACCATATGGATCTATGGTGTAGGCGATCGGTGATCGAGGCCATCGTGGAGGTCGCATGGATGCCGCTCGCCCCCGCATGGCCACGTTCCGGGCCGCCGCTCCTGAGGTGGCCCGGAACGAGACAGGTCCGCCGCACCGGCGGACCGTTCTCATCACGACGGTTGTGGCCGTCGCCGCAGCGCTGATCCTCTGGGCGGCGGACCCAGGCTCGTTCGCCGGGCTGCCGTCCGGGTTCTGGACCATGGCGCTGCTGGCCGTGGTCGCCGACGTCCGGCCCTACCTGGTTCCGGGGCGCCGGGCCAGCGCCGTCATCCTGCCGTCGATCTGTTTCACCTTCGCGATCATGCTGGCCTGGGGTGGGCCTCCCGCGCTGGCTGTTCAGCTGGTCGCGGTGACCGTCGCCGGCGTACGGATGCGGCATTCACTGCGCCGCACCCTGCATCTGGCGCTGCAGCACGCTGCCGCGCTCGGAGCCGCCACGGCCGTGGCTGCGCTCACCTCGTTGCGGATCGGTCCCCAGCCGGGTTGGCGGGACGCCGCGCTCACCTGCGCCGCCGCGGCGGTGTGGATCGCCGCCCGGTACGCGGTCGCCGCCGTGGTCCGTCGCTGGACCGCCGACGGCCGCCCGCGTAGTTACCGGCGGCGGGTGCACGCCGACCTGCTGGCCACCGCCGCCCTGCTCCTGCTCAGCCCGGTCGTCCTGGTCGCCGCCCACGTCAGCCCGGCCCTGCTGCCGCTGGCTCTGCTGGCGCTGCACGCCGTGCACCGGATGGTCCGCTGGGCCGGTGAGTCGGAGCGGGCCACCCGGTTCGACACGCTGACCGGCCTGCCGAACCGCCGGGCGCTGCAGGCCGCGATGACCGAGCGCGCCCCGGACCGCCGGCGGGCGCTGTTGCTGCTGGATCTCGACCGGTTCCGCACGGTCAACGACGCCCTCGGCCATGGCGCCGGCGACCGCCTGCTGACCCGGGTGGCGGGCCGTCTCGCCGCCGCGGTCCCCGCCCACGATCTGGTCGTCCGGCTGGGCGGCGACGAGTTCGCGGTGCTCGCCACCCGGGTCGAGGGCCCGGCCGCGGCCCGCCGGATCGCGCAGCACCTGGCCGAGACGTTGAGCCGCCCGTTCCTGATGGACGGCACACCGATCGAGGTGAGCGCCTCGATCGGGATCGCGCTGCAGTCCGGCCGGCGTGACGGCGGCACCCTGCTGCGTGAGGCCGAGGCCGCGATGTACGAGGCGAAGCAGCGCGGCGACCAGATCGCGGTGCACGGCCCGGACGCCGCACACCACTCGCCGGAGCGGCTGGCGCTGCTCGCCGACCTGCGGACCGCGCTGCGCCGCGAGGCCCCGGACGACGGGATCATGCTCTTCTACCAGCCGCAGATCGCCATCGCGACCGGCGAGGTGATCGGTGTGGAGGCGCTGCTGCGCTGGCGGCACCCGGAGCGCGGCACAGTCGGCCCGGACGAGCTGCTGCGGGTGGCCGAGCCCACCCCGGTGATGCGGTTGCTGACCAACCGGGTCCTGGAGGAGGTGATCGCGCAGCTGGCCGCATGGCAGAAGCAGCAGCCGGCCGCTTGGCAGAAGCAGAAGAAGCCGTTGCGGGCCGCGGTCAACGTCAGCGCCCGCGACCTGCACGCCGGGGACATCGCGGATCGGGTCGCCGGGCTCCTGCACCGCTACGCGGTCCCGGCCGAGCTGCTCCAGCTGGAGATCACCGAGAGTGCCCTGATGGCCGACCCGCACCGGGTGCTGGACACCACCACCCGGCTGAGCCGGATGGGGGTCGCGATCTCGCTGGACGACTTCGGCACCGGCTACTCGTCGTTGCAGCATCTGCGCCGGCTGCCGCTCTCCGAGGTGAAGATCGACAGGTCGTTCGTGCTGGGTATGGCGACGGACCGGGGCGACGCGGCGATCGTACGATCGGTGATCGGTCTTGCCGAGGCCCTCGGCCTGCGTGCCGTCGCCGAGGGGGTGGAGGACGAGGCGACCTGGCGGCTCCTGGCCGCCGCCGGATGCCACACAGCGCAGGGCTGGTTCCACGCGCGCCCGATGCCGGCCGCTGATCTCGCCGAGTGGCTGGCCCGGTACCGGCCGGTCCATCCCCGGAAAATAGAATCAGGCAAACCGTCGAACTAAATGAGGGGGCAGGATGGCCGCCATCTCCCGCGAAGAGGTAGCGCACCTGGCGCGCCTGTCGCGGCTCGCCGTGACCGAAGAGGAGCTCGATCGATTCGCGGGACAGCTCGACGTGATCCTGCAGTCGGTCGCGCGGGTCGGTGAGGTGGCCGCGGAGGACATCCCGCCGACCTCGCACTCGGTGCCGCTGACCAACGTGTACCGCGACGACGTTCCCGTGCCGAGCTTGACGCAGGACGAGGCGCTCTCCGGCGCGCCCGACGCGTACGAGGGCCGGTTCCGGGTGCCGCGCATCCTGGATGAGGAGGACTGATCGTGACTGACCTGACCAGGATGTCCGCGGCTGACCTCAGCAAGTTGATCACCGCGAAGGAGGTCTCTGCCGTCGAGGTCGCCACCGCGCACCTCGATCGCATCTCCGCAGTTGATGATCGAGTGCACGCGTTCCTGCACGTCGACCGCGAAGGCGCCCTCGAAGCGGCAGCAAGAGTTGACCGGGGCGAGGTCACCGGGCCGCTGGCCGGTGTGCCGATCGCGGTCAAGGACGTGGTGACCACCAAGGGCATCCCGACCACCGCCGCCTCCAAGATCCTCGAAGGCTGGAAGCCGCCGTACGACGCGACCATCGTCGAGCGGCTGAAGAAGGCCGGCATGCCGATCCTCGGCAAGACCAACATGGACGAGTTCGCCATGGGGTCGTCGACGGAGTACAGCGCTTACGGCCCGACGAACAACCCGTGGGACCTCGGTCGCATCCCGGGTGGTTCGGGTGGCGGCTCCGCGGCGGCGCTCGCCGCGTACGAGGCCCCGCTCGCAATCGGCACCGACACCGGTGGCTCGATCCGCCAGCCCGGCGCGGTCACCGGCACGGTCGGCGCCAAGCCGACCTACGGCGGAACGAGCCGGTACGGCCTGATCGCCTTCTCGTCCTCCCTGGACACCCCGGGTCCCTGTGCCCGCACGGTCGAGGACGCCGCCCTGCTCCACGCCGTGATCGCCGGCCACGACCCGCGGGATTCCACCTCGATCCCGCAGCCCGTGCCGGACGTGGTCGCCGCCGCGCGACTCGGGAAGCAGGGCGATCTGTCGGGCGTCAAGCTCGGCGTCGTCAAGGAGTTCACCGGCGACGGCTCCGAGCCCGGTGTGAGCGCCGCGTTCAAGGACAGCCTGGAAGCGCTGGTCAAGCTCGGCGCCGAGATCGTCGAGGTCTCCTGCCCGAACTTCCAGTACGCGCTGCCGGCCTACTACCTGATCGCCCCGAGCGAGTGCTCCTCCAATCTCGCCCGCTTCGACGGTGTCCGTTACGGCCTGCGCGAGGGCGACGACGGCAACCGCTCGCTCGAGGAGGTCATGTCGCTGACCCGCGAGGCGGGCTTCGGCGCCGAGGTGAAGCGCCGGATCATCATCGGCACCTATGCCCTGTCGTCGGGTTACTACGACGCCTACTACGGCCAGGCGCAGAAGGTCCGGACCCTGATCACCCGGGACTTCCAGTCCGCGTTCGAGAAGGTCGACGTGCTGGTCTCGCCGACCACGCCGTTCGTGGCGTTCCCGTTCGGGTCCCGGACGTCCGACCCGTACCAGATGTATCTCGCCGACCTCTTCACCATCCCGACGAACCTGTACGGCGGACCGGCCATCTCGGTCCCCTGCGGTCTCTCCGAGGGCCTGCCGGTCGGCTTCCAGATCATGGCACCGACGATGGCCGACGACCGGATGTACCGGGTCGCGGCAGCCCTGGAGTCCGCTGTCGGCACGCTGACCCCGCCGGCGCTGTGAGGGAGAACCGATGACCTACGAAGAGATCCTCACCCGGTACGAGCCGGTGATCGGCCTGGAGACGCACGTCGAGCTGGGCACGAGGACGAAGATGTTCTGCGGCTGCAAGACCGACTTCGGCGCCGAGCCGAACACCCAGGTCTGCCCGGTCTGCCTGGCCCTGCCGGGCGCGCTGCCGGTGGCCAACCGCGCCGGCATCGAGGCGACCATCCGGATCGGCCTCGCGCTGAACTGCGACATCGCCGAGTGGTGCCGGATGGCCCGGAAGAACTACTTCTACCCGGACATGCCGAAGAACTTCCAGACCTCGCAGTACGACGAGCCGCTCTGCACCGACGGCTACGTCGACGTGACCGTGGACGGCAAGGAGTACCGGATCGGCATCGAGCGGGTGCACCTCGAGGAGGACACCGGCAAGACGCTGCACGTCGGCGGCGCGACCGGCCGCATCCACGGCGCCACCGAGTCGCTGGTCGACTACAACCGGGCCGGCATCCCGCTCGTCGAGATCGTCACCAAGCCGGTGCCCGGCCTCGGCGCGCTCGCTCCCGAGATCGCCAAGGCCTACGTCGCCGAGCTGCGCGACATCATCCGCTCGCTGGACGTCTCCGACGTGCGCATGGAGCAGGGCTCGATGCGCTGCGACGTGAACACCTCGCTGAACCGGCCGGGTGAGGAGTGGGGCACGCGGACCGAGACGAAGAACGTCAACTCGCTCCGCTCGGTCGAGCGCGCGGTCCGCTCCGAGATCATCCGCCAGTCGGGCATCCTCGACGAGGGCGGCAAGATCTTCCAGGAGACGCGGCACTTCCAGGAGACCACCGGCGACACCCGTCCCGGCCGCTCCAAGGAGACCGCGACCGACTACCGCTACTTCCCCGAGCCCGACCTGGTCCCGATCGCGCCGGACCCGGCGTGGGTCGCGGAGCTGAAGGCCGCGCTTCCGGAGAAGCCCAGCGCGAAGCGGGCCCGTCTCCGCGAGGAGTGGGGGATGAGCGAGCTCGACATGCAGTCGGCCACGAACGCCGGCGCGGTCGAGCTGATCGAGGAGACGATCGCTGCAGGCGCGTCGCCCGCCGGCGCCCGCAAGTGGTGGCTGGGCGAGCTGGCCCGCCGCGCCAACGAGCAGGGCATCGAGCTCGCCGAGGTCGGCGCCACGCCGGCCCAGGTGGCGGCGCTGCAGAAGCTGGTCGACGACGGCAAGCTCAACGACAAGCTGGCCCGCCAGGTCCTGGAGGGCGTGGTGGCCGGCGAGGGTGAGCCCGCAGCGGTGATGACCGCGCGCGGTCTCGAGGTGGTCAACGACACCGGCGCGCTCACCGCCGCGGTCGACGAGGCCATCGCCGCCAACCCGGACATCGCCGCCAAGATCCGTGACGGCAAGGTGGCCGCCGCCGGCGCCCTGGTGGGCGCGGTCATGAAGACCACGCGCGGCCAGGCGGATGCCAAGACCGTCCGCGAACTCATCCTGGAGCGTCTCGGCGTTTAACCCTTTCATCGGTACGCCTAACCGCCCGGCCCTCTCTTGCGGGGGCCGGGCGGTTGCCGTTCCCGGCCTGGTCCCGCCGGTTCCGGGCGGTGGGCGGTGGTTGCGCTAACAGCGAGGCAGTTGCAGCAAATAGCTGCAACAAAAAACAAATGACCTGTCCCTTGACGAGGCCGTTTGTGAGCGACAACATCGATGGACATCTGTAAAGCGAGGGGCCGGGCGCATCCCCACAGTACGCCGCCCGGCCGTTCCCCCATGCCCTCGGACGGAGAGAACCATGAGTGAGATCAGAAGACGACGGCGCTGGGCGGCTGCGGCCGTCACGGTGCTGGCCACGGTGGGGCTCGGCGCGGCCGGCCTCGTCACGGCCCAGCAGGCGAGCGCCGCGAGCATCGATCTCAACGCCTATTACGTGCTGAAGAATCAGCACAGCGGCAAGGTGCTGGACGTCTGGAACCTCTCCACCGCCGACGGCGCGGTCATCAACCAGTGGACGCAGAACAACGGCGACTGGCAGCAGTTCAAGTTCCTCGACATGGGCAGCGGCAACTACCGGCTGCAGGCCAAGCACAGCGGCAAGGTCCTCAACGTGCAGGGCGCCTCGACCGCCGACGGCGCGCAGGTCATCCAGTCCAACGGTGACAAGAACGCGACCAGCCAGCAGTGGAAGATCCAGGACATCGGCAGCAACATCCAGCTGATCAACCGGAACAGCGGCAAGGCCCTCGAGGTCTTCGAGTGGTCGACCGCCGACGGTGGCAACGTGGTGCAGTACGCCGACCAGAACTTCGCCAACCAGCAGTGGCAGCTCATCAAGATGGGCAGCGGTGGCGGTGGCGGCGGCACCGGGCCCACCACGCCGTGGCCGAGCGAGACCGGCAGCGTGAAGGTCAACGCCACGATCAGCGTGCCGTCGAGCGGCCTGGACGGCGGCAACAAGCGCTACTACGGCATCGGTGACGGCGGGCAGAGCGAGAGCCAGGACCCGATGTTCAAGCTGGCCAACGGCGCCACCCTGTCGAACGTGATCATCGGCGCCCCGGCCGGCGACGGCGTGCACTGCGACGGCAACTGCACCCTGCGCAACGTGTGGTGGCTGGACGTGGGCGAGGACGCCGCGACCTTCCGCGGCGGCAGCTCCACGGTGGCCACCGTCGACGGCGGCGGCGCCCGGTCGGCCTCCGACAAGGTGTTCCAGCACAACGGCGGCGGCACGCTGACCATCAAGAACTTCCAGGTCAGCAACTTCGGCAAGCTCTACCGCTCGTGCGGCAACTGCTCCACGCAATACAAGCGCACGGTCGTCATCCAGAACATCCGGGCCACCGCGCCCGGCACCTCGATCGCCGGGATCAACACCAACTACGGCGACACCGCGACCTTCAGCGGCATCACCATCGTCGGCGACAGCTCGAAGAAGATCTCGATCTGTGATCGGTTCACCGGCAACAGCAGCGGCAACGAGCCGACCAAGACCGGATCCGGGCCGGACGGCACCTACTGCCGGTACTCCACGTCCGACATCACCTACTCCTGAGGGAACAGGGGAACAGAGCTGGTCCGGCCGGGTCAGGAGGCTCCCGGCCGGACCAGCCCGCTCTCGTACGCGAAGGCGACCGCCTGCACCCGGTCCCGCAGGCCGAGCTTCATCAACATCCGGGACAGGTACGTCTTGACCGTCGCCTCGCCCAGAAAGAGCTCCGCCGCGATCTCGGAGTTGGACAGCCCTCGGGCCACCAGACGCAGCACGTCGGTCTCCCGGTCGGTGAGGCCGCCGAGCCGGGACGCGTGCGCCGGATCGTGCTGCGGCGCCTCGGCCAGCGACTGGATGACCCGCAGGGTGACCGCCGGGTCGAGCAGGCCACGGCCGTCGGCGACGGTACGCACCGCGTCGAGCAGCTGTTCCGGCGGCGACACCTTGAGCAGGAATCCGCTGGCCCCGGCACGCAGCGCGCCGGTGACGTACGCGTCCTCGTCGAACGTGGTGAGCACGATGACCCGGGTGGCGGGCAGTTCCGCGACGATCCGCCGGGTCGCCTCGATCCCGTCGACCCGGGGCATCCGGATGTCGATCAGCAGCACGTCCGGCTCGGTGCGCAGCACGACCGAGACCGCTTCGGCCCCGTCCGACGCCTCACCGACGACCTCGATGTCCGGCTGGTGGTCGAGCAGCATCCGCAGCCCGGCCCGGATCATGCCCTCGTCGTCGGCGAGGACCACGCGGATCGTCATCGGGTTCTCCTGATCGGAAAATTGGCGCAGACCGCGTAGCCGCCGGTCGGGCCTGGACCGGCACGCAGGGTACCGCCGAAGAGCACCACCCGTTCTCGCATCCCGATCAGCCCGTGACCGCCGACCCGATTCTCGGCGGGTTCGGCGGGCGCCCTGGTGGACGGGTCGTTGGTCACCTCGACGGTGAGCGTGTCGGCCTCCTGGCACACCCGGACCCGGGTGGGCACCGGGCCGGCGTGCCGCAGCACGTTCGACAGGGCCTCCTGGGCGATCCGGTACGCCGACACGTCCAGCGTCCGCGGCAGGTCGAAGTCGCCGGTCAGTTCCAGCTCGACCGGGAGACCGGCTGCGCGTACGTCATCGATCAGCTCGTCGATGTGCCGCAGCGACGGCTGCGGAGCGCGCCCCGCCGCTTCGGCCTCGTCCCGCAGGATGCCGACCAGGCCGCGCAGCTCCTGGACCGACTGCCGGCCGAGGCGTTCCACGCCGAGCAGCACCTCGCTCTCCATCGGCCGGTCGTCCATCCGGGTGCGCAGGACCCCGATCTGCAGCACCATCACGCTCACCGAGTGGGCCACCGCGTCGTGGATCTCGCGGGCGATGCGCTGCCGTTCGGCCATCACGACGGCGCGGTCGCGGGCCTCGCGTTCGGCGTCCAGGGCGGCGGCCAGGCGGGCCAGTTCGTCGCCGCGGGTCCGTTCCCGGCGGACGACCCGGCCGACCCACCACGACACCCAGTACAGGGTGCCGAAGAACATCGACTCCCACGCCGACTGGCCGCCGGCGACGACCGCGACGACCGCCATCAGGTGCCCGGCCAGCGGTCCCACCCAGCGGTGCCGGCCGGTCTGGCGGTAGCCGAGCCACCCGTACGCCAGCAGCAGCGCGACCACCGTCGTGCCGGGCGGCCCGGGGACGCCCAGCGCGACCACCGCCGGGAACGTCGCGGACATCAGCAGCGCTCCGCCGAGTGGCGACCAGGCCGCCAGCACCGCACCGGCCGATGTCATCGCGACGCTGACGACCGGGGCGAGCGGCGCGGCCCGGTACGACGGGTCCAGCGTCACCTCCGCCACGCCCAGCGCGGTGAGCAGCACCGCTGCGGCGATGGGCAGCGTGCGCCAGGGCGCGGGTACGCGGAAGGACGGCATGTGGATCACGGTAGCCAGCGTGGGCAGCGGGGCGGATCCGCCTGCTGGTGGACAACCGGGCGCTCTGCGGTCCACCGCGCGGTGGACGAGCGGTCCGGCGCCGCCAACCGCGTGACGGGTGGCGATCAAGCTTCCAGGAGGCATCGACGAGCACCGTCGAAGACCTAAGTTTTCCCTGGTCAAACGAGAACCGAGGAGAACTGATCATGACTGTGACCGCAACCACCGCCGACGCTGTGACGACCCGCGAGAACCCGGCCGCCAGGGTGCTGTGGCGGACCGGGGCGGCGTCCCTGATCGCCGGCCCGCTGCTCTTCTTCGCCGGCAGTGTCACGGCGCCGGTGCAGGATTCCGAAACCCAGGCCGGGTACGTCGAATCGCTCGCCCGGGACCCGCTGCTGACGCAGGTGTCGGCGCTGCTGCTGCACTACGGCAACATCTTCATCGGCGTCGGCGCGCTGCTGCTCCCGCTGCTGGTGCGCGGCCGTCGAGGCGCCGTCGTCACCATCGTCGGCTCGCTGATGATGGCGCTCGGCTTCCTCAACATCTCCGGCAACCTGCTCAGTGACTGGTGGATCATGGAGCTGGGGCGCAACCTGCCGATCGAGCAGGCGGTCGCCCTGGCCGAGGGCGCGCTGGGCCACGGCCTGCTGCAGGTCTGGAACTTCACCGAGATGCTGTCCCTGCTCGGCGTGGTCGTCGTCCAGGTCGGGCTGGCCCGCGCCGGCGTGATCGGCTGGTGGGCCGTCCCGGTTCCGGCGATCTGCCTGCTCGGCGCGTTCGCGCTGCCGCTGAGCATGCCGGTGCTGATCTCCGCGGTGGTCGGCGCCGCCTTCGCCCCGCTCGTGGTGGCCGGCGTCCGGGCTCTGCGCCGCCCGGCCTGACGGCTTGGAGGCCTAACGGCTGGGCTGGCTGACCGGTACGGACGACTCCGGCGTGGGCACCGGCTCCTCCTCGTCGAGGCCGACCACGTTGCGCTGCATCTCCACGTTCGACTGGCCGGTGCCGCCCAGCTGGATGTCGTCGTAGGCCTTGAGCTCGTTCTTCTCGTCGAAGTAGAGAACCGACAGGCTCAACGGCGTCGGCTCCTCCTCCTCGAGCCCGCGCAGCCCGGCCCCGCCCGTCGACCCCTCGATCATGAGCCGGGTGGTCATCAGCGGCTGGGCGACGGCGGCGGCCGACGGCGCCGCGGAGGGGCCGGCCGACGGCTCCGGAGCCTCCGGGGCGGGCAGCCGGCTCACCTCGCGCTGGTGCCGGTGCCCGGCGAGGACCAGCGGCACCACACCGGAGAGCGGTTGCGCCATGGCCGGGTCGTGGACCAGTGCGATGTCCACCTTCTTGCCGGAGTCCCGGATCGTGGTCGCCAGCCGCTCGCCGGCCGCGGTCAGCAGCTCCGGTGCGGCGTCGTCGCCGGCCTCGTTCGTCTCGCTCTTGTCCGGGGTGAACTGCGGGTCGCCGATACCGGCGATGGTCAGCCCGTCCACCGTGGTCAGGGCGTTGTCCAGGACGACCGCGTTGCTCTGCGCGCGCACCGCGGCCTGGATGGAGGCGGAGTCGTGGTTGCCCCGCACCCAGATGTACGGCACCTGGATCGACGGGATGGAGGCGACGTACCCGGTCTCGGCGCTGCTGCCCCAGTCCACGATGTCGCCGGTGTCGATCACCGCGTCGATCTCGAAGGTCTCCACGACGGTCCGGATCAGGCCCCACGAGGCCGGGTTCAGGTGCAGGTCGGAGACGTGCAGCAGGCGGGTGGTGTTACCGGCCGGCTCGTAGACCGGCAACGTCGAGATCGTCGAGTAGACCCGGCTGACGTTGCCGACGATGGCCTGCAGCTGCTCCGCGTACCGTCCGTAGTTGTCCGCGATCCGGCGGGCGTCGCCGACCACCGCGGGTGCGTTGATCAGCAATCCTTCGTACCGCGGCTCGCTGATCGCGTCGGGCCGCAGCGTGGCCGCCGCCAGGCCCAGGCTGCCGCCGGTGACCACCAGCGCGGTCACGCCGGCCGCCGCGGTGCGGCGGACGTCCCGGAAGATCAGCGCGGCCAGGATGAGCGCGCTGAGCACGGCCAGCCCGAGCGTACGCAGACCGAGGCGGGACACTCCGGCGACCACCTCGTCGACCGCCCGGTCACCCGCCGAGCTGATCGCCGCCGGGTTGTCGATGAGCGCCTCGGTGCGGCTCTGATCCAGTGAACCGAGGGCCACCTCGAGGTGCAGTGGACCGCGGTGACTGTCGAGATGCAGCGAGCCGAGCGGCGGGATGTCCACCGAGGTGCCGCCGTGGATCGACGGCGTGATGGACATCTCGGCCGAGAACGGGCCTACGTTGAGCCCGGACTGCGCGAACAGCATCACGCCGATCATCGAGCCGAGCACGCTGACCAGGCCGACGGACACGGCGACCCCGACCCGCCTGGTCCAGCGGTGCCGGGCCACCCGGCCGGCCCGGTGCAGGAGTTCGCGAGGCTTCATCGGGGCCTCACCTGCCCGGCCCCGCGCTGATCGAAACAGTCATGGCCGTCAACTCCGGCCGGCGCCGCCGTCGGAGAAGACCAGGCGGATGATGCGGTCGTCGTCGGGATTCGGCTCACCGGCCTCCTCCTGGTTGGAGGTGCTGACCCAGAACGAGCCGTCCGGCGCCGCGACCAGGGCCCGCAGCCGGCCGAACTCGTCCTTGAGCAGCTCCTGCGGGTTGCCGAGCACCGTGCCGTTGCCGGTCACGTTCAGCAGGTAGACGCGCTTGCCGAGCAGACACGCGGTGGCCACCAGGCTTTCCAGCGCGGCCACCCCGCCGCAGGACGAGTCCGGAGACGGCCAGGAGGCCAGTGGGTCCTTCAGCTTCGGGTCGCCACCACCGCCGTCGGCCTTCGGCCAGCCGTAGTTGCCGCCCTTGGTGATCACGTTCAGCTCACCGAACCGGGGCTGACCACTTTCGGTCGCGTACATCCGCTTGCTCTTGTCCCAGGACAGTCCCTGGACGTTGCGGTGGCCGGAGGACCAGACCGCCGAGCTCTTCACCGGGTTGCCGGCGGCCGGCTTGCCGGACGTGCTGATCCGCAGGATCTTGCCGCCGAGACTCTTCGGGTTCCCCGCCTGGTTGCCGCTCGGCGTGCCGTCGCCGGTGCCGACGTAGAGCTGGCCGTCCGGCCCGAAGGCGAGCGCGCCGCCGTTGTTGTCCACCGAGCGTGGGATGCCGGTGAGGATCGGCTGGAGCCTGCCGCCGATCACCAGCTTGCCGACCCGGTTGTCCCGATCGGTGGAGTAGTAGACGTACAGGGTCTTGTCGGTCGCGTATCTGGGGGAGACGGCGATGCCGAGCAGCCCGCCGTCGCCGGAGGACTGCACCTCGTCGAGTCGCTGCAGCTCGCTGACCTTGAGGCCGTCGGCGTCCGACTCCGGACCGACCTTCAGGATGCGGGCGGTGTCCCGCTCGGTGACCACGGCGGAACCGTCCGGCAGGAAGGCGATGCCCCAGGGCACCTCGAGCGCCTTGGCCAGGACGGTGACCGCGACCTCCCGCTCCTCGCCGTCGTCACCGGCGGTCGGCGCGACCGACGGACGGGGCAGGTTCGGCGGGGAACCGGCCTGATCCGGCCCGGGCGGCCCGAAGCTGCACCCGGCGGTCAGCACCAGCACGGCACCGACGCTCGCGACCGCGGCACGGCCCCGGCGGAATAGCACGACCAAACCACCCCTCTCAGGCTCTGCCGACCAGGGTAGCCGTGGAGCCTGAGAGAGCCGGGCCGGTCAGCGCCCGGCGCCGGCCGAACCTGCGATCGGATGCCCGCTCGCGGCCAGCACCAGCGGAAGGTTGTCCCGGTTGACGCCGGTCAGCCGGATGACGTTGCCGTTGTCCAGCAGGGCGGAGACCCGGCCGCGCTGATCCGGGGCGAGCTCGGTGATCCGGCTCCAGGGCACCCGGCTGCCGCCGAACAGGGCGCGCACGCGCAGCTCGTCGGCGTACACATCGGTGCCGGCCCGCCAGGCCCAGAGCAGCACGGCGAGCGGGATCAACAGGATCGGCGTCAGCACCCAGGCCGCACCGGCCAGCGGCACCGCGCTGACCAGCGCGATGAGCGCCGCGACCAGGACGGCGCCGGACTTGCGGACGCGGAGGACGGGACGAGTGCTCACGACCCCATTCTCCCACTCACGGCGGCCGGAACCGTCCGGGGACCCGGCGGGCGTGCAGGATTTGACCATCATCGCTGGATGGCAGACGATCGGATTACCGGAAAGGCCGTAACCCGATCCGGGGACATTCGTTGACCGGATGCAGTTCCCACCCCGACCCACGGGGGACCCGTTACCCCCGGGGGAGAACGCAGAGGACACATCGTGGCTGTGCCGACCCCTGCGCCGGCCCCGCCCCGGAGTACCGGCCGGGCGGTCCTGATCGCTGTCCCCATCGTCTCCGCGCTGGTTCTCCTCGCCGGCGCGGCCGGTCTGCTGCCCGGTCCGGCGGCGCTCGCCCTGGCGGTCGGCGCCGGCGGTCTCAGCGCGGCCGCCGTCCTGATCCGGACCGCACTCGACATCCACCACGCCGAGGGCACGTTCGCGGCCTGCCGGGGCGCCGGTTTCGTCGGGCTCGGCGCGCTCGCCACGGCGATCACCGCGGTGCTGCCCTGGGTGGCGCCGCCGGGGCTGGTCGGCTGGCTGACCGCGGGGCTGGCAGTGGTGGCGATCTGCTTCGTGGTGGGCACGTCATTGCTGCCCGGCGCGGCTCGCAACTGGCAGGTCCGGCTGCGGCGCACCTTCGACGGGGTCGGGCTGGGGGTGAGTCTCGGCTTCGCGGCGTACCTCGTACCGGGGGCGGCGGCCGGGCCGGCCGCGGTGCCGGCGATGCTGATCGCCGCCGGCGGGGTCGCGATCGTCACGGTGATCGTGCTGCGGGCGCACCCGCGCCCGAAGCCGGCGCTCTGGTGCGGTGCGGGGGAGACTCTGACGCTGCTCTCGCTCTGCGGGCTCACCGAGCTGGTCGCGTTCGGGGTGACCGGTCCGGCTCTGCCGCTGGCCGGTCTGCCGATGGTGGCCGGGCTGACCGCGTCGGCGTTCGGCGGCTCACCGCGGGACCTGCCGGTGCCCCCGCTGCAGCCGCGTCACCCCGATCAGTACCTGGCGAGCTACCCGTTGCTGGCGGTGCCGGCCGCGGTCGGCGTGGTGGCCGCGATCTGGCACCTGATCGCCGTCCGCGCCTTCAGCACCCAAGCGATCATTTTCGGTCTCGTGATGGTCAGCGTCCTGGCCATACGGGAGCTGCTCGTGGTCCGCGACATCCGCCGCTACGCCGGCCGGCTCCGGGTCGCCGAGGCCCACTTCCGCTCATTGGTGGCCGGTGCCACCGACCTCACCCTGGTGCTCGATGAGCACCTCACCATCCGTTGGCAGTCACCGGCGGCGGCCCGCCTCTTCGGGCTCCGCGACGACGCGGTGCTCGGGCGCGAGTTCCGCGAGCTGATCCACCCGGACGACGCCGACGACGCTCAGGCGGTGATCGAGTCGGTGCTCGCCGGCGAGCACGAGGGCGGGCCGCCGGTGCTGGTCAGCGCCCGGTTGCGGGACGGCGCCCGGATGTGGCGGGACACCGAGTCGACGATCTCCGACCAGCGGTCGGTGCCCGAGGTGGCGGCGCTCGTGGTGCACGTCCGGGACGTCGGGGAACGCGTACATCTGGAACGCACCCTGCACCGCCTCTCCCACCTGGACCAGCTGACCGGGCTGGCGAACCGGCCGGCGCTCATGCGCGACCTGCTGGAACGCCGGCGCCGGGCAGGGCAGCGCGGCACCCTGCTGGTGATCGACCTGCACGGGCTGGCCGAGATCAACGACTCCCGCGGCCGGGAGATCGGCGACGCCGTGCTGGTCGAGGTGGGCCGCCGGATCCGCGGCCTGCTCGGCGCCGAGGACGTGCCGGCCCGGCTGGGGGGTGACGAGTTCGCGGTGCTCACCGTGGAGTCGGCGGTGCCGGCGTACGCCCTGGCCACCCGCATTGTGACCACCCTGCGCGAGCCGTACCCGCTGCCCGGTGCCACGGTCGAGCTGCACACCAGTGTGGGCCTGGCCGAGCTGTCCGGCGGCGCCGACTCCGAGGAGGTGCTGCGGCACGCCGACCTGGCCCGGCAGCGCGCCCGGCAACTCGGCCTGGATCGCGTCGAGTGGTACGACCCGGACGTCGAGATCCAGTTGCACCGCCGGATGGAGCTGGAACGGCAGCTGCTCGGTGCGGCCGGCCGTGGCGAGCTGGACCTGGTCTTCCAGCCGGTGGCCGGCCTGCGCGACAACCGCCCGGCCGGGGTGGAGGCGCTGCTGCGCTGGCGTCACCCGGAGCTCGGCACCATCCTGCCGGAGGAGCTGCTGCCGATCGCCGCGTCCCTGGGTATCACCGCGCAGCTGGACGAGTGGGTTCTCGACGAGGCCTGCCGGCACCTGACGACCTGGTCGTTCCCGGACGACAACTTCTGGCTGTCGGTCAACGTGGGCCCCCGCGAGCTGCTTACCGCACGCTTCCCGGAGCACGTCGCCGAGACCCTGAAGCGGTACGGCCTGGCCCCGGAACGCCTGATCGTCGAGGTGGCCGAGACCTGGATCGCCGAGGACGTGCCGGCCATCGTGGCCGCCCTCAGCGGCCTGCGCAAACTCGGCGTCCGGGCCGCGCTGGACGACTTCGGATCGGGGCAGACCTCGCTGTCGCACCTGCGGCGGCTCCCGGTGGACATGCTCAAGCTGAGCGCGTCACTGCTGAGCAACCCGGCCGAGGCGGTGGTCGGCGGTGGTCCGGCGGTGCTCGACGTGGTGGTCAGTCTCGGTCGCCGGCTGGGTCTGGAGATCGTCGCCAAAGGACTGGAGACGGACGTGCAGATCGAGCGGGCCACCGCCGCGGGCTGCCGGTACGGCCAGGGGCACGCCCTGGGGTACCCGGCGCCGGCCGAGCGGATGGAGGCCTACCTGGAGAGTCACCGGTCCTAGCGCGGCGGGGCGGTGCTGCCCCGCGGGGTGAGGTGCACCCGGCCGGCTTCGACGTTGCCGACCTTCTTGCCGTCGATCGCGTTCAGCAGCTCCCGGGCCGCCTGCGCACCGTACGCCGAGATGTCCCGGCTCAGCGCGGTGAGCGGCGGGTGCACCAGGCTGCACAGTGGTGAGTCGTCCCAGGCCACGATGGACAGATCGCCCGGAACGGCGAGGCCCATCTCCTGTGCCACGGCCAAGCCGGCGACCGCCATCACGTCGTTGTCGTAGATGATCGCGGTCGGCCGGTCGCCGCCGATCAGCAGCCGGCGGGTGGCCCGGCTGCCCTCCTCGCCGGTGTAGTCGGCGGGTAGCGTGACCACGTTGTCCAGCCCGAGCGAGGCGCAGACCTCGTTGAACGCCTTGGTCCGGACCTGGGTGTGCAGCAGGTCGGGCACACCGCTGACCCGGGCGATCCGGTGGTGACCGAGGGCGACCAGGTAGCGGACCGCCTCGGTGATCGCACCGGCGTCGTCGGACCAGATCTGGGCGATCGTGCCGGTGTCGCCCGGGCCGCCGATCACCACGGCCGGGAGCTGGAGCTGCTGCAGCACCGGGATGCGGACGTCGCCCTCGCGGATGTCGGTGACGATCACGCCGTCGATCCGGCGCTCGCCCCACCAGCGGCGGTAGACCTCGATCTCCTGCTCGGGAGTGGCCACCACCTGCAGCGTCAGCGCGTACGAATGCGCGCCGAGCTCGGCTTCGAAACCACTGATCAGGCCCATGAACCAGGGCTCGATGCCGAGAATCCGGGCGGGCCGGCACAGGGTCAGGCCGACGGCCCGGGCACGGGCGCCGGAGAGCGCGCGGGCCGCGCTGTTGGCGTTGAAGCCGATCTCCTGAGCGATCGCCAGGATGCGTTTGCGGGTCGCCTCGGAGACGCCGGGCTGGCCGTTCAGCGCATACGACACGGCGCCCTTGGACACACCCGCTCGCCGTGCGATGTCGGCGATCGTGGGCCGTTTCACTCAGTCTCCTCCGTACCCCGATGCTGCCGAGCTTAACCGGCACTGAACGGCCGTTGGCGGGCTCCCTTGGCGCTCGGAAGGCGCTTGAGCGGTTAAGTGTTACGGCACACATCGATGGCTGTAAAGCATGGGAGCGCGCCCATGTCCGTTAAATGCCGCTTATCCACACCTGCGGTCGCGAAAAAATCACGACTGTAACCGGCTATTGACAGCCGCCGAAGCCCCACATAGCGTCGGCGCAACTTACCCGGTTCAGTGACTTACCTCTCCGCACTGGAGGAAACTATGGAGCGTTTCGGACGTCGTGCCCTGCGCGCGGCCGTCGCTGGTGTCGCAGCGACGCTGTTGATCACCGGCTGCAGTGGCCAGGCCCTGGAGGGCGACAGCAGTGACAGCGCCAGCGGCGAGCAGGTCACGCTGAAGTTCAACATCTTCGGCGACATGGGCCAGGAGCAGCTCAAGGCCAAGTACGAGAAGGCCAACCCGAACGTCAAGATCGTCTTCAACAAGACCGAGTACAACGCTCACCACGAGGACCTGCAGAAGAAGCTGGTCGCGGGCAGCGGCGCGGCCGACGTGGTCGCCGTCGACGAGGGCTTCATGGTCCAGATGCGGGCGCAGGCCGACAAGTTCGTCAACCTGCTCGACAAGGGATCCGGCAAGCTCGAGTCCAACTACCTGCCCTGGAAGTGGAAGGGCGGACAGTCGGCCGACGGCAAGCTGATCGGTCTCGGCACCGACGTCGGCGGCCTGGCCATGTGCTACCGCACCGACCTGTTCAAGGCGGCCGGCCTGCCGACCGAGCGTGACAAGGTCTCCGAGCTCTGGCCGACGTGGGACGCGTTCATCCAGACCGGCCAGAACTACGTGAAGTCCACCGGCAAGAAGTTCGTCGACTCGGGCACCAACATGTTCAACCCGGTGCTCGCCCAGCAGCCGGTCGGCTTCTACAACGAGCAGGAAGCGCTGCAGATGGAGGGTGGCCCCAAGGCCGCCTTCGAGATGAGCATGAAGGCGCTCGACGCCGGCATCTCCGCCAACCTGAACAGCTTCCAGCCGGGCTGGGACCAGGGCTTCACCGGTGACAAGTTCGCCGTGCTCGCCTGCCCCGCGTGGATGCTCGGCCACATCCAGCAGACCGCGCCCAAGCAGAAGGGCAAGTGGGACATCGCCGCTATCCCGGGCGGCGGCGGCAACTGGGGCGGTTCCTGGTTCACCGTTCCGGCCCAGGGCAAGAACATCGACGAGGCCGTGAAGTTCACCGAGTGGATGGTGCAGCCGGAGCAGCAGATCGAGGTCTTCAAGACGGTCGGCAACCTGCCCTCGCAGCCGGCGCTCTACAAGGACCCCGCCGTTCTGGACTTCAAGCACGAGTTCATGAGCAACGCGCCGACCGGCCAGATCTTCGCCAAGACCGCGGAGAGCCTGCAGCCGCAGTACCTCGGCAAGAAGAACGGCAAGACCCGTGAGGCTGTCGAGGCGGTCATCACCCGCGTTCAGCAGGGCAAGCTCAAGTCCGACGCGGCGTGGGCCGAGGCGGTCAAGGAAGCCGAGAAGGTCGCGAATTCCTGATCTGGATCGCACTGGCGGGGCGACGCGAGTCGCCCCGCCTTCGCTCAAGGAGTGCCCGTGTCACTGACCCAGATCCGGCCCGCGCCGCCCGCGCCGCAGCCGGCCGAGCGCGTCAGCAAGTCGAAGCTGTGGTGGCACCGCTTCGACACCAAGACTGTTCCGTACATTCTGATCGCGCCGTTCTTCGTGCTTTTCGCGATCTTCGGTCTGTTCCCGCTCATCTACAACGCCGTGGTGTCCTTCCGCTACTGGCGGCTCGACGACCCGACCAAGACCGGCTGGTCCGGCCTGGCGAACTACACCCAGCTCTTCACGGACGAAGACTTCTGGAACGCGCTGTTCAACACGTTCGGCATCTTCATCCTGTCGACCGTGCCGCAGCTGCTGCTGGCGCTGACCATCGCGAACCTCCTCAACCACCGGCTGCGCGGAACCACCTGGTGGCGGGTCGCGGTGCTGCTCCCGTACGTGACGCCGGTCGCGGCGTCCACCCTGCTCTTCTCGATGTTCTTCGCGCGTGACTACGGCATGGCCAACTGGTTCCTCTCGCTCGTCGGGTTCGGCCAGGAACAGCCGCTGGACTGGCGCGCCGAGAAATGGAGCTCGTGGATCGCGATCGCCACGATGGTGAACTGGAAGTGGATCGGCTACAACGCGCTGCTCTACCTCTCGGCCATGCAGGCGATTCCGCGCGACGTCTACGAGGCGGCGGCGGTGGACGGCGCCGGGCCCCAGCGCCAGCTGTGGCAGATCACCGTGCCGATGATCCAGCCGGTGGTGATCTTCACGGTGGTGCTCTCCACCATCGGTGGTCTCCAGCTCTTCAACGAGCCGATGCTCTTCGACGAGAACCCGGCCCTGGCCCGGGGTGGATCGGACCATCAGTGGCAGACCATGGCCCAGTTGATCTACGAGGTCGGCTGGCGTGACCTGAACCTGGGCTACGCGGCGGCGATGTCCTGGGCGCTGTTCCTCATCATCCTGGTCGTGGCCGCGATCAACGCCCTGCTGACCCGGCGCTTCGGAGGTGGCCGATGAGCACCGTGACGGGTCGTGCACCGCAGGACACGCGCGCCGGCTGGCGTACCTATCTCGGCCTGGCCACCGTGCTGGCACTGTCGATCTTCCCGCTGTACTGGATGTTCGTCATCGCCACCAGCCCGGACGGCGCGATGGTCAAGTACCCGCCGGTGTTCCTGCCGGGCGACCAGTTCCTGGTCAACCTGCGCGAGGTCTTCACCGCGGACAACGTGTACTTCGCCGCTTCGCTGATCAACAGCACCATCGTCTCGACCGTGGTGACGGCGACGACGCTGTTCTTCTGCTCGCTCGCCGGCTTCGCCTTCGCCAAGCTGCGCTTCCCCGGCCGCGACAAGCTGATGTTCGTGGTCATCCTGACCCTGACCGTGCCCAACCAGCTCGGTGTGGTCGCCCTCTACATCCTGATGGGCGAGATCGGCTGGAACGGGACGCTGCTGGCGGTCATCGCACCCAGCATGGTCACCGCGTTCGGCGTGTTCTACATGCGCCAGTTCATCGACCACGCGGTGCCCGGCGAGCTGATCGAAGCGGCGCGCATCGACGGCGCGTCGACGTTCCGGATCTACTGGAACATCGTGCTCCCGGCCATCCGCCCGGCGCTCGCGGTGCTCGGCCTGCTCACCTTCGTGGCGACCTGGAACGAGTTCCAGTGGCCGCTGATCACGCTCGGCGGCACGGAGTTCCCCACCTCGATGGTGGCGCTCTCCGACCTCGCCAGCGGCAGCTTCGTGGTCTTCCGCAGGGTTCTGGCCGGCGCTTTCGTGGCCACTCTGCCGCTGCTCGTGCTGCTGATCATCGGCGGTCGGCAGATCGTGCGCGGCATCATGGAAGGCGCGGTCAAATAACAAAAGCTGGTTAACAGGGCTGTTTCCGGCGTCCCGGAACAGCCCTGTTGACCAGCTGTATTCATTACGCCACGAAGTAGGGGGTCGCGGTGGGGTCGAGGGCGAGCTCGAGGTAGCGCTTCTGGCGGGGACCGAGATCCGGTACGGCATCGGGTGCGAACCAGGCCACGTCGATCGACTCGTCGTCGTTGACCCGGGCCTCGCCGCCGACGGCCCGGCAGGCCAGGCAGACCTCGAGCCAGTAGACCTGGTCGCCGTTCTGCATCGTGCGCAGCTCAGAGGCTTCCACGGCGAGGATCCGGTCGACCACGATCTCGACGGCGGTCTCCTCGTAGACCTCCCGGATCGCCCCGGCCGCCGGCTGTTCGCCCGGATCGAGGACGCCGCCGAGCAGCGACCAGCGGTGATCGTCGCTGCGCTGGTTGAGCAGGACCCGGCCCGCGTCGTCGAGAACGATGGCGGTCACGCTGGGCAGCGGTAGTGGTGCGTGTCCGATGTGCTGCCGCAGCTCGACAATGAATTCCGGAGTAGCCACAAAGCGACCTTAACCGCCGCACTCCGGGCGGGCGCGGTGGAGGGCCCGCGGGAGGCGAGGGCTAGGCCGGCTGCTCGAGGGAGTGGGCGGCGCTGGCCGGCGTGAGCAAGCTGAGAGGCTGGGCCGCGCGAGGCGCGCCGCGCGAGGGAGCGGAGAGGCCGGGCCGTGCTAGGTCGTGTCTTCAAAGGATCATGACCATGGGTGATGTACGGCGTGATCCGCCGCTATGAGCTGACCGACGCCGAAGGGGAATCGTTGTCACCACACTTGCCCTCGGTGATCACCGGCGGTCGCCCCCCGGTGAGGACGACCGCCGCGTGCTCAACGGCATCGTGTGGAAGATCCGCTCCGGCGCCCCTGGCGTGACGTGCCCGCCCGGTACGGCTCCTGGAAGTCGATCTACACACGTTCCCGCAGGTGGGCTCTCGGCGGCACGTTCACCACGAATGCTCGCCGCCTCTCGGGCCGCGGCCGACGCGAACGCCGACATTGACTGGCTGGTCTCGGCCGACTCCACGATCGTGCGGGCCCACCAGCACGCCGCCGGCGCTAAAGGGGGCACCCGGAAACGGATAAACCGGATCACGCCCTCGGACGATCCCGTGGCGGACTGACCAAGATCCACCTCGCGTGCGACGGCGCCGGCCGCGTCCTGGCCTTCGTACTCACCGGCGGCAACGTTAACGACTGCACCCGCTTCGAGCAGGTCATGGACGCCATCCGCGTCGCCCGGCCCGGGCCCGGCCGACCCCGCACCGAACCCGAGCACGTCATCGCCGACAAGGGATACAGCACCCGCGCCATCCGCCGCTATCTACGCCGCCGCGGCATCACCCACACCATTCCCGAGCGCAGCGACCAGCAGAAACGCCGCCGCAACTGAGGACCCCGCGGCGGCCGACCACCCACCTTCAACAAGCAGATCTACCGGCACCGCAACGTCGTGGAACGCTGCTTCAGCCGGCTCAAACAGTGCCGATCTCTGGCCACCCGCTACGACAAGAGCAGCCACTCATTCCAAGCCACCGTTACCATCGCCGCACTGCTGCAGTGGCTATGACCCCTTTGGCGACACGGCCTAGGCGCGCCGCGTGGGAGAGCGGAGAGGCTGGGCCGCGCGAGGCGAAGGGGCGGCGGCGTGGGGCGGGCCGCGTGACAAAGCGGAGAGGCGGCGGGCGCTGGGTGGGCCGCTTCCGGAGATCTGGGAAATTGGGGCGGGTTGGCGAGCCGAGTCGTGGCGGGTGGCAGTGGGCTACGCCGTGGGAGGTGTGGGCCGTGCCGGCGCCAGCCGCCGTAGGCGGGGCCGGGCGAGGATTCCGCGCCCGGCCCCGTAGGCGTACGAAATCTATTCGGGAACTCGGCGGTAGGCGCCGTCGCTGGCGCTGGTGGCCATCGAGGCGTAAGCGCGCAGCGCCGCCGAGACCGGGCGCTGGCGCGCGACCGGCGTGTACGGCTTGGCCCGCCGCTCCTCCTCGTGCCGGCGCTGGGCCAGCACGTCGTCGTGGACGTTGAGGGTGATGCTGCGGCCCGGGATGTCGATCGTGATCTCGTCGCCGGTCTCGACCAGGGCGATCAGGCCGCCGCCCGCCGCCTCCGGGGAGACGTGGCCGATCGAGAGGCCGGACGTGCCGCCGGAGAAGCGGCCGTCGGTGATCAGCGCGCAGGCCTTGCCCAGACCGCGGCCCTTCAGGAAGGACGTCGGGTAGAGCATCTCCTGCATGCCCGGGCCACCGCGCGGGCCCTCGTAGCGGATGACCACGACGTCGCCCTCGACGACCTCCTTACCGAGGATGCCGGCGACTGCGTCGTCCTGGGACTCGTAGACCCGGGCCGGGCCGGTGAACTTCCAGATCGACTCGTCGACGCCGGCGGTCTTCACGACACAGCCGTCGGGGGCGAGGTTGCCGAAGAGGATGGCCAGGCCGCCGTCGACCGTGTACGCGTGCTCGACCGACCGGATGCAGCCTTCGACAGCGTCGGTGTCGAGCGTGGCCCAGCGGTTCTGCGTCGAGAACGGCTCGGTGGTACGCACGCCGCCGGGCGCGGCGTGGAACAGCTCCAACGCCTCGGGCGAGGGGTCGGAGCCGCGGATGTCCCATTTGTCGAGCCAGGCGGACAGCGACGTCGAGTGCACGGACCGCACGTCGGTCTGCAACGCCCCACCGCGGTGCAGCTCGCCGAGCAGCGCGGGGATGCCGCCGGCCCGGTGCACGTCCTCCATGTGGTACTTCGGGCTGTTCGGCGCCACCTTCGACAGGCAGGGCACCCGGCGGGAGATGGCGTCGATGTCCGACACGCTGAAGTCGATTTCGGCCTCGCGGGCCGCCGCCAGCAGGTGCAGGACGGTGTTGGTCGAGCCGCCCATCGCCACGTCCAGCGCCACCGCGTTCTCGAAGGCGCTGCGGCTGGCGATCGAGCGCGGCAGGACCGACTCGTCGTTCTTCTCGTAGTAGTCCTTGGCGATCTCCACGATCAGCCGGCCGGCCTCGGTGAACAGCGCCTTGCGGGAGGCGTGCGTGGCCAGGGTCGAGCCGTTGCCGGGCAGCGACAGGCCGATCGCCTCGGTCAGGCAGTTCATCGAGTTGGCGGTGAACATGCCGGAGCACGAGCCGCAGGTCGGGCAGGCCGAGCGCTCGATGGTGTCGAGCTGGGCGTCGGTGACGTTGTCGTTGGCCGCGGCGCTCATCGCGTCGACCAGGTCGAGCTTCTCGTGCACGATGCCCTCGATGGCGACCGTCTTGCCGGCCTCCATCGGGCCGCCGGAGACGAAGACCGTCGGGATGTTGAGCCGCAGCGCGGCGATCAGCATGCCGGGGGTGATCTTGTCGCAGTTCGAGATGCAGACCAGGGCGTCGGCGCAGTGCGCATTCACCATGTACTCCACCGCGTCGGCGATCAGCTCGCGACTGGGCAGGGAGTAGAGCATGCCGCCGTGGCCCATGGCGATGCCGTCGTCGACCGCGATGGTGTTGAACTCACGCCCGACGCCGCCGGCCGCGGCGATCGACTCGGCGACCAGACCGCCGAGGTCCTTGAGATGGACATGCCCCGGTACGAACTGGGTGTAACTGTTGGCGATCGCGACGATCGGCTTGCCGAAATCGTCGTCGGTCATGCCGGTGGCGCGCCACAGGGCGCGCGCGCCGGCCATCGTGCGACCGTGGGTCGAGGTCCGGGAGCGCAGCTCAGGCATCCCCCCATACTGCCACCGGCCGGCCGGCGAATCGCCTAGGACGTCCACAGCTCGGGACGCCGGGGTCTGTTGAAATCGACGGAGATCCGGCACAGTGTGTCCGTGCATTCACCGTCCGGATTGGAGCTGGCGGCACTCGCGTGCCTGCTGGCTGCCGTCCCCGCGGTGGCCTATCTCGGGCAGTCCGGTCGCCGGCACACCGGCGCGGCCCGGCGGGCACATCTCCTGCTCGCGGCCGGTGGCGCGCTGGCCACGGCCGCCGCGCTGGCCGGGCTGGCCAGCGCCCTGCTGGTGCACCACCATGATCCCGGCCACACGCGGACGCTGGCCACCGCGGTCGCGATCGCCATGAGCTGCGGCACACTCACCCTGTTGGCCGGCACGGTGGCGCTGCCCGGCGCGACCCGCGGCCCGGCCGCCGCGGTCCGTCACGTGCTGGACGGCCTGGTGATCGCGGCGGCGATCTGGTTCGTCGGCTGGGTGCTGATCTCCCGGCCCACGCGGATCCTCGGCGACCTCACGCCGTACCCGTGTCTCGCCGTGCTGCTGCCCGCGGTCTTCGCGGTGCTGGCCCTCGGGCTGACCGCGGTGATGGGGTTGCATGCGCACCGGCCACGTCGGCACACCGTCCGGGTGGCGGCCGGGGTGAGCCTGGTCGCGATCGCGGCGACCGCGCTCGCCGGCGGCATCTGCCGGGAACGCGACGGGTTCGCCCTGTTCAGCGTGCTGCTGCTCACCGCCGGGCTGGTGCACATCGCGTTCGCGGTGCGGGCCGCCGACCGCCCGGTCGAGCTGAACGGTGACGTCCTGGAGCGCGGCGGGGCGTACGCGGTGGTCGTGATGATCGCCATGCTCGGCGCGCTCGGCTACCACCTGATCCGCGGCGGCACGATGGACGTGCTCGGCTATTTCGGCGCCGCGGTCGTCGGCCTGGCCCTGGTGGCCCGGCAGTACCTGGCGCTCGGCGACGTCCGGCGCTACACGGTGCAGCTGCGCCTGCGGGAGGCCCATTTCCGCGAGCTGGCGCACACCGATCCGCTGACCGGCCTGGCCAACCGCCGGGGCCTGCAGCGGGCCCTGCGCGAGTCGCCGGAGAACGCCGCCCTGCTCGGCATCGACATGGACGGCTTCAAGATCGTCAACGACATGCGCGGGCACGACATCGGCGACGCCGTGCTGGTCGAGGTCGGCTCCCGGCTCAAGCACAACCTGCTGGAGGGCGACGTCGCGGCCCGGCTGGGCGGCGACGAGTTCGCGGTGCTGATGCACGGCGACGCCGAGGAGGCGGTGCTGGCCGCACACCGTCTGCTGGCCGTGCTCGGCGAGCCGTACGAGGTCGACGGCGGCCCGATCTTCCTCTCCGCCAGCGTCGGGGTGGCCGACACCGGTGAGCTGCTGCACGACGCCGACCTGGCGCTGCGCTACGCCAAGCAGCGCGGCAAGAACCGGGTGGAGCGCTACCAGGCCGGCTACGACGAGCTGCTGCGCCGCCGCGGAACGTTGCAGGGCGAGCTGCGCCACGCGATCGATCGCGAGCAGCTGCGGCTGGTGTTCCAGCCGGTGGTGGCGCTGCCGTCGATGCGCCCGGTGGGCGCCGAGGCGCTGCTGCGGTGGACCCATCCGGACCTGGGACCGGTACGCCCGGACGAGTTCATCCCGGTCGCCGAGGAGTCCGGGCTGATCAACCGGATCGGCGCCTGGGTCCTCGAGCAGGCCTGCAAGCAGCTCGCCGACTGGCTGGGCAAGGGGCACGACGTCTGGGTCTCGGTGAACCTGTCGCCCAAGGAGCTGCACGCCGCCGACTACGCCGGCCAGGTCGCCGACGTGCTGGCCGAGTACGGCGTGCCGCCGCAGCGGCTGGTGCTGGAGGTGACCGAGCACGCCGTCGCCACCGACATGGAGGAGCTGGTCGGCCGGCTCGCCGAGCTGCGCGAGACCGGCGTACGGATCGCGCTCGACGACTTCGGCGCGGGCTATTCGTCGCTGACCCAGCTGCGGACCCTGCCGGTGGACATCCTGAAGATCGACCATGCGCTGGTGGCCGAGCCCGAGTCGCGGACCGGGACGGCCGCCCCGCTGGTCGACGTGGTGGTCCGGCTCGGGCACCGGCTCGGCCTGGAGGTGCTCGCCGAGGGCATCGGCACGCCGGCCCAGCGCGAGGTGGTCGAGGAGGCGGGCTGCCGGCTCGGGCAGGGTTCGCTCTTCGGCTGGGGTGTGCCGGCCGAGCACTTCGAGACGCGACTGCGCACCCTGCGCCCGGCGGGACCGCGACCGCAGCCGCCGGCGCCGCGCAACGCCCCGGCGATCGATGCCCCGGCGCGCAGCCAGGTGGTCCGCCTCGGCCCGGGAATGCGGCAGGTCAGAGCGCTGCTGCCGAGCGACCCTGATTTCGCTGATCAAAATGTGGGATCAGTTGACTCAGGCCGTGAGATGGGGCAAGGTTAGCCGCATGTGCTTCCAGTCCCGAGTACTTATCTGAGCGCACTCTCCGCTTGAGGAGGGTGCGCTAGGTCCCGTGCTTCTGCACGAGGGCCTTTTTTGTTGCTCAAATTGACTGGACCGACCAACCCGAAAAGGTCTGAACTGCCATGACGAGACCCACTCCCGAATCTCTCGCCCAACGAGTCACTCCGGCCACCGTCGCGGCGGCCGTGAACACCGCCCCCGCAGTCGTGGCCCCGGTAGCCACCACCGGTGCCGGCGCGCTCGTCCGGTCGCTCGAGGCGCTCGGGGTCGAGGTCGCGTTCGGCATTCCGGGCGGCGCCATCCTCCCGGCGTACGACCC
The DNA here is from genome assembly GCF_036053395.1 of Actinoplanes sp. NBC_00393. Taxonomy (NCBI): domain Bacteria; kingdom Bacillati; phylum Actinomycetota; class Actinomycetes; order Micromonosporales; family Micromonosporaceae; genus Actinoplanes; species Actinoplanes sp. NBC_00393. Next base: position 7,205,675 of record NZ_CP107942.1, on the reverse strand, counting down.
GCTCTTCGACTCGAAGGTGCGGCACATCCTGGTCCGGCACGAGCAGGGCGCCGGGCACGCCGCCACCGGCTATGCGCAGGCCACCGGCAAGGTCGGCGTCTGCATCGCGACCAGCGGTCCGGGCGCGACCAACCTGGTCACGCCGATCGCGGACGCGTACATGGATTCGGTTCCGATCGTCGCGATCACCGGGCAGGTCGGCCGGCCGTACATCGGGACGGACGCCTTCCAGGAGGCGGACATCCAGGGCATCACCCTGCCGATCACCAAGCACAACTTCCTGGTCCAGAGCCCGGAGGAGCTGCCGCGGGTGCTGGCCGAGGCGTTCCACCTGGCGGCCACCGGCCGGCCCGGCCCGGTCCTGGTCGACATCCCGAAGGACGTGCTCCAGGCGCAGACCACCTTCGCCTGGCCGCCCACGCTGGACCTTCCGGGCTATCGCCCGACTCTGCATCCCCATGGCAAGCAGATCCGTGAGGCCGCGCGGTTGATCGCCCAGGCCAAGCGCCCGGTTCTGTACGTCGGAGGCGGCGTCCTGAAAGCCGGTGCCACCGACGGGCTGCGCAAGCTCGCCGAGCTGACCGGCATTCCGGTGATCACCACGCTGATGGGCATCGGCGCGTTCCCCGACTCGCACCCGCAGCACCTGGGCATGCCCGGCATGCACGGCACGGTTCCCGCGGTCTACGCGATGCAGAAGTCCGACCTGCTGGTCACGCTCGGCGCCCGCTTCGACGACCGGGTCACCGGCAAGCTGGACTCGTTCGCCCCGGACGCCAAGGTCGTGCACGCCGACATCGACCCGGCCGAGATCGGCAAGAACCGGCACGCGGACGTCCCGATCGTCGGCGACGCCCGGCACGTGATCGACGAGCTGATCGCCGCGGTCTCCGCGACCGCCGAGGGCGCCGGCCAGTACGAGGCCTGGTGGAAGACGCTCAACGAACTTCGCGAGCGCTACCCGCTGGGCTACGAGGAGCCGACCGACGGCACCCTGGCCCCGCAGTACGTGATCGAGCGGATCGGCGAGCTGGTCGGGCCGGACGCGATCTACTGCGCCGGTGTCGGGCAGCACCAGATGTGGGCGTCGCAGTTCATCAAGTACGAGAAGCCGGGCACCTGGCTCAACTCGGGCGGCGCCGGCACCATGGGCTACGCCGTCCCGGCCGCGATGGGCGCCAAGGTCGCGCAGCCGGACACCCAGGTCTGGGCGATCGACGGCGACGGCTGCTTCCAGATGACCAACCAGGAGCTGGCCACCTGCGCGCTGGAGGGCATCCCGATCAAGGTCGCCGTGATCAACAACGGCAACCTGGGCATGGTCCGGCAGTGGCAGACACTGTTCTACGACGGCCGGTACTCGAACACCGAGCTGGGCACCCACAAGCACCGTATCCCGGACTTCGTGAAACTGGCCGAGGCGCTCGGCTGCATCGGCCTGCGCTGCGAGTCGAAGGACGACGTCGACAAGGTCATCAAGCAGGCCATGGAGATCAACGACGCTCCGGTGGTCATCGACTTCACGGTCGGCAAGGACGCCATGGTCTGGCCGATGGTCGCGGCCGGCACCAGCAACGACGAGATCATGTTCGCCCGGGACGTGCGTCCCACGTTCGATGAGGACGACCTCTGATGACGAACAAGCACACGCTGAGCGTGCTGGTCGAGAACAAGCCGGGTGTGCTGGCCCGCGTGAGTGGCCTGTTCTCCCGGCGCAGCTTCAACATCGACTCCCTGGCGGTGGGCGAGACGGAGAACCCGGAAGTCTCCCGCATCACGATCGTGGTCAACGCGGACACGTCTCCGCTGGAGCAGGTCACCAAGCAGCTCAACAAGCTGGTGAACGTCCTGAAGATCGTGGAGCTGGACCCGGCTCAGTCGGTCCAGCGTGAGCTCCTGCTGGTCAAGGTGCGTGCCGACCGGGCACAGCGCAGCCAGGTGCTCGAGACCGTCGAGCTGTTCCGGGCCCGGGTGATCGACGTCGCTCCGGACACCCTGACGATCGAGGCCACCGGTAACCCCGACAAACTGGATGCGTTGCTGCGCGACCTCGAGCCGTACGGCATCAAGGAGATGGTGCAGTCGGGTCTCGTGGCGATCGGCCGCGGCTCCCGTTCCATCACCACCGGCCCGGCCCTTCGCGCCGCCTAGTTGTTACGAACACGAGAGAAGAAGGAATCCATGACCGCGGAAGTTTTCTACGACGACGACGCCGACCTGTCGATCATCCAGGGCAAGAAGGTCGCCGTGATCGGCTACGGCAGCCAGGGCCACGCGCACTCGCTCTCGCTGCGTGACTCGGGCGTCGACGTGGTGGTCGGTCTGCAGGAGGGCTCGAAGAGCCGTCCCAAGGCCGAGGAGCAGGGCCTGACGGTGAAGACCCCGGCCGAGGCCTCCGCCTGGGCCGACGTGATCATGGTGCTGGCGCCGGACACCGCCCAGCGCAAGATCTACGCCGAGTCCATCGCCCCGAACCTGACCGCGGGCAAGGCGCTCTTCTTCGGCCACGGCCTCAACATCCGCTTCGAGCTGATCAAGCCGCCGGCGGACGTGACCGTCGCGATGGTCGCCCCGAAGGGCCCGGGCCACCTGGTCCGCCGCCAGTACGTGGACGGCAAGGGCGTCCCCGCGCTGGTCGCCGTGGAGCAGGACCCGACCGGCGAGGGCCTCGCGCTCGCCCTGTCGTACGCGAAGGCGATCGGTGGCTCCCGCGCCGGCGTCATCAAGACGACCTTCAAGGAAGAGACCGAGACCGACCTCTTCGGTGAGCAGGCGGTCCTCTGCGGCGGCACCGCGGCGCTGGTGCAGACCGGTTTCGAGGTGCTCACCGAGGCCGGCTACGCCCCGGAGATCGCGTACTTCGAGTGTCTGCACGAGCTCAAGCTGATCGTCGACCTGATGTACGAGGGCGGCATCTCCCGGATGCGGTACAGCGTCTCGGACACCGCCGAGTTCGGTGACTACGTCTCCGGCCCGCGGGTGATCAACGCGGAGACCAAGGAGGAGATGAAGCGGATCCTCGCCGACATCCAGTCCGGCGCGTTCACCCGCCACCTGATCGAGGACGACGAGGCCGGCGGCCCGGAGCTCAAGAAGTACCGCGAGCAGGGCGCCCAGCACCCGATCGAGATCACCGGTGCGAAGCTGCGCGGCATGATGAGCTGGGTGGACCGGCCCATCACCGAGACCGCCTGATCTTCTCGCTGCGCTACTGATGACGCCCGGCCGGGTTTACCCGGCCGGGCGTTTTCATGAATGAACTGAACCTCAACTGGCCTCCGTTCGTACCATTCGGCATCGTCAATGGCGACGAAAGGCGGATGGAAGTCATGACTGCTGTCGTCCTGGTCACCGAGGAACTCGCTCCGGCCGCGCTCGACCTGCTCGCCGAGGACCACGAGGTCCGGCAAGTGGACGGCACCGACCGGCCGGCACTGCTCGCCGCGCTCGCCGAGGCGGATGCGGTCATCGTCCGCAGCGCCACCCGGATCGACGCCGAGGCGCTGGCCTCCGCGCCCCGGCTGCGCGTGGTGGCCCGGGCCGGGGTGGGCCTGGACAACGTCGACCTGCCCGCCGCGACCGCCCGCGGCGTCCTGGTGGTGAACGCGCCCACCAGCAACATCGTCTCGGCCGCTGAGCAGGCGGTCGCCCTCCTGCTCGCGGTCGCGCGGCATACCGCGACAGCCAGCGCGACGCTCAAGGCGGGCGCCTGGCGGCGCTCCGCGTTCACCGGGGTCGAGGTTCAGGGCAAGACCGTCGGGGTGGTCGGGCTGGGCCGCATCGGCGTCCTGTTCGCACAACGCATGGCCGCCTTCGGGGTACGCCTCATCGCGTACGACCCGTATGTGCAGCCGGCCCGGGCGGGACAGTTGGGCGTCCAGCTGATGAGCCTCGACGACCTGCTCAAGGAGAGCGATTTCATTTCGGTGCACCTGCCGCGTACGCCGGAGACGCTCGGCCTGATCGGAGCGCGGGAACTGGCGCTGGTCAAACCGACGGTCCGGATCGTGAACGCGGCCCGCGGCGGGCTGGTCGACGAGGCGGCGCTCGCCGAGGCGCTGGCCGAGGGCCGGGTGGCCGGCGCCGGCCTGGACGTCTTCGAGGCCGAACCGATCACCTCGTCGCCGCTGTTCGGCTTCGACAACGTGGTGGTCACCCCGCACCTGGGCGCGTCGACGGCCGAGGCGCAGGACAAGGCCGGGATGGCGGTGACCCGCAGCGTGCAGCTGGCTCTGCGCGGCGAGTTCGTGCCGGACGCGGTGAACGTCCGGGCCGGCGGGGCGGTCGACGAGGACGTCCGCCCGCTGCTGCCGCTCGCCGAACGGCTCGGCCGGGTCTTCACCGCGGTCGCCGGCGGGGTCGCGGCCCGGATCACCGTGGAGGTCCGCGGTGAGGTCGTCGCCCACGACGTCACGGTGCTCGAACTGGCCACCATGAAAGGCCTGTTCGCGCCGGTGGTCGAGGAGCAGGTGACGTACGTGAACGCCCCGCACCTGGCCGCCGACCGTGGAGTCGAGGTGGACCTGGCGACGTACGAGGACGCCGGGGAGCACGTCAACCTGATCACTGTGCGTGGGGCGCTGCCGGATGGGCGTACCGTCGCGGTGGCCGGCACCATCGTGACTGCCGGCACCCGGGAGACGGCGAAGCTGGTCGAGGTCGACGGCTTCGAGCTGGACCTGCCCCCGGAGAACGTGCTGCTCTTCTTCCGCTACCGGGACCGGCCCGGCGTGGTCGGCGCGATCGGCACCACCCTCGGCCGCGCCGGCGTGAACATCGCCGCGATGCAGGTGGCCCGCCGGGCCGCCGGCGGCGAGGCCCTGATGGCGCTGACCATCGACTCGGCCGCCGACCCCGAGGTGCTTGCCCGGGTGTCCCGCGAGATCGGCTCCTCTCAGGCGGCCGCAGTCGACCTGCGCACCGCCTGAGACGTGGGCATCAGTCGCGGGCGGTCACGACGCCGGTGGCGAGGTGGTCGGCGTCCGCACCGGCGAGACCGGTCAGCCTCGCACGCGTGATGATATTCACGTCGGCCTTTCTGAATTCATGGGAGGCGAGCGATCCGGGCAGCAGCCATTGCGGGCAGCCGTGAAACGGTGCCCGAGGTCAGTGGTAATTCGTCAGCCTGATCGGCGTGTGGTCTCCGGGGACGTCGTTCGTCAGACCGGCCACTGTGGAAGTACGCGCCGATGAAAGGTGCATGTGAATCCCCGTGATTCGATGCGCACGACCGGCGTCCCCGTGTGCCGGAAGCGTCGCAGTTGCCGGATGCTATCGACTTCATCGATGAATTTGCAAGACCGGGATTGCGTTCCGTCGCGAGGTGTTCGACTCCGCTGGGGAGCGTGCTGTCCAATGTGTCGATCATGTGATTCAATGCCCGCGGCGTGAACTCATCGATCCCGGTGATTCGCGCGGTTCGCGTTGCGGCCCCGTGTCGGATGAACCTGCGTCCCACGTGCGGCTTCGATCGTTTGCGATGTTCCACGGGGGAGCTGACATGCAAGCACGCGTCCTAGCTGCGGCAATAGCCACAGAGGCGCTGACATTGGATGGTGGGGCCGGCCTCGCCGGCGCGGCTGCGGCGAATATCGCGGCCGTGTCCACCATGGCCGTCAATGACGCAGAGTGCGAATTCGTCCGCTGGCCGGCGCAGTACGACGAACGCGCCATGATCCGGTCGGCAGTGTGGAGCACGCTGCTCAGCGAAGACGTCACCATGGGTGTGCGGCGGTTCTTCGAAACCGGGTGGGAATACGCGGAGTCACGTTCCTCGGGTAGTCGGCCGAGCTACCAGGATTTCGTGTCCCACCTCGTCGCGATGTGCGTACCGGCCTATTCGCCGGAAGTCTTCGCGGTCGTGCCACAGGCGTCCCGAACACCGGACGTGAAGCGCGAAGCGTTCGTGCGTACCGCCTACGCGACGGCCAGGGAGCGCGACCGCTGCTATCGGGAAACGGCCTGAACGAGCAGGCCGTCAAGGCCGGGCGCTCCTGGGCGCATTTACCCGCCTGACCTTTCACGCCAAAACGGTTTCGCCGCTGAGGCATGACCTCAGCCTGCCCTTTTTCACCCGCTATGCGGATTTAACCGCGAACGGATGTGTTGTGAGCATCACGAAGCGAATACGCAACGCGATCACGCTGTCCCTGGCCGGTCTGGTGGCCGGCACGCTTCTGCACGCTCCACCGGCATTGGCGGCGGAGCCGACTCCGACGCCGTCCGTCGTGGCGTCGGAGGAGCCGTCACCGGATCTCAACATTCCGCCGCTGGTCACCGAGTCGTGGAACGGCACGGCCGGTGTGGACGTGATGGCGGAGCGGTGGCGCAAGGCCGTGTCCGACGTGGCCGCCCTGACGCCGGAGCCGGAGATCCGCGATGCCGCGTTGGCGGCCCTCGCGACCGGTGACCCGGCGGTCATCCAGAAGTTCGCGATCACCGACAAGCCGGCGTTGGACAAGCAGGTTGCGGCTCGTAAGGCGAAGGAAGCCGCGGACAACCTGGCGGCGATCAAGGCGATGAAGGGCACTGGCGGCCCGTACTTCAACGCCGAAGTCGACCGGGTTCTCGCCGGCACCGATCTGGACCGGGCCAACTTCCTCGCCTACGGCGCCGACATCGCCCGGGACCGGGACGCGAAGGTCGAGGCGGACAAGGCCGAGCGGGCACGCACGTTGCGCGAGCGGGTCCGGCTGATCGCCGCGGCGGCGCCCGCGGAGACGAACCTGAAGCGGGCTGCCGAAGCCGCGCTCGCGGGCAATGACGACGCCATCAACACGTTCCTGACCACCGGTTATCTGGCAGCGGCTCGGGCCGATGCGGCGGAGCGTGAGCAGTATCTGAAGGACCTCGAGGCGCGGAACAAGGCGGCCGAGGAACTGACCGAGCTGGCGCGGAAGTCGGCGGCGGCGAACGAGGCACGGACCCGGTTGCTGGCCGCGCACGGCGAAGGCGTGCGGGCGTTGCAGCAGGCGTCGAACGCGATGGCGGCGGCGGCGAACTCTGCCCGGCACGCGACGCGAGTACTGGATGGATCCGGTACGTCGGCGTCGAAGGCCACCGAGTTGGCGGCGGCCAATGCGGAGTCGAAGCGGCAGCTCGGGTACGCGCAGACCGCGGCGACCGAGGCCGCCCGATCGGCGCAGGTGGCCACTACTGCGGCGAATGATCTGATCGAGATCGGCCTGGAGTACGGCGCGGAGTGGTCGCAGATCACCCAGGGCATGAGCGAAGCCGCCACCGCCGCGGTCGGCGCCGCGCAGACCGCCGTGCACGCGGTCGACGCGACCGTCGCGACGAACAACGCGGAGGATGCCCAGGCGAAGGCTGAGGCGCACGCGCAGCAGGCGATCAAGTGGCGTCAGCACGCGGAGGAGCACGCCAAGGCGGCGGCCAAGCTGGCGGCTGCGGCAGCGAAGCAGGCGGCAGCGGCGAGGACCGCTGCGGCGCGGGCGAAGAAGGCCCGGGAGCAGGCGCAGGCTGCGGAGAAGAAGGCGTGGGAGGAGGCGGAGAAGACCCGCCAGCATCGCCAGGAAGCCGAGGCCAAGGCGGCCGAAGCCAAGCGCCAGCGGCAGATCGCTGAGCAGGAGGCGGCCAACGCTGCCGACCACCGTGCCGAAGCCGATCGGCAGGCGGCGGACGCCCGTAGTGCACGCAAGAACGCTGAGGCGCAGGCTGCCATCGCGGACAGCGCCAGCAAGAGCTCCGAGGAAGCCGATGCGAAGGCGGCCGAGGCCGACCGGAAGGCGTGGGCGAAGGAGCAGGAGGCGGCGCAGGCCCGGGACGCGGCACTGGTCGCCGAACGGGACCGGCAGGCGGCCCAGGCCAAGGTGCAGGCCACCAACGCGTGGGTCGCGTCGGCCGACAGCGACGCCGCCAAGGCGGAGGCGCAGGCCGCCGCGGACGAGGCGAAGCGCGAATACGAGACGGCTGACGCCGCGGCCAAGTCGGCACGCTCGTTCGCGAACACCGCGACCGGCGCGGCGGCAAACGCCCGGGCCTCCGCGACGGCCGCGAAGCAGGCTGCCAACCGGGCATGGGCTGCGTGGCGGAAGGCTTCCGCTGCGGCCGACGCCGCGGATGCGGCCGCGGACCAAGCCGAGTACTCAGCCAAAGCCACCCACGCCGCGCGGGTCAAGGCGGATGCCAAGGCCGCGGAAGCGACCGCGCAGCAGATCAAAGCGGCGAACGCGGCCACCGCGGCGATGAACCTGGCCATCCAGGCCGCCGATCAGGCAGTGCGGGCGCTGTGGGCGGCTGACCGGACGAAGAGTGAGGCCGAGGCGGCGACGTCCGAGGCGGTTGCCGCGGCGGTGCAGGCCGAGACCGCGATCCGTGCCGCGGCGGCGGCCGCGACCTCGGCGGCGGGTATCGCTGATCCGGCGAACACGGCGATCGGGATGGTGTCGCCGTTCACCGGCGCCGACATCGACGCCGACTTCGTCAAGACGGTGGCGGAACTGGCCAAGACGATCGGCGAGGAGCAGGCGGCCGAGGCGCAGGCTCGTGCCGACGAGGCCCTGGTCGCGGCGACCAAGGCACAGCAGGCCGCGGATCTGGCGAATGCCCAGGTCAAGCCGGCCTATGTGGCGGCTGCGGCGGCGGCGAAGTCGTCTGCCGAAGCGGCGCAGTCGGCTGCCGAGGCCAAGAAATACGCCGCGCAGGCGGCAGCGGACGGTGCGGCCGCTCGTGAGGCGGCGGCCAGTGCCGGGCGTGCGGACGCCCAGGCTCGGGCCGACGCGCGGTCGGCGCGTCAGTCAGCGAACGAGGCAGCGGCCGATGCCGCGGCCGCCGGCCGCAGCGCCGAGCAGGCGCAGCGCGACGCGGATGCCGCCAACGCGGCGGCGACGGCTGCCGAGAATGACGCCGCAGCCGCGAAGAAGGCGGCGGAAGAGGCCGAGGCCGACGCGGCCGACGCCAAGGCCTCGTCGGACTCCGCGCAACAGCATGCCGACAGTGCCGCTACGGCTGCCGCGAAGGCCCTCGAACACGCTGTCGAGACCCAGAAGGCCTACGAGCGAGCCGAGGAAGCCGAACGCCAACGGCTCGAGGAGGCGCTCGAGAACGGCGCCGGTCTGACTCCCGAACAGGAGGAGGAACTCCTCCGCGAGCTCACCCCGGAGGAGCGGGCGGAGTACGAAGCCGCGAAGGAACTGGCCGGTCAGGGCTTCCTGGACTTCGTCAAGGAGAACGGGCTGGAGATCCTCGGCGACCTGATCCTCGGCGAGATCCTCACCTGCATCAAGACTCCCAGCTGGAGTGCGTGCTTCTGGGCGGTTCTCGAACTCGTCCCGTTCGGCAAGCTGAAGAAGCTCGGGAACCTCTGGGACATCTACAAGAAGTACAAGAAGTTCGCCGAGAAGATCCGCAACGCCGGCAAGAAGCAGGACGAGCTCCTCAAGAAGGCCCGAAAGAAGAAGAAGGACCGCGACGACGAGGAATGCAAGCTCCTTCCGCCCGTCTACACCGCGAGCGCCGACCCGGCCACGCTGAAATCCGGCGGCGTCGTGGACACGGTCTATCGAGCGGGTGACGGCGCGAAGCTTCAGACGGATGTGGACACCGGTCGCACCACGGTTGCCGACTCCACCCCGAAGACTTCCTTCCTGTCCGTCCCGACCTTCGAGCAGTCGGGCTCGGCCACTCCGTCCGGACAGCACTGGCTGCGCACCGGCGCCGGAACCCATGTCCAGCTCTCCGCGGTCCAGAACGCAGCTAGTGCACCGCTGGTTCCGGGATGCGGCGAGGTAAAGATCAAGATTCCGGATACGGCAACTGCCACCCACATCAAGGAGTACGAGGCTTACGTGGAGGCCTCGAACGAGGCGATCGCCAAGAAGCTGCTCTCCAAGACGGGACGTGTCTCCACCGCTGGCGACATCCGCCGGGAGGCCGACAACGCCGCGGCCCGGGAACGCCGACGGGCCGAGAAGGCGGGTACGCCGTACAAGGGAGTCGCGGGTCACGCGCCGGACGCCATGTGGCTCGGTCACGGTATCCCGTACAAATGGATCGACATGGCAAAGAAGGTGAACAGCAGCCTTTCCATCCAGGGATGGCGCAACTACCCGGTCGGGTACAAGCCGACTAAGTTCGTCCTGATCTACCCCAGCGGCGGCGGTACGCCCTAGCAGTAGGAGGCGGTGACGATGACACTCGACTGGGCCGGCGAGATCGATCGCATGGTGTCGGCGAAGCAGGTGCTGAGGGAGGCCGACCAGGAGGAGTTGTGGAGGTACGAGGCGCCGAATCCACCGGCGACCGAGAAAGCCGTCCGGCAGGCGGAGACCGCGGTCGGGTTCACCTTCGACAGTGAGTACGCCGCGTTCCTGCGGCATGCCGACGGGTGGCCCGCACTCCTGCAGAACACCGACCTGTTCGGCACCGCCGATCTGACGGGCCCGGCCTACGCCGAAGCGCTGGACCTGCTCGAGGACGCGAAAGCCGAGGCCGAGGGAACCGATCTGGCCGAGTCCGTCGGCTTCCCGATCGGTGCCTCGGAGACCACCATCGACATGTTCGTCCTGCTCCGCGGCAAGGGCGACCAGCAGTGGTCGATCGTCTGGATGGCGGGCGCCGAGGTCGAGCGGTACGACAGCTTCCCGGCGTTCTTCCGAGCGATGGTGGAGCACAACCTCAGAGAGGCCGACGATTTCCGTCGGAGGCTGAGCGAGTAAGGGTTCCCGGCACGGTCTACCTGGTCTGCAGCGGCGGCCGGTAGACCGTGCCGTCCTGTAGGTCCAGCAGGTCCAGGTTGAGTTCGCCGGCCAGGCGTTCGATGGTCTCCAGGACCACGTCCGGGCAGTTCTCGTCCAGCCTCATCTGGATGTGGTCGGCGGCCGCGTGCAGCGGTGCGGTCGCCCACGGTGTGCCCGGCGCCGTGGCACGCGGCCCGCGGTCCGGGTAGCTGCTGGTCAGGGCGTCGTAGAAGGCGACGACGCGCGGGTCGGCCGGGCGCTGCGGGTGGTCGCCGCGGGCGCACCGCTCGTTGGCGGCGCGTACCGTGTCCGGCGCGGCGGTCGGGTCCATGGCCCAGACGACGAGGTCGAAACTCACCGGCGCATGGTGCCATCACGGCCGCTGCCCGCCGTGAATCCGGTGCCTCGACACGCGGAAACAAAAGAGGGGCTCCCCGCCCGCGCGGGGAGCCCCTCTTCTTCGGTCAGCTCGCGGTCCTGGTGTCCCAGATCGGCTTGCTGTCGCGGTTGCGGTAGAGCACCAGGTTGCCGTCCTCCTGCATCCACAGCGTCGAGGGTCCGTTGCCGCTGGTGTTGGACGCCCACACCGCCTTGCCGGCGGCGGTGTAGAGGACCAGGTTGCCGTCCCGCTGGTTCACCAGCTTCACACCGGTGGTGGTGTTGGTCGCCCAGACCGCCTTGCCGCTCTTGTAGACGACGGCGTTACCGTCGCGCTGCAGCCACAGCTGGTGGTTGTTGCGCGAGTGCAGGCCCAGGGTCGGGCTGAGGAACTGCCCGGCGGTGAGCTTGGTGCTGGTCGGGTACCACTGCTGGTTGGTCTTGTCGTTCACGTCGTAGGTGATCGCCGCGGCGCCGTTGTCCCGGCTGGCGTTCTGCACCGTGATCGCCTTGTGGCCGTTCTCGTTGACCCACACGTAGTTGTCACCGACGGTGCGGTAGTAGAAGTGCTGGTCCGCCCGGCCGTCACAGGTCCGGATCTCCACCGGCGCGTCGTTCCCGGTCGCGGCGCCGACGATGCCGGCGCACTTGGTGCGGTCCTTGGCGTTGACGAGCCGGTACTGGCCACCCGTGTTGTAGACGCGCATCGCGATCCACTGCTGGTGGTCGGCGCCGCAGTCGGTCTGGACCAGGCGGGTGCCGTCACCGGTGCCGCCGTTGACCGGGCCGAGGCACTTCTGCGAGTTGACGTTGCGCCACTCCCACGTGCCGCCGCTGGGCCGGTTGGCGTCGTCGATCGCGACCTCGTACTGGCCGGTGGTCACGAACCGGCGCAGCGCGTCGGGGCCGGCGGCGAGCGCCTGGGTGGCCGCGGTCACGAGGTTGTCGAAGCCGGTTCCGAGAGCGCCCGACCGGATCCCCTCGGTGACCCGCCGGTCCTCGGCCTCCTGCTTGTCCAGGGCGATCTGGATGTCCCGTTCCTTGGCCTGGTGGATGCCGGTGTGGATGAACGCCTTCCACACCGCCGGATCGTGGCTGCGGATCGTAGCGATAGCGGCGGTCTGGACCTCGGTGCCGTCCGCGCTGAAGTTCCACACCTCGATCACGAAGTCGCGATCGGGCAGGTTGAGCAGCTCGGCGGTCACCGGCATCCCGATCCGGTTCGCGGCGAACTGCTTCGCGGCGCGAGCCAGCGCGTCGGCCTTCTCCGTATCGGTTTGCGCCTGGTCCGCGGCGATCCGGTCGGCGGTGTCCTCCCGGGCCAGCGCTGCCAGGCCGGACGTGATGAACAGCCGCTGCTCCTCCGCGGTGCCGGCCAGCGCGGCAGACCCGGCTGCCTTGACCTTGGGCCAGTCGGGGTTGTCCTTGATGAGGTTCCAGATACGACGGATGAAATCGGTGTCGCTGCCCGCGAGCAACTCGGCGTCGGCGACGATGTCGACCGCGGCGGCCGCGGTGGCGCGCAGGACCTCACGTTCCCGCTTGTCGTCGGCCTCCCGCTTCAACCGCGCGACGTCCCGGTCGTACGCGGCGTGCACCTCGGTGGTGATGAACCGGACGCAGAGCTCGTCGGCCCGGTCCAGCGAGCTGAACGCCTGCTCGGCGGCGAGCCGGACCTCCAGGTGGTCCGGGTTGTCCTTGATCTCCCGCCAGAAGGCCATCACGAAGTCGCGGTCGGAAAGGCCCGGCAGGTCCGGGTTCTCGCCGAGGCCGAACTTCATGGCGACGGTGAGCTTCTCTTCGTAGAGGTCCTCAACAGCAGCCGCCAGCACGACCCCGGCCGTGGAAACCGGAACGGCGTGGGCGGTGGTGGGCAGCGTCGGGACGAGGGCGGCGACGGCAATTCCGCCGGTGAGCAGCCGCCGGGTCAGCGTACGTCTCATGGTTCTCTCCGGATATGGAAAGCGGCGTAGGCGCTCATGAATGCAAAGGCATTCATGAGCGCCTACGTGGAGGCTGATTGTCAGGCGGGGTTGGGAACGGTCTTCTGGACCGTCCAGAGGGCGTTCAGAGCGCCTTCCTTGACCCGGGCGATCCGGTTGGTGTCCAGAACCGCGATCCGGGTGCCGTCGATGGCGAACTGCGTGACGCCGCTGTACTGGAAGACCCAGTTGGCGTTGAGCGCGCCCTCCTTCACCTGGGCCACACCGGCGTTGGTCAGCGTGCCGATCCGGTCGCCGGAGAGCGCCAGCTGCTTGACCCCGGTGAACTGGGTGCTCCAGTTGGCGTTCAGCGCACCGTCCTTGACGAGCGCCGCGCCGGCGGTGGTGAGGACGCCGATCCGGTCGCCGGAGAGCGAGAGGTGCTTGACGCCGGTGTACTGGTTGCTCCAGGCCGCGCTCAGCGCACCCTGCTTGACCAGAGCGGCGCCGGCGGTGGTGAGGACGCCGATCCGGTTGCCGGAGAGAGCGATCTGCTGGATTCCGGTGTGCTGGTTGCTCCAGGCGGCGCTGAGCGCACCCTCCTTGACCAGGGCCGCACCGGCGGTGGTGAGCACGCCGATCCGGTTGCCGTCCAGGGCGATCTGCTTGACGCCGGTGTACTCCTTGACCCAGCCGGCGCTGAGGCCACCCTCCTTGACGTACGCGATGCCGTCGGTGGTCAGGATGCCGATCCGGGTCCCGGCGATCACGAGCTGCTTGACCCGCGGGTACTCCTTGACCCAGGCCGCGTCGAGCGCGCCCTCCTTGACGTACGCGGCGCCGTCCGACGTGGTGATGCCGATCCGCTTGCCGGTCAGCGTCACGAACGTCGCGTCCGGGCCGACCTCGTACTGACCGGTCTGCAGGAACTTCACGACCGCCTCGTACGTACCGGCCAGCGCGACCCGTCCGGCGGCCGCCAGGCTGAGGTGCCCGGCCTTCACTGCCCGGTCGATGATCGCCTGGACCGCCTTGCGGTCGTCGGCTTCCTTCTTCTTGATGGCGTTCTCGATGTCCCGGTCCTTGGCCTGGTGGATACCGGTGTCGATGAACGTCTTCCAGTCGGCCGGGACCAGGCTGCGCGAGGCGGCGATGGCCGCCAGCTGAACCTCGCTGCCCTCAGGGGCGAAGTTCCAGACCGTCACCACGAAATCCCGGTCCGGCAGGTTGAGCAGCTCCTCGGTGACCGGCAGACCGATCCGGTTCGCGGCGAACTGCTTCGCGGCGCGGGCCAGCGCGGCGGCCTTCTCGGCCTCGGTCTTCTCCTCGTCCTTGGCGATCCGGTCGGCGGTGTCCTGCTTCGCGGCCTCGGCCAGGCCGGAGGCGATGAACGCCGCCTGCTGCTCGGCGGTGCCGGTGCTGGCGGCGACCGCCGCGGCCTCGACCTTCGGCCAGTCGTCGCCGTCGTTGACGAGCTCCCAGATCTTCAGGATGAACTGGGCGTCGGTGCCGCTGAGCAGGGCGGCGTCGGCGACCACATTGATCGCCGCGGCCGCGGTGCTGCGGGCCAGATCGCTCTGCCGCTTCGCCTCGGCGACCTGGCGCTCCCGCTCGATGTCCCGGTCGAAGGCCGCGAAGACTTCGGTGAGGATGAAGTCGGCGCAGGCCTGGTCGACGGTCTCCGGTGCGGAACTGAAGGCGATCTCCGCGGCGACCCGGACCTCGGAGTGCTCCGGCTTGTCCTTGACGTGGTTCCAGATCGCGATGACGAAGTCCCGGTCGGGCAGACCCGGAAGGTCGACGTCCTCGCCCAGACCGAACTTGATGGCGACCGCGAGCTTCTGGTCGTACAGGTCTGCGGCCAGGGCGAAGGCCGTGACGGGCCGGGACTGGATCGGGGCTGCAAGCGCGGTCGACGGCGCCGCCGCGGTCAGGGCCACCGCGGCGATGCCGGCAGCGAGAAGTCGTCGGGTGATGGGTGACATGAAGGTGATTCCCCCGTGTGAAGTGCTGGAGAGACGTCAATGCCGAAGGGCGCGAGCAACGGGACCTGCCCGCGCCGCCAACGGACGCCCGGGCAAGCTAGCCCGGCGCTTCGGCCATTGACAAGGCTGCATCGCTATGACGGATCGCTCAGATTTCTGTTTCCGCTGATCAGCCCGGAGAAAGTCATGTTCCTGAGATTTCCGGGGAGGCGTTTGGCAGACATTTATGTTTTCATCTGCGTCTATTGCGCAGACCTCGGGAGGTCGGCGCATCAGTGTTGCGCGAAAAACGGGGGATTCCATGAAGCGCAGAAGTGTGCTCTTTGCGGCGGCCGCGATGACGCTGGCGGCCGTTCCGTACGCCGGTCCCGCGTGGGCGGCGGAGCCGTTGACCGAGCTCGAGGAAGCGGAGCGGTTCTTCGTACGCTGGCTCTCGGTCCACGATGAGCGTGCGCTGGTGCGCAGCGCCGCCCGTGCGGCCCTCGCGCCCGGCGACGTCGCGTCCATCACCAACTTCCTGGCGATCGAGGGCGGCTACGACAAGGCGATGGAACGCGCCGCGACGACGCTTGCCCGGCACATCTCCTACACGCAGCGGATGGTCAATACCCACCCGGTCCAGTACTACCCGTGGGTCAACAACGCAGGTCGCCGTGCCTTGATCGGCAGCGAGGCGGAGCTCGCCTACTTCGTCAACACCGGCTACCAGGAGAATCTGGCTCGCGACAAGCAGGGCATCGCCGACGACAAGCTCCGCGCCGACCTGGTGAAGCAGGCCGACCGCGACTACGTGATCTTCCTGAGCGAGAACGACCCCGGCGATCAGGTCCGGGCCTGGGCCGGACGGGCCGTCGCCGAGGGGACGACCGACAAGGACGTCGCCGAATTCCTGAACTACGGCTGGGTCAGCGCGTCCAAGCTGGACACCCAGACCTTCCGTAGGCAGTGCGCCGACGCGGACAAGGCCTGGCTGGTGACGTCCCGCGGGCTCGTGAAGGCGGCGGAGGACGCCGAGCTCAAGGCGCGCAACGCCGCCGACGAGGCGAAGGCGCAGCTGCGCGCGGCCGCGGCCCGGGAGTGGGCCCTCGTCGGCGCACAGACCAGCGCCCCCCGGGTGGCCTGGGCCAACGCCGAGCAGGTCGCCCTCCAGCAGGCCGAGGTCTGGCTGCAGATCTCCATCGCCGCCGCGTCGGCGACCAGCCCGCACTGGCAGACCATCGCCGGCACCTCGCTGGGCACGCGCGAGGAATGGCTCAAGGAACAGCAGGCGGCAGCGGAACAGGCCGCGTCTTGGCTTGCGCTCTTCGACAAGGCCGTGAAGGCCGAAGCTGCGCTTCTCGACCCCAACGGCTGACGCCGACTCCGACTTTCTGCATGCGTACGGGTGACGCGTGCCCATTTCTGCTGGATAGGACTCTGCAGTGAAGCTCACGCGACTACGCGCCGTGCTCACGGCGTCGCTCGCAGCTATCGTTTTCGGCACCGCTCTACACGCCCCACCGGCCTGGGCCGCCGAGCCGACGCCCACACCGTCCGCGGCAGCGACGGAGGCGCCGGCCTCGGAAATCGAGATCCCGCCACTGGTCACCGAGTCGTGGAACGGCACGACTGGTGTGGACGTGATGGCGGAGCGGTGGCGTAAGGCGGTCGCCGACGTTGCCGCCTTGACGCCGGAGCCGGAAATCCGCGACGCCGCCCTGGCCGCGCTCGCCACCGGTGACGCGGCGGTGATCCAGAAGTTCGCGATCACCGACAAGCCGGCGCTGGACAAGCAGGTCGCGGCCCGCAAGAAGCAGGAAGCCGCGGACAATCTGGCGGCGATCAAGGCGATGAAGGGTACCGGGGGTCCGTACTTCAACGCCGAGGTCGACCGGGTCCTGGCTGGTACCGACGACGATCGAGCGGCGTTCCTGGCGTACGGGGCGGACATCGCCCGCGACCGGGACGCGATCGTCGCCAGAGACGCTGCCGAACGGGCTGCCACCTTGCGGGAGCGGGTCCGGTTGATCGCTGCGGCAGCACCGGCAGAGACGCACGTCAAGAAGGCTGCCGAGACCGCCCTCCTAGGCAACGACGCAGCGATCAACGCGTTCTTGGCCACCGGCTATCTGGCTGCTGCTCGTGCGGACGCAGAGGAGCGTGAGCAGTACCTCAAGGACCTCGAGGCCCGGAACAAGGCGGCCGAGGAACTGACCGAGCTGGCGCAGAAGTCGGCGGCGGCGAACGAGGCACGCACCCGGTTGCTGGCGGCGCACGGCGAAGGCGTGCGTGCTCTGCAGCAGGCGTCGAACGCGATGGCGGCGGCGGCGAACTCTGCCCGGCACGCTACCCGGGTGCTGGCCGGCACTGGTACGGCGGCGTCGAAGGCCACCGAGTTGGCGGCGGCCAATGCGGAGTCGAAGCGGCAGCTCGGGTACGCGCAGACCGCGGCGACCGAGGCGGCCAGCTCAGCGCAGGTGGCCACCACAGCGGCAAACGATCTGATCGAGATCGGCCTGGAGTACGGCGCCGAGTGGTCGCAGATCACCCAGGGTATGAGCGAGGCTGCCACCGCTGCGGTCGGCGCCGCGCAGACCGCGGTGCACGCCGTGGACGCGACTGTCGCGACGAACAACGCGCAGGGTGCTCAGGCGCAGGCGGAGGCGCACGCGCAGCAGGCGATCAAGTGGCGTCAGCATGCGGAGGAGCACGCGAAGTCGGCGGCGAAATTGGCGGCTGCGGCGGCGAAGCAGGCGGCTGCGGCGAAGACGGCTGCGGCGCGGGCGAAGAAGGCGCGTGAGCAGGCGCAGGCGGCCGAGGCCAAAGCTTGGGCGGAGGCAGAGAAGACCCGCCGGCACCGTCAGGAGGCCGAGGCTCAGGCAGCGGAGGCGAAGCGGCAGCGGCAGATCGCCCAGCAGGAAGCCGCCAACGCGGCAGCGCACCGTGCGGAGGCCGAGCGGCAGGCCGCAGCAGCCCGAACCGCGCGGGCGAACGCCGAAGCCCAGGCAGCCATCGCCGACGGTGCCGCGAAGCGTTCTTCGGACGCGGACAAGAAGGCTGCCGGCGCTGCGAAGACCGCATGGGATAAGGAACGAGCCGCGGAGCAAGCCCGGGATGCGGCGCTCGCTGCGGAGCGCAATCGGCAGACCGCTCAGGCCAAGGCGCAGACGACTAAGGCGTGGGTGGCCCAGGCTGACAGCGAGGAAGCCCGGAACGAGGCGCAAGCCGCGGCGGACCAGGCCGACGGCGAGTATCGGACTGCGGACAACGCCGCCAAGTCGGCACGGGGATTCGCGAACACCGCCACTGGCGCTGCGGCGAACGCACGCGGCGCGGCCACGGCGGCTCAGCAAGCTGCTGACCGGGCATGGGCAGCGGCCGAGAAGGCGCGTGCCGCGGCAGCTGCAGCTGATGCGGCTGCCGACAAGGCCGAAGCCTCGGCAAAGGCCACGCATGCGGCTCGCGTGCGGGCTGATGCGAAGGCTGCGGTCGCGACAGCGCAGCAGGCGAAAGCGGCGCAGGCAGCTGCCAACGCGGTGAACCTGGCCCGGCAAGCCGCTGAGGAAGCGGTCCGTGCACTGTGGGCAGCGGACCGGACTAAGAGTGAGGCCGAGGCCGCAACGACCGAGGCTGTTGCCGCAGCGGCGCAGGCCGAGACCGCGATCAAAGCGGCTTCTGCAGCAGCGTCGTCATCGGCGGGAATCGCAGCACCGCACGACACCGCGATCGCCATGGTCTCCCCGTTCACCGGCGCCGACATCGACGCGGACTTCGTCAAGCTCGTGGCCGAGCAGGCCAAGACCATCGGCGAGGAACAGGCGGCCGCGGCGCAGGCCCGTGCGGATGAAGCTCTCGTCGCAGCTACCAAGGCGCAGCAGGCTGCCGATCTGGCCAACGCCCAGGTCAAACCCGCCTACGTCGCCGCTGCCCAAGCGGCTAAGTCGGCTGCCGAAGCTGCGCAGTCTGCGGCGGAGGCTAAGAAGTACGCCGCGCAGGCTGCGATCGAGGGCGCGGCTGCTCGTGCGGCGGCGGCCAGTGCGGGTCGGGCGGACGCGCAGGCGAAGGCCGACGCCTACGCAGCGCGGCAGGCTGCCAACGAAGCTGCCAATGACGCCGCGATCGCCGGCCGCAGCGCCCAGCAGGCGCAAGCCGATGCGGACGCTGCCGACAGCGCCGCCATTCGGGCAGAGAGCGACGCTGCCGCAGCCCGCGGCGCCGCCGACGAAGCCGAAGCGGACGCCGCGGACGCCAAGGAGGCAGCGGAATCGGCGCAGAAGCATGCCGACAGTGCCGCCGAGGCCGCTGCAAAAGCTCTTGAACACGCCGTGGAAGCGCAGAAAGCGTACGAGCGGGCCGAGACCGCTGAACGGGAACGAATCGAAAAGGCTTTGGAAGACGGCTCCGGCCTGACACCAGAGCAGGAGCAGGAACTCCTCAACGAGCTGACCCCGGAAGAGCGGGCGGAATACCTCAAGGCCAAGGAAGCCGCCGAACAAGGCCTGATGGACTTCATCAAGGAGAACGGTCTTGAATTCCTGGGTGACCTGTTCATCGGTGAGATCAAGAACTGTGTCACCAAGCCCAGCTTCGGCGCTTGCTTCTGGGCGGTCTTCGACCTGGTCCCGTTCGGCAAGCTGAAGAAGCTCGGAAACGTCTGGGACCTGTACAAGAAGTACGAGAAATTCGTGGAGGGTCTCCGGCTCGCCGGCAAGAAAGCAGACGAGCTGCTCCAGAAGGCCAAGAAGAAGCTGCTGGATCGCCGCAACACCGGCTGCCCTGGTAACAGTTTTGTTCCTGGCACCCCGGTCCTGCTCGCCGACGGTACGACTCGCGCGATCGAAAAGCTGGCCGTCGGCGACGAGGTGCTGGCGACCGACCCGATCAGCGGCGTCACCGCGGGCAAGGCAGTCACCGACACGATCATCGGCAGCGGTGACAAGCAGCTCGTCGACATCACCGTCGACACTGACGGGACTCGTGGTGTCGCTACTGCCACCATCACCGCCACGCACAACCATCCGTTCTGGGTGCCAGCGTTGTCTGAGTGGGTCGAAGCCGAACGCCTCTCGCCGCAGCAGTGGCTACGGACCAGCGCCGGCACGCTTGTCCAGATCTCCGCTGTCGGGCACCGCTCCGTTCAGATGGTGGTCCACAACCTCACGGTCGCCGACATCCACACGTACTACGTGGTTGCTGGTTCCGCGTCGATTCTGGTCCACAACGATGGTTCGGGACTCTGTGAGACTGCTACCAAGACGGCTCTCGCCAAAAATGACCGGCTCAACCATGCCTGGCGGCACCTCCAGGAGGTCGGCATCGTCACCGGTAACTGGTCAGGGAAGAAGAGCCCGGAGGCGCTCCGCAAGATCCTGAGTCCGATCCTCCAGAACCCCACGAAGCGGCTCACCCCGACGCACACGCAGGGCGACCCCGTAGAAATCTTCGTGGGAGAGCAGAATGGTCGCTGGATTGCAGTTCAAGTATGGACTTCCGGGGACAGAAAGGGTGAAATGGCGACTGCCTATGAGGCTACGGCGGATCAGCTGCGCCACTGGGGCGTCACCCCTTGACAACGCCGGCCCGCGCCACGCTGAGGCAGCCGTTCCGTGGTGACCGACCCGGCATCACGTTCTACGCTCTGTTTCCGCGTGGCGCGTGGCACGGCGATGATTTCCCGCTCGAGTGTTTCCCGGCTCTGGCGCAGGCCGGTGACTTCACGATGCATGGGCAGGACTGGGAGATAAAGCTCTGGGATCTCACTTTTGAGGAGTTTCCCGACAGTGAGTCATGGCGCACGGGCGTCCATCGAACCTATGACTGGATCTTCGCCTCCGGAGGCGTGGTGGCGTGGATCGGAGACGGGACTGGATACGCGGCACCTCCGCAGTTGTTCGACGCCAAGCGGATGGCCAACAGCGTCTTCGAGGGAAGGAGCGCGGACGGGATCCGGGTAGGGGCATTGGAGCTGGATGCCCCGGCCGTCTATCTCGACGGAGCCGGACTCCGGGTTCTCCGCACTGCGTCGGGTGGACTGGCGATGGCCGACTAGCTGTAGATGGGTGCAGCGCATCATCCCTCCGCAGGGATGATGCGCTGTGTGTTCGAGGGCGTATTCGACACGCGATCTTCGCAGTTGGTTCGACTCGGAGCCGGACACGCGGTGATGCGCCTTGCGCGTCATTAGTCCGTCTCGCTAGCGTTGTCCCTGCCGCACGGCGCCGCGCGGGCTCGTCTTCGGGTGATGAGCTTCGTGTCCGGCCGCGCGGTCATCCGGCGGGACCGAACCACGCGTACTCGTCGCAGCAGCCCCCGTGACCGTTTGCCGCGGTCCGGGGGCTGTTCGCGTACCCACTAATCCAACCAGTGGGACCGGCGTACCGCACAACGGGAAGCACGGCTACCCTGGCACGGGTTGGACCCGACGTTGGGAGTGGACGTGAGCGTGGCGCGGATCGCGGTTGTCGCCGGAGACGGCATCGGGACCGAGGTGACCGCCCAGGCCCGCAAGGTGATCGACGCCGTCCTCCCCGGGGCCGACTACAACGAGTACGACTTGGGTGCCCGCCTCTACAACCGCACCGGTGAGGTCCTGCCGCAGGCGATCCAGGACGAGCTGGCCGGCCACGACGCCATCCTGCTCGGCGCGATCGGCGACCCGAGCGTCCCGCCGGGTGTCCTCGAGCGCGGGCTGCTGCTGAAGCTGCGGTTCGACTTCGATCAGTATGTGAACCTGCGCCCCTCCAAGCTGTGGCCGGGCACCACCAGCCCGCTCGCCGGCGTCAAGGCGGGCGAGATCGACATGGTCGTGGTGCGTGAGGGCACCGAGGGCCTCTACGTCGGCGCCGGCGGCGTCCTGCACAAGGACACTCCCGCCGAGATCGCGACCGAGGAGAGCCTGAACACCCGGCACGGCGTCGAGCGGGTCATCCGCGACGCCTTCGCCCGCGCCGAGCGCCGCGACCGCCGCCACGTCACCCTGGTGCACAAGACCAACGTGCTCACGCACGCCGGCAACCTGTGGTCGCGGGCGTTCGCCGCCGTCGCGGCCGAGCACCCCGGCGTCACCACGGAATACCAGCACATCGACGCCGCCAGCATGTTCATGGTGAGCAACCCGCAGCGGTTCGACGTGGTGGTGACCGACAACCTCTTCGGTGACATCCTCACCGACATCGCCGCGGCCGTGACCGGCGGCATCGGCATGGCAGCCAGCGGCTCCGTCAACCCGGAGCGCAAGTTCCCGTCGACCTTCGAGCCGGTGCACGGCTCCGCGCCGGACATCGCCGGCAAGGGCCTCGCCGACCCGGCGGCCGCGATCCTCTCCGCGGCCCTGCTGCTGGAGCACCTGGGCCACCTCGATGAGGCACGGCGAGTAACCGAGGCGGTCGCGGCCGAGGTCGCGTCCCGCACTTCGGGCGCGCCGCTGCGTACCGCCGAGGTCGGCGACCGGGTCGCCGCCGCCGTCTGAGTCGGCGCCTCTCCCAGCCGGAGCCAACCGGAGCCCGACCAGGGCTCCGTCACCCCGCGGTCATTGTTTTAACGACCGTTCGGGGTAGATTTCATGCGGCACTACGGGTGCCTCGCATGCTTCGATCTTTTCTGCAGAAAGCAGGTCTCTTTGTCATGAGCGGTGGTGACAACCTCGATTTCGAGATCCGTCCGAACCCGGCACCCGTAGGCGACGCAGAACGCGCCGCCCTGCTGGCGAACCCCGGCTTCGGCCGCATCTTCACCGACCACATGGTCACCGTGCGGTACGCGGACGGTAAGGGCTGGTACGACCCGCGGGTCGAGGCCCGCGCCCCGATCCCGATGGACCCCGCGAGCGCGGTGCTGCACTACGCCCAGGAGATCTTCGAGGGCCTCAAGGCGTACACGCTGCCGGACGGCGGTGTCGCGATGTTCCGCCCGGATGCGAACGCGGCCCGGTTCAACCAGTCCGCCGCGCGGATGGCGATGCCGGCCCTGCCCGTCGAAACCTTCCTCCGGTCGCTGCACGAGATCATCTCGATCGACCGGAACTGGATCCCGGGCGGCGAGGAGGGCAGCCTCTACCTGCGCCCGTTCGCCTACGCGAGCGAGGTCTTCCTCGGCGTCCGCCCGGCAACGGAGTACCTCTACCTGGTGATCGCCTCGCCGGTCGGACCGTACTTCTCCGGCGGCGTCAAGCCGGTGAACATCTGGGTCTCGCCGGACTTCACCCGCGCGGCGCCCGGCGGCACCGGCGCGGCCAAGTGCGGCGGCAACTACGCGGCCGGTCTCTCGGCCCAGGCCGAGGCCGCCGAGCACGGCTGTGACCAGGTCGTCTACCTGGACGCGGTCGAGCGTAAGTACATCGACGAGCTGGGCGGCATGAACGTCTTCCTGGTCTTCGACGACGGCAGCCTGGCCACCCCGCCGCTGACCGGCACGATCCTGCCCGGCATCACCCGCGACTCGGTGATCAAGCTGGCGCAGCGGGCCGGCCGCCGGGTCGAGGAGCGCCCGATCAGCCTGGAGGAGTGGCGTGACGGCGTCGCTTCCGGCCGGGTCCGCGAGGCGTTCGCCTGCGGCACCGCCGCGGTGATCACGCCGATCGGCACGATCCGCAGCGAGGACGGCGAGTTCACGGTCGCCGACGGCGGTTCCGGCGAGGTCACCATGGGCCTGCGCAAAGAACTGGTCGACATCCAGCGCGGCCGCGCCGAGGACCCCTTCAGCTGGGTGCACCGAGTTCTTTAAAGAAGAAACATCCGGGGTACGACAAATCCGCGACCACGCACGGCGAAAGGCCGAAGCGCGACCGCCGGGCTGATGCGGCTCTCACCCACCCAGAGCCGCGCCACCCGACGCTGGGGGTCAGCCGGTTCCACCGGCTGACCCCCAGCGCTGTCTCCGGCCGTTTCAAGGAACATTGGCGGTCAGCCGAAGAACCCGGCTGACGCCGAGCGTTGTCTCGCGGGCGTTGAGGCAGCATTGGCGGTCAGCCGAGGGAAGTCGGCTGACGCCGAGCGTTGTCTCCCGGCCGTTGAGGCAGCATTGGCGGTCAGCCGAAGGAAGTCGGCTGACGGTGAGGGCTGTGTTCCGGGCGTTGAGGCAGCACTGGCCGTCAGCTGGTCAGTGGTGGGGGCGTCTGGCGGGGCGGCGATTCCGGACTGGACGACGCGGGATCGGGCGCGCAGCTCGGGAGTTCGCCGGCGGCTTTGGCGACGGTTGCGGGGGACAGGTCCGGCGGCGGGACAACCAGGGCGACCCCCGCGGACGCGGGGGGCGACTCCCGCGTCCGCGGCGCGGGCCGAGTTGACGAACTGGTCGGCGCCCCGCGGCAGGATCAGGTGCGGCAACCCGTGGCAGAGCGCCGCCACGATCGTCCCGGCTCCGCCTGGGTGCGGGCGCCGAACCAGTCCCACGCCTCCGCGGGCAGCGGTCCCAGCCCGTGGACCGCATGCCGGGCGCCGGTCCGGGTCGCCGCGATCGCACCGGCCAGCTCGGTGACCGGAGGGATCACCAGATCCGGCCGCCACTCCTCGGCTCGCGGCACGGGATTCGAGGCCCGCCGGAGCGCGGCCGCCCCGAACATGCCGGAGATGATCGCCGGCATCCGCTGCGACGGTGGAAGCGGGTCCACCCCGCTCGCCCGGAAGCCGGTCTCGCCTCCGCCCGGCTGGGCCCGATGTCCCACGTGGAGATTGCTCGCCGGGCGGCTTCCGCGGCGCCTTCCGCGCCCGAGGCGAGCACCACCTCATGACCCCGCCTCCTGGGCGGCCCGGATCATCGGGGAGCAACGGCAGGAGGTGCCCGTGCGCGGGCCAGGTTCTGAAGAGGATGCGGCAACCTGCCCGCGCCGGTACGGCAGTCAGTTCTCGGTCAGCAGGTGCGCTCGCATCGACGCGATCTCGTCGGCGGTCAGGCCGATCTCCTTCGTGTACGCCTCCACCGACCCGTGCCGGTCCCGGAGGTCGCCGAGGAACATCCGCATCGCCTCGGGCGGCGAGTCGAACATGTGCTCGTTGCCGAGGATCGTCTCCGGGTTGTGCTCCAGCAGGTATTTCGTGAGCGGGCGCATCGCCTCGGTGGTCAGCGCGTAGTCCGCCGCGATCACCTCGTCCTCGACGCCGAGCAGGGCCAGCGTCAGCGCGCAGACCGTGCCGGTCCGGTCCTTGCCGGCCATGCAGTGCACCACGACCGGAGCGGCCGCCGGGTCGGCGATCAGGCGCAGCGAGTCGGCGATCGCCTCGTGCCCGTCCTCGGCGAAGTTGA
Source organism: Actinoplanes sp. NBC_00393 (assembly GCF_036053395.1). NCBI lineage: Bacteria > Bacillati > Actinomycetota > Actinomycetes > Micromonosporales > Micromonosporaceae > Actinoplanes > Actinoplanes sp. NBC_00393. Next base: position 7,180,475 of record NZ_CP107942.1, on the reverse strand, counting down.
GGTAGCGGTCGGCGAGCCAGCGCTCGTGCACCTCGTCCTCGGTGTGCCCGACCTCTTCCCAGTCCACGTGCCGCAGCACCAGGTTCCGGTAGTCGACGCCGTGCGCGTCGGCGACCCGGCCGAACTTCTCGACCTCGTGCGGCCGGCGCAGGTCGATCACCGTACGCACGCCCAGCGCCGCGAACGCCTCGGCGTCCGCCTCGTCGAGCCGGTGCAGCGAGTCGGCGCGGAACAGCCGTCGCCAGCGCACCGTGCGCCCGTCGAGGCCGGCGTATCCGCCGACGTCACGGAAGTTGTACGCCTTCGAGAAGGGCAGGTTTCGTGAATACGATTCGTCCACCACAGGGCCAACTTAGTCCCGATAGTTGGAACAGCGCTTCCCGTGAACACGGTTAGTGGCATGCTTCATCTCGTGACCCACCTCGTGCTCATTATTGGCACCTAGCGCGCCGGCTGACTCTCCGCCGACGCGCAGACCTCCCGCATCCGCGGGGGGTCTTTTTGTTGTCGAAGTGGGTGACCAACCCGAAAGGACTTCCTCTCATGGACTACCAGGTGTTCGACACGACGCTGCGCGACGGCGGGCAGCGTGAGGGAATCAGCTACACGGTCGCCGACAAGCTCGCGGTCGCACGCCTGCTGGACGAGTTCGGAGTGGGGTTCATCGAGGGTGGCTGGCCGGGCGCCATGCCCAAGGACACCGAGTTCTTCGAACGGGCGAAGACCGAGCTGGAGCTGCGGCACGCGGTGCTGGTGGCGTTCGGCGCGACCCGCAAGGCGGGCGTCGACGTGGCTGAGGACCCACAGGTCAAGGCGCTGCTCGACGCCGGTACGCCGGTCGTCTGCGTGGTCGCCAAGTCGGACATCCGGCACGTCGAGCGGGCCCTGCGCACCACCGGCGACGAGAACCTGGCGATGGTTCGGGACACCGTCCAGCACCTCGTCGCCAATGGACGGCGCGCGTTCGTGGACTGCGAGCACTTCTTCGACGGCTTCCGCTACGACCCGGAGTACACCGCCAGTGTCGTGAAGACCGCGATCGACGCGGGCGCCGAGCGGGTCGTCATGTGTGACACCAACGGCGGCATGCTCCCTTCGATGATCACCAGGGCGATCAACGAAGTGGTGAGAAGCGCCGGCGTCAGCCCGGAGCAGCTCGGCATCCACTGCCAGAACGACACCGCCTGCGCGGTCGCCAACACGGTCGCGGCGGTCGAGGCGGGGGTCAGGCACTTCCAGTGCACCGCCAACGGGTACGGCGAGCGCCCCGGCAACGCCGACCTGTTCGCCACGGTCAGCAACCTGCAACTCAAGCTCGGGCTGAAGGTCCTACCGGACGGATGCCTGGAGAAGGCGACGCGGGTCTCCTCCGCGCTCGCCGAGATCGCCAACATCGCCCCCGACACCCACCAGGCCTATGTCGGGGCTGCCGCGTTCGCTCACAAGGCGGGCCTGCACGCGAGTGCGATCAAGGTGGATCCGCTGCTGTACAACCACATCGACCCTGCGGTTGTCGGCAACGACATGCGGATCCTGGTGACCGAGATGGCCGGCCGGGCCAGCATCGAGCTCAAGAGCCGTGAGCTCGGACTGGACCTGGCCGGCCATCCGGACACCCTGACGAAGGTGACCCGGAAGGTCAAGGACCTGGAAGCGGGCGGCTGGTCGTTCGAGGCCGCTGACGCCTCCTTCGAGCTGCTGGTCCGCAGCGAGCTGCCCGGTGCTGACTTCGCCCGGCCGTTCACCCTGGAGTCGTACCGGGTGCTGGTCGAGCACCGCGAGGACGGCACGGTGATCTCCGAGGCCACCGTGAAGGTCCGGGTACGCGGTGAGCGCGTGATCGCCACCGCCGAAGGCAACGGCCCGGTCAACGCCCTGGACGAAGCGCTTCGGGTGGCGCTGTCCAGCCACTACCCGCAGCTGAAGTCGTTCGAGCTGACCGACTACAAGGTGCGGATCCTGGAGGGCAGCCACGGCACCAACGCGATCACCCGGGTGCTGCTGGAGACCAGCAACCACACCGGCGAGTGGACCACGGTCGGCGTCCACGAGAACATCGTCGAGGCGAGCTGGACGGCCCTCGTGGACGCCTTGACCTACGGCCTCGCTCGCAGCACAGCGGCGGCCTAGAGCAGATCTCCGGAGCGGGCGGCGGCGACCGACGCGATCAACGCGATGGCCTCCGCCGCCGGCATCGGGTCGAGCTGCCGACCGTTCCGCAGCCGTAGCGCGACCCGGCCGTCCACAGCTTCCCGGGCGCCGATCACCGCGACGTACGGGATCTTGCGCGCCGCCGCTTCCCGGATGCGGGCCCCGACCGACCCGTCGCGGTGGGCCTCCACCCGCAGCCCGGCGGCGAGCGCGTCCCGGACGACCGCGGAAGCCGCTTCGTCCTGGTCGGCGCCGACCGGCAGCACGGCCAGCTGGACCGGCGAGTACCAGACCGGGAACGCGCCGCCGTGCACCTCGATCAGGTGCCCGAAGAGCCGCTCCATCGACCCGGCCAGGCTGCGGTGCACCATCACCGGCCGGGACCGTCCGCCGTGCGCGTCGGCGTACTCCAGCTCGAACCGTTCCGGCTGGTGGTGGTCGATCTGGACGGTGGCGAGGCTCCATTCCCGGCCGGCCGGATCCGAGATCTGCATGTCGATCTTGGGGCCGTAGAAGGCGGCTTCACCGGGCGCGTCCGCGTACCCGATCTGTGCCTCGGAAAGCGCCTTGCGCAACAGCGCCTCGGACCGTGCCCAACCGGCTTCGTCGCCGCCGTATTTTCCGCCGGGACCGCGCAGCGAGAGCCGGTACGAGACCGGCCCGAGGCCGAGCGCGGCATGCGCCTCGCGCATCAGCCGCAGCACGCCGGCCACCTCGGCGCCGGCCTGCTCCTCCGGGCAGAAGATGTGCGCGTCGTTGAGCAGGATCGAGCGGACCCGGGAGAGGCCGCCGAGCACGCCGGAGCGTTCCGCGCGGTACATCGGGCCCAGTTCGGCGATGCGCAGAGGCAGATCACGGTACGAGCGACCGCGTGCCTTGAAGATCAGAGCGTGGTGCGGGCAGAGGCTGGGCCGCAGCACCAGTTCGTCGTCGCCGACCCGCATCGGCGGGAACATGTCGTCGGCGAACTTGTCCCAGTGGCCGGAGAGCTCGAACATCCGGCGTTTGCCCAGGACCGGCGAGTACACGTGCTGGTATCCGGCGCGCCGCTCCAGCTCGTAGAGAAAGGACTCCACCTCGTGGCGCGCCGCGGCGCCGCCCGGCAGCCAGAACGGCAGGCCGGCGCCGATCAGCGGGTCGGAGTCGAAAAGGTCCAGCTCGCGGCCGAGCCGGCGGTGGTCGACAGACATGGTGTTCTCCTCGGGTGCGGTGGGCGACCGGCCGAGGACAGGAAGACGGCCCCGGGCTTGTCGCCCGGGGCCGTTGTCGTCACTGAGAGATCAGCGGGAACGAACGCCGGGACTCGCCGGCGTCGTCGTGACTGCGCTGTTTCTCATGCCGCCGATGCTAGGCCTCACCCGGCTGGGCGGCGAGCCAATTCTCGGCGAGGAGCTGGAACAGGTAGTGGTCCTGCCAGTCACCGGCGATCCGCAGGTAGCGCGGCGCCATCCCGAACCGTTCGAAGCCGTTGCGTTCCAGGACGCGCTGCGACCGTACGTTGTGCAGCAGTGTCCCGGCCTCGATCCGGTGCAGGCCGTGCTCGGCGAAGGCCGCCCGGACGAGCATCGCGACCGCTTTCGTCGCGACCCCGCGACCGGCGGTCTCCTCGGCGACCCAGTACCCGAGGTTGGCGGAGAGGAACGGGCCGCGCACCACGTTCGACAGGTTGATCCGGCCGACGATCCGGCCGTCCTCCACGATCACGTGCGGCAGGGCGTTGTCCTGGGTCAGCACATCGGCGAGGAGCGCCCGCTGGCCGGCCTCGGTGTAGAAGCTCTCCTCGCGGATCGGGTCCCACGGCTGCAGGTACTCCCGGTTGGCCCGCAGCAGCGCGGCGAGCGGCCCGGCGTCGGCGAGCGCCACGCGCCGAATCTCGATCATGACGCTGCCGGGATGGTGAGCGAGGCGAACACCGCACGGTGGTCGGACTCGGTCACGTCGTGCACCTCCACGTCACGCACTCCGATCCGCTCGTCGACCAGCACGTGGTCGATGGTCACCAGACCGTTCGATCCTCCCCGGGACGGCCAGCTGGGCACCAGACCCTTGCCCACGGTGTCGGCCGCGTCCCGGTACCCGGTCGCGATCAGTTCCCGCAGCACCTTGTGATCGAGCGTCGCGTTGAAGTCGCCGAGCAGGATCCGCGGCGTGCTGTTCTCGTCGGCGGGCAGCTGCTCCCGGATGTCGGTGCTCCAGCCGGCGAACATCGTCGGGTGGGCCGGGGCGAGCGGGTGCACCGACTCCAGATAGACCGGGGCGGCGCCGGGTGGCTGGATCGTCGCGAACGCCTGCTGGAAGCCGCCGGCGTTGCGGCGCGAAGCCTGGTCCAGCATCGGGTACCGCGAGTAGAGGCCGGAGCCGCTCGCGCCGTACTCCGGGGCCAGCTGCTGGTGCGGCAGCAGCTCGTCGATGCCGGCCGCTTTCAGAGCCGCCTCGCCGCGCGGGGTGAACTCCTGGACGGCGAGCACGGCGACGTCGTTGTCCCGGACCATCTGGACGATCTGATTCGGGTCGGCGTCGCTGAACAGCAGGTTGGCGGTCAGCACCCGCAGCTCGACACCCTCCGACGGGCCCTTGTCGAAGTCCGGCACGGCGCGCGGCAGCACGCACACCGCCATGCCGAGGGCCACCAGACCGGCCACCGCGGCAGCCGCCCAGCGCCTGGCGGCCAGCGCCAGCAGGAAGGGGATCAAGGTCCAGGCAGCGACGTACGGCGTACCGGCGAACAACATGATCAGCATGCCGCGTTCGAGTCCGAACGCCCGCCCCAGGAACCAGATCGCCCCGGGGGTCAGCAGCAGCCAGAGGAAGACAGAAAGGACGATGCGGCGCCGGGCCGGGCGCTTCTCGGTCGGCGCTTCGGTGATCGTCATGGCGGCAAAGTTATCCGGCGTCGGCTAACAGGATGCTGTGAAGGCGGTCCAGGTCACATCATCGACGTCGCTGAGAGCCCGGGGTCGCGGCGCGACACGACCCCGGGAACCCATCATCAGACGTCGGCGTCGATCAGGTCGCCGAACTCGGCGAGATCCCCCCGGATGACGGACCCGTCACCCTCCACCACCAGGGTCAGCCCGTCCACCGCCAGGTGCCGGGCCGCGGCCGCGGAGACCTGCTCCACGGTCGCTTCCAGGTACTCCCGGCGCAGCGTCTCGTAGTAGTCGTCCGGTAGGCCGTACACGACCAGCGTGGCCAGGGCCCCGGCGATCGCACCGGGCGTCTGCATCTCCACCGACAGCTGCCCGGCCCGCCACGAACGGGCCACCTCGAGCTCCGACTCGGTGACACCCTCCCGCTGGGTCCGGGCGATCTCGCCCAGGGTGTCCTGGATCGCCGGCCCGGTCACCGCGGTCTGCACCCCGGCGGCCACCTCGAACCGGCCCGCCCGCCGGGTCATCGCGAACGAGCCGCGGATCCCGTACGTGTAGCCCTTCACCTCGCGGATCAGGTGGTTCAGCCGGGACGTGAACGCGCCGCCCAGGACCGTCGCGGCGAGCGTCATCGCCACGTAGTCCGGGGTGGCCCGCTCCGGCGCCCGGTGCCCGAGCCGCAGCGTCGACTGCACCGAGCCGGGCCGGTCGACCAGCAGCGTGCGGACCCGGTCCGGAACCGGTACGCCCAGCGGGCCGGCCACCGCCAGCGGCTCACCCGAGGTGCCGGCGAACGCGGCCTCGGCCAGGGCGTCCAGGTCGAGCGCGTCCAGGTCGCCGGCGACCAGCAGCACGCCGGGCCGCAGCATCCACGACTCGTGGAAGGCGAGCACGTCCTCGACGGTGACCGCGGCGACGCTCGCCGGGTCGCCGTGCAGCGGGCGGGAGTAGCGCCCGTCCGCGCCGAACAGGTCCTTGCGCAGGGCCGCGTCGGCACGCGGGCCGGGCTGGGCCCAGTCCATCCGCAGCGCGGTCACCTCGTCGTCGCGCACGCGCGCGACATCCGCGGCGTCCAGCTTCGGTGTGCGCGCGGCCTCGGCGGCCAGGCGCACGGCGTCGGTCAGCATCGGTACGGGCGCCGACACCCCCACCCGGAAGGTGTCCCAGTCGACCGACGGGGACAGGTCGGCGCCGAGACCCTCCAGGGCCAGCGCGTACGCCGCCGAGTCCCGCTTCTTCGTCCCCTCCTCCAGGCACTTGGCGAGCACCGTCGCGGTGCCCTCCCGGCCCTCGGCCTCGCGGGCCGCGCTCGCGTCCAGCAGCAGCGCGGCGCTGGCGAGGATCTGGCCGGGCAGGTGCGCGGCGATCACCGTGCCGCCGTGCGCGGTGATGCGGCGGACCGCGGGGAACGCGTACGGCCGGGCCGGTCCCGGGGCCGGACGGGTGGTGACGAGGGTCATGACGGCTCCCCGGGCAGGTAGGTGAGGGTGACACGGGACTCGGGCCGCAGCGTCTCGGCGGCCGCGGCGGTGACGTCCTCCGCGGTGACGGCGAGCCACTTCGCCAGCCGGTCGCCGGCCGCGGACGGATCGCCGAACTGGGTCGCGTACCGGCCGAGGGTGTCGGCGCGGCCGCCCACAGTGGAGACCTGCCGCCACCACGCGGTGGTCAGCAGCGCCTTCGCCCGGTTCAGCTCGTCGGCGGTGACCGGCTCGTCGATCAGGCTCTGCACGACGTCGGCGAGGCCCTGTTCCAGGGTTTCCACGGGGACGCCGTCCTTCACCGTGGCCGTGATGATCAGCGGGGCCGGGGCGTGTGCGAGATCCACCCCGTACGAGCCGATGTAGTCCGGCTGGGCGATCCGGGCGCCGTCGGCGAGCCGCTGGTAGAGCCGGCTGCCACGGCCGTTGCCGAGGATCGTCGCGAGCACGGTCATCGTGTCGTAGCCGGGCGTGCCGAACGGGTAGGTCCGGTGCGACAGGTAGATCCGGGCCGCGGGCACGGCGGCGGTCACCGTCTCCCGGGCGGGTCCGGCGGCCGGGCCGGGCAGCGAGCCGTCCGGGGCCGGGGGGATGTCCGGCACTGTGGCGATCGCACCGAAGTACTTCTCCGCCAGGGCGAAGACCTCGTCGGGCGTGGTGTCGCCGACTACCGTGAGCACGCAGTTGTTCGGCGCGTAGTACTGCTGGTGGAACGCCTTGAAGGTGTCCAGGCTCGCCGCGTTCAGATCCTCCATCGACCCGATCGTGGCGTGATGGTACGGATGCCCCGGCGGGTAGAGCAGCGGCAGCAGGCGCAGCCAGGCGTCACCGTACGGCACGTTCTCGTAGCGCTGGCGCCGCTCGTTCTTCACCACCTCGCGCTGGTTGTCCAGGGTCTCCTGGGTGAGCGCCGGGACCAGCCCGCCCATCCGGTCGGCCTCCAGCCAGAGCGCCAGCTCGAGGTGCTCGGACGGCATGGTCTCGAAGTAGTTCGTCCGGTCCGGATTGGTGGTGGCGTTCAGCGAACCGCCGTTGCCCTGCACGAGCCGCATGTGCTCGGTCTTCTTCACGTGCTGCGACCCCTCGAACATCAGGTGCTCGAAGAGGTGCGCGAACCCGGTCTGACCTGGCGGTTCGTGCCGGGAGCCGACGTCGTACCAGAGGTTGACGCAGACGACCGGTGCGGTCCGGTCCGCACTGACGACGACCCGCAGGCCGTTCGCCAGCCGCGTGGTTTCGATGGGCCACGGATAACCGGTCGTGGCGACCGGTGCGGTTGGTGACGTCACCCCACCAATCTTGCACTGCCCGGGTCCCGGCGATAACCGCGTGGCGCATGATCGTGGCGGATGGAATGCTGGGGCGGTGCTGGACGACGTACGGGTGAACGACCGCCTGACCATCCCGGCGGCCGAGCTCTCCTGGCGTTTCTCTCGGTCGAGCGGCCCCGGTGGGCAGGGCGTGAACACCACCGATTCGAGGGTCGAGCTGTCGTGGGACCTGCTCGGCTCCGACCTGCTGCCCCTGACCCTGAAAGAGCGGGCGGTCTCCCGCCTGGGTAACCGGCTCGTGCAGGGCGTGATCACGATCACCGCCGCCGAGCATCGCTCCCAGCTGCGCAACCGGGAGGCGGCCGCCGCCCGGCTGGCCGCCGCGGTCGCCGGAGCGATCGCCGCGCCGCCGCGGGCCCGCCGCGCCACCAAGCCGTCCCGCGGCTCGGTCGAGCGCCGCATCGCCGAGAAGAAGCGCCGTGGCCAGACCAAGCGCAACCGCCGCGCCGATCCGTCGGACTGACCCGATCCGCTGCGCGACGCGGGTCGGTTTCTGGATACTCGCTGCATGGCGGACTTGATGGACAAGAGCGACGAAGACCTGGTCGGCATGTTGAAGTACGACGCCAGCCACCTCGGGGACGTGGTCGACCAGCTGAAGTCAGGCTTCCACGGCGACCCGGCCGAGGCGATCCGGCTGCTCGACGACGCGGCCGCTACCCAGCAGGAGAACGTCGAGATCCTCCAGGAGCTCGCCCGCCGCCGAGCCCAACATTGATCTTGCTCAGCTGACACTGAGGGCTGCTTCCTGGGCCGCGAGACAGCGCTGAGCGTCAGCCGGCGAACTCGGCTGACGCTCAGGGCTGTCTCGCGGCCCGTAATGCAGCGCTGAGCGTCAGCCGGGTGAACCACTGGGTAAGCCCGGCGCGGGCGCTGGGGCCCGGTGTTGCAGGTGGTCGCCGGGGAGAGCGGGGACGGATTCGTGACCCGTACCCCGCATTTTCATCTTTGGTTGAAGGGGGCGACCGCCTCGCGGTTGCGGGCTGCGGCCTCGGGGCCGAGCAGTTCCTCGCAGACCCGGATGAGGCGGTTGCGCAGGCCGGCCGCGCGGCGGGCCAGCTCGCGCTGGCGAGCGACGTACTCAGCCTTGCCCTCGGGGGTTTCGATCTTGACCGGAGGGTGGCCGTAGGAGGCCAGGTCGTAGGGGCTGGCCTGCATGTCCAGCAGACGGATCTCGCCGGCCAGGGCGAAGCAGTCCAGCGCGAGCGCGCCCGGCACGGCCGGGCCGAGCTTCTGAGCCCATTTGTGTACGTCCATCGCCGCGTGCAGACAACCCGGCTGATCCAGATCCACCTGGGTGGCACGGGTCGGCTGGAGCCGGTTGAGCCCGACCGCCTCGGGGGTGAAGAAGCGGAACGCGTCGAAGTGGGTGCAGCGGATGGTGTGCTGCTCGACCACCTTGTCGGTGCCGTCCTGCCCGAGGCGCAGCGGCAGCTCGTGGCGGTGCTCGGAGTCGCGGTAGACCATCGCCCACTCGTGCAGGCCGAAGCAGCCGGAGAAGACCGGCCGGGACGCGGTGGCGGTCAACAGGCCGTGGATGTATCGCACGCTCTCGCTGCGGGCGTGCAGGAAGGCGTCGACGTCGAGGGTGACGACACCGTCCGCGTGGGTCAGGTAGAACTTCCAGCCGGCGTGCTCGGCCAGGCCGTCGGGGGCCGGCGCGAGGCCCGCGCCGACGCCGGGATGCCAGCGGCGCAGTGAGGAAGGCCTGGTCCCGTAATAGTCGTATAGAAAGTCTTCTATGGCATGCTTGTCGCCCGTCGCGCGACGGGTGCGGTGGCCCGCGGTCATCTGGTCGGCGCGCTCGGCGTGCGCCCGGGCGAGGGGAATCCAAGTGACCGAGGGCAGCGTGGTGGTGAGCGCCCTCACCTGCTTGATCCCCATCGCACCAATGTATATAGCCAAGGCGATCAACACGATCACCGTTTGGCGCGAATGAGTTCCGCCACGGTTGGCGATGACATAGGCATGCTTAGGTATGTAGTAGAAGTGCTACATTCTTGATAGTGTGCTGGACATGAACGAGACGGTGCTGGCGGGGGAGGCCGCCATCGGTCCCGGTGCGCCGGCCGACGAGCCGGCCATCGAGGTCCGTGACCTGCGGATGAGCTACGGGCCCAAGGAGGTCCTGACCGGCGTCGACTTCATGGCACGCCGGGGTGAGGTGCTGGTCCTGCTGGGGCCGAACGGCGCGGGCAAGACCACCACGATCGAGATCCTCGAGGGCTTCCGGCGGCGGTCCGGCGGGGACGTCCGGGTCCTCGGGGTGGACCCGGAGGAGGGCGCCGAGGCCTGGCGGGCCCGGCTCGGCGTGGTGCTGCAGTCCTGGCGCGACCACAGCAAGTGGCGGGTGCGCGAGCTGTTGGAGCACCTCGGCGCCTACTACGCGGCCTATGCGACGCCGGAGCGCCCGCGGCCCTGGCCGGTCGACGAGCTGATCGAGGTGGTCGGCCTGACCGAGTCGGCGGGCACCCGGATCGCCCGGCTCTCCGGTGGCCAGCGCCGCCGGCTCGATGTCGCGATCGGCATCGTGGGCCGCCCTGAGCTGCTCTTTCTGGACGAGCCGACGGTCGGCTTCGACCCGGAGGCGCGGCGCGAGTTCCACGATCTGGTGCACCGGCTGACCGATGTGGACGAGACCACGATCATGCTGACCACGCACGACCTCGACGAGGCGGAGAAGCTGGCGGACCGGATCCTCATCCTGTCCGGCGGGCGGATCGTCGCCGGTGGCTCGGCCGACGAGCTGTCCCGGCAGGTGGCCGGCGAGACGGAGATCCGCTGGACCCGGGACGGGCAGCGGTTCGTGCACTCGGCGGCCGACGCGACGAGCTTCGTGCGGGAGCTGTTCCGCCAGCACGGCGCCGCGATCGGTGACCTGGAGGTGCGGCGGAGCAGCCTCGAGGAGACATACATGAAGCTGGTCCGCGAGGCGGAGGGGACGGCGTGATGATCAGAGTGGCCCGGCTGGGCGTGCGGCGTGGCCTCATCGAGCTGCGCCAGTCGCTGAGCAGCGCGTCCGACCTCTTCGGCTATCTACTGCCCGCGGTGTTCCTGGTCATCGCGCTGTTCCTGATGCGCGACAGCACGATTCCGGGCACCGCATTCGCCCTGGGCGCGCACACCCTGGTCGGCTCGCTGGCGATGCTCATCGTGATCAGCGGATTCATGAGCATGATGCAGTACCTGTCGATGGAGCGGGAGGACGGCACCCTGCTGCGGGCGAAGGCCACGCCGAACGGGATGGCCGGCTACCTGGTCGGCAAGATCGTCCTGGTCGCCGGGGTGTCCGTGATCAGTTGCCTGTTCGCCCTGGTGCCCGGCCTGTTCCTGGTGGACGGCCTGACCTTCGGTGTGGACCGGGCGCTGGTCCTGCTGTGGCTGACGCCGCTCGCCTTCCTGGCGACCATGCCGTTCGGCGCCGTGCTGGGGTCGATCTTCGACAACCCGCGCAACGCCGCCATGCTGATGCTGCCGCTGATCGCTCTGACCGCGGTCTCCGGCATCTTCTACCCGATCACGGCGCTGGCCGGCTGGCTGCAGGGCGTCGCGCAGGTCTTCCCGATCTACTGGCTAGGGTTGGGCCTGCGCTCGGCGTTCCTGCCGGACGCGCTGGCGGCCGCGGAACTCGGCGGCACCTGGCGCCACCTGGAGACGTTCGGCGTCCTGGCGGCGTGGTCGGTGATCGGCCTCCTGCTCGCGCCGGGCATCCTGCGCCGGATGGCCCGCCGGGAGTCCGGCTCCGCGGTGGCGGCGCGGCGGGAACGGGCGATGACTCGGATGAGCGTCTAGGTGGGCAGGTTGTCTTCCGTTTTCGGGCGGCGGGTGGGGCGGTTGGAGGGGGATGGCTAGCGAGGTCACGTACAACCGGATCGCAATGCTGCGGGCGGAGCGGGGGATCACCCGCCGGCAGCTCGCGGATGCGCTCGGCGTGCACTACCAGACCGTGGGCTATCTGGAGCGCGGCGAGTTCAGCCCGAGCCTGCACCTGGCGTTGCGCATCTGTGGGTACTTCGAGGTGCCGGTCGAGGTGATCTTCTCGCTGGAGCCGTTCCCGCGACTCGGTGCGGAGAGCCGCCCGGCGTAGATTTCGGGGGAGTCCATTCCTTCAAAGAGGGGTTGTCCCGTGCGCTTCGCCCGTTTTGTTCATGCCAAGGGGGTCTCGTTCGGCGTCGTCGAGGGGGATGGCGCCAGCGGCCTGACCGTGGCCGAGATCAGCAGCCTGCCGTTCGAGAAGGTGGTTACCACCGGGCAGCGGTGGGCGCTGCCGGACGTACGCCTGCTCGCCCCGATTTTCTCCAGCAAGGTGATCGGAATCGGCCGCAACTACGCCGACCACGCCGCCGAGCTCGGCAACGAGGTCCCCAAGGAGCCGCTGATCTTCATCAAGCCGTCCACCTCGGTGATCGGGCCGAACGACGCGATCCGCATCCCGGCTGTCAGCGAGCGGGTCGAGGAGGAGGCCGAGCTCGCCGTGGTGATCGGCGCCACCGGCGCCCGCCGGGTCGACCGGGCCGGCGCCGAGAAGGCGATCTTCGGCTACACCTGCGGCAACGACGTGACCGCCCGGGACCTGCAGCGCAAGGACCCGCAGTGGACCCGGGCCAAGGGCTTCGACTCGTTCTGCCCGCTCGGCCCGTGGATCGAGACCGAGCTCGACGTCAGCGACCTCGAGGTGCGGTGCGAGGTGGGCCGCGATCCGAACGCCATGGAGGTGCGCCAGATCGGGCGGACCAAGGACATGGTCTTCGACATTCCGAGCCTGATTTCGTACGTGTCGCACGTCATGACCCTGCTGCCGGGTGACGTGATCCTCACCGGCACGCCGGCCGGGGTCAGCCAGATCGTGCCCGGCGACACGGTGTCGGTCAGCGTCCAGGGCATCGGCGAGCTGCGGAACCCGGTCGTCTCACTCGACTGACCGTTCGCGCCCGTCTCGTTCGGGCCCGTTCCATTCGAGCCCGTCTCGTTCGAGCCCGTCTCGTTCGATCCCTTTGAGGAGCAGGTCCAGGCCGTACCGGAAGGCGTCCTGGTCCTGCTCGAACCCGCCGGCGTTCCACAGCGCCGTCATGGCCGGGTGTGCGGTCACGTCGAACCACTTGTCCCAGAGCTCGGTGCGTTCCAGCCACCACGCCTCGGTGGACTGGCCGGACGCCCGGCGCAGGCGGGCGTCCTCGCCGGCCTCGCGGGCGAACGCGTAGACGTACCCGGTCACCGCCAGCGCCGCCGCGTTGATCCGCTCGACCGGCAGGCCGAGCGCGGTCATCGTGGCGATCATGTACTCCCGCTCGGCCAGCATCCCCGGGCCCAGCGGCGGCCGGACCAGCGACACCGCGGTCAGCCAGGGATGCGCCACATACATCCCCCGGGTCCGCTCGGCGAAGTCGGCGACCCGGGCGCGCCAGTCCTCCGGCGGCTCGCCCGGGCCGGGCAGCCGCCGGGCGGTGAGCACCTCGTCCACCATCAGGTCGACCAGCTCCGACCGCGACGGCACGTAGGTGTAGAGCGTCATCGTCGCCACCCCGAGATCGGCGGCCACCCGGGCCATCGAGGCCGCGTCCAGCCCGTCCGCATCCGCGATCCGGATGCCGGCCGCCACCACCGCGTCCACGCTGAGCCGCGGCGGCCGGCCGACCGGTTTGCGGGCCGGGACGGTGTGCCGGAAGAGCAGCGGCAGGATTCGGCCGGTGAATTTCTCCATGATTCCGTATACCCTACGGGAATGCGGATCCTGGTGACCGGCGCCACCGGCAACGTCGGCCGGATGGTCGTCGACGAGTTGCTCGCCCGCGGCGCCACCGACGTGCGGGCCCTCACCAACAACCCGGCCAAAGCCCAGCTGCCGTCGCAGGTCGAGGTGGCGCACGGCTTCCTCGGCCGGCTCGAGACCCTGCCCGCCGCCCTGGCGGGCGTCGAGAAGCTGTATCTCGCGCCGCATCCCGCCACCGTGTTCGAGGTGTGCCGGCTGGCAGCCGAAGCGGGGGTACGGCAGATCGTCGACATGGCCGGCGCAAAAGGCGGGACGTGGCAGATCATCGAGGACGGGGTCGAGGCGTCCGGGGTGGCGTACACGCATCTGGAGCCCGGCGAGTTCATGGCCAACTCCACGCTGTGGTCGCCGCAGATCGCCGCCGGAGACGTGGTGCGGGATGCGTACGGGGACGTCGTCAACGCCCCGGTCGCCCAGGAGGACATCGCCGCCGTCGCCGCGCAGGTGCTCCTGTCGGACGACCATGTCGGCAGGTCGTACGAGCTCACCGGCCCGGAAGCCCTGAGTCGCCGCGAGATGGTCGCCGCGATCGGCCGGGCGCTCGGCCGCGACCTGACCTACATCGAGCTGACCGGCGCCGAGGCCCTCGCCCAATTCGAGTCCGTCATGGGCGAATACGGGAAGTGGTACCTCGACGGCCTCGCCCACCTGGCCGACTACCCGCAGGCCGCGGTATCGACCGTCGCCGACCTGCTCGGCCGCCCGGCGATGACATACGAAGAGTGGGCGCGCCGTCACGCAGATCTGTTTCGGTAACCCGATTTGGCGGGCCGGTAGGGCTCGGGTAAAGTTCTCCACGGCACGGCAAGCCGGGCCAATGGGGTATGGGGTAATTGGCAGCCCGACTGATTCTGGTTCAGTTAGTCTAGGTTCGAGTCCTGGTACCCCAGCGTTACCACTCCCGCCTCGGGAGGGTGGCGCTGGATCTCTGGTAGGTCTGGTGCGCCGTCTCAGGCGAGAGCCGGTGACAGGTAGGTTCTGGTCCCGTCGTCTAGCGGCCTAGGACGCCGCCCTCTCAAGGCGGTAGCGAGGGTTCGAATCCCTTCGGGACTACAGCATGGAACGGCCCGCATCTCCGGATGCGGGCCGTTTCAGTTCCTGAACCGCGCCCGGCTCCAACGGCGCTACCCGCCTGCTTGCTGCCGGCTCAGCCTGGTGCGCGGCTCGTCTGCTTGCCGCCGGCCCAGCTCGGTCCGCGGCTCGCCTGCTCGGTCCGGCTGGCCCGCGTGCTTGCGGTCGGCTCAGCTCGGCCCGCGGCTCACGTGCTCAATCCGGCCAGCCGGCTTGGCGTCTATCTCGGCCCGGCGCGCCGCTTGCTTGCTCAGCCCGGCCAACTGGGTGGCGTCTATCCGCCCTGGCAAACGGCTCGCCAGATCAGCTCGGCCCGACTGCCTGGCGCCTACTCGTCCCGCGCGCAGCTTGCCTACTAACTTACGGCCAGCCCAGCCCGGCTCCGGACCAGCCGAGCCCGGCTCCGGACCAGCCGAGCCCGGCTCCGGACCAGCCCAGCTCGGCTCCAGGCCCGGTTCCAGCCCGGCCTGCCCTCGCGCGGCTCAGCCAGTCTGTCCCGGCACCCGGTGCATCAGCCAGCCCAGCCAGCCCGCGTGGATTCCGCCGGGTTGATCCGCCGGAGCGGCCTGCCGGCGGGTCCTGGGTGCCGGCAAATCGGCTCGGCCGGTGTTGGGTGTCTGGGCGGCGGCTGGCTGGGGCCGGCCGTCGTTGAGGCAGGTTATGGGGCCGGTGTTGGGTGTCTGGGCGGCGGCTGGCTGGGGCCGGCCGTCGTTGAGGCAGGTTATGGGGCCGGTGTTGGGTGTCTGGGCGGCGGCTGGCTGGGGCCGGCCGTCGTTGAGGCAGGTTAGGGCTCGTCGATTTTTAACTCGCTGTTTTGATCAAGGCGGGTGCGGTGAATCCGGCGGCGCGGGTGTGAGCGGCGAGGTCGGTGTGGTTGGTGAGGCGGATGTTGCTGGGTTCGATGGGGTGCTGGATTTGGGTGAGCAGGGTGCGGGTGTTGCGGATGGCGACGTTGATGGTGGTGCCGGCGACGCCGAACAGATCGGCGATGACCTTGCGGGGCAGTTGGTAGCGGTCGTGGAGCAAGGTGGCCAGTAGTTGGTGGCTGAGGGTGACGCGGATCTTGCGGCCGCCGCCGCGGGGCCGGGCGTGGCCGCGCAGGTTGTGCAGGAACGCTTCGTGTTGGGCTTGATGGGGAACGGTGAGCCGGCTGATCAGGTCGTTCCATGCGCTGTCGGGCATGCCGGTGATGGCCGGGTGCACCAGCGCGGCCAGGTGATGCAGCGGTGGTAGGGCTGTCGCGGGTTCGCCGGCGGGTGTGGCCGGGTCGGGGCGCAGGGTGTAGTTCCAGTCGCCGTGCCAGTCGTGACGGTCGATGGCCAGGGTGCTCATCTGCTCGTCGGTGATGACGACGCCGGTCGGGTAGTGGCCGGTGTCGAGTTCGGCGTGCACGCGCAGCCCGCTGCTGGTGGTGGTCGCGGCGATCGTGTGGACGATGGTCTCGTGGCTGGTCAGGGGTCGTGCCCGCCAGTTCATCGAGATGTGGGCGAACAAGCGATGCTCGATACGGTTCCATTTACTGGTGCCGGGCGGGAAGTGGCAGACGGTGATCGGTAGCCCGATTTCGGCGGCGAGAGCGGCCAGATCCGTTTTCCAGGCGCGAGTGCGGTAGCCGTTGGATCCGCCGGCGTCCGCGGTGATCAAGAGCCGTCCGGCGTTCGGGTAGCGGTCACGGCCGTAGCCGTCCCACCAGCGGCGCAGAGTGGCGACGGCGAACGCGGCGGTGTTGTGGTCGGTGCCGACGGCGACCCAGCCGGTGTCGGCGGCCAAGTCGTAGACCCCGTAGGGGATCACCTGTCCCAGCTGCGGATCGGCGAAGTCGTGGGTGCGGACTACGGCCGGCTCACCGGCAGGCCGCCACTCGCGGCCCTTGTTCGCGAACGCGCCGACGAGTTCCTTCTTCTTCGTATCGACGCTGACGACCGGGTCACCGCTGGACAGATAATCCTTGACCTGCTCGTTGATGTAGCCGAACTGGGCGTCGCGGTCGGGATGGCGTCTGCCTTCCAGAGTCTTGGCATTGCCCTGAAGGCTGAATCCCTCACCGTGCAGCAGAGCAGCGATCGTGTCCGGCCCGGCCTTATGACCCCGCCCGGCCAGTTCCTGCGCAAGGTGGCGCAACGACTTCGTCGTCCATCGCAGCGGCGACATCGGGTCCCCCCGCTCGTCCGGCTCGACCAGCCCCAACAACGCCGGCATCAGAGCGGGATCATGTTCGGTCACCGGCTTCCGGCCGCCACCGGCACGGCGGACCCGGCCCAGCGGCGCCACCCCGGCCTCCAACTCATCGACGCCCGCAGCCACCGTGCCCTCCCGGACCCCGGCAGCTCGCGCTACCGCCCGGATCCCGCCATGCCCCAGCACCCGAGCCTCAGCACCCAGCAGCAACCGGCGTTGCCGCTCGTCCAGATGCGGCAAGATCACCTCAAACTTCGCTGCCAGCCTGCCCCGTTCCTCCTCCGATACCGCCAT
Source organism: Actinoplanes sp. NBC_00393 (assembly GCF_036053395.1). Lineage (NCBI taxonomy): Bacteria > Bacillati > Actinomycetota > Actinomycetes > Micromonosporales > Micromonosporaceae > Actinoplanes > Actinoplanes sp. NBC_00393. Next base: position 7,163,329 of record NZ_CP107942.1, on the reverse strand, counting down.
AACAGATCAACGCATCGAAATCCGCCAAGCAACGGCTTGTTCTTCGACGAGCCCTTATAGGGCCGGTGTTGGGTGTGTGAGCGACGGCTCGGGCGGTTCGGCCGTCGCTGAGGTATGGAATCCGAGGTGCAGGGGTGCCGCCGGGCTGGGCCGTCGGGGATTGCGAGAGGCGTCGGTTGGTGCGTGCGTGAATGAGTGAGGCCGAACGCGCCGAGCGGGTCAGAGAGCAAGGCCGGCGGACAGGGAGAGGGCGGAGGAGATCAGAAGGGGCGACGGTGAGAAGGGGCGACGGTGAGGAGGGGCGACGGTGAGGAGGGGCGACGGTGAGGAGGGACGATGGCGAGGAGGGTTGAGGTAGGGAAGCAGGGGGATGAAGGGAACTGAGAGATAGGGGAAGAAGTAGAGGAAGGGGAGGAGAAGTAGGGAAATGGGAACGGCGGGGTGGGTGGGGATGGCTGGGCAGCCGATTTCGGGTGGGCGGGCCGTCCTGATAGAGTTCAGCCCGCCGCTGGAGCAGGACGCAGCGGCAAGGGTCCCGTCGTCTAGCGGCCTAGGACGCCGCCCTCTCAAGGCGGTAGCGAGGGTTCGAATCCCTTCGGGACTACTTACGGGAACGGCCCGCACCGGCATCGGTGTGGGCCGTTCTGCTGTGCGGAGAGTGGCGTGACGCACGCCCGTCGAGGTGGGAAGACTGCGACGATGCGGCGGATCAACTACGGCTACTTCGTGCGGCCGGCTGAGGAGACGGGCACCGGCGTGCCCCGGGTCGAGCCGGCTCTCGGCTATCTGATCGATCATCCGGATGGCCTGATCCTGGTCGACACCGGCATGGGTAGCCATCCCGAGGTGGACGCGCACTATCAACCCCATCGGGTTCCGCTGGGCGCGGCGCTCGCGGCCGCAGGCACCACGGTGGCCGACATCCGGTACGTGGTGAACTGCCACCTGCATTTCGACCACTGTGGCGGTAACCCGGAGCTCGCCGGGGCGCCGATCTTCACTCAGCGGGCCGAGCTGACCACCGCCCGCACCGTGTCCGGCCACACTCTGCCCGAGCTTGTCGATTTTGCCGGCGTTCACTACGAGGAGCTGGACGGTGAGGCGGAGATCAGCCCCGGCGTGCTGATCATCCCGACTCCCGGGCACACCGCGGGTCATCAGTCCGTGGTGGTCAGGGAAGCCGACGGCACGGTGATCGTGGCCGGTCAGAGCCACGATCATGCGACCGCGTTCACCGGGGACGTGCTGGCTCGCCGGGCCGGGGTGGGCGTACCCCCGGCCTGGCTCGACCGTCTGCTGGCCCTCGACCCGAAGCGGGTCGTCTTCGCCCACGACAACGCCGTCTGGGAGCCCTAGACCGGCCGGCTGGAAGCCCTGGACCGGCCGGCTGGGAGACCCTAGACCGGCTGGCTGGAAGCCTAGACAGCCTGCGGCACTCCCGGCGTGAGCCAGGTCAGCGTGCCCGGCGGAAAGGCGGCCTCGGCACCCGCCCGCCCTTCGTGGAAGTGCGACCAGCCTTCGTAGTGCACCGGCACCACGACCCGCGGCCGTACCGCGGCGATCAGCCCGGCGGCGTCACGCCCGTTCATCGTGTATTTGACCGGCCCGGTCAGGCCGAACTTCACCTCGCCCAGGTGCAGCACGACGGTGTCGACGGTGAACCGCCGGGCCACCTCCCGGACCCCGCCGAACACCACGGTGTCCCCGGTGATCCACACCACCGACGAGGCGCCGGGTGGGCGCAGGGTGAATCCGATCGCGTCCCCGACGAGCGGCCGGCTCAGCCGTGGACCGTGCCGCGCCGGGGTCGCGGTGATCTCCACGTCCCCGACCGTCGCCGACGCCCAGGGCGCCAGCCCGCGGGCGTTGCCACCGAGCCGGCCCGCGCCGCTGACGGTGGTCAGCACCACCGGCGCCGACGGCAGCAGCGCCCGGCCCGCATCGTCGAGGTTGTCGCTGTGATGGTCGTGACTGAGCAGGACCGCGTCGATGCGGCCCAGTTCGGCAACGGGAAGCGCCGGTCCGGCAGTCTTCACCGACGACGTGCCCAGGCCGAACGAGTACCGCCGGCCCGGAGCGTCGAACGTCGGATCGGTCAGCAACCGCACCCCGCCGATGGAGATCAGCGTGGTGGGGCCACCGATGTGGGTGATCGTCAGGTCGCTCATCGGGCGTGTCGCAGCGCCCATTCGAGGACCTCGTCGGCGATCTGCTCCCAGCCCTTCTGGGCGGGCAGCAGGTGGGCGTAGCCCTCGTACTCCTTGCGTTCGGTGATGGTGTTCGACTTGTAGTGCTTCAGGTTCGACTCCTGGATCGCCGGCGGCATGATGTGGTCCTCGGAGCCGGAGACGAACAGCAGCGGCGCCCGGTTGTCGTTGTGGTAGTCGACCCAGGTGTCCTGGTGGCCGGGCTGGAAGTTGGCGAGCACGCTGCCCCACAGGATGCCGCCGTTGGCCGGGATGTGGTAGCGCTCGTAAAGAAGACGGGACTCCTCGTCGCTGAACGTGTTGGTGAAGGCGTACTTCCACTCGTCCAATGAGAGCCCGATCGCCTTGTGCCGGTTGGCCGGGGACTTGAGCACCGGGAACGTCGACTTCACCTGGGAGAGCGGGACCACCCGTACGCCCTCGGTGGGCGCCGAGTTCATCGCCACGCCCGCCGCGCCGTACCCGTGGTCGAGAAGGATCTGGGTGAACGCGCCGCCGGCCGAGTGACCGATGATGATCGGCGCCTCGGGCAGTGCTCGGATCTCCTCCTCGAGATGCGCGATGATCTGCGGAACGGTGACGTTCACGATCGGGGTCGGGTCGGCGTTGAGGGCCTCCACCTCGACCTCGAAGCCCGGGTAGCCCGGCGCGATCACCCGGTGGCCCTTGGCCTCGTAGTGCGCGATCCAGTTCTCCCAGCTGCGCGGCGTGACCCAGAAACCGTGGACGAGAACGATGGGCTTCATGCGTACTCCTTGAGGAAGGCGAGCAGGTCCGAGGAGAGCTGCTCTTTGTGGGTGTCGGTGATGCCGTGCGGCGCGCCCGGGTACACCGTCAGCGCCGCGTTCTTGATCCGGGCGGCCGAGGCCTGCCCGCCCACGGGGAACGGGACCACCTGGTCGTCGTCGCCGTGGATGACGAGGGTGGGCACGTCGATGGCGTCCAGATCGGCCCGGAAGTCGGTGGCCGAGAATGCGGCGATGCACTCGTACGCGTTGCGGTGCCCGGCCTGCAGACCCTGCAGCCAGAAGGCGTCCCGGATGCCGGCGGCGACGTCGGCGCCGGGCCGGTTGTTGCCGAAGAACGGTCCGTCGGCGAGATCCCGGTAGAGCTGGGAACGGTCGGCCAGGGACCCGGCGCGGATCGCGTCGAAGACCTCGACCGGCACCCCGCCCGGGTTGTCCGGGGTGCGCAGCATCAGTGGCGGCACCGCGGAGACCAGCACCACCTGGGCGATCCGGCCGGTGCCGTGCCGCCCGATGTAGCGGGCCACCTCGCCGCCGCCGGTGGAGAAGCCCACCAGGGTCACCTCGGTCAGATCGAGCGAGGTCAGCAGGGTGGCGAGGTCGTCGGCGTACGTGTCCATCTCGTTGCCGTCCCACGTCTGCGTGGAACGGCCGTGCCCGCGCCGGTCGTGCGCGATCGCGCGGTAGCCGTGCGCAGCCAGGAAGAGTTGTTGCGCCTCCCAGCTGTCGGAGTTCAGCGGCCAGCCGTGGCTGAGCACGACCGGGCGCCCGGACCCCCAGTCCTTGTAGAAGATCTCCGCCCCGTCGGCGGCCGTGGCGTATCCCATGCGGAAATCCTCATGGGAACGTGCCCATCACCGAATCCCGTGCAATGCGTAGTCGCGCGTGCACACGGTTCAGTCGTCGAGTGCGTCCCGCAGCTGCCGTCGGGAGGCGACGCCGAGCTTCCGGAACACCTTGCGCAGGTGGTAGTCGACCGTGCTGACGCTGAGGAAGAGGTTCGCGGCGATCTCGGCGTTGGTCGCCCCGGCGCGGGCCAGGCGCGCAACGGAGGCCTCCTGCGGGGTCAGGGCCGCATCGTCGGTCTCGGGTACGAGTGAGCGCACACTTTCGCCGAGAGCAGCGAGTTCCCGTTCGGCTCGTCCGGCGAAGGCGTCCGCGCGTACCTCGCTGAACATCTCCAGGGCCGTGCCGAGCTCGGTCCGCGCGTCCCGGCGGCGTCGACGGCGGCGCAGCCACTCGCCGTAGAGCAGGTGGGCCCGGGCCAGGTCGCCGTGCGACAGCGTGCCGGTGAACCGGTCGATCGCCGCCTGGTAGTGCCGCTCGGCCTGCTCCGGGGAGGCGAGCAGGGCCCGCGACCGGTCCAGCAGAGCGAGCGCGCGCGGGGTGTCACTGGCATGGGCGGCGAGGTCGAGGTCGGCGCAGGCCTGTTTCGCGGTCTGCCGGTCGCCGGAGCGCAGGGCTGCTTCGACGAGGTCGGGCAGCGCCCATGCGTACCGCCGGGGCCGGCCCAGGTCGACCAGGGTCAGCAGGCCCTCCTTGGCGGCCGCATAGTCGCCGACGGCGTTGTCGAGGACGGCCAGGCTGAGCCGGGTCACCGCGTGCATGCCGCCCATGTGCAGCATCTCGAAGATCTGCAGGGCGTGCGGAACCGTCGGCCGGAAGTCGGCCGGCCCGCGCCACGCCACCAGTTCCGGGTGCCGCCAGATCTGCTCCTGCTCGGTGGTGATGCCGATGGCCCGGCGGACCCGCTGCCCGGCCGCGTCGTGCCGGTCGGCCTCGGTGAGCCGGCCCAGCACGGCGCCGGTCATCGCGCCGATGAAGTGCACGATGTCCAGGGCGTGCAGCGCACCGGTACGCCGGGCGGCCGCCTCGGCCCGCTCGATCAGCGACTGCTTGGTGACCTCGTCCCAGGTCATGTTGCAGAAGTTGATGCCGAGGATGAACCGGGCCAGCAGCTTCTCGTCCGGCAGGTCCGGGTCGGCGATCGCGGCGACCGCCCGGCGCAGGGCCGGGATGCCGGACGTGTAGCCGTCCGTGATGAACGCCGCATAGCCGGCGAGCAGGAGCCCGTCGACGTCCGCCGGGTCGCTCCCGGCGAGCCGGCGGGCCGCGGCGGCGATGTCCCGAGCGCTCGTGCCGTTCAGGTGCTCCGCCGTGGTGTCGTGCTCGATCGCCTTGATCAGGGCCAGCCGCGCCCGGTCCTGGTCGTCGCCGAAGGCCTCGGCGGCGGCCAGCGACATCGCCGAGGCGTCCCGCAGGCCGTGCGGCACCCCCGAGTTGACCGAGGCGGAGGCCCGGGTCAGCAGCGCCTCGCCCCGGCCCGTGCCGGTGAGCAGCGATTCGTCCACGGTGTCCAGCAGCATCAGGGCCCGGGAGTGCGCGCCGGCGATCATCGCGGCGCCGGCCGCCTGCACCTGCCGGCCGGCGCGGGTGGCCGGGTCCGGGGTGAGTTCGGCGGCGCGGGTCAGGAAGGTGGCCCGGGCGGCGTGCCCGCCGCGGGCCCCGGCCCGGTCGGCGCCGCCGGCCAGCTCGGCCGCGACGGCTTCGTCCGGGACGACGGTGGCGGCGGCCAGGTGCCAGGCCCGCCGGTCGGCGTCGGCCGCTTCGGTGGTGGCGGCGGCCAGGGCGGCGTGCACGGCCCGGCGGTGGGAAGGTTCGGCGTCGCCGTAGACGGCCGAGCGCACCAGCGGGTGCCGGAAGTCGACCGGCGGCGAGCCGGCCACCAGCCGGTCCGCCTCGGCCGGGGCGGCGTCCTCCGGTTCGGTGCCGAGCCGCTGCGCGGCCGCCAGCAACTGTTCGGTACGCCCACCCGCCCCCGCTGCGGCCAGGACCAGCCAGGTCCGGGTCGTCTGCGGATAGCCGCGGACCCGCGCCGAGTAGTGCGTCTCGAGCCGGCTGCCGATCGGGACCGGCTCGGGCAGCGGGGAGGCGCCGCGCAGTTGGTCCTCGGTGAGCTCCTGACCCAGGTCGGTGAGGGCGAGCGGGTTGCCGCCGCTGGTGTCGGCGATGTGCTCGGCCAGGCCGAGGTCGAGGTCGGTGGCGACCACGTCGGAGAGCAGCGCCATCGCGGCGTCCCGGTCCAGGCCGGCGATCGGCAGCTCCGGGATGCCGGCGAGCAGACCCGGGTCGTCCTCGACGCTGAGCTGACTATGAGTCGTGCGCAACCCGAACAGCATCACCACGCCCTCGGCGTGCAGCCGGCGGGCCACGAACGCCAGCGCCCGCGCCGATTCCGGGTCCAGCCAGTGCACGTCGTCGACCACGCACAGCCGGGGTTTGGCGGCGAGCAGGGTAAGCGCGGCGAGGCTCACCAGGTACAGGTCGGCCGGTGGGCCCTCGGTCAGGCCGCAGGCCACCTCCAGGGCGGCACGCTGCCCGGCCGGCAGCCGGTCGCGGCGGGGGAGCAACGGTACGAGCAGCCGGTGCAGACCCGCATACGGAAAGCCGGACTCGGACTCCACACCCCGGACGGTCAGCGACTCCGGGGACTGGCTCTGCGCGTACCGAAGAAGTGCGGTCTTGCCCACACCCGCCTCGCCGCGCAGCACCAGCGCCGCGCTCTGCCCGGATCGCGCCCCCGCCAGAAGACCGTCCAGCGTGTCGCACTCAGCGTCCCGGCCGAACAGCCGATCGCTCGTCCCGAAGATCCGCACGGCGGCAGCCTAGCCGACCGTGATCGATGAATTACAGCCCGGAGAGGCGCTGGCCGGCGCGGACGACGGCCATCGCGTGGCGCTCGCCGGGACGGCGGCCGAGACGCTCGATCGGACCGCTTATCGAGATGGAGGCGATCACCCGGCCGGTGCGGTCGCGGATCGGCGCGGAGACGCTGGCCACACCGGGCTCGCGCTCGGCGACGCTCTGCGCCCAGCCGCGGCGGCGGACCTCGGCCAGCGTGCGGCCGGTGAACTTGCAGCGCGGCAGCAGCGGCATGACGGCCTCGGGCGGTTCCCAGGCCAGCAGGATCTGCGCGGCGGAACCGGCCACCATGGGCAGCACCGAGCCGACCGGAACGGTGTCGCGCAGACCGCTGGCCCGCTCGGCCGCGGCCACGCAGATGCGCTCGTCGGCACGGCGCAGGTAGAGCTGCGCGCTCTCGCCGGTGGCGTCCCGCAGTGCGGACAGCAGCGGCTCGGCCGCGGTCAGCAGCACGTCCGGTGCGGCGTTCGCCAGCTCACCCAGGCGTGGCCCGGGGCGCCACCGTCCCTGGGTGTCCCGGACCAGCATCCGGTGAATCTCCAGCGCCTGTGCCAGGCGATGCGCGGTCGCCCGCGGCAGCTTGGTGCGCTCGACGAGTTCGGCCAGGCTGGCGCCGTCGACACATGCGGCGAGAATGACAACCGCCTTGTCGAGAACGCCGACACCGCTCATACTGTGTCCCACAAGCCGAAACATACATTCCAGAATTTAGGATGTCCAGATGGTGGGAGTCACTCCCCAGAGCGGGAAACCCAGGACCCTGGCCGAGAAGGTCTGGGATGACCACGTGGTGCGCGCGGCCGAGGGCGAGCCTGACCTGCTCTTCATCGACCTGCACCTCCTGCACGAGGTCACCAGCCCGCAGGCGTTCGACGGTCTCCGGATGGCCGGTCGCCCGGTCCGCCGGACCGACCTCACGCTCGCGACGGAGGACCACAACACCCCGACCGGGTACGCGGATCCCGCCTTCAACACCCGTCGCGGTGAGCTGCTGACGATCGCCGACACGGTGTCGCGGACGCAGATCGAGACCCTGCGGAAGAACTGCGCCGAGTTCGGCGTGCAGATCCGCCCGCTCGGCGACGTGAACCAGGGCATCGTGCACGTGATCGGCCCGCAGCTGGGCCTGACCCAGCCCGGCATGACGATCGTCTGCGGTGACTCGCACACCGCCACCCACGGCGCGTTCGGCGCGCTCGCCTTCGGCATCGGCACGAGTGAGGTCGAGCACGTGCTCGCCACCCAGACACTGCCGCAGTCGAAGCCGAAGACGATGGCCGTCACGGTCGTCGGCGAGCTCCGCCCCGGCGTGAGTGCGAAGGACCTGATCCTCGCCCTGATCACGCAGACCGGCACCGGCGGCGGCAACGGCCATATCGTGGAGTACCGCGGGGAGGCGATCCGCAAGCTCTCCATGGAGGGCCGGATGACGATCTGCAACATGTCGATCGAGTGGGGCGCCAAGGCCGGCATGATCGCGCCGGACGAGACCACCTTCGAGTACCTGAAGGGACGCGCGCACGCCCCGCAGGGCGCCGACTGGGACGCCGCGGTCGGGTACTGGCAGACCCTCGCCACCGATGAGGGCGCCGAGTACGACACCGAGATCATCCTCGACGCCGCGGCGATCAGCCCGTTCATCACCTGGGGCACCAACCCGGGTCAGGGCGCCGCGCTGGACGACGTCGTGCCGAACCCGGAGGACTTCCTCGACGAGGTCGAGCGTGGGGCGGCCGAGCGTGCCCTGGCGTACATGGACCTCACCCCCGGCACCCCGTTCCGCGAGGTTCCGGTCGACGTCGTCTTCGTCGGCTCCTGTACCAACGGCCGGATCGAGGACCTGCGGGCCGCCGCCGACGTGATCCGCGGCCACAAGGTGCACGAGGGCGTCCGGATGATGATCGTCCCCGGGTCGTACCAGGTGCGGGAGCAGGCCGAGGCCGAGGGGCTCGACCAGATCTTCAAGGACGCGGGCGCCGAGTGGCGGTTCGCCGGCTGCTCGATGTGCCTGGGCATGAACCCGGACACGCTCAGCCCCGGCCAGCGCGCCGCCTCCACCTCCAACCGCAACTTCGAGGGCCGGCAGGGCAAGGGTGGGCGTACCCACCTGGTCTCGCCGCAGGTCGCCGCCGCCACCGCCGTGGTCGGCAAGCTGGCCGCCCCCGCCGACCTCTGAGCCGGGAGTAAACGCCATGGACAAGTTCGTCACCCACAGCGGCAAAGTCATGCCGCTGCGCCGTTCCGATGTGGACACCGACCAGATCATCCCGGCGGTCTATCTGAAGCGGGTCACCCGGACCGGTTTCGAGGACGGCCTCTTCAGCGCCTGGCGCGAGGACCCGGGCTTCGTGCTGCACAACCCGGCGCACGCCGGCGCCACGATCCTGGTCGCCGGGCCGAACTTCGGCACCGGCTCGTCGCGGCAGCACGCTGTCTGGGCGCTGCGTGACTGGGGCTTCAAGGCGGTCATCGCCTCCCGATTCGGCGACATCTTCCGGGGCAACGCCCTGAAGGAGGGCCTGCTCCCGGTCCAGCTGGACCAGAAAATCGTCGAGAGCCTCTGGGATCTGGCCGAGAGCGAGCCGGAGAAGCAGATCACCGTCGACCTGGACGCCCGGGCGGTCCGCGTCGACGACGCGGCGTACGGCTTCCCGATCGACGATTTCAGTCGGTGGCGGCTCATGGAGGGCCTCGACGACATCGGACTGACGTTGCGCCATGCGGACGCGATTAGCGCGTACGAGAAGGGCCGCCCGTCTTTCAAGCCGGTCGTCGTTTCCTAACCGCAGCGATGTATTCGCCCCCATCCGGGTCGCCGATGGGGGCGAATTTCGTTGGGACACAACGGATTTTTGCCCCGAATGTTTGTGTCTCCAGGTCACAGGGCATACGGTGCGCGCAGAATGGCCTTCGTTGGGCCAGTTCTCACGTCCGGGAGGAAACCGTGAACAAGGCCGAGCTCATCGAGGCGCTCGCCGACAAGCTGGGGGACAAGAAGACGGCGACCCTGGCTTTGGACGCGCTCATCAATGAGGTGCAGAACGCCGTCGCCAAGGGCGACAAGGTGGCCATCACCGGATTCGGTTCCTGGGAGAAGCGGACCCGCAACGCGCGTACCGCGCGCAATCCCCGTACCGGCGAACCGGTGAAGGTGAAGAAGACCGCCGTCGCCGCATTCCGCCCGGGGAGCACCTTCCGGGAACTGGTGGCCAGCGGCAAGCCCGCCAAGGCCACCGCGGCCAAGAAGACCACCGCCACCAAGGCCACCACCGCCAAGGCGGCGCCGGCAAAGGCGACCGCTACCAAGACGACTGCGGCGAAGAAGACGGCTGCCACGAAGACGGCGCCGGCGAAGACGACCGCTACCAAGACGACTGCGGCGAAGAAGACGGCTGCCACGAAGACGGCGCCGGCGAAGACGACCGCTACCAAGACGACTGCGGCGAAGAAGACGGCTGCCACGAAGACGGCGCCGGCGAAGACGACCGCTACCAAGACGACCGCGGCCAAGAAGACGACCGCCACCAAGGCGGCGCCTGCCAAGACGACGACTGCGGCGGCGAAGAAGACCACGGCCACCAAGGCTGCGCCGGCCAAGAAGACCGCGCGCAAGACGGCCACTCCGGCGGCTGCACCGGCCCGGGCCCGTAGTGCCTCGGCCCGCAAGGCGCGCTGACCGGCTCACCTTTCCCACCCCGCAAAGGCGTCCACCCGTACGGTGGACGCCTTTCGGTGTTCCCGCGCCGGGCACCCGGGCCGTCCTACCGTCCGGGCATGGAACGCAGACCGATGCCGCGCGGCCTGGTCGCCCGGGCCACCATCGCGGCGGCCCTGTTCGCCGTCGCGGTCGTACCCGGGTGGACGTTCGGTGACCTGGCCGAGCAGCGCACCGGCCGGCCGGTCCTGGACTGGCTGGTCACCTGCGGCTGGTCCGGTCTGGCCGTCGCCGCGTACGCGCCGTGGAGCTCGCACCGGCGGCGGGACGGCTGGCTCGGCGCCGTTCCGCTCTACGGCTGGTACCTGGCCGGCATTCTGAGCTGGCGGCTGGCGCTGTTGCCGTACCGGGACTGGGAACCGCGCCCCGATGAGCAGTGGCAGGCCCGCTGGCTCACCGGGGACCTGCTCGGTTACTGGCGTGCCGATGCGGCCGGAACGCGGCCGGTCACAGGCGCGAGGCGTCCAGCAACCGCTCGCCGGACCAGGTGAGCAGCCAGCCGTCGCCCTTGCGGGTCTTGAACGGCTCCGGATTCTCGGCGTCGTGCAGCAGCGCCAGCAGCGGCGGAATCACCTTGCCCTGACTGCAGACCACGACCCGCTGGTCCGCGCGCAGCTGCCGTAGCCGGGACTGCGCCACGGTCAGCCGGGCCGGCAGATCGGCCGGATCGGACGGTTCGGCGAAGGCGCTGTCCAGCACGATCGGCATGCCGCCCAGCGCCTCGGCGAGCGGCTCCAGCGTCTGCTTGCACCGCAGCGGCGGCGCGGCCGTCAACCGGCGCGGCCGGAACGAGGTGAGCTCGTCGGCGACCCGGCCCGCCTGCTGCTGCCCGAGCGGGTCGATCGGGCGCAGCGCGTCCCGGCCGGCCCACTTCTTGCGCTCCCCGGCGTGCGCGTGGCGGACCAGCGCCACCACCGCGGTCACCGGCGGCAGCGCGGCCACCCGGTCGAGCAGCGGCCGTTCGTCCGGGTAGCTCAGTCGCCCGGCAGCCTCCGCGAGCGGCAGCCAGACGAGCTGGTCGACCTCGTCGGTGTCCTGCACCGGGCCTTCGTCGCCGGCCCGCATCAGCCAGAACTGGACGGTCTTCGGCCGCCCGTTCGGCAGCGTGTACGCCACCTCGGGCAGCCGCAGCTCGGGGATCCCGGACACGCCGGTCTCCTCGGCGACCTCCCGCACCGCGGCGGTCAGCGCGCTCTCGCCCGTCTTGAAGGTGCCCTTGGGCAGGCTCCAGTCGTCGTACCGCGGGCGGTGGACCAGGCACACCTCGATGCCGCCGGCGGTGGGGCGGTAGAGCACGCCACCGGCGGCGTGGACCGGATCGGACATCAGCTGCGCTTGCCGATGACCCGCCGCAGCAGGGCCTCCTGGAGATGGACCTGCGGCCGGCCGGTGGTGCTGACGTTGCGGTGCCAGTTGCCGTCGCCGTCCAGGTCCCAGCCTTCGGTCTGGTCGCTCATCGAAAGCTCGAGCACGTTGCGCATCTCCTCGCGGGCCGACGTGAGAGTCACCTTGACCAGTGCCTCTACCCGCCGATCGAGGTTGCGATGCATCAGATCCGCAGAACCCATCCAGTACTCGGCGTCGGCGCCCGGACCGAACCGGAAGATCCGGGAGTGCTCCAGGAACCGGCCGACGATCGAACGGACCCGGATGTTCTCCGACATCCCCTTCACACCCGGCCGCAGCGCGCACATGCCGCGGATGACCAGGTCGACCTTCACCCCGTCCTGGGAGGCCCGGTAGAGCGCGTCGATGGTCTGCTCGTCGACCAGCGAGTTCACCTTGAACTGGACCAGCGCCTCACCGCCCTCACGGGCGATCCGGGCCTGCTCCTCGATGCGTTCGACGAGACCCTTGCGTACGCCGTGCGGCGCCACCAGCAGCCGCCGGAACGTGGTCTGCCGGCTGTACCCGGTGAGCACGTTGAACAGGTCGGTGACGTCCGCCCCCACCTCGGGGTCGGCGGTCAGCATGCCGAAGTCCTCGTAGAGCCGGGCGGTCTTCGGGTGGTAGTTGCCGGTGCCGATGTGGCAGTAGCGCCGGATCTGGTTGCCCTCCTGGCGCACCACCAGCGACGTCTTGCAGTGCGTCTTCAGACCGACCAGGCCGTAGACGACGTGGCAGCCGGCCCGTTCCAGGGTGCGCGCCCACGCGATGTTCGCCACCTCGTCGAAGCGGGCCTTCACCTCGACCAGGACCACCACCTGCTTGCCGGCGGCCGCCGCGTCGACCAGCGCGTCCACGATCGGTGAGTCACCGGACGTGCGGTAGAGCGTCTGCTTGATGGCCAGCACGTTCGGGTCGGCCGCGGCCTGCTCGATGAAGCGCTGCACGCTCGTCGAGAACGAGTGGTACGGGTGGTGCACCAGGATGTCCGACTCGCGGAGCCGGTTGAACACGCTGCGCGGCACCTCGCCGTCGGCCAGGTGCGGGTGGGTGGCCGGGACGAACGGGCGGTCCTTCAGATCGTCGCGGTCGCAGTCGCCGAACACCTGCCACAGCGACGACAGGTCGAGGATGCCCGGCACCCGCAGCACGTCGTGGCTGTCCATGTCGAGCTCGCGGACCAGCAGATCGAGCACGTGGTCGCTGATCGACGCGGCCACCTCGAGCCGGACCGGCGGGCCGAACCGGCGCTGCGCCAGCTCCCGCTCCAGGGCCTGCAGCAGGTCCTCGTCGCGGTCCTCGTCGACCTCCAGCTCGGCGTTGCGGGTCACCCGGAACAGGTGCCACTCCAGGATCTGCATCCCGGGGAAGAGCTGGTCCAGATGGTTCGCGATCAGCTCCTCGACGGGGAGGAAGCGGACGCCGCGGCTGTCGTTCTGCACGGTGACGAAGCGGGGTACGTTGTTCGGCACCTTCACCCGGGCGAACAGCTCCGGGTTGTCGCCGTCGGGGTAGCGCAGGGCCACCGCGAGGTTGAGCGAACGGCTCGAGATGTACGGGAACGGGTGCGCCGGGTCGACCGCGAGCGGCGTCAGCACCGGGAAGACCTGCTCGCGGAAATACGTCCGCAACCGGCCCTGCTCCGGCGCGTCCAGCTCCTTCCAGCTGACCAGCTCGATGCTCTCCGCCGCGAGCTTCGGCCGGACCTCGTCGGCGAAGCAGGCGGCATGCCGGGTGACCAGGTCAGCGGTCCGCTCGGTGATCATCTCGAGCTGGTGACGCAACGGCGACCGGTCGCCACCACGGACCGGCAGGCCGGCGCTGAGCCGCCGCTTCAGGCCCGCCACCCGGACCATGTAGAACTCGTCCAGATTGCTGGCGAAGATGGCCAGGAACTTGGCTCGCTCCAGAAGCGGGGTGCCCGGATCCTCGGCCAGCGCCAGCACCCGCGCGTTGAAGTCGAGCCAGGAGAGCTCCCGGTTCAGGAACCGGCCCTCGGGCAGCTCGTAGTTCTGCTCGTCCACCGCCGGATTCTCCTCCTCCAACTCCACCATCAGATTCACCGGCTGATCCGCGACGGGGGCTGCGGCGGGCGCGACCGGATCCGGTTCTGCGGGCTCCGGTCGGGGGAGAAAGCGGCCGTTCGGGCCACGCCTACGGGTCTCGGGGGTCCGGGGCGGGGTTGGCATGACGCCTATTCTTGCCGCTCACGGCGAAACGTGAAACGAACTACCGGACTATGGTTCAAGCAACTCCGGGAATTGCGACGCGGCGGATCGAACCGTCGCTGTCCGGCTCGACGACGACGCGCTGGCCGAGGCGGAGCAGGCGCAGCCCGGAGCGGTCGAAAGCCCCGGAGCCGAACGCCAGCTCAGAGCCGTCGTCGAGGAGCAGCGTGCCGCTGCGGGTGTCCTGGTCGAAGGTCGCGACGGTGCCCTGCATACGGGCACGGTACCCGGCTCAGGCGGCCGGCGCGCACTCCGCGGTGAGTCCCAGATCACGCAACAGCTCACAGGTACGCCGTCCGGCGCCGAGCGTCAGCACGGTCGCCAGATCGGCGGCGGTGTCCACGTCCTGCCGCAGGCCCGGCCACTCCCCGATCAGGCGGGCGGCCCCGGAGCTCGCGTGCGCCGCCGCGGACGGCCCGCCGAAGCGTGGATCCAGCGCGGCGCCCGGCGGGACGGCGAGCAGGACCGTGCCGATGCCCGCGGCGTCCGGCACGAAGCTGCGGCCGGACACCCGCCCGAGCGCCTCGTCCAGATCCTCCGGGCGCAGCGCCGGCAGATCCCCGGCGAGCACCGCCCGGTACGCCGACGGTCCGGCCACGTCGTCCGCCCCGTACCGCATCGCCGCGTTGAGCCCGGCCCCCGGATCCGGCGCAAGCCGGGCGCCCAGCTCGCGGACCGCCGCGCCGACTGCCGGATCGTCGGTGACCACCACGAGCTCGGCCACCGCCGAGGAGGCCAGCACCGCTGTCGCGGTATCGCGCACCATGGCGAGGGCCAGCTCGGGATGACGATCCGAGGGCACCGCACCGCGCAGCCGAGTCTTGGCCGCGTCCAGCCGTTTGACCGGGATCACCGCCGTCCATTTCCGCACCACCCCGCCAGTCTGCCAGCGGATCACCGGCATACCCTGCCTGGTACCGCCGGGGATGAGGGGGCATGATTTCGCGCAGGTGAGCGTCGTACGGCGGGGGACGCGTCACCGATCGAGGGACGGAGGAAGCCGTGGCACAGCTGAGGCTCGGATTCTGGCAGCGTGTCGCGGTGATGCTGGTGCTTCCCGTCATGACCGTGCTGACCAGGAAGACCTGGCTCCACCGGGAGAACGTCCCCGCCACCGGCGGTGTGATCCTCGTCCCCAACCACGTCTCGCACTTCGACCCGCTGGTCGTCGCCCACTACATCTACCGCTCCGGCCGCTGGCCGCGTTTCCTCGGCAAGGCCAGCGTCTGGAAGGTGCCGGTGATCGGCTTCCTGCTGCGCAAGGTCCGGCAGATCCCGGTCGAACGGGGCAGTGTGGAAGCGGTGAAGTCCCTGGACACCCTGGTCGAGGCGCTCCGCGAGGGCGGCGCGGTGGTGATCTACCCGGAGGGCACCACCACCAGGCACCCCGATCTGTGGCCGATGCGCGGCAAGACCGGGGCGGCCCGGCTGGCGCTGCTCACCGGCGCACCGGTGGTGCCGATCGCGAACTGGGGCGCACAGGAGATCTTCGACCCGCGTACCAATCGGCTCAAACTGCGCCGCACGCACGTCACCGTGACCACCGGCCCGCCGGTCGACCTCAGCCGCTGGGCCGGCGTCGAGCCGACCCGGCAGGTGCTCGAGGAGATGAGCGAGAAGATCATGCTGGACGTGCGGGACCTGCTCGGCGAGATCCGCGACGGCGAACCGCCGGCGCTCCACGACCGGCCCGCGCGACGGGCCTCGACCTCGGAGGACGCACCATGAGGGCGGCCGTCATCGGATCCGGAGCCTGGGGCACGGCGTTCGCCAAGGTGCTCGGCGACGCCGGCTCCGACGTGACCATGTGGGCGCGGCGCGAGGTGGTCGCCGCGGAGGTCCGGGACAAGCGGACCAACGAGGGCTCGCTGCCGGGCGTCCGGCTCGCCGAGAACGTGACCGGTACGACCGATCTGGCCGCCGCCGTCTCCGGAGCGGAACTGATCGCCATCGCCGTGCCGTCGCAGACCCTGCGCGGCAACCTCGCCGACTGGGCCGGCGACTTCCCGTCCGACGCCACCGTCGTGTCCCTGATGAAGGGCATCGAGCTCGGCACCCTCAAACGGATGAGCGAGGTGATCACCGAGACCGCGGGCGTCGCGCCGGAGCGCGTGGTGGTCGTCTCCGGGCCCAACCTGGCGCCCGAGATCGCCGGGGAGCAGCCCACCGCGACCGTGGTGGCCTGTGCCGACGAGAGCCGCGCCAAGCAGGTGCAGCACGCCCTCGCTACGCCGTACTTCCGGCCGTACACCAGCGACGACGTGATCGGCTGCGAGTTGGGTGGCGCGACCAAGAACGTGATCGCGCTGGCGTACGGAATGGCGATCTCGATCGGTCTCGGGGACAACACCCGCGCGTCGCTGATCACCCGCGGTCTCGCCGAGACCGCCCGGCTCGGGGTGGCGCTCGGCGCCGACCCGCTGACCTTCGCCGGTCTGGCCGGCCTGGGCGACCTGGTCGCCTCCTGCTCGTCGCCGCTCGCCCGCAACCGCACGTTCGGCGAGCACCTGGGCCGCGGCGAGACCCTGGAGCAGGCGCAGATCGCCACCCGGCAGACCGCCGAGGGCGTGAAGAGCTGCCTCTCCATCCGTGACCTGGCCCGCTCGCACGGCGTCGAGATGCCGATCGTCGAGCAGGTCGAGCGCGTCTGCCACGAGGGTGTGGACCCGCGCGTCGCGGTGAAACTGCTGATGACACGAGAGATGAAACCCGAGTGACGTACTCCGACGGCACCCGTGCCGTACACGCCGGTCTGCCCGCGCCGATCGTCGGCGAACCGTTCCTGCCCGGCCCGGTCTTCGCCGCGCCCTACCACCTGGACCCGGTCACCGGGCCGGGGGAGAACGGCTACGCGCGTACCGAACATCCCACCCGGGAGGCGCTGGAGGCCGCCATCGGCGCCCTGGAGGGCGCGCCCACGCTGGTCTTCGCGAGCGGCCAGGCGGCGATCACCGCGCTGCTGCTCTCGGTGCTGCGCACCGGCGACACGGTCGCGCTTCCCGCGGACGGCTATTTCACGGTACGCGCATTCGCCGACGGAACCCTGCGTGACCTGGGCGTGAAGACGGTCCTGGTGCCGACCGCCGGGCCCTACCCGGACTTCACCGGGGTGCGGCTCGTGCTGCTGGAGACCCCGGCGAACCCGGGGCTGGACGTCTGCGACGTGCGGGCGGTCGCCGCGGCCGCGCACGAGGCCGGGGCGCTGGTGGCGGTCGACAACACCACGGCCACGCCGCTCGGGCAGAACCCGCTGGCCCTCGGCGCCGACCTGGTGGTGGCGTCCGGGACCAAGGCGCTGACCGGGCACTCGGACGTGCTGCTCGGCTACGTCAGCGGCACCGACCCGGAGCTGCTCGGCAAGGTGGAGACCTGGCGCAAGCAGACCGGTGGCGTACCCGGGGCGTTCGACTGCTGGCTGGCACACCGCTCGATCGCCACGCTGGACCTCCGGCTGGGCCGGCAGAGCGCGAACGCGGCCGCCGTCGCCGAGTTCCTGCTGGCCCGCGACGACGTGTCCGGGGTGCGCTGGCCGGGGCTGCCGGCCGACCCGTCGTACCCGATCGCGTCCGCACAGATGCGCCGGATCCCCGGCGTGGTCTCGTTCGACCTGGGCTCGGCCGAGCGGGTGGCGCGCTTCCTGACCGCGGCGAAGCTGATCTTCGCGGCCACCTCGTTCGGCGGTGTGCACACGACCGCCGACCGCCGGGCCCAGTGGGGTGACGACACGTCGCCCGGGTTCGTGCGGTTCTCCTGCGGCATCGAGGACACCGCGGACCTGCTGGCCGACCTCGCCGCGGCGCTGGACACCTCCGCGTGACGGCGTGGAGCAGCTTCAGCGGTGACGAGGTGGCGGCGCTGGCCCAGGGGGAGAGTTTCTTCCTGTCGCCGGGTGAGCGGGAGTGCCCGGCCTGCGGGGAGCAGCGGCTGCGGGCGTACTTCACCGCGCCGGAGAACGCCCGGCGTCCCACGCTGGTGAGCTACGTGTGGTGCGGCGCCTGCGAGAAGTTCGTCGGCACCCGGGCCAAGCACCCGGAGGGCCTGATCTTCTCGGATCCGCTGGCTGCCCTGCCCGCCGCGGAGCGCCGTGAGCTGGAGCGCAGCCTGACCGGATTCCTGGCCCACCTCGACTCCCTCTGGGAGCGGGGCGCGCTGCCGCAGACCTTCACCGCCTGACCCTCACGCCGAGACGAAGTCGTGCAGCCAGTCCTGGGGGACGTCCGTGCCGGGCTCGCCGCCGATCCGGCGTAAGGCCTCGCCCGGCCGGATGCCCAGCAGCGTCAGCGTCATGACGGACAGCAGGGTGGTCCGGCCGATGTCGCCGGACGACTGGGTGACCACGAAGCGGCCGGCGCGGACCTCCCGGGCCAGACGGGTGGCGAGGGCGACCATCTGACTGGCCTCCTCGCGCAGAGCGTCGTCGGTGGCCGGCGGAAGCGGCACCAACTCCATCCCGGCGGTCTCCGGGCCCGGCTCCGCGGTGGACACCAGGACCTGTACGCCGGCGCGGGCGAGCGCGCCCAGTTCCTGCGCCGACCAGGGCTCGTCACGTGGGTGTGCCATCGTCGCCAACTGGCCCGGACCCGGACCCGCGATCACGTGGAGTGCTGGCGCCATGAACTGTTCGTCTCCCCTGCCCTGCGGAGCCCGCCGCGGATCCCATATCTGGCTTACGCAGAGTAGGGTCACCCCCGGCATGACCGCTAGCGAGAGGCGCGGAGAAGAGTGACGACCCCCCGGAAGACTCGGGTTGCGATCGTGTTCGGTGGTCGCAGCACTGAGCACGCCATTTCCTGCGTGAGCGCGGGCGCGATCCTCGGTGCGCTCGACCCTGACCAGTACGAAGCGGTCCCGGTCGGAATCACCCGGGAGGGTCGCTGGGTCCTCGCCGCGGGTGACCCCGCTCAGCTCGCCATCGCCGGCACCCGGCTGCCCGAGATCACCGCGTCGTCCGGCAACTCGCTGGTCCTCGCGGCGGGGGAGCTTCTCGTCCGCGACCCGGCCGAGGGCATGCAGGAGCTGGCCGGTGTGGACGTCGTCTTCCCGGTGCTGCACGGCGCGTACGGCGAGGACGGCACCATCCAGGGAATGCTGGAGATGGCCGGGATCCCGTACGTGGGGGCGAACGTCTTCGCCTCGGCGGCGGCCATGGACAAGGAGTTCACCAAGAAGCTCGCGGCGGCCGACGGCATCCCGGTCGGGCCGTACGCGGTGCTGCGCGCCGGGGTCTCACTCTCCGAGGCCGACAAGGAGCGGCTCGGCCTGCCGGTCTTCGTGAAGCCGTCCCGGGCCGGCTCGTCCACCGGCATCACCAAGGTCACCGACTGGGCCGACCTGGACGCGGCGATCGCCACGGCCCGCGCCATCGACCCGAAGGTGCTGGTCGAGGCGGCCATCGTGGGCCGCGAGATCGAGTGCGGCGTGCTCGAGGGGGAGAACGGCGGCGGGCCCCAGGCTTCGCTGCTGGCCGAGATCCACGTCGACGACGCCGACTGGTACGACTTCGAGACGAAATACCTGGTCGGCAGCCGGTACACGATCCCGGCCGACTTGCCCGACGAGGTTACTCGCCGCGTTCGCGACCTTGCCCTGCAGACTTTCACTGCATTGGACTGCGCCGGCCTGGCCCGCGTCGACTTCTTCGTGACGGCCGACGGCGAGATCTTCCTCAACGAGATCAACACGATGCCGGGCATGACGCCGACCTCGATGTTCCCGCAGATGTGGGCGGCCACCGGCCTGGAGTACCCGAAGGTCGTGGACCGGCTGATCCGTACCGCGCTGAACCGCGGCACGGGCCTGCACTAGTTTCCGCTAGACCTGGCAGCCGCTCGGCAGGCCCTCGGTCTTCGACTTGACGGTCTTCACCACCGTGTCGGAGAACTCGTTGGCCCACTGAGCCGGATTCTCGTACACCGACGGCACGGTCACCTGCACCGGGACCTCACGGTCCATCGTGGTGAAGGTGGCCGCCTCGGCGCCGGGTTTCGCGTACCAGCAGACCCTGTTCATGATCAGCAGCTCGGTGTCCAGCGGCACGCAGCCCGGAGCCATCTTCTCCAGGGACTCACACATGATCGGCTGCGGAACGCCACAGGCGACGGTGAGCGGGGG
Source organism: Actinoplanes sp. NBC_00393 (assembly GCF_036053395.1). Classification (NCBI taxonomy): domain Bacteria; kingdom Bacillati; phylum Actinomycetota; class Actinomycetes; order Micromonosporales; family Micromonosporaceae; genus Actinoplanes; species Actinoplanes sp. NBC_00393. The sequence goes on along the minus strand of NZ_CP107942.1, from coordinate 7,143,234 downwards.
CTCGCCGTACGCCGCGTTCTGCTCCGGTCCGGCGCTCACCTGGCGGGCCGGCAGATCACGCACCTTCAGCGGCAGCTGACTCGTCACGGCGAGGCAGACCTGGGCGCTGCGCTCGTCGAGTTTCGGCGCCGCCATCTCCACCGCGGCGCTGGGCATCGCCGTGGGCACTTTGTCCGCCGTTTCGGACTTCTCCGGCTGAAGAGCCAGAAAAGAGATGACACCCACGAGCAAAGTCACCGGTACGGCCACCGCGGTCGCCCAGAGTGCGGCGACCTTCTTCGTGCCGTCCGGTTCCTGTGGCTCTGTCTTCGGGGTGTCGAGATTCACCATGTCAGAGGTTTACCACGGAGCAGGTCAGGGTCCGCGTGATGCCCGGTACGTACTGGACCTTGCTCACAATCAGCCCGCCGAGTTCGTCGACGGTGTGTGCCTCGGTCAGCACCACGACGTCATACGGCCCGGTCACAGCGTCGACCCGGACCACCCCCGAAATCTTCTCGATCGCTGCGGCCACGTCACGGGCCTTACCGACCTCGGTTTGAATGAGGATGTATGCCTGGACCACGATCGACTCCAATCCGCCACCGTCGGTGATCCCCGGAAAGTGAAACTACCGTACGAAGCCGCTCCGCAGCGGCACGCCACCATCGAAGGACTTAGAAGTGAGCATCGCAGAGGCCGGTGAATTCGGTTTGATCGGCCGAATCGTCTCCCGGCTCGGCTCCGGCCCGGCTACCCTGCTCGGCCCCGGCGACGACGCCGCCGTGGTCCGCGCCGCCGACGGGCGGGTGGTGGCCTCCACCGACGTCCTCGTCGAAGGGCGGCACTTCCGCCGGGACTGGTGCGGCCCCGCCGACATCGGGCACCGGGCCGCCGCGGCCAACCTCGCCGACATCGCCGCCATGGGCGCCACCCCGACGGCGCTGCTGGTCGCCCTCTGCATCCCGCCCGGCACCGACGCGGCCTGGGCCGAAGGGCTCGCCGACGGGCTCAGCGACGAGGCCGCCTCGGTCGGGGCCTCGGTGGTCGGCGGCGACATGTCGTCCAGTCCCACGCTGACCATCGCGGTCACCGCACTGGGAGACCTGGGTGGCGCGGCGCCGGTCCGGCGCGACGGGGCTCAGCCGGGCGACATACTCGCGCTTTCCGGCCGGATCGGGTACGCGGCAGCCGGCCTCACGGTGCTGTCGCGGGGATTCCGGACGCCGAAACTGCTGGTCGAGGCGTACCGGCGACCGGCCGTTCGCTACGCCGCCGGCCCGGAAGCGGCCCGGCTCGGCGCCACCTCGCTGATCGACGTCTCGGACGGGCTGCTCCAGGACCTCGGGCACGTCGCGGCCGCCAGCGTGGTCGCGATCGACGTGCGCAGCGACGCCTTCGAAGTACCGGACCAGATGCGGGACGCGGCCAACGCGCTCGGCGTCGACCCGTACCAGTGGATCCTCTCCGGCGGCGACGACCACCCGCTGGCCGCGACGTTCCCGCCGGACACCGAGCTGCCCGACACCTGGCAGGTGATCGGCAGCGTGCACGACGGCACCGGCGTCACCGTCGACCGCAAACCGTGGACCGGTGGGGGCCTGGGCTGGGATCACTTCCGCTGAGATCTAGGCTCTCGGCGTGCTTTCGTACCAGATCGAGCAGGCCGACTTCGCCAGCCCCGCAGTACAGACCCTGGTCGCCGAGAACATGGCCGACCTCTCCGCCCGCTACGGCGGAACCGGCGACGACACCCCCATCTCGGCGGCCGACTTCACCCCGCCCCGCGGCGCCTTCCTGGTAGCGGTGGCCGGCTCCCAGCTGATCGCCAGCGCTGGTTGGCGCCGCCACGGCACCGACGCCGAACTGAAGCGCATGTTCACCACAGCCACCGCCCGCGGCCGAGGCGTGGCCCGCCGCATGCTGGCCGCCGTCGAGGACTCAGCGCGCTCGGCCGGCTGCAAACGGCTCATCCTGGAAACCGGCGACCGCCAGCCGGAGGCCATCGCCCTGTACGAAAGCGCCGGCTACACCCGCATCGAGGACTTCGGCTTCTACGCGGGCCACGAGGGCGTCCTCTCCTACGCCAAGCCCCTCTAGCCACCCGCCCACCTCCCCACCCACGGCCTCACCCCGCCGCCACCGCACTCCGCCGCACCGCGCCACCGTGCCGCCGCGCTCGCGTCCCAGCGTGACGATCTTGGGTGATTTTCCACTCTGGAGTGTGGTCGCGTGCCCAAGATCTTCTCCGGCCTTCCCCACCTGCGCGATCATGGGCGATTTACCACTCCGGAGTGTGGCTACCGTCCCAAGATCGCGGGGAGGGGAGCCGGGCACAGCTCGACGGCGCCTTGACGGCTGGAGGAGGCGGGTGGCGGGTGCCTCGGCGAGGGCGGCTGGATTGGCCCGGTGGGGAAAGCGCCTCGCCGAGCGTCGGCTGGATTGGCCGGGTGGAGGAAGCGCCTCGGCGTCGGCTGGACTGGCCGGGTGGGGAAAGCGCTTCACCGAGCGGGCTGGATTGGTGGGTGTGGGAAGTGCCTCACCGAGGGATGCAGGGCGGCCCGCAACTGGGTGAGGACCTCGGCCGGCTGGTGGCGGATCGCCCAGGCCGGAATCTGAGTAGTCGCTCGCCCGGTAGCCACAGGCTGTTCTGCCGGGCCATGTCGGCCCACCACTGCCGTACGTCGACGTGATAGCTGCCGTCGATCTCCACGTGGACGCCGTGCTCCGGGAAATAGGCGTCGAGGTAGTTCTGTCGTCCACGGCTGTCCCGCCGCGAGTGCTGCAGTTGCGGTTCAGGCAGGCCGACGGTGCGGCACAGCCGGAGGAACTCTGCTTCCGGCAGCGAGTGCACGCCCCCGGACGCGTCGGCAATCGTCTCGGCGACCACAGCGCGATGCCGGAGCCGCGGCATCGTCGCCAGCACCGGGACATTGTCGCCGGCGCAGACGAGGCGCTGCTGGAAGCCGGCCATGATGATCGCTGCGGCACGGCGTTCGGGACGCTGCCACTGGGCGGCGTCGAGGAGCGACCGGGCCGGGCTGGTCGCGGGCGGACGGCCGAGCAGATTCAGATCGGAATGGGTTAACAACACCGTGCGATGGACGATCACGCCGTCCGGGGGTCGCTTCGGCGTCAACGGTGCCGGCACCAGTACGTAAATGGCGCTCGTGGGAATCCTCGGAGCCCGGCTGCCTCCAGCGCCGAAAGTCCGCCGAGGTAGGCGGGCTGCCCGACGGCGGTGCCCAGCACGGCGATCCAGCGGCGCTCTTCCGTACCGATCGGGCCGGTGTGGGTGACGTAGATCCCGCTGCCAGCGTCCGGAACCCACTCGGTGCTCGAGCCGCCGGCGGGTGAGATGGCGGAGGGCCTGGGCCCGGCTGATCACGCCGTTCTGCGGTTGGAGCAGGTCCAGCAGCTGAGGATCGTCGTCCGGCACGGCGAGAATCCTGACCGACCGGACAGGCCGCGCGCCCGTTGCCTGTGGATAACCCGCTTCAGGCTGTGGACAGCAATCAGCCGCCGGACCTCGGGGGTCCGGCGGCTGATCGGTGGAACAGAACGCTCAGGTCAGGCGCGGACGACCTTGCCGGCCTTGATGCACGAGGTGCAGACCTTGAGCTTCTTGGTGGTCCCGCCACCGGCCGGGGTGCGCACCGACTGGATGTTCGGGTTCCAGCGGCGGTTGGTCCGCCGGTGCGAGTGGGACACGTTGTGGCCGAAGCCCGGTCCCTTGCCACAGACGTCGCACACGCTAGCCACGGGATACTCCTGGGTTTGATACGAAAACTGACCTGTTACCAGAAAACTGGAGGCGCCCAGGGAAGCATCGCCCAGGCAACCCGGCAAGGTTACCCGATGCCAGGGCGGGACAGCCAATCGCCCCCGCTCAGGGTGCGTACCCCGCTTTTGTCGGGGGTCGTTAGTACGATTTTCGCGTGCTGGAGACCCTGGACGCCGCTGCGGTCCGCCGCTGGTGCGGTGGTGGGCTCGACGCGCTGCGTGCGCACCAGCGCGAGATCGACGAGCTGAATGTCTATCCGGTGCCCGACGGGGACACCGGCACCAACCTCGTCCTCACCCTGACCGCCGCCCACGAGGCGCTCGTGCAGGAGCCGCTGGAGCACGATGCGCTGGGGCAGGGGCCCGAGACGCCGCCCGCGACGACCACGGCGGTCGGCCGGCTGATGCGGCGGATGGCGCGCGGTGCGCTGCTGGGCGCGCGGGGCAATTCCGGGGTGATCGTGTCGCAGATTCTGCGCGGCATGGCCGACACCTTCGCGAGCGCCGTCGCGGTCCGTGGCAGCGAGTTGGCCCGCGCGTTGCGCACGGCGACGGACGCGGCCTATGCGGCGGTCGCCCGCCCGGTCGAGGGCACCGTGCTCTCCGTGGTCGCGGCCGCAGCCGAGGGCGCCGGCCGGATCAGGTCCGACAACCTGCTGGCAGTGGCGCGCGCGGCCGCCAGGGCCGCCGCAGAGGCCCTGGACCGGACGCCGCAGCAGCTCCCCGTCCTCGCCCGCGCCGGCGTGGTCGACGCCGGCGGCCGCGGCCTCTGCCTCCTGCTGGACGCCCTGGTCGAGGCCGTCGCCGAGACCGACGCCCCAGCCGGGCAGAACGGATCGGGCGGCAGCCGAGCTGAGCAGAACGGATCGGGCGGCGGCCTGAAGAGCACCGGAACACGGCCTTCGGCGCTGTGGCCCGCCGGGGACGCCCATGCCCACGCCCATGCCCACGAAGGCGAGCAAGATGAGAACGGCTGCTCCGGCATGGGCTTCGAGGTGCAGTACCTGCTCGACGCCACCCCAGAAACCGTCAGCGAGCTACGCCGCACCCTCGACGCCCTGGGGGATTCGCTGGTCATCGTGGGCACCGGCGACGGCGACCCCCCGACCTGGAACGTCCACGTCCACGTGACCGAGATCGGTCCCGCCATCGAGGCCGGGATTGCCGCCGGTCGGCCGTACCAGATCCGGGTCACCCAGCTGGAGGAGCGCCGAGCCGGCGCCGGCGTGCGGGCCGCCGTGGTGGTTGCCGCCGGCGAAGGGCTGACCGCGCTCTTCGAGGCCGAGGGCGCCATCGTCGTCGACCGCAATCCCTCCACCGCCGAGCTGCTCGCCGCCGTCCACGCCACCGGCGCCGACTGTGTGGTGCTGCTGCCCAACGACGCCAACACGCACGCCGTGGCCAGTTCTGCAGCGCGCGAGGCAGCCGCCGCCGGCGTGCAGGTGAGTGTCGTCCCCACCCGCTCCCCGGTGCAGGCCCTGGCCGCCCTGGCCGTGCGGGATCCGCAGCGCCCGTTCGCCGACGACGTGATCGCGATGGCCGAGGCTGCCGGCGCCTGCCGGTACGGGGAGGTTTGCACCGCCCGGCGCGACGCCCTGACGGTGGCCGGCCCGTGCCGCGAGGGCGATCTTCTCGGCCTGGTCGACGGCGAGGTGCACGTCATCGGCGACGACCTGACCGACGTGAGCCACCGCCTGCTGGACCGGATGCTCGGCGGCGGTGGCGAGCTGGTCACCCTGGTGCTCGGCGCGGACGCCCCACCCGATCTGGAGACCGTTCTGCGCGGCCACGTGCACCGGACCTGGCCGTTCATCGAGTTGGAGTGCTACGCCGGCGGCCAGCCGCGGTACCACCTCCTGGCAGGAGTCGAATGACCACGACCGACACCCCGCTGACCAAGGTGCTCGGCGCGAAAACCGCCAAGGCCCTCGAGACCCACCTCGACCTGCACACCGCGGGTGACCTGATCTACCACTTCCCCCGGCGCTACGACGAGCGCGGCGAGCACACCGATCTGCGCCGGCTGGAGGTCGACGAGCAGGTCACCGTGCTGGCCCAGGTGCAGGGCATCAATGTGAAGCCGATGCGGGCCCGCCGCGGCAACATGCTCGAGGTGACCATCGGCGATGGGTCGGGTGCGACGCTGACCTGCACGTTCTTCAATCAGGCGTGGCGCGAGCGGGAGCTGCGCAAGGGCGTGTGGGGGCTGTTCGCCGGCAAGGTCTCCGACTTCCGCGGCAAGCGGCAGCTGAACAATCCGGCCTATCAGCTGCTCAGCGCCGATGCCACGCAGGACGACGCGGCCGCGGAGATCGAGGAGTTCGCCGGCGCGCTGATCCCGGTGTATTCGGCCGCGCAGGCCGTGCCGACCTGGGTGATCGCCAAGTGCGTGCGGACCCTGCTGGACACGTTCGAGCCACCGGCCGACCCGCTGCCTGCCGAGACCCGGGCGAAACGGAACCTGGTCGGCATCGGGACAGCCCTGCGCGAGATCCACCGGCCGAGTTCCGAGGAGGCTCTGTACCGGGCGAAGTACCGGCTGAAATGGGATGAGGCGTTCGCCGTACAGCTGACGCTTGTTCAACGCCGGGCGCGTGCGGCCGCGGCGCCCGGCACCGCGCGGCCGCGTGCCGAGGCCGGGTTGCTGGCGAAATTCGACGCCGGGCTGCCCTATGAGCTGACCGAGGGCCAGCGCGAGGTGGGCGAGGAGATCGCGGCCGATCTGGCCCGGCCGCATCCCATGCACCGGCTGCTGCAGGGCGAGGTGGGTTCCGGAAAGACCCTGGTTTCGGTACGCGCGATGCTCCAGGTCGTCGACGCCGGTGGGCAGGCCGCTCTGCTGGCCCCGACCGAGGTCCTGGCCACTCAGCACTACCGGGGGATCAGTGCGCAGCTGGGCGCGCTGGGCCGGGCCGGCGAGCTGGACGGTGATCCGGCGGGCACGCAGCTCACCCTGGTCACCGGCTCGCTGGGGGCGGCGGCCCGGCGTGCGGCGCTGGCCAAGGTCGCCGACGGGACAGCGGGCATCGTGGTGGGCACGCACGCTCTGCTGTACGAGGGTGTCGACTTCCGCGATCTCGGGCTGGTCGTGGTGGACGAGCAGCACCGGTTCGGTGTGGAGCAGCGGGACGCGTTGCGCGCGAAGGCCGCCCGACCACCGCACGTGCTGGTGATGACGGCGACGCCGATCCCGCGCACGGTTGCGATGACGGTCTACGGCGACCTGGAGACGTCCGTTCTGTCGCAGTTGCCGCGTGGCCGGTCGCCGATCGCCTCGCACGTCGTGCCCGCGCTGGAGAAGCCGGCATACCTGGACCGCGCGTGGAAGCGGATCCGCGAGGAGGTGCAGGCCGGCCACCAGGCGTACGTGGTGTGCCCGCGGATCGGCGATGACGAGGAGTCCCCACCCAAGGACGACGAGCCGGCCCGCCGCCCGCCGCTGGCCGTCACCGAGGTCCTGCCGCTGCTGCAGCACGAGTATCTGAAGGGGCTGCGGATCGCCATGCTGCACGGCAAGATGCCGGCGGACGAGAAGGACGCGGTGATGCGCACGTTCGCGGCCGGCGACCTGGACGTGCTGGTGGCGACCACGGTGATCGAGGTCGGCGTGGACGTGCCGAACTCCACCGTCATGCTGATCATGGATGCCGACCGGTTCGGGGTGTCCCAGCTGCACCAGCTGCGCGGCCGGGTGGGCCGGGGTTCGGCGGCCGGGATCTGCCTGCTGCACACCGAGTCGGCCGAGGGTTCCGCGGCCCGCGAGCGACTGGACGCGGTGGCCTCCACGACGGACGGTTTCAAGCTCTCCGAGATCGACCTGGAGCAGCGCCGGGAGGGCGACGTGCTGGGCGCCTCGCAGTCCGGCAAGCATTCGCATCTGCGGCTGTTGTCGCTGCTCCGCGACGAGAAGCTGATCAAGGAAGCCCGGGCCGAGGCGTCCGAGCTGATCGGCGACGACCCCGACCTCTCCCGTCATCCCGCTCTGGCCGCCTCGGTGGCCGCGCTGGTCGACGAGGAACGCGCCGAGTATTTGGAGAAGGGTTGATCATGCATATCTGCCCACGCGATGCGTGGGCCGAGGCGACCGACGCCGGGGTGTACGAGGGGGACACGCTCGCCACCGAGGGGTTCATCCACTGTTCCCCGACGGACTGGGTGCACGTCCCGGCGACGCTGCGGTTCCGCGGGCGGACCGATCTGCTCCTGCTGGAGATCGACGAGGCGCGCCTGGACGTGCCGGTGGTCTGGGAGGACGGCAGCCCGCCGGAGCCGGACGGCCGGCAGTTCCCGCACATCTACGGCCGCCTGCCGGTGACCGCGGTGGTGGCGGCGCACGAGTTCCCACCGCAGGCCGACGGCTCGTTCGCCCCCTGGGATGCGGAAGGGCGCGCCGACCGCTGACCGGTCGGCGCGCCCTTTCAGTACATCTGTCAGGCGGTGAACTTCACCTTGCGGCGACGCGCCACGAAGAACAGCGCACCACCGGCGACGAGCAGGGCCGCGGCACCGCCGGCGACGCCGCCCGCGGCCGCGCCGGTGACCGGCAGGCCGCCGCCGTTGCCGTCCTCACAGTCGGCCGGCTGCTCGTAGTCGAGGGTCAGCGTCTCGGAGTAGGTCTCGCCGTCCTCGGTCGCCGAGACGGTGACGTCGACGGAGAAGCCCTCGGTCGCGCTGAAGGTCTCGCTCTTCGACTCGCCCGGCGCGATGCTGACGTCGCGCTCCTCGCCCTTGCTGGTCTTGTAGTGCAGGTCGATCGTGATGCCGTTCTCGGGGATGCTCAGCCCGAACGTCATGGTGTCGCAGGTGAGCTCGAAGATCGGCTCCGCGTCACCCGGGATCTCCTCGGCGGGAGTGCTGGGGGACTGGCTGGGGGCCGGCGACGCCGAGGTGCTCGGCGACGGGCTCGGCTGCGACTCCTTCTTGCAGGTGCCGTCGAAGTTCTCGGTGTTGGAGGCCTCGACCGGGTGCTTGTTGTCGAACAGCACCTTGACGCTCAGCCGCGCGAAGTTCTTGTCGCCGGCGACGCGCTGCTGGGCCTTGATGTCCTCGTTGGTCGAGTACTTGAAGTCCTCGGTCACCGTGTACTCGGGCAGCGTCGTGGCCTTGACCGGGAAGCCGACCTCGGACTTGACCTCGGTGAAGCGGAACTTCTCCACGCCGTCCGGGGCGTTGCCCTTGACGGTCCAGTCGACGACCCATTCGCCGGTGGCCTTGTCGCAGTAGGAGGCCTTGCCGATGACGGCGTCGGTGGCGTAGGCGGGCGATGCCGCAACGGCGACGCCGGCCAGGCCGAGCACCGCGCCGGCGGCCAGACCGGCCAGACGGCGGAGCGGGGATTGGGACAGGTTCACGCCAACTCCTGAAGGGGGGTACGGGGGCGTGAGGAAGCGGACGGTGATCCCGGTCAAAGGATCGACAACCGTGACGACGCCTCCCCACGTCGCAACGCTGCCCGACCCTAGCCAGTTCGCAAGGTCAAAGAAACGTCTCAGCCGCCGCTAAGGCTCTTGATACCAATCTGAGATCTTCGCTGTACCGAACGGAACGGTACCGTTGCGCGTCGTGCCCGTGACGAGGGAATTGTTCACGCGAAGGTGGCTTGACGCAGGTGGTGAAGTAGCGTCGGCTGTGATGACGAGGATTATCGCGGGTGCGCACGGCGGACGGCGTCTGTCCGCACCGGCCGGTGCGCACACGAGGCCCACATCGGATCGCGTACGCGAGGCGTTCTTCAGCTCACTGGAGACGATGACGGATTTGTCCGGCGCCCGATTCGCAGACCTTTACGCCGGATCCGGAGCGGTCGGCCTGGAGGCGCTGTCCCGGGGTGCGGACCACGCGCTGCTGGTCGAATCGGACGCCAAGGCGGCGCGGATCATCCGGGACAACATCGTGACGCTGCGTGTCGGCCCGGCAACCCGTCTGGTCACCGGAAAAGTGCTGCCCACCCTCGCCGACCCGCCCACCGGCGGACCGTACGACGTGGTCTTCGCCGACCCGCCGTACGCGCTCGGCGCCGACGAGATCGACACCGTGCAGGAGGAGCTCGTGGCCAACGGCTGGCTGGCGCCGGACGCCGTGGTGATTTTCGAGCGGTCCACCCGCTCCGGACCGCTGAGCTGGGTGGACGGTCTCTCGGGGGAACGCGCCCGCCGTTACGGCGAGACCACTCTTTGGTACGGTCGCCGATCATGAGACGAGCGGTGTGTCCTGGCTCCTTCGACCCGGTCACCAACGGGCACCTCGACATCATCGGACGGGCCAGCCGGCTCTTCGACGAGGTGATCATCGGAGTTCTGATCAACCAGTCGAAGGTGGGGCTCTTCACCATCGAGGAGCGCATCGAGATGCTGGGCGAGGCCACCGCCCAGTACGAGAACGTGCGCGTAGCGGCCTTCCACGGCCTGCTCGTGGACTTCTGCCGGGACCAGGGCGCGGCCGTCGTGGTCAAGGGCCTGCGCGCGGTCAGCGACTTCGACTACGAGTTGCAGATGGCGCAGATGAACATCGGCCTGTCCGGTGTGGAGACCCTCTTCATGCCGACCAATCCGCTCTACTCGTTCCTCTCGTCGAGCCTGGTCAAAGACGTGGTCAAGTGGGGCGGCGACGCGTCCGCGTACCTGCCCGACCCGGTGCTCGAACGTCTGGTCGGCCGTCTCAAGCAGAACTAGCCTCACCGGCGCGCCGAAACCTGGTGCGGCGGTTACGCAGTAACGTGATCGCACCACGCTGAGTGGAGCGAGAGGGACAAGGAGTGAGGCGCCGGTGGATCCGCTCGACGGCATCGACGAGATCATCGACCTCGTGCACGAGTCGCGTTCCGTGCCGATGTCGCGGACGAACGTGATGATCGACCGGGACCACCTGATCGAGAAACTCGAGATCCTCCGCTCCGACCTGCCGTCGGAGTTGCGCAAGGCGGCTGCCGTGCTGGAGGAGCGCGACCGGATCATCGAGGCCGGCCGCCGGGAGGCGGACCGGATCATCAGCGAGGGTGAGACCGAGCACGCCCGGCTCGTCTCGGTGAACGAAATCACTGTCTCCGCCGAGCACGAGGGCGCCCGGATCATCGCCGAGGCCCGGACCGAGGCGCAGCGGCTGCGCGAGGAGGTCGACGACTACGTCGACACCGCCCTGGCCAACTTCGAGCAGTTCCTGACCCGTGCGCTGGCCTCGATCGAGCGCGGGCGGGACAAGATGCACGCGCTCCGAGAGATCGGGACCTTCCAGGGCGAGGACGCTGAGCGGCCGTTGCCGTTCTGAGCCAACCCGGACATAAGGGTGTTTTTCTTCCGTTTTAGGGCGGTGGCGGGGTGGTTGGATGGGCCGATTCGACGATGTCCGCCAAGCTCAGGTAATGTTTTCCGTCGGCCTACCTATGGCTGAGAGTTCACTATGCCAAAGTCACCGCAGAGTCACCTGGACCCCAGGCAGCCGCTGGTCGTCGACACGACGAAACTCCCCCGGCAGCCTGGTGCGACGCGTGCCCTGAATCGGGTGGTGCCGGCGCCGGCGGACCTCGGTCTGGAACTGATCTCGGTCCCCGAGGGATCCGACCTCGAGCTCGATCTGAGCCTGACGTCGGTCTCCGAGGGGGTGTATGTCAGCGGCACCGTGCGCGGCTCGCTCAGCGGCGAGTGCGGGCGTTGCCTCAACGAGATCGGCAAGTCCTTCGAGGTCCGAATCGCGGAGCTGTACGCCTACGAGGACAGCACCACCGAGGAGACCACGGACGAGGACGAGGTCGGCCGGATGCAGGGCGACCTGATCGACCTGGAGCCGGCGGTACGGGACGCGGTGGTGCTGACCCTGCCGACCAATCCGCTCTGCCGGCCGGACTGCCCAGGGTTGTGCCCCGACTGCGGGGTGCACTTCGACGACCTGCCGGCTGATCACAGCCACGAGGACGTCGATCCCCGCTGGGCCGCTTTGCGCAATCTGACACAAAACGAGGAGTAGGAACCGTGGCCGTCCCCAAGCGCAAGATGTCGCGCAGCAACACCCGCTCGCGCCGGGCGAACTGGAAGGCGACTGCGGTAGTCACCGCGGCGTGCCCTCAGTGCAAGTCGCCGAAGCTGCCGCACGCCGCCTGCTCGGTCTGCGGTACCTACAACGGCCGTCAGGTCCTCGAGGTCTGACGTCGCCGCGTGACACGCCCGATCACCGGGCGGGTCGTACCTGAGCAGTGGCGTTCCAGCGGTGCCACGGTTCCCCGAGGGGAACCGGGCACCGCGCGGATCGCCGTCGACCTCCTCGGCGGGGACCATGCTCCCGACGTCGTGGTTGACGGCGCTCTGCGTGCCTGTCAGGCCGATCCGTCCCTCCACCTGACTCTCGTCGGCCCGGCTGATGCCGCCGACGCGGTCCTCGCTGCCCTGGGGCCGGCGGACCGGCGCCGGATCACCACCTCGCTCGCGACGGCCGAAACGGTCCGCTCCGGCGTCCGCGCGGTCGCCGACGGCAGCGTCGACGCGGTCGTCTCGGCCGGCGACACCGCGATCACTGTTCTGGCCGCGGCCCGGGAACTGGGCCGCTGGACGGGCGTACGCCGACCCCCGCTCGCCGCCGTCCTGCCCACCGCCGCCGGCCGTCTGGTCCTGCTCGACGTCGGGTCGACGGTCGACCCCGACGCGGACACCCTCACCGTTCACGCCCGCCTCGGCGCCGCGTACGCCTCGGTCGTACACGGCATCGCCGAGCCCCGCGTGGGCCTGCTGACCATCGGCGTGGAGCCCGGCAAGGGCGACCGCCTGCGCCGTGCGCTGCCACCCCTGCTCGCCGCGCTCCCGTTGCCCGGCGGCGCCCGCTACGCCGGGCTGGTCGAAGGCAACGACGTCGTCGCCGGCACCGCCGCGGATGTCGTGGTCACCGACGGTTTCACCGGGAACGTGCTGCTCAAGGGACTGGAGACGGCCTACGCCACGGCCGGCCCACCCGCTCCCGACTCGGAAATGCCACCCCGGGCCGCGCTGCTGCTCGGGGTCGGTGGCACCGTCGTGGTCTGCCACGGCGCCGCCACCGGACCGGATCTGGCCGCGGGCATCGGGTTCGCGGCTGAACTGCATCGCCGCGCCTCGGTCGCGGCCATCGCCAATCTGCTCAGGTACAGCGAGGTATCGCATGATTGACAAGCGCCGTCGTCCGTCCACACTGCCGCTGGAGGAGGCGTTCGGGATCCCGTTCAAGCCGGAGTTGCTGGAACGCGCGCTGACCCACCGGTCGTACGCCTACGAGAACGGTGGCCTGCCCACCAACGAGCGCCTGGAGTTCCTCGGCGACTCGGTGCTCGGCGTGGTGATCACCTCGGCGCTCTTCCACAACCACCCGGACCTCCCCGAGGGCCAGCTCGCGAAGCTGCGGGCCAGCGTGGTCAACATGCACGCGCTCGCCGACGTGGCCCGCGGCCTGGGCCCGGAGGGGCTCGGCCCGCACCTGCTGCTCGGCAAGGGCGAGGAGACCACCGGCGGCCGGGACAAGGCGAGCATCCTGGCCGACACCCTGGAGGCCCTGCTCGGCGCGATCTACCTCGAGCACGGCCTGGAGGTCGCCGGCGAGGTGATCCACCGGCTGTTCGACCCGCTGATGGCCGAGTCGGCCGGGCGGGGCGCCGCGCTGGACTGGAAGACCAGCCTGCAGGAGCTGACCGCGGCGCTCGGCCTGGGCGTGCCGGACTACGAGATCGAGGACTCCGGTCCGGACCACGCGAAGACGTTCACCGCCTGGGTGGTGGTCGCCGGCGAGCGGTACGGCGGATCCGAGGGGCGCAGCAAGAAGCAGGCCGAGCAGCGGGCGGCCGCGGCGGCGTGGCGAACCCTGACCGAGCGGGCCGAGGCGGAGACCGAGGCTGAAAGTCCGGCGCCGGACGTGTCATGATCCCGGCCGTGGATGGAGCGAAGGTTGTGGATGAGCCCGAGGCCGGGACCGCGCAGACCCCGAGGCTCTGGGATGCCGCAGGCGCCTGGCGGGGTGTGCTCACCGCGATCGGCATCCTGGCCCTGACCCGGGCCGGTCAGCTGCTGATGATCTGGTGGCTCGGCGGGGCCACCCAGGAGCCGCGGACCATCCGGGAACGGTTGCTGATCTGGGATGCCGGCTGGTTCCTGCGGGTGGCGATGGACGGGTACCCGGAGGGGTACACGTACGACGCCAACGGCACCCTGCAGGGCAACGAGCTGGCCTTCTTCCCGGTCTACCCGATACTGATCCGGGCCGGCGCGGCGATCGGGATCGACCCGGGAACGGCCGCGCTGGGCGTCGCCTGGATCGCCTCTGTCGGCGCCGCGATCGCGCTGCACCTGCTCGGCACCAGCCTGTACGGCAAGAAGGCCGGCTGGGCCCTGGTGGCCATCTGCTGTTCCGCACCGGCTTCCGTGGTGCTGTCCATGGCGTACTCGGAAAGCATCTTCCTGGCCCTGGTGGCCGGCACTTTCGTGGCCGCGCACCGGAAGGTGTGGTGGGCGGCCGGCCTGCTCGGCCTGGCGACCGCGCTGAGCCGCCCGACCGGCGCCGCGGCCGCGCTCGGCCTCGCCGTGGCCGCGCTGATCGCGATCCGCGAACCCGGCGGGCGAAAGCTGGCACCGCTCGCCGCGGCCGCCGCAGCCGGCGCCGGCGTGCCGCTCTACCTGGGTTGGGTGGCCTGGCGGGTGGGCGACCTGAGCGCCTGGTTCAAGATCCAGACAGCGGGCTGGGGCACGTCGTTCGACTACGGCGTCAGCACCTTCAACTTCCTGAAGACCACCTTGCGTACGGGCGACGGCTGGGTCCCGATGAGCGTGGCGCTGATCCTGCTGGTGGCGCTGGCCGCGGCCGGGGTGGCGCTGGCCCAGAAGCCGTGGCTGCCGCTGGCCGTCTACGGTGTGGTCGCGATGATCCTGGTCTACGGCCAGGCCGGTTTCTACCACTCCAAACCGCGGCTGCTGCTCCCCGTACTGTTGACGCTGCTGCCGGCCGTCGTGGCCGCCGCCCGCGCCCGCCCCCGGGTCGCGGTCCTGTCGATCGTCGCGTGGGCGCTGTTCGGCCTCTGGTACGGCGCCTACCTGGTCACCGTCTGGCCCTACACGCTGTAAAGGACCCCCGCTTTGCCCGAGCTTCCCGAGGTCGAGACCGTCCGCCAGGGCCTGGCCAAGTGGGTGGCCGGCCGCACCATCGCCACCGTCGAGGTGCACCACCCCCGGGCCATCCGCCGCCACCTGCCCGGCGACGCGCACTTCATCGCGATGCTGACCGGCCGCACCGTTCTCGACATCTCCCGCCGCGGCAAATACCTGTGGCTGCCCCTCGACTCCGGCGACGCGCTCATCGGCCATCTCGGCATGAGCGGCCAGCTGCTGATGCAGCCCGCCGAGGCCGCCGACGAGAAACACCTGCGCGTCCGCTTCACCTTCACCGACGGCGGCCCGCAGCTGCGCTTCGTCGACCAGCGCACGTTCGGCGGCCTCTCGGTCTCCGAAGGCGGCGCCGAACTCCCCGACGAGATCTCCCACATCGCCCGCGACCCGATGGACCCGTTCTTCGACGACGAGGCCTTCGTGGCCCGCCTGCGCGGCCGGCACACCGAGATCAAGCGCGCCCTGCTGGACCAGACCCTGATCTCCGGCGTAGGCAACATCTACGCCGACGAGGCCCTGTGGCGAGCCAAACTCCACGGCGCCCGCCCCACCGACCAGCTGACCCGCCCCGCGGTCAAGCGCCTGCTGGCCCACGTCCGCGACGTACTCGGCGAAGCCATCACCGCCGGCGGCACCAGCTTCGACGAGCTCTACGTCGACGTGAACGGCGACAGCGGCTACTTCGACCGTTCCCTCAACGCCTACGGCCGCGAGAACGAGCCGTGCTCCCGCTGCGGCGCGCCCATCCGCCGCGAACAGTTCATGAACCGCTCCTCGTTCAGCTGCCCACGCTGCCAGTCGCGCCCCAGAACCAAAATCTGAACCCTTCGGCGTACGCCTACCCCAGTCCCGCCCCACCCTCGCGACCTGAGCAGCCACTCCAGGCCCCAGCGCCGCCGCCGGGCTGATGCCCGCCCCGGCCCCAACGCCCCCACCGGACCCGAGGGCGGCACGAACCGCAACGCCCGCGCGGGTTCCGAGGCCTGGCGCCAACCCCCAACGCCCGCGCGGGTTCCGAGGCCCGGCGCGGGCCCCCAACGCCCGCGCGGGGTCTGATGCCCGGCGCGGACCCCCAACGCCGCCGCCGGGCTGATGCGGCCCGTGGCGAGCCTCGACCTCAGCGCCCCGGCCTGGCTGATGCGGACCCAAGGCCCGGCTCGCCCGTCCCTGGCGCTCGGTGCCCCACTCACGCCGGTTGCCCCACTCACGCCGGTTGCCCCGGTCACGCCGGGTGCCCTGTTCAGGTCGGGTGCCCTGTTCAGGCCGGGTGCCCCGTCAGGCCGGGTGCCCCGGTCACGCCGGGGTGCCCACTGACGGCCGCATCCCCGACGCCCACCAGCCCGCCGACGAGTAGCGCCACCCCCCCACACCTGCCCAGCCGTAGCTCACGCAGGTATCGCCGCCGGCTGTTCCGTGTCTGAGCGGCGGCTGGCTGGGCTGAGCTGGCGGTCGCGCGGGTAATGGGGCTGCTGTTCCGTGTCTGAGCGGCGGCTGGCTGGGCTGAGCTGGCGGTCGCGCGGGTAATGGGGCTGCTGTTCCGTGTCTGAGCGGCGGCTGGCTGGGCTGAGCTGGCGGTCACGCGGGTAATGGGGCTGCTGTTCCGTGTCTGAGCGGCGGCTGGCTGGGCTGAGCTGGCGGTCACGCGGGTAATGGGGCTGCTGTTCCGTGTCTGAGCGGCGGCTGGCTGGGCTGAGCTGGCGGTCACGCGGGTAATGGGGCTGCTGTTCCGTGTCTGAGCGGCGGCTGGCTGGGCTGAGCTGGCGGTCACGCAGGTAATCCGGCCGCTATTCCATGTCTGAGCGCCGGCTGGGCAGGCTGCGATGCGCCGGGCCGAAGTGGATCATGCTGGTGGCTGGTGGCTGGTGGCTGGTGGCTGGTGGCTGGTGGCTGGTGGCTGGTGGCTGTGCGGCGGCGGTCGCGAGTGCCCTTTCGGTGATGACCTGCTGGGCCGTGCACTCGCGGACTGGTGCCTGCGTAGCCATGCGCTACTTATCCGAAGATCAACTCGAGCTGGCATTGAGGCTGCGAGCTGGCGCGGGGATACCGAATAGGAGTGCCGTTACCTGCGTGAGTGCCAGCTGGGGTGAGTGAGCTGGCCGGGGCGAGCCGACTGGGGGCGCTGTTGCCGGCGTGGGCGACGGCTGGGGTGGGTGGTCGGCTGGGGTGGGTGGATGGGTGGTGAGGGGAGCTGGGGTGAGGGGTGCCAGCTGCGCGGGAGCGGCGCTTGGAGGCCGGCGTTCTAAGAGGTTGGCCTGGGTGAGTGGCTGCGTGAGCCCGGCGGTCGCGCTATGACCCGGCACGACCGCCCAGCCCGCGCGGCACCCACAAAACAATCAAACAAAGGCGGAACGGCGAAAAGCCGTACCGAAAAGGACCCTAATCCGCCCGATGAGCCCCAGCCGAGGTCAGATGCGGGCTGGCGTCCGTAGCCAGCCCGAACCCCGCCCCTCGCCGCCCCATCAAGCGCCGGGCGGCCGTGAGCAGCGTGGTGGGCACGCCATGCACGATGTGCCCGTCCCCGGGCCGGCAGCCGTCACCGTCCCAGCTCTGGTACGCCTCCCACGGCCCTTCGAACGTGCAGATCCGCACCCCGAGATCCCGGTAGAGCGGATGCGTCGGCACGCCCGGGTTGAGCACCACCCGGTGCAGCCCTCGGCGGGCAGCGAGCCGGACCGTGAGCGCCACCGGCCCGACCCCGCCGGATCCGGCCGGGGCGCGGTCCAGGAACAGCCCTTCCACGCCGTCAGCCCGCCAGGCGTCCACGTCGGCGAGCACGTCGGCGAGTGATCGGCTGCCCCAGTCCAAATCGATGCGGCCGAGCGACTGGTGCAGGCTGCGGCGGTCTCCCGGCTGTTCGCGGATGATCCAGGTTTCGGCGTCGAGTTCCAGCTCGGGCGACGGGTAGGCGTACGGGGGGAACAGGGTCTTCACGGCGTCCTCCGGAGGTCGGCGGCGGTCAGGGCGACGATGAGCAGGCCGGTCAGGTGCGTCGCGGCCAGTACGGCTACGGCGGCGGGCAAGGGGCCGGCGGGTGAGGGGAAGAGGGCGAGTACGGCGGCGGCGAACGGCGGGATTGCCGCCAGGGCCGCGGCGACGATGGCCCGGGATCGGGCGGCGAGCAGGAACGTGACGGCGAAGACACCGCCGAGCAGGGTTCCGGCGGCCAGGGCCAGCACCGCGTCCCGGGCGCCGGGCAGGGTGGACAGGCCGTAGGGCAGCTGGAAGGCGGCCAGGGCGAGCCCGGCGCCGGCGGCCAGCGGCGGCAGCAGGCCGGCCAGCGTGATGACGGTGACGTTGCGGACGTGCCGGTCGAACTCGGCGGGTGTTTCCGCCGAGTCCAGGCCGGCGTCGAGCCGGTCGGTGTGCCAGCCGATCAGCGCTTCGAGCAGCGGGACGGCGAGCAGCAACGGCAGGGCGGCGGGCAGCGGGGTGACGGCCGGCCCGGCGCGCCACAGCAGTGCCACGCAGACCGCCTGGGACGCGCCGATCACCAGGTAGGCGGCTCCGCGGCGACGTTCGGCGGCGGTGAGCCCGGCGGCCCGCTCGAACCGGGACGGGACCACGGCGGGACGGAACGCGCGTACCGAAACCGCCACGATCGCGGCCGGCAGCAGCGTCGCCACCAGAGGTGCGGCGCCGGCCACCGCGGCGCCGGCGAGCACCCAGCACGGCACGAACCAGGCGGCCACCGCGGCTTCCGAGCGGCTGACCAGGGCGGCGGTCACCGAGCCGAGGGTCAGCAGCCCACCGATCCCGACCGTCGCGGCCAGCGCACGGTCCGGCCCGAGCAGCGCGTCCGGCGCGATCCACACCAGCGCGCACCACAGTCCGGTCACCGCCGCGAAGCCCGCGCCCACCAGCCGGGCCGCTGCGGTCGGCCCGCACCGGCGGGCCACGGTCACCCCGACGCTGGTCAGGCCTTGCGCGGCGGTCCAGCCGAGCAGCAACATCACCGCGGGCACCGGCCAGGCCACCCGGCCGAGCGGCGCCGCGGCGGCCACCGCGACGCTGAGCGGTCCGAGATAGAGCAGGCACCGCACGAGGGCAAGCCCCAGATAGGCACGCCGGGCAGGCTTCCGCCGGCTTCCTTTCCATTTTCGGTACGCGCGACCCGCTCGTTCGCCCGCGCAAGAGGTATCCGGCCCCACCGGCTCGGCGCAGGCCTCCACCGGCGACCCGGTCTCGTCGCGTTCCGCCTGTTCCATCGGCGGTTCGACGAGCGCCACCGGCGCCGGGAACGCCACGTCGGCGTCGAGCTCGACCACGAACTCGGCCGAGTGCCGTCCCGCACCGGGCGCGCGCCGGCGTACCGGGGCCTGGTTGACTGCGGCGTGCCGCGGCTCGGTGGTGGCGGCGTTGCGCCGCCGGTTGCGGTTGCGCGCGGTCCGGGTCGTCGTCCCGCCGGTTCCGCGCGGGGGAGTGATCGTCATGCTGTCTCCCGGGTCAGCCATCGCACGGTCGCCGGCACGGTGGTCCGGGGTGCGGGAACGGTGAGCTGCAGTTCGAAAGCCGGCGCCGGCGGTGGCGCGGCCAGGTCGGTGTAGAGGGCGCCGTACACTCGGACCACCCGGTCGACGGTGAAGTGGTTGAGCGCCCGTTGCCGGGCCGCGTCACCGAGGGCGCGCCGCCGGGCCGGGTCGCGCAGCAGGTCGACGATGGCGATGGCCAGTTCCGGCGGATCGTTCGCCGGGACCAGCACCCCGGTGTCGCCGAGCGTCTCGCCGGCCGGCCCGACGTCGACGCCCACCACCGCCCGGCCCGACATCATGGCTTCCACCAGCCGGTACGGCGGGTCGGCCGGTCCGGGCACGTGCGCCACGACCTGGCCGACGGTGTACCGGTCCCTTGGGTCGGCCGGCAGCGGGTGCAGGCGTACCGCCCGGCCCAGCCCGGTTCGTTCGATCTGTTCGGCGCAGTGGTCCTCGTGTGTCGCGGTGACCCCGACCAGGTGCAGGACCGCCCCCGGCAGCGCCGCCGCGACTTCGGTGAACGCCTCCAGCATCAGGGCGAGCCCGCTGTCCGGCCCGCCGCTGCCGGCCCAGACCACAGCCGGTGAAGCGCTCGGCTCGACGGCTCCCGGGTACTCCCGCGGGTCCACCCCGGCCGGCACCTGGACCAGCCGGGCCGGACGGGCGCCGTGCTCCAGGGCCCAGCCGTGGTGATAGGTGCTCAGCGGGGCGATCAGCTCGGCCTCGGCGTACCCGGTCCGGGCCACCGACGTGCGGAATCGCCGCAGCACCGTCCGTACGCCCACCGACAGCCGGTCCTCGGCGGGCCGTTGCCGGGCCACCGCCGCGCGTGCCTCGGTGAGCAGCAGCGGCGTACCGGTCCGCCACCGCCCGGCCAGCGCAGCCAGCAACGGGGTGGTACCGCCCACGCAGTGCACCAGCTCCACCTCCGGCAACGGCACCGCCAGCGCCCGCAGCGCGTGCCGGAGCAGCGTCGCCGCCGTACGCGCGTCCCGCACACTGAGCCGGGGCAGCGGAGGCTGGTCGGGTGTCATCTCGTTCTGCCGTTGCCGCCACGCTTCGATAAGCGCGTCGGTGAGCGGCACACCGGTCAATGGGTCCGGCGGCCCGGGTTCAACGGGTTTTCTTCGGTTCTCCGCTGCGGGCAGGCAGAGTTCGGCGATCCGGCGCAGCCCGGTGGCGAACTGCTCGGCGACCGGCCCCTCGTCGCCCAGCAGTCCCCGGCAGAGCAGTGCGGCGGCCTCGGCGGCGCCGTCCGGGGCGGCGACCCGCCGTCGTTCGGCCCGGGCCGGGTCGCGGCCGAGCGCGACAGCGCGCGCGGAGCCGACGTGGAACGGGAGCGGGTACGCCGGCGCGGACGGCAATTCGCGGTCCGTGACGGTCAGCAACTCGAAGCGGAATCGGCGCAGGCCCTCGACCAGGGTCCGGCACCAACCACCGAGCGCGTCCCGCCGGTACGGGTACCCGCCGCCGGTCAGCAGGCAGATGCGCTCACGCGACGGGGTCGGATTCACGCTGGAGGCAACGACACAACCGGCCCAAGTCACCGGAGCATGTCGGCTAGGCGACACATTTGCGTACCATTTAACCCGGTTTGTCGCCCACGTTTGCCCGAATTTGCCCGAAAAGGGGTTAGCTGCGGAGGGGCAATTATCGACGTTCGTCAGGCCGGCCGCCGCGAGAGGCGCCTTGGAGATCGACAGACCGGGTGAACGCGGGAAAGCCCAGTTGAGCCCGGCTCGTGGCGTGATTCACTGGAATCCGAGGGCCGGCCGGTGCTGCCCCGGCTTGACGGAGGGTGGGGATCGGCGGACTATGGAGGTGTCGCCAGTCGCGCCCACTCATGCCCCGGTTCCACTCAGGGCTTGAGCATCTGCACCTAAAGAAACCTGATTGCTTACGCAGGCAGGATTCTGCGCTCACGCGTGCCCGTGAGTGTCTGGTGCGCTTGTACGCCACTGGGCGCACGTTGGCCGGCCCTTCCGGCAACGCAAAACAACGAGACGCAGCGCGTCACAAGGAGTCACGATGGCGAAGGCCCTCTACGGCCACGTAGGTGCGGCGCCCGACCGGCGCCTGCTCGACGAGGTCACCCGACTGCGTTCCAGGGTGCAGAGCCTGGAGTTCGAGGTCACCCGCCTGCGGGCGGAGAACGATCGTCTCGCGGCGGCGGCCGCGGAGGCAGACGATTTCGCGCGGCTGACCGAGCCCGCACTGACCTGAGCTCCGATCGAACGCCGGTGGATACAGCGGGGTGATCACCCGGCGTTCACATCCCCTCAAACGCAGTTAAGATCCCCTGAGTACGCAAACCGCAACAAAGAAAAGCGCGCCTCCACAACAGTGGCGGCGCGCCGCTTTTTTGCCTGATTTCTCGGCCCGGACGGCCCGCCGGGCGCGGCGTGTACACGCTCCGCCGAGCACCTGCGGGTAGCCTGCCTCCAGCAGACCACCGCCGACCCTCGGAGATCCGTGCACCTCAAGAGCCTGACGGTCAAGGGCTTCAAGTCCTTCGCCTCCGCTACCACGCTGCGGCTGGAGCCGGGCATCACCTGTGTCGTGGGCCCGAACGGATCCGGCAAGTCCAACGTCGTCGACGCCATCGCCTGGGTTCTCGGCGAGCAGGGCGCCAAGGCTCTGCGCGGCGGCAAGATGGAGGACGTCATCTTCGCCGGCACGTCCGGCCGTGCGCCGCTGGGCCGCGCCGAGGTGACGCTGACGATCGACAACAACGACGGCGCCCTGCCGATCGACTACACCGAGGTGTCGATCACCCGCCGGATGTTCCGGGACGGCGCCAGTGAGTACGAGATCAACGGCAACTCGTGCCGCCTGCTCGACATCCAGGAACTGCTGAGCGACTCCGGCATCGGCCGCGAGATGCACATCATCGTCGGCCAGGGCCGGCTCGACGCGATGCTGCACGCCAAGCCCGAGGACCGCCGTTCCTTCATCGAGGAGGCGGCGGGCGTACTCAAGCATCGCAAGCGCAAGGAAAAGGCGATCCGCAAGCTGGACGCCATGCAGGTGAACCTGAATCGCCTGACCGACCTGACCGCCGAGCTGCGGCGGCAGCTCAAGCCGCTCGGCAAGCAGGCCGAGGTGGCCCGCCGGGCCGCCGGCATCCAGGCCGATCTGCGCGACGCCCGGCTCCGGCTGCTCGCCGACGACCTGCACACCCTGCGCACCACGCTGGACAAGGAGATCGCCGACGAGTCGGCGATGCGCGAGCGCCGCCAGCAGGTGGAGGAGGAGAACCGCGAGGTCCAGCGCTGGCTGGCCGAGCTGGAGGCGGCGCACGCCGAGGACGCGCCACTGCTGGCCGCCGCCCAGGACACCTGGTACAAACTGTCCACCCTGCAGGAGCGGTTCCGGTCCACCGAGCAGCTCGCCACCGAGCGGCTGCGGCACCTGGCCGCCACTCCCGACGACGAGCGTCCCGGCCGCGACCCGGAGATGCTCGAGGCCGAGGCCGAACGGGTCCGCGAGCAGGAGGAGGAGCTGCGCGAGGCGCTCACCGAGGACCAGATGCGCCTGGCCGAGGCCCTGGAGCACCGGCAGGAGCTGGAACGCCAGCTGGCCGCGGCTGAGGGCGCGCTGCGGGCGGCCGCCAAGGCGATCGCGGACCGGCGGGAGGGCCTCGCCAAACTCGCCGGCAACGTGAACGCGGCACGCGCCCGGACCAGCAGCGCGGACGAGGAGATCGAGCGGCTGGCGGCGGCGCACACCGACGCGCTGATGCGGGCCGAGGCGGCGCAGGCCGAGGTCGACCTGGTCGCCGCCGAGTCCTCGGACGCGGACCGGGACAACGCCGACCTGGACGCCCGGCACGACGAGGCGGTCGCCGCGCACGACCGGGCCGCCGCCGTGGTGCGGGAGCTCTCCGACGCCGAACGGGCCGCCGAGAAGGACGCGGCGAGCTGGAAGGCGCGGGAGGAGGCCCTCGCGCTGGGCCTGCGGCGCAAGGACGGCGCGGGCGCGCTGCTGGCCAAGGCCGGGCAGGTCCCGGGCCTGCTGGGCAGTCTCGCCTCGATGCTGACGGTGCGGCCGGGGTACGAGGTGGCGCTCGCGGCGGCACTGGGCGGACTCGCCGACGCGGTGGCTCTCACCGGTGTCGACGAGGCGATCGAGGCGATGCGTACGCTCAAGATCGCTGATGCCGGACGGGCCGACCTGGTGGTCGCCGCCCCTGCCCGGCCGGGCATGCAGGGCTCGCTGGACAGCCTGCGCCCCGCGCTGCCGGAGGCCGCCGTCTGGGCGCCCGACGTGGTCGACTGCCCGGAACAGATCCGGCCCGCGCTGAACCGCGCTCTGCGTGACGTGGTCCTGGTTCCTGATCTGGCCGCGGCCGCTCGATTGGTCGCGGAGAACGGCGAGCTGCGGGCGGTGACCCCGGAGGGCGACGTGCTCGGCACGTACGCGGCGGCCGGTGGCTCGGCGAAGGCGACCAGCTACATCGAGGTGCAGGCGGCGGTCGACGAGGCCAAGGCCAAGCGGGCCACGGCCGAGGAGACCATCGCCGAGGTCAAGGAGCAGCTCGGCGCCGCCCGCGCCGAGGTGGCCGAGCTCAAGCAGGCGGTGAACGTGGCCGCCCAGGCCAAGCGGGCCGCCGAGGGGGAGCGCAACGCGGCCGCCCGCCGCCTGGCCGAGCTGGGCGCCGCCGCCCGGTCGGCGAAGGCGGAGAGCGAGCGGCTCGGCGCGTCCCGGCAGAAGGCCGAGGCGGCCCGGGAGACCGACCTGCTGCGCCTCGACGAGCTGGAGGAGCGGCTGCGGCTGGCCGAGGCCACCCCGATCGACGAGGAGCCGTCCACCGAGGAACGCGACCAGCTCGCCGCGCTGGTCCCGCAGGCCCGGCAGAACGAGATGGAGGTCCGGCTCGCGGTGCGTACCGCGGAGGAGCGGGTCTCCTCGATCGCCGGCCGGGCCGACTCGCTGCTGCGGCAGGCCAACGCGGAGCGGCAGGCACGCGAGCGGGCCGCGGCACGCCGGGCCGCACGCGCCCGGGGCGCCGAGATCGCCCGCGCGGTCGCGCTCGGTGCGGCTGCCGCGCTGCAGCGGGTCGCGGTCTCGCTGGCCGGCGCGGCCGAGGCCCGCGACGAGATCGCGCAGGCGCGGACCATGCGGGAGGCCGAGCTCCAGGAGGTACGCGCGAGCGCCAAGCGCCTCGGCGTCGAGCTGGAGCGGCTCACCAGCGAGGTGCACCGCGACGAGATGGCCCGCGCCGAGCAACGGATGCGGATCGAGCAGCTGGAGGCGAAGGCCGCCGAGGACTTCTCGCTGGACGTCGACACGCTGATCACCGAGTACGGCCCGGACCAGCTGGTCCCGCCGACGCAGGCCGACGTGGCGCTGGCCGAGAAGGACGGCAAACCGGTCCCGGAGCCGGTGCCGTTCCACCGCGCCACCCAGGAGAAGCGGGCCAACAAGGCGGAGCGGGACCTCACCCTGCTCGGCAAGGTCAACCCGCTCGCCCTGGAGGAGTTCGCCGCGCTGGAGGAGCGCTTCAAGTTCCTCTCCGACCAGCTCGAGGACCTCAAGGCGACCCGTAGGGACCTGCTCACCGTCGTGAAGGACGTCGACGACCGGATCCTCGAGGTCTTCACGTCGGCATTCGAGGACACCGCCCGCGAGTTCCAGACCGTCTTCCAGGTGCTCTTCCCGGGCGGCGAGGGCCGGCTGGTGCTCACCGACCCGGAGGACATGCTCACCACCGGCGTCGAGGTGGAGGCCCGCCCGCCGGGCAAGAAGATCAAGCGGCTGTCGCTGCTCTCCGGTGGTGAGCGCTCGCTGACCGCGGTCGCCATGCTCTGCGCGATCTTCCGGGCCCGCCCCTCGCCGTTCTACATCATGGACGAGGTGGAGGCGGCCCTCGACGACGTCAACCTGGGCCGGTTGATTACCCTCTTCCAGCAGTTGCGGGAGAAGAGCCAGCTGCTCATCATCACGCACCAGAAACGCACGATGGAGGTCGCGGACGCCCTCTACGGCGTGACCATGCGCGCCGGCGTCACCCAGGTGATCAGCCAGCGGCTGAACCCCGATCCAACCGCCCCACCCACCACGCTAAACCGGACTGAAGGCCATTCCGACTCGGAGGACTAGTCAGAGATGCGCGACCGCGCCCGGGCCCTGTTGATCGACCTGGACGGCGTGCTCCGCCGCTGGGATCCGGCTCCGATGATCGCCACCGAGGTGAAGTACGGCCTCAAGCCGGCCTCGTTCCTGGAGACGGCGATGTCGTGGGACATCTACCGGCCCGCGATGGCCGGTGAGATCACCGACGCCGAGTGGATGAAGCTGGTGGCCGACCGGCTGCCGCTCTCCGCGGAGGAGTCCGTCGCGGCGGTCGCCGAGTGGCAGGCGTACCGGGGTGAGGTGGACCCGGAGGTGCTGGCGTTCGTCCGGGAGGTGCGGGCCGGCGGCCGTCCGGTCGGGATCGCCACCAACGGCACCGACCGGCTCCGCGGCGATCTGGACGCGCTCGGGCTGACCGGTGAGGTGGATCTCGTGGTCAGCTCGTGGGAGCTCAAGGTGCACAAGCCGGCGCCGGAGTACTTCGAGCAGGCCTGCCAGGCGGTCGGGCAGCTGCCGAAGCACGTGCTGTTCGTGGACGACGACGACCGGGTGGTCCGGGGGGCGCGGTCGGCGGGGCTGTCGGCGTACCGGTGGGCCGGGCCGGAGCATCTGCCCTATCTGCGCAAGGTCCTCGACCTGCCGGAGTGATCGGCATTCTTCCGGGATTCTCGCTGAAAGCCGGACTCGGAAGGATGGGCGTCGTGCCGCACCGGCACGACTGCTCGAAGGGGACCGTCATGTCAGTACCCGGCCGGATCGGCGCGCTCGTCAGTGGATGCGCCCTCGTCCTGTTCGCTCAGGCCTGCACGTCCGGCTCTACCGGGCAGCCCACGGCGGCCCCGGCCTCGGCTGCCCCGACCTCGGCTGCCCCGGCCTCGGCTGCCCCGGCCTCGGCCCCTGCTTCCGCGTCGGCGCAGGCTTCCGCGCCGGCCTCCGAGGGGACCGCGGTGCCGCTGCGCGGCGGGCGTCAGGTTCTCCTCGCCTTGGCCGGGACCGGCGGCAAGTCGCTGCTCACCGTCGCCGGCACCGGGATCGTCGAGCTCACCGAGGGGGAGAACGACCAGGCCCTGTTCGTGCCGACCCCGGTGCGGGTGGGTGGCGACACGTACCTGATCAAGACCGCGAAGATGCAGGCCGGTGGGGAGGCCTGGTGTCTCAAGGTGCACTCGCCCGGGGAAAGCCAGGCGCTGCGGCTCAAGATCGCCGCCTGTGACGCCGGCGACCGGGACCAGGTCTTCACCTTCCCGGCCGCCGAGGACAAGTCCGGCCGGCTGGTCGAGGTGGCCGGCCTCTTCGCCTTCGCCAAGGCCGGCGACCCGGATGTCGTGGTCGAGGAGGCCGGCGAGGGCGGCTTCCCCGCCTTCACCGTCGTCGACCGGGGCCGGGCGACGATTCCCCGCCTCGGCTGACATCTGCTGCTTCGACGAGCGGGAGACGACGCTCCGCGTCAGCCGGCCCGTCCGGCTCTCG
Source organism: Actinoplanes sp. NBC_00393 (assembly GCF_036053395.1). NCBI lineage: Bacteria > Bacillati > Actinomycetota > Actinomycetes > Micromonosporales > Micromonosporaceae > Actinoplanes > Actinoplanes sp. NBC_00393. Next base: position 7,116,350 of record NZ_CP107942.1, on the reverse strand, counting down.
GGGTCGAGCTCCGCCCACCACGTCGCAGGCAGGCCCGGTGGCCCGCCACGTCGCAGGAGGCCCGGTGGCCCGCCACGTCGCAGGAGGCCCGGTGGCCCGCCACGTCGCAGACGGGCCCGGCGTTGGCGATGCCGCTGGAACCGGCCTCGTGGATCTTCCTGGCGGCCATAACTCCCAGCCGGGTGAGTCACAGGTCCGGTTTGCCCGGGTCGGCTGGGAGCTGCGGCTGTCTCCGTCGGCTTGATGGGTGCGCAGCTCCCAGCAGGATGATCGACAAGCCTAAAAATACGGGCCTGGCTGTGACTTGCGGCTCTCCACCGGCCCTGCCGGCCTCACCGTCAACCAGCAATGCGGGCGGCGCACCCGCGCCGCGGGGCGGCCTGATCCGAACGGCTGACGGGCCGCGGTTGACCACGCTACCGGGCGGCTGAGGCCTCGTTTCGGGCTCAGTTGATCACTCGGCCGCACGGCGGGTCTGTCTCACAGCGCGGCAGGCAACGCTGGCGGGCGGCTCGCTGATCGAACAGGCCGAAACAGCGGCCCCGGCCGCGCGTTGGCGCTGTCACCCGTCGATCCGGTCATCTCTCGGGGCCGAGGCCGGCCGCTAGGGAGCAGCCTTTGTGCCCGCCTGAGCCGTCGGGTCGCCGCATCCGAAGCGAGGGGTCAGCGTCTGCCTTTGGGTCACGCGCTTTCGGGGGTACGCGTCACGCCGCCCCGCCGAAGTCGTGGCCGTTCCCGCCGTTCCCCGCGAGCCGGCAGCCGGGGCACGGCAGTCGGCGCGGCCGCCGGGCTTATCCAGCTGGTCGCGCACGAACCACGGCCGCCCGGCGCAGGGGTGGCCTTGAGCGTGACCGGCAGGGTGAGCCCGGCGGCCGCGCTGCGGGCCGGGACCCGGTGCCTGGGCCGCGTGGTGCGGCGGAACGGGCACGACTTCGGCGGGGCGGCGTAGCCCGTACCCCGAAGAAGCCGGAACCGAGAAGCGGACCCCGACCCGGTGAAGCTAGAAGCCGGTGGCGCCGTCGATGCGTTCGCGGAGCAGGTCGGCGTGGCCGTTGTGCCGGGCGTACTCCTCGATCATGTGGAGGTAGACCCAGCGCAGGCTGATCGGGCCCCGCCGGCCCTCGAACTCGCTCTCCAGCGGCAGGTCGGCCACCGCGGCGTCGGCCAGTTTCAGCTCCTCCAGGAAGGCGGTGAAGTCGGCCTCCGCGTCGGCCTGCGGCACGTCGTCGAAGTCGCCGTCCCGGTTGTCCGGGGAGCTGTAGGGGTCGCGCAGCCCGGCGTCGCCGGCGGCACGCTGCCGGAACCAGGCGCGCTCCACCTCGGTCATGTGCCGCACCAGGCCGAGCAGCGTCAGATTGGACGGCTCGACACTGGCGGTCTTGAGCTGGTCGGCGGTGAGGCCGGCGCATTTGCCCAGCAGGGTCTGCCGGTGATAGTCCAGCCAGCCCTGCAGCATGGCGCGCTCGTCGCCGGTCATCGGTTCGTTCTCGCGGTGCGCCTCGGGCGCGGTCCAGGTAGTCATCGCCGCACATTCTGCGGGCGGTAGTCGACCGAGGCCACCTGATAAAGCTCGCCGTCCTTGGTGGTGCCCTCGATCCGGGCGGTCGCGACCTGGCCGTGCAGGCGCAGCGTGCCCACCGCGTTGCCGAAGTACGGCCCGGCCAGCCGCTTCCAGCGCAGCATCGGCTTGCGCACCCCGGCCGCCTTGGGCAGCCCCCGGGCGATCCGGGCCACCGCCCGGGACCAGCTGATCCGCATCAGCGGGCGCATCGGTGCGGGCACCTCGTTGTGGATCGGCGAGCAGGTGAGCTGCATCACCGGCGTGGCCATGGCGTGCCCGAAGTCGGCGCGGGCCACGTACGAGTGATGCACGTCCCCGGAGAGCACACTGATCGACGCCGGCGCCGCGTACGCCCCACCGGCGCCCACCCGCCCGGTCGGCGCGTCCGGCCCACCCTCGCCGAGCCGCCGGAAGAGCTCGCCGAGCGCGTTGAACGACTTCCCGAACGCCGCCCAGTGCTCCAGGTCGAACGCCCGGCGTACCTTCTCGCCGAAGGCGGCCGTCCGGGGCTGGTGCGACTCGGCAGCCCGCTCGTTCCACGCCTCCAGGTGGTGGATGGCGGGCGGCATGAGCCACGGCAGCGACGAGCCGATCACCAGGTGGTCGTAATCACCGTGCGCCCGGTCCAGGAACCAGTTCCACTCGGCGGCCGGCAGCATGGCCCGCGCGCCCGGCGTCAGCACCCGGTTGCACCGGTTGTCCAGGACGACCAGCCGGGTCCGGCCGAGGTCGAGCGCGAAACTCCACTGGTACGGCTGGTCGGTGTTCTCCGCCGACTCCGGCTCGTCCACCCGGCGCCCGAAATCGCGCATCAGGTCGGTGGCGTCGTCCGCGATGCTCACCTTCTGAAACAGCGGGTCGGCGGCGAGCTCGTCCGGGCTCAGGTTGCCGAGGTGCTGGTAGATCCAGTACGAGGCGAGACCGCCGGAGATCCGCTCCCGCCACCAGGACTGCTGTGCCATGTCGGCGCGCCAGGAGGCCGAGGTGTTCCAGTCGTCGATCAGCTCGTGGTCGTCGAAGATCATCACGCTCGGCACGGTGGAGAACAGCCACCGCACCTCCGGGTCGCGCCACGACTCCAGGTAGAGCTTCGTGTACTCCTCGAAGGTGACGACCTGGTCCGGCGGGCCCTGGTGGCCGTTGCGGCGGCGATGGCGCAGGAACCGGCGCACCTTCTTGGACGGCTCGTCCGCGTACACCTGGTCGCCGAGCAGCACCAGCAGGTCGGGGTGGGCGGTGGGGTCGGCCATCAGGCGCCGGGCGAAGGCGTCCAGGGCGTCCGGCGGCAGGCGCCGCCGGGTCGCCTCCGGGGTCGCCTCCCGGCAGGAGCCGAAGACCAGGCTGACCGGTTGGTCACGGTCGTCGGTGGCCCGGGTGCGAAGGACCGGGTCGGGGTACGGCGAATCGGCCGCCGGCCACACGACCCGGTCGTCCAGGGTGACCCGGTACGCGTTCGCCGAGTCCGGGACCAGCCCGGTCACGATCACGAGTGCGTAGTGGTGGCCGTACGCCGAGAAGGTCGGTGCGGAGCCGGCGCCCCCGCCGTCCACCTCGACCCGCACCTCGGCGGGCTCGCTGGTTTCCAGCCACAGGGTGGCGCTGTCGCCGACGACGCGGCGCAGCACCGGGCCGATGAGCAGTTGTGCGGTCACCGGGGGGATCCTCCACGCTCTCGTCAAGGGGGTGCCCCATCCTCCGCCACCGCGGGCCGGAACCGCCAGTGCGTGGCCCACGCCACGGCCGGACGGCTCATCTGTCAGGATTCGGGCATGGAATACGTGGTCGCCGCAGTGATCCTGCTCGTCGTCCTGGTGGTGGGCGCGGTCGGGCTGGTGGTGCCGAGGATGCGCCGCCGTGAGCTCCCGCCGCCACCCACCTCGGGCTCGACCACCACCCTGGAGCGGCCGCCGGTCCAGGTGCCGCCGGTCGAGGAGGAACTTCCGCCGCTCATCGAGAAGCCGGCCGAGGCGCCGGTGGTCGTCGAACCGCCGGTGGTCGAGGAACCGGTCGTCGCCGAGCCGGAGCTGGAGAGGCCGGCTCCCACCGCCGGCCGCCTGGTGCGGCTGCGGGCCCGGCTGGCCCGGTCACAGAACGCGCTCGGCCGTGGCCTGCTCAGCGTCCTGTCCCGGGATCACCTGGAGGAGGACGACTGGGAGGAGATCGAGGACAGCCTGATCACCGCGGACGTCGGGGTCGAGGCCACCCAGGTGATCGTCGAGCGGCTGCGTGAGCGGGTCCGGGTTCTCGGCAGCCGTACCGTCACCGAGGTCCGTGAGCAACTCAAGGAGGAGCTCGTCGCGGCCCTGGAACCCGACCTGGACCGCAGCCTGAAGACCGAGCCGCACGACGGCCGCCCGGCGGTGATGCTGGTGGTCGGCGTGAACGGCGCCGGCAAGACCACCACCTGCGGCAAGATCGGCCGGGTGCTGATCGCCGACGGGCGCACCGTGCTCTTCGGCGCGGCCGACACCTTCCGGGCCGCCGCCGCCGAGCAGCTGGCGACCTGGGGTGAGCGGGTCGGCGCCGAGACGGTCCGCGGACCGGAGGGCGGTGATCCGGCCAGTGTGGCGTTCGACGCGGTGAAGCGGGGCATCGACGTCGGTGTGGACACCGTGCTGGTGGACACCGCCGGGCGCCTGCAGAACAAGGTCGGCCTGATGGACGAGCTCGGCAAAGTCAAGCGGGTGGTGGAGAAGCACGGCCCGGTCGACGAGACGCTGCTCGTGCTCGACGCCACGACCGGACAGAACGGACTCGAGCAGGCCCGGGTGTTCACTGAGGTGGTGGATGTCACGGGTGTGGTGCTCACCAAGCTGGACGGCACCGCGAAGGGTGGCATCGTCATCGCCGTGCAGCGCAAGCTGGGAATTCCGGTCAAACTCGTCGGTCTCGGCGAGGGTCCGGACGACCTGGCGCCGTTCGAGCCGGAGGCCTTCGTCGAAGCCCTCCTTGGTGGGGACGCGTAGGCTCGGCGGAGGTATTCGATCGGGTTTGGGAGGCCGTGAGTGACGCAGGAGCCGGTGCGCGAGATTCCGCTGCACGGTGGCAACGTCAGCACGGTCTCCCGGATCGGCGACACGGTCCGGCGCAACGCGGGCCCCTGGACACCGGCCGTGCACGCGCTGCTCAACCATCTGGAGCGGGTCGGCTTCACCGGTTCGCCGCACGCCCTGGGCATGGACGAGAAGGGCCGGGAGGTCCTCTCCTACCTGGACGGCGAGTGCGGTGAATATCCTCTCGCCCCGCACTGGGTGACCGAGGAGGCGCTGGTCACGGTCGCCACCATGCTGCGGATGTTCCATGACGCGCAGTACGGTTTCGTTCCTCCGCCCGGCTCGGTCTGGCGCTCGTTCGGGCCGCCGCCGCCGGACACCGAGGTGATCTGCCACCACGACGCGGCACCGCACAACGTGGTCTGGCGGCCGGACGGCACTCTCGCCCTCATTGATTTCGATCTCGCGTCGCCCGGCTCACGGCTCTACGACGTGGCGTACGCGGCGTGGACCTGGGTGCCGCTGTTCAGCGACCGGGATTCGTACACACTGGGCTGGAAACGGCCCAACCGGCCCCGCCGGCTGCGCCTGTTCGCGGATGCGTACGGGTTGATCCCGCGGGACCGCCACCGGCTGGTGCGGACCATAAGGAAACGGATCGTCGACCACGTCGAGGGCATTCGGCGGATGGCCGCGGCCGGTGACCCGGCCTTCGTGCGGATCGTGCACAAGGGCCACCTGCGCCGCCCGATGCGGGATCTGCGCCTGCTCGACTACGAGCGCCACACCCTGGAGTACGCGCTCCGCTGAGGGGCTGTGAGAGTTTCTTCACACGTCGGAAACACGCCGTCACTCGCCGGTAATCGCGCGAAGACCATGCGCGAAACAGCGGAGCGGAAAGCTTCGCCGCATCCGGCCAGGGGCGATGCCGCCACGCTGCGCCGCGAGGGAGGGATTCCTACTTTAGGAGGCCAGCGTGCCTGAAGCACCGACGATTGATACTGGCAACACCGCGTGGCTGCTCGTCTCCACCGCACTCGTGTTGCTCATGACCCCTGGACTGGCGCTGTTCTACGGCGGCCTGAACCGGTCCAAGGGCGTACTGAACATGATGATGATGAGCTTCAGCGCCATCGGGCTCGTCTCCGTACTTTGGCTCTTCTACGGCTTCTCCCTGGCCTTCGGTACCGACCAGGGCGGTGTCATCGGCAACATCGGTGACTACCTCGGCACCAAGACCTTCCTCGGCGAGGGCGACCTGTGGGGCGCCACCGCGGAGAACCCGAGCGGCACCGGTATCCCGCTCTACGTCTTCATGGCCTTCCAGATGATGTTCGCGATCATCACGGTGGCCCTGATCAGCGGCGCGATCAGCGACCGCACCAAGTTCAGCGGCTGGCTGCTGTTCGCCGGCGCGTGGGCCACCCTGGTCTACTTCCCGGTCGCCCACTGGGTCTGGGGCGGTGGCTTCATCTACGACCTCGGCGCGCTGGACTTCGCCGGTGGTACTGCGGTGCACATCAACGCGGGCGCCGCGGCTCTCGCTCTGGTCCTGGTGCTCGGCAAGCGGGCCGGCTGGCCGCGTGAGGCGATGAAGCCGCACAACATCCCGCTGGTCGCGCTCGGCACCGGTCTGCTGTGGTTCGGCTGGTTCGGCTTCAACGCCGGCTCCGAGCTGACCGCCGACAGCATCACCGGTCTGGCGTTCATCAACACCCAGGTCGCCACGGCCGCTGCGGTGCTCGGCTGGCTCATCGTGGAGAAGATCCGCGACGGCAAGCCCACCCTGGTCGGCGCGTCCTCCGGCGCCATCGCGGGTCTGGTCGCCATCACCCCGGCCTGTGCCTTCATCGCCCCCTGGGCCGCCACCCTGCTCGGCCTGGTGGCCGGCGCGGTCTGCGCCCTGGCGGTCTCGCTGAAGTACAAGCTGGGCTACGACGACTCGCTCGACGTGGTCGGCGTGCACTTCGTCGGCGGCTGGATCGGCTGCCTCTGGATCGGCCTGTTCGGCAGCAGCGAGGTCAACGCGCTGGTCGCCAACGACGGCCTGTTCATGGGCGGCGGCGTCAAGCAGCTCGGCATCCAGGCGCTCAGCGCCCTGATCGTCACCGTCTACTCCTTCGTCGTCGCGTTCGCCCTGGGCTTCGCGATCCAGAAGACGATCGGCTTCCGGGTCTCCAAGGAGGCCGAGATCGACGGCATCGACCTCGCCGAGCACGCGGAGAGCGGCTACGACCTGTCCCCGGCCGGCGGCAGCGGCGGCGGTGGTGCCTTCGCGATGGCCGGTATCAAGCCCGCCAGCGCGCCGGCTGAGGAGTCTTCCCCGGTCAGCGAGAAGATCTCCGGTTAAATTCTGATGGCTGCACCGATGGAAGGACTGAGCATGAAGCTGGTGACCGCCGTCATCAAGCCGTACCAGCTCGACGCGGTGAAGGAGGCTCTGCACGCCCTGGGCGTCGCCGGGCTCACCGTGAGCGAGGTACAGGGTTACGGCCGGCAGAAGGGCCACACCGAGGTGTACCGGGGCGCCGAGTACACCGTCGAGTTCCTGCCCAAGATCAAGGTCGAGGTGCTGACCGACGAGATCGACGTGGAGAAGATCGTCGACGCCGTCATCACCGCCTCGCGGACCGGGAAGATCGGTGACGGGAAGGTCTGGGTGACCTCGGTGGACGAGGTCGTCCGGGTCCGGACCGGCGAGCGCGGCCTCGACGCCCTGTAGACGCCGCAACCGACATGACGAACCCGTTGAGTGAGCCCCCGGCCCCGCCGGCCCGTCCTGCGGCCGGTGGCTCACTCGACAAACTCAAGGAACACATCGGCGCTGCCGCCCGCGAAGAGCGGGCGGCGGCGCTCGATGCTTGGCTGCGGACCCTGTTCCCGGCCCACCTCAGCGGCGTCAGCCTGATCGCGGTCGGCGGCCTGGGCCGCCGGGACTGCGCGCCCTACAGCGACCTCGACCTGGTCCTCCTGCACAACGGGACGGCCGGGATCGACCGGATCGCCTCCTCGCTCTGGTATCCGATCTGGGACGCCCGGCTTGGCCTGGACCACTCGGTACGCACCCTGCCCGAGGCGCTCTCGGTCGCGCACGACGACGTGAAAGTCTCGCTCGGACTGCTCGACGCCCGGCACGTGGCCGGCGACGCGGCCCTCTCCGGCGAGCTGATCGCGGCCGCCGGTGACCAGTGGCGGCGTACCGCGGTGCGGCTGATGCCGCAGCTCAGGGAGCTCACCACGACCCGCTGGACGACGCACGGGGAGCTGGCCTTCCTGCTCGAGGGCGAGCTCAAGGAGGCGGCCGGCGGGCTGCGCGACGTCACGCTGCTGCGCGGCATCGGCCGGGCCGGCATCGCCGACATGCGACCCGCGGTACGCGCTGCCTACCTGCGCCTGCTCGACACCCGGGACGCCCTGCACCTGGCCGTCGGCCGCCGGGTGGACCGGCTCGTCGCCCAGGAGCGCAAGGCCGTCGCCGACCTGCTCGAGATCGACGACCCGGACAACCTTCTGCGGCGGGTGGCGGGCGATGCCCGTACCGTCGCTCATGCCGTTGACGACGCCTGGCGTGCCATCGACCGGCTGCGCAGCGGCCGGCGGCGCGGTGGCCCGCCGGCCACCCCGGCCCGGCGCCCGATCGCGCGTGACGTCGTGGAGCAGGACGGCGAGCTGGTGCTCGCCCGGACCGCGATCGGCCCGGTCCCGGATCCCAGCCTCTCGTTGCGGGTGGCGGCGGCCGCCGCGACCGTGCAACTGCCCATCGCCCGGGCCACCTGCGAGTGGCTCGCCGCCTTCTGCCCGCCGCTGCCCACCCCGTGGCCGCCCGCGGCCCGCGCCGCGCTGGTGTCGCTGCTCGGCTCCGGCTCCGGTCTGCTGGCCGCCTGGGAGACCTGCGACCGGTACGGACTGATCGACGCCTGGCTTCCCGAATGGGCCCGGATGCGTAGCTTGCCGCAGCACCACCCGATCCACCGGTACACCCTGGACCGGCACCTGGTGCAGGCCGCCTACGAGGCCACCCGGTTCACCCGCGAGGTGGATCGGCCCGACCTGCTGCTGCTCGGCGCGTTCCTGCACGACGTCGGCAAGGGCCTGCCGGGCGACCACAGCATCGTGGGCGCCCCGATCGCCGCCGAGATCGCCGCCCGGATCGGCCTGCCGGCGGCCGAGGTGGCGACCATCGAGAAGATGGTCCGCCTGCACCTGCTGCTGCCGGATGTGGCGACCCGGCGCGACCTGAGCGACCCGAAGACCATCTCCGCGGTGGCCGGGGCGGTCGGCGACGCGGCCACGCTGGACCTGCTGCACGCCCTGGCCCGGGCCGACTCGCACGCCACCGGACCGGCCGCCTGGTCGGACTGGAAGGGCCGGCTGATGGCCGAGCTGGTCGCCAAGGTGCACACCGCGCTGGACAGCGGCGCGCTGCCCGAGCCACCCCGGCCCGATCCGGAGCTGCTGGACGGCGGCCTGCCGGTGGTCCACCTGGACGGTGACCGGGTGGCGGTGGCAGCGGCCGACCGGCGGGGGCTGCTGGCCGGGGTGACGGCCTGCCTGACCATGCACCGGCTGGACGTGGTCGCCGCGAACACCTCGACCGTGGACGGTCGGGCCATCGTGGAGTTCTACACGTCGCCGCGGTACGGGTCGCCGTACGATCCGGTCGCTCTCGCCGCTGACCTGCGCCGTGTCGCCTCGGGCGACGTCTCGGTGACCCAGCGGGTGCGTGCCCGGGCGATGAGCGCCCGCGGTGGCACCGCCTCGCCCCGGGTGGTGTGGCAGCGGGACGTGGCCACCGACGCGGTCGTGCTGGAGTTGCGCGCCGCCGACTCGCCCGGCCTGCTGTACCGGGTGACCACCGCCCTCGACGAGGCCGGCGCGGAGATCCGGGCGGCCCGCATCTCCACCCTCGGCAGTGACGTGGTCGACGCGTTCTACCTGGTCGGCGCCTGGTCCGACGCCGCCGACCGGACCCGCGTCGAAGCCGCCGTCCTGGCCGCGGTGTAAACCCGGCTGACGCCCAGGGTCGTATCCCGGCCGTCGAAGCGACACTGACCGTCAGCCGGGTACCTCCGGCTGACGGTCAGTGCTGCCTTCCGGACGCTGAGGCAGCATTGGGCGTCAGCCATTCAAGATCGCTGCGCGTCACCGAAGGCTGGTGCCCGGAGTTGTGCTGATCGACATTGCCGGGCACGGACGGAGAGTCGATGGCTGAGGCACAGCCGGTGGCGTTGCTGGACGATCACGTCACCCTTGCCGGACCGGGGGTGGAGATCTCCCTCCCGCTCGCCGTGATGCGGAACCGTTCGGTGGCGGCCCGCCGGCTGCTGGCCCGCGCGGCCTGCGGCGCCGGCATCACGTTCGAGGAGCTGCTGACGGCGGCCCGGACCGGTGACGTGCGCCGGCTGCGCCGGATCCGCCGCCGGGTCGATCCGGCGCTGCTCGCCGGCCTCGCGCAGACCGTCGCGCTCCAGGACGACCTGCCCACCGACCGGGACGACGCGCTGGCCCTCTACAGCCTGATCCGGGCCGCTCTGGGCACGCGGGCGATACCCGCGGCACACCAGACCCTGCACACCCAGCTGACGTACGCCTGGCAGGGCCCCACCCAGGCGAAGGAGCTGCTCAACGGGTACCGGCGGATTCCCCGGGCGGCACGGGAGACGCTGGAGGTGGATCTGGCGAACCCGTACGCCGGCTCCCAGGTGCCCGAGGAGACCTGGCTGGCCCGGTTCGGCGGTCTCTTCCCCGACCCGGCGCCCGAACTGCTGCCGGCCCCCGAACAGGTGCCGTTCGACCGGCTGACCGCGACCGTGGACCGCCCGGTGGAGCCCGCCGAGCACCAGGTCTCGGTCGTGATCACCGCGTACCGCCCGGGTCCGGCCCTGCTCACCGCGGTCCGCTCGGTGCTGGCGCAGTCCTGGCCGAACCTCGAGATCATCATCGTCGACGACGCGTCGCCGGCCGAGCACGACAGCGTCCTGGCCGAGGCCGAGGCGCTGGACGACCGGGTCCGGGTGCTGCGGTCGGCGGCCAACGCCGGCACCTACGCGGCGCGCAACGCCGGACTGGCGGCGGCGCACGGCGAGTTCATCACCTTCCAGGACTCGGACGACTGGTCCCACCCGCGCCGGATCGAGCTGCAGCTGCGGCCGCTGTTCAAGGACCCGGGCGTGGTCGCGTCCGTCTCGGACGGGATCAGCGTCACCGACAAGCTGGTGATGACCCGTCCCGGCATCCGGCGCGGCCGGACCAACCTGTCCTCGCTGCTGTTCCGGCGGGAGGCGGTGCACCGGAGGATCGGCTGGTTCGACTCGGTACGCAAGGCCGCCGACTCGGAGTACCTGGAGCGGATCCGCGCGGCGTTCGGGCCCCGGTCAGTCCGGCGGGTGGCCAAGGCGCTGGCGTTGATCCGGCTCTCCGAGGGGTCGCTGTCCCGGTCGGAGATCCGCGCGCACTGGATGCACCCGGCGCGGCTCGCGTACATCTCGGCGTACCGCTGCTGGCATGCCTCCGGCGAGCCGCTGCACCGGGAGCGGGACGGCGCCGGCCGCCGGTTCGCGGTGCCGGCCCATCTGACCGGGCGGTCCGCCGAGCGGGCGTACGACGTAGTGGTGGCCGCCGACTGGCGGTTCCTGACCGGCACCCAGCGGTTCGCCATCGCGGAGATCGAGGCGCTGCGCCGGGCCGGTCTGTCGGTGGCGATCCTGCACCTGGAGGCGCTGCGCTCGGTGCACCAGCAGCGCCAGGGGCTGAGCCCGGGCGTGCAGCGGCTGATCAACGCGGGCCGTCTGGAGCAGGTGCTGGAGAGCGACCGGGTCGACGCCGGGGTGCTGGTGGTCCGGCAACCCGAGGTGCTGCAGTTCGCTCCCGAGGGGGACTGCGGGGTCCGGGCGCGGCGGCTGCTGATCGTCGCGGACCGGGCGCCGGCCCGGCGGGACGGCAGCGATCGCCGGTACACGGTGGCGGCGGTCGGGTCGGCGGCCGAGCGGCTCTTCGGGGTGCCGCCGCTGTGGTGCCCACAGGACGCCGGGATCCGGGCGGGGTTGGGCGACGACGTGGAGTTGACCGGGTACGACCTACCGGTAGTCGTCGAGCCCCAGGACATCTCCCGGCCGTTGCCGAGCGCGACGGGCGTACCGGTGATCGGCACCGACTTGTGTGACGCGGGTGAGTGGCCCGGCGACCTGGCCGACGCGCTCGCCGTGCTGCGGCGCTGTCGCAACGCCGACGTGCGGCTGCGCCTGCCGGAGACGCCGCACCGCCCGGCCGCCGTGCCCGCGTCCTGGCTGGTCTACGAGCCGGCCGACCTGGACCCACGGACCTTCGCCGCCCAGCTCGACTTCTACCTGCACTTCCCCTCGGACCAGGCCGCCGAGCTGCTGTCCCGGCCGGCGCTGGACGCCGCGGCGACCGGCTGCCTCGTGCTCGTGCCGGAGCGGCTCGCGGACGCCTTCGGTGACGCCGCGGTGGCCTGCCGGCCCGCCGACGTGCCCAAGGTGATCCGGCGGTTCCAGGCCGACCCGCGCCGGTACGCCGTACGCAGCCGCCGGGCCCGGGCCGCGATCGCCCGTGCCCACCAGCCCGCGGCGCTGGCCGACCGGATCGCCGTCCTGGCTCGCGCGGCGGCCGGCGCGCCGGCTCAGCGGACCGCCGCGATCGAGGCGTAACGGCCCCGGGACCAGCGACGTTTACGCCAGGGGAGACCCCGTCGATGAGGAGTGCCGCATGAGTCACCTGTCCCGCGTCGGCCGGCGACTTCGCCGGAAGACGCCGCGCCTGACCAAGCCCCGGGTGGCCGCCCTGGCGCTGGTCGGCCTCCTCTGCGCCGGCTCGGTGGTGACCGCGCTCACCGGCTTCCCGCAGGTCGCGATCGCCCTGCTCGCGCTGCTGACGGGGGTGACCCTGGCGGTCCTGCTTGCGGTGTTCCGCCGGCTGGCCCGGATGCAGCGGGCCGGGCTCGCCGCGCAGCGGGACCTGCGGACCACGGTCGAGCAGATGCAGCGCCGGCTGGTCGCCGCAGTGGAACGGGAGCGGCTCACCGCCGGCGACCGCTACCTGGAGCTGACCGAGGCGATGACCCGGCTCCGGCAGGTCACCGACCGCAAGGCCGGCACCGCGCAGATGCTCACTCTGCCCCGCGAGTTCGAGGCGACCGTGCAGCTCTTCCAGGGCTTCGTGCCGCGGGCGCCGATGCCGCCGTCGGGCCAGTTCGCGCTGACCCCGACCGGTCTGCTGGACCTGCTCCACCTGATCCGCACCCGCAAGCCGCGCTGCGTGCTGGAGCTGGGCAGCGGCACGTCGACGGTGTGGATCGGGTACCTGCTGGAGCAGATCGGCGGCCGGCTCATCTCGCTGGATCACGACGCCGGGTACGCCGGCCGGACCCGCGAATCCCTGGTCACCCACGGTCTCACCGGGGTGGCCGAGGTACGCGACGCGCCGCTCACCCCGGTTGAGATCGACGGCCGCGAGTACCCGTGGTACGACCCGGAGGCGCTGGCCGACCTGCACGACGTCGACTTCGTGCTGATCGACGGCCCGCCCGAGGCGACCGGCCCGGACGCCCGGTTCCCGGCGCTGCACGTGATCGAGAAGCGGCTCGCCGCCGAGGCGACCATCGTGCTCGACGACGCCGGCCGCAAGGACGAGCAGGCCGCGCTGGCCGCGTGGACCGAGCGGTTCGACGGGCTCACCCTGCAGGGCGAGGTGCTCGGCCGGCACGCGGTGTTGTCCTACGCCCGTCCGCCGGCGATGGCCCCGCAGCTGACCCGATGACCACCACCCTCGCCCGGGAGAGCGTCCGTCCGCCCGGCACTGCCGGCCATCCGCCGTACCGGGGGGACATCGAGGGCCTGCGCGCCGTCGCGGTGCTGCTCGTCGTGCTCGCGCACGTGGGCGTACCGGGGGTGGCCGGGGGGTTCATCGGGGTCGACGTCTTCTTCGTCATCTCCGGCTTCCTGATCACCTCGCTGTTGCGCCGGGAGCTGGCCGCCACCGGCCGTCTCGACCTGCCCCGCTTCTACGCCCGCCGGGCGGTACGCCTGCTGCCGGTCGCCACCCTGGTGACCGTGGCGACCCTGGCCGCGACCTGGCTCTGGGCCCCGCCGGTGCGGTTCGCCGGGTACGCCTGGGACGCCCTGGCCGCCGCGACGTACACGGTGAACCTGCGCCTGGCCGACACCGGCACCGACTACTTCGCCGGCGAGGCGCCGTCGCCGTTCCAGCACTTCTGGTCGCTCGCCGTCGAGGAGCAGTTCTACCTGGTCTGGCCGGTCCTGATCGGCGTGCTCGCGCTCTGTGGCCTGCGCCGCCGGTGGGTGCCGCTCACCGTGCTGACCGGGATCTCAGTCGCCTCGTTCGCGTGGAGCCTGCACGAGCTGGAGCGGGCCGCGCCGTGGGCGTACTTCGGCTCGCTGAGCCGGGCCTGGGAGCTGGGCGCCGGCGCGCTGCTGGCGCTGGTGGTGACCGGGCGGCCGCGCCGCCGGCCTGCGCTGGCCTGGGCCGGCTGCGCCGCGATCATCATCGGCGCGGTGGTCTTCGACGAGGGCACACCGTTCCCCGGTACGGCCGCGCTGCTCCCGGTGCTCGGCGCCGTGGCGATCATCGCGGCCGGCGGCAACCGTCTCCTGGAGGCCGCCCCGATGCGCTGGGTCGGCCGGATGTCGTACGGCTGGTACCTGTGGCACTGGCCGCTGCTGTTCTTCGCCCCCGCCGGTCTGCCGGCCCGTGCCGGATTCGCGGCCGCCGCTCTCGGCCTGGCGGTGCTGAGCCACCACCTGCTGGAGAACCCGGTCCGCTACCACCGCTGCTGGTCGGTCCGCCCACGCCGCGGCCTGTTCCTCGGACTGGGCCTCTCCGCCGCCACCGCGGTCGTGGCCGCACTGGGCCTGCTCGTCCCGCCGCAGGTGCCGACCGGCGACGCCATGCCCGACACCCGGCAGGCCGTGGACCGGGCCGCCGATCCGGCCGCCGAGCTGCGGCGCCAGATCGTGGCCGGCACGAACGCCGAGCGGCTGCCGGAGAACCTGACGCCCCGGATCGCCGAGGCGCTGAAGCAGAAGCTGGCCCCGCAGCGGGACGGCTGCCAGGTCGGGCTGACCGGCTCGTTCCAGCCGAAGAGCGACTGCGTCTATGGCGACCGGCAGGGAAAGCGGACCGTGGTCCTGTTCGGTGACTCGCACGCGCTGCAGTGGTTCCCCGCTTTCGACCAGATGGCGAAGCGGCGCGGCTGGCGGCTGGTCAACTGGACCCGCAGCGCCTGCAGCCCGGCCGAGATGGACATCCTCGAGCGGCGGGCCGGGCAGCGGTACCGGGAGTGCGACACCTGGCGTACCGAGATCCTGGACCGGATCGGGAAGCTGAAGCCGGACTACGTGGTGGTCTCGTCCAGCATCAACTACCGGCCGCTGCTGTTCGGCGATCCGGCCGACCCGGACGCGGTGTGGCGGACCGGCTGGGAACGCACCCTGGCCACGCTGAAGCGGCACGCCGGGGCGGTCACGCTGCTCGCCGACACGCCGATCTTCGCCGAGGACCCGGCCGACTGCCTCACCGCAGAGGTCGAGCGGATCAGCGACTGCGCCGACCCGGCCACCGAGGTGATCCGGGATCCGGTGTGGCGGCAGATCCAGCAGGAGACCGGGGAGGCGGCCGGCATCCCGACGGTGGACCCGGTGCCGTGGCTCTGCGCCGACCGGTGCCCGATGGTGGTCGGCAACACGCTGGTCTACCGGGACAGTCATCACCTGACGGAGGCGTACGCCCTGCTCGTCGCGCCCTTCCTGGACGCCGAGCTGCCCTGGCCCGGTGAGTGAAGGTCAGTAACCGAAGTTCTGGGTGTAGTACGGCGTGCCGTTCTTGGCGTACACCGCGCCCACGCCGACCTTCTTGACCTTGCAGTTCAGGATGTTGGCGCGGTGTCCCGGGCTCTTCATCCAGCCCTTGACCACCTCGGCGCCGGAACGGTAGCCCCAGGCGATGTTCTCGCTGGCCGGCTTGGTGTAGCCGGCCGCCTTCACCCGGGTGGCGAACCGCGAGCCGCCCCGGCCGGTGTGGCTGAAGCTGCCGGTGGTCGCCATGTACGCGCTGTGGCCCCGGGCCGCCCTGGTGAGCGCCGCGTTGACCGTGACCGCCGGGCAGCCGTGCGCCTTGCGCTGCTGGTTGGTGAGGCGGTTGATGTCGGCCTGCAGGGTGTTCACGGCGACCGGCGCCGCCTCGGCCGGGGTCGCGAGCAGTGTCGCGCCGACGAGCGCGGCGGGGGCGACGGCGACCAGGGCGAGACGACGGAGCAGCGAGCGCACAGGGAGCCCTTTCGGAGTACGGCGCCTGGCTCATCGCCAGGTTCGCCGTTCTCTTCGGAGCTCCCGCTGCTTCCTTGATCACCGGACGGGTGTCCGGCCGTCGCTGTTCGGTTGCTACCCCAGCTTCGCGATCGCCTCCGCGTACCGGTCGTGATGGTGGGCCCGGCGGACCAGGTCGAGGCCGCGGGCCCGCTGTGCGCCCAGGTCCTCCGGACGGCTGTGCAGGTCGGTCACGACGGCAGCCACCTGGTCCGGGCCGCAGTAGACGGCCGCCGTCCCGAAGAGCGGCTCGTACCGGTCCGGCAGCACCGGGACGCAGCCCGCGGCCAGCGCGATCACCAGCTCGGGTACGGCCACCACCGGCGAGTCCTCGGCGGGGAAGTGCAGATAGAAGTCGAGCTGGTGCAGGAACACCCGGGTGTCGACGTCGGACGGCCGGTAGACCAGCCAACTCTGCGGCGGGCGGTACCTCGCGCGGGTGCGATCGAGGACGCGTACGTCGAGGCAGGTGGCGTCCGGCAACGTCCGCAGTTCCGGCTCGGTCCGGCAGATCCGGCCGAGCACCGGCCGGTCCGAGCGCGGCCCCGGGCGGTGCAGGCGCCAGCGGCCCAGGTTCACCGTGCCCGGCAGGTCGGCGGGCGCCGGCCGGGTGCCGAGCGGCCCGTCCGCCAGCGCGGCACGCTCGGCCGGTCCGGCCGGCGCCCAGTGCGGCACCACCCCGAACAACCGGTACGCCTCGGCCGCGCACGGCCCGGCCGCGCCCACCCACTCCGGGTCGGCCTCGACGACCACCCGGTCGGCCCGGATCCGGGCGGCGGTTCCGGGCGCGAACGCCAGGACGCCGGGGCCGTGCACCACGACCAGCCGGGCGGACACCTCGTCGTCGAGCATGACCTGGTCCACGCGACCGGAATTGATCAGTTCTTGGAGCGCCGGATCCAGATCGGCGGGTGCGGCCAGCCCGGCTAGGTGGAGCAGGGCCACGGCACGGCCGGGGACGGCGAGGGCGCGTACCCGTTCGCTCGCCGGCCAGGCCACGTCGCCGCGGGCGGTCCAGTCGCCCGCCAGGATCACGTCGTAGGTGGACCGCGCGGGCTCGCCGGTGAGCCGGCGTGGCGCCGCGAAAGCGCGGGACTGCGGCGAGCGCGGCCGCACCGGGTCGGCAGCTCCTGCCGCGACCCGGGCATGCCATGCGGCGAAAGCGGAGGTGTACGCGTACCGCGCCGGATGCCTCCACCCGGGAGCGGTGTCCGTGCCGGACAGCGAGTGGGAACCGACCCGGATCAGGGCCAGCGGCTCGTCACCGAGATGCCGTACCGCGTCCGGCCCGAAGACCGCGCGGATCCGGTCCAGATATTCGGCGTCCGCCCCCTGCCGGACCGTGTCCAGATAGCCGAGCCGGGCCAGCGCCACCTCGCGGCGCACCATCGGCGCCGACAGGTTGCCGGACCGCAGCTCCGGGAATCCCGGCCGGGTCAGCACCAGGTCCTCGGTCACCCGAATTCCGGCCGCCGTGGTCGCCACCAGCGCGTCGTCGGCGAGCAGCGGCGCCACCTGGCGTTCCAGCCGCAGCGGGTGCGACCAGTCGGCCGAGTTCTGGAAGGTGACGAACGTGCCGCTCGCCGCGTCCAGGCCGGCGTTGCGGGCCCGGTAGGCGCCGCCGTTCTCCGGCATCCGCAGCACCCGGACCCGCGGGTCGAGCGCGGCCGCCCGTCCCAGCACCACGTCGAACTCCGGCCCGGACCCGTCGTCGACCACCAGGATCTCGTGATTGGTCCAGCTCTGCGCCACCAGCGAACGAACCGCGGTGAGCAGCGCGATCCCCGGCCGGTACGTCGTGACGATCGTGGTGACCCGGTGCGGCGAACCCCGCCGGGGCGCGTGGTTCGAGCGGATCCGGTCGAACGGCGGCCCACCGTCGGCGGCGTCCAGGGTGATCCCGGGACCCGGCAGCAGCCCGTTGAACCGTGACGGCCAGTCGTCCTTGCTGCTCAGGTCCACGGTCAGCGCGTCGCGTACCGGCTCCGGGAGGTCCGGGCAGTCGGCGAGCAGCTTCGCGGCCCGGCCGTGGTCGCCGGCCGCGAACGCCAGCTGGGCGTGCAACCCCTGATGCTCCCGGGCCACCCCCGCGGTACCGAACGTGCGCAGCAGCGAGTCGAAGAGGGCCAGGCCGTCGGCGCGGTCCTCGGGGAACAGGTCCTGACCGGCGATCACCCGGGCCAGCTCGCCGAGGGCCCACGGGTCGGCGTCCGGGAACAGCCGGCTCTCGTGCGCGCCGGCGATCAGGTCGTCGACCGGGCGGCGGGCGGCGGCGTACGCCAGCAGGGTCCGCGCCCCGGCCGACCGGGTGTGCAGCGCGGCCGCCGCGGGGGCGGTGCGATCGGTGTCGAAGAGCCGTCGCCACTGCCGGTCCAACAGGCCGGTTCCGTACGCGTCCGGTGTCGTGTGCTGCCTGCGCATGGGCTCCCGCCGGTTGATCTCGCCGTCACCTGATCAACGGGTGGGTGGCACGGAGCGTGACGCCGGGTGAGCGCCGTTCGTTGTGTCCGCGGGGTAGAGCACCGAGGATCGGAGATGACGGCGTGACCGCTAGCGCTCATGACGTGGCGATCCTTTCGGACTTCCGGGAGCCGGGGGAGGGGATTGCGGCTGAGGTACGCGTACAGGCTCGCGCCGGTCTCGCCACGGTGCTCGTGCCGGTGCGACCAGGCCCATTTCACCCGCTCATCGTCGAACTGCTCCGGGACGGTCTGGCCGACCTGAACGCCGGTGAGCCGGTCGACGCGCGGCTGCTGGTGCTCCACCGGCCGCGGATCCTGCTCGGCGAGGTCCCCGAGCTGCCCCGGATCCGGGCGGCCCGGACGGTCGTGGTCCTCGACGAGCCGGCGGAACTGCGGCAACGGCTGGAACGGCTCTTCGGCGCCGGGCTGGAATGGGCGCCGGTGAGCCCGCGCGTGCGGGCCGCGATGCAGGGTGTTCCGCTGGCGGCTACCGACTGGCACGAGGTCATCGACACCGTCGACTGGTGGGCCGAGCGGGGTGGGCCGGTTGCGGGCGTACCGGTCCTGGGCCGGCACGGGCCGCCGCAGTGGCCGGCGACCGCCGAGGAGGTGCTCCAGGCCTATCCGGAGAACCCCAGCCTCCGGGTACGACTGCTCGGCGGCGAACCGGCGGTGCAGTTGCTCGGCCACAAGCCGGACAACTGGGAGCTGCTCGAACCGGGCCGCCTCACCATCGCCGAGTTCCTGCGCGGCCTCGATTTCTTCGTGCACTTCCCGGATCCCTCGCTGGTCGGCGGCTTCGACCGCAACGTCGTCGAGGCGATGGCGGCCGGGGTTCCGGTGGTCGCCGCCGAGCACCTGCGGCCGGTCTTGGGCGACGCCGCGCTCTACGCCGCCCCGGCCGGGGTGACCGCCCTGATCCACCAGCTCTACGACGACCCGGACCGCTGCCGGGTGCTGGCGCGGCAGGCCCGGGACCTCGTCGAACAGCGCTTCGGGCCCCGGTCCCACCTGGCCCGCCTCGCCGAACACGGCGTCCACCCGCCCACGGTCATCGACGGCCCGCAGCCCGGCCCGGACTCCGGACCGTCCGGTGGGGTGCTGCTGGTCAGCGACAACGGGGTGGGCCTGGGACACCTGTCCCGGCTGATGGCGATCGGGCGGCGGCTGCCACCGGAGACGCCGGCCGTGGTCGCCACCCAGTCGCACGGCGCCTGGGTGGCACACCGCGAGGGCTTCCTCACCGAGTACATCCCGTCCCTCGGCGTGCTGCAGCTGCCCTCGGCGCGCTGGGCCGAGCTGGTCCGCAGCCGGCTGGAACACCTGGTCGACCTGCACCGCCCGGCCGTCGTGGCGGTCGACAGCGTCCCGCACGACGGCGTCCTGGCCGCGGTGGCCGCCCGCCGCGACGTGACCTGGGTCTGGGTACGCCGCCCGATGTGGCGCCGCGACACCGGCGCCGAGTGGATCGACCGCGGAGCGGTCTTCGACGGCATCCTGGAACCCGGCGAGTTCGCCGGCGCGGCCGACGAGGGCCTGACCGTCGCCGACCGCGCCCGCGTCCATCCGGTCGAGCCCATCCTGTACCTGGACCGCCACGAACTGATCGACCGCGACGCCGCCCGCGCCGCCCTCGACCTCGACCCGGACCGCCCGGCCGCCCTGCTCCAGCTGGCGCCGGGCGACGTCGCCGAACGCGTCGTCGCGCACCTGACCGAGGCCGGCTTCCAGGTGCTGCTGGCCGAGCCCGCCACCGCCGCGGAGCCCGCGCCCCCACTTCCCGGTGCCCGCCCGGTCAAGCTCTACCCGATCAGCCGCTACCTGCGAGGCCTGGACCTGGTGGTCAGCGCGGCGGGCTACAACGCGTTCCACGAGCTGCTGGCCTTCAGCGTCCCTACGGTCTTCATCCCCGACCGCGAAGCCTGGGACGACCAGGTCAGCCGGGCCCGCTTCGCGGCCGCCGCCGGAGCCGCCCTGATGGTCGAGGATCCAGGCGGCCCCGACCTGACACACGCCCTCAACCAGGCAACCCACCCCGGGGTACGCGCAAACCTCAGCCACCGCTGCACCGAAGTCCACTTCGGCAACGGCGCCGCCGCCGCAGCCCGCTGGCTGGTAGGCCTGGCCGACCCACCCCTGCCACCCCCACCCGTCCCCACCCCACCCGTCCCCACCCCACCCGCACCCACCCCAGCGCTGCCCACTCCACCTGCACCCACAGCCACCCCAGCGCTGCCCACTCCACCCGCGCCCACAGCCACCCCAGCGCTGCCCACTTCGCCTGCCTCCGTGGCCACCCCAGCGCTGCGCACCCCAGCCCGCGCCATCCCAGCCCTGCCAGCCCCAGCACTGCCGGACCAGCCTCGCCTGGCCGCCCCCCAGCCCGCCGCGGAGCCGTCTCTGCCATCCCAGCCCTCCGGGGAGCCGGCGTTGCCCACAGCAGCCCAGCCAGCCGCAGCCCAGCCCGCCGTGGAGCCGGCTCTGTCGGCCGTACCCCAGCCCGCCGCGGAGCCTTCTCTGCCATCCCGAGCCGGTGCCGAGCCGGCTCTGCCGGCCGCAGCGCAACCCTCCGCGGAGCTGGTTCTTCCGGCCGCACCCCAGCCCGCTGACCTGCCGAGCCGGGCGCTTCCGGCTCCGGCGCAGCCCGGTTCCGTGTCTTCCCGTCCGACCTCGACCTCTGCCGGAGCGTGACCAGCATGTCCGACTCCACCAGCGAACTCTCCGTCTTCGCCGCAGACCCGGCCGGCCGCGAGCAGGAGGTGGCCCGCCTGCAAGCGCTCGTGGTCCGCCTGCGCACGGTCGAGCAGCAGCGCGACGCCTGGCGTTCCCGCTGCGAGAGCCTGGCCGAGGAACGCGACCAGCAACGCGAGTCCGCCCGCAGGTTGCGGACCAGCCGTTCCTACCGCCTCGGACGCACATTGGTGACCCTTGCCCGCGACCCTTTGCATTCCTCACCGCGGCTGCTGCGCGGTTTGGTCCGCCGAATGCGCAGCCGGGTCCCCGCCGTCCCGCGCCTGACCCGGACCGCCGGCCCGGCCCTGCCCACCCATCTCTACGTGGCGATCGGCCTCGGCCTACCCGGCCTGCGCTCCCTTGTCCTAGCCCTGCAGCGCCGCCTCCTGGTCGAACCCGACCACCGAGCCGTAGTGCTGACCGACGACCCCGCGTTCTCGCTGCTCCGCAACTCCGGCCTGGTCATCGAATACCTGCCGGACCGGGACACCTGGCACCGCCACCGCCCCGACCGCCCCTGGGACACCGTCCTGGCCGAACGCCTGGCCCGCCTCTCCCGCGAACACGCCACCGCCCAGGTCGTCTTCATCGACCCGGAGCACCCGCCCACCTTGGCCGACCTCCTCCGCCACCGGGACACCGCCACCCCGCTCCGCCGCGCCCTACCGCACGCGTAGCGCCGAAGGCGATCCCAAACCTGCCAGACGCCAGCCGACCGGGCTCAGCCGGCCAGACGCCAGCCGACCGGGCTCAGCCGGCCAGACGCCAGCCGACCGGGCTCGGCTGGCGCTGAGCCATGAAATGGGGCGGCGATTACCTGCGTGGCGGCCAGCTGGGTGGGCTCGGCTGGCGCTGAGCCATGGAATGGGGCGGCGATTACCTGCGTGGCGGCCAGCTGGGTGGGCTCAGCTGGCGCTGAGCCATGGAATACGGTCCCGGTTACGTGCGGGAGCGGCGGCTCACCACCCCCAGCCGCCGCTGAAGCACGGATTGCAGTCAGCGATTGCCTGCGTGGCGGCCGGCCGGGTGGGCTCGGCTGGCGCTGAGCCACCGAACAGGGCTGTCACGGGCGGAACGGGCTGTCACGGCGGAACGGGCTGTCACGGCGGAGCAGGGCTGTCACGGCGTGCTTGAGCGCCAGCCGGTGGGTGCGGCTGGCGCTCAAGCATGGGAGGCGCGCGGCGGAGTGATGCTTAAGCCCGGCGGGGGCGCTGGGGCCTGGACCACCTGGGTGGTCGCCTGGCTTGGCGGGACGGGGTGGATTCGGCGGGGGCGGGCTAGGTCGTACCCCGCATGGTCTTAAAGGCGGTGTGCTTCCCGGACCGAGGTGACGCCGCGGGTGTCGAAGAAGCGCTTCGCGATGCGGGCCAGGTGGTCGGGGTCGTATTCGCGGTGGTTCTGGACCAGGATGACCAGGTCGGCGGAGGCGGTGGCGCCTTCGAGGTCGTCGGTGCGTTCGACCGGGACGCCGCCTACGTCCCAGGTGCGCACGTGCGGGTCGTGGTAGGCGACTGTGGCGCCGAGGGCGGCCAGGTGGCGGGCGAGTGGGGCGGCGGGGGATTCGCGCTGGTCGGCGATGTTGGCCTTGTAGGTGATGCCGAGCAGCAGGATGGTGGCGCCGCGCACCGCCTGGCCGTCCGAATTGAGGAGATTTTGGGCGCGCCGGGCGACATAGGCGGGCATGGTGGTGTTGATTTCCTGGGCCAGCTCGACGAACCGGAACGGGTAGCCGAGCTTGCTGCGGACGTTGTGCGAAAGGTAGTTCGGGTCGATCGGGATGCAGTGCCCGCCGACGCCCGGGCCGGGGTAGAACGCCTGGAAGCCGAACGGCTTCGTGGACGCCGCGTGGATCACGTCCCAGAGGTCGATGTCGAGTTCGTGGCAGAACCGCGCCATCTCGTTGACCAGGGCGATATTGACGTGGCGGTACGTGTTCTCGAGCAGTTTGGCCGTCTCCGCCTCCCGGGTCGAACGGGTCCGGACCACCGTCTCGACGAACCGGCCGTAGAAGCGGGATGCCACGTCGGTGCAGGCCGGCGTGTAGCCACCGACCACCTTCGGGGTGTTGTGCGCGCCGTACGTCTCGTTGCCCGGGTCGATCCGCTCCGGGGAGAACGCCAGGTGGAAGTCGATGCCGGCGGTCAGCCCGGCGAGCTGCTCCAGCCGCGGCCGGACCACCTCGTCGGTGGTGCCCGGGTAGGTGGTGGACTCCAGCACCACGAGCATCCCCGGCCGCAGGTTGCGCCCGACCGCCGAGGTGGCGCCGACGACCGCCCGCAGGTCCGGCCCGTCACCCTCGGAGAGCGGGGTGGGCACGCAGATCACCGCGGTACGCGCGTGCGCGATCAGCGTCTCGTCGGTGGTCGGCACGAACCCGCCGGTCAGCATCTCGTCCACGTCTTTGTCGCTCAGGTCGTCCACGTGCGACCGGCCGGCGCCGAGCGCGCGGACCACGTGCTCGTCGACATCGAAGCCGAGCACCGACATGCCGGCCCGGATCGCCTGCTGCGCCAGCGGCAGCCCGACGTACCCGAGTCCGAGGATGACGACGTCGTAGCTCACAGGAGTCTCCTTGTGTCAGGCGACGGGCGGCAGGGCCACGTCGGTGGGTGGGAGGGGCTGGCGGGGCGGGGTGGGCACGCGTACCACCGCGCGCGGCGCGACGGTGGCGGGCTGCGGCACCCGGAGTTCGAAGGGGGAGGCGAACGGCAGGTAGGCCGGCAGGAACTCGGCGAGCAGCGCCTCCTGGTCGGCTACCGCCGCGCTGTGCACGTCCACGTCGTTGAGGCAGAACGCGTCGACGTTGCGGTTGCGCAGCAGCCGGGCCAGCCGTAGCGGTGTGCTCGGCTGGGCCAGGTCGGTGTAGAGGAAGCGGATCCGGCCGGGCGCGGCCCGCCCGGTCAGGTACGCGTAGTACTGCTGCAGCGACGAGAGCAGCGAGATGTCGTCCGGGTGCCGGAACTGGTGTTCCGCGGTGGCGGTGACGTGCTCGGCGAACCGCTCCTCGATCTCGGCGATCACACTGCGCCGCGACGGGTGCGGGGTGTGCATCATCTTGCGGGTCAGCACCCGGCCGAACGCCTGCTCGATCAGCCGCCGGTTGTTCTTGGCGGCGGAGTCGGCGGGCCGGTCGGCGGGCCCGCGCGGCGCGGTGTCGACCGGTGCGCCGGACGGGAAGAACTTGGTCAGCCCGCCCGGGGTGAAGAACAGGTCCGGGGTGACCGGCCGGCCCAGGATCACGTCGTCGTTGAGGTACAGGAAGTGCTCGGCCAGACCGGGGATCCGGTGCAGCCGCGACTCGATCGCCTGCGAGTTGAACGTCGGCAGGGTGCCGGTGCTGCCGAACACCTCCCGATGGCTGATCACGGTGATCCGGGGGTGGGCCAGGTCCAGCCACGGCGGCACCTGGTCGTCGGTGACCAGGAAGACCCGGCGTACCCACGGGGCGAAGCTGTGCAGGGCGCGCAGCGAGTACCGGAGTTCGTCGCGGCTGGCGTACCGGGAGTCGTTGGCCGCCTGGGTGTTGATCTCGTCGACCCAGGAGTTGCCGGCCAGCGCCCGGGCCTTGCGGCGCTGCCAGGCCGGGTCGCCGCCGTCCACCCAGGTGTAGACCACGTCGATCGGGAACTCGATCCGGTCCGGGTCGACCACGGTGAAGACCTGGCGGGTGCGGTATCCGGTCGGGTCGTCGGGGGAGCTGAACGCGCCGAACACCGGCTCCGGGGCGATCACGACCGGCTCGTCGGCCGGGATCGAGTCGGCCACCGGGTTGCGGCGCGGGGCCACCAACCGGCCGTCCGACTCCCTCCAGAACTCGACCTCGCAGGCGTAGTCGGCGCCGAGGAGCATGCTGCCGCGGGGATCGGTGACCGGCCAGCAGACCGCCACCACGCCGGTCCCGCGCCGGCGCTTGCGGCCGCCCGGCGTCACCGGGCGGAGCCGCCCGTGGTCGCTCTCGATCAGCTTGCCGAGCAGCCGCAGGACCTGCTGCCGATCGGCCTCGCGAACGGCGACCGCGGTGCGCACCGGATTGCGGGTCGGCACCCGGAACCAGTCGATGCCGGCCAGTTCGAGCGCCTGCGCGACCCGGTTCAGGTTGTGCCGGCGGACCTCGACCGGGTCGGCCTCGGCACGCACCCGAGCGGTCACGGCGCCTTCGGCGGTGCGGATGCGCAGGCTGGTCACGCCGGTCCCGCCGCGCAGCCGGACCGGGCCGAGGGGCATCAGCGTACGAGCGATCCGCAGGCGCTGTTCGGCTGCCACGCGAGGCAGGACGCGCTCCTCGACCGCCTCGAAGACCCGTCGCCGGACCGACCAGGGGGTCAGCCGCAGGATCTGCCGCAGGGTCACGCCGTCGTCCTTTCGCCGCGGATCCTTCGGAGCACTAACGCGCCCGCAGAGATGGAAGTTGCGGTCTATATCAGGAGTTGCACCCTTTAACTGCGGTATACGCCCTTGATGGGTACCTTGCGGCGAATTGGGAAACGGCCCACCCTTAGGGGAACGCATCGGGGGCACGGCCGATGCGGGACCTTGCGCCCAGACGGCATGGTGGAAAGCGGCGACGACGCTACGACGGCGGGAGGCCGTGATGGGCAAGGCAGTGGCATATCTGGTGGCACTGATCGCCGGCGTGATCGTGGTGGGCTGGGTGGTCAGCTCCCTGATCGGGCCGTTCCTCTTCTACCTGGTCATGGGCGCGCTCGCGATCGGCGGCGGGCTGTACGTGTACGGGAAGATCAAGAAGTCGCTGGCCCCGGGGACGCGGACCCAGCGGCGGATTGAGGCGGCGGCGAAGACGTACCGCATGCGGAACCAGTGAGGTTCGAACGGTGCGGCTAGGCTTGCGGCGACGCCACCCTTCGACCAACGGGAAGTCGCACCGTGTTTGACACCTTGAGTGACCGCCTCTCCGGGATCTTCACCAAGCTCCGCGGCAAGGGCAAGCTCACCGACGCCGACATCGACGCCACCGCGCGCGAGATCCGCCTCGCGCTGCTGGAGGCGGACGTCGCGCTGCCGGTGGTCAAGGCGTTCATCGCCAACCTCAAGGAGCGGGCGCGCGGCGCCGAGGTCTCCCAGGCGCTCAACCCGGCGCAGCAGATCATCAAGATCGTCCACGAGGAGCTCATCAACATCCTCGGTGGCGAGGGGCGGCGGCTGCAGTTCGCCAAGCAGCCGCCCACCGTCATCATGCTGGCCGGTCTGCAGGGTTCCGGTAAGACGACGCTGGCCGGCAAGCTCTCCCGCTGGCTCAAGGGCCAGGGCCACCAGCCGCTGCTGGTCGCCTGTGACCTTCAGCGACCCAACGCGGTGAACCAGCTGCAGGTGCTCGCCGGCCGGGCCGGGGTGGATGTGTATGCGCCGCAGCCCGGCAACGGCGTCGGCGACCCGGTCCAGGTCGCGCGGGACTCGATCGAGCACGCCAAGCGGACGGCGAAGGACATCGTCATCGTCGACACCGCCGGCCGCCTCGGTATCGACGCCGAGATGATGCAGCAGGCCGCCGACATCCGCGCCGCGGTCCAGCCGGACGAGGTCATCTTCGTCATCGACGCGATGGTCGGCCAGGACGCGGTGCAGACCGCCGAGGCGTTCCGCGACGGCGTCGGCATCACCGGTGTGGTCCTCTCCAAGCTCGACGGTGACGCCCGTGGTGGCGCCGCGCTCTCCGTGCGGCACGTCACCGGCGAGCCGATCCTGTTCGCCTCCACCGGTGAGAAGCTCGAGGACTTCGACGTCTTCCACCCGGACCGGATGGCCAGCCGGATCCTCGGCATGGGTGACGTTCTGACCCTCATCGAGCAGGCCGAGCAGGCCTTCGACGAGGATCAGAAGGAGAAGATGACCAGCAAGCTGCTCGGTGGCGAGCAGTTCACGCTGGAGGACTTCCTGGACCAGCTGATCGCGGTCCGGCGGATGGGCCCGATCGCCAACATCCTCGGCATGATGCCCGGGATGAACCAGTTGAAGGGCCAGCTCGACGAGCTCGACGACAGCCACTTCGACCGGGTCACCGCGATCATCCGCTCGATGACCCCGCAGGAGCGGACCACTCCGAAGATCATCAACGCCTCGCGCCGGCTGCGCATCGCGAACGGTTCCGGCGTCACCGTGATGGACGTCAACCAGTTGCTCAACCGCTTCGCCGACGCGCAGAAGATGATGAAGCAGATGACCGGCATGATGGGCCTGCCGGGCTCGCGCCGCAGCGCGACCAAGAGCTCGAAGAACAAGCGCAAGGGCAAGGGCGGCAACAACCGGCCGCGGCCCGCCGGTGGCCGGATGCCGGCCGGCTTCCCGGGTGGCATGCCGCAGCTGCCGCCGGGCATGGACCCGGGCGCGCTGGGTGGCGGTCAGGGCGGCATGCCGCCGGGCTTCAAGCTGCCGAAACTCGACTTCAACAAGCTGAGCAAGCCGAAGGACGACAAGTAGGCATTGGGCTAGTGGCTAGGTGACTAGTATGGTCAGAGGTGAATCCGTTGAGGAGGAGCCGATGACCGCTGCGCCGCACCTGAACGAGCAGGACTTGATCGAGCATCTGCTGGGGCGAGACGACCTGACCGTCGACGACATCGCGGACCTTCCTGAGGATCTCCGCTACGAGTTGATCGACGGAAGGCTCGTCTTGTCGCCCTTCGCACTGCCTATTCATCAATTGCTCGGCTTCCGGGTGGCCGGCGCGATCGACGAGCACTGCCCGGACGACTATTTGATCAATGTCGAGCAGGCCGGCCAACTGGATAGGCGCAACGAGTTGCGCCCCGATGTCATGCTGATCCACGGCTCGGCAGCGTTGCGCTCACCGGTTCTGCCGGGTGACGTGCCCTTGGTTGTCGAGATCATCTCCTGGTCCTCCAGGAAGTCTGACCGTGGCCGCAAGCTCAAGAAATACGCCTATGTCGGGATTCCGAACTACTGGATAGTCGATCCGTTGGCAGAGCGCATCACATCCACGCAGTTCGTCCTGGGTTCGGACGGGATCTATCAGAAGCTGCTGCAGACAGATGAGCGAGTCACCGTCGACCGGCCATGGGAAATCACGCTGGATCTTCCGTCCTGGACGGGCCGGCGAGATGAGTTCGGCGCGATGGCCCGGCCGGACAACTGAACGGTTGATCAGGTAGGACTGTTGCATGGCGTTGCATGTGCGCGGGACGGTTCTGCCGGACGGTGAGGTCCGGGATCTCTGGCTGGTGGGGGATCGGGTCACCTTCGAGCCGGTGGCCGATGCCGAGACGATCAGCGACGGCGGCTGGATCCTCCCGGGGCTCGTCGACGCGCACTGCCATCTCGGGATCGCCTACGGGGCGAAGCCGATCGAGAGCGTCGACCAGGCGCGTGAGCTGGCCGGCCAGGACCGGGACGCGGGCGTTCTCACCATCAGGGACGCCGGCTCGCCGTACCCGTACCCCGAATTGGATGACGAACCGGGCGTGCCGCGCCTGGTGCGGGCCGGGCGGCACGTGGCCGCGCCCCGCCGCTACCTGCGGGACATCGGCGTCGAGGTGGTGGGGGACGAGGTCGCGAAAGCGGTCACCGCACAGGCGAAGGCCGGCACCGGCTGGGTGAAGCTGGTCGGCGACTGGATCGACCGGGATCTCGGCGACCTGGCGCCCAGCTGGGACGCGGCGACCATGGCGGCGGCGGTCGAGGCTGCGCATGCGGCCGGGGCCCGCGCGGCGGTGCACACGTTCTCCGAGGAGGGCGTGGCGATCATGGTGCGCGCCGGGGTGGACTCGGTGGAGCACGGCACCGGCCTCTCCCTGGACCTGATCGACGAGATGGCCCGGCGTGGCACCGCGCTGGTCCCCACGATGATCAACATCCGGACGTTCGGGAAGATCGCCGACGCGGCCCGCGGCAAGTTCGAGGGCTACGCGAACCACATGATCCACCTGCGTGACCGCTTCCCGTCGGTGGTGCTGGCCGCGCACGAGGCCGGCGTGCCGATCTACGTCGGGACCGACGCGGGTGGCGGCATCCGGCACGGCCTGGCCGCCGAGGAGATGCTTTACCTGCACGAGGCGGGCATCCCGGCGCTCGACGTGCTCGCTGCGGCGTCCTGGAAGGCCCGTGAGTGGCTGGGCTTTTCCGGTCTGGTCGAGGGCGGGCTCGCCGACCTGGTGGTCTACGAGGCGGACCCGCGCGCGGACCTGAGGGTGGTCCGCGCGCCGAGCTGCATCGTGCTGAAGGGTCAGGTCATCCGGTAAGGCTCCAGATCCGCAGGCCGTCCGAGGTCGGGCAGGCCAGCCGGTCCGGGACCGCCGCGCACGCCCCGATCTGCAGTGGGATGGTGCCGACCGGCTCGACGTGGCCGTCCGCGACCCGGATCCTCTCGACCGGGCCGCCGCCCGCCACCCGCAACAGCGAATCCGCGGTGAGCCAGGCGACCGCGCTGTCCGGAGCCCGGTAGACCACCTGCCCGTTCCGGTCGTAGAGGGCGCCGGAGCCGCCGACGGTCAGCACATACCCGCCGTGCGACTCGATCGACGAGGCATGGTCCGGGGCGGGTACCTCCCAGACCTGGGTGCCGGTCGTCAGGTCGATCGCGGTCAGGGTGGTCTTGGCGTCCTGCGCGTCCAGCACGCAGAACCGGTCCGTGCCGCACATGCCGGCATGGCTGAGGGTGTGCCCGATCGCCCGGTCGGCGATCATCCGTGTGGTGCCGGTGCGCGTGTCGGTGGCGTGCAGCCGGTAACCGCTCCGGTCCGGCTGCGTCTCCTGGCTGATCACCCATCCCTTGACGGCCATGACCATCCGGTCGTCCACCGCCGGCCCGGGGAGGCTCAAGGTCAGGCCGGCAGTGCCGGTGTCGATGTCCATGACGCGGGCCTGGCCGGCGGCAGAGATCCGGAGCACCTGCTCACCGATGAGGTCCTCCGGCCGGAACTCGTCGCCGGACCGTAGGGTGGTCAGGCCGCGCGGCTTCTCGCCGGGCGTCGCCTGCGACCAGAGTCGCTTCCCGCCCGCCCAATCGAACGCCTCGATCCGCTCGGTCTCCGCGGACCACCGGACCACGGCTCGGCTCTGCACCAGGAATCGGTCGGCCTCGGGGACGGGCAGCTCCCAGCGCAGCCTCCCGTCCGCGTTGTCGTAGACCGACAGTTTGCCCTCGGTGACCAGCGCGATTCCCTGGCTCATGACGTACATGTACGGGAACGTGTCCGGTTTCGCCGGACGCCGCGCGATCCAGGCCCGTGCACCGGTGTGCAGGTCGGCCGCGAGCAGGTTGATGGTGCCGTCGGTGGCCTGCCAGAGGCTGAAGACCCGTCCGCCGGCGGTCATCGAGTAGTCGACCGTGACCGGTTTGCCGAGGTCGATCGGGGAGCCGACGTCCGGCAATTCCCGGTGGGACGGCGTGTCTGCCGGGTCGGCCTGCCGGGCGGGGCGGTTCACCAGCCCGGAGACGCCACCCGCCACCAGGCACACGGCGACGGCGGCGGCCACGAGCCGGCTCCGCCGGAGCTGCCGGCCACGCTGCCGGGCCGCTTCCGGTGGGGCGATCGGGATGGCATCGGCCTGGCGGCTCAGCCCCTGGAAGAGTTCGTCGAGGTCAGTGGGCATCGGACGTTCCCTCCGGCAGAAGAGCAGGTTCGAGTGCGGTCGCCAGGCCGGCCCGGCCGCGGGACAACCACGATTTGACGGTGCCGATGGAGACGCCGGTCTCCGCGGCGATGTCGGCGATCGACCGGTCGAGGAGGTAGTGCAGCGCCAGCGCGTTGCGGTGCGCGGCCGGCAGCGTCCGCATGGCCGCCACCAGCAGCACGGTGTTCTCCGACGGCGGGGCGACCGGTGGACGCGGTGGTTCGGCCGCGGCCCGGTCGCGCCGGACGAACAGCCGGCGCCACCGGTCGGTGGAGAGCCGGTTCACCACCAGCCGCAGCCAGGCCTCCGGATCCTCGTATCTCGAGACCCGGCGCCAGCGTTGCCAGGCCCGGGCGTACGCCTCCTGCACCAGGTCCTGGGCCTCACCGGCGTCCCCGGTCAGGCCGTACGCGTATCGCATCAACCGCCGGGAGGTGTCCCGGTAGAACCCGTCGAAGTCCATCCATCACCCCGTTCGTCTCCGTTGAGGGACACGGGACGCCCACCCCGAGGGTTGCAGGGCGGCCGAGACTAGGATGTCTGCTCATGGCTCGCGTGCTCACTCCCCGTGCGGAGGACTTTCCCCGCTGGTACCAGGACCTGATCGCCAAGGCGCAGCTCGCCGACAACGGCCCGGTGCGCGGCACGATGGTGATCCGGCCGGTCGGCTACGCCATCTGGGAGCGCATGCAGGCCGACATGGACGCCCGCATCAAGGAGCAGGGCGTCCAGAACGCGTACTTCCCGCTCTTCATCCCGGAGAACTACCTGCGCCGCGAGGCCGACCACGTGGAGGGCTTCTCGCCGGAGCTGGCCGTGGTCACCCACGCCGGTGGCAAGGAGCTCGCCGAGCCGCTCGTCGTCCGTCCCACCAGCGAGACGGTGATCGGCGAGTTCATGGCCAAGTGGGTCGACTCGTACCGTGATCTGCCCCTGCTGCTCAACCAGTGGGCCAACGTGGTCCGGTGGGAGCTGCGGCCGCGCACCTTCCTGCGCACCACCGAGTTCCTCTGGCAGGAGGGGCACACCGCGCACGCCACCGAGGCCGACGCCCGCGAGCATGCCCGGGACATCCACAAGAACGTCTACGAGGCGTTCATGACCGAGATGCTGGCCATCCCGGTGGTGCCCGGCCGCAAGACCAAGGGTGAGCGGTTCGCCGGCGCCACCAACACGATGACCGTCGAGGCCATGATGCGCGACGGCAAGGCCCTGCAGATGGGCACCTCGCACGAGCTCGGGCAGAACTTCGCGAAGGCCTTCGACATCACCTATTCGTCGGCCGAGCGGACCGTCGAGCACGCCTGGACCACCTCGTGGGGCACGTCGACCCGCATGGTGGGCGGCCTGATCATGGTGCACGGCGACGACAACGGGCTGCGGCTGCCGCCGCGCCTGGCGCCGATCCAGGTCCAGATCATGGTGGTCAAGGCCGGCGAGGGCGTCGCGGAAGCAGCGGCCAAGCTGCGCGACGACCTCAAGACCGCGGGTGTACGGGTGAAGCTCGACGATCGTGCCGACATCCCGTTCGGCCGGCGTGCCGTCGACGCCGAACTCCAGGGCATCCCGATCCGCGTCGAGGTCGGCCCGCGTGACCTGGCCAACGGCAATGCCGTGGTGGCCCGCCGGATCGACGGCAGCAAGTCGCCGATCGCCCTGGCCGAGGTGGCGAACGATGTCGTCGCCGCCCTCAAGGCCGACCAGCAGCGGCTCTACGACGACGCGCTGGCGTTCCGCGAGGAGCACACGGTCGACGTGAAGACCCTCGGTGAGGCGCTCGAGGCGTCGCAGACCGGCTGGGCCCGGGTGCCGTGGTCGGCGGTCGGCGAGGCCGGCGAGAAGGAGGCGAACGGCAAGGCCGTCACGGTCCGTTGCCTGACCCGCCAGGACGGGACGATGCCGGAGTCCGACGAGGAACCGGACCTGGTGGCGTACCTCGGTCGTTCGTACTGATTGTGATTTTCGACCCAGGCCGGCCCCTCGTCTACCGCAACTTCTCGGCGGGCCGGCTGGTGAACGTCCGGCTTTGCCGGGTGGTCTCCGACGACGAGCGTGGCCTGCTGCTCTGGCTGGCCCGCGGCTCGGCGGCGATCATCGAGGTGGCGACCGACGGCCGCGGTGTCCGCAGCATGCCGTTCGCCGAGTGGGTGACGGTCGGGCACAAGCTGGTCCCGGCCGCGTGGAACGGCCCCGGCATCCTCAAGTTCATCCCGTCCGAGGGTGAGCACTCGGTGTGGTTCTTCCGCACCGACGAGGGCGTCTTCAAGGAGTGGTACGTCAACCTCGAGGAGCACGCGGTCCGCTGGGACGACGGCGCCCTCGCCGGGGTCGACGTGGTCGATCAGGACCTGGACGTGGTGGTCGCGCCGGACCGGTCGTGGCAGTGGAAGGACGAGGACGAGTTCGCCGAGCGGCTCGCCCTGCCGGAGCACTACTGGGTGCCTTCCCCGGACGAGGTCTGGGCGGAGGGCCGGCGGGTGATCAAGAAGATCGAGGCCGGCGACTTCCCGTTCGACGGCACCTGGACCGATTTCCAGCCGGACCCGGCGTGGCCGGTGCCCACCGAGATGCCGCCCGGCTGGGACCGGCCCGGAGCGCGTTGAGACCCGGTTGGGCGGCACGGCCTGCGATCTGGCAGAATGGCTCGTTGGTATCCGGCATGCGTCAGGCGCCCTCTAACCCCTGATCGCGACGCCAGTCCACGAGGCATCGGTCCCGCATCCCCACGTGGGTTCCGGTCGGCTCAACCCACGCAGTCATCAGGAGCGAATACACCGTGGCCGTTAAGATCCGGCTTCTGCGGATGGGCAAGATCCGCAACCCGCAGTACCGCATCGTCGTCGCCGACTCGCGCACCAAGCGCGACGGCCGTGCCATCGAGTACGTCGGCATCTACCAGCCGAAGGAACACCCTTCGGTGATCGAGGTCAAGTCCGACCGCGTTCAGTACTGGCTCTCCGTCGGCGCGCAGCCGAGCGAGCCCGTGCAGCGGATCCTGGAGAAGACCGGCGACTGGCAGAAGTTCAAGGGCCTGCCGGCCCCGCCGCCGCTGCTGGTCGCGCCGAGCAAGCAGAGCAAGACCGAGGTGTACGAGGCGGAGGCCAAGGCTGCCGCGGGTCTCGCCGACACCAAGCCGGCCACCGCGCCGAAGTCGAGCAAGAAGGCCGCTGCTCCGGAGGCCGCCGAGGCCAAGCCGGCGCAGACCAAGGCCGCCGACCCGGCCGAGCCCAACCGCGAGGCCGTCGCCGAGACTGCACAGGACCCGGCCGGTGCCGGCGCCGACGCGAGCTGACGGGGCGCTCCGGCCCGCGCTGGAGCACCTCGTCAAGGGCATCGTCGACAACCCGGACGACGTCCGGGTCCGGCTGGTCGACTCGCGCCGCGGCAAGCGGCTCGAGGTTCGCGTGCACCCGGAGGACCTGGGAACGGTCATCGGGCGCGGCGGGCGTACGGCCAAGGCTCTGCGTCAGGTCATCGGTTCGATCGGCGGCCGCGGCATCCGCGTAGACATCGTCGACGCGTACTGATCGATGCTGCTCGTCGTCGGCCAGATCGGTAAGCCGCACGGCATCCGGGGCGAGGTCTCGGTGGTCGTGCGGACCGACGAGCCCGAGGAACGCTTCACGACCGGGTCGGTGTTCATCACGGAGGTCCCCCGGGACCGCCGGGTGAGCGCCGGCCCGGCGGCAGCGCCCACCCCCGGTGCTCAGTGGGAAGTTCCCAAGCAACTCGTCCTCGAGCAGATCCGCTGGCATCAGGGCCGCGGGATCGCGC
Source organism: Actinoplanes sp. NBC_00393 (assembly GCF_036053395.1). Classification (NCBI taxonomy): domain Bacteria; kingdom Bacillati; phylum Actinomycetota; class Actinomycetes; order Micromonosporales; family Micromonosporaceae; genus Actinoplanes; species Actinoplanes sp. NBC_00393. The sequence continues at coordinate 7,081,900 of NZ_CP107942.1, read as the reverse complement.
TCTTCGAGGGCATCTACGACCGCAACCTCGCCGAGGCGATGCGCGGCGTCTACCTCCAGGTGGACAGCGCCGATCTGGCGCCCCCGGAGGACCCGGAGGAGTTCCACGACTACCAGCTCGTCGGGCTGCGCGTGGAGTCGGTCGACGGCACGGCGCTGGGTACCGTGCAGCGGATCGAGCACGCCCCGTCCTCCGACCTGATCGTGCTGGCCCGGACCGGCGGCGGGACGGCTCTGATCCCGTTCGTCACGGTGATGGTCCCGACCGTCGACATCGCCGGCGGCCGCGTGATCGTCGATCTCCCGGAAGGTCTCCTGGATCTGTGAAGGTCGACATCATCTCGATCTTCCCGGACTACTTCGCCCCGCTCGACCTCTCGCTGATCGGCAAGGCGCGGACGACCGGTGTGCTCCAGCTGGCGGTCCACGATCTGCGCACCTGGACCCAGGACGTGCACCGTACGGTCGACGACACCCCGTACGGCGGTGGTCCCGGCATGGTGATGCGGCCGGAACCGTGGGGGCAGGCACTGGACGCTGTCGCCGGGCCGGAGGCGACTCTGGTCGTACCGTCGCCGGTCGGCAAACCCTTCACCCAGGCCGACGCCCACCAGCTCGCCGAGCTGGACCACCTGGTCTTCGCCTGCGGGCGGTACGAGGGCATCGACCAGCGGGTGATCGACGACGCGGCGGACCGGATGCCGGTGCGTGAGGTGTCCCTCGGCGACTACGTGCTCTTCGGCGGCGAGGTCGCGGTCATCGTGATCATGGAAGCGGTCACCCGGCTGCTGCCCGGGGTGCTCGGCAACGCCGAGTCGCTCACCGAGGAGTCGCACGCCGCCGGCCTGCTGGAGGCCCCGGTCTACACCAAGCCGCAGTCCTGGCGGGACCGGGAGGTGCCGGACGTGCTGCGTTCCGGCGACCACGGCCGGATCGCCCGCTGGCGCCGCGAGCAGAGCATGTTCCGGACCGCCTCGCGCCGCCCCGACATGTGGGCCGCCTACCCGCCGGAGAATCTGGACAAGAAGGATCGGAAGGCGCTGGCCGAGGGCGGATTTCAGATCCCGCCTCCGCGTGTGGCAGAGTAGTGAGGTTGCCGTCTCAGCTTCGCGCCGCGGAGCCGGGACGAGGATCTTCTGAGGTCAGGGAAGATCAGAATCACCCATCCGCGCACCGACTCCCGGTGCGCCTAGTACGACGAGGATGCAGCGATGAACACGCTGGACGCTCTCGACGCCCAGTCGCAGCGCACCGACATTCCCAGCTTCCGCGCCGGTGACACGATCAAGGTGCACGGCCGGGTCGTCGAAGGTAACCGGTCCCGTGTCCAGGTCTTCCAGGGCGTCGTGATCGCCCGCCAGGGCGCCGGCCTCCGCGAGACCTTCAAGGTTCGGAAGATCAGCTTCGGCGTCGGTGTCGAGCGGACCTACCCGATCAACAGCCCGGCGATCGACCGGATCGAGGTCGTCACCCGCGGTGACGTGCGTCGCGCCAAGCTCTACTACCTGCGTGAGCTCCGCGGCAAGAAGGCCAAGATCAAGGAGCTGCGGGAGAAGCAGACCGTCTGATCGACTCCGATACGGCACGAACGGGCGCGGGCGAACTACGCTTGCGCCTGTGCCGGACGGTTCTGGTGAACCATTCCAGTCCTACCGCCCGTAACTTCCCCTAGCCGGGAAACTCGGGCGGTAGTGCTGTATCCGGGGACGGTTCGGCCGGCGGACGGCGGGAGATGCGAAGCGTGGAACCGATGGAAGGCTACGGGCCGACGGCCCGGCGGCGGCGTGGGATCTCCCGGCGCAAGGAGATGCCGCTCTGGCAGGAGTTGCCGCTGCTGCTCGTGGTCGCCTTCTGCCTGGCGGTGCTGATCCGCACCTTCCTGGTCCAGGCGTTCTTCATCCCGTCCGGGTCGATGGAGAACACCCTCGAGGTCAACGACCGGGTGCTGGTCAACAAGGTCGTCTACGACATGCGCGACCCGCTGCGCGGCGAGATCGTGGTCTTCCGCGGCACCGAGGACTGGGCGCCCGAGGTCACCGAACCGGTCAGTGACGCCTTCATTGCGAAACTCGGCCGCACGGTCGGCGACCTGGTCGGCATCAGCCGCCCCGGCGAGCGCGACTTCATCAAACGGGTGATCGGCCTTCCGGGTGACAAGGTGGCCTGCTGCGACGAGCAGGGCCGGATCACCGTCAACGGGGTCGGCATCGACGAGCCGTACATCAGTGAGGGCTTCAACTCCGACCTGAACCAGCCGCCGATCGCCGGTCAGTGCACCAGCCGCCGGTTCGCCGAGGTCACCGTGCCGGCCGGCCAGATGTTCGTGATGGGCGACCACCGCTCGGTCTCCCAGGACGCGCGCTGCCAGGGCCCGGTGCCGATCGAGAACATCATCGGGCGGGCCTTCGTGGTGGTCTGGCCGAGTGACCGATTCAACAGTCTGAGCGTCCCGGACGTGTGGAAACAGTTCGCCGCGGACCAGCCGACCGCGGCCGGGGCGAAACCGCAACCGCAGCCCAAAGCCGACCCGGTCGTCGCTGCGAACGTTTTGCCGCTTCTCATCGGAGTGGCTTTATCCGCGCGTTCCGGCATGTCGTTCGTGACTCGACGACGTAGGCTCCGAGCGTGATTGACGAGCAGACCGAAAAGCGCCGGGGCTCCTTCTGGCGCGAGCTTCCCATCCTCCTGGGTGTCGCGATTCTCGTTGCGGTGCTCGTTCGCGCGTTCGTGCTCCAGACGTTCTACATCCCGTCGCCGTCGATGGAGCACACCCTCAACGTGTGGGACCGGGTGCTGGTCAACAAGCTCGTCTACGACTTCCGCGACCCGCGCCGGGGCGAGATCGTGGTCTTCAAGGCGCCCAAGGAGTGGCAGTCCGGCGCCGAGGGTGAGGACTTCATCAAGCGCGTCATCGGCACCCCGGGCGACAACGTGGTGTGCTGCGACGAACAGCAGCGGCTCCAGATCAACGGCGTCTCGCTCGACGAGCCGTACATCTACACCGAGACCGACGGCACCCGGAATCAGGTGGCCGACCAGGAGTTCGACATCACCGTGCCGGCGGGCCGGCTCTGGGTGATGGGCGACCACCGGGAGGCGTCCGGCGACTCCCTGGAGCACTACGAGCAGAGCACGGCCACCGACGAGGCCGGCAAGATCGATGACGCCACGGTGCCGGTCGACTCGGTCGTCGGGCGCGCCTTCACGATTTTCTGGCCGGCCAGCCGGGCCTCCTGGCTGTCGGTGCCGGAGACGTACGACGCGATCCCGAACGCCGCCTCGGGGAAGTAGTTCGGGGTTGCTTCGGTTTTCCGCTGCGAGGAAGCTCGGCCGGGTCGCCGGGTCCACCACGAGCGCAATAGGCTTGTCACGTGACCGTGATTGACCGGCGCGCCGGCCGCGTCCTCCTCGTCGATCTCGCGGGCCGGGTGTTGCTGCTGCACGGCGGTGATCCGGCCCGGCCGGAGCAGCGGTGGTGGTTCACCGCCGGTGGTGGCCTCGCCGACGGCGAGACCGTCGCCGAGGCGGCGGCCCGCGAGCTGTTCGAGGAGACCGGGCTGCGGGTGACACCGGGCGACCTGGGCGAGCCGGTCTGGCACGAGACCACCGAGTTTTCGTACGACGGTCGCGACTACCGCCAGGAGCAGGACTTCTTCCTGCTCCGGGTGGCCGACTGGCAGGTCGACACGGCCGGGATGGACGCCGAGGAGAAACTCACCATCACCGAGCACCGATGGTGGTCGGCGGCCGAGATCGAGGCGAGCACCGAGCAGATCTTCCCGCTCGATCTGGCCGACCTGTTGCGGCGGTGCTGCTGATGCTGGCCCCACCTCGTACCGTGGTTCGCCGCGAGGCCGGGCTCTACGCTCTGGAGCAGGCACTGCAGCGCCGGGGCTTCCGGCATGTGGCCGGCGCCGACGAGGCCGGCCGCGGCGCCTGCGCCGGTCCGCTGGTGGCCGCCGCCGCGATCCTGCCGGAGGGCAAGCGCGGCGAGATTCCCGGCCTGGCCGACTCGAAACTGCTGACCGCTGCCGCCCGGGACCGGGTCTACGAGCACGTCGTGGAGCGGGCGCTGGCCTGGTCCGTGATGATCATTCCGCCGACCGAGGTCGACGCGCGCGGCCTGCACGTCTGCAACCTGGCGGCGATGCGCCGCGCGCTGGCCTCGCTCACCGTCCGCCCGGAGTACGTGTTGACCGACGGTTTCCCGGTCGACGGCCTGGGCGTGCCCGGCCTCGCGGTGTGGAAGGGTGACCGGGTCGCGGCCTGCGTCGCCGCCGCCAGCGTGCTGGCGAAAGTCACCCGGGACCGGCTCATGATCGAGCTGGACGAGCAGTTCCCGCACTACGGCTTCGCCGTGCACAAGGGTTACATCACCGACGAGCACAGCGCCGCGCTGCTCCGCCACGGGCCGTGCGCCGAGCACCGGTTCTCGTACGTCAATGTCGCCGCGGCATCCGGCCGTGGAAACCGGCCCCCGCGGGCACGCCGCCCGGTGGAGACCCCAGCGGCGCTGTTCGACGTATCCGTTACGGAGCCGCTGCTGCTTCCGGGGACAGCTGAGGGTACCGTCGGCGTGGCGTCGGGCGAGCAGCCTCAGCCGTCGCCGTCGGTGGGGGAAGATGAGGCCATGGAGGGCGAGAAGCGATGAGCGCAGAGGATCTCGAGAAGTACGAGACCGAGATGGAGCTGCAGCTCTACCGGGAGTACCGCGACATCGTCCGACAGTTCTCCTACGTGGTGGAGACCGAGCGCCGGTTCTACCTGGCCAACCAGGTCGACCTGCATGTGCGCAACTCCGACGGCGAGGTGTACTTCGAGGTCGAGATGCACGACGCCTGGGTCTGGGACATGTATAGGCCGGCGCGGTTCGTGAAGAACGTGCGGGTGATGACGTTCAAGGATGTGAACGTCGAGGAGCTGGAGAAGCCGGACATTTCGCTGCCGGATGATGCTGGGTTCGGGGGATAGCGGGTTTTCCACAGTTCGCGGCCGTCCACAGGGGCGGTCGCGGGCGGGAAGTCGGGCGGGCAGGCTGCCCGCATGCTTCCTGTTGTCCTGACGTCCGCTTTGGCTCTGGCCGTTCCTGCCTTTGTTCCGGTCTTTGTTTCGGCGGCGCCGGCTCCTCCGGCCTCGCTCGCCTTTGTCCCGGTCTCCCGATATCGCTGGCCGGTGGAGCCGCCGCGCGTGGTTCGCCGGTTCGATCCGCCCGCCCAGCAGTGGCTGGCCGGTCACCGCGGCGTCGACCTCGCCGCCACTCCCGGCGCAACCGTCCGGGCCGCCGGCGCCGGGACGGTCGTCTACGCGCAGATCCTCGCCGGCCGCGGTGTCGTCAGCGTCGCCCACCCGAACGGCCTGCGCACCACCTACGAGCCGGTAACCGCAACGGTCACCCTCGGTGATCAGGTATCGGCGGGCCAGCCGCTCGGCACCGTCGGCGCCGGCCATCCCGGCTGCCCGGAGAACGCCTGCCTGCACTGGGGCCTCCGGCGGGGCGCCGTCTACCTCGACCCGCTCGCCCTCCTCGGCCTCGGCCGGGTCCGCCTGCTGCCGCTCAGCGACTCCTGAACTCGCTCAACAACGCGGGAAGATGCTCGGCCAGGTGGTGATACTCCTCCGGCCGGTTGTAGACCTGCGCGCTCAACCGCAACAGCCCACGCCCGCCCCACGCGTTCACCGCGGTCTCCACCGCCAGCTTGTCGGAGATCTGCTGCCGCAGCGCGTGCGCCTCCGGCACCGTGGTCGCCAGCCCCGAAGGCAGTGGCACGACACGAATCGAAACCCCGGGTCCGCCGGGGTCAGGCAGGTCAGCGGGCGCGAGGCCGAGGGCCTCACCGACAACCCGTTGGCCGTACGCGACGAGCGCCGCATTGTGCTCCCGGACCGCTTCCAGCCCGAGCGTCCGCAGGGTGAAGATCCCCGCCGGAGCCGCCAGCCACGGGGTGTAGTCGATCGTCCCCTGATACTCGACGGACCTCGGGAAACCCTCCTCCTGATCCCAGGACACGACCAGCGGGTCGATCCGGCGCCGCCAGGCCGGAGCGACGTTCAACAGCGCGGTGCCCCGCGGCGCGAGACCCCACTTGTGCAGGTTGCCGACCCAGAAGTCGGCCCCGATCGCACTCACGTCCACCGGCAGCATCCCGGGCACGTGCGCCGCGTCGACCAGCACCGGGATGTCGTGTTCGCGGGCGGCGGCGACGATCTCGCGTACCGGAAAGAGCGCAGCCGTGGCCGACGCCAGCTGATCGACCACCAGCAGCCGGGTCCGGCCGGGCCGCAGCGCCGCCCGGATCCGGGACACCACCTCCCGCGCCGGCGCCCCGAGCGGCACCGCCACCGTGCGCGCGCTGGCCCCCGAGCGGCGACACTGCCGGCGTACGGCCAGCGCGACCGCCCCGTACATCTGATCGGTCATCAGCACCTCGTCGGAGGCGCCCAGCCGCACCGACTGCAGAACCAGCGACACCGCGGCAGTCGTGTTCGGAACCAGGGCGCTCCCGTCCGGGTCGGCGCCCAGAAATCCCGCCAGATGCCGCCGCGTGTGCGCGATCCGGTCGAGCAGCCCGGTCCCGTAGAACCGCAGCGGGTTCGCCTCCATCTCGTCCCGCAGCCGTTGCTGGGTGCGCTGCACCCCGACCGGGACCGCGCCGAACGACCCGTGGTTGAGATAGGACACCGCCGGATCCAGCGAGAACAGAAGCCGGGCGCCGGGAATGGACCGTGGCGGATCTTCGGCGCTCATCTTCGGATCGTACGGTCTCATGCCCGCGGGTGCGCCTGATTGAAGGCCGCACGCAGCCGCTCGGTGGACACGTGCGTGTAGATCTGCGTACTCGACAGCGAACTGTGCCCCAGCAGTTCCTGCACGGCCCGCAGGTCAGCACCCCCGTCAAGCAGGTGCGTGGCAGCCGAATGCCGCAGATCGTGCGGCTTGGTGTGCGGCAGCCCCGCAGCCTGCGCCGCCCGAGCCACAATCCGCCGGACCACGGTCGGTTGCAGGCGCCCACCCTTGGCCCCGAGGAAAAGCGCATCCCGGCTGTAGCGTGCAGCCAGCTCAGGCCGCCCCAGACGCAGCCAGTCCTCCAGCGCCCGCCGTGCCGGATGCCCGAAGGGGACGGCCCGTTCCTTGGCCCCCTTGCCGAAAACCCGCACCACTTGCCGCCCATGATCCACATCAGCGCGGTTGAGGTTGCAGAGTTCGCTTACGCGTACGCCGGTCGCGTACAACATCTCCAGCACAGCCCGGTCCCTGATCGCCAGAACGTCCCCCTCGGCCCCCACCTCCCCACCCAGCGCGTTCTCCGTACCAGGCTCCCCATGCCCGTCATCCGCGTCTGGCTCGCGATGCGTTCCTTGCGTGCTGTGGATTCCTTCGCGCTCCGCGACTGTGCCGTGTGCGGTCTGGTGCCCGGGCCCGGCGGCGGCGCTCATCAGATCGGCGGCCTGATCAGCGCGGAGGACCGTGGGAAGCCCTCGGTGCGCCCGCGGGCTCGCGAGCTGCGCCCCCGGATCCTCCGAGGCGCGCCCGGTGCGATGCGCCCAGCCGGTGAAGGTCCGGGCCGCCGCGGCCCGTCGCGCCTGCGAGGTACGAGCGGCGCCACCGCTCAGCCGCGCGGCCAGCCAGCCGCGAAGAACCGCGATGTCAAGCTCAGCAACAGTCGTGCGGCCTTCACGCGCCGCATGGTCGAGGAGCGAGACGACATCACCGACATAAGCACGGACGGTGTGCTGCGACCGGCCGTCCACACCGGCCAGATGAGTCCCGAAGTCGTCCACCGCCTCACGGAGAGCCGGCGGCAGGGTCTGGTGCATCTCCCGGATACGCATCACCTCCGACCGTCCCCCGATCAGGATCATGGCGTCAAGCGGATCCGGTGTTCCTGTCACACCCCAGGTCTAGCCTCAGGGGCATGGCAAGTTGGGGAGAGATCGAGAAGGAAGCACCCGAGTTCGCAGCAAAGGTCCGAGCCAGGTTCGACGCCGGCACCAACAAGACCATCGCCACCCTCCGGCAGGACGGCTCACCCCGGATCAGCGCCTGCGAGGCCCAGTTCACCGACGGCGAGATCACCTTCGGGATGATGTCGGATTCGGTGAAGTTGCGTGATCTGCGCCGAGACCCACGGCTGGCCATGCACAGCCCCACTCTCGAGCCGCCGGAAGACCACCCGGAGACGGGCCCCGGCGACGCCAAACTCGCCGGCTTGGCGGTGGAGACCCCACCACCTCCAGACAACCCACACGAGGACGCCGGCTTCTTCCGCATCGACATCCGCGAGGTGTCGCTGACCTATGTCGGAGTGCCCGCCGACCACTTGGTCATCGAGTCCTGGCACACCGGCCACGGCTACCGCCGCCGCACCCGCACCTGACCCGCTCCCACACCGACCTCGCGGGCCGTCCGAGCCGGTGGGCTGGCGATGGCTCACGCCTGCCGGCTTGCCGGTTTGCCGGACGTGCTTGCCGGGTCCGCTTGTCTACCCGCGGCCTACTTGCCGGGCATGCCTGCGGGCCTGCTTGCCGAGCCTGCCGACCAAGCGTGCCTGCCGGTTCGTCCGCCAAGCGTGCCTGCCAGGCTTGCCGGACTTGCCTGCCTGCCGACCGTACTTGCCGATCTGCCGTACTTGCCCAACTGCCGCGCGTGCCTACCTGCCGGGCGTGGTGCCTTCGGACCCGCCGGGCCTGGCTGATACCAGGCCGCACCGATCGCCGCCGCAGCTGGATCTGCCCGGTCTCACCGAACCTGACCGCCGTCGGATGAGGAGCTCGTGTGGGGGAGCAGATGCGGCTTGGGCGGTGTGTCCTGAGGCCGGTCGTTCAGGGGCGGGTGAGCTGGAAGCGGTCGGCCGGGTGGACTGTCTCGGTGCCGTCGTGAGCGGTTACGACGAGCACCGGAACGCCGTCGCGGAGCCGATACTTGCGGCGCTCGGTGTCGGTTGGCATGCGGGCGCTGACGCGGTCGCCGCGGGCCAGTGTGATCACCTCGACCGGCTCGGGGATGCGCACGAAGGTGCCGCGCGGCCGGTCCACTGTGACCAGCCCTTCGGAGCGCAACTGGCCGATGGCCTGTCGCACCGTGGTGCGGCTGATCCGGTAGTCGTCCGCAAGACGCAGCTCGCTGGGAAGGGCCTCGCCGGGCGCCAGCTCCCCGGACTCGATCTGCCGGCGCAGCAGGTCAGCCAGCTGGCGGAAGACCGCGCGGTCGGCAGAATGATCGATCATGACGATTATCCTACGTGCCCACGTAGCTCCGTCATGTTGTCCCTACGGGCTTACGTTACTACAATAGACCTTGCCGCACCGAGAAGGCCGAGCTCGATTGGGTGGCAGGGCGGGCGGCGGTTGTCGCCGAGGTTGGCTGCGTGCCGGCCAAGGCGTGGCCGTCGCCCGTTTCTCTCCGTTGCCGCTCACCGGCGATTTGAAGCGTGGCTCGAGCTACGCGAAGCCGAAGTGCCGGCGCGTGTGGCATCCAGCTCACCTCAGAGCACCGACGGCCCGACTCGCGTCCAGGACAGAAAACGCTCGTAAAGGTTGGGTGGTGCCCCGCCCTCCGCGGTCAGATCATCCAGAGCGTCGTACATCTGCGCGGATAGGTAGACCTTCAACAGGGAGGGGAAGGCCCGGTACTCAGCGAGCAGATTGACCTTGGCGCTGTCACATGGCCATGCCTGCGCACAGACGCTGCACGTCCACTGGGGACGCGTGTGAAAGTGCTCGGTGTTGCCGACTGTAGTAGTCATGCGTTCCCTTCACCGGCTTTCGTTAATTGCGTCGTGGGGCGGCTGGATCACGCATGCCGCGCACCGGAGGCTCGCTGCGCAGGCGCTGAGGAGACTCGGCTGCTTGTCCCCGCGGTCAGTCGCGGATGCCTCGCTGCGCTGAGGCGGCCTGGCCTGCGGGCACTGCGGCCGCGCGCCCGCCGAATGGCTTATGTCGAAGCGCCCTTCTGCTGGAAGCTCGCTCCTGAGGGTGGGTCCGGGTGGGCTGTCGAGGGGGCGGAGTCGGTCGACACTCCCCGGATGCCTGCTTGAAGGGCTTCGCTTGCGTGAAGCCTTGTTGCCTCAGGGGCCGTGTATTGGGCCTCAGAGCCCGCCTTGTTGGAGGGCCATGTGCGTCCGAAGGCCGTAGCTGTTGCCGTACCTGTTCGAGGCCGGCTCCAGCAGAAGGCATTGATCACCCGAGGCCTTCTCCGCCTGAAGGCTCCGCCTGTTCGCGTGTGCTGTCCGCTTGAAGGCGCTGCTTGACCGCGCTGCGCCGTCTTGCGCCTTGCTTGCCTGAGGATCTCGTCCGCCTCAAGGCGCTGTTGCTGGTCGGTGTTGCCGCTGAACCCGGGGCCGACCTGTGAACTCTGCCCGCCTCAAGGCCTTGTCCGCGCGAAGACCGGATCCGCCCAACGTCCTGCTCGCTCGACGGTCCTGCTCGCTCGACGGTCCTGCTCGCTCGACGGTCCTGGTTGCCCGGAGGTCCTGTTCGCCCGAAAGTCCTGCGCGCTCGACGGTCCTGCGCGCCCGAGGTCCGGCCCGCTCGACAGTGCTGGCCCCGTCTGACGGTCCTACCTACCCGAGCGTTCTGATCGCCTGAGGCTCCTGCCCGCCTAGGACTACGCCGTCTCTGAGGCCTTCTTCCGCCTGAAGGCCTTGTTCGTGGACTGCGTCGGCCCGGAGGTCTTGTCCGTGCGAGGGCCGCATCCGCCGAGGACCCTGTCCGTCCGTGAACTGCGCCCGCCCGAGGACTGCGCCCGCCCGAGGACTGCGCCCGCCCGAGGACTGCGCCCGCCCGAGGACTGCGCCCGCCCGAGGACTGCGCCCGCCCGAGGACTGCGCCCGCCCGAGGGCACCGTCACGCCGGACCGCCTTTTTGCCTGCGGCCTTGTTCGTGGCTTGCGTCCGCAGGAAGTTCTGTCGGACCGAGGACCGCATCCGCCCGAAGGCCTTGCCTGCCTGAAGGCGCGGAATCCGTTTTGTCGGGCCGCAGCCAAGGGGTGCGATCTCGTCGGTCTGTCGCGGCGAAGTGGATCCGCTCGGCCTATCCAGGGCGGTTGCGACATCGGCCTCACCGGGCCTGCTTAGGCACTGCCTATGCCGCCGTCCTCTGCGGACTCGTCAGCGACCATGTTTCTGGCGGCGCCGGAATAGCGAGCTCTGCCCCACCCGATGCTGCTGTGCGGGTGTCAGACGCCCGGCACGACCGATGGCCGACTCGGGATGCGGAGATCTAGGAGTGGTGTCAGCTCCGCGGCTGCTGGGGCTCGATTCCGCGTCGGGCCGTGCCTGCCTCGATCGGTAGATCCCACGGCGCGATGTCGCATCCCGGCGACGAGCGGACCCGGAAGCCGCCGGGAAGGGCGCCGAGGTGCCCAGGGCGTCAGGCCCGGGTTCGGTGGCGGACGGAGAGGACGGAGCCGTGTTCGGTTGGTTGTGCCCACATTCAGCGGCCGGTGCGTGCGGGTGGTCGCGCTCGGATTCACCGGCCGCCGGGGAGGGCTGAGGCGCGACCGGCTGGTTGCGCGCCGAGTCGATCGCCGGCGAAGAGAGCTCGGGCGCGGTCGGTCGGTTGTGGGCGGCTTCGATCATCGGCGGAGTGGGCTGGACGGTGGTGGGTTGGTGGGAGGTGGGTTCGAGGGCTGACGGAGAACGACCCGCGGCGGGAAGTTGGCGGAGTGCGGAATCAGGCACGGGCGGGAAGGGCAGAGGCGCCGTCGGCACGCGGCTGTCGAGGCACGGGGCCGGCAGGCCGCATATGCAACGACGCCACAAGGTCCGCCAATCACGGCGGTGCCTGGGGGAATGCGGGACGGGACCGGTTGTCTGTTGCCGTCTAGTCATAGGCACAGAGTACTTGCTTAAGGACTAGCTGTCTCCTATCAAGTTGATTATCGACTAATAGTCCCGCGCCTACGGTCGATCATGTGGGAGTGAAGCCGATCCGACTCATGGGCGCGCACGAGATCCGCATCCGACTGGGCGGAGTCAGCCGGCAGCGGGCCTACCAGATCACGAGTCGAGCCGATTTTCCGAAGCCGGTCGCCGACCTGGCCCAAGGCAAGGTCTGGCTCACCGACGACGTGGAGGCGTGGATGAAGGTCCATCGCCGTGATCTGGACGAGTCCGAGGACTGAGGCAGTACCCGCGCCGCCACGACGGCGCGGCCGTGCGACCGGCCCGGGGCGCCGGGTCACCACGTGGTTCGTGGTGACCGGACAGCCCGACGGGCCGGCCGCCGCTGTGCCGTGCGCCGAACAAGGGACGGTCGCCGCGCGCCGAACAAGGGACGGTCGCCGCGCGCCGAACAAGGGACGGCCGCCGCGCGCCGAACAAGGGACGGTCGCCGTGCGCCGAACAAGGGACGGTCGCCGTGCGTCGAACAGGGGACGGTCTAGATCGGATCGGTCGACTCCGGTGGCTTCTCCGAGACCAGGGCGATGCCGCCATCTCTGCGGGTGACGAGACCGGCCACCTCGAGCAATGACAGCCGCCGGAGGACGGTGCGCAGGCTCATCCGGGCAGCCGCAGCCAGTTCTTCGGGCGTAGCCGTACCGCGCGGTGGCACTGCTTCCAGGACCAGCGCCGACTCCTCGTCCAAATTGTCCCGGCGGTGCTCCGGACCGCGAGGTGGTTCCGCCAGGTACTCGCCGATCCGGCCGACCTCCTCGAGCACGTCGAGGGCGGAGGTCACCAGCCGGGAGTACGGGTTGCCGCGCAGAATCTCGTGGCAGCCCACCGACATCGCGGAGGTCACCGGCCCGGGTACGACCATCGCGGGCCGGTTCAGCGCCAGCACCCGGCTCATGGTCTGCGTCGCGCCGCTGCGGGCCGCCGCCTCCACCACGACGGTGCCGGCCGTGACCGCCGCGATCACCCGGTTGCGGATCAGGAAGCGGTGCCGGAGCGGTTCGGCGCCGATCGGCCATTCGCTGACCAGCAGGCCCTGCTCGATGATCTGCTCGAACATGGCGGAGTTGCCGACCGGATAGGGCCGGTCCACCCCACAGGCAAGGACCGCCACGGTACGACCACCAGCGGCAAGAGCCCCGCGATGAGCGGCCGCGTCGACACCGAAGGCACCCCCGGAGAGCACCGTCCAATCTCGTTCGGCCAGTCCGAACGCCATGTCGGTTGCCACATGCGCGCCGTAACTGGTCGCCGCCCGCGCGCCCACGATCGCCACCGACCGTTCCAGGGTCGCCTCGAGCGGCCAGACGCCGCGCACCCAGAAGCACAGCGGCGGCCGGGTGTCCTGGTTGATGCGACCGCCGGTGTCCAACTCCAGCCCGGCGAGATCGTCCACCCGGCTCGGCCATTCGTCATCCCCCGGTACGACGAGCCGGGCACCGAGCCGTTCCGCCCGGCGCAGGGCGATCTCGGCGATCCGTCGTGGGTCGCCGACCGCGGTGCGGGCTTTGACGGCCGAGCGCAGGCGGCCGTCGGGGACGTCACCGTCGAGGACGTGTTGCAGTGTCGCAACCGCGCCGGCCTGCTGCACCAGGGTCCACACTGTTCGGTTGCCCGGTTCGGCGAGCCAGGTCAGCGCGACCCTGGCAGCCCGTTCCTCAAGAGTGGCGCCGCTCATCCGGACCACCGCGTGATAACAGTGCCGGGCAGGGCATTCATGACTTCTCCCATCGGATCGAGGCTGACTGTGGTTTGGGGGGTCAGGGACGGCGTTCCAGTAGTTCGCCCATGCGGAGCTGGTAGGCCTCGCTCACGTCGTCCGCGTTCGGGCTACAACGGCCGTCCAGGTCGCAAACGGTCCAGGCCAGGCGCAAAATACGGTCGAAACCGCGGGCGGACAGTCGGCCGCGGTCCATGGCCCGGTGCAGGATCTCGGTGTCCCGTGGCGGCAACCGCCAGGGTGGTCTGCGCAGATGCGGCCCGGGCACTTCGGCGTTGACCCGCCATCCGCCGCCGGCCCAGCGCTGCGCAGCGGCGGCCCGGGCGCGGGCCACCCGGGCCGCGACAGCGACGGATGATTCGGCCGGTTCGGAGGAACCCATCAGCTGCGCCGCGGTCAACGGCAGCACAGTGAGGGTGATGTCGATCCGGTCGAGCAGCGGGCCGGAGAGCCGTCCCAGGTAGCGGCGCCGCACGATCGGACTGCAGCTGCAGACGTGGTCGCCGGCGGGGGAGGCGCACGGGCATGGGTTGGCCGCCACGACCAGCTGGGCCCGCGCCGGGAACTCGGTGGTGCCGCGGGCCCGGGACAGCACGACCCGGCCGCTCTCCAGTGGCTGGCGCAGCGCCTGCAGCGTCGTCCGCGCCATTTCTGGTACTTCATCCAGAAACAACACACCTCGGTGAGCCAGCGACAGCGCGCCCGGTCGGCCGAGGCCCGTGCCGCCGCCGATCAGGGCTGCCAGGCTGGCGCTGTGGTGTGGCGCCTGGAACGGCGGGCGGCGGACCAGCCGGCCGTCGGGCGGCAGCACACCGGCGATCGACTGCAGGGCGGTGACTTCGAGGGCGGCCTCGTCGTCCAGCTCCGGCAGGATCGACGGGAGGCGCTCGGCGAGCATGGTCTTGCCGGCGCCGGGTGGGCCGAACAGGGCGAGGTGGTGCCCGCCGGCAGCGGCGATCTCCAGGGCGTACCGGGCGGTCTGCTGGCCGGCGACGTCGGCCAGGTCGGGTCCGGTGGGCGGGGGCGCCGGCGGTGCGGGTGGCGGATCCAGCAGAGGCGCGCTGCCCCGGACGTATTCGACCAGGCGGTGCAGGGAGTCGACCGCGCGTACCGTCACGCCCGGCACCACCGTGGCCTCCCGGGCGTTGCCGAGCGGCACGATGACCCGGGTGATGCCGGCGCGGGCGGCCGCCGCGACCATCGGCAGGACGCCGCGCACCGGGCGGACCGCGCCGTCGAGACCGAGTTCGCCGAGGAGCACCACCCCGTCCAGCGGGGCCGGCGGCAGGTCACCGGCGCCGGCGAGCAGCGCTGCGGCAATCGCCAGATCAAATCCGCTGCCTTGTTTGGGCAGCGCCGCGGGGAGGAGATTCACGGTGATGCGGCGGTTCGGCCAGTCCTGGCCGGAGTTGACCACGGCCGCGCGGACCCGGTCGCGGGCCTCGTTGAGCGCGGTGTCCGGCAGGCCGGTCAGGACCAGCGCCGGCAGGCCGGCGGAGAGGTCGGCCTCCACCTCGACCAGGTGACCGGTGACACCGACCAGGCCGACGCAGAGCACGCGGGCATAGCTCATCAGAAGGCCGACCGGATGTGTACGACCCGAGCAGCGCCACGGCGCTGCGGAAGCACCTCCACCACGTCGAAACGGACGTGCTCCGCGCGTACCCCCGATTGGGCCAACCACCGGCCGGCCAGAAGCCGCAGCTTGCGGACCTTGCGCGGATCGATCGCGGCGGCCGGCGGGCCGAAGGTCGCCGTGCGGCGTGTCTTCACCTCACAGAAGACCACGTCGTCGCCGTCGCGCAGGATGAGATCCACCTCGCCGTCGCTGCACCGCCAGTTGCGGTGCAGCAGCACCAGACCGATCTCCTGCAGGTGCCGGGCGGCCAGCCGCTCGCCGTAGGCGCCGACCGCCCGTCGCTCAGTCGTCATGGGGCCGGACCGTGCCAGGAATCCGGTTTCGCCGCGCGGCCCCCTGTGTGTTCGGCGGGATTGTGGATGACCGTTTCCAGCCCGCTCCGGTGTGATAAGGGCCGCTGGGCCGCCCGGGGCCCGACCGCCCGGCCGGAGTCGTCGCGGCGGTTGGCGTATGCTTGTCGACGGCGACCGCCCAGGCGGTCGACCTCGCGCGCCCTCCGACCGTTCCGAGCGCTGGTTTCAGCGACGGCCGGCGGCGACGGCCTTCCCTGGTCCCGATGATCGTCGGGTCCGACTGTGGCCGTCGACCAGGCGCCAGGACGCCCACCGCCGGTGAGCGTGACAACCAGGGTAGATCAGGGAGTACCAACCATGGCCGTCGTGACCATGCGTCAGCTGCTGGAAAGCGGTGTCCACTTCGGGCACCAGACCCGTCGCTGGAACCCGAAGATGAAGCGCTTCATCTTCACCGAGCGCAACGGCATCTACATCATCGACCTGCGCCAGACCCTCGACTACATCGAGAAGGCGTACAGCTTCGTCCGTGACACCGTCGCCGAGGGTGGCCACATCCTCTTCGTCGGCACCAAGAAGCAGGCGCAGGAGGCCATCGCCGAGCAGGCGACCCGGGTCGGTCAGCCGTACGTGAACCACCGCTGGCTCGGCGGCATGCTGACCAACTTCCAGACCGTGTACAAGCGCCTTCAGCGGATGAAGGAGCTCGAGGCTCTGGGTGACCTGAGCGGCACCGCCGCCGGTTACACCAAGAAGGAGACCCTCCAGCTCTTCCGCGAGAAGACCAAGCTCACCAAGACCCTCGGTGGTCTGCGTGACATGACCAAGACGCCGTCGGCGATCTGGGTCGTGGACACCAAGAAGGAGCACATCGCGGTCGACGAGGCCCGGAAGCTCAACATCCCGGTCATCGCGGTGCTGGACACCAACTGCGACCCGGACGAGGTCGACTTCCCGATCCCGGGCAACGACGACGCGATCCGCTCGGCCGAGCTGCTGACCAAGGTCATCGCGGCCGCCGTCGCCGACGGTCTGATCGCCCGCTCCGGCCGTGGCCGTGGCGGCAACGCCGACGAGAAGCCCGAGGCCGGCACCGTCGCCGCCGGCGAGCCGCTGCCCGAGTGGGAGCGGGACCTCTACGAGGGCGCCGAGAAGAAGGCCGACGAGACTGCTGAGGCTGCTCCGGCTGCCGCTGCTGCTCCGGCTGCTGCTCCGGCCGCCGCTGCCGTCCCCGCCGAGTAAGTCAACCGACGTGCTTCCGGCCGCCGTGATCAAAAGCGGCGGCCGATTTCCCGACTGACATCGAGAGAAGAGTCATGGCTAACTACACCGCCGCGGACGTGAAGAAGCTCCGCGACCTCACCGGTGCCGGCATGATGGACTGCAAGAAGGCGCTCGAGGAGGCCGAGGGCGACTTCGACAAGGCCGTCGAGTTCCTGCGCATCAAGGGCGCCAAGGACGTCGGCAAGCGCGCCGGGCGTACCGCGGCCAACGGCATCGTGGCCCACTCCGGCAAGGCGCTGCTCGAGCTGAACTGCGAGACCGACTTCGTCGCCAAGACCCCGGACTTCGTGGCCCTGGGCGACCGCCTGGTCAAGTTCGGCGAGGACAACAAGATCGCTGACGCCGCCGCGCTGCTCGCCGCGACGCTGGAGGACGGCAAGACCGTCGCCGACACCGTGCAGGACTACGCGGCGAAGATCGGCGAGAAGATCGTCGTGAACCGCTTCGCGATCCTCGACGGCAACGTCGCGGTCTACCTGCACCGCAAGGCGCAGGACCTGCCGCCGCAGGTCGGCGTGCTGGTGGAGTACACCGGCAAGACCGACGAGGCCGGCGACAACGACGCCCGCGCCGTCGGCATGCAGATCGCTGCGATGCGGCCGAAGTTCCTGACCCGCGACGAGGTTCCGGCCGAGGTCGTCGAGTCGGAGCGGCGGATCGCCGAGCAGACCGCTCGCGAGGAGGGCAAGCCCGAGCAGGCGCTGCCCAAGATCGTCGAGGGCCGGGTGAACTCCTTCTTCAAGGACTTCGTCCTGCTCGAGCAGGCGTCGGTCACCGACAACAAGAAGACCGTCAAGCAGGTCGTCGAAGAGGCCGGGCTCCAGGTCACCCGATTCGTCCGGTACGAGGTCGGCCAGGAGTAAGGCTCCACTTTCATTTGGCACGGGAGGTCGGGAACGCGATTCTGCGTCCGGCCTCCCGGTCGCATAGGGTCTCCTGTTGATAGGGAAGGGAAGGCGGGTCTCATGACGATGGTGACCGATCAGTCCGCCACGGTTGACGAGAACCCGCCGACCTCGCGGCCGCGGCGGGTCGTTCTCAAACTCTCCGGCGAGGTCTTCGGCGGTGGTGACGTCGGCGTCAACCCCGACGTCGTGCAGGCGCTGGCACGGCAGATCGCCACCGTGAACCGGCGCGGCACGCAGGTCGCCGTGGTGGTCGGCGGCGGCAACTTCTTCCGCGGCGCCGAGCTGCAGAAGCGCGGCATGGACCGCAACCGGGCCGACTACATGGGCATGCTCGGCACCGTGATGAACTGCCTGGCCCTCCAGGACTTCCTGGAGAAGGAGGGCATCGAGACCCGGGTCCAGACCGCCATCACGATGGCGCAGGTCGCCGAGCCCTACATTCCGCTGCGCGCGATCCGGCACCTGGAGAAGGGCCGCGTCGTGATCTTCGGAGCCGGCGCCGGTATGCCGTACTTCTCCACCGACACGGTGACCGCCCAGCGCGCGCTGGAGATCCACGCGGACATGGTGCTGATGAGCAAGAACGGGGTGGACGGCGTCTACACCGCCGACCCGCGGGTCGACCCGACCGCCCGCAAGCTCGACACCATCACCTTCCAGGAGGTCATCCAGCGCGGGCTGCGGGTGGCCGACCAGGCCGCCTTCAGCCTCTGCGAGGAGAACAAGCTGCCGATGCTGGTCTTCGGCGCGGAGGGCGACGACACCATCGTGCGCGCGTGCGCCGGAGAGCGGATCGGCACCCGGATCACCGCGTGAGCGCTCGCCCACGTCCCCACATTCCGCACCACCCAAGACAGCAAGGAGGCGAGAAGAGCCGGTGATCGAGGAAACCCTCTTCGAGGCCGAAGAGAAGATGGACAGCGCGGTCGAACACGCCAAGGAGGAGTTCGCCGCCATCCGTACCGGCCGGGCCACCCCGGCGATGTTCTCGAAGATCCTGGTCGACTACTACGGCGCGCCCACGCCGGTGACGCAGATGGCCTCCGTCGGCATCCCGGAGCCGCGCATGGTGCTCGTGAAGCCGTACGACGCGTCGCAGCTCGGCCCGATCGAGCGGGCGATCCGCGACTCCGACCTCGGTGTCAACCCCAACAACGAGGGCACTCAGCTGCGCATCCACCTCCCCCAGATGACGGAGGAGCGGCGGCGCGAAATGATCAAAGTGGCACGCCACAAGGCTGAAGAGAGCCGCGTTGCCATCCGTAACGTCCGCCGTAAGGCCAAAGAGCAGCTGGACAAGCTGGTCAAGGACGGCGACACCGGCGAAGATGATGGCCGTCGTGCGGAGAAGGAGCTCGACGACCTGACCCACCGCTACGTGGCGGTCGTCGACGAGCTCCTCAAACACAAGGAAGCTGAGTTGCTCGAAGTCTGATGTCGTACCTCGATCCGCGTGCCGGGCAGGCCTCCGGCGACGACACGAGCGTGCCGGCGCCGTACGTCTACGACCCCTCCGGCGTTCCGACGGCCGGCTCGGCGCCCCCGAGCCAGGCCTGGCACGCGGACGAACCGGCCGGGCCCGCCCCGAAGAACGCGAAGGGCAGGCGCCGGGCCGGGAAAGAGCAGAAGAAGAGCCGGGCCGGGCGCAACCTTCCCGCGGCGATCGGTGTCGGGGTCGGCCTCGGCGGCATGGTGCTGGCCTCGCTGCTGATCGAGCCGATGGCCCTGCTGGTCGTCCTGGTCGCCGCCTCCGCGGTCGGGGTCTGGGAGATGACCCGCGCGCTGTCGGTCACCGGAAGCCGCCCGCCGCTGGTCCCGCTGATCGCCGGTAGCGCCCTGATGGTCGGCCTGGCCGGGTGGGCCGGGCCGGACGCCCTCACCATCGGCCTGCTGGTCACCGTGGGCGCCGCGATGTTGTGGCGGCTGGCGGACGGGATCGACGCGGTCCGGCGGGACTTCACTCCGACCGTCCTGACCGCCGTCTACGGCCCCTTTCTGCTGAGCTTCGCCGCGATGCTGGTGCAGGCCGACGACGGCGAGGATCCCCGGGCAGGCGCCTGGCGGGTGATCGCGACTCTGGTCGCGGTGGTGCTTTCCGACACAGGCGGTTACGCCTCCGGGGTGTTCCTCGGCAAGCACGCGATGGCGCCGAAGATCAGTCCGAAGAAATCCTGGGAGGGCTTCGCCGGTTCCGTGACGGCCGCCGCCATCGGCAGTTCGGCGCTCCTCTACTTCCTGCTTGACGTGCCGGTTTACTGGGGTTTGCTGTTCGGTGCGGTGATTTCGGTGGTCGCGGTCCTCGGTGATCTGGCCGAGTCGATGCTCAAGCGGGATCTCCGGATCAAGGACATGAGCAACCTTCTGCCCGGCCACGGCGGGCTGATGGACCGGTTGGATTCGATCCTTTTCGCCGTTCCGACCGCCTACCTGCTCTTCTCGATCATCACTCCGAGCTAGCAGGCGTGAGAAGCTGGATATGCCATGACGATTCTTCCGGTCATTCCGATCAGCCCCGACCAGCCCGACGCGGTGACCACCCGTCGCCGTCCCAGCATGCCCCCGCGCCACCTCGCCGACCTGGATCTGGCCGCCCGCAAGAGCGCGGTCGCCGGTCTGGGCGAGCCGGCCTTCCGGGCCAAGCAGCTCTCCACCCACTACTTCGGCCGGCTGGTGCGCGACGCCGCCGAGATGACCGACCTGCCGGCCGCGACGCGTGACCGGCTCACCGCCGATCTGCTGCCCACCCTGCTGACCCCGATGCGGGAGCAGGCGTGCGACGAGGGCGCGACCCGCAAGACGCTGTGGCGGCTGCACGACGGCGCGCTCGTGGAGAGCGTCCTGATGGGTTACCCCGATCGGGTGACGGCCTGCGTGTCGAGTCAGGCCGGCTGTGGCATGGCGTGCCCCTTCTGCGCAACCGGGCAGCAGGGCCTGACGCGGAACCTGTCGGTGGCCGAGATCGTGGACCAGGTGGTCTATCTGGCCGGTGTGGCGGCCTCGGGCGCGGTCACCGGTTCACCGCCGCGGCTGTCCCGCGTGGTCTTCATGGGCATGGGTGAGCCGCTGGCCAACTACCCGCGGGTGATCGAGGCGGTGCGCCGCCTCACCTCGCCCGCCCCGGAGGGGCTCGGCCTCTCACAACGGCACATCACGGTGTCGACGGTGGGATTGGTGCCCGCTATGCGCCGGTTGATAGCCGAACAGCTCTCCGTGACTCTTGCGTTGTCACTGCATGCCCCCGATGATGATCTGCGCGATGAGCTTGTGCCCGTCAACCAGCGTTGGAAGGTGGCCGAGGTGCTCGATGCCGCGTTCGACTACGCGGCTCAGACCGGCCGTCGGGTCTCCATCGAATACGCCCTGATCAGGGACGTAAACGATCAGCCCTGGCGCGCCGACCTGCTCGGCCGTCTTCTGAGCGGCAAGCTGGCCCATGTGAATCTCATCCCGCTCAACCCGACACCGGGCAGCAAGTGGGATGCGAGTCCCAAGCCGGTCGAGCGCGAGTTCGTCCGCCGGCTGCGAGAGGCCGGCGTCTCGACGACTGTGCGGGACACGCGGGGGCGGGAGATCGACGGCGCATGCGGCCAACTGGCCGCGGGAGAGCTGACGCACGCGAGCGCAGGGGGCGCCGCAGCCGACGCGGAGGTGGCACAGTGACTGGGCGCAGGTCCCAGCGAGCGGAGTGGGAGACGTTGTGACGAGTCAGGGACAGCGTTTCCGGCGGCGTGCGCTGCGGCGCGGCTACAAGGTCGACGAGGTCGATGCCTTCCTGGACCGGGTCGAGGCGACCCTGGCCGGTGAGCAGGTCGGCCCGCCGGTCGGCGCGCAGGAGGTGCACGACGTCGTCTTCCGGGTGCGCTTCGGTGGGTATGACGAGTGGCAGGTCGACCTCCACCTGGACCGGGTCGAGCGGCAGCTCGCCGAGTTCGAGGAGCGCGGCGGCCGCCCGGCGCCCGACCCGATGCGTGACTCGATGCGCAGCGGGCTCTCGGCGGCCCAGCAGGCCCCATCCGGCCCGCCGCCCGGCATGGGTGGTCAGGGTGGCTTCGGCCAGCCGCAGCAGCCCCCGGGTGGCTTCGGCCAGCCGCAGCAGGCTCCGGTCGGCCCGCCGCCCGGCATGGGCCCCGGTCAGCCGCAGTTCGGTGGCGCCGCGGCGGGCATGGGTGGTGGCCCCGGCATGGGGCAGGCCCCGGGCCGGATGGCGCCGCCGACCGAGCGGCTGCCCGCTCCGGTGCGCGACGACCGGATGATGCCGCCCCAGATGCCGCAGCGTCAGCAGCAGCAGCAGCAGTTGCCGCCGTCGGATCCGTACGGCGGTCGGTACGACGAGCCCACCGGTTACGGCCAGCAGCAGCCCCCGCAGCGTCCCGGCCCGCCGCCGGGGTACGGCGGCCAGGGCGGCGGTTACGACCAGGGCGGGTATGACGAGCCCACCGGCTACGACAACTTCGAGCCGGGCCGGCACGGCCGCGCGGACATGACCGCCGAGATCCGGATGCCGGACCGCGATCAGCGTGGTGGCGGCTACGGCGCGCCCCCGATGCCCAACGCGATGCCGGGTTCGCCGATGCCGGGTGCGCCGATGAGCGGCCCGCCCGGTGGCGGTTACGGCGCCCCGCAGCCGCAGCTCGGGCCGCCGCTGGGTGAGCCCGGCGGCGAGCTGTACCGGGTGGATCAGCTCCGGCGGACGTTCCAGCCGCGCCGGTTCGGCAGCGGTTACGACCCGATGCAGGTGGACCGCCTCTTCGAGGGCATCCTGCAGGCGATGACCGGGCGCGGCCCGATGCCGGTGAACGAGAACGACCTGGACATGCTGCAGTTCGGCCTGGTGCCGAACGGGTATTTCGAGGCCGAGGTCGACGCGGCGCTGCGCGAGGTCAAGGACATCCTGCTGCGCCGGCGCTGACAGACGGACAACGCGAAAGAGGGGGCCTAGGCCCCCTCTTTTCCATGCAGAGCGTTACTGGTCGTTCGGACTCAGGCCGCTGCGCCGGAGCACAATGTCGCCGATGATGACGGCGACCAGCCCCAGGGCGATGACGACGAGCCAGACCTTCTCGGTGTTGCCCTGCTGGTTGCCCCAGAAGAAGAGCAGCAGGATCACGGCCGAGATGATCGCACCACGCTGCGCCCGCTTGCGGTTACCCGGCTTGAGCTGGTCGGGTGAGTAAACCTCTTCGTGGTGTTCTTCCGCGGCCACGGGCCGGTCCTCCTCGTCGATGTTCGTTGACGTCGGATCTCAGTGTGTCACGGGGTCGGCGCGCGGCACCCGGCAACCCGGTTGTACTTTCGGAGGCGGTCAGAATCCGAAATTGAGGAGCGATCTAGTGCGGATCACCGGCACCGGCCACGCGAGCATGCGGATCGACACCGCCGCCGGCAGCATTCTGTGCGATCCGTGGGTGAACCCGGCGTACTTCGCCTCGTGGTTCCCGTTCCCGGACAACTCCCTGCTGGACTGGGAGACCCTCGGCGACGTCGACTACCTGTACGTCTCCCACCTGCACCGGGACCACTTCGACGCGGAGCACCTGAAGCGGTTCATCAGCAAGAAGGCGACCGTCCTGCTGCCGGAGTACCCGACCAGCCAGCTCGAGGACGAGTTGCGTGACCTGGGCTTCACCAGCTTCCTGCGGACGAAGTCCGACGAGGTGCACGAGCTGGACGGCGGCCTCAAGATCATGATCCAGGCGCTGATCAGCCCGACCGACGGCCCGATCGGTGACTCGTCGCTCTGGGTGGAGTACGACGGCATCCGCGTGCTGAACCAGAACGACGCCCGCCCGGCCGACCTGACCCGGTTCAACGAGCTGGGCCACGTGCACGCGCACATGCTGCAGTTCTCCGGCGCCATTTGGTACCCGATGGTCTACGAGCTGCCGGAGAACGCGAAGACCGCGTTCGGCAAGCAGAAGCGGGAGCGGCAGTTCGACCGCACCTGGCGCTACATCGACGACCTGAAGGCCGACTTCGTCTTCCCGATCGCCGGCCCGCCGTGCTTCCTCGACGACGAGCTGTGGCAGTTCAACGACATCCACGGCGACGAGGGCAACATCTTCCCGGACCAGTCGGTGTTCCTGAGCGAGTACGCGAAGGTCGGCGGCACCAACGCCGTCGTGCAGCTGCCGGGCAGCGTGACCGAGCTGTCCGAGGGCGGCACCAGGCAGACCACGACCCACCCGGTGCCGGTCGACGAGTTCTTCGCGAACAAGAAGCAGCACCTCGAGGAGATGCGCGAGCGCAAGCGCCCGATCATTGAGGCCGAGAAGGCCTCCTGGCGGCACCCGGAGATCGACGTTCTCAAAGAGCTGAAGAAGCGGATCGAGCCGCTCCTCGAGGAGTCGATCTACCTGGCCAAGGGCGTCGGCGGCCCGGTCCGCTTCGACCTGGTCTCCTACGACGGCGACGAGATCGAGTCGATCGTCGTGGACTTCCCCGGCAAGCAGGTCCGGCCCTACGCCGACGAGAAGGTCCGCTACCGCTTCCGCACCCAGCGCGAGCTGATCGAGCACCTCATCTTCATCGACGAGGGCGACTGGGTGAACTCGCTCTTCCTCTCCTGCCGCTTCTCCGCGGCCCGGATCGGGCAGTACAACGAATTCGTCTACGCGTTCTTCAAGTGCCTCTCCGAGGAGCGCCTGCAGTACGCCGAGGGTTGGTACGACGAGCACGAGAAGGCGGTCGACGCCGAGGACATCCAGTTCGGCGACTGGACGGTGCAGCGTCGCTGCCCGCACCTGAAGGCCGACCTGTCCCGCTTCGGCGTCCTGGACGGCAACGTGCTCACCTGCCAGCTGCACGGCTGGAAGTTCGACCTGCCCAGCGGACGCTGCCTGACCGGCGTCGGCCACAAGATCAGGGCAAGCAAGACCGAGAATCAGGCATAAGGGTACGGGCTACGAAAAGTCCCCTGGCTGTCGCAGCGACCTGGGTGCCACTTCAGGCCGCTGCGCCGCCGCCGGGCTTAAGCACGGACAGGGCTTAAGCACGGACAGGCTCAAGCAGGGGCCGTTACCGGCCCAGGTCCTTCAGGATGCGGCGAGCCACGTTGTGACCCGCGGCGCCGATCACGCTGCCGGCCGGGTGCGCGCCGGCCGAGCCCGCGTACAGCCCGTCGAGCCCGGTGAAGTACGGCATCCGCTGGTCGAAGGCGACCGTGTTGTCGACGTGGTGGATGTGCCCGCCGGTGATCCCGAAGTGCTCCTCGATCCCCGGCGGGGTGAGCGGCATCATGTCCGCCACCAGGTCGGACGTGCCCGGTGCGTACCGGTCGCAGATCGCCAGCAGCCGCTCCACGTAACCGGGCAGCTCGGCGTCCCAGGACGAGCCGGCGATCTCGTACGGCACCGACTGCACGAACAGCGCCGCCGAGTGGTGACCGGCCTCGTCCCGCAGCGACGGGTCGACCGTGGTGTGCAAATACCACTCGATGGTCGGCTCGGCGGGCAGCCGGCCGGCCTGGACGTCCGCCCACATCTCCCGCAGCGCGGCCATCGGTGAGTCGGAGGCGCCGGGCAACAGGTGGATGGTCGAGCCGAACGGCGACGCGGCACCGGCCGGCAGACAGGAGAACGTCGGCAGATCACGCAGCGCCAGGTTCACCTTCAACGTGGTGCCCGTGCGCCGGACCGCAGCCATCCGTGACGTGAGCTCGGACGGCAGCGCACCGTCCGGGACCAGGTCCATCAGCCGGTACGGGTCGCAGCTGCCGAGGACCACCCGGGCCGAGATCGAGCGCCCGTCGGTGAGCACCACGCCACTGGCCGCCCCGCCGTCCACGGTGACGGCGCTGACCGCGGCATCCGTGAAGATCTTGGCGCCGGCCGCGCGGGCCGTGCCGGCGAAGACCCGGGAGACCGTGCCCATGCCGCCCTCGGCGATCAGCCAGGTCCCGTCCGCCTTCGGGAGCCGGCACATGTTGTGCACCAGGAAGTTGTGCCCGGTTCCGGGGTCGTCGGGGCCGGCGTTTAGCCCGGACAGGCCGTCGGTCACCGCGTACATGCTCACGAGCAGCTCACTCTTGAACCCGAACCGGCCCAGATAATCGGCCACGTTTCCGCGTACAAGATCAAGGAATGTGCTCTGGAGCTGGGGCCGGATGTGCCGGTCGGCGATCTCCTCCACCGAGCCCGGCTCCTCGAGCCAGGCCGGCGCGAGATCGGCGCGCAGCGCGCCGATCTCGACGGCGAGCGCCTCGTCGGCCTGCGCATCACGGACCGAGAAGAAGCTCTCCAGCTGCGCGCGGGTGGCCGCGCGGTCGCTGCCGAACAGCAGGTACGGCGAGCCGGCCGGACCCGGTGTCGGCAGGAAGTAGTGCGGATCCCGGCGCAGTGCCGGGATGTCGACGTCGAGCGTCCGCAGCAGCTCGGGTGGCATCAGCCCGAGCAGGTAGGAGCCGGTGGACTGGCCGAGCCCGGGCACCTTTCCGAAGGGGTGTTCGGTACGGGTGGCACCGCCCAGCACGCCTGCGGCCTCGAGTACGACGACGTCGAGCCCGGCGCGGGCGAGCAGGATCGCGGAGACCAGACCGTTGTGGCCGGCACCGATGATCACCACGTCGGCGCGATCGGGAATGGGGGTCATGGTTGGCGAGGCTACCCCGCGGTTCGGATGGCCGGCCTCGCCGAATCGTCCGGTAAATGCACCTTGACGGAGTGCGTGACGGCGAATCCGGCCAGCAGCACCACGTGGAACAGGTACAGCCAGAGACCGACCGCGACCATCCCGCCGATCTCCGTGAAGCCGCCGAACGGCACGCCGAGATCGAGCGGCAGCGAGCAGAAGAGCACGAAACCGTGCAGGAAGCCGGAGAGGTTCGCGGCGGTGAACGAGCCGATCAGGATCGTCTCCAGCCACGGCGGGTGGCCCGGCGCGAGGTACCGGAACACCCAGATCACCACCGGGGTGAGCACCAGCCAGGCGGCCAGGAAGGAGAGGATCACGCCGAGCACCGACCACCAGCCGCCGCGCAGCCAGAGCGTGCTGGTGGTGGGCAGAGCCAGGAAGAGCGCCAGCATCAGCGCGGGCGCGGCGGCCAGCAGCGGCAGCCAGAGCAGCCGGCCGCGCCAGCCGACCAGGGACTCGCCCGGCTCGCGCAGGGAGACGAAGGCGCGGCGCAGACCCTCGCCGTACAGGGTGGCCGGGAGCAGGCTGGCGAGCGCGAGCATCGGGGTCAGTTCCAGGCCGGCGTCGATCAGTGCGCTGAGCGCGGCCGGTGCGCCGATGGCGTCCGGCAGCGCGGAGATGGTCCGGCCGGTCAGTTCGCGTACGCGTGACGCGCCCGCGACCAGCCCGGTGAGCCAGATCGCCAGCAGCGCCACCGGCACCACCGCGATCCCGCCGTAGAAGGTGATGGCGGCCGCGTGCAGCGCGACGTCCCGCCCACGCAGCGGCCGGAAAAGGGCCGCGATTCTCGATCGCACGTCTGGGACGTACCCCATCGGTGCCCGCGGCTCACCCGTGGGCGGCCGTCCGGGAAGATGGGCGGCATGCGTGACCTAGTCCTGCTCGGCTCCACCGGATCCATCGGCACCCAGGCCATCGACATCGTCCGGCGCAACCCGGACCGGTTCCGGGTGGTCGCCCTCGGCGCCGGCGGCGGCAACGTCGAACTGCTCGCCACCCAGGCCCTGGAGCTGAACGTCGAGGTGGTCGGCGTCGCCCGGTCCTCGGCCGTGCAGGACCTGCAGCTCGCCTTCTACGCCGAGGCGCAGAAGCGCGGGTACGCCTCCGGCGACTTCAAGATCCCGAAGATCGTGGCCGGCCCGGACGCGATGACCGAACTGGCCGCCCATCCCTGTGACGTGGTGCTGAACGGCGTGGTCGGCAGCCTCGGCCTGGCGCCCACCCTGGCCGCGCTGGAGAACGGCCGGATCCTCGCCCTGGCGAACAAGGAGTCTCTGGTCGCGGGCGGTCCGCTGGTTCGCCGGATCGCCAAGGAGGGACAGATCGTCCCGGTCGACTCCGAGCACTCCGCGCTGGCCCAGTGCCTGCGGGGCGGCTCGGCGGCCGAGGTGCGCCGGCTGATTCTCACCGCGAGCGGTGGCGCCTTCCGTGGCCGCCGCCGGGACGAGTTGGCGAACGTCACACCGGAGGAGGCGCTCAAGCATCCGACGTGGGACATGGGCCCGGTCGTCACGATCAACTCGGCGACGATGGTGAACAAGGCGCTCGAGGTGATCGAGGCGCACGAGCTGTTCGGCGTGAGCTACGACGACATCGAGGTGATGGTGCACCCGCAGTCGGTGCTGCACTCGCTGGTCGAGTTCACCGACGGCTCCACGCTGGCCCAGGCCAGCCCGCCGGACATGCGGCTACCGATCGCCCTGGCCCTGGCCTGGCCGGACCGGGTGCCGCAGGCCGCCGCCGCGGTGGACTGGACGCTCGCGCACAACTGGGAGCTACGTCCGCTGGACAACGAGGCGTTCCCGGCGGTCGAGCTGGCCAAGGAGGCGGGTCGCATCGGGCGCTGCCGGCCGGCCATCTTCAACGCCGCCAACGAAGAGTGTGTGGCCGCGTTCGTCTCCGGTCGGCTACCGTTTCTGGGCATCGTCGACACCCTCGAGCGGGTGCTGGGGTCAGCCCCGGATTTCGCGGAGCCGGGTACCGTCGAGGACGTGCTTGCTGCGGAGGCATGGGCCCGTGCCCAGGCGCAGCAGACGATCGTGACATTGGCTGAAGGAGCCTGATGCTGTTCTGGCTTGGCTGCGCGGCGTTCGCGCTGACCATCCTGATCTCGGTGAGCCTGCACGAGCTGGGTCACATGATCACCGGCAAGCGGTTCGGCATGAAGGTGACGAAGTACTACGTCGGCTTCGGCCCGACCATCTTCTCCTTCAAGCGCGGCGAGACCGAGTACGGTCTCAAGGCCATCCCGCTCGGCGGCTTCTGCAAGATCGTCGGCATGACGCCGCAGGACGACGACGTGGCGCCGGAGGACGAGCACCGCGCGATGTGGCGCTTCCCGGTCTGGAAGCGGACCGTGGTGATGGCCGCGGGTTCCATCACCCACTTCATGCTCGCGCTGGTCGGCGCCTGGGCGATGGCGATGACCATCGGCCTGCCGAACACCGACATCCCGCAGACGACCGAGGCCCAGCGCTCCGCCCCGGCGATGATCCGGGTCGGCGACTGCATCCCGACCTCGCTCTCCGACACCAGCACCGAGTGCGTGCCCGGGGTGGCCAGCGCCGTCGAGGCGCCGGCCAAGGCGGCCGGCCTGCAGACCGGTGACGTGATCACCAAGGTCGGCGCCACCCCGGTGGAGAACTACGGGCAGCTGACCGACGCGATCCGCGCCTCGGCGGCCGGCCCCACCCCGTTCGAGTACGTGCGGGAGGGCCAGACCGCGACCGCCACGGTCGACCTGGTCCGGGCCGAGCGGACCCCGCTCGACGACCCGGAGGGCCCGGTCTCCCAGGTCGCCGTCGCCGGGGTGAGCTGGACCACCGACCAGCCGGCCGTGATCACCTACAGCGCCATCGGCGCGATCCCGGCGTCCGGCGAGTTCAACTGGTACCTGGTGGAGAACTCGCTGAAGGCGATGGCCCGGATCCCGGAGAAGGTCCCCGCCCTGTGGAACTCGATCACCGGCGAGGAGCGCGACCCGGACACCCCGATCAGCGTCGTCGGCGCCAGCCGGATCGGTGGCGAGGCGATCGAGAAGGGCGTGCCCGAGGTCTTCTGGCAGGTCTTCATCTCGCTGAACGTGTTCATCGGCCTGTTCAACCTGCTGCCGCTGCTGCCGGTGGACGGCGGGCACATCGCGATCGCCTGGTTCGAAGCGATCCGGTCCCGGCTCTACCGGCTGTTCCGCCGACCGGATCCCGGCCGGGTGGACTACTACAAACTGATGCCTGTGACCTATGCGGTCATCCTGATCGGTGGCGCTTTCACCCTGTTGACGGTGACCGCCGACATCATCAACCCGATTACTCTTTTCAAGTGAGTGAGATGACGACCCCGATCAGTCTGGGAATGCCGGCCGTCCCCCCGCCACCGCTGGCTCCGCGCCGGCACAGCCGCCAGATCAACGTCGGGGGCGTGCTGGTCGGCGGCGGCGCCCCGGTCAGCGTGCAGTCGATGACGACCACGCTCACCGCCGACGTCAACTCCACCCTGCAGCAGATCGCCGAGCTCACCGCCTCCGGCTGCCAGATCGTCCGGGTCGCCGTCCCCTCGCAGGACGACGTCGAGGCGCTGCCCGCGATCGCCAAGAAGTCGCAGCTCCCGGTGATCGCCGACATCCACTTCCAGCCGAAGTACGTGTTCGCCGCGATCGACGCCGGCTGCGCCGCGGTCCGGGTGAACCCGGGCAACATCCGCCAGTTCGACGACAAGGTGAAGGAGATCGCCAAGGCGGCCTCCGACGCCGGCATCCCGATCCGGATCGGCGTCAACGCCGGCTCGCTGGACAAGCGGCTGCTGGAGAAGTACGGCAAGGCCACCGCCGAGGCACTGGTCGAGTCGGCACTCTGGGAGTGCTCGCTCTTCGAGGAGCACGGGTTCCGGGACATCAAGATCTCGGTGAAGCACAACGACCCGGTCGTCATGATCCGGGCGTATAGGCAGCTCGCCGAGCAGTGCGACTACCCGCTGCACCTGGGCGTCACCGAGGCCGGCCCGGCGTTCCAGGGCACGATCAAGAGCGCGGTGGCGTTCGGCGCCCTGCTCGCCGAGGGCATCGGCGACACGATCCGGGTCTCGCTCTCCGCCCCGCCGGTCGAGGAGATCAAGGTCGGCAACCAGATCCTGGAGTCGCTGGGTCTGCGCGAGCGCGGCCTGGAGATCGTCTCCTGCCCGTCCTGCGGCCGGGCCCAGGTGGACGTCTACACGCTCGCCGAGCAGGTCACGGCCGCGCTCGAGGGCTTCCCGGTGCCGCTGCGGGTGGCCGTCATGGGCTGCGTGGTGAACGGGCCGGGCGAGGCGCGCGAGGCGGACCTCGGGGTGGCTTCCGGCAACGGCAAGGGTCAGATCTTCGTCAAGGGCAAGGTGATCAAGACCGTGCCCGAGTCGATCATCGTGGAGACGCTGGTCGAGGAGGCTCTGCGGCTCGCCGACGAGATGGGCGCCGACCTCCCCGACGAGCTGCGCGAGCTACTCCCCGGCCCGACCGTCACCGTGCACTGAGCCTGCTGGCTCCGCTTCGCTCCGCGGCGATTCGCCTTGTAACCGGTGAATCGCTAGAAGAGCACCGTCGCGAACGAGCCTGCTGAGACGAAGCCGCACCGCTGGTAGACCCGGCGTGCGGCTTTGTTGTAGTCGTTGACGTACAGGCTGACGGTGGGTGCGACCCGGCGCAGGGCGTCGGAGACCACCGCGGCCATGGCGGCGGTGGCCAGGCCGTGCCCGCGATACTCCGGGTGCACCCAGACGCCCTGCACCTGCGTGGTCCGGTGGGTGATGATCGCCAGTTCGGCCTTGAAGATCACCTGGTCGCCGACGAACCTCGCATACGCCCGCTTGCCCTTCACCAGCTCGGCGATCCGCCGCCGGTAGCCGCGCCCGCCGTCGTCGAGCAACGGCGAGACCCCGACCTCCTCGGTGTACATCGCGACGGCGGCCGGGAAGAGCTGATCGACCTCGCCGGAGCGGACGAGGCGCACGTCCGGGTCGGGGCGGACCAGCGGATCACGGTCGGTGACCAGCAGCGGCTGGTTGCGCCGCACGTCACGGGCCGGCCCCCAGTGCCCGCCGAGCCGGTCCCACAGGTCCAGGACCGCCTCGGCACGGCCGATGATCGACGAACAGATCCGCGGGTCGGAGCCGAGCAGATCGGCGAAGGCGGCGGTCGCGGCCGGGGTGGCTCCGACCGGCACGAGATGCGCGCCGGACCAGATGATCGACTCGACCCGGCGGGCCGGCTCGTAGCCGTAGATCCGCCCGTCGGAACGCCACCAGTTGAGGCCGTGCGAAGCCACCCGCTCCGCGATCTGGGCGCCCGCATAGGGGTCGGCGTCCAGAATCCGCTCGACCGCTGGGCGCTCGGACTCGCCGAGCTGCCGAATGGGCACCGTCAACACAGGTACCAGATTGCCAGATCCGAGCGGCCCGACACGTACCGCAACCCATCGTTCCCAGAAACCCTTGCCCTCGACTGTTCGCCGATATATCGTCTAACTATCGCCAACAGAACGGAGAAGGTCATGAGGTACATGCACGATGGTGAGCGTGGGCACGGACGCGGTGGCTGGGCCGGCGAGGCCCGCCGACGCGGTTTCGGTTTCCCACCCGGATTCCCCTTCGGCCCCGGCGGCCCGGGCGGCCCGCCGCCCGAGTTCGGCCGGCACGGCCCGCGCCGAGGTGGCCGCGGCTCCCGGCAGAACGTGCGGCCGGCGATCCTGGCGCTGCTCCTGGAGCGCCCGATGCACGGCTACGAGATCATCCAGGAGCTGGATTCCCGCACCAACGGGATCTGGCGGCCCAGCCCCGGCTCGGTCTACCCCACCCTCCAGATGCTGGAGGACGAGGGCCTGATCGAGGCGACCGCCGAGGGCAGCCGCAAGAGCTACCAGCTCACCGCCGACGGCCGGCCCGAGGCCGAGGCCGCCGCGCAGAATCCGCCGTGGGCCCAGTTCGGCGCCGACGCGATGTCGCAGGTGCAGGATTTCCGCGACGCGGCGGTCGGCATCATGAGCGCCCTCAAGCAGGTCGGCTTCACCGGCACCCCCGAGCAGCGCCAGAAGGCGCTGGAGGTGCTCAACGAGACGAAGCGCAAGCTTTACGCCATCCTCGCCGACGGCGAGTGACCCCCCAGAGAGCACGCACCCCGGGATGCTCACCCGGGGTGCGCTTTTCTATCGGTACGGGTTTTCCCCGCCCCGAAACCCGACTACCCCGTCCCGCCGAGCCGCGCGATCCGGCTGCCTGGTCCCGGCCACAACGCGGCCGCCGGGCTCAAGCAGATGGTTGCGCTCAGAGCGCCTGGTAATAGTGGACCAGCGGCAGCGGGGTGAAACCGGCCTTCTCGTAGGCGGCCCGGGCCGGCGCGTGCCCGGGATCGCCGCCGGTGCCGACGCCGGCCAGCTTGAGCCCGGCCGCGCGCATCCGGCCGAGTGACTCCTCGATCAGCGCGGCGGCGATGCCCTGCCGGTGGTGCTCCGGGTCGACCGCGATCATCTCGATCTCCCCACTGGACGCGCCCTCGTCGTAGATCGAGGCGGCGAACCCGACCGGCCGTCCGTCGAGGACCGCCACGAGCGTGTGCTCCGCGTGCTCGGTGCAGGTCCGGGTCACGTCGCGGGCCTGCGACTCCAGCCAGTTCGGATACGCCAGCGGGAAGATCTCCGGCCCGAGAACCTTCTCGAAGGACTCGAAGACCGGCGCCCACGCCCGCAACGCGAACTCGACGACCGCATCGATGTCGGCGGCAGTGAATGGTCTGATCTCGATCGACATGCCCTCAGCCTGGCATCAGGGTCAACGGATTAACCGGAAGCGCGAACCGCGGGCGGCCGAACGCGGTGCGGCCGTCCAGAGCGAGCTGCTGGAACAGCTGCGGGAGGCGCCGGACGGCGGCTGAGGGGTCAGCGGCCGAGCGCGGCGATCAGCTCGCCCAGGGCCTTCGCGCCACCGCGCTCCAGCTCGGGCGTCGGGGTCAGCGCCATGACCGGGACGGTGATCCCGGCCTCCGCATACGCCTGGACGCGCTCGCGGCACTGCTCGGGTGACCCGTGCACGATCAGCTCGTCGACCAGCTCGTCGGGGATCGCGGCCAGCGCGCCCTTACGGTCGCCGGACTCCCACGCCTGCCACATCGGGGCCAGCACCGTCTCCCGGCCGAGCCAGCGGTGGAAGGCCGCATACGCCGGCACGGTGAGGTACGACGTGATCATGCGACGGCCGATCGTGCGGGCGTAGCCGATGTCCTCGGTCGGGATCACGAAGATCCGGGCCGCCACGTCGAAGCCCGGCCCGGCCGCCTTGGTCTCGGCGAGGGCGGTGCCGACGTCGCCGGGGGAGAGCCAGTTGAGGATCACGCCGTCGGCCTCGGCGGCGGCGAGGCGCAGCATCTGCGGGCGCAGCGCAGCCAGCATGATCTGCGGCGGGGTGGCGGGCGGCCGCTCCAGGCGGAAGCGCCGCACCCGGAACGTCTCGAACTGCTCGTCGACCATCTCGCCGGCCAGCGCCGCGCGCAGGAAGCGGAGCATGTCGCGGCTGCGCGCGAACGGCTTCACGAAGTCGGCAGCGTTCCAGTCGCCGGAGACCACCGGCGAGGAGGCCCCGATGCCGAACTGGAACCGGCCCGGCGCGGTCTCGGCCAGCGCCGCCGCGGTCATCGCCAGCAGGCCCGGTCCCCGCGTGAAGACCGGCGCGATCGCGGTGCCCAGCCGCAGCCGGGGCTCCCAGGCGGCGGCCAGGGTCAGCGGGGTGAACGCGTCGGTGCCGGCCACCTCCGCCGACCAGACGTCGGTGAAACCCGCATCGGCCAGGGCCGAGTAGACGGCGGCGTGCTCGGCGAGCGAGACGCCGCTGAGCGGCACGGTCATGCCCCAGCGCATCGACATGTCCTTGATCCTGCCCGCAGGTGCCGGGCGATGTCCACCGACTGGGGATCATCGACCCGGCACCTGCAACGGGCGTCTCAGCTCACCGTCGAGCGGGAGCGCCACGCCGTCGCGAAGGACGTCCGCGTGTTGGTGCGCAGCAGCGAACCCTCGTAGATCCGGGCGCCGACCGCGAGCAGGGCGACCGAGGTGAGCGCCAGGATCGCCAGCGCCACGAACGGCTCCCATCCGGCGGCGTCACCCTGGAAGATCCGGATCGGCATCGCCATCGGCGCGGAGAACGGGAAGTACGAGAGGAACTGCAGGGCCGCGGCGTTGTCCCGCAGGAAGATCACCGCGAAGAACGGGATGAGCACCACCATCTGCACCGTTCCGGAGGTGCTGCCGAGGTCCTCCTGGCGGGCGGCGAGCGCGCCGGTGCCGGCCCAGATCGCGGCCAGCATGATGAAGCCGAGCACGAAGAACGGCACGAACCAGCCGAGAGCCGGCCGGAGTGCGGTGAGCAGGCCGCTGTCGATGTCGGTCATCGTGGTGCCGACCAGGGCGATCACCGTCAGTACCAGGATCTGGGCGAAGGCGAGCAGCGTCATCGCGGCGACCTTGCCGGCGAGCAGCGCCCGGGGCGGAATGCTGGAGACCAGGATCTCGATGATCCGGGTCTGCTTCTCCTCGACCACGCTCTGCGCGATCTGCAGCCCGAAGAGCAGCGACGTGATGTAGCAGAGCATGGCGATGGCCAGTGGCACGAAGATCGCCAGGGCCGGGTTGAACGCCGGGGCGTCGAGCAGCTCGACCGGGGGTGCGGTGCTCAGCGCGTCCACCACGTCGCCCGGCGCGTCCTCTAGGGCGATCACCCGGGGCCCGGCGACCACCGCGGCCTCCACCTCGCCGTCACGCACCAGCTGCTCGGCGGTCGCCTCGTCGGGAACCTGCTGGACCTCCATACCGGCCTGCTGCAGGGGCGCCACCGACGCGGTGTCGGTCACCGCGACCTTGGTGGGGCCGCTCTCCAGCAGGGTCGGCACGACGATCGACGCGATCAGGATGAACAGGAACGACAACGTGCTGAAGATGAACGCCTTGTCCCGCAGCTTGGCGCGGAGCTCCCGGGCCGCCACCAGCCGGGTGGCTTGGAACGTGGTCACTGGATAACCTCTCGGAAGATCTCGGCGAGGGAGGGGCGGACCGGGCCGAACGCGCGGACCGGGCCGCGGGCCAGGGCGGACCGCAGCACCTGCTGGTCGTCGGTCACCGGGTCCAGGTCGATGACGGCGCGCGGGCCGTCCAGCTCGACCAGAGTCACCCCGGGTTCGTCGCGCAGCCAGCCGGCGTCGGCGCCGACCTCGACCGAGTAGCGCGGCAACGCGTACTGCTCACGCAGGTAGGTGCGGCTGCCGGCGGCCCGGATCGTGCCGTCGGCGATGATCACCAGGTCGTCGCAGAGGCGCTCGACGACGTCCAGTTGGTGGCTGGAGAAGAGCACCGCGGTGCCGGCGGCGGCCCGTTCGCGCAGGACCGTCACGACGTTGTCGACGGCGAGCGGGTCCAGACCGGAGAACGGCTCGTCCAGGACCAGCAGTTCCGGGTCGTGGACCAGCGCCGCGGCGATCTGGGCGCGCTGCTGGTTGCCGAGCGACAGCTTCTCCACCGGGTCTCCGGCCCGTTCGGCCAGCTCCAGGCGCTCGAGCAGGCCGGTGGTGTTGCGCTTGGCGTCCCCGGTGCTCATCCCGTGCAGCCGGCCCAGATAGACGACCTGTTCGGCGACGGTCATCTTCGGGTAGAGCCCGCGCTCCTCCGGCATGTAGCCGAAGCGCGACCGGATGGCCCGGTTCATCGGCGCACCCTTCCAGGTCGCCGCGCCCGAGTCGGCGGCGAGCACGCCCAGGATGATCCGCATGGTGGTGGTCTTGCCGGCGCCGTTGGCACCGACGAACCCGGTCAGCCGGCCGGATTCCACCGCGAACGACACGTCCTTGAGGACCTGGCGATCGCCGAAGGACCGGTTGACGGCATCGACGTTGAGGACGGTGGTCATGAACTCACGCTAGGCGTTGATCTATGTCTGTGTCGTCCGGCGCGGGAACGACCCGGCCGGGTCATCCTTGCGAAGGACGGACCACCCCGAGCTCGTACGCGAGAACCACCGCCTGCGTCCGGTCCCGCGCCCCCAACTTGGTCAACACCCGGCTGACGTGCGTCTTCACGGTCGTCTCACCGAGGTGCAGCTCGGTCGCGATCTCGGCGTTGGTGGCGCCCCCGGCCAGCAGGATCAGCACCTCGTGCTCGCGCGGGGTCAGCTCGTCGAGGCGGGCGCCCGGTTCCGGGTTCCGCGGCCGGGGCGTGCTGAACTCGGCGATGACCCGGCGGGTGACCGCGGGTGCCAGCAGAGCGTCGCCGGCGGCGATCACCCGGACCGCCTCGGTGAGGGCCTCCGGCGTGCCGTTCTTCAGCAGGAACCCGCTGGCCCCGGCCTGCAGCGCGGCGAACAGGTAGTCGTCGCGGTCGAAGGTGGTCAGGATCAGCACCGAGGGACCGCCCTGTGCGGCGATCCGGCGGGTGGCCTCCAGCCCGTCGACGCCGGGCATCTCCACGTCCATCAGCACCACGTCCGGCCGCAGCCGCAGCGCCAGGTCGGTGGCCTGGGCGCCGTCCGCGGCCTCGCCGACCACGGTGATGTCGTCCTCCATCTCGAGGATGACCCGGAATCCGGTACGCACCAGCGCGTGATCGTCGGCGAGCAGCACGCTGATCGTCATGGCTTCCCTCCGGCGGTGGTGAGTGCGGCGGCGTACGGCAGACGAGCCCGCACCCGATAACCGCCCCCGCCGCCGCGCGGACCGTGTTCCAGTTCCCCGTCGTGCACAGCCACCCTCTCCCGCATGCCGATCAGACCCATCCCGCCCGCCGCGCCCGGCGCCCCGCCCCGGCCGTCGTCGGTGACGTCCAGCTCCACGCCGCCGCTCAGGTACCGGACCCGGATGTCCAGGCTGGTGGCGTTCGCGTGCTTGAGCGTGTTCGTCACCGCCTCCTGCACGATCCGGTACGCGGCCTGCGACACCGAGTCGGGCAGGGCGACTTGCTCGCCGTACGCGGCGTACTGCACGGCCAGCCCGGCGTCGCGGGCGTTGTCGGCGATCTGTGGGATCCGGTCGATCCCGGCCGCCGCGGTGTCCGTGGTCGCTCCGGAGGCGCGCAGCGCGCCCAGCATCCGCCGTAGCTCGTCCACCGCGGTCCGGGCGCCGTCCTCGATCGCGGTGAGCGCGGTCCGGGCCCGGGCCGGGTCCTTGTCCATCGCGCGCCGGCAGGCGGAGGCCTGGATGCCCATCACTGACACGTGGTGCGCGACCACGTCGTGCAGCTCCCGCGCGATCCGGACGCGCTCGCCGATGACCGCCCGTTCGGCGGCCGCGGCCTGGGCCGCCCGCAGTTCGGCGGCCTGGTTCTCCAGCTGGTGCTGCCGGTGGGCGCTGTTCCAGGCGGCGTCGCCGATCAGGTAGACCGAGCCGAAGAAGACCACGTTGAGTCCGTAGATGTTGAACACCAGCGACCAGAGCGCCGGCAGTTCCCCGGAGGCGCCGGAGAAGTCCGCGCTGGTCATCTCGTCGACCGTCGTCAGGAACGAGACGGTGAGCCAGACGAACATCGCCGCGATGATCCCGAGGCGCATGAACCGGGACCGCCGGTGGTCCGGACCCCAGGCGCCGAGCGTGTAGATGGCGGCGAACAGGGCGTAGGACGCGACCTGCTGCTCCTGGGCGCCCCGGAACTGGCTGCCGATGAAGAGCACCGACATCACGATCGCGACCGCCTCCGGCCACCGGCGGCGCCAGGCCAGCGGCAGGGTGGTGCCGACCGCCCAGGCGATCTGCTCGGCGCGGGCCGGCACGTCGTCGCTGTGCAGGATGCCGGCGCTGCGGGAGAGGAAGAGGTTGAGGACCGCGACCGCCATTACCGCGAGCCCGATCCAGACGTCGTTGCGGCGCTGGGTGGGGGTCGGACCTGGCCGCCGCCAGTCGTCGGCAATCACGGGGGGCATGAGGGTGACGATCGCACGTCATGGATGCGGGTGGCCAGGCCGGGTCAGGGTGCGGAGGGCGACCGTTCCGGGCGGGGCGCCGAGTAGTAGCGGGTGGCGCCCAGGTCGCGACGGGTCTGCCCGGGGATGCTGGTGTGCTCGCCGGGGCGCAGCTTGCCGCCGAGGTCGGCGATCCGCTGGTGCGCGTCGGCCAGCCGGTCCTCCAGCAAGACGATGCGGCAGGCGGCGGTGAGCAGGATGCCCTCGTCGAGCAGTTGCCGGACGCGGGCGGCGAGGTCGAGTTGGTGGCGGGAATAGCGGCGGTGACCGCCGTCGGAGCGTTCCGGCGCGATCAGGCCGGCGTCGTCCAGGCTGCGCAGGAAGGCGGGCGTCACGCCGATCAGCTCGGCGGCGCGCCCCATGCTGTAGGTCGGCGCGTCTCTGTCCATGATCTCCTTACCACATGGTCCAGGACCCCGGCGGGTAACCGGGGCCCTGGATTTTCAATTCTTGTGCCGAACTCTGTCGGCGCATGTGGTCGACCGGCTGCGTGCCGCTAGCAGTCGACCGGAGTGTTGGGCATCGGCTGCGATCACCTCTTGTCGGTTCGGGGACGTGGTGATTACGCGTTGCTGCGGTATCTCGTCCTCCTTCTCCAACTCAGCGACTGTGCCTTGTTGCAGTGCCGGCCGTGGCCGACAAGCCAAATGTATGCCGCCGCGAGCCCGATTTCTAGTGTCGCCGCTGTAGATTTTTTCCGCGAAAGGTCTGACTAGCTGCGGAAACGTTCTCGTTCATCGATGTCTTGGGTGCGGCGGCGCGGGGCGGGCGCTTGCGCGCGGGAGAGAGAGGTGACCGCACCCCGCGCCGCCGCGGGAGGGCTGTCCGAGCAGCCCTGGCCTGACTTCAGGCTCGCACCGGGCCCGGGGCCGGGCAACGCAATTAACCCACCGTCATTGACGCCTGTAACAACGCGGGGCGATCATCACGGCATCGCGTGGCTCAGGTCACAACCCTGCGGGCAAGGGAGCACTCAGATGAGCGCTGATCCAGGCATCGCCTCCACTACCGACGAAGAACGACTCGCCCAGCTCGGTTACAAACAAGAACTTCACCGCCGGCTGTCCGGCTTCTCCAATTTCGCCGTCTCCTTCTCGATCATCTCCATCCTGGCCGGTGCGATCACCTCGTACGGGATCGCCATGAACGCCGGCGGGCCGATGGCGATCACCCTGGGCTGGCTGTTCGTCGGCATCATGGTGACCTTCGTGGCCCTGGCCATGGCCGAGGTCTGCTCGGCCTACCCGACCGCGGGCGCGCTGTACTGGTGGGCCGCCGCGCTGGCGAAACGGAACAAGGCCGCATGGGCCTGGTTCATCGGCTGGTTCAACTTCCTCGGTGAGGTCGCGGTGACCGCCGCGATCGACTTCGGCGCCGCCATCACCACGTCGGCGTTCCTCAGCCTCACCTTCGACATGGAGGTGACCGCCGGCCGGACGTTCCTGATCTTCCTAGTCATCATCGTGGTGCACGGCCTGCTCAACACCTTCGGCGTGAACCTGGTCCGGGTCCTCTCCGACATCAGCGCCTGGTGGCACCTGGTCGGCGTCGCGGTGATCGTCGGCGCGCTGGCGATCATCCCGGACCAGCACAAGCCGATCTCCGAGGTCTTCTTCGAGGTGCGCAACGAGACCGGCTTCACCTTCGCCGGGGCGAGTGTCTACGCCGTCCTCATCGGCCTGCTCATGGCGCAGTACACGTACACCGGCTACGACGCCTCGGCGCACGTCGCGGAGGAGACGCACGACGCCGCCCGGGCCGCGCCGCGGGGCATCGTGATGTCCGTGGTGGTGTCGGTGATCGCCGGTTTCGTGCTGCTCTTCGCGATCACCTGGTCCATCCAGGACTACGACGCGCAGCTCGCCACCGATCTCGGCCTGCCCCCGGCGCAGATCTTCATCGACGCGGTCGGCCACGACACCGGCACGTTCCTGCTGCTCATCTGCATGGTCGCGCAGTGGTTCTGCGGCATGGCCTCGGTCACCGCCAACTCCCGGATGTCCTACGCCTTCGCCCGCGACGACGCGATCCCCGGTTCGCGAATCTGGAAGAAGGTCAACACCCGGACCGGTACGCCGACCAACTCGATCTGGCTCTGCGTGACGCTCTCCACCCTGCTGGTGCTGCCGTCGCTGTGGAACACCACCGCCTACGCCGCGGCCACCTCGATCGCGGTGATCGGGCTCTACATCGCGTACGTCGGCCCGGTTCTGCTGCGCCGTCTGAACCCGGACTTCGTACCCGGTCCCTGGAATCTCGGAAGATGGAGCGCCCCGATCGGCTGGATCGCGATCGTCTGGGTAGGGATCATCTGCGTGCTCTTCGTCCTGCCGACCTGGTATCCGTTCGAGTGGAAGACCCTCAACTACACGATCGTCGCCGTGGTCGTGGTGGTCGGCGCGGCCGCGATCTGGTGGTTCGCGAGCGCACGGAAGTGGTTCACCGGGCCGAAGCAGAACCTGATCGAGAAGGCCGCGCACGGCGAGCAGACCATGCCGTCCGGCAACGACTGATAGGACTGGGATTCATGGACCTTGAGGAACTCGACGTCTCCGTCGACAACGGCAGCATCGACACGGTGCTGCTGGCACTGACCGACATGCAGGGCCGTCTCCAGGGCAAACGACTGCACGGACGGTACTTCCTGGACGAGGTGGTGTCCGGCGGCAGCGAGGGGTGCAACTACCTGCTCGCGGTCGACGTCGACATGAACACCGTCGACGGGTACGAGATGTCCTCCTGGTCCACCGGTTACGGCGACTTCGTGATGCGGCCGGACTTCGCCACGCTGCGCCGCGTCCCGTGGCTGCCCGGCACGGCGATGGTCCTGGCCGACCTCACCGACACGTCGGGCCGGCCGGTGCCACCCTCCCCGCGGCAGATCCTGCGCCGTCAGCTCGAGCGGCTGGCGGCGCACGGTCTGACCGCGTACGCGGGCACCGAGCTGGAGTTCGTCCTCTACCGGGACAGCTACGAGCACGCCTTCACCAAGGGCTACCGCGACCTGGTGCCGGCCAACCAGTACAACGTGGACTATTCGATCCTGGGCACCTCCCGGGTGGAGCCGTTGCTGCGCCGGATCCGCAACGAGATGTACGGCGCGGGCCTGGTGCCGGAGAGCGCCAAGGGCGAGTGCAATTTCGGTCAGCACGAGATCGCTTTCCGGTACGCGGACGCGCTCACCGCCGCCGACCACCACGTGATCTACAAGAACGGCGCGAAGGAGATCGCCGCCCAGGAGGGCATGTCGCTGACCTTCATGGCCAAGCCGAACGACCGCGAGGGCAACTCCTGCCACATCCACTTCTCGCTGCGCGGACGGGACGGGAAGTCGGCGATGCTCGGCGACGGGCCGGCCCACCTCAGCGACACCGGGCAGCGGGTCCTGGCCGGGCTGCTCGCCACGATGCGCGAGTTCAGCCTGCTCTTCGCGCCGAACATCAACTCGTACAAGCGGTACCAGCCGGGGTCGTTCGCGCCGACCGCGCTGCGCTGGGGCGTGGACAACCGGACCTGCGCGCTGCGGATCGCCGGGCACGGG
Organism: Actinoplanes sp. NBC_00393; assembly: GCF_036053395.1. NCBI lineage: Bacteria > Bacillati > Actinomycetota > Actinomycetes > Micromonosporales > Micromonosporaceae > Actinoplanes > Actinoplanes sp. NBC_00393. The sequence goes on along the minus strand of NZ_CP107942.1, from coordinate 7,040,039 downwards.
CAGGGGATGCGGGTGGAGAACCGGGTGCCGGGCGGCGACGTGAACCCGTACCTGGCTATCGCCGCCCTGATCGCCGGCGCGCTGCACGGGATCGAGAACGACCTGACTCTGGAGGACGAGTTCGTCGGTAACGCGTACCAGGACGAGGCCGCCGAGCGGGTGCCGGGCACGCTGCGCGACGCGGCCGATCTGTGGGCCGGCAGCGGGGTGGCGGAGGCCGCGTTCGGGTCGGACGTGGTCGCGCACTACGCCAACATGGCCCGGGTCGAACTGGCCGCCTACGACGCGGCGGTCACCGACTGGGAGCTGCGGCGCGGATTCGAGCGCCTCTAGGTGTGTGGAAGAACGCGCCGACGAACTCGCACACCGGAGAGGATGATCAAGGCGTGACTGACGTGCTCAACCCGGCCACCGGGGATGTGCTCACGACCGTACCGTCGCTGGGTTTGGAAGAGACCGATGCGGCGATCGAGCGTGCGTCGCAAGCCTTCGCCACCTGGCGCCAGGTGGCGCCCGGGGACCGGGCGCGGCTGCTGCGCCGATTCGCGGCGGTGGTGGACGAGCATCTGGAGGAGCTCGCGCAGCTGGAGGTACGCAACGCGGGCCACACCATCGGCAACGCGCGCTGGGAGGCGGGCAACGTCCGGGACGTCCTGAACTACTACGCGGGCGCCCCGGAGCGGCTGATCGGCCGGCAGATCCCGGTGCCCGGCGGGATGGACGTGACGTTCCACGAGCCGCTCGGCGTGGTCGGGATCATCGTGCCGTGGAACTTCCCGATGCCGATCGCCGGCTGGGGTTTCGCCCCGGCGCTGGCGGCCGGCAACACCGTCGTGCTGAAGCCCGCCGAGCTGACCCCGCTGACCGCGATCCGCCTGGGCGAACTGGCTCTGGAGGCCGGGTTCCCGGAGCACGTCCTCCAGGTGCTGCCCGGCAAGGGGAGCATCGTCGGGCAGCGGTTCGTGACCCATCCGGCGGTCCGCAAGATCTGCTTCACCGGTTCCACCGAGGTCGGCAAGTCGATCATGGTCGGCTGCGCCGACCAGGTGAAACGGGTGACGCTCGAGCTGGGCGGGAAGAGCGCCAACATCGTCTTCGCGGACGCCGACCTGTCGGCCGCGGCTGCCGCCGCGCCGGGCGCGGTCTTCGACAACGCCGGTCAGGACTGTTGCGCGCGCTCCCGGTTGCTGGTCGAGGCGTCGGTGTACGACAAGTTCCTCTCGCTGCTCGAGCCCGCTGTCCGGGATTTCCGGGTACTGGACCCTTCCGATGAGATGTCGGAGATGGGGCCGCTGATCTCCTCCGGTCAGCGTCGTGCGGTGGCGTCCTATGTCGACGACGCCGACGTGGCGTTCCGGGGCTCGGCGCCGTCCGACCGGGGCTGGTGGTTCCCGCCGACCGTGCTGCTCGCCCACTCGGCCGCCGACCGGCACTGGCGGGAGGAGATCTTCGGCCCGGTCGTGTCGGTGCTGCCGTTCCGGGACGAGGCCGACGCCATCCGGCTGGCCAACGACACCGAATACGGGTTGTCCGGCTCGCTCTGGACCCGGGACGTGGGCCGGGCGCTGCGGGTCTCCCGGGCGGTGGAGACCGGGGCGCTCAGCGTGAACAGCAACTCCTCGGTTCGCTACTGGACGCCGTTCGGCGGCATGAAGCAATCCGGTCTGGGCCGTGAGCTGGGACCGGACGCGTTGCTGTCGTTCACCGATGTGAAGAACGTGTTCTTTTCGATGGGGGATTAGGTGGAGCGTTTACAGGACCGGGTCGCTGTCATCACCGGCGCCGGCAGCGGGATCGGGCTGGCCACCGCGCGGCGGTTCGCCGCCGAAGGAGCCTTCGTCGTCTGCGTCGATATCTCCGACAAGTCCGGCAAGGCGATCGCCGAGGAGGTCGGCGGCGAGTTCGTGGCCTGCGATGTCAGTGACGAGGAGCAGGTCAGGGCGCTCTTCGACGGCGTCGTGCAACGGCACGGCCGGCTGGACATCGCGTTCAACAACGCCGGCATCTCGCCGCCCGACGACGACTCGATCCTGGTCACCGGGATCGACGCCTGGGAACGCGTTCTGAAGATCAATACGACCTCGGTCTTCTACTGCTGCAAGTACGCGATCCCGCACATGCAGCGGCAGGGCAAGGGCTCGATCATCAACACCGCGTCGTTCGTCGCCCTGCTCGGCGCGGCCACGTCACAGATCGCGTACACCGCCAGCAAGGGCGGGGTGCTCGCGATGACCCGGGAGCTGGGCGTCCAGTTCGCCCGCGAGGGCATCCGGATCAACGCGCTCTGCCCCGGGCCGGTGGCCACCCCGCTGCTGATGGACCTCTTCGCCAAGGACCCGGAACGGGCCGCCCGCCGGCTGGTCCACGTGCCGATGGGCCGGTTCGCCGAGCCGGCGGAGATCGCCGCAGCGGTGGCCTTCCTGGCGAGCGACGACGCCTCGTTCATGACCGCTTCGCAGTTCGTCGTCGACGGTGGCATCACGGGGGCGTACGTAACTCCGCTGTGATGTTTCAACACCGGCTACCGTGGGAAGGGACCTTTATACGCCCAGCTCAACTAGGTGTAGGGGGTCGAATCCCCGCCGGCACGGGTCTGATCCCCGTGTGGGTGGGACAGAAGGGCCCGTCACGCGGCGCCGGTTCTCCGGCGCCGCGCGCCTGTGACTACGGTGGTGCGATGCGTCCGATCATCGGCATAACGACATACGTCTTGCCCGCGACCTGGGGGGTCTGGCGCGACCTGCCGACCGCGCTGGTGCCGCACGACTACGTCGAGGCGGTCCGGCTGGCCGGTGGCCGCGCCGTTCTGCTGCCCCCGGACGAGCGGGACGCCGACGTGCTGGAGCGGCTGGACGGCCTGCTCCTGGCCGGCGGCCCCGACCTCGACCCGGCGCTGTACGGCGCCGCGGCCGAGCCGCTCACCGTGGCTCAGCCCGAGCGGGACGCGGCCGAGCTGGTGCTGCTCCGCGCGGCGCTGGACCGCGACCTGCCGGTCCTGGGCGTGTGCCGGGGCATGCAACTGCTGGCGGTGGCCGCCGGCGGAACGCTGCACCAGCACCTGCCGGACGTGCTCGGCCACGAGAAGCACCGCATCGCCCCGGGCGTGTACAGCGAACTGTTCGCGACGTTCGAGCCGGGCAGCCGGATCGCCGGTCTGCTGGGCCCGGACGCCACCATCAACTGCTTCCACCACCAGGGCGTTGCCGACCCCGGCTCGCTGACCGTCACCGGGCGGGCCGTGGACGGCCTCCCGGAAGCGGTCGAGCATCCGGACCGCCGGTTCGTGCTCGGCGTCCAGTGGCATCCCGAGGTGGGCCGGGACCATCGGCTCTTCGGTGCCCTGGTCGAGGCGGCAGCCGGAGTTTGAGGAGAGTTCCACCGCAATGCGCAGACCGCTGATCGGCCTCACCGCCTATGCCGAACACGTGAAGTACGGCCACCACGATCTGATGGCCGGCGTGCTGCCGATGACCTACGTGAAGGCGGTACACGCCACCGGCGGGCGGGCTGTGCTGATCACGCCGGACGAGCCCGGCGTCGACGTCCTGGAGTCGCTGGACGGGGTGCTCTTCACCGGTGGCGGCGACGTCGACCCGGCCAACTACGGTGCGGCGCGGCATCCGGCGACCGAGCCGGACAAGGAGCGGGACACCGCCGAGCTGATGCTGATGCGTGCCGCGCTCGACGCCGATCTGCCGACCCTGGGCGTCTGCCGGGGCATGCAGGTGATGGCCGTGGCGACCGGCGGCTCCCTGCACCAGCACCTGCCCGACCTGGTCGGTCACGAGCGGCACCGGGCCGCCACCGGCACCGACCCGCTCGCCGCCGACGCCTCCGACTACGGCCGGCACGACGTGGTGGTCGAGGAGCGGAGCCGGGCGCACGGGTACTTCGGCCGCAGCCTCACGGTCAATTCGTTCCACCACCAGGCGGTCGCCGACCCGGGTGAGTTCGTACCGGTCGGATGGTGCCCGGACGACCAGGTCATCGAGATCATCGAGCATCCCGGGCGGACCTTCGCGCTCGGCGTGCAGTGGCATCCGGAGCGGACCGCGGATCTGCGGTGCTTCGCCGCACTGGCCGAGGCGGCCAGCCGTGCCAGGACGATGGCCGCCTGACCAAGATCCGCGCCGATTCATTTCCGCTGTGGTCCGTTTCGCGGTGCTAACGTGCCACCGTGATGGGTGCCCTGCCGAGCCGGCTGCGCATCGCCTTCGAGCGTGGCGGCGAGATGGGTGGGCGGATGTCCGCCCTGGACTGGTCCACCTCACCGCTGGGTGATCCCTCGACGTGGCCGGCCGAGCTGGTCGAGGCGGTCGTCACGATGCTGGCGTCCCGCGCGCAGATCATCATCTTCTGGGGTCCGGAGTACACGGCGCTCTACAACGACGCCTACATCGCGGCGCTCGGTGGCAAGCATCCCGCCCATCTCGGCCGGCCGGGCCGTGAGCTGTGGGCGGAGACCTGGGATCTGCTGCGTGAGCTGTTCGACGGGGTGCTCACCACCGACCGGTCGTACTACGCGCCCGATCACCCGTTCCTGCTGGAACGGCACGGGTTCCTGGAGGAGGCGTACTTCGACATCTCGTACGACCCGATCCGGGACGGGACCGGCCGGGCAGCCGGGGTTTTCTGCATCGTCACCGACACCACCGGCCGGGTGCTCAGCGAGCGCCGGGTGCGTACGCTCAGCGCCCTCGGCCGCCGGCTGGCCGACTCGCCGGATCCGGTCGCACTGGTCGCCGAGGTGGCGGCGGTGCTGGCGGAGAACGCGAAGGACGTACCGTATGCCGCCCTTCTGATGGACGAGCCCGCGCCGCACCCGGTGATCCGCGCCGTGATCGACAGTGGCAAGCCCGGCCGGGTGGCCCTGCGCGAGCTGGTGGCCGAGCCGGCCGAGCCCGCCGCCGACGAGGCCCTGGTGCTGCCGATCGACACGGCCGGCGCGCTGGTTCTCGGGGTGAGCCGGTTCCTCGCGCTGGAGGGCGACTACCGCGACTTCCTCGAGCTGGCCGCGGCGCAGATCTCCCGGGCGGTGGCGAACGCGCGGGCGTACGAGCAGGAGCGCAAACGGGCTGCGGACTTGGCCGCCCTGGACCAGGCGAAGACCAACTTCTTCTCGAACGTCAGCCACGAGTTCCGTACCCCGCTGACCCTGATCCTCGGCCCGCTGGAGGACCTGATCGAGGACCCGGCGTCCGCCGACCCGGTCCGCGACCGCCTGCGCCCGGTCCACCGCAACGCCCTGCGCCTGCTCAAACTCGTCAACACGGTGCTGGACTTCTCGCGGATGGAGTCCGGCCGGATGCGGGCCGTGTACCGGCCGACCGATCTGGCCGGCCACACCGCACGGCTGGCCGGCACGTTCCGGCCCGCCGCCGAGCGGGCCGGCCTGGAGCTCACCGTCGACGCGCCATCGCTGAGCGAGCCGGTCTACGTGGACCACGAGCTCTGGGAGAAGATCGTCTTCAACCTGCTCTCCAACGCCGTCAAGTTCACCCGCGACGGCGTCGTCGAGGTCCGGGTCCGGTCCGCGAACGGGCACGCCGTCCTCTCGGTACGCGACACCGGCGTCGGCATCCCGGAACGCGAGCAGGCGCTGCTCTTCGACCGCTTCCACCGGGTCACCGGGACCTGGTCGCGCAGTCACGAGGGCACCGGCATCGGCTTGGCGCTGGTCCGCGAGCTCGCCGAACTGCACGGCGGCTCGGTCGGGGTGCACAGCGAGGCGGGCCGGGGCAGCGAGTTCACCGTCCGGATCCCGTTCGGCACGGCCCACCTGCCGGCCGATCGGATCACCGACGACCCGGTGGCCGCCGAGTCGGCCGAGCCCCGCCTCTGGGTCGACGAGGCCACCTGGTGGGCGGGTGACGGGCCGGTCCTGCCGGAGCCGGTCGGGGACCGGGCCGGCGGCCGGATCCTGCTCGCCGACGACAACGCCGACCTGCGCGAACACGTCTCCCGGCTGCTCAGCCCGCATTGGGAGGTGGTCACCGCGGTGGACGGCGCGGCCGCTCTGGAGCAGGCCCGTGAGCACGCGTTCGACCTGGTGCTGACCGATGTGATGATGCCGCGGCTGGACGGGTTCGGGCTGATCACGGCGTTGCGGGCGGACGGGCGTACCCGGGATGTTCCGATCGTGGTGCTCTCCGCCCGGGCCGGCGAGGAGTCGGCGGTCGCCGGACTTGCCGCCGGCGCCGACGACTACCTGGTCAAACCGTTCTCCACCCGGGAGTTGGTGGCCCGGGTCCGGGCCAACCTGGAGCTGGGCAAACTGCGCCGGGACATCGTCAGCCGGCTCCGCGGCGTGGTCGACGCGGCGGTGGCCGTGAACACCGTGCCGACCACCGCCGAGGTGCTCGACGTCGCGGCCCGGCACGTGCTCGCCATGACCTCGGCCGGGCGGGTGGTGCTGACCGTGCCGGAGGCCCGGGCCGAGCGGGACGGCGGCGCTCCCGCCTCCGCCGAGCCGGACATGGTGCTCCCGCTCCCGGACACCGCCGGACCGCCTCTCGGCGAGCTGCGGGTCTGGCACGGCCGCGGCGCGCCGGCCGACCCGGCGGTGCTCACCCAGCTGGCCCGGCTCGTCGGTCTGCGGCTGGCCAACGCCCGCCTCTACGAGACCGAGCACCGGATCGCCACCACGCTGCAGCACAGCCTGCTGCCGCACTCGCTGCCGCGAGTGCCCGGCGCCACCGTGGCCAGCCGGTACGTGCCGGGCAGCAACGAGGCCCGGGTCGGCGGCGACTGGTACGACGCGATCGCCGGTCCCGACGACGAGTTGTTCCTGGTGATCGGCGATGTGGTCGGCAAGGGCGTGCAGGCGGCCGCCGGCATGGGCCAGTTGCGCAACGCGCTGCGGGCGTACGTGCTGGAGGGCTTCGACTGCGGCGTCGCGCTGTCCCGGCTGAACCGGCTGGTGGACACGCTCGGCCGGCGGCAGTTCGCGACCGTCCTCTGTGTCGCCTTCGACCCGCGCACCAGACGGCTGCGGTATTCGTCGGCCGGCCACCCCTCACCGATCCTGATCGACCGCGGCCGGCAGGGCACCTTCCTGTACGGCCCGGCGCTGGGCCCGCCGATCGGGGCGCTCGGCGACGTGGAGTACCCGACCCGCGAGACGTTCCTGTCCGCCGACAGCCGGCTGCTGCTCTACACCGACGGCCTGATCGAGGACCGGCGGCAGGGCATCGACAACGGGCTCGCCGAGCTGACCCTGGACGCCGCCAAGCCCACCGAGCACGTCGAGGACCTGCTGGACTCGCTGCTGGCGAAGGCGACCCGGGCCACCCGGCGCGACGACATCGCGCTGATCGCGCTCGAGGTGACCGAGCCGCGCGAGTTCCTGTTGCGGCTGCCCGCCGAGCCCGGCCGGCTGACCGTGCTGCGCCGCCGGCTCGAGGACTTCCTGGCCGCCTACGGCGTCGCCGAGGAGGACGCTTTCGACCTGGTGGTGGCGGTCTCCGAGGCGGCGGCGAACGCCATCGAGCATCCGGTCGACCCGGCCCAGCCGGTGATCACCGTCGAGGCGTCGATCTCCGACGAGGCGGTGCTGGTCACGGTCCGCGACACCGGCCACTGGCGCCCGGCCACCGAGGCCGGCTTCCGCGGCCGCGGGCTGGCGCTGATCGGGGCGCTCACCGAGCTGTCCGTGCACCGCTCCCCGGAGGGCACCGCGGTGACTCTGCGCCGGCCCCTGGGCGCGGCGGTCAGGCCGGCCTGAGCCAGGCCTGCTGGCCCAGCCCGGAGATCTCCAGGATCCGGCGGACCCGGTCGGACGGGACGACCTCGAGAGCTCCCGGGTAGCGCTCGGCCAGCCGGATCAGCGTGTGGATCGCGGCCGAGTCGAAGAACGTCACGGCGCGCAGGTCGAGCGTGGCCGCCTCGGCCCGGTCGGGAGTGGCAGCCCGGTACAGCGCCTCGGCCGACGCCATGTCGACCTCACCGCTCACCGTCACGGTGACACGCCCGTCGGCGAGATCCCCGGTCGCCGAGAAGTTCGGGTCCTCTTGATCCACGGACTCACGATTCCACAGCGCCCACAGGGCGGCAAGGATGGCGTCGGCAGGCGGATAGGCTGTGTTCATGACCGTACGTGCACCACTGGTGCCGGGAAAGCAGTCGCCCTGGCGATCGGTCCCGGCGAAGATCGTCCGCCCTGAGTACGTGGGCAAGAAACGCCCACGCGAGTGGCGCGGATCGCACGTGCAGACACCCGAGACGATCGAGAAGATGCGGATCGCCGGGCGGCTCGCGGCGCAGGCCACCCAGCTGGCCGGTGAGCACTGCAAGCCGGGCGTGACGACCGACGAGATCGACCGGGTGGTGCACGAGTTCCTGCTCGACCACGGGGCGTACCCGTCGACGCTCGGCTACAAGGGCTTCCCGAAATCCTGCTGTACGTCGCTCAACGAGGTGATCTGTCACGGCATCCCGGACTCCACGGTGCTGGAGGACGGCGACATCATCAACGTCGACGTGACGGCGTACCTGAACGGCGTGCACGGCGACACCGACGCCACCTTCTGCGTGGGCGAGGTGAGCGAGGAGGCCCGCCTGCTGGTCGAGCGGACCCACGAGGCGATGATGCGGGGCATCCGCGCGGTCGCCCCGGGCCGGCCGCTCAACGCGATCGGCCGGGTCATCGAGGCGTACGCACGGCGCTTCGGCTACGGCGTGGTCCGCGACTTCACCGGCCACGGCATCGGCGAGACCTTCCACTCCGGTCTGTACGTGCCGCATTACGACAACCCGCGGCTGGACACCGTCATGGAGCCGGGCATGACGTTCACCATCGAGCCGATGATCACTCTCGGCACCCACGAGTACGAGATCTGGAAGGACGGCTGGACGGTCGTCACGAAGGACCGTAAGTGGACCGCCCAGTTCGAGCACACCCTCGTGGTGACCGACGACGGCTACGAGATCCTGACCCTGCCGTAGGGCTCAGTCGAACAGCGCGCCCAGGGTGCCGTCCACCGGGCGGCCCCGGGCGGTCAGCTCCTCGGCCTGGTATTTCAGGATCGCGCCGATCTCCTGCATGTCGGCCGCGGCCACTCCGGTCCGTTTCACCGCGTCGGCCGCGTTGCGGAAGTAGGTGCGGGTCAGCAGGCCGGCGACCAGGGCGGCGTGCAGCCGGGCCTCGGCCATCAGGATCAGGGCGGCGTCGGTGTCGTACCACTGCGCGAGCCGGACGGCCCGGGCGTGCGCGCCGTTGGCGATCGCCCAGTTGTGCCGGGCCAGCTGGCTGAACTCGACCGGCCGGGCCTCGGCGAGCAGCGTGAGGTGCGCCTCCCGCTGGTCGGTGAACCAGTCCTTCGGGTCGTACAACGGGTACGTCGTGATGAACCCGTCGGCCTGCAGCGGCCAGCGGGGCGTCATCACCCGGGCCTGCCCGAGGCCGTCCTCGCCGGTCACCACCTGCAGCTCGACCGGGGTGCCGTCGACCTTGCGCAGCGTCGGCTTCGGACCGGTCTTCGGCCGGTACGTCACCACCACCAGGTTGACGTCGCTGCTGTCGGTGTCGTCGCCGTGGGCGACCGATCCACGGACCCCGATGGCCTGGACGTCGGCCGCCCATCGGGTCTGGATGACGTCGCGGAGCCGGATCGCGAGCGACCCGCGTGGTGTGGTGGCGTCGGGCTCGTCGATCACCCGTTCATTCTCTGCCAAACCGGTATCCGAGGAAGCGTCGATCGGCAGCGATAAGTCTGTCTTTCAGCTGGGACGACCGGGAAACGCCATGGTCAGCGGGGTCATCCCGGCGATTCGCCGCCAGCGGGTTGCGCGAACTGCCGACTCGGTCAAAGCCGACAATGCGTCGATACGCTCCGTACCCTCGGTAACCGGCAGCACCACCCGCCAGGCCTGCGCGACCCCGTCCTCGACGTGCACAGCCAGCTTCAGCGCGGACTCGCGGTCGGTCACCTCGAACGGCAGCTGATAACCGGCCGGCGCCGGCGCGGTGCTCGCCTGCAACTCGTCGAGGCGGTCGACCAGCTCGTCGCGGCGCACCCGGTGCTGCTGCTCGGCGGTCCGGGCCCGGTCCTGCTCGGCCTCGGCCAGGTGCACACCGACCAACCCGTACGCGTAGATCGCCGCCTCCTCGGCAGCGAGCGCGCCGGCCAACTCCTCCATCACGATCCTCTCAGCGACTCGGCGTGGGTGGCCCGGCAGGCGGCGATCGACCCGACCAGCGCGGCCCGTTCCCTCGGCGCCGTCTGGCACGCCGCCACCGCCGTCTTCTGTGCCGCCTGCTCGGCCGCACGCAGGTCAGCGGTGCTGTCGCCGTCGGTCGCCGAGGCCGACGAGGACGGTCCCGCCGCGGCGGAGGGCAGCATCGCGCCGATCAGCTCGGCCAGCTCGGCGGCGTGCGCCCGGTGGTCCTCGGCCAGCGGGGCCAGCCGGGCGCTCAGGGCCGGCTGCGCGGCGATCGCCCGGTCGTACGCCGCGGCCAGCGCCAGAGCCTCGTCCAGCAGCGGTTGCAGGGGATCCGGCGCCGGCGCGGGCTCCGGCTCGTCGTCGAAGAGCCCACAGCTGGCCAGCACCCCGGCGCCCAGGACCGTGCCCGTCCCGGCCAGCACCCGGCGGCGTGTGTGTCCTCCCGCTCGCATCACCACCGCGCCAGTCAACACCATCCGTTCGGTTTCCACCGGTCCGGGCCCTTGACCTGCGGGTGAGGGTGGAATCGGTGCGGCGGCTCTCCGGCCGGCCGGTCGGCGCGTTACGCTCAGCGTCAGCCGCGGGGCCGCGAACTGCCCGGCGGCATATAGTCGTTGCCAGCACAAGCTAGCGAGAGGTCGAGCCCGATGACGCAGCGTGGTCGCGCCGGGGCCCGGCCCGGCGGCCGTCCCGGTGGCCGCCGTTCCCGGCCGGAGCCGGAGCCCCGCACTCCCGCCGCCCCGCGGATCGACCTGACCGCCGCCAAGGCGCGGGTCCGTGCCGTGGTCGAGCCGGTGGTCGCCGGAGCCGGTTACGACCTGGAGGATCTGACCCTCTCCCGGGCCGGGCGCCGGCACGTGGTGCGGGTCCTGGTCGACACCGACGGCGGGATCAGCCTGGACGACGTGGCGATCGTCTCCCGCGAGATCTCCGCAGCGCTCGACGCCGCCGAGGAGAGCGGCGGCGATCTGCTGAACGGGGAGTATCAGCTGGAGGTCGGCTCGCCCGGCATCGACCGGCCGCTGACCGAGCCACGGCACTGGCGGCGCAACACCGGCCGCCTGGTCGCGGTGAACGGCGTGACCGGCCGGGTGGTCTCCACCGACGACACCGGCGTGGTGCTCGACGTGGACGGCGCGACCCGGGCGATCGGATTTGCGGAGCTCGGACCGGGCAAGGTCCAGATCGAGTTCAAGCGCATGGACGAGGCCGATTTCGGCGACGACGAAGATGAAGACGACAACGAAGGGGAGGGCGAGGAATGAACATCGACCTCGCGGCGCTGCGCGCCCTGGAGCGCGAGCGGGAGATCCCGTTCGAGACCATTCTGGCGGCCATCGAGACCGCGCTGCTCACGGCGTACCGGCACACCGAGGGCGCGGAGAGCCACGCCCGGGTGGAGATCGACCGCAAGACCGGGGTGGCCTCGGTGCTGGCCCAGGAGCTGGACGCGGACGGCACCGTGGTGCGGGAGTGGGACGACACCCCGCACGACTTCGGCCGGATCGCGGCGATGACCGCCAAGCAGGTGATCCTGCAGCGGCTGCGGGAGGCCACCGACGAGCAGCACTTCGGTGAGTACGCGGGGCGCGACGGCGACCTGGTCACCGGTGTGGTGCAGGCGGACGCGGCCCGGGCCGAGAAGGGCATCGTCACCGTCGACCTGGGCAAGCTGGAGGCGGTCCTGCCGCAGTCCGAGCAGGTGCCCGGGGAGGCGTACGACCACGGCTCCCGGATCCGCTGCATCGTGGTGCACGTGGCCAAGGGCTTCCGCGGCCCGCAGATCACCCTGTCCCGCTCGCACCCCGCCCTGGTGAAGAAACTCTTCGCCCTCGAGGTGCCGGAGATCGCGGACGGGACCGTGGAGATCGCCGCGATCGCACGTGAGGCAGGTCACCGGACCAAGATCGCGGTGCGATCGACCGTTCCGGGCGTGAACGCCAAGGGTGCGTGCATCGGTCCGATGGGTCAGCGGGTCCGTGCCGTGATGAGCGAGCTGCACGGCGAGAAGATCGACATCATCGACTGGTCGGACGACCCGGCCCAGTTCGTCGGCAACGCGCTCTCTCCGGCCAAGGCCCTGCGGGTCGAGGTGGTGGACGCGGCCAGCCGTACGGCCCGGGTCACCGTCCCGGACTTCCAGCTGTCGCTGGCGATCGGCCGGGAGGGACAGAACGCCCGGTTGGCGGCCCGGCTGACCGGCTGGCGCATCGACATCCGTCCGGACAACGAACCGGCCGGCGTCTCGGACCGTGATGCGGCCGAGGCGGGGAACTGACCGGATACGCGTCCGGCACGATCGAGGGGTAGACTTGCCATCGGCCGGCCCGACGCGAACCTGCGTCGGCTGCCGCAACCGCGCGCCGGCCGCTTCATTGCTGCGGTTCGTCGCGGCCGGATCCGGGGGAGACCTCCGGCTTCTGCCCGATCCGCGCCGCCGACTGCCGGGCCGGGGAGCACATTTGCATCCCGATCCGGCTTGCTTAGCGCAGGCAGAGAGACGTCGCGCCTTCGGGCGTGCGTTGCGTCTCACTGGTGTTGCTGACACTGGCCTGCTAGCCGAGCACATTCGTACGGTCTCCGTGCCGTCCGAATCCACCGATGACGGAGCGTCCTCGTTCCGTCACGACCCAGCAAGGTAGGACGACCCAGATGAGCACACGATGAAGTCCCTGAAATGACCAGGCTTCTAGTGCACGAGTGAGGTCTGTGCGGGTGCGCTCGCACGACCTCGAAGTGAGGAGTGCAGTGCCAGGCAAGGCCCGCGTTCACGAGCTCGCCAAAGAGCTCGGGGTCGACAGCAAGACCGTGCTCGCCAAGTTGAAAGAAATGGGCGAGTTCGTCAAGTCCGCATCGAGCACCGTCGAGGCCCCGGTGGCCCGGCGGCTTCGTGGTGCCCTGGAGCAGGGTGGAGCCGTTTCGTCGGCCCCCAGCGCTCCGGCATCGAGTGCTCCCGCCGGCCCCGTCGGCTCGAGCACCGCTACGCCCCCGCGCCCGGGACCCCCGATGGGGCGGCCGCAGCCGCCGCGTCGTCCCGGACCGCCGCAGGGCGTGTCCAGTAACGCTCCTACTTCCCCTGCTCCCTCGCCCGGCCAGTTCGCCCGGCCGAAGCCGTCGACGCCCGGTCGCCCGGGTCCGACGCCAGGTCCGGTCGCCAAGCCGGCCAGCGCCCACGACATCGAGGTGGCGGCCGCCGAGGCGCGCGCCTCGGCGCTGAAGGCCGAGCAGGAGGCCGCCGTCAAGGCGGCGCAGGCCGCACAGGCCGCCCGGACCCGCGATGCCGAGCAGCGCCGGCAGCAGGGCCCGGCGGACGGCGGCGCCCCGCGTGGCCCGCGTCCCGGCCCCGGCAGTGTCCCGCCCCGCCCGGGTTCCCCGGCTGCGGGTCGCGGTGCCGGCCCGGGTGCTCCCGGTGGCCCGCGTCCCGGCCCGGCCGGCGGTGCTCCGCGCCCGCCCGCCCGTGGTCCGGGTAACAACCCGTTCGGTGTCTCCGGCGGTGCCGCTGCGCGGCCCTCGCCGTCCTCGATGCCGCGTCCGAACCAGCCCGGCATGCCGCCGCGGCCCAGCCCTGCCTCGATGCCGCCGCGGCCCAGTCCCGCGTCGATGCCGGCGCAGCGTCCGGGTCGTCCCGGCGGTCCCGGTGCCGGCACCGGTCGTCCCGGCGGTCCCGGCGGCGGTCGTGGCGGTCCCGGTGGTGGCGGCGGCGGTTACCGCGGCGGCCCCGGTGGCGGCGGCGGTGGCGGTGGCGGCTTCCGTCCCGGTGGCGGCGGTGGCGGCGGCGGTGGCTTCCGTCCCGGTGGCGGCGGTGGCGGCGGCGGTGGCTTCCGTCCCGGTGGCGGCGGTGGCGGTCCGGTCGGTGCCGGCGCCCCGGGTCGTCCGGGTGGTGCCGGTGGCCGCGGTCGCGGCGGCGGTGCGGCGGGTGCCTTCGGGCGTCCCGGCGGCCGGCCGACGCGTGGCCGCAAGTCGAAGAAGCAGCGGCGTCAAGAGTTCGACAACCTGTCCGCTCCGCAGATGAGCTCTGGCGCTCCCCGCGGTAACGGCCAGGAGATCCGGCTCTCCCGCGGCGCGTCGCTCTCCGACTTCGCCGACAAGATCAACGCCAACCCGGGCTCGCTCGTCCAGGAGATGTTCAACCTGGGTGAGATGGTCACGGCGACGCAGTCCGTCTCCGACGACACGCTGCTGCTGCTCGGTGAGCACCTCGGCTTCGACGTGAAGATCGTCAGCCCCGAGGACGAGGACCGTGAGCTGCTCGCGCAGTTCAACATCGACCTCGACGCCGAGGTGGCGGAGGACCGGCTGGTCACCCGGCCGCCGGTGGTGACCGTCATGGGTCACGTCGACCACGGTAAGACGAAGCTGCTCGACGCGATCCGCAAGACCAACGTGGTCGCCGGCGAGGCGGGTGGCATCACCCAGCACATCGGCGCCTACCAGGTCGTCGTGCCGCACCAGGGCGAGGACCGCGCGATCACCTTCATCGACACCCCGGGTCACGAGGCGTTCACCGCCATGCGTGCCCGTGGTGCCCAGGTGACCGACATCGTCATCCTCGTGGTGGCGGCGGACGACGGCGTGATGCCGCAGACGGTCGAGGCGTTGAACCACGCCAAGGCCGCTGAGGTGCCGATCGTCGTGGCGGTCAACAAGGTGGACAAGCCGGACGCCAACCCGGAGAAGGTCCGTCAGCAGCTCGCCGACTACGGCCTGCTCGCCGAGGACTACCAGGGCGACACGATGTTCGTCGACGTGGCCGCCAAGCCGGGTATCGGCATCGACAACCTGCTCGAGGCCGTCCTGCTGACCGCCGACGCGGCTCTGGAGCTGACCGCTCCGATCGACGGCCCCGCTCAGGGTGTCGCGGTCGAGGCGCACCTGGACAAGGGTCGCGGCGCCGTGGCCACCGTCCTGGTGCAGAAGGGCACGCTGCGGGCCGGCGACTCGATCGTGGCGGGCGGCGCGCACGGCCGCGTCCGCGCCATGCTCGACGAGAACGGCAAGCAGGTCGCCGAGGCCGGTCCGGCACGTCCGGTCCTGGTCCTGGGTCTGACCTCGGTGCCGAGCGCCGGCGACACGTTCCTCGCTGCTGAGGACGACCGCACGGTCCGGCAGATCGCTGAGCAGCGGCAGGCCCGCCGTCGTGCGGCCGCCTTCGCCAACTCGGGGACCAAGGCCACGCTCGAGACGCTCATGGCCCAGCTCAAGGAGGGCGAGAAGACCTCCCTCACGCTGGTCATCAAGGGTGACAGCTCGGGTTCGGTCGAGGCGCTCGAGGACGCGCTGTTCAAGATCGAGATTCCGGACGAGATCCAGCTCAAGGTCATCCACCGCGGCGTCGGTGCGATCACCGAGAGCGACGTCAACCTGGCGTCGGCCTCGTCGGAGCAGACCGCGACGATCATCGGCTTCAATGTCCGGGCCTCGAACAAGGTCAAGGAGATGGCCGACCGCGCCGGCGTGGAGATCCGCTACTACAGCGTGATCTACCAGGCCATCGAGGAGATCGAGGCGGCTCTGAAGGGCCTGCTCAAGCCGGAGTACGAAGAGGTCGAGCTGGGCACCGCGGAGATCCGCGAGGTCTTCCGCTCGTCCAAGATCGGTCTCATCGCCGGTTGTATCGTCCGGTCGGGTCTCATCCGCCGCAACGCCAAGGCGCGCATCCTTCGGGAGGGCACCGTGGTGGCGGACAACGTCACGATCAGCTCGCTCAAGCGGTTCAAGGACGACGCCACCGAGGTCCGCGAGGGCTTCGAGTGTGGTCTGACGCTCCAGGGCTTCGGCACGCCGCAGATCGGCGACGTGATCGAGACCTTCGAGATGCGCGAGAAGCCGCGGGCGTAAGCCCCCGGTTCGACCGACGGCCCCCGGTGCGGAAGCGCCGGGGGCCGTTTCGGCAGAATGGCGGGATGTCCAGGTACGCCATGCTGCTCGCTCCGTCCGCCAACCGTGTCTACGCCGACCAGGCGTCCCGGATGTCCCAGGCGGAGCTCGCTGCCTTCGGTCCGGTGCTCTCCGCGGAGCCCACCGAGATCGAGGTGACCGCGATCGGCGGCGTGGAGTACCTCACGTTCAGCGCCGACCTGAACCCACGCGACATCGCCTACCTGTCGAACCTGTCGTCCGCCTACGCCCTCTTCGAGCTCCTCGACGCCGACCTGCTGCGGCCGCTCACGCTCACCCCGCTGGCCCGGTACGACAGCGACTTGATCACCATCCCGAAGTACGCCGGCAAGACCAACGAGCAGTTCACCAAGCTGGTGCTCAACCTCACGCTGCTCGCCTCCGCGTCGGCCGAACGGATGCTGGACGGCCACCTCACCGTCCTCGACCCGCTGTGCGGCCGCGGGACCACGCTCAACCAGGCCCTGATGTACGGCTACGACGGCATCGGCGTGGAGATCGACGGCAAGGACGTCGAGGCGTACAAGCTGTTCCTGCAGACCTGGCTGAAGCGCAAGCGGCTCAAGCACACCGCCGAGCTGGTCCCGATGCGCCGGCAGGGACGCCGGGCAGCCCGGCGCATGGAGGTGACGCTCGCGCCCAGCAAGGACGACCACAAGGCCGGGGCGGTGCAGAAGATCACCGTGCTGCACGCCGACACCACCCAGCTCGACGGCCTGATCCGCGGCGGGTGCGCCGACGTGCTGGTCGCCGACCTGCCGTACGGCGTGGCGCACGGCAGCTACGACGACGGTGGGAACATCTCCCGGCGCCCGCTCGACCTGCTGGAGCGTGCGGTGCCGCAGTGGCTGCCGCTGCTGCGCCCCGGCGGCGCGATCGGCCTCTCCTGGAACACCAAGGTCGCCAAGCGGGAGCTGGCCGAGGACATCCTGCTGGCCGGCGGGCTGACCCTGGTCGAGCACCTGCCGCTGGAGCACCGGGTGGACCAGGGCATCGAGCGCGACGTCGTGGTGGCCCGGAAATCGGGCTGATCCCGGTGCCCGTCGGGCGTACCCTGCTCGCTGATGTATACCGAGACCGCAGTCTTCGACCTGCTCCTGCCCGGTGACTCCCGCTCGCTGAAGCAGAAGCGTTCCTATGTCCGCCCGATCCTCGCGATGCTGAAGAAGTACGAGGTCAGCGCCGCCGAGGTGGGCTTTCACGACCTGCATGGACGGGCCCAGATCGGGGTAGCCGTCGTGGCGGGCGACCCGGCCCAGGCCCGGGCCGTCGTCGACACCTGCGAGAACCAGGTGGCCGGCCGCCCCGAGATCGAGTTGCTCTCGGTCAAGCGACGGCTGTACGGCGACGAAGACTGAGATGGGTACGCTTCAGCAGTTAGAGGCGGGGGCGGTGCTGACCCGCGGGAACGACAGTCGGAGGTGGGCTAGATGTCGGATCCGGCCAAGACACGGCGGCACGCGGAGCGCATCCGTGAACTGGTGGCTTCGCTGGTGCGGGAGATCAAGGACCCGCGCCTCGGCATGGTGACGATCACGGATGCCCGGATCACCGGCGATCTGCGTGAGGCGACCGTCTTCTACACGGTTCTCGGCGACGTGACCGAGCAGTCCTCGACGGCGGCGGCCCTGGAGAGTGCGAAGGGGATGCTGCGCAGCCGGGTCGGGCACGCGCTCGGCCTGCGGCACTCGCCGAGTCTGACGTTCGTGCTGGACAACGTGCTGGAGAACGTCAAGGAGATCGACGATCTGCTGACCCAGGCACGGCTGAAGGACCAGGAGGTGCAGCGGCTGGCCGCCGGCAAGAAGTACGCCGGCGATCCGGACCCGTACAAGATCGAGGACGACGAGGACGATTCCGAACGGGTCGGTGCCGGCGAGGATCAGGGGTGAGTCTGCCCTCCGAACCCTCGGCCGAACAGTGGGCCGCCGCCGTCGCGGCGGTCCGTTCGGTCGGCGTGGACGACGAGGTGCAGCTGATCTGCCACGTCAACCCGGACGGGGACGCCCTCGGCAGCATGCTGGGCTTCGGTCTCGGTCTGCGGCGCCTCGGCTTCACCCGGCTGCGGGCCACCTTTCCCGGCGATTTCAGCGTGCCGGACCCGTACGCCGCATTGCCCGGTTCTGATCTGTTGGTGCCGGAGCCGGACGCCTTCGGTGACCCTCGCCTGGTCCTGGTCTTCGACGTGGCGAGCGAGTCGCGCCTCGGCGCGCTCGCCGGCCGGCTCGAGGCCGCGCCCTGCAGCATCGTGCTGGACCACCACGCCTCGAACACCGGCTTCGGCGACGTCCGGCTGGTCGATCCGCGGGCGGCCGCCACCTCGGTGGTGGCCGAGCAGCTGCTTGCCCGGCTCGGCGTCCCGCTGGACCGGGAGATCGCCGAATGTCTGTACGTGGCACTCGCGACCGACACCGGCTCGTTCAAGTTCGACATGACGACGGTTGCGGTGCACGAGCTGGCGGCCCGCCTGATCGCCACCGGCATCCGGCCCGGGGAGATCTCCCGGCGCATCTTCGACAGCCGTCCGTTCGGGGCGATGAAGCTGACCGGCGAGGTGCTCGGCCGGGCGGTGCTGGAACCCGGCGCGGCCGGCGGGCGGGGCATGGTCTGGACCTATGCCACGCTGGCCGATCTGGATCGGCACGAGCAGCCGCCGTACGTGTTGGACAGCCTGATCGACCCGGTCCGCTCGGTCGCCGAGGCGGACGTGTCGGTGGTGGTGAAACAGGTCGCCGCCGGCGAGTGGTCGGTGTCGCTGCGCAGCAAGGGCGCCGTGGACGTGAGTGGCGTGGCGGTGGCGCAGGGCGGCGGCGGGCATCGGCTGGCGGCCGGCTTCACCGGCCACGGGGAGGCCCACGAGGTGGTTGACACCGTTCGTCGCCTACTTGACGAATACCTGAACTGAACCGCGTTTACGCAGGAAAATGGGGGTCACCCGAACGGGTGGCTCCCATTTTCGTTGTCCCGGATACCGGGATCCGCGTTCCGAAGCCATGAGTGAACGTTAGTTTGGGTCCTGAACGGTGATTTGGTTTTGCGCGGCCGCCACCACCGCCTTCCGCGAAACCTCGAGCCACCCGGGTCCACCGACCCGGGCCGCGTCACCGCAGCCCGAGATCCGGCGATCCCGGATCGGCTGGTGACGCCCCGCTCGACCACTCCAGGGCGCCCTGCGCCCATCCCACCGTGGAAGGAATACCTCTCATGGCTGCCAAGCCGAAGCCCCAGCCCACCGACGAGGCCCGCGAGCAGGCGCGCCGCGCCCTGCAGACCTCGCTGGACACGCGTCAGTAGATGTAAGTGACGGGTCGCGTTTGCGGCCCTTACGGCTGGGCGGGCATCATGGGACACCATGAGCCCGCCTGCCGACGCGTACGCCGTACCGCAGCGCACCGCCACGGCCCGCCGGATCGCCGGCCTGGCCCTGCCCGCGCTCGTGGTCCTGGCCGCTGAGCCGCTCTACGTCCTGGTGGACACCGCAGTCGTCGGCCACCTCGGCCGGGTCGAGCTCGCGGCGATCGCCATCGGTGGCACCGTCATGTCGGTCGCGGTGTGGTTCGGCACGCTCATGGCGTACGGAACGACCGGCCGCGCCGCCCGCCGCTTCGGCGCCGGTGACCGCCCGGCCGCCGTCGCCGAAGGCGTCCAGGCCTCCTGGCTGGCGCTCGGAGTCGGTGTGCTCCTCGCCTTCCTCGGCCTGTTCGGCGCCGAGCCGCTCGCCCGTCTGCTGGCCGGCAACCCGGAGACCGCCGAGGCCGCCGCGGGATGGCTGCGGATCGCCGCCCTCGGTGCGCCCGGGCTGCTGCTCGCCGCCGCCGGCAACGGCTGGATGCGGGGTGTCCAGGACACCCGGCGCCCGCTCTACATCGTCCTCGGGGCGAACGTGCTCTCCGCGATCCTCTGCCCGATCCTGGTCTACCCGCTCGGGCTCGGCCTGACCGGCTCCGCCATCGCCAACGTCGTCGCGCAGACCGTCGGCGGCGGCCTGTTCCTCCTGGCCCTGATCCGCGAGGCCCGAGCCCTGCGCCCGGTCCCGTCGATCATCGTCCGCCAGGTGGTCCTCGGTCGCGACCTGCTGATCCGCGGCGCTGCCTTCCAGGCCTGCTTCCTCTCCGCGACCGCGGTGGCGTCCCGCTTCGGCGTCGCTGAGGTGGGTGCGCACCAGATCGCGCTGCAGCTGTGGTTCTTCGCCGCTCTGGCCCTCGACGCGGTGGCGATCGCGGCCCAATCGCTGGTCGGCGCTGCTCTGGGTGCGGGCGATGCTGACGAAGCCCGCGACGTGGCTCGCCGGGTCACCCTGGCCGGTGGGGTGGCCGCCACCCTCTTCGCGGCGCTCGCCCTGGCCGGCGCCTCGGCGGTCCCCACCTGGTTCACCTCCGACCCGGCGGTGCACGCCCAGGCCGCGGTGGTCTGGCCCTGGTTCGTGGCGCTGCTGCCGTTCGCCGGGGTCGTCTATGCGCTCGACGGCGTGCTGATCGGCGCTGGGGACGTGGCGTTCCTGCGGACCATCACGCTGATCTCGGCACTGGTCGGCTTCCTTCCGGCCATCTGGCTGGCCTACGCCCTCGACCTCGGCCTCGGCGGGGTCTGGGCCGGGCTGGGGCTGTTCACGTTGATCCGCTTCGCCACCCTGGTCTGGCGGTGGCGGTCCCCGCGCTGGGCGATAACGGGCGCCACCCGCTGACCCACTCTGCGGCTGGCGCTGAGGGCTGCTTCCCGGCCCCGCAAACAGCCGTGAGGGCCAGCCGCGGAAGGGTGAGTGGGACGGCGGAAATAGGGTGGGCGGGTGAACACGGATGGACTGATCGTGGTGGACAAGCCGGCCGGGATGACGTCGCACGATGTCGTGGCCCGGATCCGGCGGCTGGCGAAGACCCGCCGGGTGGGGCACGGTGGCACGCTGGATCCGATGGCCACCGGTGTCCTGATCATCGGGGTGAACCGGGCCACCCGGCTGTTGACCTATGTGATCGGTTCGCGGAAGAGCTATGCGGGGACGATCCGGCTCGGGCAGACGACCGTCACGGACGATGCCGAGGGCGATGTCACCGCGAGCGTCCCGGCCGGCGCGGTGAGCGACGAGGCGATCCGGGCCGGGCTGGCGGCGCAGGTCGGTGAGATCGACCAGGTGCCCAGCGCGGTGAGTGCCATCAAGATCAACGGCGAACGGGCCTACAAACGGGTACGCGAGGGCGAGACGGTCGAGATCCCGGCCCGGCGGATCACGGTGTACCGGCTCGACGTGCTGGACATCCGGAGACCCGAAGGCGCCGACGTGATCGACGTCGACATCGACGTGACCTGCTCGTCCGGCACGTACATCCGGGCGATCGCCCGCGACCTGGGCGCCGCCCTGGGCGTCGGCGGTCACCTGACGGCGTTGCGCCGGACCGCCGTCGGGGACATGGCCCTCGACGCCGCGGCCACCCTGCCCGAGTTGGAGGAGCGCGCCCCCGACGTGGTCGGCCTCTCCCTCGCCGAGGCGGCCCGGCGGTCGTTCCCGCAGCGTACGGCCACGGACGAGGAGACCCGGGTGCTCCGCCACGGCGGTCCGCTGGAGCCGGTCGGCATCGAGGGTCCGTACGCGGTGTTCGACCAGTCCGGCGAGGTCCTCGCGATCGTCAGCGAGCGGGGTGGCAAGGCCCGCGCCGAGATCGTCCTCGCCCCGGCCTGACCGGCTCCCGCTCAGGCCGGCAGGTGGCGGGCGACCGTGGCCACCAGGTCGGCGGCCGCGTAGGGCTTGTCCAGGAAGTCGTCGCAGCCGGCGTCCAGGGCGGCCTTCTGATCCTGCGGCAGGACGCTGGCGGTCACCGCGACCACGTGCGGTTTCGGGCGGCCGTCCGGCGGCGGGCCGGCGGCGAGCTCCCGGGCCAGGGTGAGTCCGTCGCCGTCCGGGAGGTTGAGGTCGAGCAGGATCAGGTCGACATCGGTCTCGGCCAGGCGCTGGCGGGCCGCGGCGAGTGTGACGGCGTCGACCACCTCGGCGTCCCGGACCGTGGCGATGTCGGCCCGGGAGAGGACGGCCTTGACCAGCATCCGGTTCAGTTCTTCGTCCTCGACCAGCAGGATGCGGTGCGGTTCGCTCACAGGTCGTCCTTCCGGCGTGGGACTGCGCTGCGCAATCGCGGCGGGACCGGGGCCGGCGGCCCGGTGAGCCCGGCGACCTCCGCCACCGGTCCCACACTTCTGATTCCGGTGGGGTGTGCACGCGTACCCCAGAAGTCGGGAAGCGGGAGGGTCAGCACCGGCGTGTGCCTGCCGGCGGGGTCCTGCTCGAGCGCGGCCAGCAGGCTGAAGCCGTCGGCGGCCGGCGACTGCGTGTCGCAGACGATCAGGTCGAACTCCTCGGCGCGGCTGCGGGCCAGGCCGGCGTGGCCGTCGGCGCAGGCGACCACGTCGGCGCCGCCGGCTCGCAGCCCTTCCTCGATGGTCCGGCGGACCGCGTCGTCGTGGTCGACCACCAGGACGCGCGGGCGGGCGGCGATCGCGTTGGCCAGGGCGCTGAGCAGCACCGCCGGGTCGACCGGTTTCACGAAGTAGTCGTGCGCGCCGAGGGCCAGGCCGGCCGGGATCTCGTCGACGACGCTGGCGAAGAAGACCGGTACGCCGGACAGCCGCGCGTCCGCCTTGAGACGGCGCAGCACCTCGAAGCCGTCGATGCCGGGCAGGCCCACGTCGAGCACGATCGCGTCGGGGTGGTGCTCGCGGGCGACGGCCAGTCCGCTCTCACCGGTTCCGGCCACCTCGACGCGGTATCCGGCGTTGGCCAGGTGCGTCTGCATGAGTTCGGCCGACTGCGGGTCGTCCTCGATCAGGAGCACTGCCGGGGCGCCGGCTGCGCCGGTCGCGGACGCCTGGGTCACCGGGGCAGCCGGCAGCCGTACGGTGAACGAGCTCCCCTTCCCCAACTCGGACTCGCACGTGACGCCGCCCTGGTGCGCCTCGGCCAGCCGCCGGGTGAGCGCCAGCCCGAGCCCGGTTCCGGCGTGCCGCCGCGACGGGTCGCCGACCTGCTGGAACTCCTCGAAGATCCGCTCGATGTCCTCGGCCGCGATGCCCACCCCGGTGTCCGTGACAGTGATCAGTCCCTCATCACCGCCCGCCGCCACCGTGATCGAGACCGTGCCACCCGATGGGGTGAACTTCACCGCGTTCGAGAGCAGGTTCTCCACGATCTGCCGCAGCCGGACCCGGTCGGCGAGCACGGTGACCGGCGCCAGATCGGTCCGCACCGTCAGCTGCTTCTCGGTGAAGAGTGGCGCCAGAGCGGTGAGCAGCTCCTCGATCGCGGTGTCGGCGCGGACCGGGGCGAGGCGCAGTTCCATCCGCCCGGCCTCCACCTTGCTCAGGTCGAGGATGTCGTTGATCAGGCCGAGCAGGTGCCGGCCGCTGCCGTGCACGTGGTCCACCCAGTCGGCCGGGACCCGGCGGCGGTCGCCTTCCGGCTCCTCCATCCGCATCAGGTCGCTGAACCCGATGATCGCGTTGAGCGGCGTACGCAACTCATGGCTCATGTTCGCCAGGAAGTCGCTCTTCGCCTGGTTGGCCCGGGTCAGCTCGGCGACCGACGCGCTCAGCCGGTCGGTGATCGCCTGCCGCTCGGCCAGCAGGCCGGCCTGCCCGCCCAGGTCGGTGAGCAGGCGCAGGTCGTCCTCGCTGAACAGGTTCCGGTGCCGGTTGAAGAACAGCACCGCGCCGTCGACGTCCGGCGGGACGCGCATGCACAGCGCGCGGACGTAGTCGTTGTCCAGGCCGGCGAAGTGCCGGGCCAGCTCCGGAACCGCCTCCTGGAGGCGTAGCGGCACGTTCCGTTCGACGAGCCGGGTCAGGTCGGCGTCGATCGGCTCGTCGGTGGAGGCGAGCGGCGGGCCGGCGTACGCGATGCGGGCCAGCGTCCGGTCGCCGTCGTGCAACAGGACGGCGACCGCGTCGGCGCCGGTCTGTTCGCGCATGATCTCCGCGTACGTCTGCCAGACCTGGTCCGAGGTGGCCAGCAGGCGCTCGGTCACCGACTGGGCGGCCGCCGCCGAGAAGAGCCGGCGCAGCCAGCGGGGCGGCATGAAGGCGATCAGGTAGCCGAGTCCGCTGCCCAGAGCGAGGATCACGCTGACCGCCCGTAACGGGGAGTCGGCATCGCCACCCCCGCGCAGCATCATCATGAGACCGAAGGTCAGGGTCGCGCCGGCCGCGGTCATCAGCCGGGCCCGGTTCGCACCGGTACGGCAGCGGGCTTCGCCGTAGAGCAGGCCGGCCGCGATCACCTCGACGGCCAGGAAGTAGACCACCGCGGCGACACGTGCCTCGACCGCCAGCGGGCGGGGCAGCACAGCGAACGGAGCGAGCACCGCCGCGTACCCGGTCAGGGCAGCGACGTGCAGTGCCCGCGGTACCGATCGCAGGCGGCCGGCCAGCCGCAGCGTCAGATAGGGCTGGGCCAGCAGCGCTGCGGCGGTCAGCAGATTGACCCAGCCGGGCATCGGACCCAGGGCGGCTCGCAGCCCGTCGACGCAGAACGCGAGCATCAGCGGGGCGAAGACCAGGGCGACGTCGCGTTGCAGCGGATCGTGCCGGCGCAGGTGACCGAGCAGCGCGCGCAGGAAGAGCACCGCGAAGGCGATCTCCGCAGCGAGCAGGACGAGACGGGTCCACTCGACGCTCATATCGGCATCAATCGTAGCGAGCCGGACGAGTCGCAGGGGGCAGACCGCCGCTCCCCGCGCTCGATACGCTAGGGCCGGGAAGTTCGGCGGAGGGGCGTTCGATGCAGCGGTGGCGGGGGTTCGAGTCGGTCCCCGGCGGGTGGGGCCGGTCGGTGGTGACGATCGGTGTGTTCGACGGTGTCCACCGGGGGCACCAGGCGATCATCGGGCACGCGGTGAAGCGCGCCCGTGACCTGGGCCTGCAGTCGGTGGTGGTGACCTTCGACCCGCATCCGGCCGAGGTGGTCCGGCCCGGGTCGCACCCGGCGGTGCTCACCGAGTCGGTGCGCAAGGCCGAGCTGATCGAGGAGCTCGGCGTCGACGCGCTCTGCGTGGTGCCGTTCACGCCGGCGTTCTCCCAGCTCAGTCCCAACGAGTTCGTCCACGACGTGCTGGTCGAGGCGCTGCACACCGCGGTCGTCGTGGTGGGGGACAACTTCCGCTTCGGGCACAAGGCAGCCGGCGACGTGCAGCTGCTCGACACTCTCGGTCGCAAGTTCGGCTTCACCCTCGAGGACGCGCCGCTGGTCTCCGAGGACGGGCTGGTGTTCTCCTCGACGTACATCCGCAGTTGTGTCGACGCCGGGGACGTGCGCGCCGCCGCGGCCGCGCTCGGCCGGCCGCACCGCCTGGCCGGCGTGGTGGTCCGCGGCGATCAGCGCGGGCGCGAGCTGGGGTTCCCCACCGCCAACCTGATGGTGCACCGCTACGCGGCGGTGCCCGCCGACGGCATCTATGCCGCGTGGCTCACCCGTGGTGGTGAGAACGCCGCCCGGCTGCCGGCCAGCGTGTCGATCGGCACCAATCCCACCTTCTCCGGTCGCGAGCGCCGGGTGGAGGCCTATGTCCTTGATTTCTCCGGGGATCTGTACGGTGAGCGGGTCAGCCTCGACTTCGTCGCGCACCTCCGTGAGCAGCGCAGATACGACGAGATCGAGCCGCTGATCGCACAGATCCGGGCGGACGTGGAAGAGACCCGGGTGTTGCTTCAGTAACGCCCTGATAGGGTTGGTTCGCCGTCGGAATATCCGACGCCGGTCCCGCCTGCCTGCCCGACGCCGCGGGTCGCGGGGTAACCGTGTAATCGGCAACACAGAAGTCCGGAGAACATGGCGCTCGATCAAGAGACCAAGAACAAGATCATGGGTGAGTACGCGACCAAGGAGGGCGACACCGGTTCGCCCGAGGTTCAGGTCGCCATGCTGACCAAGCGGATCGCCGACCTGACCGAGCACCTCAAGGTGCACAAGCACGACCACCACAGCCGTCGTGGCCTGCTGCTGCTGGTCGGTCAGCGCCGCCGCCTGTTGAACTACGTTCAGAAGAAGGACATCGCCCGCTACCGGACGCTCATCGAGCGTCTCGGCCTGCGCCGATAGCTTGACCTCGGGGAGCGGCCGTTTGGTCGCTCCCCGAAAGTTTCCACCCCACGGACCCGCGCGGATCACACCCTCAGCACCGGTCCTCGGTAGTGGTTCCCAGGCACATCTCTCCTGGGTACTTCGATCGAAGACCGGCCTTCTGAACCGCGCTGTAGACCGCCGGGTCCTCGACGAAGGAGTACCGCACTTCATGACAGAGCAGAACAACGCTCTCGGCACCGAAACCCGCACCGCCGTCATCGACAACGGATCGTTCGGCACCCGGGAGATCGTCTTCTCCACCGGCCGCCTCGCACAGCAGGCCGCCGGCTCGGTGATCGTCCAGCTGGGCGACACCACCGTCCTCTCCGCCACCACCGCCAGCAAGCAGCCGAAGGAGCACTTCGACTTCTTCCCGCTGACCGTGGACGTCGAGGAGCGGATGTACGCGGCGGGCCGCATCCCCGGCTCGTTCTTCCGGCGTGAGGGCCGTCCCAGCGAGGACGCCATCCTCACCTGCCGCCTGATCGACCGGCCGCTGCGCCCGTCGTTCACCAAGGGCCTGCGCAACGAGGTCCAGGTCGTCGAGACCGTGCTCGCGCTCGACCCGGCCCACCCGTACGACGTGGTTGCGATGAACGCCGCCTCGATGTCGACCAAGCTGTCCGGCCTGCCGTTCAGCGGCCCGGTCGGCTCGACCCGCGTCGCGCACGTCGAGGGCCAGTGGGTCGCCTTCCCGACCCTCGAGGAGCTCGAGCGGGCCACCTTCGACATGGTCGTCGCCGGTCGTGTGACCGCCGAGGGCGATGTCGCGATCATGATGGTCGAGGCCGAGGCCACCCCGCACGCGATCAAGCTGATCTCGGCCGGCGCCACCGCGCCGACCGAGGAGGTCGTCGCCAGCGGCCTGGAGGCCGCCAAGCCCGCGATCCGCGAGCTGTGCCGCGCGCAGAGCGAGCTGGCCGAGGTCGCCGCCAAGCCGGTCGCCGAGTTCCCGGTCTTCCTGGACTACCAGGACGACGTGCAGTCGGCCGTCTCCGAGGCCGTTCGCGCCGAGGTCGCCGAGGCGCTGAAGATCGCCGGCAAGCAGGAGCGCGAGGAAGCCCTCGACCTGGTCAAGGCGAAGGCGCACGAGCTGCTCGACGAGCGGTTCGAGGGCCGGGAGAAGGAGATCAGCGCGGCTTTCCGCTCGATCACCAAGTCCGAGGTCCGGCAGCGGGTGCTGCGCGAGCAGGTCCGCATCGACGGCCGCGGCCCGCGTGACATCCGTCCGCTGACCGCGCAGGTCGGCGTGCTGCCGCGGGTGCACGGCTCCGCGCTGTTCGAGCGTGGCGAGACCCAGATCCTGGGCGTCACCACCCTGAACATGCTGCGCCTGGAGCAGTCGCTGGACACTCTCGCCCCCGAGAAGACCAAGCGCTACATGCACAACTACAACTTCCCGCCGTACTCGACCGGTGAGACCGGCCGGGTGGGCTCGCCGAAGCGCCGCGAGATCGGCCACGGCGCGCTGGCCGAGCGGGCCCTGGTGCCCGTGCTGCCGTCGCGCGAGGAGTTCCCGTACGCGATCCGTCAGGTCTCCGAGGCCCTCGGCTCCAACGGCTCGACCTCGATGGGCTCGGTCTGCGCCTCGACGCTGGCCCTGCTCTCCGCGGGTGTGCCGCTGAAGGCCCCGGTCGCCGGTATCGCGATGGGCCTGATCTCCGACGAGGTCGACGGCAAGACGGAGTACGTCGCTCTCACCGACATCCTCGGCGCCGAGGACGCGTTCGGCGACATGGACTTCAAGGTCGCCGGCACCAGCGAGTTCGTCACCGCCCTGCAGCTGGACACCAAGCTCGACGGCATCCCGTCGGACGTGCTGGCCGGCGCGCTCTCCCAGGCGCACGACGCCCGGGCGACGATCCTCAGCGTGATGAACGCGGCGATCGAGGCCCCGGCCGAGATGAGCGAGTACGCACCTCGCGTCACCAGCGTGAAGATCCCGGTCGACAAGATCGGTATGGTCATCGGCCCCAAGGGCCAGACGATCAACGCGATCCAGGACGAGACCGGCGCCGACATCTCGATCGAGGACGACGGCACGATCTACGTCGGCGCGACCAACGGCCCGGCCGCCGAGGCCGCGGTCGAGCGGATCAACGCGATCGCCAACCCGACTCTGCCGAAGGTCGGCGACAAGTTCCTCGGCACCGTGGTGAAGACGGCCGCGTTCGGCGCGTTCGTCTCGCTGCTGCCCGGCCGTGACGGCCTGCTGCACATCTCCAAGGTGGGCGACGGCAAGCGGGTCGAGAAGGTCGAGGACTTCCTCAACGTCGGCGACAAGGTCGAGGTGTCGATCGCGGACATCGACCAGCGCGGCAAGATCTACCTGGACAAGGTCCGCCCGGAGGGCGAGGAGGCCCCGGCCGCGCCGGCCGCTTCCGAGGGTGGTCGCCCGCCCCGCGAGGAGCGCGCTCCCCGCGGTGAGGGTGGCGGCGAGCCCCGCCGGCGCCGGTCGCGTTCGTCCGGCGGCGACCGCGGCGAGCGTCGCGACTAAGTGACAACGCTTTCCAGCGGGCCGGCCGGAGGGCCGGCCCGCGTCGTCACCAGGGCGCTCGGCGGCGGCGTCAAGAAGACCACCCTGCCGAGCGGCCTGCGCATCATCACCGAGGCGATCCCGACCACCCGCAGCGCCTCGCTCGGGATCTGGGTCGGGATCGGCTCCCGGGACGAGTCACCGTCCCTCCACGGCGCCTCGCACTTCCTGGAGCACCTGCTCTTCAAGGGCACCCACAAGCGCACCGCCCTGGACATCTCCGCCGAGATCGAGGCGGTCGGTGGCGAGACGAACGCCTTCACCACGAAGGAGTACACCTGCTACTACGCGCGGGTGCTCGACGCCGATCTGCCGCTCGCGGTGGACGTGATGGTGGACGCGGTGGCCGACTCGCTGCTCGACCCGGCGGACGTGGAGACCGAGCGCGGCGTCATCCTCGAAGAGATCGCCATGCACGAGGACGAGCCCGGTGACGAGGTGCACGACGTCTTCGCCGAGGCGATCTACGGCAATCACCCGCTGGGCCGGCTGATCTCCGGCACGCCCGGCTCGATCACGCCGATGACCCGCAGCCAGATCAACGGTTTCTACCGGCGGCGTTACACGCCACCGCAGATCGTGGTCGCCGCGGCCGGGAACCTGGACCATGCGCTGGTGGTCAGGCTGGTCCGCAAGGCGCTGGCCGGGACCCCGCTGGACACCGCGCCGGCGGCGCCGGCCGAGCCGAGGTCGGCGACCACGAGGGTACGCGTACAGAAGCCCCGCAACGTCGTGCTGCACCGCGACACCGAGCAGGCCCACATCGTGCTGGGCGGCACCGGACTGGGCCGGCACGACGAGCGCCGGTTCGCGCTCGGCGTGCTCAACAACGTGCTCGGCGGTGGCATGTCGAGCCGGCTGTTCCAGGAGATCCGGGAGAAGCGCGGCCTGGCCTACTCGGTGTACTCGTACGCCGGCCAGTACGCCGACTCCGGCCTGGTCGGCGTCTACGCGGGCTGCGCCCCGGCGAAGGCGGCCGAGGTGCTCGACCTGATCCGGGGCGAACTCGACCGGGTCGCCGCCAAGGGCATCAGCGCCGACGAGCTGCTCCGCGGCAAGGGCATGGTGAAGGGCTCGTACGTGCTCGGCCTGGAGGACACCGGTTCCCGGATGAGCCGGCTCGCGAAGTCGGAACTGCTGCACGGCGACCTGATGGGCGTCGACGAGCTGCTCGCCAGGGTCGATGCGGTCACCGTGGAGGAGGTCAACGCGGTCGCGGCCGACCTGTTCTCGGGTGAGCGTTCGCTGGCCGTGGTGGGACCGTTCGACGAGGCCGAGTTGCCCACGTAGTTACCCTTGGACCCCGTGACAACGCTGGAGACCCCGCCCGAGACCCCCGCCACCCCGCCGCCACCGGAGCTCCGGAAGCGGCGGATCATCGGGATGCTGATCTGGGCGGTGGTCTTCGCCGTCGGGGTGTACTTCGTGGGCGTGCCGACGAGCGACCCGCTGATCGCTTTCGGCTGGCTCTGGCTGGCGACCATCGCGTGGCGCAACTACGAGCCGTGGCGTACCCATCTGCGGTTTCTTCGTGACTGGCTGCCGATCTGCCTGCTGCTGGTCATCTACAACGTCTCCCGCGGCTTCGCCGACCGCTTCTTCGAGCCGCACGTCACCGAGCTGATCGCCTTCGACCGGTGGATGTTCGGGGTCGTCCCGACCGAGTGGCTCCAGGAGCACCTCTACCAGCCCGGCGTGGTCCAGTGGTGGGAGGTGGTCGTCTCGCTCGTCTACTTCTCGCACTTCCTGACCATGCCGACCATCGCCGTGGTGCTCTGGATGCAGAGCCGCCCGCAGTGGGCCCGGTTCATGCGCCGCTGGTTCATGCTCTGCGTGTTCGGCCTGATCACCTACTTCCTCTACCCGGCCGCCCCGCCGTGGTGGGCCGCCGAGAAGGAGCACGGCTCGCTGATCGAGGCGGTCCGGATCTCCACCAACGGCTGGAAGGCGATCGGGCTGGAGGGCGCCGGCAACACCCTCAACGCGCTGCAGATCGAGGCGTCGAACCCGGTCGCCGCGATGCCCTCGCTGCACACCGCGTTCGCCTTCATGTCGGTCGTGTTCTTCCTGCCGATGATCCGCAAGCGGTGGTGGCCGCTGCTGTTCGCCTACCCGCTCTCGATGACCTTCACGCTGGTCTACACGGCCGAGCACTGGGTGATCGACGTGCTGGTCGGATGGCTGTACGTCGGCCTTGTCTTCATCGTCGTGGGGCTCGCCGAGCGGTGGCGGGCGGTCCGCCGCCGTACGTTAGGTTGACGGTGTGACTGAAGCTATTCGTGTCGGTGTCCTCGGTGCCCGTGGCCGGATGGGCCTCGAGGTCTGCAAGGCGGTCGACGCCGCCGACGACCTCGAGCTGGTCGCGATGATCGACCAGGGGGACTGGCTGTTCAACGCCTCCGACGCGGGTGCCCAGGTGCTCGTCGACTTCACCAGCCCCGACGTGGTGATGGACAACCTGCACTGGGCCATCGAGCAGGGCATCCACGTGGTCGTCGGCACCTCCGGCTTCACCGAGCAGCGGCTCGACCGGGTGCGCGGCTGGCTCGCCCGCAAACCCGAGGCCGGCGTCCTGATCGCGCCCAACTTCGGGATCGGCGCGGTGCTGATGATGCAGTTCGCGGCCCGTGCGGCCCGCTACTTCGACTCGGTCGAGATCATCGAGCAGCACCACCCGCGCAAGCTCGACGCGCCCAGCGGCACGTCGATGCACACCGCCAAGGTGATCGCCGAGGCGCGGGCCGCGGCCGGTTGCGCCCCGATGCCGGATGCGACCAAGGAGGAGCAGCTCGGCGCCCGCGGCACCGACATCGACGGGGTCCGCGTGCACTCGATCCGGGCGGCCGGTCTGGTCGCACACCAGGAGGTGCTGTTCGGCACCACCGGGGAGACGCTGACCATCCGGCACGACTCGCTGGACCGGTCGTCGTTCATGCCCGGAGTGCTGCTGGCCGTGCGCAATGTGGTCAAGCGCCCGGGTCTGACCATCGGCCTGGACCCCCTGCTCGACTGACCCGTCTATGTGAAGGAAGGGCCCGGCTACATTGTCGCGGTGACTGAACTGACGACGACCGGCCGGCGGGTGCGGGTCCTGGCGACCATCGCCGTCTTCACCCTGCTCCTGGCCGGGACCTTCTTCGGCCAGGACGACCACTTCCCGTTCGGCCCCTTCCGGATGTACTCGACGTCGCCCGACCCGAACGGCGACGCCAAGGACACCCGGGTCGAGGGTGTGGACGAAACCGGCCGGACCGTCGTGATCAACGAGGCGAACAGCGGGATCCGGCGGGCCGAGATCGAGGGCCAGCAGGCCGACTACCAGGCGGATCCGTCCCGGCTGAGCCGGATCGCCGAGGCGTACGCGGAGCACACCCCGAACGCCCCGGCGCTGCGCGAGGTGCGGATCGTCATCCGCTGGCACGGCATCGAGGACGCCCGCCCGACCGGCACCCACCGGGACGAGATCATCGCGGATTGGATCCGGCCGTGAACACTGTCACCCGCTGGCTGACCGAGCCGGTGCCGAAGGGGCGGATCGCGTCCTTCCGTACCCTGGTCTATCTTTTCGTCGCTCTTGACCTGGTTGTCTTCACGCCCTGGGTGCGGTCGCACGCGAACACCCCCGGCGACCTCTACGAACCGCTTTTCATCGGCCGTCTGCTGCCGCTGCCGACGCCCGGCCCGCTGCTGGTCAACGGCATCTTCTGGGCGCTGATCGGGCTCTCACTGGCGGCCGCGAGCGGACGCGCGCCACGCCTGCTCGGCTGGCCGGTCTTCCTGCTCTACTTCGAGTGGATGATCATCGCGATGAGCTACGGCAAGGTCGATCACGACCGGGTCGGTCTGCTCGTCGCCCTGGCGGTGCTGCCCACGGTCGGCCGCGCCCGGCACGGCGACCGGACGCTGACCGAGGCCGGCGGCTGGGCACTGCGGGTCACCCAGATCGCGGTGATCTGCACCTACTTCCTGGCCGCGATCGCCAAGCTGCGGTTCGGCGGCCTGGAATGGGTCACCAGCGGGGTGCTCGCCCAGGCGATCATCCGCCGCGGCACCGAACTGGCCGACCTGATCGCCGGCGTCCCGTACCTGCTCATCCTGGCGCAATGCGGCATCATCGCGTTCGAGCTGCTCAGCCCACTGATCTTCGTGGTGCCGCCGCGCTGGCGCGGCTGGGTCGTGGCGTTCTTCTACTCGTTCCACGTGATCACGTTCTCGACGATCACCATCTCGTTCGCGCCGCACCTGGTCGCGATGGCCAGCTTCCTGCCGCTCGAGAAACTGCGGCTGCGCCGCACGGTGGAGACCATGCCAGAACGCACCGGCTGACTTTTCGGTACGGGTGTGGCCGTTCCCGCCGATCGTGACCGAACCCGCTCTCCCACGCGAGCCGGCAGCGGTGCCGGCCCTCCAACGCGGCCGCCGGGCGTAAGCATTTCTCCAGCTGGTCAACCGGGCTGCTCCCGGGCCACGAGAACAGCCCTCACCACCAGCCGGATCGTCCGGCTGGCTCACAGGGCTGTCTGCGAGACCCGCAAACGACCGTCAGGGCCAGCTGGATCTGTCTGGCTGGCTTCCGGGGCTGTTTGTGGGCCTGGGAACAGCCCTCAGGGGCAGCTGGACGGAATGCTTACTGAGCTTCTGGAGTCGGGGTCACTCTCGTGTCCACATCGTCGCTTTGAGTGATTCCAGGCGGTATGGGTCTCGTGTCTAGTTAGGGCATGCGATACGGGGACGGGGGCGGGGTCGGTCCGCAGCAACGCGCTCGCCGCGAACAGGTGCGGCGGCAGGCGGCGCGGATGTTCGCGGCCGGTGCGAGTGCGCCGCAGGTCGCCGCCGAGTTGGAAGTCTCGGCCAAGTCGGCGTACGCGTGGCGGCGGGCCTGGCTGGCCGGCGGTGAGCACGCCCTGACCTCCAAAGGTCCGCCGGGCCCGGACCGCAAGCTGTCCGAGGCGCAGGTGCAGAAACTGATCCGCAAGCTGGACGAGGGCCCGGCCGCGGCCGGCTGGGACGAGGACCAGCGGTGGACCCTGGCCCGGGTCTGCACGATGATCGGCCGGATGTTCCAGGTCACCGTCAGCATCGCCACGGCGTGGGAGCTGCTGCGCCGTGCCGGCTACACCCCGCAGCAGCCGATCGCCCGGGCCGCCGAACGCGACGAGCAGGCCATCGAACACTTCACGCGGTATCAGTGGCCGGCGGTAAAAGAGTCGCGCGCAGGCTGGGCGCGTGGATCTGCTTCGTCGACGAGTCCGGCATCACGCTGAGACCAGCCCGGGCCCGGACCTGGGCCCGGCGAGGCACCACCCCGATCGTGACGGTCGCCGGCCGCGGCGGCCGCAAACTGTCCCTCGTCGGGCTCGTCGCCTACCGCGCCGAACACCGGCCGCGGCACCAACGACCTCCTCCACATCGTCAAGAACCGGCTCAAGCGGATGCAATACCGGCCCACACTCGCCCACGGATTCCTCGCCACCAGCGGCCTGGCACCACCCTGACCCCAACCCCGAAAGCTCAGTAAGCCCGGCGGGGGCGCTGGGGCCTGGAGGGGCTGCGGGATCGCGTCGTGCGGCGGTACCCGGGTAGTTCGTACCGCTGCGGTTTCTAGCTCTCCGGGGCCGCCTGGGGCCGGCGGTTCTGCGGCACCGCGCAAGCAGCTGTCCCGCCGGGCATGAGGTGGCGGTGGTCGGCGACCCACTGGTAGGCCGGCCAGGCCGCGGCGCGAATCGGCCGCAGCCCGAGAGCTGAGCCGGCGACCGACCAGATCCGGCCGGCGTCGCGCAGCAGCAACGCGATCGCGTCCGGGCCGGCGGCGGTGGCGCCGTCTGTGCCGACCCACTGGACCGCCGCCTCGCACTGTTCGACGGTGAGGCCGAGGGCGGGCAGGTCGGCGAACTGCCACGGGATCACCGTGGCCCGGGTCGGGATGCGGCGCTCGATGAACTGGGCGCACGAGGTGCAGAAGGAGCAGTCGCCGTCGTAGACGAAGGTCGGCTGATTGTTCGTCACGATCTCATTCTCCGTCGATCGCCACGTGCAGCCGGAGTTGGGGTACGAGCAGGTCGTCCACGTCCAGCGCACGGCCGGCGCCGTCCGGTTCCCAGCCGGTCGAGCCGAGGAACTTGCGCATCACCTCGTCGGCCTCGTAGACCCAGGCCACCGCGGTGCGGAAGCCGTCGTCGCGCCAGTTGTCGACCGCGGCGGCGAGCAGGCGGCTGCCGTGCCCGCGCCGGCCCCAGCGGGGTTCGATCAGCAGGTCGGTGACGGCCGCCACGTGCTCCGGCAGCGGCTGCTCCTCGGGGGCCAGCGCCTGCTCGTCGGCCGGCCCGGAGGCGGCGAACCCGACCACGTTGGTGGCGGTCTCGCCCTGTTCGACGGCGATCAGCACCCGGTGGCGCGGCGTCGGTGGCGCGGTGATCGCCTCGGTCCAGCCGCGAGCCAGATAGCTCTCGTCCAGGTTGGCCAGCACGTGTGCCGGGAACATACGCCGGTAGGCGGTGCGCCAGGTGGAGAGCTGGATGCGCGCGATCTCTTCCGCGTCCTCGGGACGCGCGGGACGGACGAAGCCGAGAGCCATGGCGGCAACTTTGTCATACCCCTGACCTAACCTGCTTTCACGATGGCTGCCGTTGAGAAGATCTCCGTCGCCCAGGCCCGCCGGATCACGCTGGCGGCCCAGGGTTTCACCGACCCCAAGCCGGGCGGTGCCACCGACCTGCGCCACCTGCGCCGGGTGCTGCGCCGGCTCCATCTGATCCAGATGGACTCGGTCAATGTGCTGCAGCGCGCCCATTTCATGCCGCTCTACAGCCGTCTCGGGCCCTATCCGGCCGGGCTGCTGGAGCGGGCCGCCTACCGCAAGCCACGCGAGCTG
Organism: Actinoplanes sp. NBC_00393; assembly: GCF_036053395.1. NCBI lineage: Bacteria > Bacillati > Actinomycetota > Actinomycetes > Micromonosporales > Micromonosporaceae > Actinoplanes > Actinoplanes sp. NBC_00393. The sequence continues at coordinate 7,004,471 of NZ_CP107942.1, read as the reverse complement.
TTCGAGTTCTGGGGGCACGAGGCCTCGCTGATCCGCAGTGATCTGCAGCCGCTGTTCCGCTGGCGGATGGCCCGGGCACACGAGCTGGCCTGGGGCAACATGCGCCGGATCGCCGTGGAGCAGCCCGATCTGGTGGCCTGGGTGCTCGACGAGGTCCGTGGCCAGGGCCCGATCACCGCCGCCGAGATCGAGCACGACGCCCCCCGGACGAAGGACCACTGGGGGTGGAACTGGTCGGTGGTGAAACAGGCGCTGGAGTGGCTGTTCTACACCGGCCAGGTGACCGCCGCCGAGCGGACGACCTCGTTCGCCCGGCGCTATGACGTGCCCGAGCGTGTCCTGCCGGCCGCCGTGCTCAACGCGCCGACCCCGGAGCCGGCGGAGGCTTTCCGTGCCTTGGTGGAGCTCTCCGCCCGGGCGCTGGGCGTCGCCGCCGAGCCGGAGCTGCGCGACTACTTCCGGTTGCCGCTCGCCGAGTGCCGCGCCGCGGTCGCCGAGCTGGTCGAGGCCGGGGTGCTGCGCCCGGTCGCGGTCGCCGGGTGGAAGGCGCCGGCCTACCTGCATCACGAGGCCCGGCTGCCCCGGCGGGTCGACGTGGCTACGTTGATCAGCCCGTTCGACCCGCTGATCTGGGAGCGGGCGCGCACCGAGCGGCTCTTCGACATGGCGTACCGGATCGAGATCTACGTGCCCCAGCCGAAGCGGCTGTATGGGTATTACGTGCTTCCGTTCCTGCTCGGCGACCGGTTCGCCGCCCGGGTCGACCTGAAAGCCGAGCGCAAGACCGGTGTCCTGCAGGTCCCGGCGGCCTGGCTGGAGCCGTCCGCCGATCAGGACGAGACGGCCGAGGCGCTCGCCGCCGAGCTGTTCCGGCTGGCCGGCTGGCTGGGGCTGGAGGCGGTGGCGGCGCCCGAGCGGGGTGACTTCGCCGGCCCGCTCGCGGCCGCGCTGAAGGCGGGTCCCCCGGGTGTACCGTGGCGCCCATGAGCACGACGAGTCTGCCCCCGTGGCTCGCCGGTCAACCCGTGCAGGGTCCCGCGGTGCCGCCGGAGTGGCTCACCTACCCGCAGCCCGACCGGCTGACCCGGTTCGCGATGCGGCTCAGCGCCCGGTCGCCGATGTGGCTCGCCCCGCTCGCCGCGCTGGCCTGCATGGGCGCCGCGGTCGGCTACACGCTGATCAGCAACCCGGTCGAGGCGGAGGCCGGCGCCGAGCCGAGCTGCATCCTGAAATTCACCACCGGCTTCCTCTGCCCGGGCTGCGGCGGCACCCGCGCCGCTTGGTATCTGCTGCATGCCAACGTCCCGGCCGCCGCCCGCCACCACCTGCTGTTCGTCTTCGCGGTGCCGTTCCTGCTGTACATGTATGTGGCGTGGGCCGGCCGGGCGGTCTTCAAGTGGAAGCTTCCACAACTCTTGATCCGTCCCGCCGTCATGATCACATTCATGGTGGTCTGGGCCGTCTGGAGCATCCTGCGTAACGTGCCGTGGGCCCCGTTCACCGCTTTCTACGTGTGACCGGGCCGTCCGATAGGTTGTCAGGTATGACGCACGACCCGCGGCCCTTCGGACGGCTGCTGACCGCCATGGTGACCCCGTTCACCGCCGACGGTTCCCTGGACCTGGCGGGCGCGGCCCGGCTCGCTGCCCACCTCGTCGACGAGCAGCGCAACGACGCACTCGTGATCAGCGGCACCACGGGGGAGTCCCCGACCACCACCGACGCGGAGAAGGACGCGCTGCTGCGGGCTGTGGTCGACGCCGTGGGGGATCGCGCCCGGGTCGTGGCCGGTGTGGGCACCAACAACACCGCCCACACCATCGAGCTGGCCCACGCCGCGGAGAAGGCCGGGGCGCACGGGCTGCTGGTCGTCACGCCTTACTACAACAAGCCCCCGCAGGCCGGCGTCGAGCGGCACTTCAAGGCGGTCGCCGACGCGACCGGGCTGCCGATCATGGCGTACGACATCCCGCACCGGGCCGGCACGGCGATCGCCACCGAGACCATGTGCCGGATCGCCGAGCACGAGCGGATCGTCGCGGTGAAGGACGCCAAGGGCGACCTGATCGCGAGCTCCTGGGTGCTGGCCCGGACGGGTCTGGCCTACTACTCCGGCGACGACGCGGCCACGCTGCCGCTGCTCTCGATCGGTGGGGTCGGCCTGGTCGGCACCTCGACGCACTTCACCGGTGCGATCGCCAAGGACATGATCGAGGCGTACGAGCGGGGTGACGTCGCCGCCGCGCTGACGCTGCACCGCCAGGCGTTGCCGCTGTTCACCGGCATCTTCCGGTCGCCCGGGACGATGCTGGTGAAAGCCGGGCTGAACGCCCTCGGACTTCCCGCCGGCCCGGTCCGTTCGCCGCTGGTCGACGCGGGTACTGAGGAATTGAACCAACTGCGCCAGGACGCCGCCGCGGCCGGCATCGTGCTCTGACAGGAAGAGGCGAATGAGTCAAGCTCACACGGAGCTGGGTCCGCCGCCGCCGCTGCCGGAGGGCGCCCTGCGCGTCGTCCCGCTCGGTGGGCTCGGCGCCATCGGCCGGAACATGACGGTCTTCGAGTACGACGGGAAGATCCTGGTCGTCGACTGCGGGGTGCTCTTCCCCGACGTCGAGCAGCCGGGTGTCGACCTGATCCTGCCCGACTTCGCGCCCATTCTGGACCGGCTCGACGACATCCAGGCGATCGTGCTGACCCACGGTCACGAGGACCACATCGGCGCGGTGCCGTACCTGCTCGCCCACAAGCCGGACATCCCGCTGGTCGGGTCGGAGTTCACGCTGGCGCTGGTCGAGGCGAAACTGGCCGAGCGGCGCCTGGATCCGTACACACTGACGGTCCGGGAGGGCCAGACCGAGCGGCTCGGGCCGTTCGAGTGCGAGTTCTTCGCGGTCAACCACTCCATCCCGGACGCGCTGGCGGTCGCGGTGCGTACGCCGGCGGGCCTGGTGCTGCACACCGGTGACTTCAAGATGGACCAGGTGCCGCTGGACGGGCGGATCACCGACCTGGCCGGGTTCGCGCGGCTCGGCGCCGAGGGCGTCGACCTGCTGCTGTCGGACTCGACGAACGCCGAGGTGCCCGGTTTCGTCACCCCGGAGCGCGACATCGGTCCGGTGCTCAGCTCGATCTTCGGCAAGGCGCGCGGCCGGATCATCGTGGCCAGCTTCGCCTCGCACGTGCACCGGGTGCAGCAGGTGATGGACGCCGCCTGGGAGTACGACCGGAAGGTCGCCCTGATCGGCCGTTCCATGGTCCGCAACATGGGCATCGCCCGTGACCTGGGCCTGCTGCGCATCCCGGAGGGCCTGCTGGTCGGCCTGGACGAGGCCACCCACCTGCCGCCCGACGAGATCGTCTTCATGTCGACGGGTTCGCAGGGCGAGCCGATGAGCGCGCTGGGACGGATGTCCACCGGCGACCACCGGCACATCACCATCGCGCCCGGCGACACCGTCGTGCTCGCCAGCTCGCTGGTGCCGGGCAACGAGACCTCGGTCTACCGGGTGATCAACCAGCTGTCCCGGGCCGGCGCCACCGTGATCCACAAGGAGACGGCCAAGGTGCACGTCTCCGGGCACGCGCCGGCCGGCGAGCTGCGTTACCTGCTCAACGTGACCCGGCCCAGCAACCTGATGCCGGTGCACGGCGAGTGGCGGCACCTGCGCGCCCACGCCCAGCTCGGCATCGAGACCGGCGTCGCGCCCGACCGGGTGGTGCTCTGTGAGGACGGCGACGTGGTGGACCTGGTCGAGGGTCACGCCCGCGTGGTCGGCCGGGTCAAGAGCCGGTACGTCTACGTGGACGGTCTGGCCGTCGGCGACGTCTCCGAGTCGCTGCTCACCGAACGCCGGATCCTCGGCGACGGCGGGTTCATCGCCGCCACCGTGGTGATCGACTCGGTCACCGGCAAGGTGGTCGGCGAACCGGTCATCTCGGCGAAGGGCTTCTCCGAGGACCCGGAGGCGTTCAATCCGGTGGTCCCGTTGCTGACCGCGGCACTGCACCGGTCCGCAGAGGACGGGATCACCGACACCCACCAGTTGCAGCAGGTGGTTCGCCGTACGGTGGGCCGCTGGGTGAACGACGCCTACCGCCGCCGGCCGATGATCGTGCCCACTGTTGTAGAAGTTTGAGGTCTTTTTCAACCATCTTCGATCCGGCTGCGTACTCCCTGGCACGGTGCCGCCCCCACGGCACCCGTGGCGGAGGGAGTTCTCCAGATGCAGCGCAGACCGATCGCCGTAGCGGCGGCGGTGTTGGCGGCGACGGGAGCAGCGGTGGCCTTCACCCTGCCGTCGCTCGCCGGCACCGAGTCCGACAGGTCGTCGTCAGCCGTGGTCAGCAAGGACGGGGACGTCGCCCCGCAGCTGCTCGCGGCGATGAAGCGCGACCTCGGGCTCGACGGCGACCAGGCGCGTACCCGGCTCGCCCGGGCCGAGTGGGCCGGCGGTGTGTCGGCGACCCTGGCCGCGCAGACCGGCGGCGACTTCGGCGGCGCGTGGCTGGCCGAGGACGGCACCACCCTCAAGGTGGCGGTGACCGACGCCGGGGCGGCTGACGACGTACGCGCCGCGGGCGCTGTTCCGGTGCTGGTGAAACGCAGCGAGGCGCAGCTCGACGAGGCGAAGACGAAGCTGGACGAGGCGAACTCCAGCCCCGACGACGTGACCGGCTGGTACGTGGATCCGGCCACCAACAAGGTGGTCGTGGTCGCGCAGCCGGGCGCCCGGTCGGAGGCGCTGTCCTGGGCCCGGAACAACGGGCTCGCCGGCAGCACGGTGACCGTGAAGATCAGCAAGGCGCAGCCGAAGCCGCTGTTCGACGTGCGCGGCGCCGACCCGTACTTCATCAACGTCGGCGGCGGCCAGGCCCGCTGCTCGATCGGCTTCTCGGTGGAGGGCGGGTTCGTCACCGCCGGGCACTGCGGCGCCGAGGGGGCACAGACCACCGGCTTCAATAACGAGGCGCAGGGCACCGTGGAGTTCTCGGTGTTCCCGGGCGAGGCCGACATGGGCTTCGTCGCGGTGAACGGGGACTGGACGCCGCGCGCCGTGGTCAACGACTTCCGCGGCAACGAGCTGCCGGTCGCCGGTAACACCGAGGCGCCGGTCGGTGCCGCGGTCTGCCGGTCCGGCTCCACGACCGGCACGTTCTGCGGCACGATCCTGGCCAAGAACCAGACGGTCCGGTACCCGGAGGGCGCGGTCACCGGGCTCACCCGTACCGACGTCTGCGCCGAGGGCGGTGACTCCGGTGGGCCGTGGCTCTCCGGCGACCAGGCCCAGGGCATGACCTCGGGTGGCTCGGGTGACTGCACGGTCGGCGGCGAGACGTTCTTCCAGCCGCTCAACGAGGTGCTGGCAGCGCAGAACCTGACCCTGGTGACCAGTGGTGGCGGCGAGGCCGCTCCGCCGCCGGCCGAGGAGCCCGCACCGCCTGCCGAGGAGGAGAACCCGGCGTCGGCCTGCGACAGCCTTCCGGTGCAGCGCGACGGTGAAATCACCCGGGCCGGCTCGGCGCAGGCCCAGCCGAACGGTGGGGCGTACCGCTCCCGGGCCGGCACCCACACCGCCTGCCTGGACGCTCCCGAGGGGGCGGACTTCGACCTGGCACTGCAGCGGCTCAACAGCCGGGGCCAGTTCCGTACGGTCGCCCAGTCCACCGGTGCGGGCGACAAGACGCTGAGCTTCACCGGCCGCTCCGGCACCTACCGCTACGTCGTGGTGGCGTCGGCGGGCACGGGCGCGTACTCGCTGGGCTTCAACGTCAGCTGATGGCGATCGGTGGGCCGGGTGTGGAAGCCACCCGGCCCACCGCTGCCGGGTCCGCAACCTCCGCCCGGCCAGGTGACCGAGGCCCGGTACGGGGTCGGGGCTCTCGTTCCTACGAGGGCCCTGATCCCGTTTTGAGCTCGCCCAGCGCCTCGCCGAGCCGGCAGCCGGTCGCGATCCCGCAGAGCAGCACCTGGTCGAGCTGTTCCGGCGTCACGCCGTGCTCCCAGTCGCTGGTGACCTCGCCCACGACGACCGCGTTGCCCTCGTCGGTCACGTGCACGTACGCCTTGGGCCAGAGCTGGTCACGGTTCCACGTGTTGCAGAACTCGTAGAGCTTCGGGATGTCGTCGACCGAGAAGACGTGCTGCATCATCGCGCGTACCTGAAGGATCTCCTTCCGCTCCCCGAGCCGGAAGAAATAGATGAGATTCCCCTGGAAGTTGCCGGCGATGTCGTCGTCCGCATCGACGAAGTACGCGAAGCCCCGCGCGTCCAGCGCCGCTTTGATCATGTCGTTGCTGAGAGGGTGCACCCGGAAATGGTAAATGCCTGGAAAGCGAGAAGCTGTCACGGTGCGCCTTCTCGGCGGATTGGGCCCGCCCGGCTACGGTGACATCCATGGCGGGCCGTACTCCTCCGGCGAGCCGGGGCCGCGCCGCGTCTGCGTCGCGCGGCGCCGCGGTCAACCGTGCCCGGCAACCGGCGCGCAAACCGGCTGCCCGTAAGCCCGCGGCCCGGCGTACGCCTGTCCGGAGGAAGAGCAACACCGGAGCGGCCGTGGGCCGCGGTATCGGCGCGCTCTGGATGGGCCTGGCGCACAGCGTCGGCTGGGTCGCCCGTGGCGCCGGCCGGCAGGCCGCCAGCGCCCGCAACATCGGGCCGGAGCACCGCCGCGACGGCGCCGGCCTGCTCGTTCTCGGTTTCGGCATCCTGATCGCGGTCGCGCTGTGGGGCCGGGGCGCGGGCCCGGTCGGCCTCTGGCTGGCCGACGCGATCCGCCTCTTCCTGGGCAGCCTCGCGGTCTTCCTGCCGCTGCTGCTCTTCTACGGCTCGGTCCGGTTGATGCGCGAGCCGGCCGACCCGGAGCACCAGGGACGGCACCTGGTCGGCTGGTCGGCGATCCTGGTGGCCACCGCGGCCCTGCTGCACATCTCCGGGCAACCGGCAGACGATCTGGCCCTGGACGAGGCGGGCGGGCTGCTCGGCTACGGGATCGGCGGGATGCTCGAGCGGGCGGTCACCGCCTGGGTGGCCGTACCGTTGCTGGTCCTGCTCTTCGTCTTCGGTCTCTTGGTGATCACCGCGACGCCGATCGCGAAGGTCCCGGAGCGCTTCCTGCTCCTGCTCGATCTGGTGAGCGGGCGTTCGCGGGCGACCCGCCCGGCTGCCGAGGTCCTTCCGGAGGACGAGGACGAGGAGGCGCCGGCGAAACCGCGCCGCCCGGCTCGCCGGCGACAGGGCGCGCTCGCGGAGCCGGAGCCGGATCCGGCGCCGCTGCCGGTCGAGCCGCTGGACGACTTCGATCAGGAACTCATCCTGCACGACACCATCGCGCTGCCGAAGGTGCCGGCGACCCGGAAGAAGCCGCCGGAGCACTCGCCGCTGCCGACCCGCGCGGAGCAGCTGGAGATCTCGGCGGTCAAGGGCGACTACCGATTGCCGCCGCCGAACCTGCTGGGTGCCGGCGCACCGGCGAAGGCCCGCAGCCGGGCCAACGACGAGATCATGGCCGCGCTCACCGGCGTCTTCGACCAGTTCAACGTGGATGCGGTGGTCACCGGCTTCACCCGCGGCCCGACGGTCACCCGCTACGAGGTCGAGGTCGGCCCGGGCGTCAAGGTCGAGCGGATCACCCAGCTGTCCCGCAACATCGCGTACGCGGTGAAGTCCCCGGACGTGCGGATCCTCAGCCCGATCCCGGGCAAGTCCGCGGTGGGCGTGGAAATCCCGAACACCGACCCGGAGAACGTGTCGCTCGGCGACGTGCTGCGCTCCCGGGCGGCCACCGCCGATCACCACCCGATGCTGGTCGCGCTCGGCAAGGACATCGAGGGCGGGTTCGTCGTGGCGAACCTGGCGAAGATGCCGCACATCCTGATCGCCGGCGCGACCGGCGCGGGTAAGTCCAGCTGCCTCAACTCGCTGCTGGTCTCGCTGCTCACCCGGGCCACGCCGGACGAGGTACGCCTGCTGCTGGTCGACCCGAAGCGGGTGGAGATGACCGCGTACGAGGGCATCCCGCACCTCGTCACGCCGATCGTCACGAACCCGAAGAAGGCCGCGGACGCCCTGGAGTGGGTGGTCCGCGAGATGGACATGCGCTACGACGACCTCGCCGCGAACGGGGTCCGGCACATCGACGACTTCAACCGCAAGGTCCGCAACGGCGAGATCAAGGCGCCGCCGGGCAGCGAGCGGGAGATGAAGCCGTACCCCTATCTGCTGGTGATCGTCGACGAGCTGGCCGACCTGATGATGGTCGCGCCGCGCGACGTGGAGGACTCGGTCGTCCGGATCACCCAGCTGGCCCGGGCCGCCGGCATCCACCTGGTGCTGGCCACCCAGCGCCCGTCGGTGGACGTGGTCACCGGCCTGATCAAGGCGAACGTGCCGTCCCGGCTGGCCTTCGCCACCTCGTCGCTGGCCGACTCCCGGGTCATCCTGGACCAGCCGGGCGCGGAGAAGCTGCTGGGCCGCGGTGACGGTCTCTTCCTCCCGATGGGCGCCTCGAAGCCGACCCGGATCCAGGGCGCCTGGGTGGACGAGAAGGAGATCTCGGCGGTCGTCAAGTTCTGCAAGGACCAGCGCGAGCCGGAGTTCCGTGAGGGCGTCACCGAGGCGCCGCCGAGCAAGAAGAAGGAGATCGACGAGGAGATCGGCGACGACCTCCAGGTGCTGATCCAGGCGATCGAGCTGGTGGTGACCAGTCAGTTCGGCTCGACGTCGATGCTGCAGCGCAAGCTGCGGGTCGGTTTCGCCAAGGCGGGCCGGCTGATGGACCTCATGGAGACCCGGGGCATCGTCGGCCCGTCCGAGGGCTCGAAGGCCCGGGACGTGCTGGTCAAGCCGGACGAGCTGGAAGAGGCGCTGGCTGCCCTGCGGGTGGACTGAACACCTGCCGGAAGGTGAAGGCCTCCGCGGTCGGCCCCTGCGCGGCGAGCCGCCCGAGCCGGGAGATGCCCTGCCGTAGCGTGGGGCGGCGGCCGGCCGGGATCCACCACAGCACCAGCGAGACCGAGTGCTCGTGCGGCAGGAACCACTCCCGGCGCCGGCGCAGGTAGTCGAGATGCTCGCTCTGATACGCATATGCCCGGAGGTCCTCGACCGACTCCCAGACCGAGAGCGTGAAGATCGTCCGCGGGTCGGCAAGGGAGATGGTGCCGTCCCCGTTCTCCCCGATCAGCCGCCACACGAAGCCCGGTGAGCGGTCGGCCAACGCGTTCATCCGCTCCAGGCCGGTCACGAACTCGGCCATCGACGGGTCTTCCAACGGGGCTCGGAGGCGGGCGCTGTTGATCTGGGCCAGGTGGAAGTCGGTCATGGGCTCAGCTCACCAGTCCCTCGGTTTAAAGTCAATCAGATTTGTTTTTAGAGGTCGCAGAGACGGTCACGCAGCACCGGCCGGGTGCCGGCTCCATCCGCGCCTGCCACCCGGTCAGCCCGGCGCCCTCCAGCAGGCCGGTGATCATCGCGAGGTTCATGCCGCAGATCAGCGGCGGGAACTGCTCGGCCAGCCGGTGGAACGGGCAGTTGCGCAGCTCGATCCGGGACTCCTCCGGGTCCACGGTCGGTGCGTAGCCGTGCCCGGTGAGCAGCTCGGTGACCTCCGGGCAGCCCGGTCCGGCCTGCCGCCCGTAGGCCAGCGCCACCCGGTTGAGGGTCTCGTCGGCGCCGCTGCGCTCGAGCGCCTCGGCCAGCAGCTCGGCGGCGGTACGGTAGGCGCGTGGCGGCACGCTGACGGCATGTTCCGCGGCGGAGATCCGGTAGAGCTTGGCGGGGCGGCCCGCGCCGGGCCCGGTTCGGCCGGACCGGCGGGCGTACGAGACTTCGAGCAGTCCCACGTCCACCAGTTTGTCCAGGTGGAACGCGGCGAGCGTGCGGCCGATGCCGAGCGACTCGGCCACCTCGTCCCGGCCGACCGGACTGTTCCCGGCGGTCGCCACCATCCCGTACGCCGCCCGCCGCACCCCGTCGGCCAGCGCGGACACCGCCGCCAGATCGTCCAGATTCTCGCTCACCCGGCAATCGTATTGCCAACCTGACTTGGTGCTAGAGACCGCCTGTCCGGAGGACGGCTGTCGCAGGGCCGCCCGGTAACCTTGGCGAGTGTCTGTAACGCCACCCCACCGCCGTGTCGCACTCCTCACTCTGGGCTGCGCCCGTAACGAGGTCGACTCGGAAGAGCTCGCCGCCCGTCTCGACGCAGGTGGTTGGGAGGTCGGCACCGACGCCGAGGGCGCCGACGTGGTGCTGGTCAACACCTGCGGTTTCGTCGAGAAGGCGAAGCAGGACTCGATCGACACCCTGCTCGCCGCCGCCGACACCGGGGCCAAGGTCGTCGCCGCCGGCTGCATGGCCGAGCGCTATGGCAAGGAGCTCGCCGAGAGCCTGCCCGAGGCGAACGCGGTGCTCGGCTTCGACGACTACACCGACATCGCCGCCCGGCTCGACGGCGTGCTGGCCGGGGAGAGCTTCGACGCGCACACCCCGCGGGACCGCCGTGAGCTGCTGCCGATCACCCCGGTGCAGCGGCAGAGCGCCAAGGTGGTCGTCCCCGGGCACGCGACCGTGGACGAGCACACCCCCGCCCACCTGCGCAAGGTGCTGCGCCGCCGGCTCGACAGTGGCCCGGTGGCCTCGCTGAAACTGGCCAGCGGCTGCGACCGGCGCTGCGCGTTCTGCGCGATCCCGGCCTTCCGCGGCTCGTTCGTCTCCCGCGACCCGCAGGAGCTGCTCGCCGAAGCCGAGTGGCTGGCCAAGTCCGGCGTCCGCGAGCTGGTCCTGGTCAGCGAGAACAGCACGTCGTACGGCAAGGATCTGGGCGACCCCCGCGCGCTGGAGAAGCTGCTCCCGCAGCTCGCCCGCATCGACGGCATCGTGCGGGTCCGGGCCAGCTACCTGCAGCCCGCCGAGACCCGGCCCGGCCTGGTCGAGGCGATCGCCACCACCCCCGGCGTCGCGGCCTACTACGACCTGTCGTTCCAGCACTCCAGCGAGCCGGTGCTGCGCCGGATGCGCCGGTTCGGCTCGACCGAGCGGTTCCTCGAGCTGCTCGACTCGGCCCGCAAGCTGGCGCCGTCGGCCGGCGCCCGGAGCAACTTCATCGTCGGCTTCCCCGGCGAGACCAAGCAGGACGTGGACGAGCTGATGCGCTTCCTCACCGAGGCCCGGCTCGACGCCATCGGCGTCTTCGACTACAGCGACGAGGACGGCACCGAGGCGGCCGGCCTGAGCGGCAAGCTCAGCGAGGCCACCGTCAAGCGGCGGTACGACCGGGTCGTCGCGCTCGCCGAGGAGCTCTGCGCCCAGCGTGCCGAGGACCGGATCGGCAACACCGTCGAGGTGCTCATCGACTCGATCGACAGCGGCGAGATCGAGGGCCGCGCCGAGCACCAGGCCCCCGAGGTGGACGGCTCCACCACACTGGTGGCCGGCGACCGGGGTGTCGACCTGACCGCGCTGCGCCCCGGCGACCTGGTCCGGGCGACCGTCACCGGCACCGAGGGTGTCGACCTGATCGCCGTCCCGGTCGAAATGATCTCGGCTGCCACGGTGCCCACGGCATGACCAACGAGCCGGCTCCGGTGCCCGCGCCCCGCGTGGTGTCGCTGTACAACGCGGCGAACGCGTTGACCGTGATCCGGATCGTGCTCATCCCGGTGTTCGTGGCATTCGTGGTCGTGTCCGGGATGACCGACCCGGATTGGCGGATCGCGGCCTGTCTGGCGTTCTGCATCGCGTCCGCGACCGACTTCGTGGACGGCTGGATCGCCCGGCGCTGGCAACTGGTCACCTCGTTCGGCAAGGTGGCCGACCCGATCGCCGACAAGGCGCTCACCGGCACGGCTCTGGTGCTGCTCTCGGCGTACGACCAACTGCCCTGGTGGGTGACGATCGCCATCCTGGTCCGCGAGTGGGGGGTGACCGCGCTGCGGTTCTGGGTGATCCGATACGGCATCATCCCGGCCTCGCGGGGTGGCAAGCTGAAGACCGGACTGCAGACCGCCGCCATCGCCTGGTATTTGTGGCCCGTGCCGGAATCAGCACAGATCGTCGGGGTATGCCTGATGGGCGCCGCGCTGATCGTCACGGTCGTCACCGGAGTCGACTACGTGCTGCAGGCGCTCCGCCTGCGCAGGGCGGCGGGTAAGAGCTAGGCCGGTACGAGCTGGGAGGCCCGGGTGGAGATGTCGGTGGCCGCTGCCGCGGCGGTGCATGTGCTGGTCGAACGGCACGAGACCCTGGCGGCGGCGGAGTCGCTCACCGGCGGTCTGGTCGCCGCGACCATCGTGGAGATCCCCGGGGTGAGCGCCGTCTTCCGCGGCGGGATGGTCGTCTACGCCACCGATCTGAAGAGCAGGCTCGCCGGCGTGCCGAAGGATCTTCTCGACGAGCGCGGCCCGGTCGACCGGGACGTGGCCGCCGCCCTGGCGTCCGGTGTCCGGGAGCGCTGCGGCGCGGACTGGGGCGTGGCCACCACCGGCGTCGCGGGCCCGGAGCCGCAGGACGGCAAGCCGGTCGGGTTGGTGTATGTGGCGGTCGCCGGTCCGTCCGGGGTAGAGGTGCGTGAGCTCAACCTCACCGGCAACCGGGAGGCCATCCGCACCGAAAGTGTGACGGCCGTCCTGCAGTTGTTGACGGACGCCCTGCGTACCGCGGCCGCTCCGGTCTGAGCTGGGAATTCTTCCGGTCGTGCGGGAGTTGTCCGATAGCGCCGACGGCCGATGGGTCCGGGAATTCGGCGGGGCGGGATGTCGGTGTCGCTCGCGCCAGGTACGGTTGCGGGAAGCCTCCGGCGTATGCCGGCGGCCCCGCCCGCAGGAGGAGGTGCCATGGTCCTGCTACGCCGCGTGATCGGCGACGCACTTCGGGCGCGCCGGCAGGGACAGCACCGCACGCTGCGCGAGGTCTCGACTGCCGCGAACGTGAGCCTGGGGTATCTGTCCGAGATCGAGCGCGGGCAGAAGGAAGCGTCCAGCGAGCTGCTGGCAGCGATCTGTGATGCGCTCGGCGCCCGCCTCTCCGAGTTGCTCAGTGAAGTCAGCAACACACTGGCGATCGCGGAGAACATGGAAGGCGTGCTGGTTCCGCTCGACGAGGAGGCCACCGACGTTTCCGTCTCGGTGCGCCAGGATTCGCCGCTGAAGACCACACTTCGCGCGACCCGCAAACAGCAGCGGGACATCGTCTACGCCGCCTGATCATGCTGATTCGACCGCAGGGCCGCCCCTCAGGGGGCGGCCCTGCGTGCATGTCGCCGCAGGGCTCAGGGGAGCGTAGCCTCGATGCCAGGGGAGACCCTGAGATCCCCCGTAGGTCACGTGACGCCGCTGGCGTCGGGCTGACACGATGGGCTTTCCGCGTCACCGTCAAGTAACTCGAAACGGTGACGCGTCAGACGGAGCGACTTGAGGGGATACCGCGAGATGGCGAATCCGTTCGTCAAGGGCTGGAACTACGTGATGGCGCTCTTCGGCGCGAAGATCGATGAGTACGCCGATCCGAAGGTCCAGATCCAGCAGGCCATCGAGGATGCCCAGCGGCAGCATCAGGCGCTCGTTCAGCAGGCCGCCGCCGTGATCGGCAACCAGCGGCAGCTGGAGATGAAGCTGTCCCGGCAGATGACCGAGGTCGAGAAGCTGCAGGGGATGGCGCGCCAGGCGCTGGTTCTGGCCGACCGGGCCCGCGCCGCCGGCGACGAGGCCGAGGCGCAGAAGTACGAGTCGACCGCGCAGACCCTGGCCACCCAGCTGGTGGCGGGCGAGCAGTCGATGGAGGATCTGAAGACCCTCCACGACCAGGCGCTCGGTGCCGCCGGGCAGGCGCGCAAGGCGGTCGAGAACAACGCGATGGTGCTGCAGCAGCGCATCGCCGAGCGTTCTCGCCTGCTCAGCCAGCTCGAGCAGGCCAAGATGCAGGAGACCGTGGCGAAATCGCTGGAGTCGATGTCGCAGCTGGCGGCGCCGGGCAACACCCCGTCGCTGGACCAGGTGCGCGACAAGATCGAGCAGCGGTATGCGAATGCCATGGGCCGTGCCGAGCTGGCCTCCAACTCGGTCGAGGGCCGCATGCTCGAGGTGCAGAAATCCAGCCTGGACCTGGCCGGCTCGTCCCGGCTCGAGCAGATCCGGGCCAGCATGGCGGGTGAGAAGCTGGGCGGCGCCGCCGCGCAGCCCGCGGTCGAGCAGCAGCAGCAGAGCGCCACACCGGCCGCCGACCCGGCCAGCGTGGCCCGCCTCGACGAGATCCGGGCCAGCATGAACCAGAAGCGCGGCGACACCACGGCCGCGGGCTGAGAGCGGGGGCGACGGTGGACGAGCGGACCAGGTACTTCCGGCGGCTCAAGCGGCTGCGCGGGTCAGCGCGCCGGTGGAGCGTGCTCGGTGGCGGCCTGACCGCGGCCGCTGCCGTCCTCACGCCGTACGCGGGGATCGGTATCGGCGACGCCGCCTGGGCGGCTGCCGCGGGTGGTTCGGCGGTGCTGGCCTGGTGGCGCTGGAGCGACCACCGGGAGCTCGCCGCGACCCCGGCGCCGCCGCCCGCGATCACCGCGCCCGGCCTGGCCGGGGCTCTGGAGAAGTTCCCGGCCGGCCGCACGGTGCTGCACGAGGTGCGGCGCCAGCGCACCCGGTTCGCGCTCCGCGGCTCCACGATCGCCCAGTCCTGGGACCGGCTGGACCGGGCGTCGCAGACGATGTCCGGGCTCGCCGGCCGGCTCACCGGCGCCGGGGAGACCGCGGCGCTGGAGGCGGCCACCGCCGAGACCTGGCTGCGCGATCTGGGCCAGCGGGCGGCGAGTGTGGAACGCGCCATCCCGCTCGGGCAGCCCGGCCAGCGGGATGCGCTGACCCAGTCGCACGCCGCCCTGGCCGAGCAGTTCGACGAGGGTGTGACGGCGTTCGAGAGCCTCGTCGCGGCGGCGGCCAGCTATGTCGCGGAGGACGGGCACCCGGTGGCCGACGCCCGCCACCCGGCGTATTTCAGCCTGATCGAGGCGACCGACCGGCTCCGCGGCATCGCCGAGGGGCTGGCCGAGCTGCGCGACAGCACCGCCCGGTTTCGAGCCGCCGGCTGACGGTTGAACCCTGCGCCCCCGTGCGGTGTTCTCTCTGGATAGGGAGAACGACGGGAGACGGGGATGGAAGACGGCCTGGCTGTCGACGTGCCGGCTCTGCGAGCCTGCGCGACGGGGACGCAGGCGGCCGGAAACACCCTCAAGGCCGCGATGTCGGCCGCCGAGCACCGGCTTGCCACCACCAGCGAGCCCGGCTGGTCGTCGGCCACCGCGATCCGTGCCGCCGAGCAGGTGTGGGAGGCACATCTGCGCCGCCTGACCGCGGAGATCGAGGGGTTCTCCGCGGCGCTGACCGCTGCGGCCGATGACTACACCCGGACCGACGAGGCCGGCGGGCAGCGGATCCGCGGGGCCGGGCAGGTGCCGCGGTGAGCGCGCTGACGCTGGAGCAGCTGCTCAAGGCGTACGACACGCCGTGGCATCAGGCCGCTGCCGCGTGGAAGCAGCTCGCCGGCCAGATCGACGACACCGCCGAGCAGCTCATCCGGGCCACCCGCGATCTTCCGTACGCGTGGTCGGCCGGCGCGGGCTCGGAGGAGGCGGCCACCCGGGCGGCCGGGCTGCGGGCCGAGGTGAGCAACACCTACAACCCGGCGCGGCGGATCTACGACGCTCTTGAGGAGCATGCGTACGCCGTAGGCGCCCTCCGCAGACAGGCCGAGGAGATCGTCGCGTCGGCGCAGCAGGCCGGGTTCACCATCGACGCGGCGGCGGGCCGGATCACCGCGCCGGCTTCGGCGTACACGGGTGGCCAGCTGGATCACACCGCCCGCGCGATGGCCGGGATCATGGCCGATCTGGAGGCGGTGCTCGAGCGGGCGCGGGCGCAGGACGACTCGACGGCCAACGTGCTGAACGTCAATCTGCCGTCCGGCGCGAACGGTTTCGGGCAGCTGCAGATGCGGACCGTCAGCCGGGCCGATGTGGAGGATCAGCGTGCCCGGCAGCCCCGGGAGATCCGGGAGTGGTGGGAGACGCTGACGCCGCAGCAGCAGGAGGAGGCCCTGCAGAACTTCCCGGAGCTGATCGGGGCGCTGGACGGCGTCCCTGCCACCGACCGGGACACCGCCAACCGGATCGTCCTCGACCGCGACCTGGCCGGGCTGACCGACGAGATCCAGCGGCGGGACGAGCTGAACCGGCGGGAGGAGTTCCTGCGGGCGATGGCCGCGCAGGGCCGGCTCGGCGAGATCTACCCGGACTCGGCGAACCCGGCCGGCAGCGTCCTCGCCGAACTCGATCGCATCGACCGGGAACGTGAGCCGCTGGAGAAGCAGTTGGCCGGGCCGCTGGCGGTGCGCGACCGGCTCGCCGACCCGGGCAAGCCGCCCGCCTTCCTGCTGGGGTATTCGTCGGCGGACGACGGCCGGGCCATCGTCGCCGTCGGCAACCCCGACGAGGCCGACAACGTGGTGACCTATGTGCCCGGCACGATGGCCGATCTGCCGAGCATCGCGGGCGACATCGACCGGGCGGACGTGATGGCCGACGACGCCAACCGTCTCGATCCCTCCGGGCGAAAGACGGCCGCGATCACCTGGCTCGGCTACGACGCGCCGGACTTCTTCCATAACGCCGCCTCGGCCGGCTATGCCGAACGTGCCGCCGGTGACCTGTCCCGGTTCCAGGACGGATTGCGGGTCACCCACGACGGGCCGCCGTCGCGCAACACGATGATCGGCCACAGCTACGGCACCACGACCGTCGGGATCGCGGCCCACGAGAAGGGCCTGGCCGTGAACGGCCTGATCTTCGTCGGCAGCCCGGGAGTCGGCGTCGACTCGGCCTCGGACCTGTACATCCAGGGCGACGCCGGTGACGTGTGGGCCAGCACCGCCGCCAACGACGTGATCCAGCTGACCGGGGTGGACGACAACATGCGGTTCGGCGAGAATCCCGCCAATCCGGGCTTCGGCGGTCGCCAGTTCACCAGCGACCCGGGATCGTTCAACCCGGTCGAAGCCCACTCGGACTACTGGGACCCGAACAACCCGTCCCGCCGCAACATCGCCTTTATCGTCACCGGGCAGGAAGGCAGGGTGCAGTGACACCCCGGAACCGGTTCGCTCTGACCGTCGCCGCCGCGCTCGTCGCCGGCGGCCTGATCACTGGATGTGGCACCGTGTACCCCAGGCCGGACATCACCGCCAACGAGGCCGTGGTGCGTGTCGCCGAGCTCGCCGACGAGGCGATGAAGCAGCTGCCGCCGGGCGCGACGCTGCGCGAGACGCTGCACGCCGACGACATGAAGTGCGACGACGGTCCCGGTGACGACCGGGTCTTCATCGAGACGCACTACCAGATCGACTACCCGCAGGGCTGGCCGGTCGACGACGCCGTGCCGACCCTGGCCGACTTCTGGACCGGCAAGGCGTACGAGACGGTCCGGGACGAGCGTGACGACCCGCAGCTGCCGAACTTCGCGGTCGAGGCGCCGGACGGCTTCCGGATCAGCATCGACGTCACCAAGCGGGACAACGGGACCGTCGACGCGTACCTGAACAGCAGCTCACCCTGCCTCTGAGACCGGCTCGGGCTGGCAGCGGGGACACCAGTACGTGATCCGTTCGCCCTGGTCGGCCTTGCGGATCGCGGTGCCGCACCGGCGGCAGGGTTGTGCGCGTCGTCCGTACACATAGCTTGTCTCGCCGCGTCGTAGCGACCCGGTGGTGGTCTGCGTCCAGCGACCCCGGTTGGAGGCCACCAGTTTCTGGGCCAGCTCGACCGTGCCGGTCAGATCGGGCACGTCGGCGACCGGGGTCCACGGCCAGAGGCCGCGCAGGAACAGCGTCTCGGCCTTGTACAGGTTGCCCACCCCGGCCAGATTGCGCTGGTCCAGCAGCGCCTCCGCGATGCTCGTCGCCGGATGGGCGGCGAGCCGGCGGGTCGCCTCGGCCGGATCCCAGTCGGCGCCCAGCAGATCCGGGCCCAGATGCCCCACCAGCCGCTCCTCCTCGGCGGTCGGCACCAGCATCACCTCGTGCAGGTGATAGCCGACCGCCACCGAACGCGCGGTGCGCAGCACCACCCGGATCAGGTGGGCCGGGCGGGCGGTCCAGCGCTCACCCGGGGCATAGGCCCGCCAGGCGCCCTCCATCCGCAGGTGCGAGTGCAGGGTGTGCGGCGGCCGCCCGTCGCGGGTCAGCCGCAGCAGCAGATGCTTGCCCCGGCTCGCCGACTCGGCCACGGTCCAGCCGGTCAGGTCGGTGGTGGCCAGGCGCGGCACCCGGAAGTCGGAGCCGGTCAGCACCTCACCGAGGAGTGCCTTCTCCAGCACCCGGGCGGTGTTCCAGACGGTGTCCCCTTCCGGCATGCCCCCATCCTGCCCCGTCAGCCGGTCGCCGAACCGAGCAGCGCGATCATCTCCGCCTCCCCGAGGTCACGGGCCGCCTGAGCGGCGGCTTCACAATCAACCCCGGCCAGCACTTCCTCCAGCGCGGCGGTCAGCGTCGGGCCGGCCAGATCCGGATCAACCCCATGGCGTACGGCGTGCCGGCGCACCCCCGCGAGCAGAACCGCAGCGGTCTCCCGTCGCCCGTCCAGTGCCAGCGCGTAACAGCCGGTGTGCAGGCTGGTCAGCACGTTGCCGATGTCGTTCTCACGCTGGAACAGCTCCAGGGCCCGGCGCACCGACGCGAGCGCGGCGACCGGATCCACCGGCGCCGCCGCGTTCCCGGTCAGGAAGGCGCGGGCCAGGGCCAGTTCGCCCAGCGCGGCGGCCCACCGGCTGTGCTGGGTGAGCGCCGCCTCGATCGCCTCGACGAGGATCCGCCGGCCGTCCGCGATCTCGCCCAGCCCGGCCAGGGCGAAGCCGAGGCAGACCTCGCCGGACGGGACGATCCACTCCTCGCCGTACGCCCGGGCCGCGGCAATCGACTCCCGGGCCCGGTCGGCGGCCGCGGCGAAGTCACCCGTCGCCTCCTGCAGCAGCGAGTCGTAGTACAGCATCTGCGCGTGCACGACCCTCGCCTCCCGGTCGGCGGGGGTGCCGATCGCCGCGTACGCCTCCCGGAGACAGTCCCCGGCGCCGGCCAGGTCGCCCGCGATGAACCGCAGCGTCGCGCAGGCCGACCAGGCCCGCGCCCGGTCCCGTCCCGGTGCCTGCGGGGCCTCGGCCAGGCCCGCGGTGAGCAGGCGCAACCCGTCGGCGACGTGTCCACCCCGGAACCAGAACCAGCCGAGCAGAGCAGCGGTCCGCAGGGCGGCGGGCGGATCGGCGGTCAGGTCGTGCTCCACCCCGGCCCGCAGGTTGGGCAGCTCCCGGTTCAGCATCCGGATCGCGTGGGCCGACCGGTCGCCGCTCAGCTCCGGGATCCAGTGCAGGACGAGTCCGCGTACCCAGGCCGCGTGCGCCGCCCGGCTGCCGGCCGGGTCCGGATCGTGCGCCCGGCAGTACGCCCGGATCATCTCCAGCAGCCGGTACCGGGCCGGGGTCACGCCGGTGTCCGCGACCACCACCGAGCGGGCCACCAGCCCGGAGAGCGCCTCCAGATCCGGGCCCACAGCGGTCAGCGCGAACCCACCCTCGTACGGCCACAGGCGCAACAACAGGGCCCGGTCGGCCGGCGGCAGCAGGTCCACGCTCCAGGCGACCGCCGCCTCCAGGGTCTCGTGCGGAGCGAGCGCACCCCGCGGCACCGGCCCGAGCTGCGGGAACCGGTCGTCCAGCAGCTCGCTCAGCTCACCGAGACTCAGGATCCGGGCGCGGGCGGCGGCCAGCTCCAGGGCGAGCGGGATGCCGTCCAGGGCCGCCGCGATCCGCCGCAGGTGCCCGATCTCCGCCGAATCGGGCCGCCAGCCCGGGCGGATCGCCGAGATCCGGTCGGTGAGCAGCGCGATCGCGTCCACGGACGGCAGCGGTGCGACCGGCAGCAGCCGTTCCCCGTCCACACCGAGCGCCTCCCGGCTGGTCGCCAGCACTCGGATCCCGGGGCAGTGGACGAGCAGGTGCAGCACCATGCCGGCGACCGGCTCGACCAGGTGCTCGCAGTTGTCCAGCACGAGCAGGCCGGTCCGGTCGGCCAGCGCCGCGGTCACCGCCTCGACGGTGGAGCCGCGTAATCCCAGCGTGGCGGCGACGGCCAGGACCGGGTCGGTCGCGTCGGCCAGCCGGACGAACCAGCCCCGGTCGGCGGCGTGCTCGACGGCCAGGCGGGTCTTGCCGGCGCCGCCCGGTCCGACCAGGGTGACCAGGCGGCTCGTGGCCATCAGCCGGTCCAGGGCGGTCAGCTCGGCGGTCCGGCCCAGGAAGGCGGTGAGCGGGCGGACCGCGGGCGCTGGGCGGGTTTGCAGGAGCAGCTGCGGGTCCTGGGCCAGCAGGCGGCTCTCCAGCTCCTGCAGGCCGGGGCCCGGGTCGATGCCCAGCTCGTCGGCGAGCAGTGCCCGCACGCGGCGCAGCGTGGCCAGCGCGTCGGCCTGCCGGCCACTGCGGTACTGGGCGAGGATCAACAGTTCCCAGCGTCGTTCCCGGTAGGGCTCCGCGCGTACGCCCGCTTCCAGATCGCCCACCGCGCCCGGCGCATCGCCGGTAGCGACCTTCGCGGCCAGCCGCTCCTCCACCGCGACCGCGCGCAGCTCGTCGAGACGCGCCCGCGACGGCGCGGCGAAGCCCGGCAGATCGGCGAAAGCCTCACCCCGCCACATCGTCAGGGCCGCGTCGAAGGCGCGGACGGCATCGCCCGGCCGCTCGTCGGCGAGCAGCGCTCGCCCCTGCTCCACCGCGGCCTCGAAACGGGCCGCATCGGTCTCCGCGAGCCGCAGCCGATAGCCGTCCTCGACGCGTTGCAACGCGTCACGCGCGTCGCCGAAGGCGCGCCGCAACCGCGACACGTAAGCCTGCAGGGAGACCGACGGGCTGGCCGGCGGGGTGTCCGCCCAGAGCGCCTCGGCCAGCGTGTCCTCGCTGACCGGACGGCCCTCGGCCGAGATCAGCGCGGTGACCAGCCGGCGCGGCAGCGGACCGCCCAGGTCGACCGGCGCGCCGCCCGCCTCGACCTCGGTCGGTCCCAGCACCCTGCCGATCAACACGCGCCGATCATAGGAGTGCAGGCGGGTTGCAGGCAGTCTGCAAGCCGACCCGGGCATGGTCGCGGTATGACGACGACAACCACCACACCGGTCGACACCTGGGAGATGGTGCTCGTGCACCGGGTCTTCCGCCGCGAGTTCCGGATGCTGCCCGCCCTGGTCCGGGCAGTCGCCCCCGGTGACACCGCCCGCGCCGAAGCGATCGGCGACCACCTGCACAACCTGGCCGGCGCCCTGCACCACCACCACACCGCCGAGGACGAACTGCTCTGGCCCCTGCTGCTGGACCGGGCACAGATGCACGCCGACCTGATCCACCGGATGGAGGCGCAACACGACCGGCTGCACGAGCCGCTCGAGCGGATCTCCGAGCTGAACCCGCGGTGGCGCGCCACCGCCTCCGCAGCGGACCGCGACGAGTTGGCCGACGTGATCGCGCAGGCCTCGGTAGCGCTGGACGAACACCTCGCCGACGAGGAAGCAGAAATCCTGCCGCTGGTCAGCGAGCATCTGACCCACGCCGAATGGGACGCCCTCGGCAGACGCGGCCAAGAGGCCATCCCGAAGAACAAGCTGGCCCTGGTCTTCCTCGGCTCGCTCTTCGAGGAGGCGACGCCGCAGGAGAAGCAGCGGTTCCTGGCCCAGATGCCGCCGCCGATCCGGCTGGTCTGGCGCCTCGTCGGCGACCGCACCTACCGAAAAGCACGTGACCGGGTACGCGTCGGCTGACATCCTGCGCGCATGGACCTGGACATCGCGCCCGTCGGCGATCGCTGGGAGCTCTTCGACGAACTCGAGGGCCTCTGGCCGGAATTCATGACGAAAGACCCCACGTCATCGCTCTACTACCGGCACTACGAGCAGCTCTGGCCAGAGTTCGTGCTGCTCGCGGTCGACCGGTCCACCGGGCAGCCGGTGGCCAAGGCGCACTCGGTGCCGATCTCCTTCGACGGGACCATTGCGGACGGTCTCCCCGAAGCCGGCTGGGACTGGGTGGTCCGGACCGCGATCCACGACCGTCTGACGGGCGCCAAGCCGTCGATCGTCTCCGCCCTGGAGATCGCGATCCGGCGTGACGTGCGGGGCAGCGGCCTGTCCAGCCGGATGCTGGCCGCGATGCGCGACAACGCGGCCCGGCTGGGCTTCACGGACCTGGTCGCGCCGGTCCGGCCGAGCGCCAAGACCGCTCAGATCACCAAACCCATCGATGCGTACGCGTACGAGGTGCGCCCGTCCGACGACCTCCCGGTGGACCCGTGGATCCGGGTCCACGTGCGAGCCGGCGGTCGCATCGTGAACGTGGCCCACCAGAGCATGGTCATCACAGGAACGCTGGACCAGTGGCGGTCCTGGACCGGCCTGCCCTTCACCGATGCGGGCCCGGTCGAAGTGCCGGGTGCGCTGGTCCCGGTCCATTGTGAGCCGGCCCAGAACCAGGCGGTTTACGTAGAACCCAACGTCTGGATCCACCACCGGATCTGAGGCCCTCGCCCGCCGCAGCCGGACCCGGGCAGGCCTCGGCTCTCCAGCGGTCCGGCTTTCCGGCCTGTTCCTGCGCCTTCCTGCGCCTTCCGGCCCGTTCCTGCGCCTTCCTGCGCCTTCCGGCCCGTTCCTGCGCCTTCCTGCGCCTTCCGGCCCGTTCCTGCGCCTTCCTGCGCCTTCCGGCCCGTTCCTGCGCCTTCCTGCGCCTTCCGGCCCGTTCCTGCGCCATCCTGCGCCTTCCGGCCCTGCCTGCGCCTTCCGGCCCTGCCTGCGCCTTCCGGCCCTGCCTGCGCCTTCCGGCGCCTGCCTGCGCCTGCCGGCGCCTGCCGGCGCCTGCCGGCCCTCCCGGCCCTCCGCGCTTCCGCCCGTCCCTGAGCGCTCCGGCCTCTTCCCGCCCTTTCCGGCCCTCCCGTCGCTTTTCCGCGCCTTCCGGCCCCCTCTGGCCCCTTTCGGGCACTGCCGTGCGCCACTTGCGTTGCGTGAGGGCCACTACGGTGGATGATTTGTCGGTTTTGGTCAGCGGGTGGCGATGCGGACGACGTCGCCGGGGCGGACGGAGAGGACGACGACGGCGCGGCCGTTGTTGACCGCGATCGCCACCCGGTCCGCCGAGTCCGCGAAGACCAGCAGCTCGCCCGCGTTGACATCGGCGAAGGTGGCCCCGCGCCGGGCCCGGACACTGCCGTTGACCATCAGGTCCGGGCCGAGGCCGGTCAGCGCCGAACCGTCCGCCGCCAACTGAACATTGCCGAACCGGTCCACCGTCAGGACCTCGGCCTCGATCCAGCCGTCGCCGACGCTCAGAACCGGGTCGGGTAGCCGTACCAAAGTGCTGGAATCCACCTCGGGACCGGCATCCGCGGCGGGGGCGCCCGCCGCCAGCCGGGCCGCGGCCGGCGCGAAGACGTCCCGCCCATGGAACGTGCGCGACACGTCGCCGAGCATCCAGTCCTTGTTGCTCAGCTCGAACGCCGAATCCACCCCACCCAGCGCCTCCGCCGCCCAGATCAGCAGCCCGTTGTCCGGCCCGACCAGCAGACCGTTGGGCGTGGACAGGACCACCCCGCGCCGGGCCGTGCCCACGCCGGGATCCACCACCGCGAGATGCACCGACTCCGGCAGGCAGGGCGCGGTCTGCGCCAGCACGGCCGCACCCCGTGCCACATCGGCCGGCGGAACATGATGAGTGATGTCGATCACTCGAACCTCGGGCGCGATGCGCGCGATCGAGCCGTGGCAGGCCGCGACGAAACCGTCGAACGTGCCGTAATCGGTGGTGAAACTGATCCATCCATAACCGGCCATGGTGGCCAACGTTACTGCCTGTTGTTGACGGATGTGGGGCGGGCACGCCGCGCGAACATGGCAGTGTTGATCCATGCGTCTCGTGATCTTCACCGAACCCCAGCAGGGCGCCAGCCACGACGATCTGCTGCGGGTGGCCAAGGCCGCCGAGGACGGCGGATACGACGGATTCTTCCGCTCGGACCACTACGTCAAGATGGGCGACGTGTCTGGTCTGCCGGGACCCACCGACGCGTGGATCACGCTGGCCGCCCTCGCCGTCCAGACCTCCCGGATCCGGCTCGGCACACTGGTCAGCTCGGCCACGTTCCGGCTGCCCGGCCCGCTGGCCATCGCGGTGGCCCAGGTCGACGCGATGAGCGGCGGCCGCATCGAGTTCGGCCTCGGCGGCGGCTGGTTCGAGACCGAGCACACCGCTTACGGCATCCCGTTCCCGGCCCTCGGCGAACGCTTCGACCGCCTCGAGGAACAGCTCGAGATCATCACCGGCCTGTGGGCGACCCCGGACGGCTCCACCTACGACTTCACCGGCAAGCATTACCAGCTCACTGAATCGCCGGCGCTGCCCAAACCGGTGCAGTCCCCGCTGCCCGTCATCGTCGGCGGACACGGCAAGAAGCGCACCCCGGCCCTCGCCGCCCGCTACGCCGCCGAGTTCAACGTCCCCTTCTCCAAGATCGAGGACATCCCGGCCCAGTACGAGCGTGTCCGCGCCGCCAGCACCGCCATCGGCCGCGCCGAGCCGCCCGCCTTCTCCGCCGCCGCCGTACTCTGCGTAGGCCGCGACGACGCCGAGGTCCGCCGCCGGGCCGCAGCCATCGGCCGCGAGCCGGAGGAGATGCGCACCAACGGCGGCATCGTCGGCACGCCGGCCGAAGCCGTGGAAACCATCCACCGGTACGCCCAAGCCGGCGCCTCCCGTCTCTTCCTCCAGGTGCTGGACCTGGCCGACCTCGACCACGTCGACCTGGTCGCCGCCGAGGTGGCCCGCCAGCTCTGATCCCACCGGCCGCGCGCTGATGGTGGTCGCCGCGAGACAACCATCATCAGCGCGGCCTCGGCTGAGCCGCTCGGCTGCGCCGGGCCAGCTGCGTTGCCCTGGCCGCGCTGCCCCGGTTGGGCCGGGCCAGCTGCATCGCCCTGGTTGCGCTGCGCTGCTTGAGTCGCCCGGCCGCACCGCCCCGGTTGGCTGCGTTGCCCCGGCTGCGCTGCCTTGGCTGAGCCGGGCCAGCTGCATTGCCCCGGCTGCGCTGCCCTGATTGAGCCGCCCGGCCGCGCTGCCCGGACTGCGCTGCCGGCGTTCCCCGTGTTTGTGCGCCTTCTTGGTGCGCCGGCCTCCTTACGCGCGTAGGCGCAGTCCGCGCGGTGTGGTGCGGAAGCCCGCCGCAGTCAGCGCGTCCCGCAGGGGAGAGGCATGGACCGACTCGCCGTCGGCGCGTTCCACCGACATCGCCCCGAGTGCGCCCGAGCGCACTGCGCCGGCTAACCCATGGGCCGCCTTCGTCAGGGCCTCCGTATCGTCCGTGAAGGACAGCAGGGTGCGGCCACCACGCTCGACGTAGAGCACCACCTCGCCGCCCACCAGCACGACCAGGGCTCCGGCCTTGCGTCCGGCCCGGTGGCCGGCCTTTGCGGCCGGCTCGCCGTCGCCGCTGTCCACGACGCGGTCGGGCCAGGGGAGCGCGGCGCCGTAGGGGTTCGCCGGGTCGGTCGCCGCCAGCACCACGGAACTGCCGGCCCGTTTCTCCAGCTCGGCGGGCTCGGCCAAGGCACGGAGACGATCCACCGCGCCGGGCACCGCGAACTGTGCCGCTCCCAAGCCCTCCACGAAGTAGCCACGCCGGGCTGCACCGCGCTCCTCCAGCGCGGCGAGCACCGGGTAGACCGCCGCGAACCCGCCGGTCACCCCCTCGGCGATGGCCGCGCCGCGGGTCACCACGCCGTGCCGCTCCAGCAGCAGGTCGGCGACCGCAGCCGCCCGCCGGGTCGGATCGGAATCCCGCTCCGGCAGCCGTGACCAGCGGCCCGCCATGTTCAGCGGCCCGGTCCGTGACGGCATCTGTGGCCGGCCCGGTCGTCTATACCGGGTGCGCGCCGGGGCGGCTTTCGCCCGGTGCGCACCGCTGCCCCCGAGCAGCGCCCGCAGCGGTGCGAACGTGTCGTTGGTGAGGTGCCCGGCCCAGACCAGATCCCACACCGCGGCCGCCAGCTCAGTGTCGTCGGTGGAGCCGACCCTGTCCGACAACGATCGGAAGAACAGCGCCTGCCCGTCCCCGAGCGAGTCCAGAACGGACTGGTGCAGCGGTGTCGCCGCGAACTCGTCGTCGGGCGGGGGCAGCAGGAGCGGCGCACTGTCCGCGTACGCCAGCGTCACCCAACCGTCCCCGCCGCTGATGGAACCGGACCCGGCCCACAGCACCTCGCCACTAGCGCACAACTCGTCGAGCAGCGGCGCGGCAAAGTCGGCAACCCGTGCGGGCAGAACCAGCCGCTCCCACGCCGAAGCCGGCACCGCCACGCCCTGCACCTGCTCGATCGCGGCAGCGACCGCGTCGACTCCGCGCGCATTGCCGCCGACCTGCTGCCACCGTGGCAGGAAGGCAGCGAGCACCGCGGGCGGCACCGGCTCGATCTCCCGGCGCAATGCGGCCAGCGAACGCCGCCGCAGCATGCGCAGCACTTCCGCGTCGCACCACTCGGTGCCGGCGCCACCGGGGGAGAACTCGCCCGAGGTGACCCGGCCGGTCGCGCTCAGCCGTTTGAGCGCCTGCTCCACCACGAACACGCCGAGTCCGAACCGGGCCGCGCAGGTCGCCGCCGGGAACGGCCCGTGGGTCCGCGCATACCGCGCCACCAGATCGCCGAGCGGATCGGCCACCGGCTCCATGTAGGCCTCGGGGATCCCGACCGGCAGCGCCACACCGAGCGCATCCCGGTAGCGTCCCGCGTCCTCGACGCCGATCCAGCGTTCCTCCCCGGCCACCCGGATCCGGATCGCTCGCCGGGCGGCCTCGAGGCTGAGCACCCACTCCTCCGGGGCACCGCGCTCGGCCATCTCCGCGCTGGAGAGATCGCCGAGTAGGCGCAGCAGCTCAGCGGTGTCCTCCGCGTCCCGTGGGGTGCGCTGCTCAGTACGCCACTGCAGCTGTGCTTCGGTCTCGGTGACGACCTGGGGATCGAGCAGCTCCCTCAGGTCGACCCGGCCGAGCAGCTCACCGAGCAGGGTCGAGTCGAGGGCCAGGGCGGCGGCCCGCCGCTCGGCCAGGGGAGCATCCCCCTCATACAGGAAGGCGCCGACGTAGCCGAACAGCAGCGAGCGGGCGAACGGCGACGGCCGCGCAGTCTCCGCCTCGATCAACCGGACTTTGCGGCCGGAGATCTCCCGCATCAGGCCGATCAGTCCGGGCACGTCGAAGACGTCCTGCAGACACTCGCGGGCAGCCTCCAGCGTCACCGGGAAGTCGGCGAACTCCCGGGCCACGTCGAGCAGCTGTGCCGACCGCTGCCGCTGCTGCCAGAGCGGTTGGCGGCGTCGAGGATCGCGCCGCGGCAGCAGCAGTGACCGGGCGGCGCATTCCCGGAAACGGGACGCGAACAGCGCGGACGTGCCGACCGACTCCTCGACCAGCTGGGCGATCTCCTCCGGGTCGAAGGAGATCAGCTCAGCGCCGGGTGGTTCCTCCGCGGTGTCCGGGAGGCGGATCACGATGCCGTCGTCGGAGGGCATGACCTGACCGTCCACCCCATACCGCTCGGAGAGGCGGCGGCCGACCGCCAGCGCCCACGGCGCGTTCACCCGGGCGCCGAGGACGCAGTGCACGGTCATCCGCCAGTCGCCCAGCTCGTCGCGGAAACGCTCCACCACCACGGTCCGGTCGTCGGGTAGGTGGCGGGTCGCCTCTCGCTGTTCGCGCAGGTAGGAGACCAGGTTGTCGGCCGCCCACTCGTCCAGACCGGCGTCGCGCAAAGTCGTCGTGGCCCGCTCGTCGCCGGCCCTGGTCAGCGCGCGCAGTCGGGCCCCGATGGCGCGGCCCAGCTCGATCGGACGGCCGGGGGAGTCGCCTTTCCAGAACGGCATCCGGGCCGGTGCGCCGGGGGCGGGGGAGACCAGCACCCGATCCGGGGTGATGTCCTCGATCCGCCAGGACGTGGAACCCAGCAGGAAGACGTCGCCGACGCGAGACTCGTACACCATCTCCTCGTCGAGCTCGCCCACCCGCGAAGCCCGCTCCGAACCGGCCAGAAAGACCCCGAACATTCCCCGGTCCGGGATCGTGCCGCCGCTGGTCACGGCCAGGCGCTGCGCGCCGGGCCGGCCGGTGAGCTCATCGGTGCCGCGGTCCCAGACCAGGCGGGGCCGCAACTCGGCGAAGGCGGTCGACGGATAACGCCCGGAGAGCATGTCGAGCACGGCGTGCAGGGCGGAGTCGGGCAGCTCGGCAAAGGGTGCGGCACGGCGCACCAGCGCGGCCAACTCGTCGACCTGCCAGGCGTCGAGGGCCACCATCGCGACGATCTGCTGCGCCAGCACGTCGAGCGGGTTGCGCGGGTAGCGCAGCTCCTCGATCGCGCCCTCGCCCATCCGCTCCGCGACGACGGCGCAGGACAGCAGGTCACCACGGTGCTTCGGGAAGACCACCCCACGCGACACCGCGCCGACCTGGTGCCCGGCCCGGCCGATGCGCTGCAGGCCGGCGGCGACCGAAGGCGGCGCCTCGATCTGCACGACCAGGTCGACCGCGCCCATGTCGATGCCCAGCTCCAGGCTGGAGGTCGCGACCACGGCCGGGAGCTGACCGGATTTCAGCGCCTCCTCGATCTGCTTGCGCTCCTCACGGGAGACGCTGCCATGGTGAGCCCGGGCGACGACGGGTGGTGCGCCCTTCGTCCCCCCGGCCTGGGCCATGATCTCGGCCGGCAGCCGGGCGAAGGCTCGCTCGGGTTGCCCGGGATCCGCCTGCTCGCCGGCGCCGGGCAGCATGGCCGCGGCCTGCTCGGCTCGCTCGCTGGCCAGCTCGTTGAGGCGAGCGCAGAGCCGCTCCGAGCCACGCCGCGAGTTGGTGAACACGATCGTCGACCGGTGACCCTCGATCAGGTCGAGAACCCGCTCCTCGACCGCAGGCCAGATCGACGGTGTGTGCCGGCTGCCCTCGAGATCGTCGCCATCGGAATCCGGCACCTCGTCGAGGCGGGTCATGTCCTCCACCGGGACCTCGACCGCCACCTCGATCGTCTTCGCGCTTTTCGGCTGGACGATCTCGACGTCGTGCGCGCCGCCGAGGAATCGAGCGGTCTCGTCGATCGGCCTGACTGTCGCGGAGAGCCCGATCCGCTGCGCCGGGCGCTCCAGCAGCGCGTCGAGCCGCTCCAGGGAGAGCGCCAGGTGAGCGCCGCGCTTGGTGGCCGCGACGGCGTGCACCTCATCCACGATCACCGTCTGGACTCCGCGCAGTGAATCCCGTGCTGCTGAGGTGAGCAGCAGGAACAGGGACTCCGGAGTGGTGATCAGGATGTCCGGTGGGGTGCGCGCGAATCCTCGCCGCTCCTCAGCCGGAGTGTCCCCGGTGCGCATCCCGACCGTGATCTCCGGTGGTGGCAGCCCCAGCCGGCCGGCGGCCTGCCGGATCCCGGTCAGGGGAGCGCGCAGGTTGCGCTCCACGTCGACCGCCAGTGCCTTCAGCGGGCTCACGTAGAGCACCCGGCATCGCTGCCGGACCTCCTCGGGGACCGGCTCATTGGCGAGCCGATCCAGGGACCAGAGGAAGGCGGCCAGCGTCTTGCCGGAACCCGTCGGTGCCACCACCAGGGCATTTCGCCTCGCGCCGATCGCACGCCAGGCACCGGCCTGGGCAGCGGTGGGCGCGGCGAAGGCGGCCGTGAACCACTCCCGCGTGGCCGGTCCGAACTTCTCGAGCACCTCTCGCATGCCGTCCATCCTGCCCCGGGGGTATGACAGAAATCGGGGGCTCGGTTGCGCGTACCCCAGCTTTGTTCTTGGGAAGCGCCGGGCGCGACCCCGACTACTTGCGCGAGGTACGCCGGACCGAAGCGTTCTCGCGTCCCACCGAGCCTCACGCAGCGACCGGGTGATCGTCATTCCTTGGGCGGTCTGTGACTGATTATCCTGATACCCGACGTGATGGGTGGTGCCGATGGCGGTCAGGCAGATGCTCGTCGTCGGTCGGTACCGTCTTCTGGAGCCGGTCGGCGCCGGCGGGATGGGACGGGTCTGGCTGTCCCGTGACGAAATGCTGGACCGGGACGTGGCGATCAAGGAGATCGTCCCGCCGGACTGGATGACCGAGGCTGAAAAGGATCGGCTACGGGACCGGACGCTGCGGGAGGCGCGCAGTGCCGCCCGGCTGAACCATCCCCATGTGGTGCGGATCTACGACGTGGTGCACGACGAAGGCCAGTCGTGGATCGTCATGGAGTACATCCCCTCGCGCTCGCTCCACCAGGTGCTCCGCGAGGAGGGACCCTACGATCCGGCGGGCGCGGCCCGGATCGGGCTCGCCGTCCTGGATGCGCTGGACTCCGCACACCGGGCCGGGGTGCTGCACCGCGACGTGAAGCCGCACAACGTGTTGATCGGTACGGACGGCCGGGTAGTGCTGACCGATTTTGGACTGGCGACCTTCGTGGACGACGGCACGGTCACCGCTCCCGGGCTGATCGTCGGCTCGCCGCAGTACGTCTCTCCGGAGCGTGCCCGGGACGGGGCATCCACCGTGGAATCGGACCTTTGGTCCCTCGGCGCCACGGTCTATGCCGCTGTGGAGGGCCGATCTCCGTACGCCCGGGAGACCGCGATGGCGACGCTGGCCGCGCTCGCCACGGAGCAACCCGACCCTCCGGTACGCGCCGGCCCGCTGACCCCCATCCTCGAAGGGCTCCTGCAGTACGACCCGCTCGACCGGCTGACCGCGACCGAGGTGGAGAACCGGCTGCGGCTCATCGTCGGGATCGATCACCGGGAGGTTCCGCTGGTCCCCGGCCAGCGTGGCGTTCGGCATCATCGCCCGGAGGAACCGCGGAAACCGGCCGACGGCGCCGTTTTCAAGAATCCGGACGAGTCCGCGCCGCCGGTGGTGCTCACGGAATCCGAGGCTGATGGGCCGCGCAACCCCGACACCTCGGACCGTCAGGGCTCGGCCGGCATCGAGTCGGTCCGGGCCTCCGGGCCCGGCGAGGACGTGGAGGACGACCTGGCCGGTGCGGCTGTGCCGGAGCGGCGACGGGAAAGCCCGATGGCGACACCGGCTGATCCTCCGGTCGTCGCTTCCCCTGCAGTCGCTTCTCTTGTCACCGCTCCTCCGGTGGCCGCTTCTCCGGTGGCCGCTTCTCCGGTGGCCGCTTCTCCGGTCGCCGCTGACGACTCGATAACCACACCACTGCGCCAGGGGAGTCAGGCGCTCCTGCCCTTCACGCCGCAGCAGGCGGCAGCGCCATCCGGCCGGATCCCGGAACGCACGGCCCGGCCGCGGCGCCGCCCGCTGCGAGGCGTGGTGCACGCTCGGTCCGCTGTCATCGTCGGAGTGGTGATCGTGCTGGTCGGCGGCAGCGTCTCGGCGGGCTATCTCGCGCAGAAGAGCCGGCCCCGCGCCCACGTGGTGCTTCCCACTGCACCGAGCGCGTCGGCCGTGCCGACCACAGTGACTCCGTCCGGACGATCACCCGGCGTCTCCGCTCAGCCGGGCGTGGTCTCGCCTCCCTCCGTGGC
Organism: Actinoplanes sp. NBC_00393; assembly: GCF_036053395.1. Lineage (NCBI taxonomy): Bacteria > Bacillati > Actinomycetota > Actinomycetes > Micromonosporales > Micromonosporaceae > Actinoplanes > Actinoplanes sp. NBC_00393. The sequence goes on along the minus strand of NZ_CP107942.1, from coordinate 6,972,859 downwards.
CGTGCCGACCACCGCCGTCGCCGACCGGAACGGCTTCTCGCCCGTCGTTTGCGACTCGCCGCCCCCGCCGGATGTCCGGGAAACGCCGAAGAAGGGCGCGGCCCGAGGAGTCAACGGCTGGTCGCTGCTGGCCGGATGGTCCTACTTCACGGACCGCTCCGGGTTTCACATCGCGGTCCCCGACGGCTGGACCTATCAGCGGATCGGCACCACATACTGCTTCCGTGACCCGGGAAGCTCCCTGGTGATGAGCCTTGACGCGGGCCGGGATGCGAGTGCCGACCCGGTCCGGGCGTGCCATGCCGAAGAAGCTCGTCTCAAACAGGACGAGGCGGTGGCCGGGTACTCGCTGATCTCCATCACAGCGGTGCCGTTGCTGCACAAGGCCGCCGACTGGGACTACCGCTATCAGGCACAGGACGGCGAGCCGAGGCGGGCGAGCCTTCGCTGGTTCGCCGTCAACGGCAGGGCGTATGCGATCGGCTGGGCCACCCCTGAGAAGGCCTGGCCGGAGCATCTGAGCAAGATCCAGATGGTCCGGAGCACCTTCTTCGCGGACCGGGCCGGCCGGACTCCGACTGCCGCAGCTGGGCACCGCTGACGCTTGCCTGCCGGTGCACGCCAAGGGCGGCCGGGGCAGAGCTCGCAGGCGCCCACTGGCAAGCCGCGCTGGCTACCTGTGAACCGGAGGCGGCTGAGCTACCCGGCTTCCTGCGTCGACCGGCACTGATGCTGGAAGCGAGCCGAGCTGCCTGAAAAGGCGCCGCCCGTGCCGTCAGCTCGCGCTCGCCGTGGCCAACTTGATGCCGAACCCGACGAAGAGTGCCCCCACGCCCGTGGTGGCGCCCGCCGCCAATCGCCGGCGTTCCCGGAACTGCCCCGCGAGATACCGGCCGCCGAAGATCAGCGCGGACAGGTACAGCGCGCTGAAGAACTGCACCACCGCGCCCAGGATCAGGAACGACAGCGCCGGATGCGGATAGCCCGGCTCGACGAACTGGATGAAGAACGAGACGAAGAACAGGATCGCCTTGGGATTGAGCAGGCTGATCACCGCGGCGCGACGGAACGGATGCCGGAGCCCGGGGAACTCGCCGGTCTCCACCGGAGAGATCTCCGACCGGTGCCGCCATCCCCGCCAGGCGTTGCGGATGATGTTGATGCCGACCCAGAACAGGTAAGCGGCGCCCGCGTATTTCAAGACCAGGAAGAGCGGTGGATAGGTGCCCAGCAGCGAGGCCACCCCGGTCGCCGAGAGGACCATCAGCACCGCGTCGCCGATGAAGACGCCGCCCGCCGCCTGATATCCGGCTCGCACACCCCGCCGGGCCCCGACCGACAGCACGAAGATGGAGTTGGGCCCCGGCAACAGGATGATCGCCACCACACCGAGCACGTACGTCCAGAAATCGGTGATGCCTAACACGAACCCTCCTGATCAGCCGGCGGCCAGCCGGTCGCGAAGTCGCTGCGCAGCCACCGGCCACTCGTCCGCGGTCATGGCGAACAGTACGGTGTCGCGCCAGGTGCCGTCGGGCCGCAGCCGCTGGCGGCGGATCACCCCGTCCCGGCTGGCGCCGAGCCGCGCGATCGCCTGCTGGGAGCGCTCGTTGCGAATGTCCGTGTACCAGAAGACCCGCTCGGCGCCGAGCACGTCGAACGCCCTCTCAAGCAGCATCAGTTTCGCCTCGGTGTTGACGCCGGTGCGCCACCATTTCCGGCCGACCATCGTGTGCCCGATCCCGAGTGACCGGGTGCCGGTGTCGATGTCGTGGTAGCTCGTCATGCCGATGATCGCCCCGGTCGCCGGGTCGACCTGGGTCCAGCCTGCTCGATGGCCGAGCCACTGTCCCTCCAGCACGCCGGCGATGTCCTCGGCCATCCCCGATACGTCGCGTGGCCGGGATTTCGGGATGTGCCGCCAGACCTCCTCGTCGTCCAGCGCCTGGAACAGGCCCTCGGCGTGACCGGGAGTCAGCGGCTCCAGCCGCACGTGGCGGCCCTCCATCACGACCGGGGTCTGCCACTCGGACGGAGACCCTGGCAGGTAGGCAGGTGGTGCCGCGCCCACGCCTGCCTCGGTCATCGGTGGGCCCGCCACCGTCCGCAACGGCAGCACCCCGGCCCAATGGGGGAGATCAAGGTCGTCCGGGTCGTCGAGCACGCCACCGGTCCGCGCCCGGACCGAGACCTCGGCGAGGGGCAGGGCGAGCACGCTGGTCTGGGCCAGCTCCTGCCGGTTCGGTGGGCGGCTGTCGCCGGAACGGCCTGCCCCGATCTTGTCGGCCAGGGCGCCGAGAACCCGGCGCTTCTCACTCTCCTCGGTGACCGGACGAGCCATGCCGAGCGCCACCACCGAGCGGTAGTTGGCGCTGTGGTGGAACTGGGATCGTCCGTAAACCAAGCCGTCGAGCAGGGTGACCGTCACACACACCGGCACGCCGTCGCCGCGGGCCGCCAGACCAAGCCGTCCCCCGGTGGAACCGTGCAGGTAGAGGGTCTCGTCCAGCCGGACGTGCAGATTGGGCAGGACGCGTGGCTCGCCGTCCACGACGACGCCGACCGCACAGTCGAACGCCTCGTCCAGGATGGCGTGTGCCGCCTCCTTCTCGTAGCGCATCCGGCTCCGGGTGCGCGTGGCGGTCGTGCGCTCGGTCGGGGGATAAAGGTCGGTCACCGTGGCCTCCGGGAGGTGATCGGCTTGCGCCTGGTGCTGTACTAGTACAGAATCTCATCTGTGTCAGGACAGTATCAGGTCACCGGCGAGACCGCTGCCGAGATTTCTGCCAGCATCGAGGCGGGGGTGCTCCGGGGCGACTGGGTCTCCGGAGCTGCGTTGCCATCGGTGCGCGTGCTTGCCGGCGCTCTCCATGTCAGCCCAGCCACGGTCGCCAAGGCCTATCAGGAGCTGCGGCAGCGCGGCGTGATCGAAACCGAGGGCCGACGGGGTACGCGGGTGCGGTCCCGTCCCGCGGTGGCGGTCCCGCGGTCCGGGGCGCGGTCACCGGTGCCGGCCGGCCTGCGGGATCTCTCCACCGGCGAGCCGGATGTCCGGCTGCTGCCGCCCCTGGGCCCGTCGCTCGCAGTGGTCGCCGAGCAGACCGGCGCTCCGCAGGGTTATGCCACTGCCGTCACGATGCCGGAGCTGATCGATGCCGCCCGGCCACGTCTCCTCGGGCAGGGCATTCCGGTGGAGCACGCCGACTTCGCGGTCACCGCCGGTGCCCTCGATTCGATCGAGCGGGTGCTGACCGCTCATCTGCGCCAGGGAGACGCGGTGGCCGTCGAGGACCCGGGCTGGGCAGGCATCATCGATCTGATCGCCGCTCTGGGTCTGCGGGTGCTGCCGTTCGCCGTCGACGAGGAGGGGCCGGTTCCGGAGTCCTTCGCGGCCGCGTTGCAGGCCGGCGCGCGGGCCGTCGTCATCACCGTGCGAGCGCAGAACCCGACCGGGGCCACGGTCAGCGCGCAGCGTGCCGTCCAGTTGCGGGAGCTGCTCAGCGGTTCTCCCGAGGTCGTGGTCATCGAGGACGACCACGCCGCCGAGCTGGCTGAGCAGGCCCCGCACTGCGTCGGCCCGGTTACGAAATCGTGGGCGTTCGTCCGATCCGCCTCCAAACCGTTCGGGCCGGATCTGCGCATCTCCGTTCTGGCCGGTGACGAGACGACCGTCGCCCGGGTGGTCGGCCGGATGCGTATCGGGATGGGATGGGTCTCCACGACACTGCAGCGGCTGCTCCTGCGCCTCTGGGAGGACCCGGAAGTCACCGCTCAGGTCGCTACCGCCGCCGAGGCGTACAAGCGACGCCGGCGTGGCTTGCGCGATGCCATCCGGGCGTACGGCGTACCTGCTCACGGTGACAGCGGCATCAATGTCTGGATCCCGGTCCCCGACGAGACACAGGCTGTCGCAGCGATGCGTGACGCCGGCTATGCCGTCGCACCCGGTTCACTCTTCCGGGTCCGTTCCGCTCCGGGGATCCGCATCACCATCAGCTCGCTTGACGACGAGGACATACCTGAGCTGGCGAGAGCGGTCGCTGCTGCGGTCCGACCACCGGCAACCGGCGTGCCGATGCGGTGACCGGGTCCACCACGCGGGTCAGGCCGGTCGGCATGGAGATGGCAGGTGCGGGTAGAACGGAGGCATGCCGAGGACAGAGGCGCCAATCGGAGCACAGCAGTGGGTGCCGCCGCAGTCACGGAGTATCGACGACCTGAAATCGGCCGCCGCTGACTGTCAGGGCTGCGAGCTGTATCAGGACGCGACGCAGACCGTGTTCGGCCGCGGCGCGCCGCACGCGAAGATCGTGTTCGTCGGGGAGCAGCCAGGCGACGTGGAGGACCAGCGTGGCCTGCCGTTCGTGGGCCCTGCGGGCCATCTGCTGCGCGAGGCGGTCGACGACGCCGGTATCGACCCGGGTGATCTCTACATCACCAACGCGGTCAAGCACTTCCGTTTCGAGATGCGGGGCAAGCGACGGATCCACCAGAACCCGGGCCCGGCGCACATCACGGCCTGCCGGCCCTGGCTGGTCGCGGAGTTCTCCCTGTTGAAGCCGGAGTTGGTGGTCATCCTCGGCGCGACCGCGGGACGGGCGTTGCTCGGCCCCTCCTTCCGGGTCACCAAGTCCCGGGGGCAGCTGATGCCGTGGCCGGCGTCCGCCCAGCATCCGGAGGACTTCCCGGTGGCGGAGATCCAGGCGCTTGCGACGATCCACCCGTCGGCGGTGCTGCGGGCGGACGATCGGGAAACGGCGTACCGGGGGCTCGTCGACGACCTGCGCGTGGCTGCGGCCGCGATCGCTTGAACGTAGCCGTGAGTAGGCTCTTACCGTGCGGTTGACTGATTTCTGGGAGCGGCTCGAGCAGTCGTTCGGATCCGCTTATGCCCGCAGCATCGCGGCGGATCACGCCTTTACGGAGCTCGGTGGGCGGACCATCGACGAGTCAATTACTCAAGGTGTCGAAACCGCTACTATCTGGCGCGCAGTGGTGGCGGCATACCCCGATCGGGTGCCTTCGCGCCTGCGCTGAGCAGCTTTTCGTACGCTTGTTCTGGCGTGTCGCTCGATCGTCGTACAGGTGTTCGGCTATTGTCCACAGCGGCTTGGCCTATCCACAGCCCGCGGTGGGGCGGAAGATTTTTGTCATACCCACCGCATAACGTGTCGGCCGTGGTGAACAAGAGCTCTTCGACGAAGACCGCGAAGTCGAGTACAGGGGTGGCGGCAATGGCAGGACCGGATCGGGAAAAGGCGCTCGAGCTAGCGCTGGCACAGATCGACAAGCAGTTCGGCAAGGGGTCGGTGATGCGGCTCGGTGAGCGGCCGGTCATGCAGATGGCCGTGATCCCGACCAGCTCCATCGCTCTCGATGTGGCGCTCGGCGTCGGCGGGCTGCCGCGAGGCCGGGTCATCGAGGTCTACGGGCCCGAGTCCAGCGGTAAGACAACGGTCGCCCTGCACGCGGTGGCCAACGCACAGAAGGCGGGTGGCCTCGCGGCGTTCATCGACGCGGAGCACGCGCTCGACCCGGAATATGCGCGGGCCCTCGGCGTCGACACCGACGCGCTGCTCGTCTCCCAGCCGGACACCGGTGAGCAGGCGCTGGAGATTGCGGACATGCTGATCCGCTCCGGCGCCCTCGACATCATCGTCATCGACTCGGTGGCCGCCCTCGTGCCGCGCGCCGAGATCGAGGGTGAGATGGGCGACAGCCACGTCGGCCTCCAGGCCCGGCTGATGAGCCAGGCGCTCCGTAAGATCACCGGCATCCTGAACAACTCCGGGACCACGGCGATCTTCATCAACCAGCTGCGCGAGAAGATCGGTGTGATGTTCGGCTCGCCCGAGACGACGACCGGTGGTCGCGCGCTGAAGTTCTACGCGTCCGTTCGTCTCGACGTGCGCCGGATCGAGAGCCTGAAGGACGGCACCGACGTCGTCGGTAACCGGACCCGGGTCAAGGTCGTCAAGAACAAGGTGGCCGCGCCGTTCAAGCAGGCCGAGTTCGACATCATGTATGGCAAGGGCATCTCGCGGGAGGGCTCGCTCATCGACGTCGGCGTCGAGCAGAGCATCATCCGCAAGTCCGGCGCCTGGTACACGTATGACGGCGACCAGCTCGGCCAGGGCAAGGAGAAGGCGCGGGAGTTCCTCAAGGAGAACCCCGACGTCGCCGCCGAGATCGAGAAGAAGATCTTGGAGAAGCTCGGCGTGGGGCAGACCACCGGTGACGCCGCGAGCGGCCCCGAGCTGCCGCCGGTCGACTTCTGATCCGGTAGGCCGTGATGGCCGGAAGACGAGGTGCACGGTCCGGGCGGGGATGGGATGCCATCCCGCCCCGGGCCGACGCCGGCGAAGCCGAGGGTTCTCGCCGGCGTTCCGGGGCGGCGGGCCGCCGACGATCATCAGGTGACGGGGAGGACTCGCCGGCTGCTGAGAGACAGCCGCCGCAGAGCGAGTCCGAGCGCGCCCGTGAGATCTGTCTCCGCCAGCTCGCTGTTCGTCCGAGGACGCGCGCTGAGCTGGCGAAGGTGCTGGCCCGGAAGGAGATCTCCGAAGAGGTGATCGCCGAGGTCCTCGATCGGTATGACGAGGTCGGCATCATCGACGACGCGGCGTTCGCCCGGGCGTGGGTGTCCAGCCGGCACCACGGTCGAGGGCTGGCCCGGCGGGCGCTCGCCAACGAGTTGCGCCAGCGCGGTGTGGATCCGGAGGTCGCCGGCGAGGCGCTGGAGTCCCTTGACGACGAGTCTGAGGCTGCTGCCGCCCGCGCGCTGGTGGATCGCAAGCTGCGCACCGCGAGCGGTACGCCGGAGGCGGTGTTCCGCCGTCTCGTCGCCATGCTGGCGCGCAAGGGCTACTCCGCCGGAGTGGCGATCCGTGCGGTCAAGGAGGCGCTGGCCGCACGCGATGCGGAGGCGGCCGAGTTCGCCGACGCCATCGACGAGGATGCTCTGGCGGACCAGGCCGGCGACTCCACGCTCTGAAACGCGCCGTCGATGGTCGGGCTGTCGAAGGCTGATCCCGGCGACAGCGCCAACCGGCCGAGGCGCGCTCGCTCCGGCTCAGCGGCTGGGCGTCAAGGCCGAGCGCTTCGGCCGGCGAAGAGCGGAGATGAGATCACCGGGTCGGCCCCGGCAGGCGGGCGAAGCGAGGCCCGGCCAGCTGGCGGTTCCTGCTGAACCCGGAGGCCAGCCTGGCGGACAAAGCGAAACCTGCAGGCAGGCCGAGGCGAAACCCGACGGACGGGCTGAGGCGAAGCGAAACCCGGTGGGCTGAGGCGGAACCCGGCGGGCCGGGCCGAAGCCCGGTGTGCGGGCCGAGGCGAAGCGAAATTTGGGGGCGGAGGCGGAACCCCGCGGGCCGGGCCGAAACTTGGTGGGCGGGCTGAGGCGAAGCGAAACCCGGTGGGCTGAGCCGGAACCCGGCGAGCCCGCCGAAGCGAAACCTGGGGCCGAGCTGGAACCCGGCGAGCCGGGCCGAAGCGAAACCCGGCGGCCCGGCCGAAGCGAAACCCGGCGGCCCGGCCGAAGCGAAACCCGGCGGCCCGGCCGAAGCGGAACCCGGCGGCCCGGCCGAAGCGGAACCCGGCGGCCCGGCCGAAGCGGAACCCGGCGGCCCGGCCGAAGCGAAACCCGGCGGCCCGGCCGAAGCGGAACCCGGCGGCCCGGCCGAAGCGAAACCCGGCGGCCCGGCCAAAGCGAAACCCGGCCGCCGGACACGGCCCATTGGTAACGATCGGAAGCCTCTCACCGATATAGTCCCGATGTGAGGATCCTTCCTCTTGTGCTCTTTCAGCAGGATCTCCCACGGCGTCCGTGCGGCATCGTGGTGGATCTCGGCCGTGTCGTCACGCTGTGTGTCCCCGGGCACCTTTGCGGAGGGCAAGGAGATCGGAGTCGATGGTTCCGGTGAGTACCGAGGTCTAGGCGTCATCGTACGGTACGCCGGAAATATCCGGGCGGGATCGTGAGCTGGGCGTAAGCACGTCTGTGCCGTACGTCCTATCCGCTGCCGAATCATGAGTCCTTGACCGAAGCGGTGCTCGCGACCTAGCCTCGCGTTACACAAGGTTTGTTCGACCATCGCAAGCAACAGGCACAACATAGATCGCATTACATTACGGCATCACTTGGTTGGTTTCGCTCTCTCAGGCGATGCCTCTGCCGGCCGCTGACCGCGCGGCTGGCAGCGCGACATACCGGCGGTCGACCCCACAACTCCACAAACTCCGATCCGAGCAGCGAGCAGACGGTTCGCAGGCCGGAGGCAGTCCTCGGGTATTCATACCGCACCCGAGGAGAACGATGCTTCCCGGCTCGCGGGCAGACTGCGGCGAAGCTCCGCAGGCGACCGGGGCGAGGCTCCGACCGGTGATCCACCACGGATCCCTGCATGGTGAACCAGAGATGGCGATCTGTGTGCGGTTCCGATGGCGGTGGTGACCCGGGCATCGGTGACCGACCGACCTCGACGAAGGCGATCCGTGCCAGGGCTGACCTGACCGGATTGATCAGGCTATCCGCGAACGGCCTCACAGCCGCGAGTGCGACACCCCGATCATCCGGTACGGCGGCCACAGCAGGGAAGCTGGGCGAAACGCAGGCGGAGTATTCGTCAGCCTCCAGCGGCCCTGACCATCCGGCCGCTCGCAACGCGAAACCCGCGGTGTGAGCGAAAGGAGGGCCAGCCGCGGAAGGGCAGCCAGGGGAGCCGGCCAACAAGGTGGCGACCCGCGGCGGCCGGACGCGCGAGAACGGCAGCCTCACCGGCAGCCCGAACCACAGAAAGGCAGCCATCAGGCAGCCTGATCTGCGGAAAGGCACTGATAGCCCGATTCGCGAAGAAGGCAACGGCGGTCCGATCCGCGGAGACGGCGAGCCGACAGCGGCAGCCAAGGCCTGCAGACAAGGCAGCAGCGCGGCAGCCAGACCCGCAGGAGATGGCAGCGGCAGCCGGAAGGCAGCGGCCAGGCTTGCAGGGATGGCAGCGGCAGCCGGAAGGCAGCGGCCAGGCTTGCAGGGATGGCAGCGGCAGCCGGAAGGCAGCGGCCAGGCTTGCAGGGATGGCAGCGGCAGCCGGAAGGCAGCGGCCAGGCTTGCAGGAAAGGCAGCGGCAGCCGAAAGGCAGCAGCCAGGCTTGCAGGAAAGGCGGCCGCAGCCGAAAGGCAGCAGCCGGACCTGCAGGAAAGGCAACCACGCAGCCCACCCCGGCGGCCCGAACAGCCGCCTGGAGACTGGATAGCTCGGGGAAGCCGAAGCGGAGCGAGTGAGCCCGGGTTCGGTGCCGCCTGCGGTCATCTGCCTTGGTCGGGCATCCCGCAATGAGGCCGCGCGCGTGCACACCGCGCGGCGGCGAAGGGAGACGCGGCGAGATGACCCCCCTGGTCTGGGTGCTCGTGGTTGCGACCATCGTGCTCGCCGTGTCGGTGATAGCCGGGATCGTTTTCGGGGCGCGGGCGCTGCGCAATCTGAACGCCGACCGGCAGGATGCCCAGGAGCGGCAGGAGCAGGCGGTCGGTGACGCGCAGGCGAAGGTCGAGGACGCGAAGGCGAAGGCCGCTTCCGTACGCGCAGAAACTGCTGCTGCGAAGGCGGAGGCCAGCGCCGCCCGTGCTGAGGCCCGCCGGGTTCTGGAGGCCGCCCACGAGGAGGCCGACACGATTCTCGAGCACGCTCACCGCCAGGCCGAGACTGACGCCGAGCAGCTCCGGGCTGCGGCCCGCCGTTCCGGTGAGCGGGAGATCGCGCTGCTCAACGCCACGGTGAAGGAGCAGGCTGCCGAGGTGGAGCGCCGGGCCGCCCGGATCGACGAGCGGGAGCGCCTGCACGCCGAAGAGGTGGAGCGCCTCGTGGAGCGGGAGCGCCGGCTCGGCACCCTGGAGGCGGAGCTGACGAAGAGAGAGTCCGCCCTGGCCGAGCGGGAGACCAACCTCACCAGGACCGAAGAGGTGAAGCGCCGCGAGTTGGAGCGGATCGCCGGGCTGAGCGCCGAGACGGCGCGGGGTGAGCTGATCGAGTCGATCGAGGGTCAGGCGAAGCGGGAGGCGGCGATCCTGGTCCGGGACATCGAGACCGAGGCGAAGAACACCGCGGACACCCGGGCCCGGCACATCGTGGTCGACGCGATTCAGCGGATCGCCAGCGAGCAGACCGCGGAGAGCGTGGTCAGCGTCCTGCACCTGCCGAGTGACGAGATGAAGGGCCGGATCATCGGGCGGGAGGGCCGCAACATCCGGGCCTTCGAGTCCACCACCGGCGTGAACCTGATCATCGACGACACCCCGGAGGCGGTGCTGCTGTCGTGCTTCGACCCGGTACGCCGGGAGGTCGGCCGCCTGACCCTGGAGAAACTGGTCCTGGACGGCCGGATCCACCCGCACCGCATCGAGGAGGTCTTCGACAGCGCGAAGAACGAGGTGGAACGGCTTTGTGACCGCGCCGCCGAGGAGGCGCTGGTCGACGTCGGCATCACGAACATCCACCCGGAGCTGGTGAAGTTGCTGGGCCGGCTGCGGTACCGCACCAGTTACGGGCAGAACGTGCTGAAGCACCTGGTCGAGACCGCGCACATCGCCGGGATCATGGCCGCCGAGCTGGGCCTGGACGTGCCGACGATGCGCCGGGCCGCGTTCCTGCACGACATCGGCAAGGCGCTCACCCACGAGGTGGAGGGCAGCCACGCGCTGATCGGCGCCGATCTGGCCCGCAAGTACGGTGAGCACGAGGACGTGGTGCACGCTATCGAAGCGCATCACAACGAGGTTCCGCCGCAGACCATCGAGGCGGTGCTGACCCAGGCCGCGGACGCCTGCTCCGGCGGCCGGCCGGGTGCCCGGCGGGAGAGCCTGGAGGCGTACGTCAAGCGCCTGGAACGCATCGAGGAGATCGCCGGCGGCAAGACCGGGGTGGAGAAGGTTTTCGCGATGCAGGCCGGCCGCGAGATCCGGGTGATGGTGCGACCGGACGACATCGACGACATCGGCGCTGCCGTGCTCGCCCGGGATGTGGCGAAGCAGATCGAGGAGGAGCTGACCTATCCGGGCCAGATCCGCGTCACGGTCGTCAGAGAGTCCCGCGTCACGGAGCTGGCCCGGTAGAAGCCCGTCAGATGGTGGCGGCGGTGACCTCACCGGTAGGTGCCGGCGCCTGCGGCCCCTTGGGTGCCCGCCCACCGCGCCGGGTCCGGCGTTCCAGCCAGCCGGCAAGCGCGGTCAGCGACGAGTTCACCACGATGAAGATCACGGCGACCACGATCGCGGCCTGGATGACGTTGCCGAAGTTCGCGGCGACGTTGTTCACGCCGTACTGCAGCAGCTCCGGGTAGGAGATGATGTAGCCGAGCGCGGTGTCCTTCACCAGGACCACGAGCTGGCTGACGATCACCGGGAGCATGGCCCGCGCCGCCTGCGGGACGAGGATCTCCTTCATCACCTGGCTCTTGCGCATGCCGATCGCGTACCCGGCCTCGCTCTGCCCGCGCGGCACCGCCCGGATGCCGGCCCGGAAGGCCTCCGCGAGCACCGACCCGTTGTAGAGCGTGAGGGCGATGACCAGCGCCCAGAACACCGACATCGGCTGCAGGGTGAGGAACGGCACGCCGAAGAAGATGAAGAAGATCAGCAGAAGCAACGGTACGGCGCGGAAGAACTCCACCACCGCCCCGGCCGGATAGCTGATCCACTTGTGGTCGGAGAGCCGGCCGACGGCGAAGGCGATACCGAAGACCAGCGATAGGACCATGGCCACCGCGGCTGCGGAGAGCGTGCCCCACAGGCCGGGGAGGATGTAGTCGGTCCACGTCGAGCTCTCGGTGAACGGCTTCCAGAGGGCGGCGGCCCACTGCCCCTTCTCGTCGAACTTCAGGTAGATCCAGTACGCCAGCCCGAGCAGAACGACGCCGAACAGCACGGTGAGGACGCCGTTGCGGATCCGGGCGCGGGGGCCAGGGTGGTCGTAGAGCACCGCGTCCGTGTTGCTGCTCATCGCTTGACCGCCAGTCGGTTGGCCAGCCAGCCGAAGGCGTAGCCGGTGGGGATCAGAACGGCGGCGAACGTGCCGGCGAAGATCAGGAAGATCAGGATGACCCGGTCACCGTTCGCGTTGATCAGCTCTTTCATCGCGTTGGAGGACTCCATCACGCCGATCGTGCCGACGATCGTGGAGTTCTTGGACAGCGCGATGAAGATGCTGCCGAGCGGCGCGACCACGGCACGTCCGGCCTGCGGCAGCACGATGATCGTCAGGGTCTGGAAGAACGACATCCCGATCGCCCGTGCGGCCTCGGCCTGACCGGACGGCACCGTGTTGATGCCGGACCGGATCGCCTCGCACACGAACGCGGCGGTGTAGACCGACAGGCCGATCACGCCGAGCCAGAAGTTGTTCCACTCGATGCTGTCCGGGTAGGGCGCGAAGCCGAGGACCGCGAACAGACCGAAGTAGCAGAAGAAGATGATCAGGGTCAGGGGCGTGTTCCGGAACACGTTCACCCAGGCCGCGCCGAAGCCGCGCAGCACCGGAACGGGCGAGACCCGCATGGCCGCCAGCAGGACGCCGAGTACCAGCGCGCCGACCGTGGAGGCGGCGGTGAGCTCGATGATCCAGATGAATCCGGCCCGATAGGCCGGATCGGAGAAGATGTCCATCGTCACCTTCGGCAACAGGTGAGCGGAGCCGGGGAGTGCCCGGCTCCGCTCAGAGAACGACGGTTCAGGAGCAGTTGGTGAGCTTGGTGACGTCCAGCTCCGGCGCGGCCGTGCCGCTCTTGCCGAGGGTGTCGTCCCAGGCCTTCTTGTACGAGCCGTCCGTGGCCGCGGTCTTCAGGATCTCGTTGATCTTGTTGCAGCCCTCGGTGTCGGCCTTGGCCAGCCCGATGCCGTACGGCTCCTCGCTGAACGGCTTGCCGACGACCTTGAACTTGCCCGCGTACTGATCCTGCGCGGCGTAGCCGGCGAGGATGATGTCGTCGGTGGTGACCGCGTCGACCTGACCGCCGGCCAGCGCCGTCACACATTTCGAGTACGAGTCGAACTGCTGCAGCTGCGCGTCCTTGTACTCGGTCTGGATCCGCTTGGCGGGCGTCGAGCCGCTCACCGAGCAGACCTTCTTACCGGCCAGCGACTCCGGCCCGGTGATCGTCGAGTCGGTCGGGACGAGCAGGTCCTGGCCGGCCACGAAGTACGGCCCGCCGAAGTTGACCTTCTGCTTGCGCTCGTCGTTGATCGTGTACGTCGCCACGACCAGGTCGACCTGGTTCTGCTGGATGTAGGGCTCGCGGTTCGCGGAGACCGTGGTCTTCCACTCGATGCCGCTCTCCTCGACGCCCAGGCCCTTGGCGATGATCTTGCCGATCTCGACGTCGAAACCGGTGTACTCGCTACCGGTCTGCAGGCCGAGGCCGGGCTGGTCGGCCTTGACGCCGATGACCAGCTTCTTGTCGTTCTGGGCCTTGCCGACGATGCCGGACGCGGTGTTGCCGCTGCCGCCGGAATCGTCGCCACCGCCGCCGCATGCCGCCACGGCCAGCGCCATGGTCAGCGCGCCGAAGGTCGCTGCCAGTCGGGTGATGCGCATTTTTAACGCTCCTCGAAACAGGGTTTTGATCAGTGCGTGAGGATCTTGGACAGGAAGTCCCGCGCCCGATCGCTCTTCGGATTCGCGAAGAATTCGGCCGGCGCGGCCTGTTCGACCAGTTGTCCGTCTGCCATAAATACGACACGGTTGGCCGCGTGCCGGGCAAAGCCCATCTCATGGGTGACGACCACCATGGTCATGCCCTCCTTGGCCAGCGAGGTCATGACCTCCAGCACCTCGCCGACCATCTCCGGGTCGAGGGCACTGGTGGGCTCGTCGAAGAGCAGGGCCTTCGGCTGCATGGCGAGCGCGCGGGCGATGGCCACACGCTGCTGCTGGCCGCCGGAGAGCTGTGCCGGGTACTTCTCGGCCTGGTTGGCGATGCCGACCCGCTCGAGCAGCCCCATGGCGCGGTCGCGGACCACCGTCTGCTTCTCCTTGCGCACCTTGACCGGGCCCAGCATCACGTTCTGCAGGATGGTCTTGTGCGCGAACAGGTTGAAGGACTGAAAGACCATGCCGACCTCGCTGCGCAGCCGGGCGAGGGCCCGGCCTTCCGCAGCCAGTGGCTGTCCGTCGAAGGTGATCGTGCCGGAGTCGATCGGCTCCAGCCGGTTGATGGCGCGGCACAGCGTGGACTTGCCGGATCCGGAGGGTCCGATCACGACCACGACTTCGCCGCGCGCGACAGACAGGTCCACGTCCTGCAGCACGTGCAGTGGCCCGAACCACTTGTTGACCTTGTCAAGGACGATGAGAGCCTCGTCTGCCACCCCGGGTCCATCCACTCGTCGGTTCACTCGAATGGACACACCCTATGGGGCGGTCAGTATCGGATCGTGTCGAGAATGGTCACGGAGCGGTAACACAGCAGGTCTCGGCGGGACGGGGTGGACAAACATGGTGGGTATGGCGGCAGACGGCCTCTGGAATTGGAGTGTGGCCGCGCGGCTCGACCCCGACCTGGTGAGGGGTGCGTTGGCCGGTGCGCTGGAGCAGCCTGTGCACGATCTGGTCCCCGGCGGTGGGCTGCTCTGCGACGTCTACCACGTTCGTGGTGATTTCCCGACAATTGTCGACGTCTATCTCGCTCCGTCCGAGCTCGCCGAGGAGACCATCGCGAGCGCGGTGGCGGTCCGGCTGCGTGCCGCGGTCCTGCTGCCCGACGACACGCTCGACCCTTCGCGGTACGTGCTGGCGGAGCCCGACGGCACACTACGGCCGGTGCACGTCGCCGAACGGGAGAGTGATGACGGCACGGAGCGGCGCCTGCTGCATCCCGGCGAGGGCTGCGGTCCCAGATGTGGCCGGACGCCGGAGCGGCCCGCCGCGGCCTAGCGGGTAGCCTGGTCAATTGCCATGACTACCGAATTGCAGGGCGCCCCCCGCACGTACGACGTGCGTACCTACGGCTGCCAGATGAACGTGCACGACAGCGAGCGGATCTCCGGCCTGATGGAGGACGCCGGCTATGTGCGCGCCGCTGATGCCGACGCGGCGGACGTCGTGGTCTTCAACACCTGCGCGGTCCGGGAGAACGCGGACAACCGCCTCTACGGCAACCTCGGCCACCTGCGCCCGACGAAGCTGAAGAATCCGGGCATGCAGATCGCCGTCGGCGGTTGCCTCGCGCAGAAGGACAAGGGCGACATCGTCAAGAAGGCGCCCTGGGTCGACGTGGTCTTCGGCACCCACAACATCGGCTCGCTGCCGGCGATGCTCGAGCGCGCCCGGCACAACGAGGAGGCTCAGGTCGAGATCCTCGAGTCGCTCGAGGTCTTCCCCTCCACGCTGCCCACCAAGCGCGAATCGACGTACGCGGGCTGGGTCTCGATCTCGGTCGGTTGTAACAACACGTGCACGTTCTGCATCGTCCCGAGCCTGCGCGGCAAGGAGAAGGACCGCCGGCCCGGCGACATCCTGGCCGAGGTCCGCGCGCTGGTCGCCGAGGGCGTCCTCGAGGTCACCCTGCTCGGGCAGAACGTGAATTCCTACGGCGTCGAGTTCGGCGACCGGCTCGCCTTCGGCAAGCTGCTGCGCGCGACCGGCGAGGTGGAGGGCCTGGAGCGGGTCCGGTTCACCAGCCCGCATCCGAAGGACTTCACCGACGACGTGATCGCCGCGATGGCCGAGACGCCGAATGTGTGTCACTCCCTGCACATGCCGCTGCAGTCCGGCTCCGACCGGGTGCTCAAGGCCATGCGCCGCAGCTACCGCCAGGAGAAGTACCTGGGGATCATCGAGAAGGTCCGGGCCGCCATGCCGGACGCCGCGATCACCACCGACATCATCGTCGGCTTCCCGGGTGAGACCGAGGAGGACTTCGAGCAGACCCTCGAAGTGGTCCGTCAGGCGCGCTTCTCCAGCGCCTTCACCTTCCAGTACTCGAAGCGTCCCGGCACCCCGGCCGCCACCATGGAGGAGCAGATCCCCAAGGCCGTCGTCCAGGATCGCTACAACCGCCTGATCGCCACCCTCGAGGAGATCACTTGGGCGGAGAACAAGAAGCTGGTCGGCGAGAAGGTCGAGGTCCTAGTCGCGGTCGGCGAGGGCCGCAAGGACGAGCGCACCGGCCGGCTGAGCGGCCGCGCCCGCGACGGCCGCCTGGTCCATTTCGCCACCGGCGACCGCAAGCCGCGCCCGGGCGACATCATCGAGACCGTGGTCACCTACGCCGCGCCGCACCACCTCAACGCCGACGGCGCCCCGCTGAGCCACCGCCGCACCCGCGCCGGCGACGCCTCCGAAGCCGGCCTCACCCCCAAACTCAAGGGCGTCTCCCTGGGCCTGCCCAGCATCGGCGTCCCGGCCCCACTGCCGCCCGCGGAAGGCTGTGCCCTTTAAGAACCCCGATGGGGTACGAGCTACCCGGGTACCCGCCCTACACCGCGACCATCAGCCCACTCCGGGCCGCAGCGCGGCCGCCGGGCCGGGTAGGTGGTCCAGGTGGTCCGCCCACGCCGGACGCCGGGCCTGGGTAGGTGGTCCAGGTGGTTCGCCCACGCCGGACGTCGCCGGGCCTGAGTAGGTGGTCTAGGTGGTCCTGGACGCCGTTCTACAGGCCGGCTGACAGGTTCCGAGCGGCGGTCCGGAGGTGGTCGAGCACCGCGGCGGTGCCCGGCGGATCCGGCGGCTCGCCCAGCACGGCGACCGAGATCCGCCGTCCCGGACCGGGCAACGGCGCGACCCGTACCCGGGAATTCCGGTGCGCGGCAAGCGCGAGCGCGGGCAGCGTGGTGACCCCCATCCCGGCCGCGACCAGCGCCTGAACCGCGACGTAGTCGTCAGTCATGAACCGGATGTCCGGAGTGAACCCCTCCGCCGCGCACGCCGCCGACAGCCGCGCCCGGCACCGCTCGCACCCACCGATCCACGGCCGGTCCCGATGGTCGGCGAGCCCGTCACCGGCCCAGCCGGCCGGCGCCACCAGGTGCGCCGGCTCGTCGAACAGCGGTTCCACCCGCAGACCGCCGGGATCCGGCACGCCGTCGAGGTGATCGAAGACGACGGCGACCTCCACCTCGCCGTTGCGCAGCAGCCGGAGCGCCTCGGGCGGCTCGGCCTCGGTGAACCGCAGGTCCACCCCGGGATGCGCGGCCACGAACCCCGCCGCCGCGACCGGCACGAACGTGCCCAGCGCCGACGGGAACGCCGCCAACCGCACCCGGCCGCTGCGCAACCCGGTCAGCTCGGCCAGTTCCGTCTCGGCCGCGGCGAGCCGCCCCAGGATCTCCTCGGCCCGGTCCGCGAGCAGCCGCCCGGCCTCGGTGAGCCGCACGCCCCGGCCCACCCGTTGCAGCAGGCGGCTCCCGGTCTCGGTCTCGAGCCGGGCCAGGTGGTGACTGACCGAGGGCTGCGCGTAGTGCAGGGCCCGGGCCGCGGCGGTGACCGAGCCGTGCCGGGCGACGGCGACCAGGACGGTGAGCCGGGTGACGTCGAGCATCGGGCCAATCTATCAATGCGGTCTATGAGTCAGCGAGATCTTTGACATTGGACCTATGGGAGGGTTCCGCACGAGGATCGGTGCATGACTCCGAGCCTCGCCGAGGTGCGCGCCGCGCGTACCCTCCTGCAGCAGCATCTCCCGCCCACCCCGATCTGGTCCTACCCGCTGCTGGACCGCGCCGCCGGCGCGTCCGTGCTGGTCAAGCACGAGAACACTCAGCCGGTCGGCGCCTTCAAGGTGCGTGGCGGGCTGACCCTGCTGGCCGGCATGGACGACGCCGACCGGGCTCGCGGCACGGTCACCTACTCCACCGGCAACCACGCCCAGTCGATCGCCTACGCCGGGCACGTCTTCGGCGCGAAGTGCACGGTGGTCATGCCGGCCGGCACGCCGCCGGCCAAGGCCGCGGCGGTCGAGGCGTGGGGCGCCCGGGCCATCCTGACCGGAGACTCGCTGGCGGCCGCCGAACGGTACGCCCACCAGCACGCCGCCGACACCGGCGCACTCCTGATCAGCCCCGGCGATACCCCGGAACTGCTGGCCGGCGTCGGCACTCTCTATCTGGAGATCCTCGAGGCCCACCCGGACCTGGACGCGATCGTCGTCCCGGTGGGCAGCGGCACCGGCGCCGCGGCCGCCTGCCTGGTCGCCGCCGAGCTGGCGCCGAACTGTGCCGTGATCGCGGTCCAGTCCACCGCCTCGCCCGCCGCCCACGACTCCTGGCGCGCCGGCCGGATCGTCGAGCGCCCCAACCGCACCACCGTCGCCGGCCTGGCCACCGGCCGCGGGTTCGCCCTGCCGCAGCGCCTGATGCGGGCCCGGCTGGCCGACTTCCTGCTGGTCACGGACGACCAGATCACCGAGGCGCGGCGCGTGCTGGCCCGCACCGCCCACACGCTGGCCGAGGGCGCCGGCGCGACCGCCCTGGCCGCCGTCCTGAGCCACCCGGCCGTGTTCACCGGCCGCCGGATCGCCGTCGTGTGCACCGGAGGCAATGCTGACCCTGCCGAATTGGCCACCCTGCCCTGAGGGGGATACGGTGCGTGGCCGGAACGGCCACCGCGTGTAACACTGTGGACCATCGCAGCCGTGCTGCCGAGAGGTACCGATGGCCAACTTCCCCCGAACGCCGTTGTCCTTCCGGGACGAGCAGAGCCAGACCGCGGTGACCGCCACCCGCGCGGTCTTCGCGCTGATCGGCATCCTGGCGCTGATACTCGGCTTCATCGGGTTGGATCAGTACCTGGCGACGAAAGCCGAGCCGGCCGCCCGTCATCCGCTCAACCTCATGTACGGCACGCTGCAGCTCTTCGTCCTCGGCGCCGATCCGCTGGAGGGTGGCACCGACTTCCCGCTGGCCCTGCAGATCGCCCGGTTCGCGGCGCCGATCGTGACGCTGTACGCGGTCGTCGAGGCGGCCCGGTTGCTGCTCTCCTCGGAGTTGCGCCGGCTGCGGGCCCGGCGTTCGAGCGGGCACGTGGTGGTCTGCGGGGACACCTCGGTCGCGCGGACCCTCGCGCACCGGCTGCATCTGAGCGGCCGTCGTGTCGTCGTCGTGCGTACCCAGCCGATCGGTCCTCTGGAACTGCGGCGCCGGAGCCTGCTCGGCGTGCAGGGCGACGGCCGCGACCCGGACGTGCTGCGCGGCGCCGGTGTCGCCCGGGCCGCCGTGCTCTACGCCTGCGCGGACACCAGCGCCGCCAACCTGGCGATCGCCGCGGCCGCCGCCCGGGTGGCCGCCGCGCGCAACGACATCGCGCTCTACGCACAGATCCACGAGCCGGAGTGGGCGCTGACCCTGCAGGCCCGGCGGCTGGGCGTGCCGCACACGCCGGGACAGCGCCTGGACTTCTTCCACCTCGACCAGCTCGCGGTCCACGTCCTGCTCGACCAGCAGCCGCTCCCGGTCCGCCCGGGCGAGGTCCCACGGCTGCTGGTCGCCGGTGACTCGTCGCTGGCGCAGGTGCTGCTCCTGGAGATCGCCCGGCACTGGCGGCTGCGCCGGGCCGAGCCGGAGCAGCGGGTGGACGTCGACTTCGTGGCCACCGACGCCGGCCGGGTCCTCGACGAGCTCACCCACCGGCACGAGGTGATCCTGGACGGCTGCCGCCCGGTGCCGTACGAATCCTCCCTGCACGAGTTGCTGGAGGAGGGCGACCTGGGCCGCTACGACCGGGCCTTCGTGTGTTACTCCGACGACCGGCAGGGGCTGGAGCTGGCCCTGAGCGAGCACCGGCTCTGGAGCCGGGTCAGCGGCGACATCGTCGTGGTGGTGGACGCGCTCGCCGCGATCACCGAGGCGTTCAGCCGCAACCACCGGGAGCAGCCGCTGCTCGACCCGATCGACGGCCGGGTCAAGCTCTTCTCCGCGGTGGCCGCCGGCTGCGATCCGGCCCTGATCGCGGACGACCTGTCCGAGCGGCTGGGCCGGTTGATACACGAGCGTTTCGTCGAGGGCTGCCTGCGCCGCGGCGAGAAGCTGGGCAGCACTCCCGCGATGCGCCCGTGGGTGGACCTGGAGGAGGAGCTGCGCAGGTCGAACCGCCGGCAGGCCGACGACATCGGGGTCAAGCTGCACATGGTCGGCTGCGCCGTGGTGCCCGCCGACGGTACTTCCGACGACTTCCGGTTCACGCCGGTCGAGGTCGAGGTGCTCGCCCAGCGCGAGCAGGAGCGATGGGTGCAGGCGGCCCGGGCCGACGGGTGGATCCATGGCACGGAGCGGGACAGGGCTCGCCGTCGGTCGCCGGATCTGGTGGACTGGGACGACCTGGGGCCGGAGGGACGTGCCAAATGCCGGTCCGCGGTGCTGGAGATTCCGCACATCCTGGCCGACGCCGGGTTCCGGGTGGTGCGGTTGACGGACACTGGAGTGGACCGGGTCTTCGATCCGGCCCGATGACGGCGGGAGCACTGGGATGACGACGATCGGAGTCACCGGGCACATCCGCCTGACCCCGGCGTCCAGCCGGCTGATCTACCGGGAGCTCGTGCGCTATCTGGCGAGGTTCCCGCGGGTGCACGGCATCACCTGTCTGGCCGACGGCGCCGACCAGCTCTTCGCCCGCGCGATCCGGGCCTGCCACGGCACCTTCGACGTGGTGCTGCCCGGTGCCGCCACGGCGCCGGCCCGGCTGCTGCACCAGGCCGGGCGGATCTCCCGGCTCGAGGTGCCCGGTCCGCCCGAGGCGGCGTATGAAGCGGCAAGCCGCGAGGTCGTCGACCGCAGCGACATCCTGATCGCGGTCTGGGACGGCGACCCGGCCGGCGGGCGGGGCGGCACCGCCGAGACGGTCGAGTGGGCCCGTGCCCAGGGCAAGACCGTCGTGCAGGTCTGGCCCGCGGGCGCCCGGCGGATGCCGCTGGTCAGCGTCCCGGTGGGCTGACCGGCCGCGCGACCCGGCCGTCGGCCGCCTGCAACAGGTCGAGGGTCTCGACCGTCACCTGGTCGCGGATGCGGGCCACCGCGGCTTCCCACTGCCGGGTGAACCCTGGGCGCTGGTCCAGCGCCGTCCAGACCGGCAGGAGCTGCTCGGGCACGTGGGCGCCCGGCATCCAGAGGTGCAGCAGATGCTCCAGGAGCGGCTGCAACCGGATCACCCGTTCGGCCCGGCTCTGGTCGTGGGCGAGCGTCGCGTCCAGGACGGACAGCACTGTGGTCAGCAGCCAGTCGTGCAGCGCGAGGTCCTCGCAGAGCGCCACCACGGCCTTCAGGTCCGGCGTGGGCACCCGGAGTTCGATCGTGCGCAACTCGTCGGAGACGAGCGTGAAGATGCTGTCCGGCTCGTCGAGGCTCTTGTCCAGGACGGCGGTCCACCTCAGCCGTACGCGTGGCGTGCGCAGTGGAGGCGCGTGGTCGACGAACCGGGACCGTTGCACCAGGTCCACCACCCGCGTGGTGAACGCGCCCAGCTCCAGCGTCTTCCCAGTCCGTACGCCGCTGAGCACACCGAGCGCGACGTCCTTCGAGTCCAGTTTGCCGATCGCCTCCAGTTGGCCGGGGTTGGCCAGATAGTGCGACCACGGCAGCCGGACTGTGTTGCGGGCCGGCGCGACCTGCGCGTACGCGGAGCCCTGAATCACGTGCCCACCGACCACCGCGACCCGGGTGAGCACCGTGCCGACGCCCCGCGTCTGCCGGCCCGAGACGGCCGGCAGCAGACAGTCCACACCCTCCTGCCGGGCCTGCGCCGACGTGTGCCCGATCGGGCGCTCCACCGTACGGATCCGCTCGTCCACCGCGGTGGCGATGAGCTGCTCGGTGCCCCGCCGGGAGAGCGCGGCGGAGTTCTGCAGAAGGCCGGTCTGCACCTCGCCGAAAGCCAACATGGGTCCTCCGCAGACTTTTCCTGGGTCCATCGTGACGCTCCGGATCGAGGCCGGGCAAACACCGGCGTGCCTAGCTCGCGCCGGAAGGATAAAGGCTCATCACCCCAGCTCGTCTCAGGTGTGGCCGGTCGCCGGAATTTCGGCGCGTGGCGACGCCGCGGAGTAAGCCATTAGTGTCGGGGTGTGATTGTCACGAACGTCGATGCCATCGTGGTCGGTGCGGGCGTCTGCGGTTTGACGAGCGCCCTGTGCCTGGCCCGGCGAGGGTTGTCGGTGCGCGTCGTGGCGGATCGGCTGCCACCGCACACCAGCTCCTGCGCGGCGGGAGCGATGTGGGGTCCCTTTCTGGTCGGCCATCCGGATGCCGCGCGGTGGGCGAGGCAGAGCCTTGCCGCCTTCCGTGAGCTCGCGGCCAAGCGCCTCGCCGGGGTGACGATGGTGCGTGGCATCGAGGTGTCGCGGGACTTCGCCGTTCCGCATCCCTGGCTCGACTTCACCGGCGACCTGCAGCGCTGTGACGAGAGCGGATGGCCGGGTTATCGCAGCGCCTGGCGGTACACCACAGCGGTGGTGGACATGCCGGTCTACTCGGAGTACCTGCTCGCCGAGCTGCGCGCCGCGGACGTGGTGGTGGAGCGGCGGGAGATCGTCTCGCTGCACGAACTGAGAGACCTGGCCCCGGTCGTCGTCAATTGCAGCGGATCCGGCGCCCGCGAACTGGCCGCGGATCCGGAGCTGATTCCGGTCCGCGGTGTGGTGGTCGTGGTCGGCAACCCGGGGATCGACACCTTCTTCGCCGAGGAGGGCACGGGTCCGGAACTCACCTACATCATCCCGCACCGTGACACGGTGGTGCTGGGCAGCACTCTCGAGTCGCCGGACTGGGCGGCGATTCCGCAGGCCACGGCGGTGCAGCGGATCCGGGCCCGGTGCGCGCGGATCGAGCCGCGGCTGCGGAACGCCCCGGTGGTCGCGGTCCGGGAGGGACACCGGCCGGTGCGTGACCGGATCCGGCTGGAGGTGGCCGGCCTGGGCGATCAGCTCGTGGTGCACAACTACGGTCACGGCGGCGGTGGAGTGAGCGTCTCCTGGGGATGCGCACGCGATGTCGCGTCCATGGTGGAGGCTTGCCTGACCCGGATATATTGACCGCTACGCAGCGCTGCCGGGGAGCGCCGCCGAGTGATCGCCGTGACGGCTCTGCCGCTGCCCACTCCGGCTGTGGCGAGCACTCCGGCGAGGGGAGAAGCGCTTGACCGAGGCCTACATCTCCGCCACGTTCGAGGATCTGAAGGAGTGCCGCCAGGCGGTCCGTGAGGCGCTCGAGCTCTTCGGCCTGTCGTTCCGGACGATGGAGAAGTATTTCGCCGGTAGCCGTACCCCCTTGGCGCGCTGCCTCGCCGACGTGGAGTCGTGCGACATCTACATCGGCATCTTCGCGTGGAACTACGGGGACACGCCGCCCAAACAGTCGAAGTCCTTCACCCACCTGGAGTACGAGCACGCCGTCGCCCGCGGCAAGGACTGCCTCATCTTCCTGCTCGACCCGGAGGCGCCGTGGCCGGTCAAGTTCGTCGACCGGGGCCCGCGATCGGCGCAGGTCGACGCGCTGCGCAAGGTGCTGCAGACCGAGCACCTGTGCAACTTCTTCAGCTCGCCCGGTCAGCTCGCGCTGCTGGTCTACGGCGCGGTCCACAAACTGCTGGAGGAGCAGGCCCAGGAGGAGGGTCCGGCCTCGGCCGGCCCGGTGCTGCCCGGCCTGAGCCCGGCGGCGACCGAGCACTACTTCGAGCGCCTCCGCCAGCAGTACGGCGGGCTCGACCTGCTCAACCTGAACCCGCAGGAGTACCTCGGCACCCAGTTGCTCGACGTGTTCGTGGAGCCGCGCGCGCGTGCCGAACAACCCCCCGAGCTGGACCGTCCGCCGCGGGGGAGCGCCGACTCGGAGCGCCTCGACCGGTCGGCGCTGCCGATGTCCTGGCCCGGGCAGCCGGTCTTCGACGTGATCTGCGGGCGCGACCAGCACCGTCTGGTGCTGATCGGCGACGCCGGTGCCGGCAAGTCGGCGGTCGTCCGCCACCTCGCGCTCGCTCTGGCCCGCGCGCACGGCGACGAGCGCCTGGCCACCCTCGCCGATCACCTGCCGATCCTGATCGAGCTCCGGTCGTACGCGGGGGCCGTCGCCGCCGGCCAGTGCCGCAACTTCCGGGAGTACCTGGCGTATCGCGCGGCCTCCGACGGCTACCAGGAGGAGCCCGACGGCCTGCACCTGCATCTGGCCCGCGGTGACCCGGCGGTGGTGGTCTTCGACGGTCTCGACGAGATCATCGACCGGCGTGTCCGCGAGGAGACGGCCGGACAGATCGCGGCTTTCGCCGAGAGTTTCGCGAACGCCCGGGTCGTGGTGACCACCCGCCCCGCGGAGTACAACCGGGCCGCTCTGGCCGCTGCCGGCTTCGCCCATCACACGCTGCAACGGTTCTCGCCGGAACAGACCGCAGAGTTCATGAACCGCTGGTTCCAGGCGGTGGCCGAGACCGACGCCGCGGCCCGGCGCGAGGTGGTTCTCAGCACCATCCGCCGCTCGCCGGAGCTCACCGAGCTGGCCGGAAACCCGATGCTGCTCAGCATCCTCGCGGTGCTCGGGCGGCACCACATGCTGCCGAAACAGCGGTGGCGGCTCTACCGCAAGGCCGCCGAGACATTGGTGGACAGCTGGGACGACAGCCGGCTGGTGGACACCCCGACCACCTCGCAGTTCCTCGACGCCGAGGAGAAGCACAAGCTGCTCCGCTCGCTGGCCTTCGACATGATGTCCGGCCGGCTCGGACCGCACGGCGACGACGTCGGCGGCGACCAGCTCCGGCAGATCTTCGCCCGGCACCTGGAGCAGCAGGGGTCGAACTGGGCGGAGGCGAAGGCGTCCGCCAAGCAGGCCATCGAGCAGTTGCAGACGCGCAGCTTCGTGCTGGGCCGCGCCGGTCACGCCGACTACCGCTTCGTGCACCGGACCTTTTTGGAGTTCTACTGCGCGTGGGCGATCGTCGAGCGCTTCAAGCGGCACGAGTCCTCGTTCGAGGAGATCCGGACCCTGTTCCGGGAGCGGTGGGCGGACCCGGGCTGGCGGGAGACGCTGCGGCTGGTCGCCGGCCAGCTGCGGGTGCCGCTGGCGGCCGATCTCGTCGAGCTGCTCGTCACCGAGATCAACCCGGACTGGCACCGGGATCCGCCGGCCGACCCACCGTGGAACGTGGCGCTGGCCGTGCAGTGCCTGGCCGGGATTCATCCGATCGGGGGCGCCGGGCATGCCGCCGGTCTGGTGTTGCGGCAGGTCGGCCTGGTTCTGGAACACTGCGCGGCGACACCGTCTGAGCCCGGTTCGGCGTACGCGGACCTGCTGGTCGACGAGCTGATCCCGGCCGTCGAGGCGGTCGGTTCGAGCTGGCCGGACGGCGAGACCTACCTGGGGTGGTACCTACGGGAGGGCGTGCGGATCGTCGGCAACCCGGCCGCGGTCTCGGCGGCCCGGCTCGCGGCGATCCTCGCGCAGCCGGGGGAGCGGCTGAAGGCGAAATTCGAGTCCCAGCTCGCCGACGCCGACGTCCGGATCGTCTGCGCCGCGGTGGCCGGCCTGGGCGAGCTGGCGCAGCAGGCGGTCCGGCACGAGGCCACCGAGCAGGGCCGGGCCGCGCTGGAGCCGCTGCTGAGGGTGGCACACACCGGGCCGGCGGTCGTCCGCCTCGCCGCGGTTCAGGCGCTGGCGCCCCTGGTCGCGGTCTACACCGAGGCGCGGGACGTGCTCTTCGAGGCGGCGGGTGAGGACGCATTCTCGACGGTTCGGCTGGCGGCCGTACAGATTCTCGGTGAGCGCCTGAGCGGTGAGCCGGAGGTCGAGGAGATCCTGCTGACCTCCCGGCGCGACGACCATCATCCAGCCGTGCGCGCCGGGGCGGTCCGGATCCTGGCCCGCAGCGGGCAGCTCTCCGGCCGGGTGAGGGAGGCGCTGATGGACGCCTGCCGCCGCGACCCGGCGCCGGAGGTCGTGGAAGCGGCCGCCGCGGTGCTGCTGCCCCGGGCCGACACCGACGGGGAGGCTCGCGAGCTGCTGCTGACCCGTTTGCGTACCGGTGAGTCCGCCGGGGTCCGCCGCACCGCGGTCGGGCTGCTCGGCCGCAGCGGCCCGGAAGGCGCCCTGATCGAGCGGATCCGCGAGGACGTGGACGGGCTCGTGGTCCGGGACGCGGCAGTCGCCCTGGCCGCCCGTGGTCAACGGCCGCGGGACCGGTCATGGGAGGCGCTGGTGACCCGCCTGGTCACCGAGCCGGACGAGGTGATGCGGCGCGCCGTGGTGCGTACGCTGAGCGGCTCCTACCGCTCCTACCCCCGCCTGGAGGCCACCCTGACGGCCGCGGCGGGCGACGACGAGCCGTCTGTTCGGCTGGCCGCGGTGCAGGGGCTGACGGATCTGCCCGAGACTCCGGCCCGCCAGGATCTGCTGATCCGCCTCGCCGGTAAGGACCCGACCCCGCCGGTCCGGCGCGCCGCCGTCGAACTGCTCGCCGCGGATCGCAGCGAGTCCGCGACACAGGCGCTGATCCGGGCCGCGGTGAACGATCGGGACACCGAGATCCGCGCGGCCGCCCTGCGCGGTCTCTGCGGCCGGCCCCTGGACCCGCCGTCCGGCGGCGAGCTGGTGCTGCTCACCGGCGACGGGCATCATCCGCAGATCCGGCTGGCCGCGCTCCAGGTGCTGATCGGGTTCTGCCCGTCCGGGGTCGACCTCGCCGCGGTGCTGCTGGACCGGCTCTCCCACGACAGCGTGGGTGAGGTCTTCGCCGCCGCGGCGGCCGCTGCGGTGGGCGACACCGCCAACGCCGCCCCGTTGTGGAACGTGATCGCGGACCGGGCCACCAGAGACCCGAAACCGGAGATCCGCGCGGTCGCGGTGGAACTGCTCGGCACCGGCGCCGACCCGAAGACCGCCGCCGAGGTCTTCCGCGACCGGGTCCGGTACGACGCAGACCCGGCCGTGGTCGCCGCGGCGGCGGGCGCGGCCGCGGCGCTCCCACAGGAGGAGCTGCGGGACGACCTGCTGGCCCGGCTCGCCGACAGCGAACCGGCGATCCGGCAGGTGGTGATCCGGGCGCTGGCCGGCTGGCTCACCGACGACGCGGTCCGCACGGAGGTGCTGGTGCTGGCCCGGGCCGCCGAGCAGCACGAGGTGCGGCGCGCAGCGGTGGAGACCCTGGAGCCGGTCGCGCACCTCGACGACGTGCAGGAGGTCCTGTCCTACTGCACCCATGACGACGACTTCGCCGTCAGCAGCACCGCGGCCAACCTGTTGCGCCTCAGCGGCCGGTGGCGGGAGACCAGTCGTTGATGAAGGCGTAATCGATGCGGTCGAGGATCTCGGGCGGCAGCTTGATCCCCTCGTCGGCGGCCCGGTCGTTGAGGTCTTCCATGATCAGCGGATCGAGCCCGACCTGGTGCAGAACCGTGCGCGCAGCCATCTCGACCTCCATGAAGCGGGTCGGGAGGATGGAGAAACTCCGGTATGCGCAGAACGGGTTGTTGGTGTTGGTCAGCTTGATCACCGGGGGCAGATCGGACCAGTCGGTCGGATAGTCACCGGCCAGCCTCACCGGCTTGGTGAGCTGCTTCTCCTCCGGCCGGAGCAGGCCCAGGCGCAGGAGCTGCCACACCGCGGCGAGGAAGGAGCACGACCACAGGTTGTCCCGGATCTGCACGTCCATGAAGATCGAGTGCCGATTGGCGGCGGTCTGCTCGGGGCTGCGCCACGTCTCGCCCGCCATGGCCGGCGCGACCGCGGGGTCGAAGGACCGGCGGCCGTTCGCCAGCCAGCCGCTCTCCTTGAGCGGGGGCCGGCTCCCGTTGGCGCCGGGCAGGGCCTCCGGCACGATCGAGTTGAAGACCTGCTGCGCCAGCTTGGTCGTCCCGAACTCGGCGCAACTCGACTCGCGGGCGATGTAGTCGATGATCACCCCGCTCTTGGCAGCGGCGTCGACCACCTTCTTGATGATCACTGCCGGTTCGTCGAGGCGGCTGAAGTAGTCGTCGATCAGAAAGCAGGTGCTGACCCGTGGTGACTTGATGCCCCAGCGACCCATCGACTTGATGGCCTCGAGCCAGTGCGAGACGCTCCGAAAGTGCTCGGCGAGCCGGCTCTCGCTCTCCGCCGCCTGCAGATCCTCCATGTAGAGGTGGCCCAGCTCGAGTGAGACGTGTGAGAGTCCCACAGAGGGAGCGGTTGGCTCGGCCGCCGTCTCCCGGTAGACCGAACGGGGGCGGTGCGGGGCTACCGTCATAGGGTCTCCCAGGCAGAGTCGTCGACGAGGCGCCTCGCCAACGAATCGAAGGCGTTCCGCGTCTCCTGCTTCGCGACGCCGGCCACCACGTCCTTGTCAGTGATCAACTGTTCCTGCCATTGCAACATGGGATCGAGCGGTACGGTCCCTAATACCAGATTTTTGCCGACTTGGTGCTGTCCCGCCAGCCGAGTGAGTCGCTGATTGCACTCGGTGAGCCAAACGTCCTGCTTGGCGGTGAGGCCGCTGTGTGTCGACGGGGTCGGGTCGATCACCGCGGTCCGGACGTATCGAAGATTGTTGGCGAACTGCTGCCGGTCGTGGCCCGCCGCCTCGGCGTTGGCGAGCAGGCCGCGGGGACCGTTGACGAGACCGCCGGCCGCCACCACGTGCTGCCGGGTCCACCGGTGGAAGACCAGCCAGCGGCTCATGATGTTGCGCATCTCCGGCCTGGCGGTCACCTTCAGGGCCATCTCGACGGCCAGGTTCCGCCCGGCGCTGAGATCGACCATGCAGAGGCTGAACTCCTCGTTGAGCCGCAGGAACAGGTTGAGGCACTGGTCCTCGAGGTCGGTCCGCTTCGGGAAGTCGCCGCTGCCGACGTCACCCGGAAGCAGGACCAGCCGGCCGGTGTTCGCCTGGCCGTCGCTGATCGCGCGCCGGTCGGTCGACGTCCAGATGTCGATGCGCTCCGGTTCCTCCACCTCCTGCAGCAGGAAGCGGTAGAGGCCGGACCCGCTGTGCGTACCGTTCTCGGCCTTCTCAATGCCGAAGATGGCGCCCGCTGTCGGGGAGCCGAAGTCGAAGTCCAGGTAGCAGACGTCGTTGCCCTGCAGCGCGCTGCGATACAGCAGGTTGCTGCTGGTCACCGACCGGCCGGTGCCGCCCTTGTCGGACGCGGCGAAGACGAACATCAGATCGCCGTGCTTTCGTTGCCGCGGACGGCGTCGAGGCCGTCGAGTTCCAACAGGATCCAGTTCACCAGGGCGGTCGCCGCTCCCGGCCGGGTACGGGCGATGGACCGCGCCCGTTCGAGCTTGGACCGGATCTCGGTGAGGACGTCCACGACGCCGAGGCTGGCGTCGGTGGTGCCCCGCATGAGCTCCATGTCGTACAGATGCTCGGCCTCGAACAGCAGGTCGAAGGCGTGGATCACGAGCCGGTCGTTGACGATCGGCTCCTCGCTGAGCAGGTTCGCCGTGCTGACGAGGCCGGCCACCACCCGCTCGGTGTAATACCACGAGGGCTCTTTGTGCTCGGGCAGCTCGGCGAACACGTTGGACGGCTGGTCCCACAGTCTCCGGTGGTTCTTGCCGGTCAGCCGGCGGCGGGCCAGGTGGTCCCAGACGCCGTCCGCCAGGCGGAGCAGGCGTGCGCGCTCCTCCACGTCGTTCAGCAGGCCCGCGATGGCGACGGCGCGCTGGAGCAGCAGGGAGGCGAACTCCTCGACGTACCAGATCGACTTCGTCTTGTCCGGTGAGTCGGTGTCGCTGCCCTCCAGGACGACTTCCAGGCCGGGGTTGTGCAGCAGCAGCCCGGAGTCACCCTTGCGGTACTGCCGGGTCACCCGGCCCTCGTTCGACAGGTCGGAGAGGACGGCGCCGATCCGGGCGAGCCTGGTGTCCGCGCCGCGCCGCCGGACCAGGTCCTTCACGACGATCGAGGTCACCAGAAGGCTGTAGTACTCACTGCGCAGGCCGTCGGTGGTCTGCCAGGGTGGGTCCTCGAGCGGCCAGGTGGGACCACCGCTGAACGTCGCCACGGTCGCCCAGTAGGTGAGCGTGAGATCCCAGCGCAGCTGCAGCGCACGGGACAGGCGCTGCTGCTCCTCGTTGAGCAGACCCAGGACACGGGTCCGTTCGGAGAAGAGGTCCTCGATGGCGTCGACCGCCACCACGGTGAAGTAGAGGTACGGCTTGTTCTCGGCGATGCCGTTCGGCTGGGGGCCGATGTCCTCGGTCTCGTCGGCCGGGATGCCGACCGGCGCCTCGGTCCCGGTGCCCGGCTCGCTGCCCCGGTTGGCCGGCTTGTATTCCAGCATGACCTCGGGGGCTTCCCGGACGATGCCCCACGACCAGCCGCACTCGAAGAGCGTGTTGGCGCCCACCAGCCGCTGGGTCTGGCCCGATCCGATCAGGACCTCGCCGAACGACGCGATGGTCTCCTGCAACGCCGTCCGGAACTGGCTGACCACGGCCTTGGACGGCGCCTGGCTCTTGTTGATGGTCTGGAGCAGGATCTGCCCGGCTTCCTCGTCCGCGTCGAAGACGTGCGTGGAGAAGCTGCGCAGCAGACCGACCATGGCCGCGGTGAGCCGGGTGCTGGCCAGAGTCTCCAGCTCTCGCAGCTCGCGGCGCAGGTCCTGCCGGGTGACGGACTGCCGGAAGATGCGGACGAAACCGATGGTCGCCAGCGACAGCGTCACCGAGATCGCGAACGAGTCCACGATGTCCCGGCCCAGCTGCTCCTTGGCCAGCTCGGCGCCCTTGTGGGTCTTGTAGTAGCTCCCACCGGAGAAGATCGGGCGGTTGCCGTCCTTCTCGTCGATGTACCGAGTGAAATACTCCGTCGCGATGCGGACCAGGTTGATCGGGATGGTCGTCTCGTCGCCGAGCGGCCGCAGCGCCCGGACCATCGCGTCGGCGGTGGCGTTCGGCCGGTCCAGCGCGAACGGCGTGACCTGGGTCGCCGGCAGCAGGATGCAGAGCAGCTGCTCGGCGTCACTGATGGAGTTGGATCCGTCGCGGCCACCCCAGTGCCATCGACCGTCGCGCCAGGAGCTCTCCACGGTCGCTTTCCAGGTCTCCAGCAGATGCTGTCGCGGTTCGATCCTCACCGGTGCACACCACCATCTCCGCAGACGGGCCCGAGGGCGACAGATGCCCGCGGCTCACCGGCTGCGCCGAGGGGGCCTCGGCCGCCCGGCGTGCCGCGAAGCCGGATCAACGGACATCCTGTTCGGTCGATGGCCGCCCGATCCGCGCTGACTCCCTCATGATGTCGCACCCGTCAAGCTATCAACCTCGCAGGCGCTCAAAAGTAGCGTCACGAGCGGGGCGAAGTCGATCCAACCCTCCAATGGAGAGCGAATTGAGATCCAATGGAGAACGAAAGAAGCGGGGCGACGGACCAGTGGTCCGCCGCCCCGCTCCTCCGAACGTGTTGTACTCAGCTCGCCTGTTCGGCCAGGGCCAGGAACTGCTTCTTGGAGGCGAGCGCCTGCTCCGCCTCCTTGACCCGGCGGGCGTCCCCGGCGGCCTGTGCCCGGGCCAGCCGCTGCTCGGCCTCGGCGACCTGCTCGCGCATCTGGCGCAGCAGCGGGTTGTCCTGCGGGCTGGTCTTGCGCCACGCCGAGTCCATCGCCACCCGGATCCGCTCCTCGGCGTTCCGCCAGCGGCGGTCCAGCGAGGCGGCCGACTCGCGCGGCACCCGGCCGGCGTCGTGCCAGGCCGCCTGGGCGTCACGCAGCTTGTTCTGCGCGCCCCGCGGGTCGGCGTCGACGTCGAGCGCCTCGATCTCGGCGAGGATGGCCTGCTTCTTCTCCAGGTTCCCCTGGTACTCCGCGTCGCGGGCGGAGAAGACCTCGCTGCGCCGGGTGAAGAAGGCGTCCTGAGCGGCCCGGAAGCGTTCCCAGAGGCGCTGCTCGGCCTCCTTGGCGGCGCGCGGCGCCGCCTTCCACTCGGTCATCAGCTCCTTGAGCCGGTTCGCCGTGCTCGACCACTCGGTCGAGTCGGACAGGCTCTCCGCCTCCTTGACCAGCTCTTCCTTGGCCGTCTGGGCCTGCTTGCGCTGGCCGTCGAGGGTGGCGAAGTGCGCGCCGCGGCGGCGGGTGAAGCCGTCCCGGGCGGCCGCGAACCGCTTCCACAGCTCGCCGTCGGTCTTCTTGTCGACGCCGCGGATGGTCTTCCACTCGTCGAGGATCTCCTTGAGGCGGTCGCCGGCCGACTTCCAGCCGGTCGCCTCGTTGGCGATCTTCTCCGCCTCCTCGACCAGGGCGGTCTTGCGCGCGAGCGCCTCGGTCCGGGCCACCTCGCGGGCCGCCCGGGCCTCCCCGGCCTTCTCCTCGGCCAGACCGGCGAGCCGCTCCAGCCGGGCCGCCAGACCGTCGATGTCACCCACCACGTGGGCCTCGTCGAGCTGGGTGCGGAGCCGCTTGACACTGCTCAGCGAGTGCGAGGCGTCGGCCGCGCCGGACTTGAGGCGAGCCTCGACGAGGTCGACCTCGGTGACCAGGTCGTCGAAGCGCCGGGCGAAGTGAGCCAGCCCTTCCTCCGGCGTGCCCGCCTGCCAGGAGCCGACCACCCGGTCGCCCTCGGCGGTCTTCACGTACACGGTGCCGTCGGCATCCACGCGCCCGAAGGCCGTCCAGTCGTTCATGAGCTCATCCTCGTTCTCCCGGCGTCATCGGACCCGGTCGGGCCCGTGGCCACCGCCACAGCACAGTTGAATGCAATCTTCCCACCGGCATTCTTTCTCGCGCATTGTCACAGGTCCAACCCGGTTAGGGGAAAGCTCCCGCCGACGACCGTGACACAACGGTGTCCTACGGTTGGCCCGTGCCGTTCCGGACAGGTCCCCGCGTGGTCACCGTCGTCGGCCCCACCGCGGCCGGCAAGTCCGCGCTGAGCATTTCGCTCGCGCACGAGCTGGGCGGCGAGGTGGTCAACGCCGACTCGATGCAGCTCTACCGGGGGATGGACATCGGGACCGCCAAGCTGACGCTCGCCGAGCGCGAGGGCGTGCCGCATCATCTGCTCGACATCTGGGACGTCACCGAACCGGCGGCCGTCGCCGAGTACCAGCGGCTGGCCCGGGCGGCGATCGACGACATCCTCGGCCGCGGGCGGGTGCCGCTGCTGGTCGGTGGTTCCGGTCTGTACGTACGGGCGGTGCTGGAGGACTTCGACTTCCCGGGCACCGATCCGGCGGTCCGGGCGCGCCTGGAGGGCGAGCTGACCGAGATCGGACCGGCAGCGCTGCACGAGCGCCTGCGGGAGCGGGATCCGGACGCGGCCGCGAAGATCCTGCCCTCCAACGGCCGCCGGATCGTCCGCGCGCTCGAGGTGATCGAGCTGACCGGGCAGCCGTTCACCGCGGCGCTGCCGGACCCGAAACCCGTCTACGACGCGCTCCAGATCGGTGTCGACCGCGACACCGCCGAGCTGGACGAGCGGATCGAGCAGCGGGTCGGCCTGATGTGGGCGGCCGGGCTGATCGACGAGGTGCGCGGGCTGGACGGCATCCGGGACGGCCGGACCGCCTCCCGGGCCCTCGGCTACCAGCAGGCCCTGGCCCAGATCGACGGCGAGCTCACCGAGGACGAGGCGAAGGCCGACACGGTCCGGGGCACCCGCCGCTTCGTCCGCCGGCAACGCTCCTGGTTCCGCCGCGATTCCTCGATCACCTGGCTGGACGGCGCCTCCCCGACGCTCGTGGCGGACGGTCTCGCGCTTGCGCGATGATTGTCCGCGTGCGTTTTACCAAGGGCCATGGAACCGGCAACGACTTCGTCATCCTCCCCGACCCCGACGGTGAGCTGGAGCTGACACCCGAGCGGGTGGCGGCGCTCTGCGACCGGCGCCGGGGGATCGGTGGCGACGGCGTGCTGCGGGTGGTGCGCAGCGCCAAGCACCCGGAGGCCGCCGGGCAGGCCGGCGAGGCCGAGTGGTTCATGGACTACTGGAACAGCGACGGTTCGATCGCCGAGATGTGCGGCAACGGCGTCCGCGTCTTCACCCATTACCTGGTCAGTAACGGGCTCGCCACGCCCGGCCCGGAGGGCCTGCCGGTGGCGACCCGGGCCGGGATCATGGTCGCTCAGGTGCGGGAGGAGACCATCCGGGTGCGGATGACAACCCCTCGGGTGTACGCGGGAAGCACCGCGACCATCGGAGCCCTGACCGTCCCCGGAGTCGCGGTGGACTGCGGCAACCCCCATCTGGTCTGCAACCTGCACGACGGGGTGGCGCTGGCCGGCCTCGACCTGACCCGGGCGCCCGGTCACGACCCCGCGGTCTTCCCCGCCGGGGTGAACGTCGAGTTCGTCGAGCCGGCCGAGCCGGTCGACGGCGTGGACGGGCACGTCCGGATGCGGGTGCACGAGCGCGGCTCCGGCGAGACCCTCTCCTGCGGCACCGGCGCCCTGGCGGTCGGCGCGGTGGCGCTGCGCGACACGGGCCTGGCGGCCGGTTCGATCGCCGTGGACCTGCCCGGTGGCCGGCTCGTCGTGACCCACGACGCCGACGGCGCCTGGTGGCTGGAGGGCCCGGCGGTGCTGGTGGCGACCGGCGAGGTGCTTTGATGCTGCACCGCGTCGCGCACCGCGGTTACTCGACGGTGGCGCCGGAGAACACGCTGCCCGCCTTCGACGCCGCGCTGCGGGCCGGGGCGACCTTCGTCGAGTTCGACGTCCGGGTCACCCGCGACGGCGTACCCGTGGTGATCCACGACCGGACGGTCAATCGCACGACCTCCGGCGTGGGCCGCGTCTGGGACCTCAGCCATGCCGAGATCGCGGCCCTGGACGCGGGCTCGTGGTTCGGCGCCGGGTTCGCCGGTCTGCGGGTGCCGACGCTGGCCGAGACGCTGGACCTGCTGGCCGCCGGCCCGGCCGAGCTGCTCGTCGAGATCAAGCCGCCGGCCACGCTGGACGAGGTCAAGACGATCGTCGCCCAGCTCGCCGAGCGGGACCTGCTGGACCGTTCGGTCATCCAGAGCTTCGACGCCGACGTGATCCGCAAGGTGCGCGGGCTCGTCCCCGGCGTACGCCTCGGGCTGTTGCTCTTCCGATTCGACGCGGAGACCGTGGCCGCCTGTCAGGAGCTCGGCGTGGCCTACTGCAATCCGGACCTCGAGGATGTCCTGGCCCGGCCGGAGACGATGGCCGGACTGGCCGAGGCCGGGGTCCAGGTGATGCCCTGGACCCCGAACGACATGGCGCGATGGCGTCCGCTGGTGGACGCCGGGGTGGCCGGCCTGATCACCGACCACGTCGGCGAGCTCACCGGCTGGGCCAACGCCTAGAAGACGCCCTCCGGAGCCTGGTCGAGCTCGGACTCCGGGGCCGCCGACGGGTTGGTCGGCGCCGGCACGCCCTTGACCGCGGCCCGGATCGCGGCGGCCACGGCCGGCGTCACCCGCTGGTCGAAGACGCTCGGGATGATCACGGTCGGGTTGAGCTTGTCCTCGCCGACCACGTCCGCGATGGCCCGGGCCGCGGCGAGGGCCATCTCCTCGGTGAACTCCTCGGCGCTGACGTCCAGCATGCCGCGGAACACGCCGGGGAAGGCCAGCACGTTGTTGATCTGGTTGGGCTGGTCCGACCGGCCGGTCGCCACCACGGCGGCGTGCTTGCGGGCCTCCCGCGGGTCGACCTCCGGGTCCGGGTTGGCCAGTGCGAACACGATCGACTTCTCGGCCATCCGGGCGATGTCGTCGCCGGTGAGCAGGTTGGGCGCGCTGACCCCGATGAAGACGTCCGCGCCGGCGATCGCGCCGGGCAGGTCGCCGGAGTAGTTCGCCTTGTTCGTGTTGTCGGCCAGCCACTGCCAGGTCTCCGACATGTCCGGCATCCCGCGGTGCAGGGCGCCCTTCCGGTCGTACGCGATGATGTCGCCCACACCCTGCCGCAGCAGCAGCTTCATGATCGCCGTGCCGGCGGCGCCGGCGCCGGAGACGACCACCTTGACGTCCTGCATCCGCTTGCCCACCACGCGCAGCGCGTTGGTGAGCGCGGCCAGCACACAGATCGCGGTGCCGTGCTGGTCGTCGTGGAAGACCGGGATGTCCAGCAGCTCCCGCAGTCGCGCCTCGATCTCGAAGCACCGCGGCGCCGCGATGTCCTCCAGGTTGATGCCGCCGTAGGCGGGCGCGATCGCCCGGACGATGTTCACGATCTCGTCGGTGTCCTGGGTGTCCAGGACCACCGGCCAGGCGTCCACGCCGCCGAACCGCTTGAACAGCGCGGCCTTGCCCTCCATCACCGGCATCGCCGCGGCCGGCCCGATGTTGCCCAGCCCGAGCACCGCCGAGCCGTCGCTGACCACCGCGACGGTGTTCCGCTTGATGGTGAGGCGGCGGGCGTCGGCCGGGTTCTCGGCGATCGCCATGCAGACCCGGGCCACACCCGGCGTGTAGGCCCGGGACAGCTCGTCCCGGTTACGCAGCGCGACCTTCGACGACACCTCGATCTTGCCGCCCAGGTGCAGCAGGAAGGTCCGGTCGGAGACCTTGCGGACGTCCACGCCGTCCTGGTCCTCGAGCTGCTTGACCACCTGGTCGGCGTGCGCGGCGTCCGCGGTGTCACAGGTGAGGTCGACGAGCACGTGGGTGGGGTCGGAGTCCACCACGTCCAGTGCCGTCACGATCGCTCCGGCCTCACCCACACAGGTGGTGAGCCGGCCGATGGACGAGGCGTCCGCGGTAACAGCGATGCGAATCGTGATCGAGAATCCTGCGCTCGGCAGGCGGGTGGTCACCACGGTGTTCCCTCCGACGTTGGTGGGTGGTCTCCGCATTGTCGCTCTTGCGGAATAGTCGATTCGCCCGCGGTGGTTACTAGTGAGTTAGCCCAGTTATGTGGATGCGCCGCCCGACGGGACATGCCACGATCGGGCGGAGGAGGTCACTTTTGCGAAACACGTACCAGACACCCGTCCTTGACGAGCTTGATCCCACTACCGGGGAGCTCGAGCTCGAGGAGCGGCACTCGCTCAGGCGGGTGGCGGGTCTTTCCACCGAGCTGACCGATATCACCGAGGTCGAGTACCGACAGCTGCGACTCGAGCGGGTCGTGCTGGTCGGCGTCTGGACCGAGGGCAGCGTCGAGGACGCCGACAATTCACTCACCGAGCTGGCCGCCCTCGCCGAGACGGCCGGTTCCCAGGTCCTCGAGGGCCTGATCCAGCGCCGCAAGCAGCCCGACGCGGCCACCTTCATCGGCCGGGGCAAGGTCGACGAGCTCCGCGACGTGGTCGTGAGCAGCGGCG
The DNA here is from genome assembly GCF_036053395.1 of Actinoplanes sp. NBC_00393. Classification (NCBI taxonomy): domain Bacteria; kingdom Bacillati; phylum Actinomycetota; class Actinomycetes; order Micromonosporales; family Micromonosporaceae; genus Actinoplanes; species Actinoplanes sp. NBC_00393. The sequence continues at coordinate 6,935,689 of NZ_CP107942.1, read as the reverse complement.
CCGACACCGTCATCTGTGACGGCGAGCTGTCCCCGTCCCAGCTGCGCAACCTGGAGCAGCAGATCAAGGTCAAGGTGGTCGACCGGACCGCTCTGATCCTGGACATCTTCGCCCAGCACGCCAAGAGCCGCGAGGGTAAGGCGCAGGTCGAGCTGGCCCAGCTGCAATACCTGCTGCCCCGTCTGCGTGGTTGGGGTGAGTCGCTGTCCCGGCAGGGCGGTGGCGCGGGTGGCGGTTCGGGCGGCGGTGGCGTCGGCACGCGTGGTCCCGGTGAGACCAAGCTGGAGACCGACCGCCGGCGGATCAACACCCGCATCGCGAAACTGCGGCGCGAGATCAAGGCCATGAAGACGGTACGGGAGACCAAGCGCTCCCGCCGTGCCGCGAGCGGTGTCCCCGCCGTGGCGATCGCCGGTTACACCAACGCCGGCAAGTCCAGCCTGCTCAACCGCCTGACCCAGGCGGGCGTGCTGGTGGAGAACGCGCTCTTCGCCACGCTGGACCCGACCACCCGGCGGACAGCCGCGGAGGACGGGCGGGTCTTCACCCTCTCCGACACCGTCGGTTTCGTCCGGCACCTGCCGCACCAGATCGTCGAGGCGTTCCGCTCGACCCTGGAGGAGGTGGCCCGGGCCGACCTGGTGGTGCACGTCGTCGACGGCGCCCACCCGGACCCGGAGGGTCAGGTCAGCGCGGTCCGCGAGGTGCTGGGTGAGGTCGGCGCCGACCGGATTCCCGAGCTCCTGGTGGTCAACAAGGTCGACGCCGCCGACGAGGAGACGAAACTCCGGCTCAAGCGGACCTGGCCGGATGCCGTCTTCGTCTCCGCCCGCTCCGGTACGGGTATCGCCGAGCTGCACAAGGCGATCGCCGACCGGCTGCCCCGCCCGGCGGTCGAGCTGACCGTCCTGGTGCCCTACGACCGGGGTGAACTGGTGGCCAGGGTGCACCGGTCCGGTCAGGTGCTGCAGTCACGCCATCTGGACGACGGCACCGAGCTGCGCGTCCGGGTGGACGAGCAATTGGCCGCGGAGCTGGCCGACTTCCGCTGCTGACCATCGAGCGCTCCACCAGCGTTGATCCACACGTAATACCGGTACGCGACGCCGCATGCGACACTGTTCGGATGCGGCGTCTCGTGTTCCCGATCATCGTGGGTCTTGGTCTGGTGATGGTCGGTTCCTCCAGCGCGTCCGCCGAGGACCCGACCCCAGCGGCGACGGTCAGCGCGAAAGCGACGCCCGGCAAGAAGCTCTGCAAGATCACCGACAAGCGGATCGACGAGATCTCCGGCATGGTGGCGACCAGCAAGGGCTACGTCGTCGTCAACGACAGCGTCACCGACGACGCCAAGAAGAAGATCTTCTTCCTGGACCAGGAGTGCAAGATCGTCGACGACCAGGACTACAGCGGCGCCGGCCCGCTCGACCCGGAGGATCTGGTCCTCTCCGCCGACGGCGACACCCTGTGGATCGCCGACATCGGCGACAACGACGTCCGCGGCTCCGACCCGGATCCGCGCCCGAGCATCGCGCTCTGGAGCATGCCGGTCAGCGGCAGCAAGAAGCCGGTGCTGCACCGGCTGAGCTACCCGGAGGGCGACGCCCACGACGCCGAGGCGCTGCTGCTCAACGGCGACGGGACGCCGCTCGTCGTGACCAAGGAGATCGGCAAACCGGCGTACGTGTACCAGCCGACGGAGCCGCTGAAGGCGAAGAACTCCGAGCCCATCCCGATGAAGCGGGTGGCGGAACTCAACATCAACGCCACCGAGACGGCCGGCAACACGCTCGCCCGGATCGGCAATAAGACGATCACCGGCGGCGCGGTGGCTCCCGGCGGGGCTCGGGTGACGCTCCGGACGTACACGGATGCCCTGGAGTGGGACGTCGCCAACGGCGACGTGATCGGCGCGCTGAAGACGCAGCCGCGCACCACCGGCCTGCCGAACGAGCCGTTCGGCGAGGCGATCACCTACAGCGCGGACGGAAAGACCTTCCTGACCGTCTCCGACATGAACGGTGACGCCGAGACCGCCAACAACATCCGGCAGTACACACCGGCGACCACGGTGGCCGAGATCTCCGAGAAGTCCGGCCAGAACGGCAGCGGCGACTCGTGGTACTCGGACCTCACCCTCGACGACGTCACCTACATGGTCGGCGGCGTCGGCGCGCTCGGCCTGATCCTGGTCGGCGTCGGGGTCTTCGGCATCATGCGCTTCCGCAAGTCCCCGCAGGCGGCTGTGAACGACTCGGACAGCCTGTCCAGCGGCCTGAACACCACCGACCCGGAGACCGAACTCATCGGCGTCGGCGGCCTGCCCCAGCGAGCCGGCGCCTACGGCGGCGCGGGCGGCCGTCCCGGCCCGGTGTACGGCGGCGCGCAGTCCGGCCCGGCGGCGGGCGGCGCGCAGCGCGGCACCGGCGTCTACGGCGGCCAGGGCAACGGCCCGGCCGGTCCCGGTGGCGGTGCGGCTCGTCCCGGCAGCGGTGGCCCCGGTGGCGGTGGCGGCCCAGTCGGCCCCGGTGGCGGTTCGGCCGGTCCGGGTGGCGGCGGTAAGGGTCCGGGCGGCGGTCCCGGTGGCGGCCCGCAGTACGGCCGGCCCGGAGGTGGCCAGCCGGCTCGCGGCCCGCAGCAGCCGCGCGGCCCGCAGCAGGCCCCAGCCCGGAACCCGCAGGCGCCGCCGGTGCGTGGCCCGCAACCCGGGCGTGGCGGCCAGCAGCCGCCCGCTCGTGGCCCGCAGCAGCAACCCCCGCGTAATCCGCAGCAGCAGCCACCGGGTCGTGGGCAGCAGCAGCCCCCGCGCGGTCCGCAGCAGCAACCGCCGGGTCGTGGGCAGCAGCCGCCTCCCGGCCGGGGGCAGCAGCCCCGCGGTGGTGGCGGCGCCTACGACGGTGGCGGGCGCGGACCTCAGCAGGGGCGCGAGCCTCAGCAAGGCCCGGGACAGCGGCCGGGCGGCACCTACGGTGGCCGACCGCAGGGGCCCGGCCAGGACGGGTATCAGCGCTGACAGACGACGAAAGGCCGGCTTACTCGTACGGGTAAGCCGGCCTTTCATTCTGTGGCCTGGCTTTCTTTGTGGCCGGCCTCGTGCTGAGTACCGGCTCCTGGTTGCCGGCTCGGTTCTGGTCAGCTGTCGGCGAACGGACGCCTGGTCTCCGGCTCGTGGCCCGATCTCCTGATCATGGGCTGGCCAGGGCCGGCTCCCAGCCCGGCGCAGGATGCGGTGCCCGGCCGAGGGCTGCCGGATCGAGGGCCAGCTGCCAGCCCGGCGCAGGATGCGGTGCCCGGCCGAGGGCTGCCGGATCGAGGGCCGGCTGCCAGCCCGGCGCAGGATGCGGTGCCCGGCCGAGGGCTGCCGGATCGAGGGCCGGCTCCCAGCTGGGTGCAAGATGCGGCGCTCGGCAGAGGGCTGCCGGGCCGGAAGCGCGTTCGGCCTAGGACCGGGCAGCCTCATGTTCACTGTCAGGGCCGCCCTCGCGAGGTACTGTCCGGCATGCCGGACATCTCGGCTTTGCGCGGCCTGCACCGCCCGGAGCGCACCCCGCGCAGCCGTGTTCGGGTCAGCGGTCAGACGCGACGGAGGACCGCCACCACCCGACCCATGATCGTTGCGTCGTCACCGGGGATCGGGTCGAAGGCCGGGTTGGCCGGCATGAGCCAGACATGCCCGTCCCGCTGCCGGTAGCTCTTGACCGTGGCCTCACCGTCGATCATGGCGGCCACGATGTCGCCGACCTCAGCGTTCGGCTGCTGGCGGACCACGACCCAGTCACCGTTGCAGATCGCGGCGTCGATCATCGAGTCGCCCTTGACCTCGAGCATGAAGACCTCGCCCTCACCGACCAGCTCGCGCGGCAGCGGGAAGAAGTCCTCGACGGCCTGCTCGGCCAGGATCGGGCCACCGGCAGCGATCCGGCCGACGAGCGGCACGTACGCCGGCTGCGGACGGGCGGCCCGCATCGCCTCGTCGTCGACCAGCTCACCGGGCGCACGGACGTCCACCGCCCGTGGCCGGTTGGGGTCGCGGCGCAGGTAGCCCTTGGTCTCGAGGGCCTTCAACTGGTACGCCACGCTGGACGGGGAGACCAGCCCGACGGCCTCGCCGATCTCACGGACGCTGGGCGGGTAGCCGTACCGCTCCACCCAGTCCCGGATGAACTCCAGAATGCGGCGCTGCCGCGCGGTGAGATCGGTGGCGACCGCCTCGGGCAGGTGGCCGACCGGCGTCACCGAGCGCAGCTGTGGCGCGTCAGCGCTGCGGGCGCGGCTGGGGGTGCGGCGCCGCATGGCCGCCGAGGCGCCGACCGCCTCGGGTTTCCCGGTCTGTTGCTGTCGGCTCGTCCGGTCGTCGGTCGACACGTCCGCCCTCCCTGTCGGCCAGTGCCTGTCGGCACGTGGTGCGTCGCGGAGCCGAACATCCGCCGTGGGGATGGCGTTTGTCCGGCTGACCCCTCTTGAATGCAAAACCTAATAGGCGGGTCCGACATATTCAAACATCTGTACGAGATTTCCCCGGCGTGTTGCGCTCAAGTGCTCGACTTCCGTACCTGTGTTCTGATAGACCGTCGTACGGGCGTTCTATCGAACGGGTGTCCTAGGAGGGGGAGTCTCGTCATGGTGACCACTGGTGCACGGCACGTCGAGCCGCCGTTGCGGCTCACCCGGCGCGGCCGGGTCGTGCTGCTCAGTCTGTTCTTCATGATGTCGGCGTTCGCGAGTGTCGTCTTGTTCACCACCGCCTCCCAGGGTTGATGTATGTCCCGAACTGACCACTGATCGGCGCGTCGAGCCCTACTTCCCGGGCGCTCCGCGTGATCGTGACATCACCCCTGGTGGTGAGGCGCAAAATACGGCGCGTCGGCACGCCACTGAGCTTGCATCGGCGTCCGCCGGGGCATAGCGTCTACCCCAACATCTAGTGGTTACAAAGATGTAAGTCATCCACAGGTTGGGTTTCCTCTCCCCGGTTATCCACATGTCGTCCACAGCATCGCGATGGTCGTGACCATGGCGGAGCTGCGCTTCAGCATGTCCGGATTCCGTGGAGCGGTTGTCCGGAAGGGGTCGCGGTGCGTTGCCCGTACTGTCGTCATGCCGATTCGCGCGTGGTCGACTCGCGTGAGGCCGATGAGGGTCAGCTGATCCGTCGCCGGCGGGCGTGCCCCGAGTGCGGCAAGCGGTTCACCACGGTCGAGGAGGCGATCCTCGCGGTCGTCAAGCGCAGTGGCGTCACCGAGCCCTTCAGCCGGACGAAGATCATGAGTGGGGTCCGGAAGGCCTGTCAGGGCCGGCCCGTCGACGAGGACTCGATCGCGCTGCTCGCGCAGCGGGTGGAGGAGACCGTCCGGGCCCGCGGCGCCGCCGAGATCCCCAGCCACGAGGTGGGCCTGGCGATCCTCACGCCGTTGCGTGAGCTGGACCAGGTGGCATATCTCCGGTTCGCCAGTGTCTACAAGTCGTTCGACTCTCTCGACGAATTCGAGAAGGAGATCGCGGCACTGCGCGACGCGGCGGTCGTCAGGGAGCCCGGGACGCGACACGCCGTCGCGCCGCGGTCCGGCGGTCGCGCACCAAAGCTCAACGGCTGATCACAGCCTGCATTCAGCTGGTACTACGAGGGGGAGCACGTTCATATGGCCGGAGACGGCATCACTGCAGGTCGCCAGCGCAGCCGGACCAGCGGCGGCAACGGCGCGGCGGCCGGGGGGCTGCGTGTGGAGCGGGTGTGGACGACCGACGGCGTCCACCCGTACGACGAGGTGGAGTGGGAACGCCGCGACGTCGTCATGACCAACTGGCGTGACGGCTCGATCAACTTCGAGCAGCGGGGCGTCGAGTTCCCAGCGTTCTGGAGCGTCAACGCGGCGAACATCGTCACGACCAAGTATTTCCGCGGTGCGGTCGGCACCGAGGAGCGCGAGTGGTCGCTGAAGCAGCTCATCGACCGCGTCGTGAAGACGTACCGGAAGGCGGGCGAGGAGTACAGCTACTTCGCCTCCCCGGCGGACGCCGAGCTGTTCGAGCACGAGCTGACCTGGATGCTGCTGCACCAGGTGTTCAGCTTCAACTCGCCGGTCTGGTTCAACGTCGGCACGAAGTCGCCGCAGCAGGTCAGCGCCTGTTTCATCCTCTCCGTGGACGACTCGATGGACTCGATCCTCGAGTGGTACAAGGAGGAGGGCCTGATCTTCAAGGGCGGTTCCGGTTCGGGTGTCAACCTGTCCCGGATCCGTTCCTCCAAGGAGCTGCTGTCGTCCGGTGGCACCGCCAGCGGCCCGGTGAGCTTCATGCGCGGCGCGGACGCGAGCGCGGGCACCATCAAGTCCGGTGGCGCCACCCGGCGCGCCGCGAAGATGGTGATCCTCGACGTGGACCACCCGGACATCGAGGAGTTCGTCTCCACCAAGGCGCGCGAGGAGGACAAGATCCGCGCGCTGCGGGACGCCGGCTTCGACATGGACCTGGGCGGCGCCGACATCGTCTCGGTGCAGTACCAGAACGCCAACAACTCGGTGCGGGTCAGCGACGAGTTCATGCGGGCCTACGAAGAGGGCGGGCAGTTCGGCCTCCGCGGCCGGCTCAACGGCGAGGTCATCGAGACCATCGACGCCAAGAAGCTCTTCCGCGACATCGCCAAGGCCGCGTGGGAGTGCGCCGACCCAGGCCTGCAGTACGACGACACCATCAACGACTGGCACACCAACCCCGAGACCGGCCGGATCACCGCGTCCAACCCGTGCTCGGAGTACATGTCGCTGGACGACTCGTCCTGCAACCTGGCCTCGCTCAACCTGATGAAGTTCCTCAAGGCCGACGGCGGCTTCGAGGTGGAGAAGTTCGTCAAGAGCGTCGAGTTCATCATCACCGCGATGGACATCTCGATCTGCTTCGCCGACTTCCCGACCGAGAAGATCGGGATCACCACCCGGGCGTACCGCCAGCTCGGCATCGGGTACGCGAACATCGGCGCGCTGCTGATGGCCTCCGGCCTGCCGTACGACTCCGAGGGCGGCCGCAATGTCGCGGCGGCGATCACCTCGCTGATGACCGGTACGGCGTACCGGCGCTCGGCCGAGCTGGCCGGAGTCGTCGGTGCGTACGACGGATACGCCCGTAACGCCGAGGCGCACCAGCGTGTCATGCGCAAGCACGCCGCGGCGAACGACGAGATCCGTCCGCAGGGTGAGGTCGCGACCGAGATCGTCCGCGAGGCGACCCGGCAGTGGCAGTCCGGCAACAAGATCGGTGCGAAGAACGGCTGGCGCAACGCGCAGGCCTCGGTCCTCGCCCCGACCGGCACCATCGGCCTGATGATGGACTGCGACACCACCGGCATCGAGCCCGACCTGGCGCTGGTCAAGTTCAAGAAGCTGGTCGGCGGCGGCTCGATGCAGATCGTCAACCAGACTGTGCCGCGCGCCCTGCGCAGCCTCGGTTACCTCGAGGAGCAGGTCGAGGCGATCGTCGAGCACATCTCCGAGCACGGCAACGTGATCGACGCCCCCGGCCTCAAGCTGGAGCACTACGCGGTCTTCGACTGCGCCATGGGCGAGCGGGCCATCGCGCCGATCGGTCACGTCCGGATGATGGCCGCGGTGCAGCCGTTCATCTCGGGTGCCATCTCCAAGACGGTCAACATGCCGGAGACGGCGACCATCGAGGAGATCGAGGAGATCCACTACCAGGGCTGGAAGCTCGGCCTGAAGGCGCTCGCGATCTACCGCGACAACTGCAAGGTCGGGCAGCCGCTCTCCGCCGCCAAGAAGAACAAGGCGGAGGAGCCGGCCGAGGCCAAGGCTGAGGTCGAGAAGATCGTCGAGAAGGTCATCGAGTACCGGCCGATCCGCAAGCGCCTGCCGAAGAAGCGCCCGTCGGAGACGGTGTCCTTCTCGGTCGGCGGTGCCGAGGGCTACCTCACCGCGTCGTCCTACCCGGACGACGGCCTCGGCGAGGTCTTCCTCAAGATGTCGAAGCAGGGTTCCACCCTGGCCGGCGTCATGGACGCCTTCTCGGTGGCGATCTCCATAGGGCTGCAGTACGGCGTTCCGCTGGAGACGTTCGTCAGCAAGTTCACCAACATGCGCTTCGAGCCGGCCGGCATGACCGACGACCCGGACGTGCGCATGGCGTCGTCGGTGATGGACTACATCTTCCGTCGCCTCGCGCTGGACTTCCTGCCGTACGACACCCGGGCTGAGCTCGGCATCTTCACCGCGAAGGAGCGGACCGCCCAGGCGCAGGCCGAGGCGGCCGCCGAGGCCGCCGCGGTGGACCTGGCCGGCATGGCCGCGTCCGCGCCGGTGTCCGCCCCGGTGGGCGCGGCGACCGCGCCGGCCGAGGCGAAGGCGCCGGTCGCGCAGGAGAAGGAGGCGCCGGTCTCGGCCGGCTCGTCCACCGAGCTGCTGGAGATCGTCACCGGCCACGCCGCTGACGCGCCGCTCTGCTTCACCTGTGGCACCAAGATGCGCCGCGCGGGCAGCTGCTACGTCTGCGAGGGCTGCGGCTCCACCTCCGGCTGCAGCTGATCACTGCCGCTTGAACGACGACCGCCCGGTCCCTTCAGGGACCGGGCGGTCGCCCGTTTCACTCAAGGTTTCTTCTGCGCCTCACGCAGCCAGACCCCGAATTCCACCGCGGTACGCACACCGTGCTCCAAGACCGCCGTGTAAATCTCGAAACCGCTCACCTCGTCGGGATACTCCGGACGCTGGTGCCAGACGCTCTTGATGGCGAGGACCGCCTCGCGTTCCTCGTCGGTGATGCGCTCGGCCAGCGCCCGGTGCCACTCGGCGCCGTCGGCGTGGTCGTGGTTCAACCAGATCGACAGGTCGACCCGCCAATCGTCCAGTGTGAGCGTCACGTGGTAGCGCTCGTCGCGTTCCTCACCCGTCGGCGACCGGGAGCCGCGCTCGTCGGCGTACCCGAACCCGGTCACTCCGGGAATCCGGACCGCCCGCGCGAGCAGCGCCATGACGTCGTCCGGTGTGTACTCCGGCCCGCCGAGCAGCATGACGTCCAGGTCGCGCCAGACCATCAGCCCGGAGACGTAGCTGCCGGTGGGCATCAATGGCCCCAGGGGCTCCAGCTGCGCAAGAACCGAGCGTGCCTCCGCCTGCAGTTCCTCCGGCCGGCCCATCCAACTCTCCTTCCGTCACGTACCCGTGATGCCGCCGCCGCCCATTGTGGGATGTGCCCGTTCGACCCGCCGTGCCACCCCCACCGGCCAACGCCGTGGCTGCCCTCGCTTTAACGTGTAAGTTCGGGTAGTGGCTAATCTCGCCGTCGATCTCTCACGTGTGAATTCCGCGAAGACCGCCGTCGGCGTCGCTTTTGCCATGAACGGGTTCGCCTATGCGGGCTGGCTGTCCCGGGCACCCGCCGCCCGCGAGGCCCTGGACGTCTCCGCAGCCGGCTTCGGCCTGCTGCTGCTCTGCATGTCCGGTTCCGCAGTCGCCGCGATCCCGTTGGCCGGCCCGATCGTGCAGCGTTTCGGCCCCGCCCGGACCGTGCTGCTCAGCTGCCTGACACTGGTGTCCGGCCTGGCCGTGCTGGCCACCGGCGTCCTGCTCGGCGAACCGATCGTGGCCGGCGCCGGCCTGCTCCTCGCCGGGGTGGCCACCAGCACGTGGGACGTAGCCATGAACGTCGAAGGCGCCGACGTGGAGCGCCGCTTAGGCCGTACCCTGATGCCCCGCTTCCACGCCGGCTTCAGCCTGGGTACCGTGACCGGCGCAGCCACCGGCGCCGCCGCCGCGGCGACCGGCCTGCCACTCTCTGCCCAGCTCTACCTCTCCGCGACAGTCACCGCCGCCGTGATGGTCTTCATGGTGCGGCGTTTCCTGCCGCACGTGGCGCTGGAACCCGGCGAACGCCCCGCCATGACCATCGGCCAGGCCTGGCGCGAACCCCGAACCCTCCTCATCGGCCTGATCATGCTCGGTTTCGGCTTCACCGAGGGCACCGCCAACGACTGGCTGGCCATCAGCCTCGTAGACGGCTACGGAAGCAGCGAAACCATCGGCGCGATCGGCTTCGGCGTCTTCGTTACCGCAATGACCTTGGCCCGCCTCTTCGGCGGCCAGGCCATCGAACGCTGGGGCCGCGTACTCGTCCTCCGCCTGACCGCCCTGACCGCAGCCGCCGGCCTCCTGCTCGTGGTCTTCGGCAGCACCATCCCGGTAGCCCTGCTCGGCGCCCTCCTGTGGGGCGTAGGCGCTTCCCTCGGCTTCCCCATCGGCATGAGCGCAGCCGCCGACGACCCACTCCGCGCAGCCATCCGCGTTTCCGTGGCCGGCTCCATCGGCTACGGTGCCTTCCTGGCCGGCCCTCCCCTGATCGGCTTCGCCGCCGAGCACTACGGCATCCTGAACTCCACCCTCTGCGTACTCGGCGCCCTAACCATCGGCCTCGCCGCCTCCCACGCCGCCAGACCCACCACACCCCGCTGACCCGCCCCCGGGTACGGGCAATCGCTGCGCCCAACCCACCGCAGTCACCCGCAGCACCCGCAGCAGCCCGCGACTCTGCCGCGTCACACAGCCGCCACCCGGCCGCCGGGCGGGTTGCCGTCCTCCGCTTGAGTTGTTGGCCCTCGCGACTTGCCACATTGCAGGACGTGGCCTCTCCCGCCGGGACTGGGCAGCGGCCGACCGCGCCCCGAACCCGGGCGGGGTGCAAGCCCGGGCGTCGCGGCGGGAACCAGTTAGGCACCTGCTGCAAGCCGGCCGGCACCTTCCGCGAGCCAGGCACAGCCAGGGTCCAAATCCGCCGCCGGGTCGGCCCGAAGCCGGACCGGGCCAGGGCGGCCTCGCATGATCGGCTCAGTGGCGGTCGGTGTGCCCTTCCGAGCGGACAGCCGAGTCGGCCTCGTACCCGGACCGGCCGGGTCGGAGGACTCCACCAGCCGGGCGCCACTACCGGCCGCGGTGTTCGGCGAGGAAGTCGGTGATCACCGAGGCGATCAGCGCCGGCTGTTCGATCACCATGGCATGGGAGGCGTCGGCCAGGGACAGGTAGCGCAAGCGGGGGACCGCCTTGGCCTGCTGCAGCAGGTAGCGGCGGTGTGCCTCGTAGAGCTCGGCGAACGGCTCCTGCTCCGGCAGGTTGCGAGTTGGCAGGATCACCAGCTCCGGGCAGGTGGTTGCCGAGTACACCGGGGTCAGGTCGAGGCTGTTCATCAGCGCCCGGAGCTGCGACGTCGTTGCGGCGGACGGGCGGATCGAGGTCTCGCCGTTCTCGTGTTTCAGGTTGCGGCGGAAGCCTTCGATCCAGACCTTCTCGTTGGCGCCCATGTCCCGCGCCGCCATCTGCTGGCGTTCCACCAGGTCGGGCAGCTTGTCCGCCTCGATCACCTGGCCGGCCACTGCCTCCATGGCGTCGAAGATCGCGTGCAACCGGGCCAGTTCGGCTTCGGCCTTCTCCGGGTCCAGCCCGGGCAGGTGCTCGGCGCGGGTGGGCGGTGGGTTGCCGTCCAGACTGATGATCCCGGGCGACTCGGGGTGGCGCTGGCCCCAGAGAGCGGCCAGCATGCCGCCGAGGGAGTGCCCGACCACTGCTGGTCGCTCCAGCTCGAGCTGAACGCAGACCGCGGCCAGGTCACCGAGGGCGGCGTCCCACGTCCAGGTGCCGTCGCCCGAGCGGCCGTGCCCGCGCAGATCGACGGTGACGACCCGGTGGTGGGGGCGCAGCGCACGCGCCAGCGTGGTCATCTGCGCGAGGTTGCCGCCGGCGCCGTGCAGGAGCAGGAGCGGCGGCGCGGTGCCACCGAAATCGCGAACCGCGAGCGGCAAGTCCCCGGCGTCGATGAGGCGGTCGTTGATCATGTGGGCTCCTCAATCGGAGGCTTACGCAAAATCGGAGACGCATGCAGGTCCGGAGACGCATGTAAATCCGGAGAGGTATGCAGAAGGGGAGACGCATGCGAAATCGGAGACGTGTGCGAAGTGGGAGGCGTGTGCAGAAGTCGTTCCCGGATTGCCGCTACCGGCACCCCGCCATCCGCGTGGCGGGGCAGCCGGCCCCGGCGCACCAGGTCGTGCACGCCCTGCCGGCTGATGCCGAGCATCGCGCCGGCGGTGGCCAGCGACACGGACTCGGCGAACGGGTGGCCGACCCGGCGGACCACGGCCTGCCCGAACGGGGCCCGCCACCAGTCGGCCGGCGGGGCGAAGGCGTGATCGTCGGGATAGAGCGTGGCCATCAGCCGGGCGATCGTCCGGATAGCGGCGGCGTCGCTCCCGTTCTCGATCGCGTCGGCCCAGTCTGCGGTCAGCTCGCGAAGCCTGTCCCTCGCCCCGTCGATGGCGCGATCATCTTCGAGCAGGACCTCGAGCGGGTCGAGCAGGCGTATGTCGATCAGCCGAAGCAATTGCTCACTCAGCTCATCACTCCCACCCATGTCCCCATCCTTCCGTTACTTGACACCGCGCGTCAAGTGGCGAAGGAATGCGGCTGCCGCGGAGGTCGGCACGAATGCGGAGGGCTGCTTGAACGGAGCCTTGGAGCCCGCACAAAAGGTGAGGCGAGCCTTGCGGTCGCTTCGCCATCGCGCCGCAAGCTAAGGCAAGCCGAGGCAAGCACCGCACGGCGCGGCGCGCCGCCAAGCCACGCCGTGCCCCGCCGCGCCACAAAGCCACGCCGTGCCGCGCCCCGCCGCGCCATAAAGCCACGCCGTGCCACAAAGCCACGCCGTGCCCCGCCGCGCCACAAAGCCGACCAAGCCGCGCCACAAAGCCCAGCCACGCCGTAGGCCAAGCCGCGCCGTGCCGCGCCGTGCCGCAAGCCAAGCCAAGTCGCAAACCGCGGCCCTGCTCCGAACAGGTGATCACTCCCGCACGGAGCAGCCGTAGAAAGCAGCCACAGAGATCAACGACGCAAATCACCAGGAACAACCTGACCAGAAAGCGCACGCCACAACACAAAGAGTAACCACCAAGGCAGTCACTACCTGTACACCAATGTGGCGTGATCAACCCCTTCCCCTCAAGGCCCACGGCCAGTACGGTGTCCCCGGTACCGGGGAGGATCAAGAGTGCGTACGCGTTTCGCCATCTCGGCCGCCGCCGTCCTACTACTGGCCGCGCCCGGCTGCAGCAAGCCCGCCGAGTCCAGCCCGGCCGCGCCCCCGATCACCGTCGCCGAGGTCCCGGCCGCTTCAGCCGGCGGCGCCTGCATCCTCTGGGACTGGAATTTCATCGAGGAGAAGATCGGCGTCCGTTTCTCCGTCGCCGCCTCGGAGCAGATCGACGACACGTCGACCTGCGTGGTGCAGACCGTGAACACCGCCTGGCCCGACCTGTCGCTCTCCGTGGTCGAGACGACGAAGGCGACCCCTGCCCTTTTCCTGGCCGAGCGCATGCCGCCGAAGGCGACCAAGCTCAAGGGTCTGGGCAAGGCCGCCTATCTGCTGAACACCAAGGCCGCCGGCGGGCACGGCCCGACTGTCGAGATCGGCTGGCTGAGCAGCGCCAAGCAGTTGCAGACGCTGCGTTTCACCTTCGCCAAGGGGCCGAAGGCCAGCACCGTCAAGAAGATGAACGCGAAGCTGCTGGAGCTGGCCAAGGCGATGGACACCGACAGCTAGCGAGCCGCCACGAACACCCGGGACGCCACCTCACGCGGCAGACGGATCTTGTCGCCGGAGCGGTCGATGGTGACACCGTCCCGTTCCTGGGCGACGGTCACCGTGGTGCCGGGGTCGATGCCGGCGGCGTGCAGTTGGCGCAGCACGTCCGCGTTGGTCTGCACGCTCTCGCAGATCCGCCGGACCACGACGTCACCGGACAGGCCGGGGAACGCGAGGTTGCGTTCGGCCTGGTCGGCGGGCTGGGCGCTCTCGTCCGGCGCGCCGAGCTGTTCGAGGCCGGGGATCGGGTTCCCGTACGGCGAGCGGGTCGGCTTGTTGAGCAGCTCGTAGACCCGCTTCTCGACTGAGTCGCTCATCACGTGCTCCCAGCGGCAGGCCTCTTCGTGGGCCTCCTCGTAGGGCATGCCGATGACGTTGACGAGCAGCAGCTCGGCGAGACGGTGCTTGCGCATGACGGCGATGGCGTGCGTGCGGCCGGCTTCGGTCAGGACCAGGTGGCGGTCGCCCTCGACGGTGAGGAGCCCGTCCCGTTCCATCCGGGCGACGGTCTGGCTGACCGTGGGACCGCTCTGGTGCAGGCGCTCGGCGATCCGGGCGCGGAGGGCCGGAACACCCTCTTCCTCGAGCTCGAGGATGGTCTTCAGATACATCTCGGTGGTATCGACCAAGTCGTTCAACGTGTACCTCCGAGGTCGCAGGTACACCCGCGCGAAGTGGTATCGACGAGATCATTCACGATGCGGTCCTCCCAGCAGCGATAATACCGCGCGGCGGGGGGTTGACATCCGCCCCGAGCAAGTGCCAAGAGACCCTACCCGACCGCGAAACAGGTGTGCTAACGACACGTCGCCCGGCGCGGCGAAAGAGGCGTCGGCAAACCGTCGGAGGACCGCGGCGCATGGCAGCATGTCGAGCATGGCCGATGAGACGACGGCAGTGGTGTGGGACAGCGCTCTGCTCGACTATGACATGGGTGATCATCCGCTCAATCCGGTGCGGGTGGAGCTGACCATGGCGCTCGCCCGCGAGCTGGGCGTCCTTGATCGGCCGCACGTCCAGATGATCACGCCGCGGCCGGCGAGTGATTCTGATCTCACCCGGGTGCATCGTCCCGACTACTTGGACGCCGTCCGGTTGGCGCCGATCGATCCGTTCTTCACCGGCTGGGGTCTGAACACTCCGGACAACCCCGTCTTCGACGACATGCACGACTCGGCGGCGCGCATCTGCGGGGCGACTCTCGCCGCGGCTCAGGCGGTCTGGCACGGCTCGGCCCGCCGGGCGGTGAACGTGGCCGGCGGGCTGCATCACGCCATGCCGGCCCGGGCCGCCGGGTTCTGCGTCTACAACGATCCTGCGGTGGCGATCGCCTGGCTGCTGGAGCAGGGCGCGCAGCGGGTGGCCTACATCGACGTCGACGTGCACCACGGCGACGGCGTGCAGTACGCCTTCTACGACGACCCACGGGTGCTCACGGTGAGCCTGCACGAGACGCCGCTGGCGCTCTTCCCGGGCACCGGGTTCGCCGACGAGGTGGGCGGTCCGAACGCGGAGGGCACCGCGGTGAACGTGCCGCTGCCGCCGAACACCGATGACGCAGGCTGGCTGCGGGCCTTCCACGCGGTCGTGCCTTCGGTGGTCCGGGCTTTCGCTCCGGAGATCATCATCAGTCAGTGCGGCGCCGACGCGCACCGGCTCGACCCGCTCGCCGACCTGCGGTTGTCGGTGGACGGGCAGCGGGCGGCGTACATCGCGATCCGGAAGTTGGCCGACGAGGTGTGCGAGGGGCGGTGGGTGGCCACCGGCGGCGGCGGGTACGCGCTGGTCGAGGTGGTGCCCCGGGCCTGGACGCACCTGCTCGCGGTGGCCACCGGGGAGCCGCTGGCACCGGAGACGCCCACACCACCGGAGTGGCGCCGGCTGGCCTCCCAGAAACGGCCTGACGCCCGGGTTCCGGAGACGATGACCGACGGGACCACCCCGCCGGTGCAGAGCTGGGCACCGGGTACGACCGATCCGGTCGACCGCGCCATCCTGGCCACCCGGTCCGCGGTGTTCCCGCTGCATGGCCTCGACCCGCACGACCCCCGGGACTGACCGGTGGAGAGGAGCGCAGACGTTCTGCTGGCCGACGGCTCTGCCGCGCATCTGCGGCAGATCCGGCCCGAGGACGCACCGGCCATCGTGGACTTCCACTCCCGGATGAGCGACCGCACCCGTTACCTGCGCTATTTCTCGCCGTACCCGCGCATCCCGGAGCGCGATCTGCAGCGGTTCGTCAACGTCGACCATCGGGACCGGGAGGCCTTCGTCACGGTCGCGGACGGCAAGATCACTTCAGTGGGACGGTACGAGCGACTCGGCCCCGACTCACCCGAGGCCGAGGTCGCCTTCGTGGTCGAGGACGCGCTGCAGGGCCGCGGCATCGGCTCGGTGCTGCTGGAACATCTCGCCGACGCCGCTCGCGACCACGGCATCACCCGCTTCGTCGCCGAGGTGCTGCCGGAGAACGGCGGCATGCTGCGGGTCTTCGGCGACTCGGGCTACCAGGTGCAGCGCCGGTACGCGGACGGCGTCGTGCACCTGAGCTTCCCGATCGCGCCGACCGAGAAGTCCCGCGAGGTGCAGGAGTCCCGCGAGCACCTCACCGAGGCCCGGTCGATCGCCCGGCTGCTCGCCCCGAGGGGCATCGCCATCTACGGTGCCAGCGCGACCGGTCACGGGATCGGCGCCGCGATGCTGGGCAACCTGCGGGACGGCGGGTACTCCGGAGCGATCGTGCCGGTCCATCCCACCGCGGAGCGGATCGCCGGGCTGGCGGCGTACCGGACAGCTGCGGAAGCCGGAGCCCCCATCGACCTGGCCCTGATCGCCGTGCCCGCGGAGGCGGTGCCGGAGGCCGGTGCGGACGCCGCCCGCGCCGGAGCCGGTGGCGTGGTCGTGGTCTCCACGGGCTTCGCCGAGGCCGGCCCGGAGGGCGCCGCGCAGCAGCGTGCCCTGATCGAGCGGGCCCGCGCCGTCGGCCTCCGGGTGGTCGGCCCCAACAGCTTCGGGATCGCCAACGCCGACCCCGAGGTGCGCCTGAACGCCACCATGTCCCCGCGCCTGCCGACCGCCGGCCGGGTGGGCTTCTTCAGCCAGAGCGGCGCGCTGGGTGTGGCGCTGCTGGCCGAGGCCGATCGACGCGGGCTGGGCCTGTCCAGCTTCGTCTCCGCCGGCAACCGGGCCGACGTGTCCGGAAACGACCTGTTGCAGTACTGGCAGGACGACCCCGGCACCGACGTCGTCCTGCTCTACCTGGAGACGTTCGGCAACCCGCGCAAGTTCGCCCGGCTGGCCCGCCGGATGAGCCGGATCAAGCCGGTGGTGGCGGTCGCCTCGGCGACCCGGCCGCCGGGTCTGGCCGGCGACACCCCGGGCCCCGATGTGAACGCGGTGACCGCCCTGTTCGCCCGCTCCGGCGTGATCCGGGTGGACACCGTCCAGGAGCTCTTCGACGTCGGCATGCTGCTGGCGCATCAGCCGTTGCCGGCCGGGCGCCGGGTGGCCGTCGTCGGCAATTCGTCCGCGCTGGCCGAGCTGGCCGTCGTCGCCTGTCGCGCCGCCGGCCTGGTGGTGGCCGAGGGCTATCCCTTCGACGCGGGGCCGTCCGCGACCGCGCACGATCTGGCCGACGCGCTCGCTGACGCCGCGGTCGACGAACGGGTGGACGCGCTGGTCGCGGTCTGTGCGCCGCCGGTGCCCGGGCAGCTCTCCGACGAG
The DNA here is from genome assembly GCF_036053395.1 of Actinoplanes sp. NBC_00393. Classification (NCBI taxonomy): domain Bacteria; kingdom Bacillati; phylum Actinomycetota; class Actinomycetes; order Micromonosporales; family Micromonosporaceae; genus Actinoplanes; species Actinoplanes sp. NBC_00393. Next base: position 6,918,336 of record NZ_CP107942.1, on the reverse strand, counting down.
GACGCCGACTTCTCCGCGGCGCTGGCCAGCGTTGCTCTGGCGGGGGAGAAGCCGACCGTCGCGATGCTGGTCTTCGGGAAGGCGCCGCCGCGCGTACCGGTCTATCCCTCGGTCGAGGAAGCGGTGCGGGCCCTGGCCCGGGTGGTCAACTACGCCGACTGGTTGCGGCGCCCGCCGGGCGTGATGCCGGAGCTGTCCGGTGTGGATCCGGTCGCTGCCGAGGCTGCCGAGACCCCCGAGGAACTGCTGGCCGCCTACGGCATCCCGGTCGTGCCGTCGACCCTCGCCGGCACCGAGGATGCCGCGGTCGCAGCCGCGGTAGAGCTGGGCTTTCCGGTCGCGCTCAAGGCGGCAGGCGGTGGGTTGCGCCACCGGATAGACCTCGGCGCCGTGCGCCTCGCCCTTTCCGACCCCGATGGCGTACGCGCTGCGTACCGCGAACTTTCCACCGAGTTCGGTACGGACGTCCTAGTCCAGACCATGGTGCCGGCCGGCGTCGCCTGCGTGGTGGAGGTGCTGGAGGATCCGGCGTTCGGCCCGGTCGTCGGGTTCGGCCTGGGCGGCGTCGCCAGCGAACTGCTCGGTGACCTGGCCTGGCGGGCCGCACCGCTGACCGACCGGGCGGCCGAGGCGCTGGTCGACGAGCCACGGGCGGCGCCGCTGCTGCACGGGTACCGCGGCTCCACGCCGGTGGACCGCGCCGCGCTGATCGATCTGCTGCTGCGGGTGGGCCGCCTGGCCGACGAGCACCCGAAGGTCCGCTCGCTCACCCTGAACCCGGTGCTGGCCCGCCCGGACGGTTTCTCGGTGCTGCACGCCGTCGTCGAATACGGCGATGCCGGTGTCCGTCCGGACACCGGCCCGCGTAGGTTGCGCAGTGTGTGAGGGTCAGACCGCGTAGGCCTCGAGGCGGGAGGCCCGCTCCGGGTCGCGAAGCTTGAGCATCGTGACCTTCTCGATCTGGCGGATCCGCTCGCGGCTGAGGCCGAACTCGCGGCCCACCTCGTCCAGCGTGCGCTGCCGGCCGTCGTCGAGGCCGAAGCGGAGGCGGATCACCGCCGACTCCCGCTCGGAAAGCGTGGCCAGGACGATCTCGACCTCGCTGCGCAGCTCGCCCTGCCCGACGCCCTCACCAGGCTGGTTCGGGTCGACCGCGGCGACGAAGTCACCGAGGGCGCTCTCGCCGTCCTCGCCGACCGCCTGGTCCAGGCTGACCGGCTCCCGGTCGTACGAGATCAGCTCGATGACCTGGAACTCCGGCACGTCCATCGCCTTGGCGATCTCACCGATGCTGGGCTCACGGCCGAGCGTGGCGGCCAGGTCGCGACGGCAGCGGACCATGCGGTTGACCTGCTCGACCATGTGCACCGGGATGCGGATGGTGCGGGCCTGGTCGGCCATGGCGCGGGTGATGGCCTGCCGGATCCACCAGGTGGCGTACGTGGAGAACTTGTAGCCCTTGGTGTAGTCGAACTTCTCGACCGCGCGGATCAGGCCGAGGTTGCCCTCCTGGATCAGGTCGAGGAACGCCATGCCCCGGCCGGTGTAGCGCTTCGCGATGCTCACTACGAGCCGGAGGTTCGCCTCGAGCAGGTGGTTCTTCGCGGCCTTGCCTTCGGCGACGATGATGTGCAGCAGGGGTGCGAGCTCGGCGCCGGCGGTGGGGAGCTTCTCCTCCGCGTACAACCCGGCCTCGATGCGCTTCGAGAGCGTCACCTCCTCGACGGCGGTGAGCAGGCGGGTCCGGCCGATGCCGTTGAGGTAGGCGCGAACCAGGTCGGCTGAGACACCACGCTCGTCGGTGGCGTCCAGGTCGGCGAGCGCCTCGACCTCGTCGGGCATGCTGTCCTCGACGACGACCTTGGACTCCGACGCCTTCATGTTCAGGACCACTTTGAGTCCCCTCCCCGCGATAACGTCTCGTGCGTACCAGCCGCATCCGTGCCGGTGATGGCTAGCTTGGTCTGCGGCGCGTTAAGCGGAGGTGAGGCCAGCGTCCAGGTGGCATGAATCGGGGAGAACCCTGACGTCGTCAAGTCGACAACCGGGCGCTTGATCACTCTCCGCGGTTGTCTCATCTCGATAATGTGCTTCCCGAGGAAGGGAATGGTGTCGTGGTCTTCAAACGCATGATGCAGGCACTCGGAGTCGGCGGTCCGTCCGTCGACACGGTGCTGGCGAACCCGAACACGTACCCGGGCGGGTTTCTGGAGGGCCAGGTGCACATCGTCGGCGGCGATCACGCTGTCGACGTGGAATATCTGGCGATCGGCCTGACCACCCGGGTCGAGGTCGAGAGCGGCGACAGTGAGTACCAGAGCAATCAGGAGTTCCACCGGCAGCGCCTGACCGGTTCGTTCCGGTTGGAGCCGGGGGTCCGGCACGACGTCCCGTTCAAGTTCGACGTGCCGTGGCAGACCCCGATCACGGTGGTGAACGGTCAGCATCTGCACGGCATGACGATGGGCCTGTCGACCGAGCTCGAGGTGGCCCGCGCTGTCGACAAGACCGACCTCGACGCGGTGGCGGTGCACCCGCTGCCGGCTCAGGACCGGATCCTGGCGGCCCTGCTGCGGCTCGGCTTCCGGTTCAGCAAGGCCGACGTGGAGAAGGGCCGGGTCTACGGCGTCGAGCAGCAGCTTCCGTTCTATCAGGAGATCGAGTTCTACCCGCCCTCGCAGTACGCGCGGGGCATCAACCAGCTCGAGCTGACCTTCCTGCCCACGCCGCACAAGCTCCAGGTGGTGCTGGAGCTGGACAAGCGGGGTGGCATGTTCACCGAGGGCCACGACGCGTTCGGCAGCTTCGACGTGGACTACGCCACGGTGGACCAGGTCGACTGGACCGCCCGGCTGGACCAGTGGCTGCGGCAGTCGGCCCAGCGGCGCGGCCTCTTCTAGAGTTCCAACAGGACCGTCCGCGGTCCGACATTCACGCTTTCGACCAGCATGTGGGCCCGGAAGCGACCGGTTGCGACGGTCGCTCCCCGGGCCCGCAGTGCTTCCACGAAGCTGGTGATCAGCGGTTCGGCGACCTCGGCGGGCGCGGCGGCGTTCCAGGTCGGACGGCGGCCCTTGCGCGCGTCGCCGTACAGGGTGAATTGACTGACCACCAGCACCGGCGCGTTCTCGTCCGAGGCCGACCGGTCCCCGTCCAGGATGCGCAGCTCCCACGTCTTGCGGGCCAGCTCGGCGGCCTTCGCCGTGGTGTCGTCGTGCGTCACCCCGACCAGGACGAGCAGGCCGTCCTTGATCTCTCCGACGATCTCGTCCTCGACCTGGACGCTCGCTCGGCTGACGGTCTGTACCAGTGCGCGCATCAGGCGAAACTAGCCGAGGTCGGTCAGACACTTCCGGGCAGGTGGCACCTCGTTTCCAGGCCGGATCGGAATGGCTGAATACCGCCTCGCCAGCAGTCGCGCCGGTGCCAGGATTTTGCTGGTCGAAGGGGCCGCCGACGGCGTGGTCCCGACTCACGGTTACCTGACGCGCACCCCGTGTGCGCGGGATCGACCGGACTCAGATTGGGAGACCACCCATGCCGCTCACCAGCACTACCAACGGGCGTGCCACCGACAGCTCCCGGACGGCTCGCCCGACCGCTGCGCCCGCCCGTCCAGCCGCCCGGGGTGCGGACTCCGACGCGACCCGGCGCCAGGCCCGCTCGGTGGCGAAGCAACAGCAGGCCGCCGAGCGGATCGCCACCGCCACCGCCGAGATCTCCGCCCAGAACGCCCAGGCGGCTGAGGCGTCCCGGCAGCTCACCGAGTCGATGCAGCAGATCGCCGCGGGCGCCGAGGAAGCCTCGGGCGCGACGCAGCAGAGCCTCGCCGCGATGAACCAGGTCGAGGAGCGGGTCAGCCGCCAGGAGTCGACCACCCGCCAGGTCGCCGACCTGAGCCAGGCCCTGCAGGGCTTGCTGAACGAGACCCGCAACGGGATCAGCAACCTGCTCGCCAACGTCGACAGCGCCTCCACCCGGCAGACCGGGTCGGTCGTGACGATCACCGAGCTGGAGAAGCAGGCCGACGAGATCGGCGAGATCGTCAAGACGGTCGCGCATATCGCGGACCAGACCAACCTGCTGGCGCTGAACGCCGCCATCGAGGCGGCCCGGGCCCGGCAACACGGCAAGGGTTTCGCGGTCGTCGCCGACGAGGTGCGCACCCTGGCCGAGACCAGCGAGCGCAGCGCCCGGCAGATCCGCGACCTGATTGACGAGGTCCGCAACAGCGTCACCGAGATCGCCGCGGCGGTGCAGGGTTCGGCGGAGACGGCCCGGGGCGAGGTGGAGAAGGGCAAGACGATCACCTCGCAGCTGGAGACCATCCGTGCCGACATGGGCACGATCATGGTCGGCGCCACCGAGATGGCGGCCGCGGCGGAGCAGGCGAAACGGTCCGCCGCGAGCGCCAAGCAGCGGTCCGAGGAGATCGCTGCGGCGGCCGAGCAGCAGTCCGCGGCGTGTGAGGAGTCGCTGCAGACGGTCGGCCAGCAGACCCAGGCACTGCGGCAGAGCGAGCAGGCCGCCGAGTCACTGGCCGAGGTCTCGGAGACCTTGCGGAGCAGCACGGACATCGCCAAGAGCGCCGAGGAGGTGGCCTCCGCGGCCGAGGAGCTCTCCGCCGCGGTGGAGGAGATCAACCGGGCGGCGAGCCAGATCAACGTGGCGATCAACGAGATCAACACAGGGGCTCGTACCGCGGCCGAGAAGGGTCAGCAGACGGCCGAGGCGGTCAACCAGATCGAGCAGGGCGCCCAGCTCTCCGCGACTCGCGGCGGAGCAGCGGTGGAACGAGCCGATGTGATCCTGGAGCTGCTCGCCACCAACAAGGAGGCGGTCGACTCGATGATCGAGGCGATCGGTACGGCCGCACGGGAGGGCATCGAGAACGTCCGGAAGGTCTCCGAGCTGGAGCAGATCTCCCGGCGCATCGACAAGATCGTCGACGCGATCGCCAACGTCTCGATCCAGACCAACATGCTCGCGGTCAACGGCTCGGTCGAGTCCGCCCGGGCCGGCGAGTTCGGCAAGGGTTTCGCGGTGGTGTCCACCGACATCCGGAATCTGGCCCGCGACTCCGCCGACAACGCCGACCGGATCAAGGACCTCGTCAAGTCGGTGCAGGACCGGATCGTCGAGGTTCGTGCCGACCTCGAGGAGACCAGCCGGCTCTCGCTCGCCGAGGTCGAGTCGGCCAAGGCCACCACGGCCCGGCTCGAGGAGATCGAGCGGGACATGCAGCAGGTGCGCGGCGGCAACGAGGAGGTCCGCGAGTCGGCGCAGCAGATCGCCAGCGTCCTCGGTGAGGTCAAGGTGGGACTGGAGCAGATCTCCTCGTCCGCCAACGAGGCCGAGCAACTGGCCGGCCAGTGCTCTACCGCGGCCCGGGAACAGTCCCAGGGCGCGGAGGAGCTCGCTGCCGCGGTCGAGGAGATCGCCGCGCTCGCCGACGAGCTGCAGAACGCCGCTTGAGACCGGCGAGAGGGGAGAGACCCATGGACTCCGACGAGGATCTCGCCGCGGACGAGCTGGACGAGGACGGTGCGGACTACGTCACTTTCGACATGGCGGGGGAGCGGTACGCCTTCCCGATGCGCCGGGTGCAGGAGATCATCCGGATGCCCGCCGTGGTGAAGGTGCCGCTCGGTCCGCCGTCGCTGGAGGGACTGGCGAACCTGCGTGGCCGGGTGCTGCCGGTGGTGAGTCTGCGGCGCTGCTGCGCCATGGACCAGACCGGCCACGACGAGACCACCCGCGTGATCGTGGTGGACGGCGGGGTGCCGCTCGGGTTCGTGGTGGACCGGGTGGCGAGCGTGATCAGCATCGACCCGCAGCAGATGGAGGCGGCGGAGTCGGTGCAGTCGACGGTCCGCTCGGACGTCCTGGTCGGCGTGATCAAGTCCGGTGACGGCGACATGACGACGGTGCTCGACGTGGACCGGCTGATCGGCAGCCAGTTCTCCCGGCTCGCCGAGCGGCGCGGCGGCCGCGACACCACGGCCGCCACCCGGATGACGGCCGAGAACGACATCGACGGCGACCTGGATGACACGCTCGAGCTGGTCAGCTTCGCGGTGGAGGGGCAGGAGTACGCGCTGCCGATCGACCAGGTGCAGGAGATCGTGCAGGCGCCGGAGTCGGTCAGTCACGTGCCTAACGCCGGCAGCCGGGTGCTCGGCGTGATCGATCTGCGCGGCCGGCTGCTGCCGGTGGTGAGCATGCGCCGGGTCTTCGGACTGCCGGTGACACCGCTCGAACCGCAGAACCGGATCGTCGTCGTCTCGATCGACGGCGGTGTGGTGGGCGTCGTGATGGACACCGTTCGCGAGGTCCTCCGGGTGCCGCACCAGCTGGTCGCCCCGCTGCCCAGCGTGGTGGCCGGCGACAGTCGCAAGACCGAGGTGGAGTCGGTGTGCCGGCTCGAGGACGGCAAGCGGCTGGTCTCGGTGCTGAGTGTGAACCGGATGTTCGACTCGCCGGAAGTACGCAACGAGATCGCCGAATACCGGGAGGACGAGCCGGACATGGTCGAGGAACGGGCCGGGTCGGTCGACGACGGGCGTGGCGACGAGGAGCTGTTCGTCGTGTTCCGCCTCGACGACGAGGAGTACGCCGTCGACGTCGACGCGGTGCAGGAGATCATCCGGGTGCCCCAGGCGCTGATCCGGGTCCCCAAGTCGTTCGATTTCGTGGAGGGCCTGGTCAACCTGCGCGGCACGGTGCTGCCCGTGGTGGACCTGCGGACCCGGCTGGGTCTCGGGCGCACCGAGCGGGACGAACGGCAGCGCATCGTCGTACTGATCATCGGTGGGGTGCGTACCGGCTTCATCGTGGATTCGGTGGCCGAGGTGGCCCGGGTGGGCCGCAACGTGCTGGAGCCGGCGCCGGAGCTCTCGGCCGAGCAGGCCCGGGTGGTGTCGCGGGTGGCGAACCTGCCCGAGCAGCAACGGATGCTCCTGCTCGTGCAGGTGGACCAGTTGCTCGCCGCCGACCAGGCCGACCAGGCCGCGGAGCTCTGCGAGAGCCTCGTCGACGAGGCTCTCGCCGCCGTCTGATCGGAGCTGCCGATGCCCCCCACATCAGTGCTCGTAGTCGACGACTCGGCGTTGATGCGCCGTGCGCTCAAGGGGATCCTCGCCGACGCGGGTGAGTTCGAGGTGCACACCGCCCGCAACGGGGTCGACGCTCTGGAGCAACTCGGGCGGATACAGCCGGACGTGGTCACCCTCGACATCAACATGCCGGAGATGGACGGGCTCACCTGCCTGGCCAAGATCATGGAGGAGCGGCCCACACCGGTGGTCATGGTCTCCTCCCTGACCGAGCACAACGCGCTCGTCACGCTGGAGGCCCTGGAACTGGGCGCGGTGGACTACGTGCCCAAGCCCGGCGGCACGGTCTCGCTCAACATCGACGAGGTCTCCGGCGATCTAGTGCGCAAGGTACGCAGCGCGGCGGCGGTGAGACTGAAACGGGCCGGTGGCCTGCGCGACCGGATGCGCGCGCAGAACGCCCGGACCGCGGCGGCCCCGCCCCGCCGGCAGCTCGGCGCGGTCGGCTCGGTTGACCTGGTGCTGATCGGGTCCTCCACCGGCGGGCCGGCACTGTTGTCCGAGCTGTTGCCGCAGCTGCCGAGCACGCTGGGCGCGCCGGTGGTGCTGGCCCAGCACATCCCGGCCTCGTTCACCGCGGCACTCGCGCGCCGGCTCGACGAGATCTGCGCCCTGCGGGTGCACGAGGTCGACCGGATCATGAACATCCAGCGCGGAAACATCTACATCGGGCGGGGCAACGCCGACGTCGTGGTGGCCCGGCGCAGTGACGGGCTGATCGTCAAGAGCGTCCCCGCCGCGTCCGAGTACCGGTGGCACCCGAGCGTGGACCGGATGGTCGCCTCGGCCCGCAGGTACATCGATCCCAGCCGCCTGGTCTGTGTGCTGCTCACCGGGATGGGCGACGACGGGGCCGCCGAGATGGGGGCCGTCAAGGAGGGTGGCGGCCGCACGATCGCCGAGGCCGAGGAGACCGCGGTGGTCTGGGGCATGCCTGGCGAACTGTCACGGCGCGGAGGGGCCACGGTTGTGCTTCCGGCGTACGAGATCGCCGACCGTCTGGCTGACTGGGTTCGCTGACTCGTAGGAAATGGGGGTCACGATGGGACTGGTACGAAAGCAGGCTCCGCAGCAGCCCGAAGAGCTGACGGCGGAGAAACCCTCGGTGGACACGCTGCTGCAGCAGCTGGACGACCCCGATCCGGAATGCCGCCGGGAGGCCGCGCTCGGACTCGAAGGTGTCGCCGACGCGGTTCCGGCGCTGTTGACCCGGGTCACCGTGGAGACCGAGACGCGGGTCCGGGACGCGGTGCTCACCACGCTGTCCGCGCACGACACCGAGACGGTGGCGGGCGGGCTCGCGGTCCATCTGGCCAGCGACGACGCCGCCTTGCGTACGGCCGTGGCCGAGGCCCTGGCCACGATGCCCCGCTCGGTCCCGGCCCTGATGCCGAACCTGCTCGCGGCACCCGACCACGACGTACGCGTGATGACCGCGATGGTCCTCGCCGACCTCGCCCATCCCGACGCGCAGGTCTGGCTGACCCGGATGATCGCCGAGGACCCACACCCGAACGTGGTGACCGCGGCGATCGACGCGTTGCTGCCGGGCGCCACCGCGGAGCACGCACCGGTGCTGGAGGCCGCCGTGCTGCGGTTCCCGGACGACCCGTTCCTCCGCTTCACCGTCCAGGCAGCGCTGCCCCGGCTCACCGGGACGGCGTGAACGTGAGCGCCCCCGCGACCGGTGCCGTCCTTTCGGACACGGACTTCACCCGCTTCACCGAGTACTTCTACAAGCGCACCGGCATCCATTTCACCTCGGGCAAGCGGTACTTCGTCGACAAGCGGATCGAGACCTGCATCCGCAACTCGACGTACGACACCTTCACGAGCTGGTTCGCCGCGCTGCGGATGAGCGACAACTCCGGGATGCTGCAGGATCTGATCAACCAGCTCACCGTCAACGAGACGTACTTCCTGCGCGAGGATTACCAGTTCGACGCGATGCTCAGCACGGTGCTGCCGAACGTGCTGAAGGACCGCGGCGGGGTGTCCCGGATCGCCGGCCCGGTCAAGATCCTCTCGTTGCCCTGCTCGACCGGCGAGGAGCCGTACTCGATCGCGCTGCGCCTGCTCGAGGAGTGGGACCAGATCGACCAGGTGGACGTCGAGATCCACGGGGCGGACATCGACAGTGAGGTGCTGGCCAAGGCGGCTCACGCCAGCTACGGCGAACGGTCGCTGCAGCGGGTGCCGAAGCCGTGGATCGCCAAGTACTTCAACTCGGTCGGCACCGGCCGCTACCAGGTCGAGGACGGCATCCGGAGCGCCGTCACGCTGCACCGGGTCAATGTCTGCGACACACCCGCGATGCGGGCCTTCCGCGACTTCGACGTCGTCTTCTGCCGCAACGTGCTCATCTACTTCGACGAGCTGTCCAGCCGCCGTGCGGCCGAGAACCTGTACGGCGCCATGCGCCCCGGCGGCTATCTGTTCCTGGGCCACTCCGAGTCGATGAGCCGGATCTCGCCGATCTTCACGCCGACCCGTTTGCCGGAGGGCATCGTCTACCAGCGACCGACCGGAGCAAAGTGATGACCTCGGATACCGAGACGAAAGCCCGAGTGCTCGTCGTCGACGACGCCGCCACGGTGCGGCTCTACCACACCAGCCTGCTCACCGCCGCCGGATTCGAGGTGGCCGAGGCGGCGAACGGGCTGGAAGCCGTGGAGGTGGCCCTAGGTACGCCGTTCGACCTCTTCGTCGTCGACGTCAACATGCCGAAGATGAACGGCTACGCCTGCGTCGAGGCGCTGCGATCGGAGACGGTCGGCACCTCGGCCCCGGTGCTGATGATCAGCACCGAGGACCGGCCCGGTGACGCGGACCGGGCGTACCAGGCCGGAGCAAACCTATACCTGGTCAAGCCGGTCTCCGGAGATCGCCTGGTGCGAATCGCCACCATGCTGACCTCCGGAAAGGACGAGCCGGCATGAATCCGCTCCTCGCACAGTTCCTCGCCGAGGCCAACGACCTGCTCGCCCAGGTCGACGAAGGCCTGCTCCAGCTGGAACGCGACCCCGGCGACCCGGAGCTGGTCAACGAGGTGTTCCGGGCGGCGCACACCTTCAAGGGCTCGTCCGGCCTGTTCGACTTCCCCGAGCTGACCCGGCTGACCCACGCCGCGGAGGACCTGCTGGACGCGGTACGCGGAGGCCGGCTCTCCCTCGACTCGCAGATGGCCGACGACCTGCTCGCCGCCTTCGACCTGATCCGCGGCTGGCTGGCACACGTCACCTCGCACGAGCGGCTCCCGGCCAGCGCCGGCAACGACGCCGCCGGGCTGATCACCAAGCTGCGGGCGCCGATCGGTGGCGAGGCGGCCGCACCCACCCAGAGCGCCGCCGGCCCAGCCGCCCGGATCGACGCGGCGCCGGACTGGCTCGCCTGGCTGGACGCGGAGTGGCTGACCGAGACCGGGACCTGGCTCTCCACCACCTCGTCCACCATGCGCTTCGTCCGGTACGCACCCGACTCGGACTGCTTCTTCCGGGCCGAGGACCCGCTGCACCTGATCCGCCAGGTGCCCGGCCTGGACCGGCTCCAAGTGGTTCCGCCCGAGCAGTGGCCGTCCACCGACGAGTACGACGAGTACGTCTGCCTGCTCTCCTTCGTCCTCGCCACCCGGGCCGCGGTCGGCGAACTGGAGTACCTGTTCCGGTACGTCCCGGATCAGGTCCAGATCGTCGAGCTGGACGCCGACGCGATCACTCGCCACCTCAGCGGTGAGCCGCCGCTGCACGCCGAGGAACCGGTCACCGTGGCTGTGACCGAGATGATCGACTCGGCGATCGCCGCCGACGCCCGGGCCGTGCTGGCCGCGGCGCAGCGCTCCCTCGCCGTGACCGAAGGCGTGCCCGCGGCGGACGGGGCACAACTGCGGGCCGTGGCCCGGAGCGTGACCGCGGCGGCGCAGGCGCTGGGCGTACCGATGGATCTTGCAGAGGCGGACCGAACCGCGCTGCTCGAGGCGGTGGAACGTCTCCTTCCGGAAGCGGCGCCGGAGCCGGTGAAACCGGCTGCCCCAGCAGCCGCGGCGGCCCCCACCCCGCCGGCCACCGCCCCGGCCGACATGGCCGGCCGGGCCGACGACCCCGGCGGGCAGGTCGGCACCCGGGTGCTCAAGGTCGACCAGGAGAAGGTCGACCGGCTGATGGAGCTGGTCGGCGAGCTGAACGTGGCGAAGAACGGGCTGACCTTCCTGGCCGACGAGGCCGAGGAGGAGTTCGGCAGCCGGGTCTTCAGCCGCCGGATCAAGGACCAGTACGCCGGCCTGCACCGGATCGCCGAGGAGCTGCAGGCCGCGGTGATGGACGTACGGATGCTCCCGCTCTCGGTCGCCTTCGGCCGTTTCCCCCGCCTGGTCCGTGACCTGAGCCGGCGGCTCGGCAAGAGCATCGAGTTGGTCACCGAGGGTGAGGACACGATGGCCGACAAGGACGTCATCGAGGCGCTCGGCGACCCGCTGGTGCACCTGGTGCGCAACAGCCTGGACCACGGCATCGAGACCTCCGACGAGCGGGTGGCGGCCGGCAAACCGCCGGCGGCGAAGCTGACCCTGGCGGCGGTGGCGGACGGCGACGCGGTGATCGTGGAGGTCAACGACGACGGGCGCGGCATCGATCCGGAACGGGTCAAGCGCAAGGCGTACGAGAAGGGGCTGATCTCCGAGGAGGAGTTGGAGACGCTCTCCGACAACGACGCCGTCGACCTGGTGTTCCGTGCCGGATTCTCCACCGCCGACCAGGTTTCGGATCTCTCCGGACGGGGAGTCGGGATGGACGCGGTCCGGGCCAGCGTGGAGAAGCTGGGCGGCACCGTGACCATGCGGTCCCGGCTGGGCCACGGCACCTCCACCCGGCTGCGGCTGCCGCTCTCGATGGCCGTCACCCAGGTGATGGTGGTCAGCGTCGCCGGTCAGCGGTTCGGCATCCCGGTCGACCTGGTGGTGGAGACGGTACGCGTGCCCGCCGCCGAGATGGGCCACGTGCTGCACCAGGAGGTGGTCGTGATGCGCGGCGAGGTGGTGCCGGTGATCGACCTGGCACGGGCGCTGGACATGCCGTGGGAACCGGATCCCGGCGCCGATCGGGCGATCCTGGTGGCGAACGTGAACGGCCAGCGGGTCGGCCTGCTCGTCTCGCAGTTCCACCGCGAGGTCGACGTGATCCTGAAGCCGATGGAGGGGCTACTCGCCTACGCCGACGAGTTCTCCGGAACCGCTTTGCTCGGGGACGGCCTGGTCCTGCTGGTGCTCAACATGAAGGAGGTGCTCGGTCTTGCCGCTCGAGTTGCATGACGACAGCGCCACGCTGATCGGCGTGGTGACCGTGGACGAGGTCGAGCAGCTGGCCGGCTGGCTGCGGTCGGCCCGCAAGCCCAGGGTCAGCCTGCGGCGTTGCAACCACTTGCACACCGGCGCGCTCCAGGCTCTGCTTCTTTTCCGGCCGAAGATTTCTTCAGCACCGAATGACGCCTTCCTGGCTGCTCAGGTGCTGCCGCTGCTCAACGGGAGCAGCGGCCTCGCCAGCAGACAGGGAAGCGAACCTCCATGACCACTGTGATGCTCGTCGACGACTCCGCCACCATGCTGATGAGCCTCAAGTCGATCCTCACCAAGGCCGGGTACGCGGTGGAGACCGCGGGCCACGGCAAGGAAGCTCTCGACAAGCTCAGCAAGGGTGTCAAGCCGAACCTCATCATCAGCGACGTCAACATGCCGCAGATGGACGGGATCACCTTCGCCCGCGAGGCCCGCAAGGCCCCGGGTATGCGGTTCACCCCGATCCTCATGTTGACCACCGAGTCGGAGCAGACCAAGCGCACCGAGGCCAAGAACGCCGGTGCCACCGGCTGGCTCGTGAAGCCGGTCGGACCGGACCAGCTGCTCGGTGTGATCAAGCAGGTCCTGCCCGGAGCCTGACACTCGTCCCATTACGGAGGTATCGCATGCCAAGCCTTCTCCGCAAGCTCACGCTGCCGCCGGCCGAGCCGGACAGCCAGCAGGTGCGCGGGGACGTCGTGGCCGAGGCGCTGGACCCGATCCCGTCGTTCTGCGAAGTGATCGACGGGCACGTTCACGACGTCATCGACCAGACCGGCGAGGCTGCGCAGGCGATCGTCCAGCAGCTCATCAAGGTCGACTCATTGGCGGAGGTGATGGCCGGCGACGTCTCGCAACTCGCCGGCACCCTCAGCCGCACCGAGACCGAGCTGAGCCAGGTCAGCTCCTCCAACGACCAGCTGGTCGGGCGGCTCATCGCGTACTTCCTGTACCGCGATCATCAGATCCGGGCCCTGGTCGACCAGATGCGTGAGCTGGACCAGCACGTCAAACAGATCGAGGAAGTCAGCCGGGCGACCAACATCCTCGCCCTGAACGCGATGATCGAAGCGGTCCGCGCCGGCGATGCCGGCGAGGGCTTCTCGGTCGTTGCCGACGAGGTACGCAAACTCGCGCACCGCTCCTCCGAGGCCGCCCACGGCATCGGCAGCAACATCGCCGATCTCACCAACCGGCTCGACGCGGTGCTCTCCGACGACACCCAGTTCGACCGGACCGGGGAACTGGCCGAGATGACCGAGGAGACGGCGATGACCCGCCGGCTCGGCGGCATCCTGAACGCGCAGCGGGAGATGTCGGCGATGGTCACCGGCATCCTCAAGGACACCGTCAGCGCTGCCGAGCAGGTGCAGCGCAGCTCCGACGCGCTCACCTCGGAGACCACCGGCGCGGTCGGGCACGTGCAGTTCCAGGACATCAGCCGGCAGATGCTCGAGCACGTCGCGGAAGCCGTCGACGACGTGCGCCGGCAGTCGGAGAACGTCGCCGCGTACGCCCGTGGGGAACTCGGTGCGGAGGATCTCGCGGCGCAGTCCATCAACGTGGAGGACCTGCGCAGCAAGCACGTGATGTCCCGCCAGCGGTCCACCCATGCTCAGCAGACCGGTGGGGACACCTCGGCCGGCAACGAGCCCCTCATCGAACTGTTCTGACCACCACGAGATCGCCAGCGAGAGGTGCCGCGATGGCCCGGATCGAGAATTACGGCCCCGACATTCCCACCGAGCAGGACGCGGTGAAGGCCCTGGCGGATCTGATCGGCCCGCAGATGGCCGAGGGCCTGTGGTCGCTGGCGGTACAGGCCCAGGGCCTGCGGCGGCCGGTGACCGCGCCGTCCGACCTGCGACGGGTGGCCGAGCACATCATGGAGGTCGGCGAGCTGAGCCGGGTCGCGGGGCGCTCGCTCAAGGTGCGCATCATCACCTACGAGGCCCTGGCCGGGACGGTGCAGGCCTGAGCCTGTAGCAAGATGTGAGCATGCCATTCTCGCTGCCCATCGACGCCGAGGCGAACGCGCTGCTGGACCGGGACCCGCTCGCCGTGCTGGTCGGCCTGACGCTGGACCAGCAGATCACCATGGAGAAGGCGTTCACCTCGCCGTGGGTGCTCGCGCAGCGCCTCGGCCACGAGCCGACCGCCACCGAGCTCGCCGACTTCGACCCGGACGCGCTGATCGCGATCTTCGCCGAGCCGCCGGCCCTGCACCGCTTCCCGAAGGCGATGGCGGTCCGCGTGCAGGAGGTCTGCCGGGTGCTGGTCGACCAGTACGACGGGGACGCCGCCGCCCTCTGGCGGGGCGTGCCGACCGGCGCCGAGCTCTACAAGCGGATCTTCGCGCTGCCCGGCTTCGGCAAGCAGAAGGCGCAGATCTTCGTCGCCCTGCTCGGCAAGCAGTACAACGTGCAGCCCGAGGGCTGGCGCGAAGCGGCCGGCGCCTACGGCGAGGTGGACGCGTTCAAGTCGGTCGCCGACATCGTCGACGACGAATCCCTCGCCAAGGTCCGGGCGAACAAGAAGGCGGCCAAGGCCGAGGCGAGAGCCGCCAAGGGCGCTTGATGAACCTTTCTCAACCTGGCATCGGGCCGGAAATGTCCCGGCGGTTGGCCGGTGCCGGGTGCTGCCGGCCCTGGCCACGTTGAAAGGTTCAGTCACCGACAGGTTGGGCACAACGGCCCGGACGGTGCAAGGATTACCGGGTCGATCGGAGTCCTCGCGTGAAGAAGCAGCCGGAGCATCCGGTGTTGATCACCGATGCCGCGCACAGTCAGGACGCTCAGCTCCGCAGCAGGCAGATCCGCTACGTCACGATGATGAGTGTCCGGGCGGGCTGCCTGATCCTGGGTGGTGTGCTGATCAGCGCCCGGGTCCCGCTCCTGCCGCTTTGGCTGGGCCTCTGCGCGCTCGGGATGGTCCTGCTGCCCTGGATGGCCGTGCTGATCGCGAACGATCGGCCGGCCAAGACCAAGGCCGAGCGTGCCGCCGACCGGGCCGCGCGTGAGGACGTCCGGCGGGCGCTCGTGCAGCAGGAGCCCGAGTACATCACCATCGACTCCGAGGTGGTCGACGACCCGGTCGAGCAGCAGCGCCGCGGCTCCTGACCCGGTTACGGGCGGGCGCCGATCCGGGCCACGGCGGCCGCGCCCAGAGCGGCGCCGGCGGCCAGCGCCGCTTCCGGCCCGGCACCGGAACACCATGCGGCCAACAGGCCGGCAGCGAAGGCGTCACCCGCCCCGGTCGGATCCTTCACCGGTACGCGCGAAGCCGCCCCCGAGAACACCTCGCCGTCCCGCACGCGCCAGACGGCTCCGGCCGCCCCCTGTTTCACCACCGCGTTCCGCACGTGGGCCGTCAGCCGGGCCGCCTGCTCCTCCGCGCTGCCCGGACCGGCGAGCACGTCGGCCTCGTCCTGGTTGCACAGGAGCAGGTCGGCGTCGCGTACCCAATCCAGGAAAGCCTGCGCACCGGCGGCGCGCAACGGGGCTGCCGAGGCCGCATCGACGCTCACCGTGATTCCTCGTCCTGCCGCGGCGGTGAGGGCCGCGAGGCCCGCCGGACGTGACCCGGCATGCAGCAGCGGATAGCCGGAGAGGTGCAGGTGGCTGCCGGCCGGAGCGGCGGAGACCACCGCGGTCACGTGGTCCGGGTCGAGCAGCAGCGAGGCGCCCCGATCAGTGATCATGGTGCGCTCGGCCGGGCCGGTGAGGACCACCACGCTGCCGGTGACGGCGCCCGGGTGGACGTGCACCGCGCAGCGCACGCCCACCGACTCGAGTTCCGCGACCCGCTCCCGGCCGGCCGCGTCGTCACCGACCGCGGCGACCAGCGTCACCGGCTGCCGGGCGTGGGCCAGCCAGGCCGCCGTGTTCGCGGCCTGACCTCCGCCGGCGACCCGGATCGCGGCATCGGTGTCCGATCCGACCTGGATCGGCCCGTTCTGCTCGACCAGGACGTCCGTGACCAGGTCCCCGACAACGATCATCGTGAGTTGCCCACGCGCGCGCTGTTCATACGGGCGCTGTCCATGCGGGCGCTGTTCATGCGGGCGCTGTTCATGCGGGCGCTGCGAAGCCCACCGGCGCGGCCGCGCCGGTGTTGGCCGCCGCCGCGATCCGGGCCGCCAGGGCGGAGTTGCGCAGGATGATCCGGATGTTCACCTCGAGGCTCTTGCCCTCGGTGCTGGCGTGGAAGTGGCCCAGCAGGAAGGGGGTGACCGCCTTGCCGGTGATGTTCTGCTCGGCCAGCAGGTTCAGTCCGGCCGCCAGGGTCCGGTCGTGCAGCCCCGGGTCGAGCTGCTCGTCGGTGGGCAGCGGGTTCGCCAGCACCAGGGCGCCCTCGCTGACGCCCTGCTCGGCGCGGGCCCGGATGAAGTCGGCCACCTGCTCCGGCGAGTCCAGCTCCCAGTCGACGTCGAAGCCGCCGTCGGTGATGAAGAAGCCGGGGAACCGCCGGGTCCGGTAACCGGCCACCGACACACCGAGGGTCTCCATCCGCTCCAGGGTGGCGCCCACGTCGAGGATCGACTTGACGCCGGCGCAGACCACCACGATCGGCGTCCGCGCCAGCGCGGTCAGGTCGGCCGACTCGTCGTACGTGATGTTCGCCTCCCGGTGCACCCCGCCCAGCCCACCGGTGGCGAACACCCCGATGCCCGCGGCGTCCGCGATCGCGCTGGTGGCGGCGACCGTGGTGGCGCCGTCGGCACGCCGGGCCGCGGCGATCGCGAGATCCCGGACCGAGAGTTTCGCCACGTCCCCGGCGAGCGCCAGGTGCTCGACCTGCGCGTCGTCCAGGCCGACGACGACCTCTCCGCCGATCATGCCGATGGTCGCCGGCACCGCCCCGTTGTCCCGGACGGTCTGCTCGATCTCGCGCGCCACCCGGAGGTTGTCGGGGTGCGGCAGGCCGTGCGAGATGATCGTGCTCTCCAGGGCCACCACCGGACGGCCGTCCCGGCGGGCCCGGGTCACGTGCTCGCCGTATCGAATTGCGAAGTCAGTCACGCCCGCTACGGTACGGCGCTCACGACCTGCGTTGTCGTTGGACCGACCAGGCGTGAGCTGTCAGACTTGGCGGCTGGAGCTGTGACTCCGCCATGGCATGAGCATTGATTCTGCGAAGGGTAGATAAACCGTGAGCACCCAGATCCTGGAGCGTCCGGAGACCAAGGATGCCGACACCGGTCCGGAGATGTTCCACTACGTTCGCAAGGAGAAGATCGCGGAGAGCGCGGTCATGGGCACCTTCGTGGTGGCCCTCTGCGGCGAGAAGTTCCCGGTGACCAAGGCGCCCAAGCCCGGCTCACCGGTGTGCCCGCAGTGCAAGGAGATCTACGAAGCCATGAAGGTCTGATCAAGGCGTGACGAGCGGAGACGCACTGCTCGTCGCGGACCTGATCGGTGTGGCGGTCTTCGCCGCCTCCGGCGCCTCGGCCGGCGTCGCCAAACGCCTCGACCTGTTCGGGGTGGCGTTCGTCGGCTTCGTGGCCGCGCTGGGTGGCGGCATTCTGCGTGACCTGGCCATCGGCGCGGTTCCACCGCTGGCGTTCGCCGACTGGCGATATGCGGTGACCGCGGTCCTCGCCTCGGTCGCGGTCTTCTGGCTGCACCCGAGACTGAACCGGGTCCGCCGGACCGTGCTGCTGCTGGACGCGGCCGGCCTGGGACTGTTCACCGCGACCGGCACCCTGAAAGCCCTCGACGCCGGCGTTCCACCGGTCGGCGCGTGCCTGCTCGGCATGCTCACCGCGATCGGCGGAGGGCTGGCCCGCGACCTGCTGACCGGGGAGATCCCGGTGGTGCTGCAGCGCGAGATCTACGCGGTGGTCGCCCTGGGCGGCGCGGTCCTGGTCACCGTCGCGGAGCGGATGGGCTTCACCGGGCCGGTTCCGCTGATCACCGCGGCGAGCTTGATGACCGGGGTACGCCTCATCGCGCTCTACCGTCGCTGGTCGGTCCCGGTGGCGATGCCGTAGCCCCGATTCGCAACGGTTCGCGGCTATGCTGGGGCCCTGCCTCCGCGCCCCGAAATCGCGGAGGCTTTGTCTTGGACGAGCCTTGTCTTGAATGAAGGGATCACCGGAGCTTGAGCCCGTCACTGCCGAACCTGGAGATCTTCCCGCCCCTGCGGGATTGGCAGCGTAAGGCGATGGTGACGTACCTGCGCCGCCGTTCCGACGACTTCATGGCGGTGGCGACGCCCGGCGCGGGCAAGACCACGTTCGCCCTGCGGATCGCCGCCGAGATGCTCGTCGACGGCACCTGCGACGCGGTGACCGTGGTCTGCCCGACCGAGCACCTCAAGACCCAGTGGGCGCTCGCGGCGGCCCGGGTCGGCATCCAGCTCGACCCGCAGTTCCGCAACTCCGACGTGCACTCGTCCCGCGACTTCCACGGCGCGGTCCTGACGTACGCGCAGGTCGGCATGGCGCCGCAGGTGCACAAGCGGCGGACCATCACCCGGCGCACGTTCGTCATCCTCGACGAGATCCACCACGCCGGCGACTCGCGTACCTGGGGGGACGGGGTCAAGGACGCCTTCGAGCCCGCCGTACGCCGCCTCCTGCTCACCGGCACACCGTTCCGGTCGGACGAGAACCCGATCCCGTTCGTGACGTACGAGCGGGGCCAGGACGGCATCCAGCGGTCCCGGGCCGACTCGATCTACGGCTACGCCGACGCGCTGCAGGACCGGGTCGTGCGCCCGGTGCTCTTCATGGCGTACTCCGGCGAGACCCGGTGGCGGACCAGCGCCGGTGACGAGCTGGCCGCCCGCCTGGGCGAGCCGATGACCAAGGACCTGATCGCCCAGGCCTGGCGGACCGCCCTGGACCACCGCGGCGACTGGATGCCCCAGGTGATGCGGGCCGCCGACGCCCGGCTCACGAAGATCCGCGAGCACGGCATGCCGGACGCCGGCGGTCTGGTCATCGCGAGCGACCAGACCTCCGCCCGGGCGTACGCGAAACTGCTGCACGACCTGACCGGTGAGCCGGCCACCATCGTCCTCTCCGACGACGAGGGCGCCTCCGGCCGGATCGCCGAGTTCGCCAACTCGGAGAAGCGCTGGATGGTCGCGGTCCGGATGGTGTCCGAGGGGGTCGACATCCCGCGGCTGGCCGTCGGGGTCTACGCCACCAGCGCCTCCACCCCGCTCTACTTCGCGCAGGCGATCGGCCGGTTCGTCCGGGCCCGGCGCGAGGGCGAGACGGCGACCGTGTTCCTGCCCAGCGTCCCGCACCTGCTCGGCCTGGCCAGCGAGATGGAGGCGCAGCGCAACCACGTCCTGGGCGCGCCGAAGGAGAAGGACGGGCTCGACGACGAGCTGATCGAGCGGGCGCAGAAGGCCGAGGACGCGCTCGGTGAGCTGGACAAGAAGTTCGAGGCGCTGTCCTCGATCGCCGAGCTGGACCAGGTCATCTACGACGGGACGTCGTTCGGGACCGGCGCGCGTACCGGGACCGCCGAGGAGGCCGACTATCTCGGCCTGCCCGGCCTGCTCACCCCGGACCAGGTGACCACCCTGCTGAACAAGCGGCAGGCCGACCAGATGGCGTCGCAGAAGCGGCAGCAAGCGGAGCAGACCCGCAACGAGGTGCCCGCGCAGCGGGAGGCGGTCGTGCCGATGAGCGCCGGGGAGCGGCGCAACAGCCTGCGCCGGCAGCTGAACACGCTGGTCGCGGCCCACCACCACCGGACCAACCTGCCGCACGGCAAGATCCACGCGGAGTTGCGGCGGCTTTGCGGGGGGCCGCCGAGCGCCCAGGCCACGATCGAGCAGCTCGAGGAGCGGATCGCCACGATCCAGACGTTCTGACGCCGCCGATGTTAAGTCCACTTGACGTCAAGTGGACTTAACATCAAGATGGATGCATGACGACGACGATGCTCGATCGGGTGGTGCGCTGGAACCTGGATCTCGACGGCGACATCTACGGCGACGAACACGAGCGCTTCCGGTGGTACGAAGGGCTCGCCGTGGCGTCCTCGCTGCAGATCCTGCTGTTGCCGTGGGTCGCGGCGGTCCTGGTCTGGACCCTGGGCCGGCCCGCGGTGCTGCCGCTGGGCGTCATGCTCGTGGCGTTCCAGTTGCCGTTCCTGATCAGCACGGCCTACCTGAGCCGCCGCGGGATCAGGCCGCGGACCCAGATCCGGACCCGCAAACAGTTCGGTCTCTCGGTCCTCAGCGGCCTGCCGTTGCTGCTCTTCGTCTTCGGCGCAGTCTTCGCCTTCCGCGGCCCGGAGGGGAACGGCCTCACCGGAGCGGTGATCGGCGGCGCCATCGGCGGACTGGTGGCGGTCGGCTTCGTGACCTGGGAGACGCGCCGCCGCCGGGGTAAGGAAGCCGAGATCGTCGAGGACGAGGAGAACTGATGTCCCCGGTCTCCGGCCCGGTGCGGGCCCCTGAGGCGGGTGGAGCGGCCGGCGGGCGGATCCGGGTGGCCCGCAAGGAGGCCGGGCTGACCCAGCAGGGTCTCGCCTCGGCGGTCGAGGTCAGCCGGCAGACCATCATCGCGATGGAGACCGGCGATTACGCCCCCTCGGTCTATCTGGCCATCAAGGTGGCCCGGGCCCTGGGTGCGCCCGTTGAGGAGCTCTGGGGCTGAATCAGGCATGCAGAAGGGGCGCTCCAGGAGGAGCGCCCCTTCTTCTGACGCCTCAGTCGGGGGACCGCTGCTGTTGCTAGTTGGTGGAGTTCGACATCTTGACCGCGCCGCGCCAGGTGAAGTCCGGGTCAGCGGAATACTGCACCGCGATCTTCACCAGGTCCTCGGCATACCGGTTGGCGTGGTGGCCGCAGAACACGAGCTCGCCACCGCCTGCCAGGGTCAAACGGAGCTTCCCTGCTGCATTGCAGCGGTCGCACCGTTCATCGGCTGCTGGGCCGGCCAGGCTTCCCGCCGGCGGCGTGAGGGTCGGGGTCATCGCCTTCCTCCTCTGTTCGTCACCGATGAACATGTTCCTCGGCTACTGCTCACACATCGTGCAACACCCTGCACCGTTGCAGCCTTCCCAGAGTGCCCCGGGGGGACCGAAGTCACACGCTGGTCTGGCTAGTGTGCCGTGATCCAAGGGTGCCACGTCAACGATCACTTCTGCACAACGGTCTGATCACCACCCGTTGATGTACGGGTGGTGACCAAATGGACACGTAATGTTGACTAATCGGCCCTAGTCCAGGTAGTCGCGAAGGACCTGCGACCGCGACGGGTGTCGCAACTTCGACATCGTCTTGGACTCGATCTGCCGGATCCGCTCACGGGTCACCCCGTACACCTGGCCGATCTCGTCCAGCGTACGCGGCTGGCCGTCGGTCAGGCCGAAGCGGAGCCGGACCACGCCCGCCTCCCGCTCGGAGAGCGTCTGCAGGACCTGCTGGAGCTGGTCCTGCAGGAGCGAGAACGACACGGCGTCGACCGCGACGACCGCCTCGGAGTCCTCGATGAAGTCACCGAGCTGGCTGTCGCCCTCGTCGCCGATGGTCTGGTCCAGCGAGATGGGCTCACGCGCGTACTGCTGGATCTCCAGCACCTTTTCCGGCGTGATGTCCATCTCCTTGGCGAGCTCCTCCGGGGTGGGCTCGCGGCCCAGGTCCTGGAGCAGCTCACGCTGGATGCGGCCGAGCTTGTTGATGACCTCGACCATGTGCACCGGGATGCGGATGGTGCGGGCCTGGTCGGCCATGGCGCGGGTGATGGCCTGCCGGATCCACCAGGTGGCGTACGTGGAGAACTTGTAGCCCTTGGTGTAGTCGAACTTCTCGACCGCGCGGATCAGGCCGAGGTTGCCCTCCTGGA
The DNA here is from genome assembly GCF_036053395.1 of Actinoplanes sp. NBC_00393. Lineage (NCBI taxonomy): Bacteria > Bacillati > Actinomycetota > Actinomycetes > Micromonosporales > Micromonosporaceae > Actinoplanes > Actinoplanes sp. NBC_00393. Next base: position 6,896,081 of record NZ_CP107942.1, on the reverse strand, counting down.
TCAGGTCCAGGAACGCCATGCCGCGACCGGTGTAGCGCTTGGCCAGCGAGACCACGAGCCGCAGGTTGGCCTCGAGCAGGTGGTTCTTGGCCCGCTCGCCGTCCCGGTTGATCCACTTGAGGTCGCGCTCGAAGTTGCGCTCGAGCGCCTCCTCGCCCTCGTCGGCGGCCCGCAGCCGCTCGGCGGCGTAGAGGCCGGCCTCGATCCGCTTGGCGAGCTCGACCTCCTGCTCCGCGTTGAGCAGCGGGACCTTGCCGATCTGCTTGAGGTAGGCGCGGACCGAGTCGGCGGAAGCGGTGAGCTCCGCGTCGCGGCGCGCCTGCTTGAGCGCCTCGGACTCCTCGTCGTCCCACTCGAAGTCGCCCTCGGTGGCCGAGCTGGCGGCGTCGGTGGCCGCGGCGGCGACCATCGCGGGCGGCTCCTCGACCACGACGTCCTCGATCTCGGCGGCGAGCTCCTCGGGATCGATCTCCTCGCCGGGGCCCTCCTCGCCGGGCTTGGCGGCCTTGGCAGCGGTGACCTTGCGGGCCGGCGTGGCCTTGGCGGCCGCGGCGGTGACCTTGCGGACCGGTGCGGCCTTCTTCGCCGCTGCCGGCGTGTCGCCCTCCCCGGCCGGCGTGGCCTGCTTCGGGGCGGGCGCCGCCTTCTTGACCGGAGCGGTCTTGGCGGTGGTCGCCTTCGAGGCGGGCGTAGCGGCCCGGGCCGCGGCGACCTTGCGGCGAGTGCTCGCCGAGCCGTCGACCACCACGGTGATCCCGGCGTCCACGAGGCCGCGCAGAATCTTCTTGGCCTGGGCGGTGTTCACCGCGGCGGCCTCGAGAGTGTGCTGAACCTGTGCCGAGGTGAGTTGCCCGCCCGCACCCTGGGCATGGGTGATCAAGGCCTCGGTGAGAGAGCGAACGTCGGCACCGTTCTGGTGGGCTTCTGTCACGAATGACCTTCCGGAGGCGATGAGGTTGGGCACGGCCAGGATCCAGCGCAGCACGCGGGGGCGAGGCTTGCTGGAGTCGGTTTGGGGGCCCTCGGGACACGGACCGTCCCGCAGGTGAGTGTCCGTGAAGCGTGGGCAGGGGTGAATTGTAGCGCCGCCGACCGAGATCCTCCGCCTCCAGCACGCCGCTAGAGCCCGACGACCTCGTCAGAGACGGTCGACGCGACAATGCTAACGGTGGAAAGGACCCATACGTGAACGAGATTTCGACGGTATCGACGCCCGACGAGTTGCTGGCCGTGGCTGTCCGGGTGGCCCGGCAGGCGGCTGCCACGGCCCGGCGGATGCGCGACGAGGCGATCGGCGACGTGCAGACCAAGAGCACCGACACCGACGTCGTCACGGCGGCCGACAAGGCGGTCGAGCGGCAGGTGGTGGACGCGCTGCTGGCCGAACGGCCCGGCGACGGCGTGCTGGGGGAGGAGTACGGGGACTCCGTGACGGTCGCGCCCGGCGCCGTGCGGTGGATCCTGGACCCGATCGACGGCACGGTGAACTACCTCTACGGCCTGCCCCAGTACGCGGTCTCACTGGCCGCTGAGCGGGACGGAGAGGTGGTTGCCGGGGTGGTCTGCAACGCCGCCACCGGCGACGAGTGGACGGCCACCCGGGGCGGCGGGGCGTGGCGTGACGGCCGCCGGCTGACCGGCTCGGCCCGGACCACGCTGGACCAGACACTCGTCGGCACCGGATTCGGCTACGACCCGCGGCGCCGGGAGCATCAGGGGGCCGTACTGGCCCGATTGATCACCCGAGTGCGTGACATCCGGCGGCTCGGCGCGGCGGCCCTCGACCTCTGCCTGGTCGCCGAGGGCATGCTGGACGCCTACTACGAGAAGGGCCTGAACCTGTGGGACCACGCGGCCGGAGGCCTGATCGCGGCGGAGGCCGGACTCACGGTCGCCGGACTCTCCGGTGCGCCGGCCGGCAAACAGATGCTGGTCGCGGCGCCACCGGCGATCTTCCCGGCGCTGCACGACGCCCTGGTGGAGCTGGACGCCGCCGGTGGCCCGTAGGACGGGCCGGCGGCTCAGTCGGCCTTGGCCTTCGCGTCGACCGGCTTGAGGCAGGCGCCCGGCGGCAGGGTGGGGTTGCCGACCGCGACCAGCGACTGGTTGACCTCGGTCGTGGTGGCCAGCTGCTGGTACTCGTTGCCGATCACGACCTCGATGGCGTCGCCCTTGCGCTTCGGGCTGTACACCATCTCGGCCTGGGCCAGGAAATACGCCCGCAGCAGCTGTGCCTTGCCGACCGCCTCCGGCCCGAAGCGGATCTCCGCGACGCCCTTGAACTTGGTCTTGCTCTTGGCCGGGTCCTGGACGGTGAAGCGGCGGTTCTTGAACTGCTCGGTGACCTGCTCGGCCAGGCCGGCCTTGCTGGTGCCGTTGAGGACCTTGAGGGTGACCTCGCCCGGGTCGTCCGGCAGCCGGACGTCGGCCAGCGGGGCGCCGGCCGGGCAGTCGCCGCCGTTCGCGGCGTCGCGCTGTGAGTCACGCACGAGAGCCACGACGACGAAGACCAGCGCGGCGACGGCGAGCACTCCGACGACGACCAGCGCTCGGACGCGCGCAAAGCTCATGGGGCTTGCTCCAGGATCGGACGGCGGACCCGGGTGGCATCGCCGGACTTGTCGAGAGGTTAGCGTCTGTCCGCCAGGCGCGCGGAAACAGGGAATGCTTCCGGCGCGTTGACAATGATCCAGACGCTGGTGCCCCTACTTTGATGTCGCCTCAGTCACATCGGGAACAATGTGCCGCCGGAACGCGTACAACCCTGCCGCAGCAGCGGTAAGGTTCCGCGCTCGCCGGGGTAGATCCGGGTGTCAGAAATCGTCCAGCGGAACCGGGAACCGAAACCTTGTCGCAAGCGTTACTAACGCCAAGCGACACATCGATACAGGAGAGTGAAGACCGATGGCCACCGACTACGACGCCCCGCGTCGCGATGAGGTCGACCTCGGCGAGGACAGCCTCGAGGAGCTCAAGGCCCGTCGCGCCGACTCGCAGTCGGGCGCAGTGGACGTCGACGAGGTCGAGGTGGCGGAGAGCTTCGAGCTGCCCGGCGCCGACCTGGCCGACGAGGAGCTGACCGTCAAGGTGCTGCCGATGCAGACCGACGAGTTCCGTTGCGCCCGCTGTTTCCTGGTGCACCACCGCAGCCAGCTGGCTGTGGAGCGCAACGGGGAGCTGATCTGCCGCGAGTGCGCCTGAGCGCACTCGCGCGCAGCGCGCCACCACCCGATCGCGGATCCCGCGGTCGGGCGTACGGCGTTCGCCACGGGGATGGAAAACGGGGTTTGACCCTGAGGCGTGACCGGGCACAGATACCGGTGACCGCCGCTGGGGAGGACGACGATGAACCACGCCGATCGGGTGACCGAGCCCGGTGCCGAGTCCGCGCCGGGTAGCGAGCTGAAGCCTGCCCAGGCCGACCCGGAGCTGGGCCGTGCCGTCGTGGCCGTCACCGCCGACGACCTCGAGCCGGCCGAGCGCCGGCGGCGGGTGGTGCGGCTCATCAGCGACGTCCGGGCCCGCGGCATCGGCCGGCTGTTCCGCCCCAAGGCGGCGCTGCGCTGGATGGCCGACCTGGTGGGGGACGTGGCTCCGCACGTCCCGGTGCGTGACCTCGAGACGCTGCGCCGGCACTTTCCCGGCCTGGACGACGAGGAGCTGGCCGAGCGGCTGATCCGCAACGCCACCCGGGCCACCGCCGGGGTGGGTGCGGCCGGCGGCGGGATCGCGTCGGTCGAGTGGGTGGCGACCCCGACCCTGCTCTCGGCGCCGGTGCTGCTGGCCAGCGAGACGGTCGCCGTGGTGGCGATCGAGATCAAACTGATCGGGGAGCTGCACGAGGTCTACCGGCAGCCGATCACCGGCGGCGCGCCGGAGCGTGCCCTGAAGCTGGTCGAGTCCTGGTCCGGGCAGCGCGGGGTGAACCCGATGATCCCGGGCGTGGGTGTCGCGGCGGTGCTCGGCACGGCGGCCCGCAAGGATCTGCAGAAGACGCTGCTGAAGCGGTTCGGGCGCAACCTCACCACGCTGGGGCCGATGCTCACCGGCGCGGCGGTCGCCAGTTACCTGAACCGCCGGGCGACCCGGGCGGTGGGCGACAAGGTCCGCGAGGACCTGCGCAAGCAGCTCAGTTCGAGCGGGCAGCGCGTTCTCGACGGCTGACCTCGAGCAGCGCGGTGGCGAGCTCGACCGGGCGCCGGGTGCTGACCACCCAGTACGGCGTCGGGTCCTCCGGATCGTCCAGGAGCACCTGCACCGCCGGCCCGATCCAGGCCCGCTGGACCACGAAGGCGAGCGGGTGCGCGCCGATGCCCAGCGCCTCGCGCTTGCCGGCGGCGTCGAGCGCGACCACGTCCGAGATCACCGAGACCGGCAGCCGGGCGTCGTCGACCTGGAACTCGTCGGCGGTGACCGCCACCCGGAGCCGGCCGGCCGGGATCAGCAGCAGCACGGAGAGCGGGAGCAGCACCGCGTACGGCAGCCAGCCGGGCACGTCGGGCAGGCCGAGGACCAGCTCGGTGGCGATGATCGCGCCGGCGGTGAGGGTGGCGGGCCAGGCCCACCACGGCAGGCTGAGCCGTTCTCGGTGGGTCGCATCCGTGCGCGCCGGGGACTCGGGTGTCACCCTCGAAGGGTACGGCGCGCCTCCGCTGCCCGGCACGGCAGGATGGCAGGGTAGGTGCCGCCCGCAGTACCCGTACCGGTGAGGAATCCTCGTTGTGAGCGATGTGGTCATCCAGGTCCGCCGGCTCGACCCGGACCTGCCTCTGCCGGCGTACGCCCATCCCGGTGACGCCGGCGCGGATCTGTTCGCCGCGGAGGAGGTGGAGATCGCCCCCGGCGGCCGCGCCAAGGTCCGGACCGGTCTGGCGATCGCTCTGCCCGAGGGGTACGTGGGCCTGGTGCATCCGCGTTCGGGGCTGGCCGCTCGCCTCGGCGTGACGGTGCTCAACGCGCCCGGTACGGTCGACGCCGGTTACCGCGGCGAGATTATGGTGATCCTGATCAATCACGATCCGGGGAACACCGTCAAGATTTCTCGGGGCGACCGGATCGCCCAACTCGTGGTTCAGCGTGTGGAGCGGGCCGTCTTCGACGTGGTGGAGATGCTCGACGACACCGCGCGCGGGGCAGGCGGGCACGGTTCGACCGGCGGCCACGCAGCGCTGCCCGAGCAGCAGAACTAAACGGAAGGTGGCAGTGATGTTCTCCCGTAAGCGCGATGCCGCTAAGCACGTTCGTGCGGCCGACGCGCCGCCCTCGAAGGCGCTCGCCGACAGCCTGGCCTCCGGCGGGGACGCGCCGGCGCCCGAGTTCGGCCCGTGGGACGCCAAGCACGCGCCGGGCGGGGTGCAGCGACTCGACCTGGGCAGCCTGCAGATCCCGGCGGTCGAGGGCGTCGAGGTGCGGGTGCAGGCCAACCCGGACGGCGGCGTCGAGCAGATCGTGCTGGTGGACGGCGAGAGCGCCCTGCAGCTGGGAGTCTTCGCGGCGCCGAAGACCGAGGGCATCTGGGACGAGGTGCGCGCCGAGATCGCCGAGGCGATGGCCGCCGACGGGGTCAGCCCGCAGGAGCTCACCGGGAAGTACGGGATCGAGCTGGCGGCCCGGGTGAACACCCCGGACGGGCCGGCCGACGTGCGGTTCGTCGGTGTCGACGGCCCCCGCTGGATGGTCCGGGCGCTGTACCAGGGTGCGGCCGCCTCCGACCCGGGCCGCGAGGGCGTGCTCGGCGAGGTGCTGTCCGGCCTGGTGGTGATCCGGGACAACGAGCCCCGGCCGGTCCGCGAGCCGCTGCCGTTGCGCCTGCCGCGGGAGATGGCCGAGCAGGGTCAACAGGCCGAATAGCCGGGAGTGATCCATGTCACCACGATCCATCGGGCGTACCGTGGACCCGAGACCCGCATGGCGTCGAGGAAGGTGACAGCGGAGTCATGACGACCGAAGAGCGCACCGGTCTGCGCAGGTTCCTCAACCGGTTGACAGCGACCGAGGCGGAGCTGGACGCGGAGCAGTTGCAGCGGGACAGCGCCAAGTGCGGCGCCGTCCCGGCTGGGGAGTGTCAGCGGGGTCAGGTCGTTTCGGTGTCAGGGCGACTGCGGACGGTGGCGTACACTCCACGCACCAACCTGCCGACGCTGGAGGCCGACCTCTACGACGGCAGCGACGTGGTCACGTTGGTCTTCCTGGGACGCCGGTCGATCCCCGGCATCGAGCCGGGACGCCAGCTCACCGCGCGCGGCCGGATCGCGGTCCGCGACGACCGTAAGGTGATCTACAACCCGTACTACGAGCTGGAGGCGCCCCGGTGAGTGGCAGCGAGCCGCGCCACGCCGCGCACGAGTCGGTCGAGGAGCGGATCGCCGAGGAGGTCGTCGAGGAGCTGGAGCTTCATCAGGTCCGCAAGGACGATGAGGACGAGCCGCTCCCGTCGATGAGCGAGCAGATCTCCGAGCAGCTCGGCGGGGTCCGCGGGCTGATCGAGTCCAGCCTCCCGGTGCTCGCCTTCGTGGTGCTCAACGTGCTGCTCGGCGAGTCGGTGGTGGGCCTGGAGAAGCGTGAGGCGCTGCTCTGGGCGATCATCGGCTCGGTCGGCTCGGCGGTGGGCATCGGCGCGGTCCGGCTGATCCGCCGGCAGCCGGTGCGACACGCGGTGAACGGCCTGTTCGGCATCGCGATCGGCGCCTGGCTGGCGTGGCGTACCGGGGATGCCAAGAACTTCTACCTGCCCGGCATCCTGCTGACCTTCGGTCAGGCCGCGGTGCTGCTGCTCTCGGTGGTCTTCCGCAAGCCGCTGATCGGGTACGCCTGGGGCATCATGGCCAACAAGGGCCGCCAGGACTGGTTCGGCAACACCCGGCTGTTCCGGACCTTCCAGTGGCTGACCCTGCTCTGGGTGGCCTCACTGTGCGTGCGGGCCGGCATCCAGGCGTACCTGTACGCCATCGGTGAGGCCAACGCGCTCGGCATCGTGCGGATCCTGGTGAGCTGGCCGATCTACGCGGGCACGTTCGCGTTCACCGCCTGGGCGATCCACCGGGTGACGTCAGCCCAGCGCCGGGAGGCCGCCGTCGCCTAGCACCACGGCGCGGATCTGATCCTCGACGTCGCTGGTGCACACGAAGATCAGCTCGTCGCCGGCCTCGAGCGGGTCGTCCGGGGTGGGCACCAGGACCCGTTTGCCGCGCAGGATGGCGACCAGGGCGGCGTCCCGGGGCATCGGCACCGAGCGGAGCGGCTTCCCCTCGTACGGCGCGTCGCGCGGGAGGGTGATCTCGACGAGGTTCGCCTCGCCCTGGCGGAAGGTCATCAGCCGGACCAGGTCGCCGACCGTGACCGCCTCCTCGACCAGGGCGGCCATCAGGCGGGGCTTGCTCACCGCGACGTCCACGCCCCACTGCTCGGTGAACAGCCACTCGTTCTCGGCGCGGTTCACCCGGGCCACCACCCGGGCCACCGCGAACTCGGTCTTGGCGAGCAGCGACACCACGAGGTTGGCCTTGTCGTCGCCGGTGGCCGCCACCACGACGTCGCAGGACGCCAGGTCGGCCTCCTCCAGGCTGCTGAGCTCGCAGGCGTCGGCGAGCACCCACTGGGCCTGCGGCACCCGTTCCGGGCAGAGCTGACGGGGTTGCCGCTCGATCAGCATCACGTCGTGCCCGTTGCCGATCAGCTCCTGCGCGATGGACCGGCCCACGTTGCCGGCGCCGGCGATGGCGATGCGCATGTCAGTTGCCCTCCTTGTCGGCGCGCTCGCAGATGTCCAGTGCCGTGCCGACGGTCTCGTCGGTCACCAGCAGGAAGACCTGATCGCCGTCCTGGAGGACGGTGGAGGGCTGGGCGAGCAGGCCCATCCCGAACCGGGTCAGGTACGCCACCCGCGCGCCGGTCCGCTCCTCCAGCGACTTCACCGGCCGGCCGATCCAGTCCCGGTGCAGCGGCGCCTCCACGATGCTGACCACGCTGGTCGGGTCACGGAACACCTCGACGCGGTCCTCCGGCACCAGGTAGCGGAACATCCGGTCGGCGGCCCACCGGATCGTCGCGATCGTGGGGATGCCGAGCCGCTCGTAGACCTGGGCCCGCCGGGAGTCGTAGATTCGGGCCACGACGCGGCTCACGCCGAACGTCTCGCGGGCCAGCCGGGCCGAGATGATGTTGGAGTTGTCGCCGCTGGAGACCGCTGCGAACGCATCCGCCCGTTCGATGCCGGCGGCCTGCAGCACGTCCCGGTCGAAGCCGATCCCGTTCACCGTCACGCCGCCGAACTCCGAGCCCAGCCGCCGGAAGGACTCGGCGTCGCGGTCGATCACGGCCACGTGATGACCCTGCGCGTCGAGCTTCTGTGCCAGCGTCGAACCGAGCCGGCCGCACCCCATGATCACCACGTGCACGGTTCGTGCCCTCCCGAATCACTACGGACCAGTGTGAGCCTGCCATGCGCTTCTAGCCGACGGTGTCCGGGGCGGGGTACGGGCGTGGTCGCCCGCCCGTACTCTTGGCACTCGTGGCCAGTACCACCTCCCTCGCCAAACGGCTGCTTCTCGGCCGTCCGTTCCGCTCGGACAAGCTGAAACACACGCTGCTGCCGAAGCGGATCGCACTGCCGGTCTTCGCCAGCGACGCGCTCTCCAGCGTGGCGTACGCGCCGGACGAGATCCTGCTGACCCTCTCGATCGCCGGTGCCGCCGCCTACGTGTATTCGCCCTGGGTGACGCTCGCCGTCGCGGTGGTGATGGTGACGGTGGTCGCGAGCTACCGGCAGAACGTGCACGCGTACCCGTCCGGCGGTGGCGACTACGAGGTGGCCACGGTCAACCTGGGGCCGAAGTTCGGGCTCGGGGTGGCCAGTGCCCTGCTGGTGGACTACATCCTGACCGTCGCCGTCTCGGTCTCCTCCGGAGTCAGCAACCTCGGCTCGGTGGTGCCCTGGGTGGCCGAGCACAAGATCGGCGTGGCGATCGCCGCGGTGGTCCTGTTGAGCGCCCTCAACCTGCGGGGACTGCGCGAGTCCGGGACCGCCTTCGCGGTGCCGACCTACCTGTTCATCATCGTGATCGTCGGGATGATCCTCACCGGGCTGGTCCGGGTCTTCATCCTCGGTGACGACCTGCGGGCGCCCAGCGCCGACCTGGTGATCGACGCCGAGGAGCACCACCTCACCCAGATCGGCTTCGTCTTCCTGCTGTTACGGACGTTCTCGTCCGGCTGTGCGGCGCTGACCGGTGTCGAGGCCATCTCCAACGGCGTGCCCGCGTTCAAGCCGCCGAAGAGCAGGAACGCCGCCACCACGCTGATGCTGCTCGGCGGTCTGGCGATCGTCATGCTCTCCGGCATCATCCTGCTGGCCCGGGCCACCCACCTGCAGTACGTGGAGAACGAGAGCCTGCAGATCCTCGCCGGCCCACCGAACTACGTACAGAAGACGGTGACCACCCAGCTCGCCGAGACGGTGTTCGGCTCCGGCTCGGTGCTGTTCATCGTGGTCGGCGCGGTGACCGCGATGATCCTCTTCCTGGCCGCGAACACCGCGTTCAACGGCTTCCCGGTGCTCGGCTCGATCCTCGCCCAGGACCGGTACCTGCCCCGGCAGCTGCACACCCGCGGCGACCGGCTGGCCTTCAGCAACGGCATCCTGTTCCTCGCGGTCGCCGCGCTCGTGCTGATCGTGGCGTTCGAGGCCGAGGTCACCAAGCTGATCCAGCTCTACATCGTCGGCGTCTTCGTCTCGTTCACGCTGTCCCAGGCCGGCATGATCCGGCACTGGAACCGGCTGCTGCGCACCCAGCGGGACCCGGAACGCCGGCGCCGCATGATCCGGTCGCGGGCCATCAACACGTTCGGAATGGGACTTACCGGGGCAGTACTGATCATCGTGCTGATCACCAAGTTCCTGCTCGGCGCCTGGATCGCGATCGCCGCCATGGTGGTGATCTACGGGCTCATGGTGGCCATCCACCGGCACTACACCCGGGTCGCCGAGGAGCTGAAGCCGACCGACGAGCGGCCCGTGCTGCCCTCCCGCAACCACGCGGTGGTGCTGGTCAGCAAGGTGCACATGCCGACGCTGCGGGCCATCGCGTACGCGCAGGCGACCCGGCCGGACACGCTGACCGCGGTGACGGTGAACGTGGACGACAACGACACCCGCAACATCCAGGAGGAGTGGGAGCGGCGTCAGGTGCCGGTGCCGCTGACCGTGGTCGACTCGCCGTACCGGGAGATCACCCGGCCGATCATCGACTTCGTGAAGGGCGTGCGCCGCTCCTCGCCGCGCGACGTGGTCACCGTCTTCGTGCCGGAATACGTGGTCGGCCGCTGGTGGGAGAACCTGCTGCACAACCAGAGCGCGCTGCGGATCAAGGGCCGGCTGCTCTTCGAGCCGGGCGTGATGGTCACCAGCGTGCCGTGGCAGCTGCGCTCCAGCCAGGACCGCGATCTGGAGCGGCTGGACCGCGGTCTGAGCCGGGCACCGGCCCGCGGCCCGCGCAACCGGGCCGAGGAGGCCGAACCGTTCGGCAACGACAGGGAGCCGTCATGACCGAGCTGGTCGAGGGCGACCGGGTCGAGGTGACCGTGGGCGCGCCCGCCCACGGTGGGCACTGCGTGGCCCGGATCGGCGGACCGCACGGCCGGGTGATCTTCGTCCGGCACGCGCTGCCCGGCGAGCGGGTCACCGCCGAGATCACCGAGTTGCACCGCGGCTATCTGCGGGCCGACGCGGTGGAGATCCACGAGGCCTCCCCGGACCGGGTCACCCCGCCCTGCCCGTTCGCCCATCCGGGTGGTTGCGGCGGCTGCGACCTCCAGCATGCCACCGAGGACGCGCAGCTGCGGTGGAAGACCGCGGTGGTCCGGGAACAGCTGGGACGGCTGGCCGGGCTCAGCCCGGAGGATCAGGACCGGATTTTCGTACGCGTGGAGCCGCTCCCCGGCCCGTCCGGACCCGATCGGCTGCTGGGCTGGCGCAGCCGGATCCGCTACTCGGTGGACGCCGCGGACCGCCCGGGCCTGCTCAAGCACCGCTCCCACGAGGTGGTGGCGATCGACCGGTGCCGGATCGCGCACCCGGCCATCCAGGAGCTCGACCTGCTCAAGCGGACCTGGCCGGAGGCGGACGGTCTGCAGGCGGTCGCGAGCACCGGCGGTGAGGTGGCGGTGCTCGCCAGCCGGTCACCGCTGACCGGGGACGATCTCACCGATGCCCCGTCGGGTGGGGGACTGGTCCGGCTCTCCGGGCCCGAGGAGGTCACCGAGGTGGCCGGTGGGCGTGCTTGGCACGTACCCCCGGAAGGTTTCTGGCAGGTGCACCCGGCCGCCGCCGACACGCTTGTCGGTGTGGTGCTGAAGATGTTGCGGCCCGCCGAAGGCGAGGTCGCGTGGGACCTGTACGGCGGCGCCGGGCTGTTCGCGGCGGCCCTGGCCGCTCGCACCGGCGCCCGGACCACAGTGGTCGAGTCCTCCTCGATCGGGGTGGCCGCGGCCCGTGCCAACCTCGGCGGCCTGCCGAACGTGGAGATCGTCACCGCCAAGGTGGATGCCGCGCTGAGCCGGCGGCGGGTCACCGGCCCGGTCGACCTGGTGGTGCTGGACCCGCCGCGGGCCGGCGCCGGCGCGAAGGTGGTCAAGGCGGTGGCGGCGGCCGGGCCGCGCGCGATCGCCTATGTGGCGTGCGACCCGGCGGCCCTGGCCCGGGACTTGAAGACGTTCCGGGCCGAGGGTTACACCGCCACCGGGATCCGGGCCTTCGACTGCTTCCCGATGACTCAGCACGTGGAGTGCGTGGCGCTGCTGGAGCCGGAGGTCAGCTCCTCGCGCGCCCGCTGAGCCACCACGATCAGGCGGTCCAGGGTGTCCCGGGTGCGGGCCAGCTCGTCGATGTGCCGGGAGAGCCGGTCGCGTTCCAGGGCCATCCGGTCCAGGGCGGCGTCCGAGTTCTCCTCGCTGGGGGACTCGACGCAGGGCATCAGGTCGGCGATGGTCCGGCTGGACAGGCCGGCCGCGTAGAGCCGCTGGATGAACTCCACCCGCTCGACTTCCTTGTCGCCGTAGAGCCGCTGGCCGCTCGGGCTGCGCACGCTGGACAACAGGCCCTGCTCCTCGTAGTAGCGGACCGAGCGGACGCTGACGCCGGCCCGGGCCGCGAGCTCACCGATGCGCAATTCTGTGGCCTCCGTAACCTTGCCTCTGACGTCAGTGTGAGGTTTTAGCGTAGCCGCATGACGAAGCTCTTCAGCGGGTTCCCGCTCGGCAACCTGTCGCTGCCCAACCGGATCGTGATGGCCCCGATGACGCGGGTCCGTGCCGCCGCCGGTGGTCTCGCCACCCCGTCCATGGCCGCCTACTACGCGCAGCGCGCCACCGCCGGCCTGATCGTGAGCGAGGGCGTGCAGCCCAACGCCGTCGGGCAGTCCAATCCGGGCACGCCGGGCCTGCACACCGATGCCCAGGTGGCCGCCTGGCGGCCGGTGACCGATGCCGTGCACGCCAGCGGCGGCCGGATCTTCGCCCAGGTGATGCACGGTGGCCGGGTGTCACATCCGGACACCACCGGGCTGCAGCCAGTCGGGCCGTCGGCCGTTCCGGCGATCGGTGACGTGTTCACGCCGAGCGGGCCGCAGCCGGCGCCGGTGCCGCGGGCGCTGGCGCTCGAGGAGGTGCCGGAGCAGGCCGAATCCTACGGGTCGGCCGCGCGGCGGGCCGTCGAGGCCGGATTCGACGGGGTCGAGCTGCACGGCGCCAACGGGTACCTGATCTCGCAGTTCCTGTCGTCGAACGCGAACCTGCGCACGGACCGCTACGGCGGGCCGGTGGCGAACCGGATCCGGTTCGCCGTCGAGGCGGTGGAGGCGGCCGTCGATGCGGTCGGCGCAGCGCGGACCGGTATCCGGCTGTCCCCCGCGGGCACTTTCTGGGGCGTCCAGGAGTCCGACATTCCGGAGATGTACGCGGCGTTGCTGCGCGAGCTGGCCCGGCTGGAGATCGCCTACGTGCATCTGGAGGCGACCGCGGACGAGGAGGTGCTGATCGAGCTCCGGCGGGCCTGGCCAGGCGTGCTGATCATGAACCCGGTGCTGCCGATGGGGCCGAAGCAGACCGGCCGGACCGAGGCCGAGCACTGGCTCGGGCTGGGCGCGGATCTGATCAGTTTCGGGCGGGCGTTCGTCGCCAACCCGGATCTCGTGGAGCGGCTGCGGATCGGCCTGCCGCTGGCCCCGGTCGAGGAGGCGACGTACTACCAGGGTGGTGACGCCGGCTACCTGACGTATCCGGCGTACCAGTACGCCGCCTGAGCTCGACCGGGCCGCGGAGCGGTCAGGCGGTGGCGCGCTCGGCCGCGGTGACGGCGTTGCGGAACAGCATCGCAACCGTGGTCGGGCCGACGCCGCCGACCCGCGGGGTGATCGCGCCGGCCACCTCGGCGCAGGACTCGTCGACGTCCGGCAGCAGGCGGCGGCCCTCGTAGCGGACGCCGGCGCCGATCACGACCGCGCCGGGCTTGACGTGCTCGGGCTGGATGATGCCCGGAACGCCGGCGGCGGCGATCAGGATCTCGGCGCGCTGGGTGTAGCGCGGCCAGTCCTTCACCCCGGTGTGCACGACGGTGACCGCGGCGTTGGCGGTCGGCCGCTTCTGGGCCAGCAGCATGGCGAGCGGCCGGCCCAGGGTGGCGCCGCGGCCCAGGATGACCACCTCCCGGCCGGAGACCTCGATCTCGTGGAAGGCGAGCAGCGCCTCGATGCCGGCCGGGGTGCAGGGCAGCGGGCCGGGCAGGCCGACCGCGAGCCGGCCCATGTTGAGCGGGTGCATCCCGTCGACGTCCTTGTCCGGGTCGAGGGTCTGCAGGGCGGCGTCGTAGTCCAGGTGGGCCGGGATCGGGTACTGGATCAGGACGCCGTGCACGTTCTTGTCGTCGTTGAACTCGGCGATCACCTTGAGCAGGTCGGCCTGCGTGACGTCGCCGCTGAGGTGCTGGTGCGGCGAGGCGAAACCGAGCTCGGCGGCCTGCTTCTGCTTGATCCGGATGTAGCCGGCACTGGCGTCGTCGTCGCCGACCAGGATGGTGGCCAGGCTGGGCTGGACACCGCGCTCCTTGAGCGCGGTGACCCGCGCCTTGACGTCGGTGAGCACGGACTCGGCGACCGGGGCGCCGGGAAGCAAACGGGCAGACATGTGCGACTCCTCAACCGGGGAGCCCAGGCGGTCGACTCCTCGTGACGCGCTCCCCGATGGTTCGACCATCCCCGTGCCGCCAGTCGCTGCTTGCCTCCCAGGATGCCGGACGGCGGGCTCGTCCGGCCAACCGGGGTGGCCGGACGGGGGATGTGAGGGTTGTGTGGAGGATCGGCTCTGCCCGTTCGCTCCAGTCGCGGAAAAGCGAGGCCCGGATAGACTCCACGCTCATGAGCGACTCCCCCTCGACCTCGGCCGGCCTGCTGTCCAGCATCACCGCTCCCGGTGAGCTGAAGCGACTGACCCCAGAGCAGTTGTCCCTGCTCGCGGCCGAGATTCGTGACTTCCTCGTGGCCAAGGTCTCGCGTACCGGCGGGCACCTCGGTCCGAACCTCGGTGTGGTCGAGATGACCCTCGCCCTGCACCGGGTGTTCGACTCGCCACGCGACCGGATCCTGTTCGACACCGGCCACCAGGCTTACGTACACAAGATCGTTACCGGCCGGCAGGACGGCTTCGACCTCCTTCGCCAGCGCGGCGGTCTCACCGGGTATCCGAGTCAGGCGGAGAGCGAGCACGACCTGATCGAGAACTCGCACGCCTCCACCGCCCTGTCGTACGCGGACGGCCTCGCCAAGGCGTTCACGCTGCGCGGCGAGGACCGGCACGTGGTCGCGGTCGTCGGTGACGGCGCGCTGACCGGTGGCATGTGCTGGGAGGCGCTGAACAACATCGCGGCCACCCGCAACAAGCTGGTCATCGTGGTCAACGACAACGGTAGGTCGTACGCGCCGACCATCGGCGGTCTCGCCGACCACCTCTCCACGCTGCGCCTCAACCCGGGCTACGAGCGGGTGCTCGACCTGGTCAAGGACGCGCTGGGGCAGACCCCGGTGGTGGGCAAGCCGGTCTTCGAGGTGCTGCACGCGGTCAAGAAGGGCATCAAGGACGCGGTCAGCCCGCAGCCGATGTTCGAGGACCTGGGCCTGAAGTACATCGGCCCGGTGGACGGCCACGACCAGCTGGCGATGGAGTCCGCGCTGCGCCGGGCCAAGGGCTTCAACGCCCCGGTCATCGTGCACGCGGTCACCAAGAAGGGGTACGGCTACCGGCCGGCCGAGCAGGACGAGGCGGACTGCCTGCACGGTCCGGGCGCGTTCGACCCGCAGACCGGCGCGCTGACCGCCAAGCCGTCGCTGAAGTGGACGAAGGTCTTCTCCGAGGAGCTCGTGAAGATCGCCGACGAGCGTCCGGACGTGGTCGGCATCACCGCCGCGATGGCCGAGCCGACCGGCATCGCCGCGCTCGCCCAGAAGTACCCGGAGCGGACCTACGACGTGGGCATCGCCGAGCAGCACGCGGCGACGAGCGCGGCCGGCCTGGCGATGGGCGGGCTGCACCCGGTGGTGGCGGTCTACGCGACCTTCCTGAACCGGGCGTTCGACCAGGTCCTGCTGGACGTGGCGATGCACAACCTGCCGGTGACCTTCGTGCTGGACCGGGCCGGGATCACCGGGCCGGACGGGCCGAGCCACTACGGCATGTGGGACATGAGCGTCTTCGGTGTGGTGCCCGGCCTGCGGATCGCCGCGCCGCGCGACGCCGCGACGCTGCGCGAGGAGCTGCGTGAGGCGGTCGCGGTGGAGGACGGCCCGACGATCGTGCGGTTCCCGACCGGTTCGGTCGCGCCGGACACCCCGGCGCTGCGCCGGGTGGGGCAGGTCGACGTGCTGCGCGAGACTGGGCCCGACAAGGGCGGCCGCAAGGACGTGCTGGTCGTCGCGGTGGGCTCGTTCGCGGGCCTGGGGCTGGACGTTGCGGAGCGCATCGCCGAGCAGGGGTACGGCGTGACGGTCGTCGACCCGCGCTGGGTCCGTCCGGTGCCGATCGAGCTGACCGGCCTGGCCGCCGCGCACCGGTTCGTGGTCACCCTCGAGGACGGCGTGCGTGCCGGTGGCGTGGGTGACGCGGTGGCGAGCGCGCTGCGCGACGCCGGGGTGACCGTCCCGCTGCGCGACTTCGGCGTGCCGGTCGGCTTCCACCCGCACGGCACCCGCGCGGAGATCCTCTCCTCGCTGGGCCTGACCGCGCAGGACGTGGCGCGGGACGTGACCGAGTGGGTGTCCCGTCAGGAGGCCGCAGTGCCGGTTGAGGAGCCGCAGACCACGCTCTGAGGCCCCGTCGCGCGCTTTCGTTACGGAACCGTTACCTTTGAGGTATGGGTGCGGAGTCGTACGGCCAGACCATCGTCATCGATCTCGGTCTGGAACGCGGTGAACCCGAGTCGTATCACCGGCCAGGGCGGCGCACCACGTCGCCCTGGTTCGGCCCGGCGATCGTCGCGGTCCTGGCGCTCTTCGGCCTGACCACGTCGGTTCCGCCGGCTCCGCCGCTGCTCACCGAGGTGCTGCGGGTGCCGATCGGACCGGGCGACCCGTACACCATCGATGCCGACCGTCTGCTGGTCCAGTCGACCGGGCAGCTCAGCTCGTACCGGCTGGCGGACGGTGAACGGGTCTGGCAGATCGCGCAGGACCAGCCGGTCTACCGGCTGCGGATCGGCGGCGGCGTGCTGCTCCTGCGGCCGTGGAACACCGGCCGGGAAGAACGCGGCACCACGGCGATCTCGCTCGACACCGGCGCCCGGGAGTGGCACAACGCCCGCAACGTCGTCTCCTTCCCCGGGACCGGGCTGCTCTTCGCCGTGGAGGGCGTCCGCAGCAACTCCGGCAGCGGCCGGCGGGTGCAGAACACGGTCGAGGTGCTCGACCCGCACGTCGGCCTGGCCCGCTGGCGGGTCGAGGTGCCCAACACCGCGGTGCTGCTCAGCGTGCCCGGTTCGCTGTCCCGGATCATGCTGGTCCGCGACGACCAGACCGCCGACCTGTACGACGTGCCGACCGGCGCCCATCTGGCCAGCCAGAAGTTCCCGGTCGCCGACTACGACCCGGAGAACCCGGTGGTGGCCGGCGGCGCGGTGCTCCTCCGGCATCCCGGGCGGGGCTCGATCCGGGTCTCCGCGTACGACCCGGCGACGCTGCAGCTGCTGTGGAGCGTGCGCACCCCGAACGTCCAGCGGGTCAAGCCGTGCGGCAAGCTGGCCTGCCTGATCGGGCCGGACGGCATCCGGGCCGTCGACCCGGTCACCGGCGCCGAGCGCTGGCGGCAGGCCGGCTGGCACGGCGTCGAGCAGTACGGCACCCGCGTGGTCGCCTTCTCGTCCAGCAACACCAGCGACCCGGTCGCCGTGATCGACCCGGCGACCGGCCGGATCCTCGCCGACCTGACCGGGTGGACCCCGGTCCCCGGCCGGACCGCCGGCGGCGAACTACTGGTCACCAGGGAGATCGGGCCGGGTCCGCGTACCATGGTCGCGGTCGTCGCCCCGGACCTTGATCGTCCGCGGCTGCTGGCCGAGCTCCCGCCGGGCACCGGGGACTGTCAGACCGCCCCGGACCGGCTGGTCTGCCGGTCGATGTACGGCGAACTGCTCGTCTGGACCTACCGGACGAGGGGAGCGGGCTGACCGCGTACCGGTGAAGGGTGGGGCGTGACGCTGATCGAGCTGGACCGCGACGCCCCGCTCGACCCGGAGGCCGGCCGGCGCCCACCGCCCTGGCGGTACCGGCATGCCGGCCTGCTGGTGGTGGCGGTGCTGCTGATCGCGCTCGGCGGCGCGGCGCCCGGACCCGCGGTGCTCTGGCGCTATCTCGGCGCGATCGACGCGAAGGACGCGGTGAGCCCGATCCAACTGGCCGGCGGCCGGCTCTACACGGTCACCTCGACCGGCCGGGAACGCGCGGTGACCGCCTGGGAGATGACGCAGCCGGCCCGGCGCTTGTGGACCGTCCAGGTGCCGATGACCCGGGGACACGACCCGGCGCAGAGCATCTTCGGCTCGATCAGGGTGCAGCGCAGCGGCGACCTCGTGCTGCTCTCCGAGAGCCTGGCCACCACGGCCGTGGATACCGCCACCGGCCGGACCCGGTGGACCTCGCCGGTCCGGATCACGGTCGCCGGCGGCGTCGGGTACACGGTCGGATGGATCTTCCGGCCCGGCACCGCCTACGACGAGAGCTCCGGCGACCCGGGCGCGCTCTACTTCTCCGCGGACGGGGAGGCGCACACCGAGCCGCCGGTCCGCACCGAGTTGCGCGGGGTGGACCTGGCGACCGGCAAGCAGCTGTGGGCGTACGCGGCGGCCGGTGCGGCGACGGTCGACCCGGCGCCGGGCACGCCGGCCGCCCTGTTGATCACCTCCTCCGACCGGCTGACCCTGCGCGCCGTGGCCACCGGTGACGTGCTGGCCGAGACCGAGCTGGTCCGGATCGACGGCGCCTGGCCGACCAGCGCCTCGGTCGTCGGTGACGTGGTGCTCGTCGAATACCAGGAGGCCGCCCGGGAACTGGTCTACGAGGCCCGGACACTGCGCCGGATCTGGCAGCGCGAAATCTCCCCGATGCTGCCGGACGCGGTGGACTGTCAGGACGTCCTGTGCTCGGCGGACGGCGGCGAGACCTGGGTGCTGGATCCGGCGACCGGCCGTCCGGTCTGGCCGGTGACCGAGGCCGACCGGCTCTACCGGCGGGCAGGCTATCTGCTGGAGACGGACGCGGCGACCGGTGCGCCGGTGCGCCTGGTGGACCCGCGGACCGGGGCGAGCCGGGTCGACCTGGAGGGCTGGGCCGAGGAGGTCGGCGGCGCCACCGAGGACGGGCCGCTGCTGCTGCGACGGGGCGGGGCGGCCGGCGGCCAGACGTTCGGCGTGGTGCTGCCCGGACATCCCGAGGTACGCCTGCTGGGCACCGCCGAGGTGGCGCCGGAGGAGTGCGCCGCCGACGAGCATCACCTGGTCTGCCGGGACGAAGCGGGGCTGCGAATCTGGGCGTACCGCATCTGACCCTCTCCCGGCAGAATGAGGGCCGGGAGGCTTGCGGTGAGCGGTGTCCTGATCGACCTAGGTGATGTGGCGCGCCGGGAGTCACAGGCGGCGGCCGAGACCGTCGCGCCTCCCGTGCCCTACCGCCTGCTGCTGGCGTTTCTCTCCGTCCTGCTCCTGATCTCGCTCGCCGGATCCGCGGCCCACGCCGATCCGGTCCGGCCGGTGATCGTTCCGGCCGTGCTCGGCGACACCATGCGAGTGGCGGGCGACCGGCTTTTCGTGATCAGCCGCTCCGAGGTGGAGGGCCGGCGGACCATCCGGACGTACGCGCTGCCCGACGTGACCCTGCTGTCCCGGCACACCGTCACGGTCCACGGCGACGTGCTCGGCGTCAGCTCGGCCGGGGACCTGCTGCTGGTGACCGTGCAGGACGAGCGGACCATCACGTTCGGCACGATCGCGCTGCGGCCCGGCGCGGATGAGCCGCTCTGGCAGCGGCCGGCCCGGTTGCAGGGTGTCTCGGTGGCCGACGGGCTGGCGCTGGTCCGCGAGGAGGGCGCGGCCTTCGGTGACGCCGACTGGCACGGCGTCGACCTGCGGACCGGGACGGTGCGCTGGACGGTCCACCAGGGCGACCGGGACGACGTCGCGGTGTCCCGCTACGACGGCGCCTACCCGCAGTGGCTGTACGTGCTGACCGGGGACGGGCGGCTGGTGGCCCGCGACGCGCGTACCGGGCGGGTGGTGGCCGAGGCGCACGTGCCGGAGCGCCGGGACACGACCACCTCGCTCTGGCCGGCCGGAGACCTCGTGCTGATCGGTGCCGGCGGGTCCGGGACCACGGGATACGACATCACCGACGGGCTGGCGCCGAGCTGGCACACCGGCATGAACCTGAGCTGGTACCGCGGGCCGTCCCAGTGCGGGGACCTGATCTGCGCGTTCCTGCCGCAGCGCGGCATCCTGGTGATCGACCCGGTGTCCGGGCGCGAACGCTGGTCGTCGGACCGGTGGGACTTCGCCGAGCGGATCGGCGCGCACCTGCTGACCGGGATGCCGGACACCGCGTACCCGAGGCTCTACGTCCTCGACGCGCAGACCGGTGACGTGCTCGCCGACATGGGGCTCTGGCAGAGCGCCGGTCCAGGTCCGGAGCCCGGGACGGCCTACGTGCGGCGCACGGTCAGTGGCGAGGACCGGCTCTGGTACGGCGTACTGCTGCTGGACCGGCACCGGATCCGCGTGCTCGGGTCGGCCGACCGCGTCGCCGGCGACTGCCACTTCACCGTCGGGGTGCTGGTCTGCCGGCGGATCGACGCCTCGGTCGGGGTGTGGCGCCTTCGGTAGCCTTTCACGTATGCGGGTGCTGGTGGTGGAGGACGAGCGGAACCTGGCCGACGCGATCGCGCGTGGCCTGCGCCGCAAGGGTATGGCCGTCGATGTGGCGTACGACGGTCTCGAGGGCCACGAGATGGCGTACGTGACCCGCTACGACGTGGTGGTGCTCGACCGGGACCTGCCCGGCATGCACGGCGACGACATCTGTGCGGCGCTGGTCGAGTCCGGCACCCTGACCCGGGTGCTGATGCTCACCGCGAGCAGCACCGTCGCCGACCGGGTCGAGGGCCTCGAGCTGGGCGCCGACGACTACCTGGCCAAGCCGTTCGCCTTCGAGGAGCTGGTGGCCCGGGTGCAGGCGCTGGGCCGGCGGGCCACCCCGGCCGCGCCACCGGTGCTCACCGTCGGCAACCTGGTGCTCGACCAGACCCGCCGGGTGGTGACCCGGGCCGGTGCGCCGGTCGACCTCACCAACAAGGAGTTCGGGGTGCTGGAGGAGCTGCTCAAGGCCCGCGGCGGGGTGGTGTCCAGCGAGGAGCTGCTGGAGCGGGTCTGGGACGCCAACACCGACCCGTTCACCACGACCGTGCGGGTCACCATCAACACCCTGCGCAAGAAGATCGGTGATCCGCCGCTGATCGAGACCGTCGTCGGCGCCGGCTACCGGGTTCCCGAACCGGTCGTGGCCTCGTGACCGTCTACCTCGGGCGGACCCGCCGGCCGCTGCGGCTCCAGCTGCGGCCCACGCTCCGGCTGCGGCTCACCCTGCTCAACGGCATCCTGCTGGTCGGCGCCGGGGTGGCGCTGGTGCTGCTGGCCTGGCTGCTGGTCAGCGAGTCGCTGCACCCGGTCGACGAGCTGAAGGCCGGGTCCATGGTGACCCTGGCCGACGGCAGCCCGCGGGAGGCGCTCGGCTGGCAGACCGACATGGTTGCGCGGGCCTCCCAGGAGCTGCTGCTCAAGGGCCTGAGCGCGCTGGTCGCCGTCGGCATCATCGGGATCGCCGGGGCGTACGCGGTGGCCGGCCGGGCCCTGCGACCACTGCACAGCGTGACCCAGACCGCGCAGAGGCTCGGCGAGGAGACCCTCGACCAGCGGATCCGCTACTCCGGAGCGGACGACGAGGTGGCCGAGCTGGCCCGCACCTTCGACGCGATGCTGGACCGGTTGGCGGCCGCGTTCGAGTCGCAGAAGAGGTTCGTCGCGAACGCCTCGCACGAGCTGCGGACCCCACTCGCCGTGATGCGTACCGAGATCGACGTGACGCTCAGCGACGACGAGGCGGACGTGGCCGAGTACCGGCGGATGGCCAAGGTGGTCCGCAACGCGTCGGAGCGGGCCAACGGGCTGGTGGACGCGCTGCTCGTCCTGGCCCGGTCCGAGGCGCAGTCCGGGCGGCGGCTGGTCCGCAAAGTGCCGGCCGACCTGGCGACCAGCGTCTACAACGCGCTCTCCGCGGTGAAGGCCGAGGCCGAGCGGATGAAACTGGACGTCAGCACCGAGCTGGAACCGGCGCCGGTGGTCGGCGACCCGAGCCTGCTGGACCGGCTGGCCGGCAACCTGATCGAGAATGCGATCCGCTACAACCACCTGCTGGGCAGCCTGTGGCTGCGCACCGGGTCGGTGAACGGGCAGGCCCAGCTGGTGGTCGGGAACACCGGATACGAGGTGGAGCCGGCCGACGTACCCGGTCTGTTCGAGCCGTTCCAGCGGGGCGGCTGGGAACGGACCGGGTCGCGCGGCTCCGGGCTCGGGCTGTCGATCGTCCGCGCGGTCTGCGACGCGCACGGCGGCACGGTCTCCGCGGTGGCCATCGAGGGCGGCGGCCTGGAGGTCACCGTCTCGCTGCCGGCCGCGGACACCACCCCGGTGGTCGCCGCGACCGCCAGCGTGCCGCGTGTGCGTTCCTAGCTGCTTCTCGTCTCGATCTCGGCGCGTAGCTCCGGGAAGTCGGCGAGCACGTCGGGTGCCGTCTTGCCGTAGAAGATGATCATGCCGACGCTGCCTGCGTCGGCCCAGCCGCAGACAGCCAGGTCGCCGTCCGGGTCGGAGCTGGTGCCGCACTCCGCGACGCCGCCCAGCGAACCGGTCTCGACCGCGGTCACGTCCTTGACGTCGCCGAACTCGCGGAACGAGGCGGTCAGCTCGGCTCGCGGCGAGATGACCGTGGCCCGGGTGGCCAGGGCGGCGATCATGTCCTTCTCGGGGTCGCCCCAGAAGCCGGCGAACGAGTCCTTGGCGCCCGGCATCGAGGCCAGGCCGTCCTCCATCTGCTGCGCGAGCTTGTCGAACTCCGCGCTTTCCAGCTTGGCCAGACCGCCGAGCGTCGCCGGCTCGGCGATGGCGATCTTCGCCGCCTCGGCGCCGGCGTCCTCCACGGTGTTGCGGGCGAACAGGACGGCGGCGGTGACGCCACCGATGCAGAGCACCAAGACGATGCCCACCGAGATCAGCACGATCGGCAGGACCCGCGACTTCTGCTTCGGAGGTGGAGGCGGCGGGAGCGGGTATCCGGGCGGGCCGTACTGCGGGTGCGGCTGCTGCTGCGGCTGGGCGTAGGGCTGCTGCTGCGCGTAAGGCTGCTGCTGCGCGTAGGGCTGCTGCTGCGCATAGGGCTGCTGCCCGTAGGGCTGCTGCGGCTGAGCGTAAGGCTGCGGCGGATGGTAGGGCTGAGGCTCGCCCGGGGGCGGGGGGTAGGTCATCGAAGCTCCGTAGCTGTGAAGTCGGTGGATCCTACCGGCCCGGACCGACACAAACGGATGCCCCGCACCTGACGGCACGGGGCATCCGGGAGGAACTACGCAGGTCAGGCGCGGACGTTCGCCACACCGTTCGGCAGGAAACGCTTGCCGGTGACCCGCTCGGCGGTGCCGCTGCGGTCCAGGTACGCCGTGACGCCACCCAGGTGGAACGGGTAGCCGGCGCCGAGGATCATGCACAGGTCGATGTCCTGCGCCTCGGCGACCACGCCCTCGTCCAGCATCAGGCGGATCTCCTCGGCCAGGGCGTCGAGCGCCTTCTGGCGTACCTCATCGGCGGTCAACGGCGCCGAGCCGGTCTCCAGAAGCGCGACCACCTCGGGGTTGATCTCGTCGTCGACCATGACCGGCAGGCCGGCGTCGACGATCTTCTTGAGGTTGGGGCTGTCCTTGAACCGGTCCGGGAACGCCGCGTGCAGCGTCTCGCCCACGTGGTAGGCGACCGCCGGGCCGACCAGCTGGAGCAGCGCGATCGGGCGCATCGGCAGACCCAGCGGGTCCATCGCCACGTTCACCACGTCCAGCGGGGTGCCCGCGTCGACGGCCTGGAAGATCTCGCTGGTGACCCGGGTGAGCAGGCGGTTGACCACGAACGCCGGGGCGTCCTTGACCAGCACCGACGACTTCTTCAGCTGCTTGCCGACCTCGAAGGCGGTGGCCAGCGTGGCGTCGTCGGTCCGCTCGCCCCGGATGATCTCCAGGAGCGGGAGGACCGCGACCGGGTTGAAGAAGTGGAAGCCGACGACCCGCTCCGGGTGCTCCAGGTCGGCCGCCATCTCGGTGATCGACAGCGAGCTCGTGTTGGTCGCGAGGATCGCCTCCGGGGAGACGATCTTCTCGAACTCGGCCCAGATCTGCTTCTTCAGGTCGAGGTTCTCGAAGACCGCCTCGATCACGAAGTCGGCGTCGGCGAAGACCGACTTGTCCACCGAGCCGCTGATCAGCAGGCGCAGCTTGGCCGCGGTGCCCTCGTCCATCCGGCGCTTGGCGACCAGCTTGTCGATCTGGTCGGTGACGTAGGCGACGCCCTTGTCGACCCGCGTCTGGTCCAGGTCGGTGAGGACCACCGGCACCTGCAGGCGGCGCAGGAAGAGCAGCGCCAGCTGCGAGGCCATCAGGCCGGCGCCGACGATGCCGACCTTGGTGACCTTCCGGGCCAGGGACTTGTCGGGTACGCCCACCGGCCGCTTCGCCCGGCGCTGCACCAGGTCGAACGAGTACAGGCTGGCGCGCGACTCGTCACCCATGATCAGGTCGGCGAGCGCCTCGGTCTCGGCCGCGGTGCCGTCCTCGAACGACGCCTCCTTGGCCAGCGCGAGCAACTCGATCGCCTTGTTGGCCGACGGGACAGCGCCGTGCAGCTTCTCGTCGAGCTGCTGCTTGGCGAACCAGAGCACGCCGTCCCACATCTCCCGATCGATCTCGGGACGCTCGACGGTGACCTTGCCCTGCACCACGCCGGCCGCCCAGGCGAGCGAGTCCTCGAGGAAGTCGGCCGCCTCGAAGAGGGCGTCCGCGACACCCATCTCCCTGGCCTGCTTCGGGCGCAGCACCTTCTGGGTCAGCGGGTTCTGCAGGATGACCTGCGCCGCGCCGGCGATGCCGATCAGGTTCGGCAGGATCTGGCTGCCGCCCCAGCCGGGGATCAGGCCGATCGCGACCTCGGGCAGGCCGAGCGCCGCCGCGCCGGTGGAGACCGTGCGGTAGTGGCAGTGCAGGGCGACCTCGAGGCCGCCGCCGAGCGCCGCGCCGTTCACGAACGCGAAGGTCGGGATCTCGCTGTTCTTGAGGCGGGCGAAGACCCGGTGGCCGAGCTCGCCGAGCGCCACGGCCTGGTCCCGCGAGGAGATCAGCGGCATGCCGGTGATGTCCGCGCCGACGCAGAAGATGTACGGCTTGCCGGTCACCGCGATGAACGCCGGGTTCGCCTCGGTGGCCGCGGTGATCGCCTCGTCGAGCGACTTCAGGCCGGCCGGGCCGAAGCTGTTCGGCTTCTTGTGGTCGAAGCCGTTGTCCAGCGTGATGAGGGCCGCGGGCTTCTCGAGCCCCGGCACCTGGACCAGGCGGACGATCGCCTTGGTCACTACCTCGTTCGGGTTCTCGATCACTTCGCGCCTTCCCAGTACGGGTTCTCCCAGATCACGGTGCCGCCCATGCCGATACCGATGCACATGGCATTGATGCCGTAACGGACGTCGGGGCGCTCGGCGAACTGCCGGGCGAGCTGCGTCATCAGGCGGATGGCCGAGGACGCCAGCGGGTGACCGATGGCGATCGCGCCGCCCCACGGGTTGACCCGCGGGTCGTCGTCGGCGATGCCGTAGTGGTCGAGGAAGGCGAGGACCTGGACGGCGAAAGCCTCGTTCAGCTCGAACAGGCCGATGTCGTCGATGGTAAGGCCGGCCTTCTTCAGCGCCTTCTCGGTCGACGGGATCGGGCCGTAACCCATGATCTCCGGCTCGACGCCGACGAACGCGTAGGACACCAGGCGCATGGCGACCGGCAGGCCCAGCGCACGGGCGGTCTTCTCGTCGGCCAGGATCGCCGCGGTCGCACCGTCGTTCAGGCCGGCCGCGTTACCCGCGGTGACCCGGCCGTGCGGGCGGAACGGGGTCTTCAGCGTGGCCAGCTTCTCCAGCGACGTCTGGCGCGGAGCCTCGTCGACCGTGGCCAGGCCCCAGCCCTGCTCGGCGCTGCGGATCGCGACCGGCACCAGGTCCGGCTGGATCTTGCCGTCGGCGTACGCCTTGGCGGTCTTGACCTGGGAGTTCAGGCCGTACTTGTCGGCCCGCTCCTTGGTGATGTGCGGCAGGCGGTCGTGCAGGTTCTCCGCGGTCGAGCCCATCACCAGGGCGGACGGGTCGACCAGCTTCTCCGCCAGGATCCGCGGGTTGGGGTCGACGCCTTCACCCATCGGGTGCCGGCCCATGTGCTCGACGCCACCGGCGATGGCGATGTCGTACGCACCCATCGCGATGCCGCCGGCCACATTGGTGACCGCGGTCATGGCGCCCGCGCACATCCGGTCGACGGAGTAGCCCGGGGTGGTCTTGGGCAGACCGGAGAGCAGCGCGGCGGTCCGGCCGAGGGTCAGGCCCTGGTCGCCGATCTGCGTGGTGGCCGCGATCGCGACCTCCTCCACCTTCTCCGGCGGGAGGTTGGGGTTCCGCTTGAGCAGCTCTCGCATGCAGCGGATCACCAGGTCGTCGGCGCGGGTCTCGGCGTACATGCCGCCCGCCTTGCCGAACGGGGTGCGGACGCCGTCGACGAAGACGACCTCGCGTACTTCACGGGGCACAGCAAGCCTCCTTGCGGGCGTGAACCCAAATGTGTCGGCAATGCTACTCGCCAGTAACTAGAGGCTGCCAGGGCATCCGCGAATTGGTCACATCCCCTTATGCGGGACCTGGTGCCGGGTCCGGCAGCACCTCGCTGAGCTGGGCGGCCAGCAGGCCCACCTGCCAGTTGCGGGCGCCGAAACCGAGCAGCGTGTCGCCGACCGTCCGGTCGGTGATCTCATCCGGCGGCGACCAGGCCAGGCGGCGTACGAAGTCCGGGCTGATCAGATTCTCCGGCGGCAGGTTGTGCTTCTCGGCGGTGCCCACCACGATCTGCCGGCACCTCGCCAGCCGGGCCGCGGCGACCGGGTCACGCTCGGCCCATCGATGCGGCGGGGGCGGACCGTCCACCGGCTGGTTCACCGGCAGCGCCTCGTCCGGCAGCGACCGGGCCTGGTCGAGCGCGTCCAGCCAGATCCGGGCCAGCCGGCGTACCGACCGGCCACCGAAGCCGGGGATGCCGAGCAGGGTGCGCTCGTCCTTCGGATCGGCCTCGGCCGCCGCGACGATCGCCGAGTCGGGCAGCACCCGGCCTGGCGCGGAATCCCGGCGGGCGGCGATGCCGTCCCGCGCGTACCAGAGGGCGCGCACCCGTGACTGGGCCCGCGCACCGCGCACCCGGTGTATGCCGGAGGTACGGCGCCAGGGATCGGGGCGGACCTTGGGCGGCCGGTCGGCGCCGGCCACCAGGGCCGCGAACTCCTCGGCCGCCCACTCGGTCTTGCCCTGCCGGTCCAGCTCGGCCGCGAGCACGTCGCGCAGGTCGGTGAGCAGCTCCACGTCGAGCGCGGCGTAGGTCAGCCACGACTCCGGCAGCGGCCGGGTCGACCAGTCCGCCGCCGAGTGGTGCTTCTCCAGCGAATAGCCGAGCAGCTGCTCGGTCAGCGCGGCCAGCCCCACCCGCTCGAACCCGGCCAGGCGCGCGGCCAGCTCGGTGTCGAACAGCCGGCGCGGTTTCATGCCGAGCTCGGCCAGGCACGGCAGGTCCTGGCTGGCGGCGTGCAGCACCCACTCGGTGTCCGCGAGAGCCAGGTCCAGGGTGCGCAGATCGTCCAGCGGAAGCGGGTCGAGCAGCACCGTGCCGGACCCGGCGCGGCGCAGTTGTACCAGGTAGGCGCGTTGCGTGTAGCGATAGCCGGAGGCGCGTTCGGCGTCCACAGCGACCGGGCCGGAGCCCGAGGTCATCCGGGAGACGACGTCGGCCAGCTCGGCCGCGGTCTCCACCGGACGCGGGGTGCCGTCGCGGGGTGCGGTCAGTGGTGTTGCCTCGGGGCCGCCAGAATTCGGGCCGGGCGGCACTGGGTGCGGTCCGTCCCCTGCTGTGTCCGGCGAGTCCCGACGGCGCAGGGGTGCATCGTCGGTCACTCCGTAACCGTACGGGGGTGGCACCCCTGCTGTGCGCAGCCGGGGTCCGGCGCGTCATTTCGATCTTGCTCGGAGTTCATCCGGAGAGCGTTCCGCTGCGTATCACTTGTCAGCGCCGAGACCTGGGGAGGCCGCGCCCGATGTCCGCAAGCTATGAGCCCTTCACCCCTGCCAACGGATCCGATCACTACCGATCCGGTGGGCGGCGGCGTGCGGACGAGCGCTGGAACGGCGAACCGGCCTGGAACTCGGCACCGGTCCAGGAGGAGCCACGCTGGTCCTATTCGCAGCAGCAGGCCCAGTACGAGCAGCCGCAGTATCAGCAGTACGAGCAGTGGCCGCAGCAGCAGCAGTGGGCTTCCCAGCAGCAGCCGGAGCCGCAGTGGCCGGCTCCGCAGCAGCAGCAGTGGGCCGTACCCGAACCGCAGCTCGCCTCCCCGGCCGCGTCGGCCACCGGGCGCACCGGCCGCGGTCGCGTCATGATCATCGCCCTGGTGGCAGCGCTGCTGGCGGTCTCCGCCTGGCAGGCGTTCCGGGTGGAAAGCATGATCAAGAGCAGCTCCGACCTGGCCTCGGCGGTCACCGCGGAACAGGGCCGCACCCAGGAACTCGAGAAGCAGCTCGCCACCGTCTTCGACCCGGAGGGCATCTCCTCGGCCGTGCTCCCCAGCGTCTTCCGGGTCCGCGCCGGCGACTTCACCGGCACCGCGTTCGCGGTCGGCAAGACCGACGGCGGCGACACCAACCTGTTCACCAACTACCACGTGGTCGAGGAGGTCTTCGCCGGCGGCGACCGCAAGGTCACCCTGGAACGCGGCGAGACCCGCATCGAAGCCACCATCGTCCGGGTCAACGAGGGCCGCGACCTGGCCCTGCTCCGCGCCGACCAGGACATCAAGGCGCTGACGCCGGCGCCCGGCGAGGTCAAGTCCGGCCAGCAGGTGGTCGTGGTCGGCGCGCCGCTCGGCCTGGAGGACTCGGTCACCACCGGCGTGATCAGCGCCTTCCGCAAGGGCAGCGCGGAGGGCCCGACCATCCAGTTCGACGCCCCGATCAACCCGGGCAACTCCGGCGGCCCGGTGGTCAACTCCAGCCGGCAGGTGGTCGGCATCGCCACCGCTAAGGCGCGCGACGCCGAGGGCATCGGCCTCGCCATCCCGATCGAGACCGCCTGCAGCACCCTCAAGGTCTGCGCCAACAATTAACTCCTCCGATGTACGGGGTTGGCGCGCCCGTCCCGCGAAGCCGTGCCCGTCCCGCCGAGCTGCTTCCCGCGCTGGGCTGAGTGGGTGGCGGCTGGGTGGGTTGGGCCGCCGGTGAGGCACGGAACGCGGATGCTGCGGGTTAAGAGGCGGGGGCCCGGTGCCGGTCGGTAAGGGAGGACACGCCGGGCGGGGGTAGGCCCGCGGTGGAGGCCAGCATCGCGCACCAGCCGCGCAGGTGGGCGCCGAACTCGGTGGAGGTCGGCGTCCAGGAGGCGCGTACCTCCAGGTCGGCGGTGGGGGCCGGGCCGGCCAGTTCGCCGAAGCGGGTGGAGGCGGTCTGGGTGATCGTGCCGCCGATCGCGGTGTACGCCGCCGCGTGCTGCTCCAGGCCGTCGGTGAGCCAGGTCCAGGCGACTGCCGGCAGCAGCGGGTCGGTGGCGAGGTCGGCCTCGAGTTCGGCGGTGACGAGCGTGACCAGCCGCAGGTCACCGCGCCAGGCCTCGTGGCCGTCGGGTTCGTGCAGCAGGATCAGCCGACCGCTGGCCACCTCGTCGCCGCCGCGGAGCACGGTGGCGCTGAGTGCGAACGAGTACGGCGCGAGCCGCTGAGGCGCGGCGATCTCCTCGAGGAGGATCTCCGGCCGCGGCGACTCCGCGCGCAACCCGGCCACGGCGCGGGTGAACGCCTCGGGGGGAGCGGAAGGGGACGCCATGGAGGCAGACTATGCCGATCTACCGTCCGGTCCGTGGTCGCCGCGCCGCCGGGCCGGTTCACTCACGTGTCACCATGAGTCGGTGACCGTTCTCGAGGATTCCCCCTTTGTCCGGGCGTGCCGGCGGCTCGACGGGCCGCACACGCCGGTCTGGTTCATGCGGCAGGCCGGGCGCTCGCTGCCCGAGTACCGCAAGATCCGCGAGGGGATCGGCATGCTCGAGTCGTGCCGGCGGCCCGATCTGGTCACCGAGATCACCCTGCAGCCGGTGCGCCGGCACGGTGTGGACGCGGCGATCCTGTTCAGCGACATCGTGGTGCCGATCGCGGCGGCCGGGATCGATCTGGACATCGTGGCCGGCACCGGTCCGGTGGTGGCCGAGCCGATCCGCGCCGAGGCCGACCTCCAGCGCCTGCGCACGATCACCGCGGACGATGTGGACTTCGTCGCCGAGTCGGTGAAGCTGCTGGTCGGCGAGCTCGGCGCCACCCCGCTGATCGGTTTCGCCGGTGCTCCGTTCACGCTGGCCAGCTACCTGATCGAGGGCGGTCCGTCCCGGACCTATCTGAAGACCAAGGCGATGATGTACGGGGCGCCCGACCTCTGGAACGCCCTGCTCTCCCGCCTCGCCGAGATCACGCTGACCTTCCTGCGCACCCAGGTGGACGCCGGGGTCAGCGCCGTGCAGCTCTTCGACTCGTGGGCCGGCGCGCTCTCCGAGGCGGACTACCGGCACTATGTGCTCCCGCACTCGGCGACCGTGCTGCGGGGCCTGCAGGACGCCGGGGTGCCGCGGATCCACTTCGGTGTCGGCACGGCTGTGTTGCTGGAGGCGATGGGCCAGGCCGGGGCGGACGTGGTGGGGGTCGACTGGCGTACGCCGCTGGACATCGCCACCAAGCGGATCGGGCCGGACCGGGCGGTGCAGGGCAACCTGGACCCGGCGATCCTGTTCGCCGGCTGGGACGTGGTGGAGCGCGAGGCTCGCCGGGTCGTCGAGCAGGGCCGGGCCGCGCCGGGGCACGTGTTCAACCTGGGTCACGGCGTGATGCCGGAGACCGAGCCGGACGTCCTGACCCGTCTGGTCGCCCTGGTGCACGAGATCTCCGCACGCTGAGGTCTTTCGGCCCTGTGCGCGCCGGCCGAAGTTCACAACTGTGGACCCCGGTGGATGGGTGGCCGCGGGGCCTGGGAGGGTGAGGAACGTGCGGAAGCGGATCGCGATCATCGGCGGCGGCATCGCCGGCCTGGCGGCTGCCGTGCGGCTGCGGGATCGCGTCCCCGCCGACACCGAGATCATTGTGTACGAGCAGAGCGGCGCCCTCGGCGGCAAGCTGCGAACCGGTGAGCTGGCCGGTGTGCCGGTCGAGCAGGGCGCCGAGTCGCTGCTGTTCGGTGCTCCGGACGGTGGCGAGTCCGCGGCGGTGTCCCTGGCCCGGCGGCTCGGTCTGGGCGGCGCGCTGGTGCACCCGGCCCCGCAGCCGGCCGCGCTGGCGATCGGCGGCCGGCTCACCCCGATCCCGGCCGGCACCCTGGTCGGCGTCCCCGGTGATCTGTCGACCCTGGACGGCGTGGCGCTGCCGGAGAGCGACGCGGACCGGGACGAGGGCCGCCCGCTGCTCGCCCCGGGCCAGGACGTCGCGGTCGGCGCACTGGTCCGCGACAGGTACGGCGCCCAGGTGGTGGACCGGCTGGTCGACCCGATGCTCGGCGGGGTGTACGCGGGCCGCGCCGACCAGCTCTCGCTGCGCGTCACGATGCCGCAGCTGGCCCGCGCCGCCGAGACCGAACACACCCTGCGCGGGGCGGTCCGGGCCGCGCAGGCCCTGTCGAAGCGGGTGCCCGGCCGGCCGGTCTTCGCGGCTGTGGACGGTGGGATGAGCCGTTTCGTGGCGGCTGCGGCGTCGGCCAGCGGCGCTCGGATCAGCCTGGGGCTTCCGGTGCGCGAGCTCACGCGTACCCGGCATGGTTTTCATCTGACCCTCGGCCCGGCGCCGGCCCCGCAGACCGATGACGTGGATGCCGTGGTTCTGGCGGTTCCGGCGAAGCCGGCCGCCCGGCTGCTGGCGGATGCCGCGCCGGTGGCGGCGCAGGCGGTCGGCGCGCTGGAGTACGCGAGTGTCGCGCTGGCCGCGATGGCCCTGCCGGCCGGGACGCGGCTGCCGGAGCTGTCGGGCTTCCTCGTGCCGCCCGGAGAGGGCACGCTGGTCAAGGCCGCCACCTTTCTCACGCGCAAGTGGCCGCATCTGGCCGCCCCGGACGGCCCGGTGATCGTGCGGGCGTCGCTGGGCCGGGCCGGTGAGGAGGAGCGGCTTCAGCTGAGCGACCGGACCCTGTTCGCGCAGGCGCATGCCGAGCTGGGCGCGCTGGCCGGGCAGGCGCTGCCGGAGCCGGACGGATTCTGGATCCAGCGCTGGGGTGGTGGCCTGCCGCAGTACGCGCCCGGGCACGCTGACCGGGTGGCGTCGGCGCGCGAAAGTCTGCCGCCGGGGCTGGCGCTGGCCGGTGCGGCGTTCGACGGGGTCGGCATCCCGGTGTGTGTGGCCAGCGGTGAGCGTGCGGCGGACCATGTGTGCAAGTACTTGGAGGAGCTATGAGCGAGCAGCAGAGCAACGCGTCCCGGATCAACGAGCTGAACGCGACCATCCGGTACACGATGTGGTCGGTGTTCCGGGCCTCATCGCCACTGCCGGCGCTCCGCGACGAACTGGCCGGTGAGGTCGACGCGCTCTTCGAGCAGCTGTCCGGCAAGGATGTGACGATCCGCGGCACCTACGACGTGTCCGGGCTGCGGGCCGACGCCGACGTGATGATCTGGTGGCACTCCGCCTCGTCGGACGCGCTGCAGGACGCGTACGGACTGTTCCGCCGGACCGCGCTGGGCCGCCACCTGGAGCCGGTCTGGTCGCAGATGGCGCTGCACCGGCCGGCCGAGTTCAACAAGAGCCACCTGCCGGCGTTCCTCGCCGACGAGGAGCCCCGCAGGTACATCTGCGTCTACCCGTTCGTCCGCTCCTACGAGTGGTACCTGCTGCCCGACGCGGAGCGCCGCCAGCTGCTCGCCGAGCACGGCAAGATGGCCCGGCCGTATCCGGACGTGCGGGCCAACACGGTCGCGTCGTTCGCGCTCGGCGACTACGAGTGGATGCTCGCCTTCGAGGCGGACGAGCTGCACCGCATCGTCGACCTGATGCGGGACCTGCGGGCCTCCGGCGCGCGGCGGCACGTGCGCGAGGAGGTGCCGTTCTACACCGGGCGGCGCCGCTCGGTCACCGAGATCGTGGCGAATTTGCCATAGGCACGTGGGGGATGCCGTCCTCCACGTACTCCGGGCCGGTCTGCTCGAAGCCGTAACGGGCGTAGAAGGCCTTCAGGTGGGCCTGGGCGTGCAGCACGGTGGGCCGGTTGCCGATGACGATGAGCGCTTTTTCGAGCAGCCGGCCCGCCAGCCCGTCGCCCCGGGCGTCCGGTGCGGTGACGACCCGGCCGATGCGTTCCTCCGGGCCGTTACTCAGGATGCGAAGGTATGCCCGGATATTTCCGTCGTTTTCCACCCAGAGGTGCCGGGTGCCGGGCTCGTTGTCCCGGCCGTCCAGATCCGGGTAGACACAGTTCTGCTCGACCACGAAGACGTCGGAACGCAGCTTGAGGATGCCGTAGAGCGTTGTGGTGTCCAGGTCACGGAACGAGGCGACTCGTATCTCGTCGTGTGGTTCCGGATGCATCGACACAACATACGCGGCGTGTCCTCACCTTCGGGCGGGTCCTGCCGTTATACCGATTGAAGGGCCCGACCGTGGAGGACGTCATGATCAAGCGCAGCAAGCTGTTCGGCAACAAGACCCGGGTGACGTTCAGCCTCCCGGCGGACCGGCCGGCCGGCACGGTCAGTGTGGTCGGCGACTTCAACGACTGGCAGCCGGGCCGGCACGAGCTCCAGGTTCGGCGCAACGGCACGCGTACCGTGAGTGTCCCGCTCGAGCCGGGCCATTACGCGTTCCGTTACCTGGCCACCGACGGCGTCTGGCTGGACGACGAGGAGGCTGACGGCGTCGGTCCGCGCGGCAGCGAACTCCGTCTATAAAGGTTTCACCGCGTCCGCCGAGGAGATTTGCTTGATCCGTCAGGTGAATCTTCCCGAAGGGGGAACCGTGGGCGACGTCAAGCTGGCGATCATCTACTACTCGTCCACCGGAACCGTGCACGGCATGGCCGAGCGGCTGCGGGAGGCGGGGGAGAAGGCCGGCGCGGAGGTACGCGTACGCCAGGTCGCGGAACTCGCCCCCAACGAGGCGATCGCCTCGAACGCGGCGTGGAGCCAGCACTTCGACCGGACCAAGAACGAACCGAGGGCGACCGCCGACGACGTCGTCTGGGCCGACGCGGTGCTCTTCGGCACACCTACCCGGTACGGCAACGTGGCGAGCCAGCTCAAGCAGTTCCTGGACACGCTCGGGCCGCAGTGGGCGCAGGGTCTGCTGGCGAATAAGGCGTACGCCGGGTTCACCGCGACGATGACCGAGCACGGCGGGCAGGAGTCCACGCTGCTGGCCCTCTACAACACGATCTACCACTTCGGTGGCGTGGTCGTGGCGCCCGGGTACACCGACCCGCTGAAGTTCGCGGACGGCAACCCGTACGGGGTCTCGCACGTGACCGGCGGCAGCAACGACGCTCCGCTCACCGAGGTGCAGTTCGCCGCGCTCGACCACCTCGCCCGCCGCATCGTGGGCATCGCGGGGAAGCTCCGCTAACGTTTCCGCATGCCCGTCGACACCCAGTACGAAGACCTGCTCCGCAGAGTTCTGCACTCCGGCATCGAGAAGAGCGACCGCACCGGTACGGGTACGCGCAGCCTCTTCGGTGAGCGCCTGCGTTACGACCTGTCCCAGGGCTTCCCACTGATCACCACGAAGCGGGTGCACTTCAAGTCGATCGCCGTGGAGTTGCTCTGGTTCCTCCGCGGCGAGACGAACGTCGCCTGGATGCGCGACCAGGGCGTCACCATCTGGGACGAGTGGGCTTCCCCGTCGGGCGAGTTGGGGCCGGTCTACGGCGCGCAGTGGCGGTCCTGGCCGACTCGGGATGGCGGCCATGTGGATCAGATCACCGAGCTGCTCGACACGCTGCGCCGGGACCCCGACTCCCGCCGGATGATCGTCTCCGCTTGGAACGTATCTGACATTCCGGAGATGGCCCTGGCGCCGTGTCACGCGCTGTTCCAGTTCTACGTGGCCGACGGCAAGCTCTCCTGCCAGCTCTACCAGCGCAGCGCCGACCTCTTCCTCGGCGTGCCGTTCAACATCGCCAGCTACGCCCTGCTGACCCGGATGATCGCGGCGCAGGTCGGGCTGGCGCCGGGCGACTTCATCTGGGTGGGTGGCGACTGCCACATCTACAACAACCACGTCGAGCAGGTCACCGAGCAGCTGACCCGGGAGCCGTACCCGTTCCCGCAGTTGGAGATCGCGGACCGGCCCAGCCTCTTCGACTACGAGTACAGCGACTTCACCGTGGTGAACTACGAGCACCACCCGCTGCTGCGGGCCCCGGTGGCGGTGTGACCATCCACATGATCTGGGCGCAGGCCCGCAACGGGGTGATCGGCGCGGACGGGTCGATCCCCTGGCGGGTCCCGGGCGAGCAGAAGCTGTTCAAGGAACGGACCATGGGCGCCACCGTCGTGATGGGGCGGGCCACCTGGGACTCGCTGCCGCTGCGCCCGCTCCCCGGCCGGCGCAACGTGGTTCTCACCCGCGATCCGGACTGGAAGGCCGACGGTGCGATCGTGGCGCACTCCGCCGAGGAGGTCGCCGACGACGAGTTCTGGGTGATCGGTGGGGCCGCGGTCTATCAGGCCTTCCTGCCGCGGGCCACGCACCTCGTCCGGACGATCGTGGACCTCGAGGTGGCGGGCGACACGTACGCCCCGGAGCTCGGCCCGGAGTGGACGGTCTCCGCCACCTCGGGCTGGCTGACCGCGCCGGACGGCCAGCGTTACCTGGTGGAGGACCTGGTCACTGCTTCGGGTCCAGCCTGATCGACAGGCTGTTCACGCAGTGCCGGGTGTTCTTCGCGGTGAAGCCCTCGCCGCGGAACACGTGGCCCAGGTGCGAGTCGCAGCGCGCGCACCTGATCTCGACGCGAAGCATCCCGAGGCTGCGGTCCTCGATCTCCTTGACCGCGCCCGGGATGGCGTCGTCGAAGGACGGCCACCCGCAGTGCGAGTCGAACTTGGTGTCGCTCGGGTAGAGCTGGGCGCCGCAGGCACGGCAGTTGTAGATGCCTTCGGTCTTGGTGTTCACGTACTCGCCGCTGAACGGCGCCTCCGTGCCCGCCTCCCGCAGGACCCGGAACTCGGCCGGGCTGAGGCGGATCCGCCACTCTTCCTCGGTGGTGGGCAGGGTGGTCTCATCGGTTGCCATGCCTCAACCGTACGTCGGAGACATGTCGCACCGAGGGTGCGCCGGCGCGTGTGCGACGCCCGTTGAGCCTTCTATGGAAGCTGCATCCCCGGCGACGTTCCGGCCGACCTGGCAGCAGGTCCTCGGCCACGGTCTGTACCTCGGCGCGCTCTGCGCCGTGGCGAGTGTCACCACCGGTCTTCTGGTGGAGCTCGCCTGGCCGAGG
This sequence comes from Actinoplanes sp. NBC_00393, assembly GCF_036053395.1. Classification (NCBI taxonomy): domain Bacteria; kingdom Bacillati; phylum Actinomycetota; class Actinomycetes; order Micromonosporales; family Micromonosporaceae; genus Actinoplanes; species Actinoplanes sp. NBC_00393. Next base: position 6,859,677 of record NZ_CP107942.1, on the reverse strand, counting down.
GAGGGCGGGCCGCCGGGATGGATGTGGCCGCTGCTGACCCTGGCGCCGCTGCTGCTGGGCGCGATGATCGGCCTGGTGGCGGGCCGGCGGACCGGTGTCGAGGTGGGTGACGGCGGGATTCGTACGTCGTCGGTCTTCGACGAGGGGGTGGCGCCCTGGAACCAGGTCGTGGACCTGCGGGCGGAGCGTCGCGGCCGGCGGACGGTGATCTCGGTGTACCTCGAATCGGGGACCAGTGTGCAGCTGCACGCGCCCTACAGCGGGGGACTTTTCGCAGCTGACCCGCAGTTTGAGCTCAAACTGTTCGCTTTGTCGCATTTGTGGCGTAGTCACCGTTTTGGTGGTCTTCCGAGTTGATGACCCGCCGAGGGATGTTTCCGGGTAAATCGGGCAATCAGCGTTAAGCTCCCGTGCGACCATGGAACCGTACCTTCAGCAACAGAACGGATACTCCTCATGAGCTTCTCGCGTCGGTTGGCCGCCGGACTTCCCGCGGCCGGCGTGACCCTTTTCGCCGCCCTGGCCCTCACCGGAGCGCCCGCGGCCGCCGCCGAGCCTGCGGGCCAGGGTGGCTATCCGGCCGTCATGACCAGCCCGGACCCGGGCGATACCCGGGGCAACGCGGGCTACGGGGGCACCGCGGCCGAGGTGCCCGGCGTGACCTCGACCACGACCGCGCCCACCCGGGGCAACCCCGGTTACGGCGGGGAGAGCCCGAGCGCCACCCCCACGCCCAGCAGCAGCGTTCCGACCGGCAACGTGGCCTCCGTACCGCCGGGTGGGGTTCAGTCGGAGACCGAGACGCCGGCTCCGGCCGTGACCACCCACGGCGCCGGCGTCAGCTCCGGCAGCACGCTGCCGGTCACCGGCGCGCCGCTCACCGGCACCCTGGTGTTCGGTGGCCTGCTCGTCGCGGCGGGCGTCACGGCGGTCTACTACACCCGCCGGCGTCGCAGCGCCTGAGGATTTGTGAAGGGCCGTCCGGTTCGCCGGGCGGCCCTTCGGCGTTCGTGGGCATAGGGTCGGGGCATGCCGAAAGCCGCCGCGGAAGAGCTCGAGATCGCCGGCCACACCGTGCGCCTGTCCAGCCCGGACAAGATCGTGTTCCCGGGGCCGGGCTACACGAAGCGTGACGTCTTCGAGTATTACGTGGCGGTCGGTGACGGCATCATGCGAGCACTGCGTGACCGTCCCACCACGCTGCAGCGCTTCCCGGACGGCATCGAGGGCGAGGCGTTCTTCCAGAAGCGCATCCCGACCCGCGGCGTGCCCGATTGGATCAAGACCGCGAAGATCAAATTCCCCAGCATGCGTACGGCGGACGAGCTCTGCCCCGCCGATCTGGCCCACGTCGCATGGGCGGCGCAGATGGGCACCGTGGTCTTCCACCCCTGGCCGGTGCGCGGCGCCGCGCCGGACAACCCGGACGAGTTGCGCATCGACCTGGACCCGCAACCCGGCCTCGGCTTCGGCGACGTGACAGCCGCGGCCGCGGTGGTGCACGAGGTGCTCGACGAGCTGGGCTGGGTCGGCTTCCCGAAGACCTCTGGCGGCCGCGGCGTGCACGTCTACATCCGGATCGCCCCGCGCTGGGATTTCGTGCAGGTCCGCCACGCCGCGATCGCGCTGGCCCGCGCGGTGGAGCGGCGCAACCCCTCGGCCATCACCACCGCGTGGTGGAAGGAGGAGCGGGGCGACAAGGTGTTCATCGACTTCAACCAGATGGCCCGGGACCGGACCATCGCGTGCGCCTACTCGCTGCGGGCCAACGCCCGGGCCACCGTCTCCACCCCGGTCACGTGGGACGAGCTCACCCGGGTCGAGCCGGACGACTTCGATTTGCGGACGGTGCCGCAGCGCATCGCGTCGACCGGGGACGCGCACGCCGCCATCGACGAGATCGAGCACGATCTGACCCCGCTGCTGGAGTGGTATGAGCGGGACGGTCTCGGCGACATGCCGTACCCGCCGGATCACCCCAAGATGCCCGGCGAGCCGAAACGGGTGCAGCCGTCGAAGGACCGTGACCTCAAGTCACAGCGCTAGCTTCATGCCCTCGTGCGAGGCGACGAAGCCGAGCGCTGCGTAAAACCGCTGCGCGTCGGTGCGGCGCTTGTCCGTGGTGAGCTGGACGATCTTGCAACCGCGCTCCCGGGCCCGCTCGACGGCCCACCGGATCAGCTCACCGCCACGCCCGCGTCCGCGCTGGTCGGAGCGGACCCGGACGGCCTCGATCAGCATCCGCTCCGCGCCGCCGCGGCTGAGCCCGGGGATGAAGGTCAGCTGGCAGGTGCCGATCACCTCGTCGCCGTCGGTCGCGACGATCAGCTCGTTGCGGTCGTCGGCGGCGATCGCCTCGAAGGCGGCGTACACGGCGGTCTCTTCGGTTCGGTGAGCGCGATCGCGGGTGATGTCGTCATCGGCCAGCAGGGCGAGGATTGCGGGAACGTCGGCGCGGGTGGCGATCCGGATCTGCATGATCGAAAGCCTGTCACGGGCTGTCGCGCGGCGCTCGTCTCGGGCACGATGACCGCATGAACGCGCTGCTCATGCTGCCTCGGTGGTTCTACCGCAGGCTGGTCTGGCTGGCCAACTCGCCGAAGACGCTGATCCTCTCGTACCTGCTTCTGATCGTGTTGTGCGGCACCCTCTACCACTATTTCGAGCCGGACACCTCCGTCGGCGACGCGGTCTGGTGGGCCGTGGTCACCGCTTCCACCGTGGGCTACGGCGACATCTCTCCGGAGACCTGGCAGGCGCGGGTGATCGCCGCTGTGCTCATCTCGGTGATGGTGCTCCTGGTGATCCCGTTGATCACCGCTCAGTTCGCCAGCCGGCTGATCGTCGACAACGACGCGTTCCGCCACGAGGAGCAGGAGGAGCTCAAAGCGAACCTGCGCCACGTCCGCGAGTTGCTCGAAGAGATGGCCGCCCGGCAGGGCGTCAGCGTGCCGGACAGCGCAGCCCCTCCTGAGGCAACGTCAGATCGATGAGATAGCCGTCCACCGCGTCGCGGATGCAGGCGGTCGACGGGTACGCCGTGTGCCCCTCGCCCTCCCACGTCAGCACCCGGCCCCCGCCCAGCATCTTCGCCAGGTCGGCGGTGTTCTCGTACGGCGTGGCGGGGTCACCGGTGGTGCCGACCACGAGGATCGGGGGTGCGCCGGTCGCCGGGCCGGTCGGATAGGGGTCGCGCTTGCCGGTCCAGTACGAACAGCCCAGCATGCCCATCGCGAGCGGCGCGCCGAACAGCGGATACTTCGCGCGCCACTCGGACTGCAGCCGGCGGATCTCCTCCACGGTCGGGGCGTCGTCGGTGTCCGCGCAGTTCACCGCCATGTTCGCGTCGAAGAGGTTGGAGTAGCTGCCGTCCGGTTTGCGTTCCGCGTACTGGTCGGCGAGGGCGAAGATGCCGGACGCGTCACTGCGCTGCAGATCGTCGATCGCGGCGGCCACGCTGGCCCAGCCGGACTCGGTGTAGAGCGACGAGATCAGCCCGTAGAAGATCCAGCCCGGGGTGGCGTCCCGGCCGTCCGCACCCTTCACCGGGGAGGCCTCGGCCTTGGCCAGGGCGTCGGTCACGGCGCCGCGCGCGTCCGGGGCGATCGGGCACTTGCCCGGCGTCTGCTCGCACCACTTCGTGAAGTTGGTGAACGCCCGCTCGAAACCCTTGGCCTGCGCCTCCGAACCCTGCACGTAGTTCTCCGTGGGGTCGACCGCGCCGTCGAGCACGAGGGCCCGCACGTTCTGCGGGAAGAGCTGGGCGTACGTGGCGCCGAGCAACGTCCCGTACGAGTAACCCAGGTAGGTCAGCTTGGGGTCGCCGACCGCGGCACGCAGCGCGTCCAGGTCGCGGGCGGCCTGCTCGGTCGAGAAGAAGGGCAGCTGCGGACCGTACTTCTCGGCGCAGCCGTCCGCGATCTTCTTGTTCAGCGCGGCGACCTGGTCGAAGTCGGCCTGGTCCACCGGGTCCGGATCGCTGCCGAAGTTGGCGTCCTGATCGTCGTTGTCGATGCACTTCACCGGGCTGGACCGGCCCACCCCGCGCGGGTCGAACCCGACGATGTCGAACCGGTCGGTGACCGCGGTGGGCAGGCCGCCCAGCGCCTGGCCGAACGACAGATAAACCGCGGTGTCGATGCCCGAGCCGCCCGGACCACCCGGGTTGAGCAGCAGCGACCCGATCCGGTTCTGCTGGGCCTTCGACCGGATCCGGATCATCTCGATCTCATAGGTCTCGCCGCTGCTCGGCGCGGCCCAGTCCCGCGGCACGGCGACCGAGGCGCACTCGTACGTCATACCGCCCGCGGCCCGGCCGACCAGCTTCTCCGGCACGGCAGGGCAGGGCTGCCACTGCGCCGGGGCGCCCGCGGTGCTCGCCGCGCCACCCGGCTTGGCCGGCTCGGCGGCGCCGTTCGGCGCGAAGGCGGGCAGCGTGCACCCGGAGGCGAACAGGGTCAACGCGGTGACGAGTGCGGCGGCCAGACGTCTCTGCACGAGACGACCCTATCCGGTCATCCGGTCATCGACCGGTCAGCACCTCGGCGAGGTCGAACCGGACCGGGCGCTCCAGCTGCTCGTAAGTGCAGGTGTGGGGGTCGCGGTCGGGACGCCACCGCTCGAACTGCGCGGTGTGCCGGAACCGGATGCCCTCCATGTAGTCGTAGCGGACCTCCACCACCCGCTCCGGCCGCAGCGGGGTGAACGAGAGGTCCTTGCCGTTGTTCCACCGGCTGACCTCGTTCTTCCGTGGGGTGCGCTCGCCCTGCATGTGCGCCGCCCAGTCCCACGGGTGGCCCTCGAAGGAGGTGACCAGCGGCTGGAGCTCCTCGAACAGCTCCTCCCGGACCTTGATCGGGAACGAGCCGATCACCCCGACGCTGACCAGGATGTCGCGCTCGTCGTAGAGGCCGAGCAGCAGCGAACCGATCCGGTTCTCCGCCGACTTGTGCACGCGGTAGCCGGCCACCACGCAGTCGGCGGTCCGCTTGTGCTTGATCTTGGTCATCACCCGCTTGTCCGGCTGGTAGGTGAGGTCGCGGGCCTTCGCGATCAACCCGTCCAGGCCGGCGCCCTCGAACTCGTCGAACCAGCGCCGGGCGGTGTCCAGGTCGTCGGTCGCGGGAGTGACGTACACCGGTGGTTTCGCGTTCTTCAGGGTCTCCACCAGACGATCGCGGCGCTCGCCGAACGGCAGCTCGCTGAGATCCTCGTCGCCGATCGCCAGCAGGTCGAAGGCGACGAAGCCGGCCGGAGTCTGCTCGGAGAGCAGCTTGACCCGGCTGGCCGCCGGATGGATGCGCTGCTGGAGGGCCTCGAAATCGAGCGTGTTGCGCTCGGTGTCGGCGACGATGATCTCCCCGTCGATCACCACCCGTTCCGGGAAGTTGGCCAGAACCGCCTCGACCACCTCGGGGAAGTAGCGGGTCATCGGCTTCTCGTTGCGACTCCCGATCTCCACCTCGTCGCCGTCCCGGAAGATGATCGACCGGAACCCGTCCCATTTGGGCTCGTAGATCTGCCCGGGCGGGATGTCGGCGACGGGCTTGGCGAGCATCGGCTTGACCGGTGGGTTGAGCGGCAGCTGCATCCGCTCAGTCTGCCCTTTATCCGCGTTTCCGGAAGCCCCTTAGGTCTTTACTCGGCCCCTGGGGCAGGCCTCACCATCATGTGCATGTCGATGACGATCAGCGAGTTCGGCCGCCGGGCCGGTCTGTCCATCAAGGCGCTCCGGCTCTATGACGTCTCCGGCCTGCTCCCACCCGCCGAGGTGGATGCCGACAGCAACTACCGGCGATATTCGGCCGACCAGTTGGAGCGGGCCGGGCGGATCAGCCTGCTGCGCCGGCTCGGCATGCCGCTCGCGGTCATCACCGAGCTGATCGACCTGCCCGACGCCGAGGCGGCGCAGCGACTTGATCGCTGGTGGGCCACCGAGGAGGCGGCGGTCGCCGCCCGGCGGGAGAGTTACACCTGGTTGCGCACCCGTCTGGTGCACGGCAACGAGCCCGACCGGGATTACCCGGTGCACATCGCCCTGCGGCCCGCACAGAAGGTGGCCACCCTCCAGATCGTTGTCGACCAGCCGAATCTGGTCACCGCCATGGGCTCGGCCGAGTGGGAGATCCGCCGGCACCTCGAGGAGCAGGGCGCGACCGCCACCGGCGAGCACTGGGTGATCTATCCGGCTCCGGTCACTCCGGACGGTGAGACGGCCATCGAGGTCTGCGTGCCGTATTCGGGGTCGGTCGAGCCGGTCGGCCGGCTCACCATCCGGATGGAGCCGGAGCAGCTGATGGCCTACGCCGTGGTGATCCGGGACGACTGCTTCTTCCCGCGGATCGCCCAGGCCTATGAGGCCGTCTGGGCGCACGTCTCCGCGGCCGGTCACCTTCTCGCCGCCTCGCCGCGGGAGATCTACCTCGACTCGTGGGAGCGGCTCAGCGGAAGCGACCCGTTCGCGCACGTCGCACAACCGATCGAAGGGTGAAGTTCATGGACTACACGCGACAGACCGCCTACTCCGATCCGCGGCACCATCTCGCCCGGCTCACCGCTCTGCCCGACGACGTCAACGGGATCGCGGCCGTGGTCCGCAACCTCGTCGTGCACTATCGGGCCTCCGGCCTGCCGTTTTCCCCCGCCCGGCTCGCCGAGATCGACAGCCGCTGGGTCGATCGCATGCTCGACGCGGACGCTTCCCGGTTCACCGCGCCGCTCGACGCGCCCCGGCCGGCGGAGCAGCGGATCGTCGGCTGCTGCCGGGACTTCACGCTGCTGACCGTGGCGGCCCTGCGGGCTCACGGCGTGCCGGCGCGCAGCCGGGTCGGTTTCGCCGACTACCTGGATGAGGGCTTCCACACCGACCACGTGATCGCGGAGTATCACGACGGTGCCCGATGGGTCGCCGTCGACGCCCAACTGGACCCCGCGGCCGGCTTCCCGGTGGACGTCGCGGACGTCCCACTCGGCTCCGGCGGCCTGCGCACGGCGGCGCAGTCCTGGCTGGCCTGCCGCGGTGGTGACGACCCCTCGACGTACGGGGTGGGGCCCGGTCATCCCATCGGCGGCTCCCGCATGATCGGTCAGTATGTGCTGACCGAGCTGGCCCACCGGATGGGCGACGAGTTGCTGCTTTGGGACACGTGGGGCTACACAGCTGACCTGGCCGATCAGATGGCCGGGCGGTCGTTCGAGGACGCCTGGTCGCATCTGCCGCCGTGGCAGCCGGTCGAGCTGGCTTTGGTGGACGAGCTCGCGGAGCTGTTGCTGGCGGCGGACGCGGGGGACCGGGTCGCTGAGGAGAAGCTGGTGGTCCGCTATACCGAGGACCCGCGGCTCCACCCGGGTGATGCGGTCGTCTGCCATTCGCCCCGCGGCGTCCGGGCCTCGGTCAACCTGGTCCGGCGCACCTCGACCATGTCCTGACATTGGGCGCGCTGACGTTTCTGCGCCCAGCCATCGGCCCTGGCCGCGTTGTCTCGTTAGGCACCTTGGCGTCGCCATTTTGGCCTTGCCATCCTGGGCTCGCCACCTGGGCCTTTTCAACCTGGGCTCGCCACCTGGGCCTCGCCACCTGGGCCTTTTCACCTTGGGCTTGCCACCTGAGCCTTGTCGCCCTGGGCTCGCCACCTTGGCCTTTGTCGCTCGTGCTTTGTTCCGTGGGCGGCTTTGGCTCGGCTTCCGTTTGGTGGTCAGCGGACCAGCAGGTCCACGAGCCTCTCCAACTCGGCGGCCGGGTCCGCTGCCAGGCCCATGTGGACCGGCCCGGCGCGAAGCACTGTGCTGCGCGGCGCGACCAGCCAGCGGAAGCGTTCGCCCAGCCGCATCTGCTCGGAGGCGCCGCCACCGGCGCAGGTCCGCGCCCAGGACTCCAGGGCGGCCCGGATGGCCGGCACATCGGCGGCCGGGTCCAGCGCGCGCAGCCGGTCCTCGTCCAGATGGGTGCGGGCAGAGAGGAATTCATGCCGCTGGCAGTAGAGCAACACGCCAACGTTGATCAGCTCACCGCGCTCGATCCGTGGGACGGCCTGGATGATCGCGTACTCGTAGGGCGCCATCACGGCAACCACGCTTCCGGCTGGGCCGCGCGCTGCGACAGGTGGTTCAGATATGCGTCCCGGGTGCCCTCGTCATCCAGCCACTCGTCGGGAACGAGCGCGAGGACCTCCTCGAGGAGCGCCGGCGTGATCCGCGCCGCCAGGGCCGGGCCCTCTTCGGCCAGCCGTGTGGCGTAGGGCTTCAACACATGATCATCCCAGCGATACGCCCTGTGCACCGCGGTCGCCGCCCGCGGCCAGTTGTGATGAAAGTAGAGGGTCGCCCCGTGGTCGATGAGCCAGAGGTCGCCGTGCCAGATCAGCAGGTTCGGGTTACGCCAGCTGCGGTCCACGTTCTCGACGAAGGCGTCGAACGCCAGCACCCGGCTGGCCAGCCCCGCTTCGACGGGGTGTGCGTTCGGGTCGTACCCGAGCGCCCCCGGCAGGAAATCCATGCCCAGATTCCCGCCGGCGCTGGCCTTGATCAGCTCCTGAACCTCTTCGTCCGGCTCAGCCCGCGCCACCACCGGATCGAGCTCCACCCGGGCCAGCTCCGGAACCGGCAGCCCGAGCCGCCGCGCCAGCTCCCCGGCGATCACTTCCGCCACCAGAGCCCGCGGCCCTTGCCCGGCCCCGCGGAACTTCACCACATACGTCCCGAAGTCGTCAGCCTCGACGACGCCGGGAAGCGAGCCCCCTTCCCGAAGCGGGGTGACATACCGAATAGCGGTGACCTCACGCAGCACGTAGATCACCCTACGGCCGCCTCAGCCATCCGCTCCCCACCGGTGCCCACCCGGCGTCGCCAGCCATGTTCTCCGCTCGCCCGAGCTTCGCCGAGCCTGTCGGCGTTACCTGGGTTCCTGCTGGCCCCGAGCTTCGCCGAGCCTGTCGGCGCTTTCTGGGTTCCTGCTGGCCCCGAGCTTCGCCGAGCCTGTCGGCGTCACCTGGGTTCCTGCTCGTCCGAGCTTCGCCGAACCCCTCGGTGCTGCCTGACGCTGCCCCGTTCCTGCCCGCGACTTTCCGTCGGCTTGTCAGGGGTCCCGCGGGGCCGTGACTTTCCGTCGGCTTGTCAGGAGTCTTGCGGGGCCGTCGGAGGCGCCGGCTACCGAAGGCGGTAGCCGGCGTTTCCGCTCTGCTCGATGCCGGCAGGTCAGGCGTTCGGGCCCTGCCTGCGTAGTTCGTCGACCCTGGTCATGGCACTGCGTAGCTCGCCGAGCCAGTCTTCGGTGTGCCGGCCTACCAGCTTCACGCACCAGGCCAGCGCTTCCGAGCGGGAACGGGCCACGCCGGAGTCGACCAGCGTGTCGAGGATCTGCCGTTCGGGCTGGCGCAGCCGGGTCATCACCGGCGCGGCGAGGTGGGTGAAGAGTTCGGAAGCGTCTCCGCAGCGGATGCCCCAGGCGACCTTGCGCTGGTAGCGGTGTTCGACCTGGCGGGCGACCCGGATCCGGGCGTCGCGGGTGTCCTCCCGGAACTGGGCGATCCGCCCGGCCTGACCAGCGGCCTGATCCGCATCGGTCGCATCGGCAGCCAGTTCGGGCCGTGGCAGCCGGCCCCAAATGATGATCTCGTCGCGATCCACGACGACTTCCGGCGGCTCGGTGAACCATCCGTCCGGAACCGCACCGGTCACCCAGGCGGCCGCGTCGTCAGCGTTGGGTGGCTCGGACCGCCCACCGGGCGGTGCAACTCGAAGGCGCATTCCAACCTCCCATAACCCTTGAATTACTTGATTACATGCTTACACCCTTGCAGCAGCTGATCGACAGTGCTGTTCGCAGTGGGCGAACCCAGGCGCCGTGGGTGGCCCCTTGCGGCCGTTCGCCGGGGTGGCGCGACTCGTGGTTCGGGCGACGGCCTTCAGCGTGGCGGTGCTGGCGCAGCACGAATCTCCGAGCCCTTCGCGGTCAAGCCAGGTCGGCACCGCACCCAGTACCTAGGCGTTGACCTCTTCCAAGGAGACCGCGCGTTCCAAGGAGACCGCGCGTTCCAAGGAGACCGCGCGTTCCAAGGAGACGCGCGCCGCCAGATGGCCACTGCCCTGCCGGGCTGGATTTCGACAGATAACGGGGACTGGACGCTGTCCGAGCGTGCCCGGAGCCGGATCTCCGCAGACAGTGGAGCCGAAGTGCTGTTATCCGGCGCGCCTGGAGTGGAACCTGGGCAGATAGCGCGCCGAGAGGCGAACCTGGGCAGATAGCGGGACTGGAGTCGAACCTGGGCGCATAGCGGGAGCAGTGCAGCCGTCCGGGCGTCCCGGCGATACGCCGCTGCGATTGCGCTTGGCCCCTGCCGTCTGATGCTGGCCGCTCACTGACTCCGCTCCCCGTCGGCCCGTGCCTCGACTGCTTGCGATTGCGAGGCAAGGCTGTGCGAACGGAGATCAGCCGGAACAGGCCGAGCCGAACTGACTGTCAGTAGCAACGCGAACCCTGCCTGGCAGCGCCGGCCGGCGTACAGGTGAAGGGGGCGCGCATTCACGGTGCTGAAAACGAGTTCGGGGATCAGTCACCCCCAGCAATTGCGACATGCCAGAACGCACAATTTGCATTGGATACCGCGAACGCGCCAGAATGAATGTGACGACGACCATTCGCGGCTGAGAACTCCGCGCGGGCGCAACTGTCACCCGAATGACATCGCTGTAGGAGCGACACACACATGGCCAAGCAGATAATTACCCTTCTCACCGACGACCTCGACGGAGGCGAAGCCGACCGCACCGTTGAATTTGGGCTCGACGGCGTGAACTACACGATCGACCTGTCCGAGAAGAACGCCGGCAAGCTGCGTAAGGCCCTGGAACCGTTCCTCTCCGCTGCGACCCGGCTGGGCCGCAACGGTGGTGCTCCGGCCGCCGCCCGGCGGGCCGCTCCGGCTGCGACGAGCCGGTCCAGCCGCGACCAGAACCAGGCCATCCGCGAGTGGGCCAACAAGAACGGGCACAACGTGTCCGAGCGTGGCCGGATCCCGAGTCACGTCGTCGAGGCCTACCACAGCAAGCGATAACGCATCACCGCAGCAAGCGATGGGTGCGACGCTGCATCGAAGTCGCAGGCGCAACGCCGCAGCCCGCAACGGATCTGAGGCAGCGCCGAGCGCAACGCAACAAGCAAATGAAGATGCGACGCCGGACGGCGCCGCCGGGACGGATCCGGCGGCGCCGTCCGGCGTGTTGCGGAACCGGGCAGGCCGGGGCCGGGCTGACGTGGAAACGCCGGCGGCGCACGAAACCAGCAGCGACCTGGATCGATAGCGAAGGACGCCGGATAGCGAAATCCAGCCGGCAGCCGAAAACATCAGACCGACGCGCCGCGGTCGGCGGCGAACTCCGCGAACGCATGCCCGGCCCGAACCGCGGAAACCCGAACCCGACCGGCCGGGGCCGAAACAAGAAGAAGGAAGGCCGCGCAGCCGAGGCAAAAACGCCGGATCGCGAACCCTTGAGGCGGCGCCGCCCGTCGATAACCCCGGACCACAGAAATGTGTAGCCGCTTGGTAACGCCAGGTCGCAGAAGGTGGGTGGGCGCGAAGCGGTCACCCCGGGCCGCGGGGCTGGGTCGGGAGGGCCGCCCTGGCAATACCGGCACGCGGACCACGGGGCCGACGCCGTCCCAGCGCGAGGACGCAGAACGTGGGATCGACGCCGCACGCCGAAAAGGCATCCGAACCCGGCGACCTGCAACGCGCACACCAAGGCCAGAATGCCGACCGCGGTTCAAGCCCACCCTGCTGGGTACGCGAAACCCCATGCGTGTAGTGATCGTGGGAGCCAGCGGCAACGCCGGTACAGCCCTGTTGCGCCGCCTCCGCGCCACCGAACCCGACGTCGAACCCGTCGGTGTGTCCCGCCGCGCACCGGACAATCCCGGCATCCCCTGGCACACCGTCGATGTAGGCGCCGACGACGCCACCGACCGCCTCGCCGAGATCTTCGCCGGCGCGGACGCCGTGGTGAACCTGGCCTGGCAGATTCAGCCGAGTCACGACCAGCAGCGGCTGTACCGGACGAACGTGCTGGGCAGCCGCTCCGTCTTCCGGGCTGTCGTGCGGGCCGGCGTGCCGGCGATCATGCACGCCTCGTCGGTCGGTGTCTACGCGCCCGGGCCGAAGTGGGCGTTCGTCAAGGAGACCTGGTTGCGCACGGGCGTGCCGGAATCGTCCTACAGCCGCCACAAGTCACTCGTGGAACGGATGCTCGACGAGATCGAGAGCGACCACCCGACGCTGCGGGTGGTCCGGCTGCGGCCCGGCCTGATCTTCCAGCGGGACGCCGGCACCGAGATCGGCCGCTACTTCGCCGGACCGCTGCTGCCCGCCCGGTTGCTCAGCTTCGGCTGGATCCCGCTGCTGCCGCAACATCCGGGTCTGCGCATGCAGGCGGTGCACGCCGACGACGTCGCCGACGCCTATGTGCGGGCACTCCGGGCCGACGTGCGGGGCGCCTTCAACATCGCGGCCGGCCCGGTGCTCGATCCGCGGGTGGTCGGGGACGCTTTCCACGGCGTACCCCTGCCTGTTCCTGGTCTTCTGCTCGAGGGCGCCGCCGCGCTCAGCTGGTGGTTGCGGCTGCAGCCGGTGGATCGGGGTTGGGTCCGGCTGGCGCTGAAAGCGCCGCTGATGAGCTGCGACCGTGCGGCGGCCGAGCTGGGCTGGCGCCCGCAGACCGATGCGGTGGCCGCGCTGCGCGAGCTGGTCGCGGGCCTGGCCGGCCGCGCTCACACCGACAGCCCGCCGCTCCGCGCCGACCCCGACCTGCCCGGCCGCATGGGCGGTCTCCTGCGAGGCCGCCTGCCCGGCACCGGAAACCCCTACTGAATCCCACCATTTCCGGTACGCGCGACGCCGCCCCCAAACCCAGCTACACCTCCCTGCACTACGAAGCCACCACTCAGGTGGTCCAGGCCCCAGCGCCCCCGCCGGGAAACGGCACGTGGAGACCGGGCAAAGGCCCGCCGACAACGAAGCCGGGCGGCGAGGGCGCGCGGCGGCGGTCAGACGGCGAGGGGCTGGGGGCCGCGCATCCAGGCCAGGACCTCGGTGGGGCCCAGCGGGCTGGAGAAGAGGTAGCCCTGGCCCAGGGGGCAGCCCATCCGGACCAGCAGCTCGCGGTGGGTGGTGCTTTCGATGCCCTCGGCGACCACGGTCAGGCCGAGCGACTGGGCCAGGCTGACGATGCCGCTGACCAGCGCCAACGGCTGCTGGCTGGTGACCATGTCGTCGATGAACGTCTTGTCGATCTTCACGATGTCGATCGGGCGCTGGCGAAGGTAGGCGAGCGACGAGTACCCGGTGCCGAAGTCGTCGATGGCGATGCGGATGCCCATCTCGCGCAGCGTGGCGAGGTTGGTCCAGACCTGCTCGTCGTCCTTGACCAGCATCGTCTCGGTGATCTCCAGCATCAGGCCCTGCGGTGGCACCCCGGTGTGCTGCAGCGCGTTGCGCACCTGGTCGAGGAACCCGCTCTCCCGGAACTGCCGGACGGAGACGTTGACGCTCACGTACGGAGCTTGGCCCGGCGGCAGGATGCGCCGCCACTCGGCGACGGTGCGCAGCGCCTCCTCCAGCACCCAGCGGCCCATCGGCACGATCAGGCCGCTCTCCTCGGCCACCTCGATGAACTGGTCCGGCGTGATCACGCCGTGCTTCGGGTGGTGCCAGCGGACCAGCGCCTCGAAGCCGGCCGCCATCCCGGACGCCAGGTCGACGATCGGCTGGTAGTGCAGCAGGAAATGGCCCTCGTTCACCGCGTGGTCGAGCGCCGAGCGCAGCTCCAGCCGTTCCACCATCTCGTTGTGCAGGCGCGCCTGGTAGCGGCGCCACTGGTTCTTGCCGGCGCCCTTGGCCACGTACAGGGCCAGGTCGGCCTGCCGGAGCAGTTCGTCGGCGTCGTTCGCCTCGGGGGTGGTGGTGATGCCGATGCTGGCGACCGCGTGCAGCGGCTTGGCGTCGGTCATGATCGGCGGGGCCAGGGCGGCCAGGATCCGGTTGGCGGTCTCCTCGACCGCGCCCGGGTCGTTGACGTTCTCCACCAGGGCGGCGAACTCGTCACCGCCGAGCCGGGCCGCGGTGTCGTCGGCCCGCAGCGCGCCGGCGATCCGGTTGGCGACCTCGATCAGCAGTTGGTCGCCGACCGCGTGGCCCAGCGTGTCGTTGACGATCTTGAAGTCGTCCAGGTCGATGAAGAGGACACCTACCACTGAACCGTCCCGGGCGCCGCGGGCCAGGGCGTGCTTGAGGCGGTCGTTGAAGAGCACCCGGTTCGCCAGCCCGGTCATCGCGTCGTGGAACGCCTGGTGGATGAGTTCCTGCTCGAGCCGGCGCTGCTCGGTGACGTCCCGCATGGTGATGACCAGCCCGGCCACGGTCGGTTCGGCCCGCAGGTCCCGGCAGTGCAGTTCCAGGAGCACCTCGGTACGCCGGTTCCCGCGGGCCCGGAAGTCGAGCTGCTCCTGCGACTGGTCGCCGCTGCGGACCGCGGTCAGCACCTCGGCCAGCCGGTTGCGTTCGCCGGGGTGGATCACCTCGGGCAGTTCGGCGCCGGTCGGGTCGCCGCCGAACACGCCGACCGCGGACGGGCTCGCGTACCGGATCCGGTCCTGCTCGTCGACGATCAGGATGACATCCGCGGTGTTCTGGATCAGGGTGCGGAAGTAGGTCTCGCTGTTGCGCCGGGCCACCTCGTGACCGAGCGCGATCCGTTCCAGCGCGAGGGCGACCTGGCCGGCCAGCACCTCCACCGACCGTTGCAGCTCGAGCAGTGCCCAGGTCGGGGCGCCGACGTGCAGGACACCGACGAGCGGGTCGCCGCCGGGACGGTCGATGAGCACCATCGGGCAGCGCAGCGTCTTGGTGAACTGGGTGAGGCGTACCGCGACGGCCCAGTCCACGTCGCGGGTGGTGACCAGCCGGGCGGCCGTACCGGTGGCCCGGTCCACGGCCGCCTGCGCGACGGCCTCCGGCGACTGCGGCTCGACCTGGGTGATCGCGATCGCGAGCACCACCCCGTGCGGCACGTCGCCGGGGAGAAGCTGGGCGACCGCCGTGCGTACCGCGAGTCCGACGGCCTCGGCGTCGACTGCCGAGACCAGCGCCGCGGACGCCCCGCGCAGGGCCCGTTCCCGGGCCATCGCCTGCCGGTGACTGGTCATGATGCCGGCCATCCGGGCCAGCACCAGCAACAGCATCAGCATGCTCAGCGCGGCCACCGTGGTCAGGCCGGCGACCTGCCCGTCCCGGAACATCTTGGCCACCAGCACGGTCGGCGCGACCAGCGCCGCCACGGCGAGCAGCGCGAGCCGGCTCCGGCTGGTCTCGGAAGGCGGGACCTCGGACGGGCGGGTCAGTTCGGCCATCGACGGGATCAGCGCGGCCAGCCCGGCGGCAGCGTAGAAGGCGAGGTGACCGAGCACCGGCTGGCGGGCCACGTCGGCGACCAGCATCGCGAACACGCCGGCGCCGAGCCAGTGCCCGGGCGCGACGAGCCGGCCGGGCATGGTGGCCAGCCGGATCAGCAGGCCGAGGCAGAGCAGGTCGGCCACCGGCATGGCCAGGCCGGTCCAGCCGTCGCCGACCGAGCCCTCCACCCGCGGCCCGATCACGAACGTCCAGATCAGCAGCGCCACCCCGGAGGTGACGGTGAGAGCGTCCAGCAGGCCGGCGTGGTCCCGGGCGGAGTTGGTGCGGCGGCTGACGAAGCCGGCCAGGGCGACAGCCAGGATCACGTACGCGAGCAGCAGCAGAGCGGTGCCGGCCGGTTCCAGCCAGAGCAGCCAGTTCGTGATGAAGGACGGCGCCTCGGACGCGGCGCCACCGGCGGCGGAGAGGGCCACCGCGGCGGCGAGCAGCCACCATGGGCGTACGTCGTCGGGCCGGCTGCGGCGGATTCCGACGGCCATCACCGCGACCGTGGATCCCCCGGCGATCAGGCGCAGCGGAATCTCCAGGCCGGGCTGCAGGGCCACGACGAGGGCGAGCACCGCCATCCAGGCGCCGAAGAGGGCGGCGGGCCACCGTGTCGGCATCCTGCTCCCTCCCGAGCTACCCCGATATCGGCCTGATCGGCCCGGCAGCCAATGATCTGAGCGATAGCGGCACAATCGGGAGGTGCCTCTCGAGTTCGTGCGCGCCCACACCGTTCCGGCGCCGGTCCCGTTTGTCCCGGAGATCACTCTTCGCCAGGCCGAGGAGCCGATCGCGCTCTGGGAGGCCACCGAGGTGGGCGGTACGTCGCAGCCGCCCCCGTTCTGGGCATTCGCCTGGGCCGGCGGGCAGGCCCTGGCCCGGCACATCCTCGACGAGCCGGACCTGGTCGCCGGCCGCAGCGTCCTCGACCTGGCCACCGGATCCGGCCTGGTGGCGGTCGCGGCGGCCCGCGCCGGGGCCCGGCCGGTCACCGCGAATGACATCGACCCGTTCTCGCTGGCCGCGGCCCGAGCCAACGCCGAGGTCAACGGCGTGCAGGTGGAGACCGTGGAGGCCGACCTGCTGGACACCGACGACCGGTACGGGGTGGTGCTGGCCGGCGACGTCTTCTACAGCCGCGAGATGGCCGGCCGGGTCCTGCCCTTCCTGCGCCGCGCCGCCGGCCGCGGCTCCCTGGTCCTGGTCGGCGACCCCGGCCGCGCCTACCTGCCGACCGGCCTCATTCAGCGAGCTGTCTACGACGTCCCGGTCAACGAGGAGCTGGAGAGCGTCCCGGTCCGCCGGACCACGGTCTGGCAGGTGACGGCGGGTTCTTAGAGCAGACCGAGTAGAGCGTGGCCGTCCATGACGACGGCGTCCGGGGCCGGCCATGGCGATTCCGCGTCCGGGTCGTCGCGGCCGGACGGCATGAGGACGGCCTTGCCGATGTCGGCGCGGCGGGCGCAGAGGATGTCGCGGCGGCGGCTGTCACCGACGAACCAGCAGGCGGTGGGGGAGACGCCGAGGACGTCGGTGGCGTTCCAGATCATCTGCGGGTTGGGTTTGCGGACGCCGGCCTCGTCGCTGTAGATCTGCGTCGTGAAGAGGCGGCCGACGCCGGCCTTGGTCAGGTAGTCGCGGTGCGCGGCCCCGCACAGGGTGTTGCTGACCACCGCCAACCGGATGCCGGCCTCGGCGAAGCCGGTCAGCGCCTCGGCGATGCCGGGCCGCAGGGTCCAGCTGTCGCGCCAGGCCCAGTCGTAACTGAGACGGGGTACGGCGCCGCGCACCCGGATCTGCGCCAGCCGAGGCCAGTCGGCGATCACGAAACGCTCCCAGACCTCGGCCTGTGGCAGCTCGTCGGGCCAGTCCTCGTCGCGCCAGCGGGCATAGGCGGCCGCGCCGTCGATGAGCGAACGCTGGATCTGGCCGGGTGTCAGCGCGCCCTGGATCAGGTTGTACAGCCGCAGGACCAGCTCGGGCGGGTCGGCCCGGAACGGGGCGTCAGCCAGGACGCCGCCGAAATCGAGCAGAACGGCGTCCGGCCTCATCGCACCTGACCGAGGGTCCAGGCGCGGACGCCGCCGACGATGCCCGCGGTGTTCGGCACCACGACGACATCATCGCCCATCCGGGCCAGCTGCGCCGGCGTGATCAGCCGGGAGTTGCCGCCGCCCAGATAGACCCGGTCCCAGAGGAAGACCGGCCGCAGGCCCTCGACCACGTTGCGGACCCGGCGGGACCAGAGCGCGTCGCCCAGGCGGCGGCGTTCGTGCTCACCGATGTACGTGTCGTAGGACATCCCCCAGCGCACCGGGGCCTGGGACATCTCCAGGTGCGGGGCGAGCTCGCCACCGTCGAAGAGCGCGCAGCCCAGCCCGGTGCCGAGCGTTAGAACCAGCTCGCAGCCGGTGCCCGCGACCACGCCGGCGCCGTGCACCTCGGCGTCGTTGAGCACCAGCGTCGGCAGGCCGAAAGCATCAGCCAGCGCGGTACGCGCGTCGAAGCCCCGCCAGGCCTCGACCAACTCCGGATCCACCTTGGTCCGCGGCCCGCTGCGGGTCACGTAGTGCGGGGTCGCCACCACCACCCCGTGCCGGATCATCCCGGGCATCCCGACCGTGACCCGATCCGCGTTCGGCAGCTGTTCACCGAGATTCACCAAGGTCTTGACGAAGAGGTCGGGCGGTAACGGATACGGTGTCGGCACTCGGATCGGGTGCGCCCGCATCGTGCCGGCCTCGTCCAGCACCGACCCTTTGATGCCGCCGCCGCCGCAATCGATCGTCAGGGTGAAAGCCACGCCGCCAGTCTGCATGTGGACCACCTCCCGGCACAGTAATTGTGCCGGGTGTTGCCCTAACCCGCCTCCTCCGCCCAGACGCGCCAATTGTCCAGAACCCCGTACAGCAGCGGGGTGAGCCAGCCCGGCGCGGACCGGCGGAACACACCCGGATCCATCGACCCGGCGCCCGCCGGCAGGGCGCCGACCAGGTGCGGGACCAGCTCGCTCAGGTTGGCCCAGTGCACCAGCTCGGGCTCGGCCGGCCAGGCGCCGAGGATCACCCGGGCCGGGACGCCGCGCCGGTTCAGCGCCTCCAGGGTGAGCGCGGTGTGGTTGAGCGTGCCGAGACCGGCACGGGCCACCACGATCATGTTGGCGCCGAGCGTGGTGGCCAGATCGGCGAAGGTCCAGGGTTCGCCGGAGGGGCGCAACCCCATCGGTACGAGCAGCCCGCCGGCACCCTCCACCAGCACCAGGTCGTGGTCCTCGGCCTCGGCCCGGATCGCGTCGACCACGTCGAACAGATCCAGCGCGGCGACCCCGGCCACCTTCGCGGCGGCAAGTGGGGCGAGCGGCTCCGGGTACTCCGCGAGAGTGCGCACGGTGGCCGGCCCGGCCAGCCGGGTGATCACCTCGGCGTCGGTGGGCGCGCCGGTGACGGTGCCGGTCTGCCCGGGTTTGATCACGGCGACGCGGAGGCCGGCGCTCTGTGCGGCGGCGGCCATGGCGGCGGTGGAGATGGTCTTGCCGACCTCGGTGTCGGTGCCGGTGACCAGGACGATGCCGTGCCATTCGTCGCGTTCGGGGCGGCTGGGGGCGGGCTGGGTGGCGGTGGTGGCGGCTTGGGCGGCCAGCTCGGTGTCGATCTCCTCGACCAGGGCTTCGCCGTCCACTTCGGCCTCGGCGATGGGCTCCGTGGTGGGCTCGGTGAAGGGCTCCGCGGTGGGCTCGGTGAAGGGCTCCGCGATGGGCTCGGTCGGATTGGCGAGCGGGGCGGGCTCGACAGGGAGCCCGGGCGGCGCCGGCTCGGCAGGCGGCGCCGACCCGGCGGGCGAATCGGCCCCGGCTGGCGAATCGGGCGAATCGGGCCGGGTCGGCTCGGTGCCCGAAGCAGGGAAATCGGTCCCGGCGGGCGACTCGGGGCCGGCGGGCAAAGCAGCCTCAACGGAGGAAGGCGCAACAGGCAAGGCCGGCTTCCCTCCACCATGCGCCAGCAACGGGTCCACCTCATCGGTCTCCCTGGCTGTGGGCGGCGGCCCCAACGGCAACCCGTGCCCACGGCTCTGGGCCGCCCGTGGCGGCGGCACCATCGAGATACCGGCGTAATAGGACATTTCCGGGGGGTCTGCGGTCATGGTGCGCACTCCACGATCACGTTCAGGGCTCTGGTGAAGTCCGTAGCGGGCACGCCCGCGTTCAAGGTCAGCCGCAGTCGCGAGCTGCCGTCCGGTGTCGAGGGTGGCCGGAAGCAGCCGACCGCGACCCCGCGGTCCCGGCAGTCACCGGCCCACGCCAGCGCCGCCTCCGGGCCGGGAGCGGGCACCGAGAGCACCCCGGCCGCCGGATCCCGCACCGCGAAGCCGGCCGCCCGCAGCCGCCCGGTGATCTCGGCGCCCCGGCCGGCCACCACCGCCCGCAGGTCGTCGGCGGCCCGGGTGACCTCGACCGCGGCGAGCACGCCGGCGATCACGGCCGGCGGCGGCGCGGTGTCGTAGATGAAGGTGCGGCCGGTGTCGACCAGATGCCGGACGAACGCCGCCGGCCCGGCCACCACACCACCGGCCCCGCCCAGGGACTTGGACAGCGTCGCGGTGACCAGCACGTCGGGCTGCCCGGCGAGGCCGGCCGCGGCCACCCCACCGGAACCCGACGGGCCGAGCAGACCGAGCGCATGCGCGTCGTCGACGATCAGCAGCGCGCCCCGCGACGACGTCACCGCGTGGAGCTCGGCGAGGGGAGCGAGGTCACCGTCGACGGAGAAGACCGACTCGGTCACCACGGCGGCGCGGCCGGGATGCGCGTCCAGGATGGCGGCGACGGCGGCCGGGTCGTTGTGCGGTGCGACCGTCACCGGCAGCCCGGAGATCCGGCAGCCGTCGATCAGCGAGGCATGGTTGTAGGCATCCGACACGACCAGGTCGCAGACCGCCCCGACACCGCGGATGACAGCGAGGTTGGCGAGGTAGCCGGAGGAGAAGAGGAGCGCGCTCTCCGTACCGATCCAGGTGGTGAGGGTCTCCTCCAGCGCGGCGTGCGCCTCGGTCGAACCGCGGACCAGACGGGATCCGGTGGCACCCAACCCGTACGCCTCGATCGCCTGCCGTGCCGCGGCAACCACCCGGGGGTGACCGGAAAGGCCGAGGTAGTCGTTGCCCGCCAGATCGACGACGGCATCGCCGGCGGCCCGCGGCCGCAGCTGACGGGTGAGTCCCGCCTTGGCCCGCTCGCGGGCCAGGCGGTCGAGCGCCTCCAACCAGTCCGCCAAGACACCCCCAGAGATCACGAGAAGGGCAAACTACCACCCACCACCGACAGTCCTACCGGCCTGGGAACTCTGTAGGGTACGGGCATGCCAGAGATCCTCGACCGGGCCCGGACCCGGGTGCTCGATGCAGGTGCCGGACTCGACGAGGCGGACATTCTGGAAATCCTGCGTCTGCCCGACGAGGATCTGCCGGCCCTGCTGCAGCTGGCGCACGACGTCCGGATGAAGTGGTGCGGTCCCGAGGTCGAGGTCGAGGGCATCGTCTCGCTGAAGACCGGCGGCTGCCCGGAGGACTGCCACTTCTGCTCCCAGTCCGGTCTGTTCGCCTCCCCGGTGCGCGCCGTCTGGCTGGACATTCCCTCCCTGGTGGAGGCGGCGAAGCAGACCGCGGCGACCGGTGCGACCGAGTTCTGCATCGTGGCCGCGGTGCGCGGGCCGGACAAGCGGCTGATGGACCAGATGCGCGCGGGCGTCAAGGCGATCAAGGAAGCGGTCGACATCCAGGTCGCCGCGAGCCTCGGCATGCTCACCAAGGAGCAGGTCGACGAGCTGGTCGAGATGGGCGTGCACCGCTACAACCACAACCTCGAGACCTGCCGCTCCTACTTTCCGAACGTGGTGACCACGCACTCCTTCGAGGAGCGCTGGGAGACGCTGAAGATGGTCCGCGACTCCGGCATGGAGGTCTGCTGCGGCGGCATCCTCGGCCTGGGCGAGACGATCGAGCAGCGCGCCGAGTTCGCCGCGCAGCTGGCCGAGCTGGATCCGCACGAGGTGCCGCTCAACTTCCTCAACCCGCGCCCGGGCACGCCGCTCGGTGACCGCCCGGTGGTCGAGGGCAAGGACGCGCTTCGCGCGATTGCAGCCTTCCGGCTGGCGATGCCCAGAACCATTCTTCGGTACGCCGGAGGCCGCGAAATCACCCTCGGCGATCTCGGTACGCGTGACGGCCTGCTCGGCGGCATCAACGCGGTGATCGTCGGCAACTACCTGACCACGCTGGGCCGCCCGGCCACCGCCGACCTGGAGCTGCTCCAGGACCTGAAGATGCCGGTCAAGTCGCTGTCGGCCACGTTCTGATGTTCTGTGACCGGTGCGGTTCGCCGGCCGCAGAGGGTGACCACGCGGCGTGCGCCGCGGCGCGGGAGCTGGAACCGCCACGCTTCTGCCCGCACTGCCGCCGCCGGATGAAGGTGCAGGTCGTCCCGACGGGCTGGCGCTCGACCTGCGTGGAGCACGGCGAGACCCTGGGCTGAGCTCAGCCCAGGGCTCTTCCGAATCTGCGCGCCCGCGCCTGCTTGCCCGCGCTCGCTTGCCCGCGCTCGCTTGTTCGGGTCGCTTGCCCGCGCTCGCTTGCTCGGGCTCGCGCTCGCTTGCTCGGGCTCGCGCCCGGGTCCGCTCTCTAAGCCGAAGCGGCCGGAGTCTCGTCGCCGACCGGCCGCCCGGCCGCCGGCATCGTCACGCTGACCACCGGACCGTCCTGCTCCACCCGGTCCGCCCCGAGGTGCTGCAACGCCCGAACCATGGCCGTGTTGTCCGCCCCGGTGTGCGCGACCAGCGCCGCCAGCCCGGTCCGCTCGGCGTGCGCGCGCAGCCGCCGCAGCAGGGCCGTGCCCAGCCCGCGCCGCTGCCACCCGTCCTCCACCAGGAGCCCGATCTCGCCGAGGTCGCCCTCGATCACCAGGCTGGCCATGGCCACCACCCGCCCGCCGGACGCGACCGCCAGCAGGGTGACCCCACCGGCCGGCTCCAGCAGGCGGCGCAGCCGTGACTCGTCGGGAACCGCGCCGCTCAGGTAGCGCTGACCCAGGGTCGCGGCCGAGCACTCCTCGTGCAGCTCCTGGACGGCGGCCAGGTCGTCTCGCCCGGCCGGCCGGAGCACCAACTCAGTGCCGTCCGGCAGGAGCATGGTCACCTGCTCGTGCTGCTGCCGCTGGACCGCGCCGGCGACCTCGACCAGGGCCTGGGCCCGCGCATACTCCGCCGGGGTGAACGCGGGCAGGGCGCGAAGCACCTCGTAGGCCCCGCCGGCCGGGTCGGCCAGCGTCATCCGGCCGCCGTGGAAACCGGGCAGGTCGGCGGTGGCCGCCGGCCGCCAGCGCACCTCGGTCGCGTCGAGCAGGGCCGCCAGCGTGTCGCCGAGCGCATCCGGCTCGTGGAACAGGCGGCCGGCCAGCGCCAGCGCCCGGGTCGGCTGGTCGGCCAGGCCCTGCGGGTCGGCCCGGGTCACGAACGCGTCCCGCCCGCGGCCCTTGACGACGGCGGCCAGGATGTCCGACTCGGTCAGCATGTCCGGCGCGTCGACGAGGAAGTCGTCGACCGCGCCCTCCTCGGTGGTGTGCACCTGGACGGCGAGGATGTTGACCGACCGCAGAGCGAGGCTCGCGGTCAGCACGGAAAGATAGCCAGGACGGTCGTCAACCGTTGCCCGCACTCGCCACAACGCCATCGGGGCACTCCTTTCGACTCTGTTCCCGTCTTCCAGAGTGCCCCGTTCGTGTTAACCGGATATTGCCTGACCTGCGATTTGAGGGTTAGAACACAGGGTCGGCCGGGTCACACCGGATTGGCTGCGGCGGCCTGCCCGATCGGGTCCAGCCGGTCGCCGAGGATCGTGGCGGCAGCGCGGACGAGCTGCGCGACCCGGTCCACCTCGGTCACGTGGAACGCGGCGGCGGGCAGGTCGTCCTCGTCGGTACGCGCCACCAGCAGAACCAGCCCGCCACGACCGAACGGGGCGACCGCGTACCGCGCGCCACCGGGCTCGGTGAGCGGGCGGGCCCGCAGCGGGGTCACCTCGGGCAGGTGCAGCGGGGACGGGGCGCGCCAGCTCGCGTACACCACCCGGGGCTCGCCACCGACACTGCCGGAACCGTTGCGTGCGGCCCAGTCGGCCGGCACCACCGCGGCGGCCGCCCAGTCCGCGGCCAGCAGGCCGGGCACGGCGTCGACCAGGGTGGCCAGCCCGTCCACCGGGTTCGCCGCGACCTGGGCCAGCAGCTCCGCGTCGTGGCCGCCGTTGACCGGTGCGCCGATCGCCTTCCACACGCCGTCCACCTGGACGCCGGGGATCGCGGCGAGCCCGGCGAGGAGGCGTTCCACGCGGGACGCGCCCGGCCAGACGACGGTGAAGTCGTCGACGGCCCGGCCGCCGAGCCGCTCCAGCACCACGACCTGGACGATGTCGGCGCCGGCCACCCCGAGGGTGCGCGCGACCTGTCCGAGGGCGCCGGGACGGTCCGGCAGGGTGACTCGTACCCGCAGCAACATGAAACTCCTCCCGTCGCGGACCGCCGGAGACGGCCGTACCGGTACAGCCTGCCCAATTGCCGTTTCTGACTGGTTGCGCAGTCGTGTCCCGGTCGTCAAGCCGTCGCCGCTAGGGTCGGAAACATGATTTGCCAGGCGTGCCGGGAACGACGGCACGACGACTGCCGGGGCGGCTCGTGGTGCGACTGCCAGCATCGGCAGATCGAGCCGATTCCGCCGGTCACCGGTCCGGCCGGCCCGTGACCGCGCTGCACACCTGGCCGTCCGGCCCGGACGGCCTGCGCGAACTGTATCCGCGCGAGCCGCACCCGACGTTGCGGGTGAATTTCATCGCCAGCGCGGACGGCGCGGTCACCGTGGACGGCGTGTCGGCCGGCCTGCAGGGGCCGGGCGACAAGGAGATCTTCGACCTGTTGCGGGCCTCCTGCGACGCGCTGATCGTTGCGGCCGGCACGGTCCGGGCCGAGAAGTACGACGCCCTGCGCCCCGACCCGGCCTGGCGGCTGGCGCACGGGCTGCCCGAGTTCCCGCTCATGGTGATCATCTCCGGCTCGCTCGACCTCGACCCGGAGCAGCTGATCTTCGCCGACGCCCCGGTTCGCCCGATCGTGTTCACCCATCGCGGTGCTCCCGCCTCGCCGGTCCGCGAGGTCGCCGAGGTGATCGAGGTCGGCGACGACCGGGTCGATCTCGCCGCGGCGGTCCGGCACCTGCACGAGCGCGGCGCCACCCAGCTGCTCTGCGAGGGCGGCCCGGGCCTGCTGGGTTCGATGATCGCCGCCGACCTGGTGGACGAGTTGTGTCTCACAGTCGCTCCACTGCTGGTGGGCGGCTCGGCGGGCCGGATCGCCCAGGGTGTGCCGGCGCCGCCTCGCCCGATGACGCTCCGGCACGTGCTCACCCGCGACGACATGCTCTTCCTGAGGTATGCGCGCGCCTCCACAAGATGATCAATATCTTGTGCATAACTCTGTGGATGGACCCCAGAAGTTGTGGACAACCGATCCCGCGGGCATTTTGTCGTACGCCTGAGGCACGATGATCGGCGTGTCTGACGAAACTGTGCCTCTCCGCGGCGGAAAACTGAATGACAACCCGCAGGGGGACCCAGTCGGACGGGTGCTGGGTACAGCTGATGCCACCCCGTTGCAGTTCTGGACGGCCGTGACCCCCGGCAGCTACCTGCAACTCGACGACGTCGTGGTGACCAAGCGCGACCTGCCGGACCGCGAGCCGGTGACCATCGCCGGCGTGGTGACCCAGGTGCGGGCCCGGCACGAGGGCGCCCAGTTCGACTCGGACGTGTTCGCCATCGCCGACGGCACCCTGCCGGCGATGGTCCAGGAAGCGGCCGAGATCACCACCACCCGGGTCGACCCGGAGCTCTATGTCCCGCCCGCCCCCGGCGCGATCGTGCACCGGGCGTCCGGCGAGGCCCGCGACGCGGCGCTGCACTTCGACCGGATGGAGCGGCGGGTCCCGATGGGCACCGGCCGTGACGGGGTCCCGGTCTTCCTCAACGCCGACTTCCTCGACGGCACCCGCGGCGCCCACGTGTCGATCTCCGGCATCTCCGGCGTGGCCACCAAGACGAGTTTCGCCACGTTCCTGCTCTACTCGGTGTTCCGTTCCGGTCAGCTGGGGGCGGACGGGACGAATGCCCGGGCGCTGATCTTCAACGTGAAGGGCGAGGATCTGCTCTTCCTCGACCACCCGAACACGAAGCTCGACGAGAGCACGCGGGCGGCGTACAAATTGCTGGATCTTCCGGCCTCGCCCTTCGCCGACGTCCGGGTCTATGCGCCGCCGCGGGCCGGCGACTCCTCCGGCGCGCCGGATGTGAGCAGCCGCCTGACCGGGGTCGACTCGTTCTACTGGACGCTCGAGGAGTTCTGCTCCGCCAAGCTCCTGCCATACGTGTTCGCCGACGCCGACGACGAGCGCCAGCAGTACACGATGGTGGTCCACTCGGTCACCGCCCATCTGAACCGGTTCGCGGTGCCCGCCGAGGGCGGCATCAGCATCGACGGCCGCCGGATCGGCTCCTACGGCGATCTGGTCGATCACATCGTCGAGCAGCTCACCGACGACGAGACCCGGTCCACCTGGGCCGGCAGCGCGGTCAACATGGGGACGGTCAACGCGTTCGCGCGGCGGCTGATCGGCAGCAAGCGTGACCTGGCCCGGCTGATCCGTGGCGACCTGGCGTCGCGCCGCCCGCACCAGATCAAGACCGCCAACAGCGCCCAGGTCACCGTGGTCGACCTGCACAATCTGCCGGACCGGGCCCAGCGGTTCGTGGTCGGTGTGACGCTGAAGACCGAGTTCGAGGAGAAGGAGAAATCGGGCACCGGCCGCCCGCTGCTCTTCGTCGTCCTCGACGAGCTGAACAAGTACGCACCTCGGGAGGGCTCCTCGCCGATCAAGGAGGTGCTGCTCGACATCGCCGAGCGGGGCCGCTCGCTCGGCGTGATCCTGATCGGCGCGCAGCAGACCGCCAGCGAGGTCGAGCGCCGGATCGTCACCAACTCGGCGATCCGGGTGGTCGGCCGGCTGGACCCGGCCGAGGCCTCCCGCCCGGAGTACGGTTTCCTGCCCCCGGCCATGCGCCAGCGCGCCCTGCTGGCCCGACCAGGCACGATGTTCGTCAACCAGCCGGACATCCCGGTCCCGCTCTGTGTCGAGTTCCCGTTCCCGGCCTGGGCCACCCGCAAGTCGGAGTCCGGTCCGCCACCGGCCGAGACCATGCGTTCGATCGTGCAAGGGGCCGATCCGTTCGCCGTCGTGGGCAGTGGCGGTGGAGCTGCGGACGACGACATTCCCTTCTAGCTTGGGACTAAGGTTCTGCGATGCGCATCCTGCACACCTCCGACTGGCACGTCGGAAAGGTCCTCAAGGGCCGCAACCGGTTCGAGGAGCACACCAAGGTGCTCGCCCAGGTGATCGAGATCGCCCAGGCCGAGCGGCCCGACCTGGTGATCGTCGCCGGCGACCTGTACGACACAGCCGCGCCGACCGCGGACGCGACGAGGCTGGTCACCCGGGCGCTCTCGGCGTTGCGCAAGACCGGCGCGCGGGTGGTGGCGATCGGCGGCAACCACGACAACGGCGCGGCGCTGGACGCGCTGCGGCCGTGGGCCGACGCGGCCGGCATCGAGCTGCGCGGGTCGTACCCGAAGGGTGATCTGAAGGATCTGCTGATCGAGGGCACCACCGAGGGCGGCGAGCGCTGGCGGCTGGTCGCCCTGCCGTTCCTCTCCCAGCGCTACGCGATCCGCGCCGCCGAGATGTACGACTTGTCCGCCGCCGAGGCGAACCAGACGTATGCCGACCTGGTGGCCCGGCTGATCGCCAAACTCAGCGAGCCGTTCGCCGAGACCGGCGTGGTGAACCTGGTCACCGCCCACCTGACAATCGTCGGCGCGAGCACCGGCGGCGGCGAGCGGGAGGCGCACACCATCATGGGGTACGCGGTTCCCGCCACCGTCTTCCCGCAGAACGCGCACTACGTCGCCCTCGGCCACCTGCACCGCTCACAGCAGGTGATCTCCCCCTGCCCGACGCGGTACAGCGGAAGCCCTCTCGCCGTCGACTTCGGTGAGGAGGAGAACGTCAGCTCGGTCGCGATCGTGGACGTCGCTGCCGACCAGGCCGCCCGCGTCCGGGACGTGCCGGTGACCTCGGCGATCACCCTGCGGACCGTGCGCGGCACGCTCGACCAGCTGGCCAAGGTGAACCTTCCGGACGCCTGGCTGCGTGTCCTGGTCCGGGAGGCGCCGCGGCCGGGCCTCCGCGAGGACGTGCAGGACCTGCTGCCCAACGCGCTGGAGGTGCGCATCGACCCGGACATGCTGCCGGACCGGACGGGCGCGCGTTCGGCGGAGCGGGCCGGCCGTTCCCCCCGCGAACTCTTCGGTGACTACCTGGACAGCCGCGGCAACGCCGAGGAGGGCGTCCGCGAGCTCTTCGACGAGCTGTACGACGAGGTGAGCAGCAACCAATGAGGCCAATCCGGCTCGACCTGTCCGGGTTCACGGTGTTCCGCGAGCCGACCACCGTGGACTTCACCGACGCCGACTACTTCGCCCTGGTCGGCCCGACCGGCTCGGGCAAGTCGACGGTGCTGGACGCGATCTGTTTCGCCCTGTACGGCACGGTTCCCCGCTGGGGCGGCACCCGCGGGATCGGCAACGCGCTGGCCCCGTCGGCCGCCGAGGCGAAGGTGCGGCTCTGCTTCGAGTCGGCCGGCGACCGGTACATCGCGACCCGGGTGGTGCGCCGCGACGGCCGGGGCAACGTGAAGACCGCCGGGGCCGGTCTGCAGCTGATGCCGCCCGGCTTCGACGTGAGCAAGCTCGACACCGGCATGGACCTGGACGACCTGGGTGAGGCGCTGGCCGGCACCCCGGCCGAGATGGACCGGGCGGTGCTGGACGCGGTCGGCCTGCCCTACGAGCAGTTCACCAGCTGTGTGGTGCTGCCGCAGGGCCAGTTCGCCGACTTCCTGCACGCCAAACCGGCGGTCCGCCAGCAGATCCTGGTCAACCTGCTGGGCCTGCACGTCTACGAGGAGGTGCAGGTCCGGGCGGCCGAGCGGGGCAAGACGGCCGAGGTCAAGCTCGGCGTGATCGAGCAGCAGATGGGCGCGCTGGAGGACGCCACCGACGAGGCGGTCGAGGCGGCGGGGGCACAGCTGGAGCGGATGCGCGAGCTGACCCGGGCGGTCGAGGACGCGGTGCCGGGGTTGCGTACCGCCCGGGAGGCGGAGACTGCGGCGCTCGGCACCAGGGACACCGTCGATGCGGAGTTGGCTCTGCTGTCGTCCGTGCGTACCCCGACGGGGTTGGCCGAGGCGAACGGCGCGGTTGTCGCGGCTCGCGCCGCCGCCGAGGAGGCGGCGCGTGAGGTGCATGCCGCCGAGGAGGCCGAGGAGAAGGTACGCGGTGAGCTCGCCGCGGCCGGTGACGCGGGCTCGCTGCGGCTGATGCTGGACCGGCACACCGAGCTGGCCCGGCTGGTCGAGCAGGAGGAGTGGTTCGCCGGCAAGGTCTCGGTCGCCGAGGTGGAGTACCGGGACGCGCTCTCCGCCGCCGAGCTGGCCCAGAGCGAGCACACCGGCGCGCAGCAGCTGCTGGAGCAGGCCCGGCAGGACTACCGGGACGCCCAGCAGCGGGACCGGGCGACGGCGTTGCGCGGGCACCTGGTCGCCGGCCACGCCTGCCCGGTCTGTGAGCAGCCGGTCACGGTCGTTCCGGAGGTGCCCCGCGAGTCGGCGGTCCGGCTGGCCGAGGCGGCCGGCAACGCGGCGCGCGAGGCGGCCGAGCAGGCCACCGCCCGCTGGCAGCAGCGCGACGCGGTGGCCCGCAATCTGGAGAGCGACCTGGAGCGCAAGCGCGGGCAGTACGAGCATCATCTTTCCCGGCTGGCCGAGGTGCGCTCGGCCGTCTCCGGGCTGCCGCCGGTGGAGGCGGTGCAGGCGCGGCTGGCCGATCTCGGCGAGTTGCAGCGGCAGCTGGAGGCCGCGACCGCCGCGGTGCGTGCCGCCCGCGACGCGCATCGGCGTGCGCAGAACGCGGTCCGCTCCGCGGAGGATGAGCAGCGTACGGCGTGGCGCAAGTTCGACTCGGTGCGCGACGGGCTGGCCCGTTTCGTGCCGCCGCCGGCCGACCGGGACGACCTGGCCGGCGCCTGGCAGACCCTGGTCGAGTGGGCCCGGGAGGAGCACGCGACCCGGCTGACCGCGCGGGCCGAGGCGGAGATCGCGGTCACCGCGGCGCACGAGTCGACGGTCCGGGCCTACACCGGGATCGTCGCGCTCTTCACCGCGGCCGGAATCGACCCGCCGGGCGGCCCGGCGCCGGGCCTGTCCCGCCCGGGCGTCTCGGCGTCGCGGTCGGCGGAGCTGGGTGCTTCGGTGGCCGACGCCGAGGCCGGGCTGATCCGGGCGGCTGCCGTGGCTGCCGAGCGGGCCGAGGCGGCCTGGCAGCGCCTGGTCGAGCGGCGGCAGCAGGCCCGGGAGGCGGCCGAGCAGCGGGACGCGCTGCTGCGCGAGGGCCGGGTGGCCAAGTCGCTCGCCGGTCACCTGCGGGCCAACAACTTCGAGCGCTGGCTGCTCGAGGAGGCCCTGGACCTGCTGGTCGACGGCGCCTCGCGGATCCTGCGGGAGCTCACCAACGGGCAGTACGAGTTGATCCACACCAAGGGCGAGTTCTTCGTGGTCGACCACCACGACGCCGGCCTGCAGCGTGGCGTGCGGACGCTGTCCGGCGGGGAGACCTTCCAGGCCTCGCTCGCCCTGGCGCTGGCCCTGTCCGAGCAGCTGGCCGGGATGAGCACCACCGCGGCCAGCCTGGAGTCGATCGTCCTGGACGAGGGCTTCGGCACGCTCGACGCGGCCACGCTGGACGTGGTCGCCGCCACCCTGGAGAACCTGGCGGCCCGCGGCGACCGGATGGTCGGCCTGGTCACGCATGTGCAGGCGCTGGCCGAGCGGGTGCCGGTCCGGTTCGAGGTGCACAAGGACGCGCGGACGGCGTACGTCGAGAGGGTCGGCCTGTGACCAGGATGTATGTCGACGCCTGGGACCCGTCGTACGGCTCGTCGTTCGAGGGCGGTGAGGGCGACGGACCGGGGTCGTCCAGCAGCGCCCAGGTCGACCTCGACGTCGAGGTCCCGGCGGCGGAGTGGGCGCCGATCGACGCCTCCGCCACGGCCCGGGCGCCGGACGTGGTCTTCCTGGTCGACGGGGTGCGGCGCAACGATGCCGGGCTGTGGACGGCGGAGGACGACGGCACGTCCTACGCGGGGCTCGCCGCCTCGTACGCGGCCGGGGTGGTCCGCTGCGACCTGGCCAACGGCATCGCCGAGCTGGCCGGCGCCCGGGTGGCCCGTGGCCTGTTCACGGCGAGCCCGACGGCGACCGACGTGCAGGCCGGTTCGGTGCGCTACGAGGTGCACCGGATCAGCGGCACCGGTGAGGCCAGCAAGCTGCCGGCCGCGGTGCAGGGCCCGCTGACCGCCCTGGAGATCGAGATCTCGGCGGCGGCCCGGGACGGCGGCTCGGACGGCGCCGACCTGCTGATCGTGGACGGTCCGCTGCGGAACAGGCGACAGCTGCCGCGCACGATCGGGTATGTGAAGACCCAGCAGAAGCACTACCTGCCGGCCGCGCAGGAGGCGATCGTGCCCCGGCTGCGGCCCGGCCAGCGGACCCCGGTGTTCCACCTGGGCACGGTCTGGGGCGGCTGGTCCTGGTATCTGCGGTTGCCCGGTTCGTCCGGGGCGCCGTGGTCGGGGATCGTCCGGGTGGAGTGTTCGCCGGATCTGTCGCCGGATCAGGCGATCGAGCTGGCCGACGTGTCGGGGGTCACACTGCCGCGGTTCGCCTCTTCGGCCTACAAGGATCCCCGTGCGCCGCAGAATCTGGTGCCGATCGCCGGCCTGGAGCGGCGCCTGCGCGGGATGCTCGGCGATTCCCGCGTGCTGCACCGCGCGCTCGCTCTGGCGACGTCCCGCAGCCGGTGACCGGTTCATGGCCGTTGACCGGTTCGCGGTGTGTGCACGATCCCACAAGATGGCACAGGTCTCAAGAAATGATCAGCGCTCCCGGGACTTGGGACACGGTTTCGGTGAGCGCGGAAACGCCCAGCGGATCGGCACAGAAAGTGACGACCGAGCCCGCCAGCAGGGAGATCAGAATTGGGAGCGCTCCCGGACGGGTGACGCCCGAAAGAGTCCGACTGGCATAAAGGCATCCCCCGAACGGTTCTCCCACCCCACCATTCACCACACAATACTCAGCTCTCGCGACGCTGAGGAATCGTCCGTTCACGCTCTGAGATCGCGCTCTCCCGCCTCCGGGAGAATTATTCTCAGGGACATGTCTGTGGTCCCTTGTCACTGAGTATTATTCCGCCTTACCTGGCGTCCGAATCGGCGTAGATCAATACGGAGGGTGATCCGCGACCGGCGCGCCTTCACGATCACGATCGCAGCGGAGGACCGTTGAGACCGAGTACCCCGGAAATTCTCGGGCCGGCTTTGATCCCGGCCGGGCCCCCCAGCCGTACTACAGGCGACGGGGAAGGGTCCGGGCGGAGGTATCGATGCATGCGGTGGCCGAGTATCGGCTCGCGCCGGAGAGGGTGCGTGTGATGGCGCGGCAACACTCCGGTGGTAGGTGGCAGGCTCTCGACGGCGGTGGCAACCATCGCGACGAGGGCACGGTGATCCCGCGGCAGGCGCCGCGGCACGAGGCCGCTCCGAGCAGCAGCCCGAGCCATGAGGACACGCTGGTCAAGCTGCTCTACGAAGAGCACGCGGGACCGCTGCTGATGTTCGTGCTGCGACTGACCGGCGGTGACCGGCAGCGCGCCGAGGACATCGTGCAGGAGACCCTGCTCCGGGCGTGGCGCAACGCGCACCGCCTCGGCGCGCAGGGTCAGCAGTCGCTGCGCCCGTGGCTGGTCACCGTCGCCCGGCGGATCGCCATCGACGAGCACCGGAGCGCCAACGCCCGGCCCGCCGAGACGTACGATCGGGAGTTGGAGAGCTTCCCCACCACGTCCGACGAGACCGACAAGGTTCTCCAGTCGATGACCGTGTCGGATGCTCTCCGGCAGTTGAGCCATTCGCACCGGGAGATCCTCATCGAGACGTATTTCCGCGGTCGCACCGTGCCGGAGGCGGCGGAGGCGTTGAACCTGCCGCTCGGCACGGCCAAGTCGCGGGTGTACTACGCCCTGCGTGCGCTTCGTACCGCGCTCCAGCAGCGGGGGGTGACCGAATGACACAGGAACAGCACTTCGACGTGGCGTCGTACGCGCTGGGCGTACTCGACGACCGGGACGCCTCGCTCTTCGAGGACCACCTCATCGACTGCCCGCAGTGCGCCTTCGAGCTGGAGTCGTTCGTCCAGGTGGCCGACGTGCTGGCGACCGTCGACGCGGAGGCGCTGATCGCCGCCGAGCAGTCCGAGCGCGACGGCGCCGTGCTGAACAAGATGCTCCGCGAGGTCCGGGTGGAGCGGCACCGCGCGAACAGCCGCCGGCTCTACTCGCTGGCCGCCGCCGTGGTCGTGTTCACCATGCTCTCGATCGGCGCGCTCTTCGCCGGTGGCCGCTGGCTCGGCCCGGAGTCGACCCCGCCGGCCCAGACTGCGACGGGCGACAGCAGCCGGCTCGACCCGCTGCCGAACAGCGACGGGGTGGCCCTGGGCGGCACCAAGCTGCCGGGTGAGACGTTCGACGGCACCGACCCGCGCAGCGGCGTGTCCGCGGCCGTCGGCCTGGAGAAGAAGGACTGGGGCACCCAGATCTCCTTCGCGGTCGGCAACCTCGCCGGCCCGAAGAAGTGCGCCCTGGTCGTGGTCCGCTCCGACGGCACCTCGGAGCAGGTGGCGTCCTGGGAGATCGGCGAGAAGGGCTGGGGTACGGCGGCCAACCCGTCCCCGCTGCTGCTTCAGGCGGTCACCGGGACCCCGCGCGACGAGATCGCCCACGTCCAGGTTCAGGAGATCACCGAAGCCGGCCCGGGGGAGACTCTGGTTCGCGTTCCGTAACCGTACGAACACGAATAGGCCCGGTCGCGATGCGGCCGGGCCTTTTTCGTGCGCAGTGGTCTTCGTCTTACGTACGTGTCTGCCGGAAGGTTCAAAAGAAAATTTACTGATTTGATCGCGCCGAATGTTCAACCGACTTCGCACCCTCTCCGTACTACTGCCCGGAAATGGCTGCAGCCAGAATCAGCTGGAGGGCTCGTGGTAGCGGACAAGCGGAAGTTGATGGTCATCGGCGCTGCGCTGGCGGCGGTGGTAGCACTGCCCGGTTGCGCCCCGGCCGGATACCAAGCGGCCGACTACGGCAACGCCGCCGAACCGGCATCGAACGACATCGCCGCCTCCCCGGGCGCGACGGCCGACCCGGAGGCCACCGCTGAGGCGACGGCGCCCGCGGACCCGGCTGACGCCGAGGCGAACACCCCGGAGATCAGCGACGAGCTCACCACCACCTCGCTGACCGGCTCGAAGGTCCCCCGGATGGGCAAGGTCGTCGAGGACCAGGACGGCTTCGTGCTGTACCGGTTCGACGACGACAAGGACGACCCGGCGAAGTCCAACTGCAACGGCGACTGCGCCGAGATCTGGCCGGCGGCGCTCACCAACGACGGCGAGCCGAAGCTCAAGGGCGTCAGCGCTGACCTGGTCGGCACGGTCACCCGGGCGGACGGCACCAAACAGCTCACCCTCAAGGGCTGGCCGCTCTACCGCTACATCGGCGACAAGAAGCCGGGTCAGTGGAAGGGCCAGAACGTCGGTGGCAAGTGGTTCGTGATCAACCCGGACGGCACCAAGAACCTCACCTGCCTGCCCGCCATCTCGAAGCCGGTCGCACCGCCGGCCGACGACGAGGGCGCCGAGGGCGAGGCCGAGGACTCCGGCAGCGATTACAGCTACTGAGGTTTGTTCGCGACCTACCGCAAGCCGCGCATCGCGTGCGCTGGTTCGCAAGGTCTCCACCGTCGCGAACAAATCTCATCGATTCGGCAACACACGTGGCATTGGAGGTTGGAGAAGAGATGAAGGCCCGCCGTGTCCCCCGATGGCTGGTCGGCACCCTGGCTCTCGCACTGGCGTTCATGGTGACGCCGGCCGGAGCCGCCCACGCCGAAGACGCAGTGCCCGTGCCGCCGAATACCGGCCTCACCGACAACGGCACCGGAACTCTGACCGCCGCCGACCGTGACTTCGTCATCAAGGTCCGGCTCGCCGGCCTGTGGGAGGTCCCGGCCGGCAACATGGCCGCGGAGAAGTCGGAGAACGTCAAGGTCGCCAAGATCGGCGCCGAGATCGCCAAGCAGCACGTCGCCCTCGACAACCTGACCCGTGCGGCCGGCAAGAAGCTCGGCATCAGCCTGCCGAACCAGCCCAACGGCGACCAGCAGTTCTGGCTCAGCGAGATGCGCAACGCCCGGACGCCGCAGCAGTTCGACCAGATCTTCATCGACCGGCTGCGGGCCGCGCACGGCAACATCTTCCCGGCCATCGGCACGATCCGGGCCACCACGCGCAGCGACACGGTCCGCAAGCTGGCCCAGCAGACCAACCAGTTCGTCATGACCCACATGACGCTGCTGGAGAGCAGCGGCATCGTCGACTACGCCGCACTGCCCACCGCGCCCGCTCCGAAGGCGGCGGCCGGGCAGGGACCGGTGCCGGTCGACAACCAGATGCTCGTCGCAGCGACCGAGGGCGGCAACGTTCCCGGTCTCAGCAACACCGTCATCCTCATCGTCCTCGCCGCCGCGCTGGTGGTCGGGGTCATCACGACCATGCGCATCTTCCGCGCGCGGTAGGTATCACATCGCCCACGGCGACCAAGAAAGGTGTCACCCATGCGAAGGTCCAAGTACCGGCGCGCCAGTTCCCCGACGTGGTTCAGCGGTCGGCGCCGCATCATCGCCGTCGCGGCCACTCTGGTTGCGTTCGGCGGCATCGTGACCGTGACCCAGGTCTCGAACGCCAGCACCGACCGCACCACCAAGCGGGCCTTGGCAGCCTGTGACGACCTGGCCGCACCGAACCAGTCCCGGTTGTCCACGGAAACACGGCGGGGCACGTACACCACGAACAACGGCCAGGTAACCCAGCACGCCGATGACGGCGCCGGCGATGTGGCGACGACCGCTGAAGTGCGGGCCCGCTGTCGGCAGTGGGTGATGAACAACGTCGCCGACGAGGAGGCGGCCGAGGAGGCCACCACCAACGCCCGCCGTGGCCGCGGTAACAACGGCGGCGGCAACAACAACGGCGGCAACAACGGCGGCGCCCAGCCGTCCGCGCCGGCCGCCGAGCCGAGCGAGGAAGCGCCGCCCGCCGAGGGCGGTCAGGAGCAGCCGCCGGCCGAAGAAGGCCAGGAGCAGCCGCCCGCCGAGGGTGGCCAGGAGCAGCCGCCCGCTGAAGAGGGTCAGGGTGGCGACCAGGGCGGAGACCAGGGTGGCGACCAAGGCGGAGACCAGGGTGGCGATCAGGGCGGAGACCAGGGCGGGGACGGGGACCAGCCCGACCCGGGCCAGACCACGCCGCCTCCGGGCGCCGGCCTCGGCATCCTGACCAACAGCTGTGACACCTCCAACCTGGAGGACCACGACGGCTTCCAGCGTGGCGACCGGTGCGTCTCCACCGAGTTCGGTGAGGTCGGCGCCGCCGCGAACAACCCGACGCTGCTGATCACCCGGGCACCGGGCCAGGTGCGGGTGAACCAGCCGTTCACGCTCTCGGTCAGCACCCGGAACCTGATCCGCGACCGCTTCCTCGCGGCCGGCCAGGGCGGTTACTACGTGGAGAGCAGCGTCCTGCAGAACGGCCTGGTCCGCGGTCACTTCCACACCGCGTGCCGGATCCTGCAGAGCCGCAACAACGCTCCGGACCCCGCCCCGGTCCCGGCGTTCTTCGTCGCGACCGAGGACAGCCAGGGCAGTGCCACCCCGGACACCGTGAACATCCAGGTGCCGGGTCTGCCCGAGGCCGGTACGTTCCAGTGCTCCTCGTGGGCGGGTGACGGTTCGCACCGGATCCCGATGATGGAGCGCGCCAACCAGACGCCGGCGTTCGACTCGGTCCGGGTTCGCGTCCGCTGACCTGGCCGGCGTAGCAACGACGCGGAGCACTGCCGCTTCGCCGGTACCGAACCGGACCGGGCTACTCCCAGCCCGGTCCGGGACCCCCCTTCGGCACCGTCGACCGTCCTACCCCCTGCCGGACGTGTACGCGGCAGGCCGCCCGGCCACCACCGGGCAGGCTCCGCACGGGTGACCGGACCTTTCTCGGGTGTCCGGTCGCCGACCGATGGCCCTGGCCCGGAGACGGCCAGGGCCATCGGCCTGTTCTTCGGACCGGGAACGGTGGCATAGTTCAGCGGTGACGTCCGAGGTGAGCCGCCGGTTGACGCCGCCGGAGCACTACCGGTTCGGTGCCTCGGTGCGGCCGTTGCTGGTGCCCAAGCACGACCCGTGCGGGATGCTTCGGGACGGCGATTTCTGGCTCGCTGCGCGTACCCCGGATGGTCCTGCGACCCTGCATCTTGCCCGCGCCGGTGGTGAGCTGACCGCGACCG
Organism: Actinoplanes sp. NBC_00393; assembly: GCF_036053395.1. Taxonomy (NCBI): domain Bacteria; kingdom Bacillati; phylum Actinomycetota; class Actinomycetes; order Micromonosporales; family Micromonosporaceae; genus Actinoplanes; species Actinoplanes sp. NBC_00393. Next base: position 6,822,579 of record NZ_CP107942.1, on the reverse strand, counting down.
GCCATGGGCCGGGGTCGCAGTGGATCGTCGACCGCGCGGACGCGATCGCCGGACTCCGTGATGATCTGAGTGCCTTCCCGGCCTTGGCAGCGCGCCATCCGCTGGTCGCGCGCCTGGCCAAAACCTTCTCCGGGGTACGCCTACCCGCCACGAACCTCCTCTTCCCCCGTCTGCTGCGCGCGATCCTGGAGCAGAAGGTCACCGGCAAGGAGGCACACCGGTCGTACCGTGCGATCTGCCGGCATTTCGGCGAGCCGGCGCCCGGCCCGGTTGATCTGGTGCTGCCGCCCGACCCGGCCGCCGTGGCCGCCACGCCGTACTGGACGTTCCATCCCTTCGGCGTCGAGCAGCGCCGCACCCAGGCGCTGCTGCGCGCGGCCCGGGTGGCGGACCGCCTGGAACGCTGCGTGGACGCGGCCGAGGCGACGGCCCGGATGACCGCGCTGCCCGGGATCGGCCCGTGGACCGCCGCCGAGACGGTCCGGTACGCGTTCGGCGACCCCGACGCGGTCAGTGTGGGCGACTTCCACATCCCGAACACGGTCGCGTGGGCGCTGGCCGGCGAGGTCCGGGGCACCGACGCGCGGATGCTCGAGCTGCTCGAGCCGTTCCGCGGCCACCGGGGCCGGGTCTGCGAGCTGTTCGCCCTGGGCGGGCTCGGCGCGCCGAAGTTCGGCCCGCGGATGCCGGTGCGGTCCTTCGCGCGGTTCTGAGCAGCACCGCTGAATCCGGCGTTACGGTTGTCCGGAATGATGTATTAGTCCGGAAGGCGTACCTGTGGATGGCTTTGTCGGTCCGGTTCTGCTCGTCCTGGCGCTGACCCTGGTCAACGCCGTCTTCACCGGCAGTGAGATGGCCGTGATCTCCCTCCGGGAGAGCCAGCTGCACCGGCTGGAGCGCGAGTCCCGCGGCGGCCGGGTGCTGGCCCGGCTGAGCCGCGACTCGAACCGGTTCCTGGCCACCATCCAGATCGGCATCACGCTCGCCGGCTTCCTGTCCTCGGCCGTGGTCGCCAAATCGTTCTCCGAGCCGTTGGAGAAGCACCTCAGCGTGCTCGGCTCGGCCGCCCAACCGGTCGCCACCGTGCTGCTCACCATCGTGCTGACCTTCGTCACGCTGATCCTCGGCGAGCTCGCTCCGAAGCGGATCGCCATGCAGCGCGCGGAGGGCTGGGCGCTGCTGATGGCCCGCCCGCTGGACGTGATCGCCACCTTCTCCCGGCCCGCGGTGTGGCTGCTCGGCAAGGTCACCGACGGGGTGGTACGCCTGGCCGGCGTCGATCCCAACGCCCAGCGCGAGGAGGTCACCCCGGAGGAGATCCGCGACATGGTCGCCGCCCAGCAGGAGTTCTCCGCCGAGCAACGGGAGATCATCTCCGGCGCCTTCGAGATCGCCGACCGGATCCTGCGGGAGATCCTGGTGCCGCGCCGCGACGTGCTCACCCTGACCAGCGGCACCCCGGCGCCGGACGCGCTGCGCACCCTGATCGAGGGCGGACACTCCCGGGCCCCGGTGATCGGCCCGGCCGGCCTGGACGACGTGATCGGCGTGGTGCACCTGCGGGACCTGGTGAGCGCCGGCGGCCCGGTGGACTCGGTGGCCCGGCCGCCGCTGTTCCTGCCGGAGACCCTGCGGGTGTCGGACGCCCTGAAAGAGCTCCGCGGCGAACGCCAGCCGCTCGCCCTGGTCGTCGACGAGCGCGGCGCCATCGACGGCATCGTCACGATGGAGGACCTGGTCGAGGAGATCGTCGGGGAGATCTACGACGAGACCGACCGGGACGTCGCCGCGACCGTGCGCGAGGCCGACGGCGCCCTGCTGATGCCCGGCTCGTTCCCGATCCACGACCTGCCGGACGTCGGCTTCCACGGCCACCCGCCGGAGGAGGGCGACTACACCACGATCGCCGGGATGGTGCTGGCCGCGCTCGGGCACATCCCGACTGAGCCGGGGGAGTCGGTGACCCTGCCCGAATTCACCGCCGAGGTGGTCGAGGTGACCGGCCGCGCCATCACCCAGGTCCGGGTACGCCCACTCGGCGACTGACTGGGTGTGCGACTTGGACATTCGAACAGTTGCGTGACGCCCGACACAAAATAGGCTTGCATCCATGACTGTGTCGTCGAACGCCTACGAATATCTGGACAACGTCGGACCGCAGGAGCAGGCCCGGCTCGAGGCGGTACGCCGCTACCGGCTGGTCGATCAGCCGGTCGAGGACGCGTACGACCGGATCGCCTTCGTAGCTGGCGCGATCTTCGAAACGCCGATCGCGACGGTGTCCCTGGTCGAGCAGGACCGGGTGTGGCTGGCCGCCTGCCAGGGCCTGTCCGGGGTCCGTGAGGTCGGCAAGGAACCCGGGCTCTGCGCCTCCGTGATCGCCCAGGACGACGTCTACGTGATCAACAACGCCGCCGTCGATCCGCGCACCCTCGAACATCCGCTGGTCCGCGGCGAGCTGGGCCTGCGCTTCTACGCCGCCGCGCCGATCCGGACCCACGACGGGTACCGCCTCGGCACGGTCAACGTGATCGACAGCCGGCCGCGCGAGGCCAACCCGCGCCAGCTCAAGGCCCTCCAGCACCTCGCCTCGATCGTCGCCGACGAGCTGGAACTGCGCCTCATGGTGATCCGTAGCGCGGCCGCCGAACAAGCCATGCGGGACACGGTGAGCTGATCTTGAATTGTGGGTACACCGTACTCATGATTTGGAACTTTGCTCGCAAAATCGTCCTTACTGCCATCCTCGTTCCGCTGGGTGCCGCCGGCGCCCGCAAGTTGAGCGACAGCATCGAGCGCCGCCGCGGAGCGAACCGGGTCAGCCGGCTCCTGCGCCAGGGCGCCGACACCGCGCAGACCCTGTTCGGCCGCAAGAAGCGCAGCCGATTCGGCTTCCGCTGATCTGGGTAACGGCGGCGATATGCGAACCCCCCGCACGATCGCCGTCGTTGCCCATCAGCGCAAGAACCTCGGTGGCGGCCTCGACGAACTGCGCCGCCGGATCACCGGTCAGGGCGTCGAGAAGCTGCTCTGGTACGAGGTGCCGAAAAGCCGCAAGGCGCCGAAGCAGGTCCGCAAGGCCGTCGAGGCCGGTGTGGACCTGCTCGTCGTCTGGGGCGGCGACGGCATGGTCCAGCGCAGCCTCGACGTGCTCGCCCGTACCAAGCGCGGCGGCAAGACCCCTGTCGCGATCATGCCGGCCGGCACCGGCAACCTGCTCGCCGGCAACCTCGGCATCCCCACCGACCTGGAACAGGCCGTCGACATCGCCTTCAACGGCGAACGCCGCCGCTTCGACCTGGGCCGCCTCGCCGGCGAACACTTCGCCGTGATGGCCGGCGTCGGCTTCGACGGCGCCATGATCAAGGACGCGGACGGCGCCCTGAAGGACCGGCTCGGCAAACTCGCCTACGTCTGGACCGGCATCCGCCACGTCAACGGCTCGGCCCCGCGCGCGTCCATCACGATCGACGGCACACCGTGGTTCGACGACGAGGCCAGCTGCGTACTGATCGGCAACGTCGGCAAAATCACCGGCGGCATCCAGGCCTTCGACGACGCCGCCCCCGACGACGGCTGGCTCGAAGTCGGCGTCGCCACCGCCCAGGGCGCCCTGGAATGGGCTCGCGCCCTCGGCACGATGGCCGTCGGCCGCTCCGACCGCTCCCCGTTCGTCCGGATGACCCGCGCCCGGCGCGTGGACGTCAAACTCGAGTCCAAGCTCGAATACGAACTCGACGGCGGCGCCCGCGCCAAAACCAAGAAGTTCACGGCGTCGGTGGTCCCGGCCGCAGTCCAGATCTGCGTCCCAAAACCCTGATCCGTACGCCATAGCGCCCACCCACCCGACCCCAACCTCACCGGCCGCCCCCCACGCACGCAACCGCGACCCCGAAACAGGCCTCACCGGCGGCTCGCACCCACCGGCCGCCACTCAGGCGCGTAACGCCGGCCGCGAGACAGGCCTCACCGGCGGCTCGCCCCCGCCGGCCGCCGCTCAGGCGCGTAACGCCGGCCGCGAGACAGGCCTCACCGGCGGCTCGCCCCCGCCGGCCGCCATTCAGGCGCGTAACGCCGGCCGCGAGACAGGTCTTGGCGGCGGCTCGCACCCGCCGGCCGCCGCTCAGGCGCGTAACGCCGGCCGCGAGACAGGTCTTGGCGGCGGCTCGCACCCGCCGGCCGCCGCTCAGGCGCGTAACGCCGGCCGCGAGACAGGCCTCACCGGCGGCTCGCACCCGCCGGCCGCCATTCAGGCGCGTAACGCCGGCCGCGAGACAGGCCTCACCGGCGGCTCGCACCCGCCGGCCGCCGCTCAGGCGCGTAACGCCGGCCGCGAAACAGGTCCCGGCGCGGCTCGCCCTCACCGGCCGCCGCTCAGGCGCGTAACGCCGGCCGCGAGACAGGCCTCACCGGCGGCTCGCGCCCACCGGCCGCCGCTCAGGCGCGTAACGCCGGCCCCGAGACAGGCCTCACCGGCGGCTCGCCCCCCGCCAGCCGCCGCTCAGGCACGTAACACCGGCCCCGAAACAGGTCCTGGCGGCGGCTCGCCCCTGCCGGCCGCCGCTCAGGTGCGTAACGCAGGCCCCGAGACAGGTCCTGGCGGCGGCTCGTACCCGCCAGCGCCGCCCAGGCACCCAACACCGGGCCAAACACGCGGCTGCCAGCAGGATGCCGGTTTTGTTACGTGCGTGGGCGGCGGCTGAGCATGGCTTGGACCAGCTCGGCCGTCGCTCGTGCATGAATTCCGCCCCGGCTTGCGCTTCCGGCTGGCGCGCTCAGGCACAGAAGGCGGCCCCGAGCCGTCCGACACAGGAGGCGGCAGCGAAGAGGGCGGTGACAAATAGGTGGGCGTCATGATCTATTGGCGGGATACTTGCGGCATGAAGCTTGCTGAGGGCCTTGCGCTGCGGGCGGAGAAGACGCGGCGTGCCGAGCAGCTGCGCGGGCGGATCACCGCGAACGCGCGCTACCAGGAGGGTGAGACGCCGGCCGAGGAGGCGGGTGACCTGCTTGACGAGGCCGGCGAGGTGCTGGCCGAGCTGGAGCTGCTGATCCGGCGGATCAACCGGACGAACGCGGCGGTCGTGCTCGACGGCGGCGGCACTCTGACCGATGCGCTGGCCCGGCGGGACGTGCTCCGGCTCCGGCACGGCCTGATCACTGCGGCGGCGGGTGCCGCGGCGGGGGAGGGGCAGCACGGGTATCGGCAGTTGCGGTCCGAGCTGCGGATGATCGCGGCGCTGCCGGTGGCCGAGTTGCGCGCCCAGGCTGACGAGCTGGCGCGTGAGCTGCGTGAGGTGGACACCCTGATCCAGCGGACCAACTGGGAGGCGGACCTCCTGGACTGACCGGTCGCGGGGTGCGGAGCAGGTAGCCGTCGTGGAGGCGTGCACGAACCCGGGAGCCGCGGGTCATTCCGGCTCACTCGCTGGCGCGCTGAGGGCGGCGCGGGGGTTCGATTCCCCGATTCACATCGCATGCCCAGCACACCGCACAGGTGACGGCGCACAGGGAACAACTCACCACCATGTGCAGATCCACGACCGGTGAGGGCGGGCACGGGGCATCCGCACCCCGCGATCAGTCGAACGTATCGAGTGACCGATAGGCGACAGTAAGCTTCGTCGCCGTCCGTGCCGGGACGGGCTCTATCCGCCCGAGGATCCTCTGGATCGGGCGCCGGAGCGGACCCCAGACTGGCTGTCACCGTTCGACTCCAGGGGGTTCCGATGTATCTTGGCGCGCTGCTCGCCACCAGCGGATTGATCGCTGTCGTCTACCGCCCGCACGCGGCCTGGCGGGAGGCCAGGCCGGCGCGGTACTCGGTGCGTTCCGGCCGGCGGCTGGCCTGGTCGCACACCGTCCGATTAGCCGCCGGCGTGGTCGCCATGATCATCGGCCTGCTGATGGCCGGCTTCGAACTGGCCCGCTGAGAAAGCCGGCGACGGCGCCGAAGACAGGCAAGGTCAGGCGATCTGCTGCCACCAGCCGTCGACCGCGGGCGGGTTGTCCACATCCACCCGCTCGCCCGGCCGCGGGATCGCCAGCCGCACATCGCGAGCCTTGGCCTCCCGCCAAGCCCGGTCAGCCGGCTCCGCCCAGTCGTGCAGGGCAAGATTGAACGTCGCCCAGTGCACCGGGATCATCAGCCCACCACGGACGTCGACATGCACCGCCACCCCGTCCTCCGGGAACATGTGGATGTCCGGCCAGGCCTCCCCGTACGCCCCCACCTGCACCAGTGTGGCGTCGAACGGCCCGTGTTCGGCCCCGATCTCGGCGAAGCCGGGGAAGTACCCGGTGTCCCCGGAGTAGAAGACCTTCCGGGTCGGCCCGTTGATCACCCAGCTGGCCCAGAGTGTCTCGTCCCGGTTGAACCCGCGGCCGGAGAAGTGCCGGGCCGGGGTCGCGATCAGTTCGACGCCGGCGACCTTGGCTTTCTCGTGCCAGTCCAGCTCGATGATCCGGGTCTCCGGCACACCCCAGCGCTCCAGGTGCGCGCCGACGCCGAGCGGGACCAGGAACGGCGCGGCCTGCAGGTCCACCAGGTTCTGAATGGTGACCATGTCGAGGTGGTCGTAGTGGTCGTGCGAGATCACCACGGCGTCCAGCGGCGGCAGCTCGCGCAGCGGGATCGGCGGCTCGTGCAGCCGTTTCGGGCCGGTCAGCCGCGACGGGGAGCACCGGTCGCTCCACACCGGGTCGAGCAGGATCCGCCGTCCCTCGATCTCGACGAGTGCGGACGAATGCCCGTACCAGGTCACATGCAGACCTTGGGGATCGGCGCCCGCGACCGGCGTGATCACCGGGACCGGCTGGTGCGGCCGTCGGGCTTCGCGGCCGGTGGCCGCCGCTGCGGCCAGGCGCGGCATGGAGGCCGCGATGATCTCGCTGGCCGGCACGGTGTTGCGGAACTTGCCGCCGGAGAACTGGGGCGAAGCCTCGATCCGGGCGCGGCGTGCGCCGCTCGCCCGGGCGCCGAGCTGCGCGGGAAGGTCGCGGACGGCCCAGACCGCTGCGGCGCCGAGGGCCAGAGCCATGACTGTACGGGTACGGGAGCGCTTCGCCATCTGCCCAGTCTGACCGGCACCAGCCCCCTGTCGCCAGCGTGCGCCTCAGCGTCCCCTCAGCCTGTGACGGGTATGACACACTGCCGCGGTGACGATCAACACCCTTCAGTCTCAGCAAGAGCTCATCGTTCGCCAGCGCATCCGTCTCATGGTCAACCAGTACGAGGTGCACGCCGCCGGACCGAACGGTGAGGAGGCCGGTGTCCTCGCCTTCGCGCAGCAGAAGCGGATGGCGTTCAAGGAGCAGGTGACCCTTTACACCGACGACACCAAGCAGACGCCGCTGCTCGGGTTCCGGGCCCGCCAGGCGATCGATCTGGGCGCCACCTACGACGTGACCGACGCCGCCGGCCAGCCGATCGGCCTGTTCCGCAAGCAGTTCGCGGCTTCGCTGCTGCGGTCCACCTGGACGCTGGAGCAGCCGGGGTACGGCGAACTGGTCGGCCAGGAGCGCAACGCCTGGGTCGCGATCCTGCGCCGTTTCGTGGACTCGCTGTCCTGGCTGCCGTACCACTTCGATTTCACGATCGGTGGGCACCCGGCGTTCTCGGTGGTGCGCAAGTGGGGCCTGCGCGACAGCTTCCACGTGACGATCCAGGACCCGAACCTGGACCGTCGCCTGGTCGTGGCGATGGCCGTGGCATTGGACGCGCTGCAGGCCCGGTAACCTCCGGGCATGGACGATCCCCGTGCCCAGCGGCTCTTCGGCGACAGCCTGGTCGCACCCGGTGACCTCGCGTCGAGCCCGTTCCGGGTGGACCGGGACCGGATCGTCAGCTCACCCTTCCTGGCCCGGCTGGCCGGCGTCACCCAGGTGATCAGCCCGGGCGGAGCCGGTCTGCTGGTGCACAACCGGCTCACCCACAGCCTCAAGGTGGCGCAGGTGGGCCGGGCGATCGCCGAGCGGGTCCGCGATGCCCAGCCGGACCTGGCGGAGAAGCTGGGCGGCTGCGACCCGGACGTGGTGGAGGCGGCCGCGCTCGCCCACGACCTGGGGCACCCGCCGTTCGGGCACCTCGGCGAGCGGGTGCTGGACCGGCTGGCCCGCAACCGGCTGCGGCTGCGGGACGGTTTCGAGGGCAACGCCCAGTCGTACCGGATAGTCACCAGCACGGAGATCCGCGGCCAGGCGACGATCGGGTTGAACCTGACGAACGCCACCCGGGCGGCGATCCTCAAGTACCCGTGGACCCGGCGCACCTACCCGGACCCGCACCCGCGTTTCATGGACCCGGCGCCCCGCGGCGCCGCCGTGGTTCCGGACGATCCGGACGGTGGTTCGCTCAAGTTCAACGCGTACTCGACCGAGGTCAACGACATGCGCGCGGCCCGGGCGCCGTTCGCCGGGCGGGTCGCCGACTGGCAGCAGACGGTCGAGGCGTCGGTGATGGACACGGCCGACGACATCGCGTACGCCATCCACGACCTGGAGGACGTGCACCGCGTCGGCGTCCTGCAGCAGGGCGCGGTCGCCGCCGAACTGATGGCCTGGCAGCGCTGGCGCTCCGAGACCGACCTGAACCGGGCCGGCGGCGCCATCGAGTCGCTGCGCCGCCAGCTGCACCGCAAGGACGACTGGATCGCCGACGACGAGGCGTTCGCCGACGCCGTCGAGCTGGTCCGGGCCGAGCTGGTGGACGGCCTGCTGGCCCGCCCGTTCGACGGTTCGCTCGAGGCCGAGGCCCGGGTGGCGGCGTTCTCCGCGAACTGGACCCGCCGCCTAGTCGAGTCGATCGAGATGATCGGCCATCCCGCGATCCGCAGCGGTCACGTCCAGCTGGCCCGCGCCCAGTGGCACGAGGTGCAGATCCTCAAATTCGTGCAGAACCGGTTCGTCCTGGAACGCCCCGACCTGGCCCTGCACCAGCGCGGTCAGGCCCGCCTCCTCGCCTCGCTCGTGGAAGCGCTGCTCGCCTGGCTGACCGACCCCGATGAGGCCCAGCGCCTCCCTCGCCGCCTCCGCGACCTGGTCGAACTCGCCGAGGCCGAGCTACCCACCGACACCCCGGACCGGATCAGCCGGGGCCGCGGCCGCGCGGTCATCGATTTCGTCGCCGGCCTGACCGACAGCCAGGCCGTCGGCCTCATGGAGGCCTTGTCAGGCCGGTCACGGCAGTTGTGGACGGACGCTTTCGTGCTTTAGGGGTACGAGTGACGAAAAGTCCCCGCTCTCCCCAGCGACCAACCAGCCACTCCAGGCCCTAACGCCGCCGCCGGGCTGAAGCACAACTCCAGCTGACATCCAGCGCCGTGTCCGGGCCGCTGAAGCAGCGCTGGGTGTCAGCTCGTTTGTTGGGCTGACAGCCAGCGCCGTGTCCGGGCCGCTGAAGCAGCGCTGGGTGTCAGCTCGTTTGTTGGGCTGACAGCCAGCGCCGTGTCCGGGCCGCTGAAGCAGCGCTGGGTGTCAGCTCGTTTGTTGGGCTGACGGTCAGTGTTGTGTCCGGGTCGTTGAGGCAGCGCTGGGTGTCAGCTCGTTTGTTGGGCTGACGGTCAGTGTTGTGTCCGGGTCGTTGAGGCAGCGCTGGGTGTCAGCTCGTTTGTTGGGCTGACGGTCAGTGTTGTGTCCGGGTCGTTGAGGCAGCGCTGGGTGTCAGCCGGGTTAGACCAGGAGGCCGCCGGAGGCGCGGATGTTCTGGCCGGTCACCCAGGCCGCGTCCGGGCCGGCCAGGAAGGCGATCACCGCAGCCACGTCGGCCGGCTGGCCGAGACGCTGCAGGGCGGTGAAGGCGACGGACTGGGTGAGGCCCTCGGGCGTGTTGGCGCCGCGCAGCATGTCGGTGTCGGTGGCGCCCGGTGAGACGGTGTTCACCGTGATCCCGCGGCCGCCCAGTTCGCGGGCCGCGACCGCGGTGACCTGTTCGAGTGCGGCCTTGCTGGCGCAGTAGAGGGCCAGGCCAGGAGCGGGTACCACGGTGTTCAGCGTGGACAGGTTGATGATCCGGCCGCCGTCCCGGAGCAGTGGAATCGCCTCGCGGATCGCCAGCAGCGAGAACTTCACGTTGATCGTCATCATCCGGTCGAAGTCGTCGGCGGTCAGTTCGGCGATCGGCTGGGAGCCGCTGACAGCCGCGTTGTTGACCAGGATGTCGAAGCCGTCGTTGCGCACGCTGTCGAACACAGCGGGGACCGCAGTGGCCGGGTCCGCCTGGTCACACTGGACAGCGGTGGCGCCGAGCTCGTCCGCCAGTTCTTCGGCGGCGGCCTTGCTGGCGCGATAGGTGAAGATCACCCGAGCCCCGTCGGCGGTGAGCCGCTGGACCACGGCCCGGCCGATGCCGCGGGAACCTCCGGTGACGATGGCCGTCTTTCCGGTGAGCGTCATGCCCCGAAACTACGGGCGCCCGGCCGGCGCGTCTTGAACGAATGCGCGCTGCCGGGAAGGATCGGCGGGAGCACGGCTCGATGCCGCGGAGGGGACGGCGGTAGGACGGGGCGATGCAGTGGAGGGGACCCGTGGCATCGCGGCGGACAACGCGTCGCGCAGGGCGGTTGGTGTCACCCCAGCGAAGGCGCCCACTTCGCGAGTCAGGTGCGGCTGGTCGGCGTACCCCGAATCTGTTGCCACCCGGGGCAGCGCCGTGCCCACCGCGATCATGTCGACTGCGCGCTGGAAGCGTGCGATTCGGGCGACCGTGCCCGGTGTGAGGCCGATCCGGCGCTGGAAGCTGGTCTCCAGTCGGCGCCGGCTGACGCCGAGCGAGACCGCGACCGACGCCACCCGGCTGCGGGTTGGGCCGCGTTGCAGCCGCGACCACGCGGCCGTGACCAGCGGATCTTCCGAACTGGAGCGCAACCGGGAAGCCAGCCAGGTGTCGAGCGCGTCGAAGCGGGCGGTCCAGGAGGGCAGGGCGGCCAGGCGTTCGGCGAGTGAGGCGTCGCGGCCGCCGAGCAGGTCGCCGAGCGGGACGGAACGGTCCGTCAGCTCCCGCATCGGTACCCCGAGCAGCGCAAGCACGCCGGCCGGGGTGAGGCCGACCGTGACGCCGTGTCCCCAGCGGACCGCCTGCTCGACCACCGGGCTGCTGCTCGCGCCGGTCACCACCCGCCCCGCGCCGGTGATGTCGATGATCAGCGCGGGGATGTTGATCGGCAGAATGCGGTGCGCGATCGGCTCCGCGGTGCGGAAACCGCTGTAGGAGAACACGTGGTCGCGCAGCCGGGGATGCGGCCGGCGGACCAGGGTCTCGCATGGGCTGACAGCGGGCACCGCCGGCAGAGAGTGGATCATCGCCGGCCCGCGAAAGTGAGCAGGCCGGCGCGAGCGGGCAGGCCGGCGCGAGCGGGCAGGCCGGCGCGAGCGGGCAGGCCCGTGCGAAAGAGCAGGTCGGCGCGAGGGGGCGGGCCCGCGTGGGCGGGCATGTTGGCGGGCGGGCGTTGCGGGTTCATCGGAGGCGCAGGGCCGCCGGCGCGTGGGCCGGGACCGCGGGTGAGCGCGGCGCGATCGGCTCCAGCCGCTGGTAGGCCTCGCCGATCGACGGCCGGCGGTCCTCGTCGCCCTTGTTCGGCCAGAGGGCGATGGCCCGCTCGGCCATCGCGGTGATGGTCAGCGACGGGTTGACCCCGAGGTTCGCCGGGACCGCCGAGCCGTCGATCACGTGCAGGCCCGGATAGCCGTAGACGCGGTGGTAGGCGTCGACCACGCCTTCGGCAGGCGAGGCGCCGATCGTCGCGCCGCCCAGAATGTGTGCGGTGAGTGGAATGTCGAAGATGTCACCTACGGTCCCGCCGGGATACCCGCCGATCCGGTCCGCGATGCGGCGGACCGCCTCGTGCCCGACCGGGATCCAGGTCGGGTTCGGGTTGCCGTGGCCCATCGACGTCGTCAGGCGCCCGCGCTTCGTACGCCGTACCGTGAGCGAATTGTCCACCGACTGCATGACCAGTGCGATGATCGTCCGCTCGCTCCACCGCCGTACCGAGATCGAGTGGGCGAAGACCACCGGGTGCCGCAGTGCCTCCCAGAGGAACCGCAGCGGCCGCGGGATCCGCCCACCGTCGACCAGGATCGTCGACAGCAGACCCATCGCGTTGCTGCCCGGGCCGTAGCGCACCGGCTCGATGTGGGTGTCCGCGTCCGGGTGGAACGACGACGTGATCGCGATGCCCTTGGAGAACGGCTGCTCGGGCACGTCCTTGGTCTCCGCGCCGAGCAGCGCCTCGGAGTTGGTCCGGGTCAGCTGGCCGAGCCGGTCGGAGATGCCGGGCAGTACGCCGGTGTCCTTCATGGCGTGCAGCAGCCGCTGGGTCCCGAGCGCGCCGGCCGAAAGAATCACCTGGCTCGCGGTGAATGATCCGTTTCTAACGGAGAGATGCCAGCCGTCGGAGGTGGGACGCAGCGCGGTCACCTCGGTGTCCGGGTGCACCACCGCACCGGCCCGCTCGGCCAGGTAGAGGTAGTTGACGTCGAGCCGGTTCTTCGCGCCGACCCTGCAGCCGATCATGCAGTTGCCGCACTCCATGCAGCCGGTCCGGTCCGGGCCGGCGCCACCGAAGTACGGGTCCGGCACGGTCTTGCCGGGCTCGCCGAAGTACACGCCGACCGGGGTGAGCCGGAACGTGCGCCCCACCCCCATGTCCTCGGCGACTTGCTTGAACACCACGTCCGCCGGGGTCATCGTCGGCTGCTGGGTGACGCCGAGCATCCGTGACGCCTGGTCGTAGAAGGCCGACAGCTCCGCCTTCCAATCGGTGATCCCGGACCAGTGCGGGTCGGCGAAGAACGGCGCCGGCGGGACGTAGAGCGTGTTCGCGTACACCAGAGAGCCGCCGCCGACACCGGCCGCGGAGAGCACCATGATGTCCTTGAGCAGGGTGATCCGCTGCATGCCGCGCAGGCCCAGCTTCGGCGCCCAGAGGAAGTTGCGCAGGTCCCACGAGGTCTTGGGCAGGGTCTCCGGGGTGAACCGGCGGCCGGCCTCGAGCACGCCGACCCGGTAGCCCTTCTCCGCCAGGCGCAGTGCGCTGACGCTGCCACCGAAGCCGCTGCCCACGATCACGATGTCGTAGTGCGTCATCGCATCACCTAAGCATTACCGGCCGGTAACCGGAAGATGTCAGCGTCGATAGATGCTGATCGAGTGGCCGACCTGGTCGATCCGGGTGCTGCTCTCGATCAGCCGCTTCAGGCGCGGGCCGGCCAGCGCCACCCGGGAGTCGGAGATCACCAGCAGGCCGCGGACCTGCTCCTCCGGTACGGCGTACGGATCCTCGGCGGTGATCCCGTAGTAGCTGGGCACCCCGGCCCCCTTGTAGACCAGCCAGATCCGTTCCCCCGGATACCGGGTCTTCAGGTGCCGGCCGAGCCGGGCCAGGTCCTGCCCCCAGTCGACGTTCGCGTCGTGCAGGTTCCGGTGCGTGTTGTCGGTCCCGCCGAACGCCACATTGGAGTAGGGCAGGTAGTACGGAAACGTGAGCAGCGAACCGACCGCCACGGAGAGCACCAGGACACCGGCGGTGATGTGCGCCCATCGGAACCGGATCAGCGCCACGGTGCCCGCCGCCACCGCCAGGAAGAGCGGCAGGAAGACCACGTACCGGGTGCCGAAGTTCCGGCTGCCGGTCATCGTGAACAGCAGCAACACCGCCGAGATCGGCAGCAGGTACAGCGCCGCGATCCGCAGCTTGGGCAGGACCAGCATGGTGATCGCGCCGGCCGCCCAGAGCGCCAGCATGCCGAGCGGCGTCTTGATCAGCAGCGCGACCGGCATGTAGTACCAGGGCGACCCGCGGTAGGCCTCACCCAGCAGGAACCCGTTGTAGAGCTTGTTCTCGAACTTGAGCTGGACCAGCATCCCGTCCCGGTAGGCCTGCGGGAACGGCATCAGGTCGACCGCGAGCCCCTTCAGCCCGGCCGGGTCGGGCAGGCCGGACGGCGAGGTCCAGCGCAGCCGCGGATCCACCGCCAGGTAGGTGAGCCAGACCAGCGCCACCGCGAGCAGCCCGACGCCGAGCGTGGCCGCCGCGGTGAGCAACAGGCGGCGCCTGAGCGCCGTGGGTGGTCGCTCCGGCAGCGCCCGTTGCGCATGCCAGGCGGAGAGCGCGGCGAGAAGGACCAGCAGGGGTACGGCCGGAAGCACGCTCATCCGTGTCGCCAGCGCCGCTCCGAGCGCTGCCCCGGCCAACGGTAGACAGAGCAGTGGCCGGTTCCGGGCTCGCCAGGTCAGCCAGGCGGCGGTGAGCAGCATCCCGGCGGCGGGCACGTCCAGGGTGGCCAGCGAGCCGTGGGCGATCACGTCGGGGGAGAAGGCGTACAGGGCGAGGGCGATCAACCCGCCCACCGGGCCCGCCAGGTCCCGGGCGAAGGCCAGCACGACCAGGCCGAACAGCAGGGTGAGCAGGATGATCGGCAGCCGGGCCCAGAGCATGACCTGGAACGGGTTGTTGCCGTTCTCGTAGAGCAGGTGCCGGCCGAGCCGGGTCTGGTTGCCGGGATAGCCGGGGTCCAGCTCGGGTCCGGCGAACGCGGTGCCGGCCGCGATGATCAGCTTGCCGAGCGGCGGATGTTCCGGGTTGTAACGCAGGCTGTGCTGCTGGCGGTAGACCTCGGCGGTGGCCACGTAGACCGGCTCGTCGATGGTCGGCGACTGCTGCACCGCGGTGGTCACCATGGCGAACGCCATCTGTCCCAACATCGCGACGACGGCGAGCAGATACAACAGTCGGCGTCGCGGCATCGGGCAAATCTAGCCGGTGCCCCGGGTTCAGAGACCGACGGTACGGGTGGCCACCAGACCCCGGACGGCGTCGCCGGTGACCGACGGCATCTCCAGCGCCCACCCCTCGGCGAAGCATCCGTCCGCGCCGAGCGTCTGCCCGGTGAGCTGCCGCCGTCCGAAGGCCTGCGCGCAGGCGTCCCCCGGAAGGGCGAGTTGGGCGGCGTGCAGCCGGACCCCGGCGCGGGACACCTCGAAGTGCACGTGCGGCCAGCGGCCCGCCCCGGCGTCCGGGAAGGCGCTCGGGAACGACACCCAGCCGTCGGGGTCGGCGACCTGCCGTGCACGGGCACCGGGTCCACCGGCCGGCGCGCAGTGCCACAGGCTCACCGCGTACCCCGGCATCGGCCGCCCGGACCCCGTGCTCAGCAGGCGCAGACGGACGGTGAGCGGCACGCCGCGGGCCGGCTCGGCCGGCCGGTCCAGGATCAGCGGTTGGGCAGTCATGATCGTCTGTTCGGCACCGGATCCCGGGCCCGCGAGAAACGCGGGTTTCAAAACAGGAGCACCCCGGCGGAGTCCCGCCGGGGTGCTCGAGGTTGTCCGGTTCAGACCGAGGTGGCCGTCTGCGCCACTCGGGCGTCGTGCTCCCGCTGGGCGGCCGCGAGCCGAGCCGGGAAGGCCCGGCAGGCGCCGTAGAGCTTGTAGATCAGGAAGGTCTCGAAGACCAGCAGGCCGGCGCCGGCCACGATGGTGACCGGGAAGATCAGGCCGGTCAGCGGGCCGATGATGAATACGAACATCTCGTACTCGATGCCGCTGATCAGGTGGGTCCGGATCCGGCGGGCCCGGAGGAAGTCCCCGATCCGCCGCTTCGTCGACACCGCCTGGTCGGGCATCTCGTCGCCCGGCTCGGCCATCTCGGCGGGCGCCTCAGGGTGCACCTGCTGCGGCGGCTGCAGCTCGGCGAGCTGGTCGCTCATGCTGCGCCGGACCTTGGTCATCTGGCTGCTGTTCAGGTAGCGGAACAGGTCCAGGAAGATCGCGACGGCCATCAGCCAGAGGTACGCCACCTCGTCGGTGTGCACGTACTGCCCGCCGAACAGGGCCAGCGCGATGAAGAACACCCGGACCCGGTCAAGCACGAAGTCGAGCCACTGCCCGAACATCGTGCCGGTCCCGTTCAGCCGGGCGATCTTGCCGTCCATGCAGTCGACCACGAAGCTCAGGTGGAAGAGCACCGCCCCGGCGACCAGGAACCAGCGATCGCCCATGGCGAAGCAGACCGCCGCACCGGTACCGAAAATAGTCGCGACGAGGGTCAGAACATTGGGCGTGATCCACCGATAGGGCGCAACCAGACGCACCAGCCGAGCTGCCAGCGGGTCGACCAGAAGCACGGTCCACCACGCGTCGACCGGCTTGTAGGTCCGCTCCCGGATCTCCTGCAAGGTCACCTTCACGCGCGGCACTCTAGACCTTAATCCTAGACAAACGCCAAATACCCGCCGGTTAAATCTCGTTAACTACCAGGGGTAACGCACACTTTACGCGCGTACCGGCGGGTAGCCTCCGTCGCCTGGGTGGACAGTCGCCCGGACGGGTCAGCCGGCCCGCAAGTCGGCCCCCACCTCGTGCAGGTGCCGCAGCGCCTGCCGGTAGGAGTCGGTCAGGCTGGTGATCTCGTACGGCACCCCGATCTCCGCACAGTACCGCTGCACCAGCGGCTGGGCCTTACGCAGGTTCGGCGTCGGCATGGCCGGGAACAGGTGGTGCTCGATCTGGTAGTTCAGCCCGCCCAGCGCGGTGTCGACGAACCACCCGCCGTGGACGTTGCGGGACGTCAGCACCTGCTTGCGGAGGAAGTCCTCGGTGCCGTCCGGGTGCGGCATGCCCTTGTGGTTCGGCGCGAACGTCAGGCCGAGGTAGACGCCGAAGAGGGCCTGGTGCACGACGAAGAAGGCCAGTGCCTGCAGCGGGCTGAGCACCAGGAGCAGCGCGGCGGCGTACCCGATGAAATGCACGCCGAGGAGCGTGGCCTCCAGGCCGCGCCGCTTGACCGTGCCGTCGCGCAACGCCCGGACGCTGTCCTTCTTCAGCGAGATACCCAGCAGGGTGAGCAGCGGAAAGAAGAGGAACGCCTGGTATTTCGCGATGAAGCCGCGGGCGTTCTCCCGGTTCCAGACCAGCACGCCCGGGCCGACGTCGGGGTCCAGATCGTCATGGTTCGGGTTGGCGTGGTGCTTGGTGTGCTTGTCCATCCAGTAGCCGTAGGACATCCCGATCGCCAGGTTGCCGGCGATCAGGCCGGCCCGCGCGCTCGGTTTGTTGGTGCGGAACACCTGCCGGTGGGCCAGATCGTGCGCCACCAGCGCGACCTGGGCGAACACCACGGCCAGGAACGCGGCCACGGCGAGCGTCCACCAGGAGGAGCCGATCAGGAAGAACGCGGTCCAGCCGCCGGCCAGGGCGAGGGCCACCAGACTGAGGCGTACGGCGTAGTAGGCCGGTCGTCGTCTCAGCAGCCCGGCCGCGTTGATCCGCCGGTTGAGTTCCGCGAAGTCGCTGCCGGCAGTTCTTCTCTCCGCTGTCGTCGTCATGACTCCAGCGAACCGTGCTGTCCGGTTCCGGTCAGGAGTGCCAGATCCCCCTGCTTGGTAGGGCTGGCACTACCGACACGGTGGTGTACCGGGGTCAGGATGAGGTCATGGAGTCCCGTGACTGGATCCGCGACGGCATCCGAGCAGTGGCCGGCGGGGTGCTCGCCATCCCGCTCGCCATCCTGAACATCCCGCTGTTCGTGCTCTTCGTGGTGTCCCTGGTGCTCACCCCGGTGCTCGGCATCGGGCTGTTCCTGTTGCCGCTGGTCACCGCGCTGATCCGGGCCAAGGCGGACCTGTCCCGCCGGCTCGGCGTCAGCTTCGGTGTCCCGATGGCCCGGCCGTACCGGCCCCGCCCGGAACGCGCGATGCTGGGCAGCATCCGGCGCTACCGGTGGGTGATGACCGACCCGGCTACCTGGCGGGACTTCGCCTGGCTGCTGCCCGGCGCCGTGGTCGGGCTGGTCCTGGGCGTCCTGTCGCTCGCCGTCCCGCTGTACGGCGTGGAGGGCATCCTGCTGATCCCGCTGTGGATCTGGCTCGGCACCGGCAACTACGGCTACGGGATGATCTGGCCGATCGAGACCCTCGGCGAGGGTTTCCTGTCCCTGCCGCAGGGCGCGCTGTTCCTGGCCATCGGCGTCGCGGCGGCGCCGTACCTGCGCTGGGCGGACGCGCAGTTCAACCGGTTCTTCCTGGCCCCGACCCGGGCCGCCGAGCTGCGCCTGCGGGTCAGCCAGCTCACCGTCACCCGGGCCGACACGGTCGACGCGCAGGCCGCCGAGCTGCGCCGGATCGAACGCGACCTGCACGACGGCGCCCAGGCCCGGCTGGTCTCGCTCGGCATGACCATCGGCCTGGCCGAGGAGATGGTCGCCTCCGACCCGGAGACCGCCCGCAAACTGCTCGCCGAGGCCCGGGAGACCAGCTCCACCGCCCTCGTCGAACTGCGCCACCTGGTCCGCGGCATCCACCCGCCGGTGCTGGCCGAACGCGGTCTGGAAGGCGCGGTACGCGCACTCGCCATGGCCCTGCCCATCCCGACCAGCGTGGGCGCCGCGATTCCGGGCCGGCTCGACACGCCGGTCGAGTCGGCGGCCTACTTCGCGGTCGCCGAGGTGCTGGCCAACGTGACCCGGCACAGTTACGCCCGCAACGCCGAGGTGCAGCTCTGGCACACCGACGGGATTCTGTACATGCGGGTCAGCGACGACGGTCTGGGCGGGGCCGACCCGTCCGGCGGCACCGGGCTGCGAGGCATCGAACGCCGTCTCGCCGCCTTCGATGGCACGATGATCCTGTCCAGCCCGCCGGGTGGACCGACCGTCGTGACCATGGAGCTGCCGTGCGCGTTGTCATCGCCGAGGATCTCGCCCTCCTCCGGGACGGCCTGACCCGCCTGCTGGAGGCGTACGACTTCGAGGTGGTGGCCGCGGTCGACAACGGACCGTCGCTGTTGCCGGCCCTCGTCGAGCACCGGCCCGACGTCGCCGTGGTGGACGTCCGGCTGCCGCCGACCTTCACCGACGAGGGGCTGCAGGCGGCGATCGCGGCCCGGGTGGAGGTCCCCGGCCTGCCGGTCCTGGTCCTCTCCCAGCACGTCGAACCGCTCTACGCCCGGGAGCTGCTGACCGACCGCAACGGCGGCGTCGGCTACTTGCTGAAGGACCGGGTCTCGCACGTCGCCCAGTTCGTCGACGGGGTGCGCCGGGTGGCCCGCGGCGGCACCGTGATGGACCCGGAGGTGGTCTCGCAGCTGCTGGCCCGCAACCAGCCGCCGCTGGCCGCGCTGACCGCCCGGGAGAAGGACGTGATCGGCCTGATGGCCGAGGGCCGGTCGAACGCCGCGATCGCCGCGAAACTGTTCATCGGGGAGAAGGCGGTCAGCAAGCACATCAACAGCATCTTCACGAAGCTGGGCCTGCCGCCCTCGGACGACGACAACCGCCGCGTCCTCGCCGTCCTCGCCTACCTGAACGGTTGACCAGCCGCCCTCCTCGCAGCCCCTTCGTTCCGGCCGTTCACTCTTTGCCGCTCTCGCCGCCGACCCCTCCTCGCCGCCCCTTCGTTCCGGCCGTTCACTCTTTGCCGCCCTCTCGCCGCCGACCCCTCCTCGCCGCCCCTTCGTTCCGGCCGTTCACTCTTTGCCGCCCTCTCGCCGCCGACCCCTCCTCGCCGCCCCTTCGTTCCGGGCGTTCACTCTTAGCTGCCCTCTCGCCGCCGACCCCTTCTCGCCGCCCTTCCTTTCCTGCCGCTCACCCCCTACCCGCCCTCCCGCCCCGGGGCTGTGGCCAAGAAGAAGGACCTGGCGACCACGCCGGAGGGCGTGGATGCCGAGAGGGCGTGGATGCCGAGCTGGTCGGCCGGTCGAGCAGGCCCGCGCCGCGGGCCCACAGCTGACCCGCCACCCGCGCTTCCGCGATCTTGCGGGGTTCGCCGCAGTGGCAAACTTCGCAAGATCGCGCAAGGAGCGGGCGGGCCAGCGTGGTGCGCGACAACTTCGCAAGATCGCGCAGGGGTGGGTGGGCGAGGGTGGTGCGCGACAACTTCGCAAGATCGCGCAAGGGGTGGGCGGGCGAGGGAGGTGGGCGGCGGAAGTCCGGCACGCAGGGGTGCGTGAGGGTGGTGGAGAGAGTCAGCGCCAGGAGAGGCGGGCGATGCGGCCGGCCTCGCCCGCGGCCCAGCACGAGCGGTCGTCCGTGCAGATCACCGCGTCGAAGCTGCCGGTGTCGAAGCGCCGCCAGGTGACCCCGCCGTCGTAGGAGACGTCGCTGCCGGTCGGTCCGACCGCGAGCGCCGTACGCCCCCGCCCGGTCCATGCCACCCCGGACCGGTACTCGCCGGGCACGGTCTTCGAGACCGTCCACCGCTTCCCACCGTCCCGGCTGACCGCCGACCCGTCCGGCGCGGCGGCCGGAACCGCGTAGTCCCCGCCGACGGCGAGCCCGTGCCGGGAGTCACGGAACGCCAGCGAGTAGATGCCCGCGCTGGCCCCGCTGGGGATCGGCGAGTCGGTCACCGACCAGGTCCGGCCGCCGTCGCGGGAGGCGAAGACCCGGGCCGTGGCGCCGCCGCCGGTGGCGAACCAGGCGTGCCGGCCGGCCGAGACCAGACAGGTCCCGCTGGCCGCGAAGGCGAACTCGCCGGGCAGGGCGTCCGGCATCCCGGCGGTCGGCCGGACCTGCCAGCTGCGCCCGCCGTCGCTGGTGGCGAGGATCCGGAACTTGCCGTCGACCGGGTCGGACAGGGCCAGGCCGTGCCGCCGGTCGAGGAACGTCAGACAGTCGTAGAAGGCCGCCGGATCCTCGTTGCGGAACGTCTCGGTCCAGGTGCGTCCGCCGTCCGCGGTGGCGTACACCCGGGAGTCTGTGCCGTTGCCGATGGTCAGCGCGACCGCGTTGCGTGCGTCGGTGGCCTCGATGTCGCGGAATTGGAGGGTGGCCGCCTCCGGCGGCCCGACCGACGCCCAGGAGTGCCCGCCGTCGACCGTGCGCAGGATGGTTCCGGCGGATCCGGCCGCCCACGCGACCTTCGCGCTGACCGGGGCGAGCCCGCGGAACCGGGCGGTCGACCCGGTGTCGCTGAGCTGCCAGGACGGCCCGCGGCCCGGGGTGAATCCGGTGCCGGCGACCATGACGAGAGCGAGTGCTGAGATAGACAACTTTCGTTGCAGCGTCATGCCTCGGCAACTTACCGCCAAGACCGTGATGTGGGGTATGGCACTCGGACTTGGACCAGAAACAAGCACTTACCACAATGTGAGACATGCAGACGTTGGCGCAGCTCCCGGTGACCGTGGCCATCACGCGTCGGGTCGATCCTGACCGCGACGCGGAGATGGCCGCCTGGGTCCGGGCCGGCGCGTCGCTCGCCGAGGACTTCCCCGGTTTCCTCGGCACCGGATGGGTACGCCCGGAGCCCGGCTCCGCCGAGTGGCACATGCTCTACCGCTTCGCCGACGCCGAGTCCCTGCGCAACTGGGAGGAGTCGCCGCAGCGCCGCTGGTGGCTTTCCTCGGCCGAGGGTTTCGTCGAGCACGCCCGCGAGGAGCGGCGCTCCGGGATCGAGGGCTGGTTCGACCCGCCCCGTGAGCAGCCGGCCGATCAACCCAGCGCGGCTACGGAGAAGGCGCCGCCGCGCTGGAAGCAGGCGGTCACCATCTGGCTCGGTTTCTTCCCGGTCAGCCTGGTCGCCGCGGTCCTGCTGAACCCGCACCTGGACGGTCTCAACGTGGTTCTGCGCACGCTGATCAGCACGCTCTGCCTCACCCCGGTGATGACCTACCTGGTGCTGCCGCGGGTCACCAGGGCCCTCCAGCCCTGGCTGCGCCGCTGACCTAGGTGCCGCGGATCGTGAACGTCTTGGAGATGGTGCCGACCGCCCGGTCGTCCCCGGGGACGTAGACCCGGTACGAGTACGTGACCTTGCCCGGCGGGGTCGCCGCGAGCGTGTACCGGCCGCTGTCGCGCATCCTCGCGGTGCTCACCTTGCGCCACGTCTTGTCCGCGTAGAGCCGGTGCAACTGCAGGACCTTGCCCTTCTGTACGGGTCGCACGTTGCCGTTGACGGCGACGGTCGTGCCCGACTCGGCCGTCTTGGCGGCCGGCGTCGCGGTGACCGCATAGCGCTCGGTCCGGACGTGATTATTGATCGCCGTGATCATCGTCTGCGGGAACGGCATGGTCGGCTGGTCGACGCCGGGCACCCAGGCGCACTGGGGCACCGGGGCTTCCGCCGCGCTGAGGGTCCGCTGGTAGGTGCCGTCGGCTCGGGTCCGCACCGAGTCGAACCCGGCCGGCTCCGCGCAGCCGTTGTCCGAGCTGAGACGCAGCGGCAGGTTGGCCCACGGTTTGCCGGTGGTGGTGTCCCAGGCCCGGATCCGCTGGGTGAACGATTTGCCCTTCGGCAGCGGTTCCGGGGCGAAGGTCATGGCCAGTCCCGGGCGATGTGAGCTGGTCACCTGCAGGCTCGGCGTGTCGACGACCGTGCTACGCGAAGAAGCCGACCGGCTTGAGGGGCCCGCTCCAGGCGCTGGTGACCGGGATGACGCCGGTCCAGATCCCGTCCTGTGCGGTGCCCTCGGCCAGACGGAACAGCACGAACGAGTTGTAGATCGAGTCGAACCTGAGCCAGGGGGTGCCCGGCGAGTGGATCTGTGGTGGCGCGGTGTCCGCGGCCGGGGCGAGTGACACCGCGAGAACTGCCGAAGTGATGAGCGAGGTGAGCATGGCCGGCTCCCGTCAGCCGTCGAGGAGGGCGCGCAGCCGGAGGGTATCGCTGACGGTCCAGCCGGGTGGCGGGACGAGCGCGGCCCATCCGTCGACCGTCTCCGATTTGTACACGTGGCCGTGCCCGGTCGGGACCTTGATGGCGAACACCAGGTCGCAGGTGGTCTGCCAGAACGTGATGCCCGGGTACCAGTGCATGTCCGGCGTCACGTCCGGCCCGCGTTCGCCGGTCAGCCACTCCGGTTTCTTCCAGAGCAGGTCCCAGCTCCACCAGACGACCGGGTCGGTCGCGTTCTGCAGGTAGACCACCTTCGGCGGCGCGCCGGTGAGGTCGCGCAGGCCGGCGGCGTTCTCGGCGAACTCGACCGGGAGGCCGGGATAGACCGGGTCCCACACCGGGCTGTCCTCGGCCCGGTCCCGGGTGAGCTGCCGGTGGACCGGGTTGGCGAAGGTCGGGCCGAGCAGCAGCGCGCCGTCCGACCCGTCGGCCAGGTTCTCCGCGGTGCCGAAGGTCTTCTCCAACCCGTACGTCCCCAGGCTCTCCCCGAAGAGCAGCAGCTTGGGCCGGTCGTGCTCGGGCATCGCGGCCCACCGCTCGCGGACCGCGCCGACCAGCGCGCCGGCCGCGTCGACCACTTCGGAGCGGTCCCCGAGGAAAGCGGCCCAGCTGGGCAGATACGAGTACTGCATGGAGACCAGCGCGGTGTCCCCGGCGTACATGTACTCCAGCGACCGGGGCACCTTGTTGTCCACCCAGCCGGTGCCGGTCGGGGTGATCACCGCGATCACGGCACGGTCGAACGCGCCGGTCCGGTCCATCTCGCGGACCACCAGGTCGGCGCGCTCGGTCAGGGTGCGGGCCGAGGTGAGCCCGGCGTAGAGCCGGATCGGCTCAGCGGCCGGGCGCCCGGCGAATTCGCTCAACTCGGCCTGGGTGGGCGCGCCGGCCACGAACGAACGGCCCTGCCGGCCGAGTGAGTCCCAGGCGATCAGGGAGCGCGGGCCGCCGGAGCGCAGGCTCGAGGCCGGTACGAGTACGCCGTTCCCGGTCCCGCTGTTGATCACGGCGGCGGACCTGTCGGCCATCGTGAAGACCTGGGCCATCAGCAGGCCGTCGAAAGCGCCGTAACTGAGCACGGCCACCACGACAGTGCCGGCGCAGTACGCCGCGCGGTCCGGCACGATCCGCCGGAACACCAGGGCGAACCCGTGTGTGGCGAGCCGCAGGGACCGGGCGATCAGCAGCAGCAGACCGAAGGTGAGCAGACTGGCGCCGACGGTGCGGGCCACGTCGTACTCCTGGGCGGGTTCCATCCCGAGCCGACCGCGCAGTTCGCGCTGCCAGCGGGTGCCGAGCCAGAGGAAGACCACGACCAGCAGCGGCACCAGGGCGATCAGAATCCGCCACGCGATGCGTACGGTCCGGTCGCCGAACGGGTGGCGGAGCCGGATCAGGGCGCCGATCGCGGTGCCAAGCGCGTATCCCATCGCGGCGGTGATGCCGGCGATCACGCCCTGCAGGAACCAGGCCCGGGGCAGGAGGGACGGGGTGAAGGCGAGACAGTAGAAGACGGCGGCGAAGGCCGCGCCGGTGATGCTGAGGCCGGATCGCATGATCCGCGGGCGGTCGGCGCGGTCCGGCGCGATCGGCGGGGAAACCTGTTCCGGGGACCTGCGTTGCACTGGTATTCGGCCGCGGAGCGGCGCGAGCCATCCCGGCGGTGACGCCACCACCTGTCTGCGCATGCGGTGCTCCGTTCATCGACGTCGGTCGTGCGGTTACATCGCTTGCCGCCAACCGGCCCGGATCGCACCTGGTGTGACGATTCCGACCCGCTACGTGCCTTCTCCATCATCGGGGTCGATCGCGCCGAACGCCGCCCCCTTTTCCCCTGGTTTTGGCCACTGGTCACCCCGGATTTGCTCCGGCGGACCCCTAGTGGGCGTTTTGTTTCAGCTCGGCCTCCCGCTGCCGATGACATGCGGTGAGGAGGAACACCGATGCGGCTGCGCAACTGGATCGCCGTGGTGGTCAGCGTGCTGTTGCTGGCCGCTGCCGGGGTCATTGGTTTTCTGGTCAACCGGTCCGCCCTGCGCGCGGCCGACTCCGTGCACCGGGCCGACACCGAGGCCCTGGGCAAGAACAACGGCACGCTGACTTCGCAGCTGCAGCTGAACTCCGCCGCCGAGCTGATCGAGATCATCAGCGAGCACCCGCTGCGTCTCGCGGCCGATGTGCAGGCGGACGAGGCGACGCTGGTCGCGGCCGCGAAGAAGAGCGCCACGTTCCAATACGGGATGCTGACCGCCGACCTGAACGGGAACATCCTGACCGCCAGCCGGGAGAACGGTCTTCCGTCGGCTACCGACCCGGCCTGGGCGCCGCTGCTCGCTCAGCTCAAAGCCGGTAAGCCGGGCTTCTCGGACGTGATGGTGGTGGACGGCACCGCCCTCGCCGCCGTCGCGGTGCCGATCACCGTGGGCGACACGCCGGTCGGTTTCCTGATCGGCCTCAACGAGGTCGCCACCACGTCGTTGCAGATCTATCTGGCCCGCCTCGCCACCGGCCTGCACGAGACGCTGGTGGTCGACAGCAGCGGCACCGTCGGCGCCGCGAGCATCCGGACCCTGATCGGTACGGACGTCGACCCGGCGCTCAAGGCGAGCCTCGGCGGCTCCGGGGTGCGTTTCGTCGAGTACACCGTCGGCGACACCGACATGATCGCGATCATCAACAGCGACCTGTCCAGCGGCTGGTCGTACGTGCGGACGCAGACCAAATCCTCCTTCGACGGCGCGGTGCACACCCGCAGCCAGACCCTGAACCTGACGCTGGGCGCGATGCTGCTCATCGGGGTGGCCGGCATCTCGGTGCTCGGCTACCGGACCCAGATCCAGCGGCGCCGGGCCGACGAGCGGTTCCAGGCGCTCTTCCAGCACGCCCCCGACCTGGTGTCGGTGCTGGACGGCTCCGGCCGGATCATCTTCAGCAGCCCGAGCGCGAAGTCGGTGCTCGGGTTCGAGACCGGCGCGCTGAAAGGGCACACCGTCTTCGAACTGCTGCACCCCGAGGACGAGCCGAAGATGAAGGAGCACCTCAAGGCGCTGCTCGCCGACCCGGCCGGGGTGATGCGGCTGCAGTGCCGGGCCCGGTCGGCCGAGGGTGAGTACCGGTGGTTCGACTTCACCGCCTCCAACCAGATGCTCAACCCCTCGCTGGAGGGCGTCGTGATCAACGCCCGGGACATCTCGGAGAACCGGGCGTTCCAGGAGCGGCTGGCGCACGAGGCGCAGCACGATCCGCTGACCGGCCTGCCGAACCGGCGCCGGATGCAGGACGCGCTCGGTTCGTCGCTGCACAGCTCCTCGGTGGCGGTGCTCTTCGTCGACCTGGACGGCTTCAAGCCGGTGAACGACCAGTACGGCCACGAGGTCGGTGACGAGCTGCTGCGCCAGGTGGCCGACCGGCTCAGCGCCTGCGTACGCTCCGGTGACGTGCTGTCCCGGGTCGGCGGCGACGAGTTCGTGATGCTGATGCCCGGGGTGACCCCGGAGGACGCGACCGGCATGAGCGACCGCCTGCGGTACGTCCTCGAGCTGCCGTTCCGGATCGCCGGCCAGGAGATCACCATCGGCGCCAGCATCGGCCTGCACGTCGCGCCGGTCGCCGGGGACCCGGACACCGCGCTGCGCGCCGCGGACCACGCGATGTACGCGATCAAGCACGCCGGCGGCAGCCGGGGCGCCCGGGTCGAATCCCGGGTGGGTAGGCACCGCGCGGAGGACTGAACTTAGTGCACACTGTGTGCAAGGAGTTCCCTCAGAACGGTGGTGGCTGCGGTGTCCAAGGTCCTCTCCCGGCGTGATCTCGCGTTCCTGCTCTACGAGTGGCTCGACGTCGAGTCGCTGACCACCCGGGAGCGGTTCGCCGAACACTCCCGGGAGACGTTCGACGCGTTCCTGGACGTGTCACAGCAGATCGCCGAACGGGACTTCGCGCCGCACAACCGGAAGAACGACCTGAACGAGCCGACCTTCGACGGCGAACGGGTCGAGATCATCCCGGAGGTGTCCCGAGCGCTGAAGGCCTTCGCCGAGTCCGGGCTGATCGCCGCGCCGCTCGACGCCGAGCACGGCGGCATGCAGCTGCCGGCCGTGGTGGCCCGGGCCTGCTTCCTCTGGTTCCAGGCGGCCAACACGGCCACCTCGGCATACGCCATGCTCACCTCGGGCAATGCGCATCTGTTGCTCGCGCACGGCACCAGGGAGCAGATCGAGACGTACGTCTACCCGATGCTCGAGGGCCGCTTCACCGGGACCATGTGCCTGTCCGAGCCGCAGGCCGGGTCCGCGCTCAGCGACGTGCTCACCAAGGCGACCCCCGCGGGCGACGGAACTTACCGGGTCACCGGCAGCAAGATGTGGATCTCCGGTGGCGATCACGAGCTGAGCGAGAACATCGTGCACCTCGTGCTGGCCCGGGTCGCCGGGGCGCCGGCCGGGGTCAAGGGCCTGTCGCTGTTCATCGTGCCGAAGAAGCACGTGGAGACCGGCGAGCGCAACGGCGTCACCCTGGCCGGGCTCAATCACAAGATGGGCTATCGGGGTACGACGAACACGGTCCTCGCCTTCGACGACGCCACCGGTTATCTGGTGGGGGAGGAGGGGCGCGGTCTCGCGTACATGTTCCTGATGATGAACGAAGCCCGGATCGGGGTGGGCGCCGGCGCCGTGGCCCTGGGCTACACCGGCTACCTGCACGCCCTGGACTACGCCAAGGAGCGGCTCCAGGGCCGCCCGCTCGCCGACAAAGATCCGTCGGCTCCGCCGATCCCGATCATCAAACACCCGGACGTACGCCGGATGCTGCTCGCCTCCAAGTCGTACGTGGAGGGCGGCCTGGCCCTGATCCTCTACGCCGCGAAGCTGCTCGACGAGCGCTCCGAGGAGAACGACCTGCTCCTGGACGTGCTCACGCCGATCGTCAAGGCCTGGCCGTCGCAGTGGTGCCGGCTCGCCGACGACCACGCCATCCAGGTCCACGGCGGGTACGGCTACACCCGCGAGTACCCGGTCGAGCAGTTCTACCGGGACAACCGGCTCAACTCGATCCACGAGGGCACCGACGGCATCCAGGCCCTCGACCTGCTCGGCCGCAAGGTCACCATGAAGGGCGGCGCCGGCCTGGGCCTGCTGCTCGACCGGATCCGGGCGACCGCCTCGTCGGTTCCGGCTGATCTCGGGTCCCCGGTCCTGGAGGCCTGCGACCGGCTGGCCCGGACCACCGCGAAGCTCTGGGCGACCGGCGACCCGTCCGCGGCCCTGGTCAACGCCACCGCGTACCTCGACGCCGCCGGCCACCTGGTGATCGCCTGGCTCTGGCTGGAGCAGCATCTCGCGGCCGGCGACAAGGAGGGCGACTTCTACGACGGCAAGCGGCTCGCCGCGCGCTACTTCGTCACCCACGAACTGCCCCGGATCGGGCCGATGCTGGACCTGCTGGACTCCGGTGACACCCTGCTTCGGGACATGGACGACGCCTGGCTGGGATAGCTTTACGACCATGGCCGGTAAAGCCACTGTCATCGAGGTCGGCGACTACGACGTCCGGGTCTCCAACCCGGACCGGATCTACTTCCCGGAGCTCGGCGCCACCAAGCTCGACCTGGTCGAGTACTACCTGGCGGTGAGCGACGGGATCGTCCGGGCGCTGCGCGAGCGCCCCTGCATGCTGCACCGCTTCCCGGACGGCCTGGCCGGGGAGAAGGTGCACCAGAAACGGGTGCCGAACGGCGCTCCGCCCTGGCTGGAGACGGTCCGGGTGAAGTTCCCGCGCTACAACCGGCACGCCGACGAGCTGTGCGTGACCAAGCCGGCCGACGTCATCTGGGCGGTGCAGATGTCCACCGTGGAGTTCCACCCGTGGAACTCGCGGCGGGCTGACACCGAGAAACCCGACGAGTGGCGGATCGACCTGGACCCGATGCCGGACTGCCCGTTCGACACCGTGCGCCGGGTGGCCGGGGTCGCCCACGAGGTGCTCGATGAGCTGGGCATCACCGGCTTTCCGAAAACCTCCGGTGGCAAGGGTCTGCACATTTACGTGCGCATCGCGCCGAATTGGGGCTTCTCCGACGTACGCCGTGCCGCACTCGCCTTCGCCCGCGAAGTGGAACGGCGCGCCCCGGACGACGTGACCACCACCTGGTGGCGCAAAGACCGCGACCCGGGCTCGCTGTTCATCGACTACAACCAGAACGCACGCGACCACACCATCGCCAGCGCCTACTCGGTGCGCGGCGTGCCGACCGCCACCGTCTCCACCCCGGTGCACTGGGACGAGATCCCGGACGTCGACCCGCGGGACTTCACCATCCGTACCGTGCCGGCCCGCTTCGCCGAACTCGGCGACCTGCACGCCACGATCGACGACCGCGCCTTCACCCTGGACACGCTGCTGGAATGGGCCGAACGCGACGAGAAGGCGGGGCTGACCGCGCCGGAGGAGTGAGCGCGTTTATCGAGATCTCCCGATGGGTAAACGCGCGCAATGGCCCTGTTGTCCGCGTTCGATCGCGCGCATTCCGTGGCGCCGGAAGGGTACAGCCGCTGGCTGATCCCGCCCGCCGCGCTCTCGGTGCACCTGTGCATCGGCCAGGTGTACGCCACCAGCGTCTACAAGAACTCGCTGGTCCAGCACTTCGACACCAGTCAGACCGCGATCGGGATCATCTTCAGCATCGCGATCGTCATGCTGGGTCTGTCCGCCGCGGTAGGCGGCACCTGGGTGGAGTCGAGCGGGCCACGCAAGGCCATGTTCGTCTCCGCGTCGTTCTGGGCCTCCGGCTTCCTGGTCGGCGCGCTCGGCATCGCCACCGCACAGCTGTGGCTGCTCTACCTCGGCTACGGCGTGCTCGGCGGCATCGGCCTCGGCATCGGATACATCTCCCCGGTCTCCACCCTGATCAAATGGTTCCCGGACCGGCCCGGCCTGGCCACCGGCCTGGCGATCATGGGCTTCGGCGGCGGCGCGCTGATCGCCGGCCCGCTGTCCCGGCAGCTGATGTCGCTCTACGACAGCGACTACGACCCGAACGTGGCCACCTCGGTCGCCGACGGCAGCGCCCTGACCTGGCTGTTCGTCACCCTCGGCATCGGCTACTTCATCATCATGATGTTCGGCGTGTTCAACATCCGGGTGCCCCGCGAAGGCTGGAAGCCGGCCGGTTGGGACCCCGCGACCGTACGCGAGAAGTCCCTGGTCACGACCGCCCAGGTCTCCGCCTCCAACGCGATCCGCACGCTGCCGTTCTGGCTGCTCTGGATCGTCCTGTTCTGCAACGTGACAGCCGGCATCGGCATCCTGGAACAGGCCAGCCCGATGATCCAGGACTTCTTCCGCGTCGACGGCGAATCGTCGGTGGCGGTCTCCGCAGCGGCCGGCTTCGTCGGCGTGCTCTCGCTGTTCAACATGGCCGGCCGCTTCGTCTGGTCGTCGACATCCGACCTGATCGGCCGCAAACCGATATACATGATCTACCTCGGCGGCGGCATGGTCCTCTACGTCCTGCTCGCCCTGATCGGCCCCACCGCAACCGCGCTGTTCGTCCTGCTGGCCGGCGTGATCCTGTCGTTCTACGGCGGCGGCTTCGCCACCATCCCCGCCTACCTGCGCGACCTGTTCGGCACCTACCAGGTCGGCGCCATCCACGGCCGCCTGCTGACCGCCTGGTCCGCAGCCGGCGTCGCCGGCCCCCTGATCATCAACGGCTTCCTCGACGCCCAGGGCAAGCCCGGCACCCTGACCGCCGACGCCTACCGCCCAGCGCTGTTCACCATGGTCGCCCTGCTGGCCGTCGGCTTCATAGCCAACCTGCTGGTCCGCCCGGTGCCCTCCCGCTACCACGAGCCGGCGAAGGATGAAGAGGAGGAGGTGGCAGCGTGAGGCTCTTCCTCTCCTGGGCTTTGGTGACCGTGCTGCTCGGCTACGGCATCATCCAGACCGTCATAACCGCGTCCAAGCTGTTCCAGTAGCCCACAGCACCTCAGAACGCCGCCCATTCCGCCGACCTGACACCCCACAGCGGCGCGCCGGTCACCGCGTCCAAGCTGTCCCGGCAGGCCGCCGCGGGCAGCCAGATCGGCCAGTTCGCCGAACCTGGCGCCCCGGCGGCGCTGGTGACCGCCTGCATGCTGTTCTGCTCTGCCATGGTGGGCGGCTGGGCCGGCCTGGCGCCCCGGCGGCGCTGGTGACCGCATCCATGCTGTTCAGCTCTGCCAGGTGAGCGGCTGGGCCGGCCTGGTCGACGACCGGGCGCCCCGGCTGCGCTGGTCACCGCTCGCGGAGTGCGCGCTCCGGATATGCCTATTGGCAGCCGAGGCCGGCCGCGCTCGTTTCCACGCTTTCGTCACGGTTTGCAGCCTCCACCCGCAAGCCATGGCCAGCATTGGTGTCCCTGACGGTCCTTGATCGAGGCCGACTTCCGCCCAGCCCACCGCGATCATGCGAACCGGCCATCCGTGCGGCGTCGCAGCCCGTCCGTGGGCGGTCGCAACCGGGGCCGGGTGTCTTCGTGCGGTGATGCTGCGGGGCTGGGTGGTCCATCCGGGCTGCGGGCCGTCAATCCGGTGATGGTGCGGGCCGTCCCTTCGTTGGTATACCGCAGGAGAATGTCGATTTGTTCATTCGGCGCCAACTAATAGCGTAATTATCCGGCCTTCCGGGCAGCCTCAGCTGCCAGGCCTGAAATTTCTGAATAGGCATGATCGAATACTTACAAAGCGCGATTTATTTCGGGAAGAATGGAGGCATGAGGCAGCCGGGCCTGTTCAGCAGGGATGAATTGTCGGCCATGCGTGACCGAACCGCGTCACGCAACTATTCGCCGATCCGCGATGCTTTCCGCCGCGAGCACGAGCGACACCGCGCATGGGGACTGGCGCGCCGCCACTCCGACCGTCTGCGCCGCGGCCAAGACCGGCGCCGGGCTCCTAATCCAGCGATCAAAACCCACCGCGACCGCACCCCCGATTCAACCCCGTCCCCGTCGACGGTGGCGGTGGCGTGGGCGAGTTCGCGGTCGGCCCCAGTCTCGGCCCCGGCTTCGGCACTGGCTTCGGCTTCGGCTTCGGCTTCGGCTCCGGTCCTGGCTCCGGTCCCGGTCCTGGCTCCGGTCCCGGCCCTGGCTTCGGCTCCGGTCCCGGCTCCGGTCTCGGTCTCGGTCCCGGCTCCGGTCTCGGTCCCGGCTCCGGCTCCGGTCTCGGTCCCGGTCCCGGCTCCGGTCTCGGTCTCGGTCCCGGTTCCGGTCTCGGTCCCGGTCCCGGCTCCGGCTCCGGCCCCGGCCTCGGTCCCGGCCCCGGCCCCGGTCCCGGCTCCGGTCTCGGTCCCGGCTCCGGTCCCGGTCCCGGCTCCGGCCCCGGCCTCGGTCCCGGCCCCGGCCCCGGTTTCGGCCCTGATGCCGTCGGCGTCCCCTTTCCCTTCCCGGGTCACCGCGGTCCTTCCGTGCGCGGGTGAGCGGGGAAGGCTCATGTCCGCAAACGCGCTGGCACTGGGCACTCTTGTGCCCGGGCGAGCGGGGGAGGCTCGCATCGGACGTGCGCGGGCGGGGGCACGTCCGTCTCCGGCCGGGAAGGTGAGGGGCGGATCTGTAACGCCAGACGGGCCCAGGCTGCCGGCGCGGGCTCGACTAAGGCAGGTGTGCCGACCGAGTGTTGGGACGCGGAAGCGGACCATCTGGACTGCACGGCAGACGCCGGACCCATGTGGAGGGTGGCAAAAGGGGCAGGGAGCGTTTATCCGAGATTTGTTGTTTCGGATGGCAAGAGTTTGGCAGAAGTGCGGCATTGGCTGCTAGGGAAAGCGACCTTCGTGCCGCGGTGGCGATTCTTTTTTGCCGCGCGGCAGGGGCAGTGGGCTCCAGCGCGATTTGCGTCATCAAGATGGGCAGCCCGGTCGCGCGTTGCATTGCCTGCAATTGCTGGACCGTTCGGGCTACCGGAATTCGGCGGGGCAGGACCGCTGCGCCGCCGAGGAATAGTTCTGATCGGGCCGTGACCGGAAAGGAGGACGGTCACGGCCCGGTGGACGGTGGGCTCAGTTCGCGCGGGTCAGGCGCACCACCGACCAGGAGATCCGCGGCAGGACCAGGGTGGCGGCGACGCCGTCGACTTCGACTGCGCCGGTGGGTACCTCGGCGGTCGGGCGCAGGGTGACCCGCTCCGGGGCGTCCCGGGTGTTCGAGGCGCGTACGTCGTCGTCGGTGAGCGTCCAGGCCTCCGCGACCGTCAGTCCGGCGCCGAACGCGCTCAGGTCGACGGTGAACTCGACCGGCTGCTCCTGGTCCCGGTTGACCGCGAAGATCACGACGTCGCCGGTGGACGGGTCGTGGGTGGCGACGGCGTCGACCACGTCGGCCACGCCGTACTTCGCGGTCTCGTAGGTCGGGGTGTCCACTCGCAGGTCCAGCACGTCGCCCTTGGCCAGCGCGGCGGTACGGGCGAACGGGTGGAAGATGGTCTGCCGCCAGGCCGGCCCGCCCGGCTCGGTCATGATCGGCGCGATCACGTTGACCAGCTGCGCCTGGCAGGCCGCGGTCACCCGGTCGCTGTGCCGCAGCAGCGAGATCAGCAGGTTGCCGACCACCACCGCGTCCGCGACGTTGTACTGGTCCTCGATGACCCGCGGGGCGACCTCCCACTCCTTCGGCAGCGGCGCGTTCTGGAACCGGGACAGGTACCAGACGTTCCACTCGTCGAACGACAGGTTGATCTTCTTCTTGCTCTTCAGCCGGGCGCCGACCGCGTCCGCGGTGGCCACGATGCTGTTCACGAAGTGGTCCATGTCGACCGCGCTGGCCAGGAACGAGCCCAGGTCGCCGTCGTGCTCCTCGTAGTACGCGTGGCAGGACACGTAGTCGACCACGTCGTACGCGTGCTCCAGCACCGTCGACTCCCAGGCGCCGAAGGTCGGCATCACCGAGCTCGAGCTGCCGCAGGCGACGAGCTCGAGATCCGGTTCCGCCGAACGCAGCGCCCGGGCGGTGGAGGCGGCCAGTAGCCCGTACTCCTCCGGGGTTTTGTGCCCGGTCTGCCAGGGACCGTCCAACTCGTTGCCCAGGCACCAGATCTTGATGCCGTAAGGCTTCTCCGCGCCGTTGGCGCGGCGCCGCTCGGAGAGTTCGGTGCCCTCCGGGTGGTTGATGTACTCGTGGACGTCGAGCGCCTCCTGCACGCCGCGGGTGCCGAGGTTCACCGCATACATGATCTCGACGTCGGCCTTCTCCGCCCACTTGGCGAACTCGTCGATGCCGACCTCGTTCGTCTCGATGCTGCGCCAGGCGAGATCACGCCGGCGCGGGCGCTTCTCGACCGGGCCGACCCCGTCCTCCCAGCGGTAGCCGGAGACGAAGTTCCCGCCCGGGTAGCGGACCATCGTGACGCCGAGTTCGCGGGCCAGGGCCAGCACATCGGTACGGAAGCCGTCCTCGTCGGCGAGCGGATGCGAAGGCTCGTAGATCCCGGTGTAGACGCAGCGGCCCATGTGCTCGACGAACGAGCCGAAGGTGCGGCGGCTGACCGGCGCCACGACGTGGGCAGGGTTCAGTGCGACAAATGCACGGAGCATGTTGTTCCTTAGGGAGTCACTTGACGGCGCCGATGGTCAGGCCACCGCGCCAGTACCGCTGCAACATCAGGAAGGCCACGATCAGGGGGACGATCGCCACGAGAGCGCCGGTGATGATCACGTTGAACGTGGCCGCGCCGCCGTTGCCCATGATCGCGGACATGTACCAGGTCCGGAGCCCGACGGTGAGCGGGTAGAGCCCGTCGTCGCTCAGCATCACCAGCGGCAGGAAGAAGTTGTTCCAGGACGCGACCATGCTGAACAGCAGCACGGTGACCAGGGCCGGCCGGATGGCGGGCAGCGCCACACTGCGGAACACCCGGAACTCGCCGGCGCCGTCGATGCGGGCCGCCTCGAGCATCTCGTCCGGAATCGAGTCGTGGATGTAGACCCGGAGCAGGTAGACGCCGAACGGGTTGAGCAGCGACGGCAGGATCACCGCCCAGATCGTGTCGACCAGATCGGCCTGCGACATCAGCAGGTAGGTCGGCAGCACCAGCGCCGTCGCCGGCACCATGATCAGGCCGAGGAGCAGCGCGAACAGGGCGTTGCGGCCCGGGAAGCGCAGCTTGGCGAAGGCGTACCCGGCCAGCGCCGAGATCGCGGTCGCACCGACGCCGCTGACCACGGCGTAGAACGCCGAGTTGCGCAGCCAGGTGAGGTAGATCCCGTTCTCCTGGGTGAACAGCAGCTTCACGTTGTCGATGAAGTGGAAGCCGTTGAACCACAGGGCACCCGCGTCGAAGAGCCCCTCGTTGTTCTTCGTCGACGCCACCAGCAGCCACCAGAACGGAAGCAGGAAGTAGACGGCCATCACGGCCATCACGACGTGGGCGGCGACGCTGCCTTTTCTGAAGCTCAGTGAACCTTTTTCAACCTGACTTCGGGCCGAAAGGGTCCGGGCCGAAGGTCCGCGCCGGGCGGCGGGGCCCTCGCCACGTTGAAAAAGGTTCATCGCAGCGCGCTCCGCTTCCGGGTGGCGAACAGGAAGATGTACGACCCGACGAAGACCACCGCGCCGAGCAGGAACGAGATCGCCGCCGAGTAGTTGTACTGCTGGAATGAGAACGCCTGGTTGTAGGCGTACACATTGGGTGTGTAGTGCTGGGTGATCGCGCCCGGATTGAGCGGCTGCAGGATCAGCGGCTCGGTGAAGAACTGCAGGGTGCCCATGATCGTGAAGAGCGTGGCCAGCACCAGCGCCGAGGAGATCATCGGCGTCTTGATCCGCAGGGCGATCTGCACCTGCCCGGCCCCGTCGATCTTGGCGGACTCGTAGATCTCCTTCGGCACACCTTGCAGCGCGGCGTACAGGACGATCATGTTGTAGCCGGCCCATTGCCAGGTGACGATGTTGCCGAGCGACGCCAGCACGGTGTCGCTGCCGACGAAGTCAATGCCGGTCCAGGCCAGCGGGCCGATGCTCTTGCTGTAGAGGAAGCCCCACATCAGGGTGCCGATCACCACCGGCACGGCGTAGGGCACGAAAGCCGCGAGCCGGAAGACGCGCGAGAAGCGCGAGGTCGCGGCGTCGATCAGCAGGGCCGCGAGCAGCGCGAGTCCGATCATCACCGGGGTCTGGATCAGACCGAAGATCAGTACGCGGAGCACGCCCTCACGGACCAGCGGGTCGTCGATCGCCTGCTGGTAGTTGTCGAACCAGGCGAACACCTCACCCTCGATCAGGGTGGACCGGTAGAGGCTGATCTTGAAGGCGTACGCCATCGGCAGCAGCAGGAAGGCGACGAGCAGCACGGCGAACGGCAGGACGAACAGCCAGCCGGTGGCCGCCTCCCGCGCGCGCCCGAAGAACGGCCGGCGTTGGGTGGGGCCCGCGGCCGCCGGAGCGACGGCCGCGGACCTGGTCTGCACCTGGGTCATTACTGAACCTGGAAGCCCTGCTGGGTGGCGTAGGTCTTGACGTTCTCCTGAGCCGTGTCCAGCGCCGCCGTCCAGGACGTCTTCTTCTCGATCGCCTGGTTCAGGTTCGTGGTCAGCTGGTTGAAGTTGTAGCTGTTGAACGGGCTCCAGGAGAACGGGCCGATCGCGTTGTACGCCGGGACGAAGACCTCGTTGACCTTCTGGCCGCCGAAGAACTCGTACTCCTTGTTCTTGAAGTCGGCCGACTCCAGGACCGGCGTGGCGGTCGGGAAGAGGAACGCCTTGTCGATGCCGATCTTCCAGGCCTCGGTGTTCTTCGCGCCGAAGATCTCCATGGCGACCTTGGCCGCGATGTCCGGGTACTTCGCCTGGTCGGTCACCGCGAACGAGGAGCCGCCCCAGTCACCCTGCTTGTTCTCACCGGCGGTCCACTGCGGCAGCGGCGCGACCTTCCACTTGCCGGACGACTTCGCGGCGTTGGCCTGGATGTAGCCGGGACCCCAGCCGGCGGCGAGGTAGGTCGCGTACTTCTCGGTGTTGAGACCGTTGTAGAAGTCCGTGGTGTGGAAGGCCGTGGAGTCGGCGAGGCCTCCGTTGACCATGCCCTCCCAGTACTCGATGACCTTCTTCGCCTCGGCGCTGTTGACGTTGACCCCGATGTTCGTCGGGTTCGCGATGTCGTAGCTGTACGGCTGGGCGCCGGCCTGCCACATCAGGCCGGTCATGAAGCCGCCGTCGTTGGCGCCGAAGTCGGTGATGAAGGACTTGCCGGCCGACGCGGTCTTCAGCTTCTCGGCCTGCGCCTTGTACTCGTCCCAGGTCTTCGGCACGGTCAGGCCGTACTTGGAGAAGATGTCGTCGCGGTACATCATCGCCATCGGGCCGGCGTCGACCGGGATGGCGTACACCTGGTCGCCCGTGCTGACCTGCTTCCACGCCCAGTCGACGTAGTCGCCCTTCACGTCGTTGGCGCCGTACTTGCCCAGATCGACGAGGTGCTTGGTGAGCTGGAAGGTGGGGATCTCCTGGAGCTCGAGCATCGCCACGTCGGGCGCGCCCTTGCCGGCCTTCAGCGCGGTCTGCAGCTTGGTGTACTGGTCCTGACCGGTGCCGGCGTTCGTCCACTCGATCTTGATGTCGCTGTGCGTCTTGTTGAACAGGTCGACGACACCCTGGAACTCCGGGTACCACGCCCAGACCTTGATGGTGACCGGCCCGGTCGGCTTCTCGGGAGTCTCAGCGGCGTCACTGCCACAGGCGACCAACGTGACCGCGGTAAAAGCAGCGATCGCCGTCACGGCTGATCGCCGCAGGCTTCGCCTTACACTAAAGTTCCTGACGTTCACTGGGTCCTCACAGGGTTGAGCAATCGAGCATCCGGTTGACGTGTCGGGTAAGAGCCGGCTCCCGGTGCTGGCACACCGAGGGCCGGCCACTGGCTTGGCAACGCCCTCCCACCTGCGCTTATGTCACTTTCACACAGGTGTTGCTAGTGTTTTGCAGCGCTGCAAAACACAGCATGCACGGACGGTCAATCGACGGCAAGGGGTAACCTGCCGGAAACTTGACGCACGCGGGAAGCCGCAAAGGGGGGCACATTGCGTCGGGAAGTCACTCTGCGTGACGTGGCGGAGCTGGCCGGAGTGTCCAGCCGCACCGTCTCCAACGTGGTGAACGGCTACGCGAACGTCACCGAACGGACCCGGGTGCGGGTCCAGCGGGCGGTCGATGAACTGGGCTACCGGCCCAACGTCCTGGCACGCAACCTGGCGCAGGGCAGATCCGGCCAGATCGCGCTCGTGGTGCCGTACCTGGACACCCCGTACTTCTCCGAGCTGTTGCAGAGCGTGATCCGCGCCGCGCGGGTCAGCGGATATAACGTTCTGATCGACCAGACCGACGGCGACCCGGAACACGAGCGGGCCTTCATCGCCCACGGCTCACGCCGGCTGCTCTTCGACGGCGTCATCTTCAGCCCGCTCGGCCTCGACCAGCAGGCCCTCGCCGACCGCGACCCCACCCTGCCGCTGGTCATCCTCGGCGAACGAAGCAGCGACGGCAGCTTCGACCACATCGGCATCGACGACGTCGCCGCCTCCCGGCAGGCCACCGAACACCTGCTCGACCTGGGCCGCCAGCGGGTAGCCGCAATCGGCGACCAGCCCTACGCCACCGGCGAGGCCGCCCAGCGCCGCACCCGCGGCTTCCGCGAAGCCCACCAGTCACGCGGCCTCCCGGTCCGCGAAGACCTGATCATCGGCACGCCCCGCTTCAACCGCCCCGACGGCGCCCGCGCGATGGCCCACCTGCTCGACAGGTCAGACCCGCCAGACGCAGTGTTCTGTTACAGCGACCTGGTCGCCCTCGGCGCCATCCACACCATCGTCTCCCGGGGCTTGCGGGTGCCGGAGGACGTGGCAGTGATCGGATACGACGACATCGAGGACGGCCGCTTCTCCAACCCGCCGGTCACCACCATCTCCCCGGACAAGGAGATGATCGCAACCACGGCGGTCGAACGCCTGCTCCTGCGCATCGGCAGCTCGACCCCGCCGCCGGGCCTGGAACTGCGCGCCCCACACAAACTCATCGTCCGGGAAAGCACCGTCGGCCGGGGTTGAGGGGAACGCGCGAGCCGGGGCCACCGCAGGGTGTGCTGCTCGAAGGCACGGTCACCGCCCACCGGCCGCCGCTGAACGGCTATCCGGCCACTGCCGAGATCCGGGTCGAGGCGCCCTCCGGCCCCGCGCTGTGCCTGATCGACCAGAAGTCGTTCCCGGGCGACCTGCGCCCGCAGCCGCAGACCCGGATCACCGTCGACTACCTGCCCACCGGGCACTGCAAGGTGCCGCCCGAACCGGGCTCGCGGTGGGGCGTTTTCGCGATCGGGGTCTTCTTCGCGCTCACCGGCACGGCCATGCTGTGGTACCGGATGAACGAATAAGTGTTATCCCGGGCCACCGAAAAACGTCCCCCGAATCCGACCTTAAAGGGACATTAAAGAAGGCGTCACGGTCGAAACCGGCTGTCAATAATGGCGGGGTTCCCTGACCGTTCTCCTACGGAGGCAGCACCCCCATGCGCCGCAAACGGAGTCTCATCCTCGCCGCGGTGGCCACTGTCGCCGCCCTCACCACCGCCTGGATCGCCCTGCCCGCCTCGGCCGCCGCAGCGACCGCCACCGTGCGCACGGTCGACGACTGGGGCAGTGGCTGGCAGGCCGAGGTGACCATCAGCAACGCCGGAACGTCCGCCATCACGTCCTGGAAGGTCGAATTCGATCTCCCGGCCGGCGCGGCGATCGGCAGTTTCTGGGAGGCTGACATGGCCGCGTCAGGCAGTCACCGGACATTCACCAACCGCTCCTGGAACGGTGCGATTCCGGTCGGTGCGAAAGCCACCTTCGGCTTCGTCGGCTCCGGTGCCCAGCCGGTCAACTGCAAGCTGAACGGCGCGCCCTGCAACGGGGAAGCCACCAGCACGCCGACGACGACCCCGGCCACCGTCGCGCCGACCACGAAGGCGCCGACCACGGCCCCGACGACCGCAGCGCCGACGACCACTGCGCCGACGACCGTGCCGACCACCGCCGCGCCCAGGACCGACGAGCCGGTTCCGCCGGCCACCGATCTGCTGCCGGTCAAGGTGGAGAACCGGTCCGGCCGCAGCCAGGCCGTCCACCTCTATGTGCTCGGCACCAACCTGAACACCGGCAAGCTCGGCTATGTCGACGCCGCCGGGAAGTTCACCCCATGGACCGGCGGTGGGGCCGTGCCGGTGCCCGCACCTGACGTGGCCATCGCCGGCCCGGACAACGGCAGCAGCACGACGATCCGGGTGCCGCGGAACATCTCCGGCCGGATCTACTTCTCGTTCGGCCGCAAGCTGGACTTCCGGCTCACCACCGACGGTCTGGTCCAGCCCGCTCCGTGGGCGTCCGGCGATCCGAACCACGACATCCTCTTCGACTGGAGCGAGTTCACCCTGAACTCCTCCGGGTTGTGGCTGAACAGCTCGCAGGTGGACATGTTCGCGATCCCGCACGAGGTCAGCGTCACCGGCGGCACGGGCGCCACCGCCCGGACCGGTGCGCCGGTGGCCGGCGGGCGGCAGAGGGTGATCGACGCGATCAAGGCGAACCCGGACTTCGCGAAGAGCGTGGTGACTGCTTCTGACGGCACCGTGCTCCGGGTGCTGGCGCCGGGCAAGGCCGCCGACGCCGGTCTGATGAGCCCGGCCTACCTCGACCCGTACATCACCAGTGCGTGGAACGCGTACACCGCGAAGAGCCTGACCGTGGTCCCGTTCACCGATCAGCCGGGTGTGAAATACCTGGGCCGGACGAGCGGCGACGTCATGAGCTTCACCGACAGTTCCGGCAAGACCGTGGCGTCCTTCACCAAGCCGTCGACGGCGAACGTGTGGGGTTGCGACGGGGCCCTCGGAGCGCCCAACGACCAGGTCGTCGGGCCGATTGCCCGGACGCTCTGCGCGGCCCTGCAGCGCACCACGCTGGGCCGGCTGGACACTCAGCCGAGCGGCACGGCAACCGACTTCTACCAGGGTGAACGCACCAACGTGTACGCCCGGGAGATTCACGCGAACATGGCCGACGGCAAGGCGTACGCCTTCGCCTTCGACGACGTGCAGAACCAGGAGTCGCTCGTGCACGACGGTGACCCGCGCGCTGCCGGGATCGTGCTGTCCCCGTTCTGATCCACCGTAGGTCCATCGATGAAGCCCACCGTTCTATCGGACGGTGGGCTTCGCCCGCATTATGGGATGAATCACCCTTCACTCGCGGAAGAATCTTGTGACCGCCGATGCGCTGGTGAGGGCCGGTCTGGACGGTCCGCGGGCGAACTCCCGGCGCGGTACCCAAGTTTCGATCTTGCGACCGGCAAGTTAGCCTCCACTCAGTTAGGTAAGGTTTACCTTAGTAGTGGAGGCCACGTTGGAGGCGCATCTGTTCTCCGGGTCCACGCTGGACGGTTACACGTCCGCCGTGTGGCACGCATCCGCGCTGCTCGCGGATCGGGTGAAAGCGGTGCGGCAGCCGTATTCCGGCGCTTCGGTCGCCGAGTTGCAGACGCAGGTCGACGCGGTCGACCTGGACCGTCCGCTCGGTGACACCGGCGCCGCGTTGCACGAGGTCGCCCGGCTTTACCTGGACAACGCCGTCTGGTTCCACGAGCCGACCTACGTGGCGCACCTGAACTGCCCGGTCGCCATCCCGGCACTGAGCGCCGAGGTCCTGATCTCCGCCGTCAACTCGTCCGTCGACACCTGGGACCAGAGCGCCACCGGCACGCTGATCGAGCGCCGGCTGATCGACTGGACCGCCGGCCGGATCGGGTTCGGCCCCGACGCGGACGGCGTCTTCACCAGCGGCGGCACCCAGTCCAACCTGCAGGGTCTGCTGCTGGCCCGGGAGGAGACGCTGGCCGGCCGGGACCGGACCGACGCGATCCCGCGCCTGCGGACCTTCGCCACCACCGAGAGCCACTTCAGCGTCAGCAAGTCGGCCGGCATCCTCGGCATGGCCGCCGACGCCGTCGTCGGCGTGGCCACCGACGGCACCGGCCGGATGGACCCGGTCGCGCTGGCTGCCGCGATCGAGGATGTACGCCGTGACGGCGGCATCCCGATGGCCGTCGTGGCCACCGCGGGCACCACCGACCTGGGCCGCATCGATCCGGTCGCGGAGATTGCCGGCGTTTGCGAGAGCCAGGGCATCTGGTTCCACGTCGACGCGGCGTACGGCTGTGGCCTGCTCGTCTCGGTCCGCCGCCGGCACCTGCTGGACGGCATCGAGCGGGCCGACTCGGTCACCGTCGACTTCCACAAGAGCTTCTTCCAGCCGGTCAGCTCCAGCGCCATCGTGGTGCGCCGGGGCGAGACGATGCGGCGGATCGCCGTGCACGCCGATTACCTGAACCCGCGCACCGCGACCGTGCCCAACCAGGTCGACAAGAGCCTGCAGACCACCCGCCGGTTCGACGCCCTGAAACTGTGGATGACGCTGCGCACGATCGGCTCGGACCGGATCGGCGACATGTTCGACACCGTGGTGGACCGGGCGCACGAGGCGTACCAGTTCATCGTCGACGAGCCGGATTTCGAGGCGGTGGCCCCGCCGACGCTGAGCACCGTGCTCTTCCGCTTCCGGCCGGAGGGCCTGAGCGTCGCCGAGTGCGACGCGCTGATGCCGCGCCTGCGGCAGAAGCTCTTCTACGGTGGCCAGGCGATCGTCGCGGGCACCACCATCGGCGGCCACTACTGGCTGAAGTTCACCCTGCTCAACCCGAACACCACGATGGGCAACCTGAAGGACGTGCTGGACCTGATCCGGGAGATCGGCCGGGA
This sequence comes from Actinoplanes sp. NBC_00393, assembly GCF_036053395.1. Classification (NCBI taxonomy): domain Bacteria; kingdom Bacillati; phylum Actinomycetota; class Actinomycetes; order Micromonosporales; family Micromonosporaceae; genus Actinoplanes; species Actinoplanes sp. NBC_00393. The sequence goes on along the minus strand of NZ_CP107942.1, from coordinate 6,780,159 downwards.
CATGCTCCGTAACGAAGAGCCCGAGGTCGCGGCGGTGATGGCCTGATGCGTACGCACGACTTCGTCGCGATCGGCGTGGGACCGTTCAACCTCGGCCTCGCCGCGCTGACCGCCGACCTGCCCGACGTGGACGGCGTCTTCCTGGAGCAGCGGGCCGAGTTCGACTGGCACCCCGGTCTGATGATCGAGGGGGTGACGATTCAGGTCCCGTTCCTCGCCGACCTGGTCACCATGGCCGACCCGACCAGCCGGTTCTCGTTCCTCAACTACCTCAAGCAGGTGGGCCGGCTCTACCCGTTCTACATCCGGGAGAGCTTCTACCCGCTGCGCGCCGAGTACAACGAGTACTGCAAGTGGGTCGCCGGGCAGCTGCCGTCGATCCGCTGGAACACCCGGGTCGACACCGTCACGCACGACGGCGAGGCCTATCTGGTGCACACGGCGGGGGAGACCTTCCGGGCCCGCAAGCTGGTGCTCGGCATCGGCACCGCGCCGCGCATCCCGGCCGTCGTCGACCAGGGGCCGTACGTCCACAGCGCCGACTACCTGCCGAACAAGGAGAAACTTCAGGGCCTGGAGTCGATCACCGTCATCGGCAGCGGACAGAGCGCCGCCGAGATCTACCTCGACCTGCTCAACGAGATCGACGTCCACGGCTACCACCTGAGCTGGATCACCCGGTCACCGCGGTACTTCCCGATGGAGTACACCAAGCTGACCCTGGAGATGACCTCGCCGGAGTACATCCGGTACCACCAGGCACTGCCCATGGAGGTGCGCGACCGGCTCGGCCGGGAGCAGCGCAACCTCTACAAGGGAATCAGCGGTGACCTCGTCGACGCCATCTACGACACGCTCTACACCAAGAGCCTGCACGGGCCGGTCGCGACCACGCTGCTGACCGGAACCGAACTGGAGGGCGTGATCTGGGACGAGGCGGAGCAGCGCTACACGCTGGCGCTCCACCACGCCGAGCAGGGCCGCTCGTTCACCGCCGGCACCCAGGGCCTGGTGCTGGCCACCGGGTACGCCCCGCGCGTGCCGTCCTTCCTCGACCCGGTCCGGGACCGGATCAACTGGGACGCCCGCGGCCGCTTCGACGTCACCGTCGACTACGGGGTCGGCAAGTCCGGTGACATCTTCGTGCAGAACGCCGCCGAGCACACGCACAGCGTCACCGACCCCGACCTGGGGATGGGCGCCTACCGCAACTCGGTGATCCTCAAGGGCATCACCGGCCGGGAGATCTACCAGATCGAGGAGTTCATCGCGTTCCAGCAGTTCGGCGCGCCGAACACCAAGAAGCCGAAAGCCGACATCCCCCGACAGCTGGTGACATCGTGAGACTCGTACCGCTGGATCTTGATCGTGACCTGGACCTGCTGCACGAGTGGGTGACGCACCCGCGCTCGCACTTCTGGGGCCTGCAAGGCGCGAGCGCCGAGAAGGTGCGCGCCGAGTACCAGGGCATCGCGGACAATCCGCACCATCACGCGTGGCTCGGGCTGGACGATGACGGCAGCCCGCTCTTCCTGGCCGAGACCTACGACCCGGCGCACAGCGAGCTGGCCCAGCACTACGAGGTGCGGCCGGGTGACATCGGCATGCACGTGCTGGTGTCGCCGCCGACCCGGAAGCGGTCCGGGGTGACCTCGGCGGTGATGCGCGCGGTGATGGACTTCTGCTTCGCCGACTCGTCGGTCGAGCGGGTGGTGGTCGAGCCGGACGTGCGCAACGAGGCGATCGAGCGGAAGAACGCCGAGGTCGGCTTCGTCGAGGAGCGCCACGTGCAGCTGCACGACAAGGTGGCCCGGCTGAGTTTCTGCACCCGCCAGGCGTACGCGATGAGCGTGCCGCATCTGCGGCCGGAGACGATCGAGTACGCCAACCGGCGGCTGATCGCTAAGGCCATCGCCGAGTTCAGTCACGAGCGGTTGATCTCGCCGATCGAGGAGGGCGACCGCTACCGGTTCGGGGACCTCACCTTCCGGGCGCAGCGGTTCGAGCTGGAGCACTGGGTCGTCGACCCGGAGTCGCTGGACGGGCCGCTGGACGCGCTCGACTTCATCGCCGGGCTGCGGGAGACCCTCGGCATCCCGGAGAAACTGCTCGGCACGTACCTCGAGGAGATCTCCGCGACGCTGGCCGGCACCGCCTGGAAGGTCACCCACCGGCGCGAGACCGCGGACGAGCTCGTGCACGCCGACTTCCAGACCATCGAGGCGGCGATGACCGAGGGGCACCCCGGCTTCGTGGCCAACAACGGCCGGATCGGGTTCGGTCTGCAGGACCACTTCGCCTTCGCTCCGGAGTCCGGGCAGCCGGTGCGGTTGCGCTGGGTCGCGGTCCGCCGGGACGAGAGCATCTTCGTCTCGACCGGTGACGAGCGCGAGCACTACGCGGCCGAGCTCGGCGATCTCCATGCGCGGTTCGAGCAGCAGCTGCGAGGTCATGGGCTGAACCCGGACGACTACCGCTACCTGCCGGTGCACCCGTGGCAGTGGGAGCACAAGGTGACCGTCACGTTCGCACCGGACGTGGCCCGCCGGGCGATCGTCCCGCTCGACGAGGGCGCTGACCGCTATCGGGCACAGCAGTCGATCCGGACGTTCTTCAACCTGGACCGGCCGGAACGGCACTACGTGAAGACCGCGATCGCGGTGCAGAACATGGGGTTCCTGCGCGGACTGTCGCCGAAGTACATGCAGGCCACGCCGCCGATCAACGAGTGGGTCGCGTCGATCGTGGAGGGCGACGAGGAGTTGCGGGCCTGCGGTTTCGGCGTGCTGCGGGAGCTGGCGTCGGCCGGGTACGTCGGGGACGCGTATCACCGGACGGGGACGCCGTCCGCGTACACCAAGATGCTCGCCGCCCTCTGGCGGGAGAGCCCGGTCCCGCGCCTGACGGACACCGAGCGCCTGGCCACCATGGCCAGCCTGCTGCACCGCGACCGGGACGGGAACGCGCTGGTCACCGCGCTGATCCGGGAGTCCGGGGTGCGGCCCGCCGAGTGGGTCGCCACCTACCTGCGCGCCTACCTACGGCCGATCGTGCACTGCCTGCTCAAGCACGATCTGGCCTTCATGCCGCACGGTGAGAACCTGATCCTGGTCCTCGAGAACCACGTGCCGCGCCGGGTGTTCATGAAGGACATCGGCGAGGAGGTGGCGGTGATGAACGACCAGCCGCTGCCGCCCGAGGTGGAGCGGATCCGGGTCGACGTCAGCGACGAGATCAAGGAACTGGCGATCTTCACGGACGTCTTCGACGGGTTCCTCCGGCACCTCGCCGGCATCCTGGCCGTCGACGGCGTGCTGCCCTCCGCCGAGTTCTGGTCACTGGTCGGCGACTGCGTCCGCGAGCACGCCAAGGACCACCCGTCGCTGAGCGGACGGCTCGACCTGCTGCGGCCCACCTTCCAGCACTCCTGCCTCAACCGGCTCCAGCTGCGCAACACCCTGCAGATGGTCGACCTCACCGACCAGGCCGGCTCGCTGATCTTCGCCGGCGAGCTGGACAACCCGATCGCACGATGAAGGTCTACCGTGACGACCACGGGATCCCGCACCTGCGGGCCGGCTCGGTTCTCGAACTGGCCTACCTGCAGGGGCGGGTGACCGCTTCTGATCGTGGCCGGCAGATCACCGTCGAGCGCCTGCGCTCGGAGGGCCGGCTGGCCTCGGTGCACGGCGCCGCCGAGGTGGGCTGGGACCGGTTCGCCCGGCGTGCCCGGCTCGACGACACTGCCCGGCGGTGTTACGAGAATTCGGACATCGAGACCCGGGAGTGGGTCGCGGCCTACGCGGAGGGCGTCCGGGCGGGCGGTGTCGAGTGGCACCCGTGGTCGTCCTACGGGGTGTTCCTGGTGCAGCACATCCTGTTCGGGACGTTCCCCAACAAGATGTGGCGCGCCCACGTCGAGCGCACCCTGGGGCCGGAGGCGGTCGCATGGTTCGCCATCGAGGGGCCGCACGGATCCGGCAGCAACGCCTGGGCCGTGCCCGGCGAGATCGCCGGCGACCCGCACCGGCTGCTCGAACTCCCCGGCGTCTACCAGCAGATCCGGCTGGCCTGCCCGGAGTTCGACGTGGCCGGCCTGACCTTCCCGGGCGTGCCGGGTGTGCAGCATTTCGGGCACGCCGGCACGGTGGCCTGGGCGGTCACCAACGCGATGGCCGACTATCAGGACCTCTATCTGGAGGAACTGCGCGGGGACGAGGTCCGCGGCCCGTCCGGCTGGGAGCCGGTGGTCACCCACGTCGAGACCATCGAGGTACGCGACGACGACCCGGTGACCGTCGAGATCACCGAGACCCCCCGTGGCCCGATCATCGACGGGAACCTGAGTCTGCGTACCCCCGCTCGGTCCGATTTTGATCTCGGCTTCGACGCCCTGCTACCGCTGCTGCGAGCCTCCACGGTGGACGACGTGGCGGACGCCCTGTCGCACTGGGTCGAACCGGTGAACAGCGTCCTGGTCGCCGACCGCACCGGCCGGGTCGTGCAGCTCACCGCGGGCCGGGTGCCGCTGCGCGACGACCGCAACCGCTGGGTGCCGGTCCCGGCCTGGGAGGAGCGCTACGCCTGGCGGCCAGGGTGGGCGCCGATGGCCCGATGCGACGTGGCGAGCGCGGTGAACGCCAACGACCGGCGGGCCGACACCGAGGCGCACGGCATCGACTTCGCCCCGCCGGCGCGGGCCGCGCGTATCCGTACCCTGCTCGATTCCGGTGTCCCGTCCGCGCTGATCCACATGGACACCTCGATGCCGGCGGCCTCCGTGGAGGCCGGGCGGCACGAGGCCTGGCGGTCGGCCGTGGCCCGAACCCTCTGGGAGCACCCGGAACTCAAGGCGCTCTTCGCCGACTGCGGCTACGACCCGCTCTTCGCGCCCTGGACCGATCCGCGCGGCCGGATCGGGCACGCCCTCGACGGCGTGCTCGCCGGCCTCGGCCTCGACCCGTCGTCGCTGGCCGACCCGGCGGCGGCGCCGGACGAGCCGTGGGGTGATCGGCACCTGCTCCATCCGATCGTGCTGCCCGGTATGGCGGTCGATTTCCCGCGGACGCCGCTCTCCGGGTCACGGGACTGCGTGCTCAACACGTCCAGCGTCACCGGGGTCAGCGACCTGTGCGTGCGCGGGCCGGTCGCCCGCTACGTCTGGGACCTCGCCGACCGGCAGCGCAGCCGGTGGGTCGTACCGTTCGGCGCCTCCGACGACCCGGACTCGCCGCACTTCCTGGACCAGTTGCCGCTCTGGGCGGCCGGTTCGCTCGTCCCGCTGGTCACCGACTGGGACCGGCTCACCGTCGCCCCCACCTTCGTCGTCACCGAGGAGTCCTGATGATCTTGTTCGCGGAGAAGCTGCCCGGGCTCGGTGAGCTGATCATGGTGCCGCTGGACCCGTCGGCCCACGCGGAGCTCGTGCACAGCTGGGTGATCAAGCCGCGGAACCGGTTCTGGGGGATGGAGTCGCACACCGTCGAGGAGGTGCGCGACATCTACGCCTTCGTCGACGGGCTGGAGACGCATCACGCGTACCTGCTGCTGCTGGACGACGGGCCGATCGGCATCTTCCAGACCTACGAGCCCGCGCACGACCCGGTGGGCGAGTGCTACGAGGTACGCCCCGGCGACTTCGGCATGCACCTGCTGCTCGATGCCGGCGACCGGGATCTGCCCCACCTGACCAGCGCGGTCTTCCCGGCCCTGATGCGGCACCTGTTCGCCGATCCGGCCCACCAGCGGATCGTCGCCGAGCCGGACGTCCGCAACGAACGCATGATCACCCGGTTGCAGCGCGAGGGATACGTGCTGGGCGACCAGATCGATCTCGGCCACAAGAAAGCCCAGTTGACCTTCCTCGACCGCTCCCGCTTCGAGGCGCCGCTGTCCTAGGGTGGCGCCATGGACTTCCGGGCGGAGTTGCAGCGGACCGGCGGGAACACGACCGGTTTCCAGGTGGCGGACGAGATCGTCGACGGCCTGGGCGGGGGCGGCCGGCCCAAGGTCGTGGTCCGCGTCAACGGCTATGAGTTCCGGTCGTCGATCGCGCGGATGGGCGGCGACTACTGGCTCGGGGTGAGCGCCGAGCGGCGGGCCGCGGCCGGTATCGAGGGCGGCGAGGTCTACGACGTCGAGGTTGAGCTGGACACCGCGCCGCGGGCGATCGAGGTGCCGGAGGACCTGGCCGCGGCGCTCGCCGGCGAGCCGGCGGCCAAGACGTTCTGGGAGAGCATGTCGTTCAGCAACCAGCGCTGGCACGCCGAGCAGCTCACCTCCGCCAAGACCGCCGAGACCCGGGCCCGGCGCCTGGCCAAGTCCCTCGACCTGCTGCGCGCGGGCAAAGCGCGCTAGCGGGTCAGATCGGGCGGTAGGCGACGTCCGGATCCAGCAGCGGCACCCACGACGGGCGCCAGGACGCGCCCCGGCCGTCCATCTCCTCCCGCAGGTTCGTCCGCCACGGGCCGGAGACACCGTCGTCGTGCCACCAGGGCGGCCAGGAGTCGTAGCGGCGCTCCACCTGGACCGCGGTCGCGCTGGTCTCCACCCGCAGGAACAGCCACCGCCCGTACCGCGGATCGGACTCGGCCCGGCGCAGCGCCCGGATCAGCTCGGCGAGCCGGCGGAAGGCGGCGAACCGTTGCTCGCCGGGCCGGTCGGCCGGCGGATGCTCACCGGGTTGTGAGCTGAAACTGGTCGCGTCCGCGTAGGCCAGCAGGGTGCACCGCCCGTCGCCGTTCGGCGCGCGTTCCTGCAGATAGCTGACCAGGGCGTTCAGCTCCTCGGTGTCCGGCGGAGCGGGCCGGCGGAGCTCGGTCGCGTCGTGCATGGCTGCCCACACCAGACGGTCGTGCTCGCCCTGGCTGAGCCGGCGGACCCGGCGCATCGGCGGGCGCTGCCCGGGCGCGATGCGCGGTGGCCGGGTGCCCGGCACGATCCCGGCGCGGGCGGCGACGGCGAGCGCGGCATCGGTGTCCAGCGCCGGATCGGTGAGCCGGTCCAGCAGGTCTTCCAGATGGGTGGCGTCGACCTCGGCACGTATCGCGGCGTGCAGCAGACGCTCGCTCGCGGCCCGGACCTCCTCACGCTGAGCCGGTCCGGACAGCTCGTGCCGGCCGGGGCCGGCGATCACCTCCGCCAGGGCGGCCAGGGTGTTCTCCGCGCTGAGCAGCGGCGCGAGCAGGGCCGCCATGCCGTCGTCCGGCGCCTCGCGATAGCGCACCCGCGACCACCGGCCGTTCTCGTGCCAGATCACGAAGCCGAGCCGGCCGAACTCGGCGAGCGGTGACAGGTCGGCCCAGGGCAGCCAGTCCGGTGCGCCGGTGAGCGGATCGAGCGGGGGATCGGTCGGCGTGGTGGAGCTGTGCCGGCCGTAGAGCACGGCCCGGCGGCCGTCGAGCAGGGCGAAGTGCGCCCAGCCGCCGGCGCCGTCGTCGTGGTGGGCGCCGCGTTCGTCGATCGACCAGGTGCCGGCCCGGCCGATGCCGGTGAGCGTGACGCTCAGCGTCGCCCAGCGGGTCCACAGCAGTCCGGGCGCGGGCAGGTCCACGTCGGTCAGCATCCGTCCACTGTGCCAAACCCGGCCCGGTCGGCGTCACCCCCGGGTGCCGATGCGGTGCATCGGGGTGCGGTGCGGGTGCAAGCCGTCAGCGGTCCGGGGGCGGGGCCGAACGGACATCCGGCACCTGAACCCGACCTGGAAACGGATCATGCTTATCCACGTCTTCGGCCTCCTCGGAGCCGCCCTGTCCATGTCCCTCGCCTGGCCCCAGGTCTACCGGTCCTGCGTGCGGCGCCGCACCAGCGGCCTGTCGGCGACGGCCTGCATGCTGAGCGTGGCCCTGCCGATCGGCTGGATGACGTACGGATTTCTGATCGGCGACCCGTTCCAGGTGGTGACGAACACCGTCACGACCCTCACCGGGCTCGCCATCCTGGCCGCTCTGCTGATCACCCAGCCCCAGCTGCGGTCCGGCCGGGCCCTGCTGACCAGCGCGGGCACCGCCGGTGCCGTGCTGCTCGCCATCGCGGGTTCGGCCGCCCTGGCCGCCCTGCCGCAGGTCACCGGCCACCGCGCCGCCGCCCTGCTCGGCACGCTGCTGGCGGCGGTGTCCTTCGTCTCCGCGGTGCCGCAGCCGCTGGCCCTGCTCCGGGACCGCTCCCAGGACCTGTCCGGCCTGTCCCCGCTGCGCTGGTGGCTCGCGTCCGCCGCGTGCGGTTCCTGGTTGCTCTACGGCCTGGGCACCGGGCAGCCGGCGGTCTGGGCGTCCGCGTTCGTCGGCCTGACCAGCGCCCTGATCGTCTGCGGCGTGCTGGTCTCCCGGCAGCTGGCCACCCGCGGACTGGTGCCCGCGAGCGCCTGACCGGCGTCGCACGGATGGGGGATCAGTCGATCCGCGGGCGTGCATCGGCCCTCTACGATGCGGACTCTCCGAAGAGAAGGGGGCACATATGCAACTTCCACGATCGCGCTTGCTGGTCGCCGGCACCGTCGGCATCCTCCTGGCCGCGAGCGCGTCCGTCCCGGCTGCCGCACAGGCGCCGGTGACGGTCACCGCCGCGAAGGCGAAATCGGCGACCACCAGCAAGGTCGAGAAACGCCGGCTCGACACGCTGAAGACGCCGAAGCTCGACTGGTACAAGTGCTACCAGGTCGCCCAGTGCGCCACCGTCAACGTGCCGCTGGACTACGACAACCCGCGCGGGGCGAAGACCGAGATCGCGCTCCTGCGGATCAAGGCGAAGAACCAGAAGCGGAAGATCGGCAGCCTGTTCGTCAACCCGGGCGGCCCGGGCGGATCGGCGACCTCGTTCGCCCTCTCCGCGCCGTACTTCCTGAGCGAGTCGGTGCTCGAGCGCTTCGACGTCGTCGGGGTGGACCCGCGCGGCATCGGTGCGAGCGCCAACATCAAGTGCTTCAAGTCGGTCAAGGACCAGACCCGGGTCTTCAACGGAATGAACGTCGCGTTCCCGTACACGAAGACCGAGAAGGCCAAATACATCACGTCGGCCAAGGCGTTCGGCAAGGGCTGCTCGACCACCGGCAAGCCGATCTCCGGCGCCATGTCGACCGCCGAGGTGGCGCGGGACATGGAGCTGATGCGCCGCGCGGTCGGCGACAAGAAGCTGACCTACCTGGGCTTCAGCTACGGCACCGCGCTGGGGCAGTACTACGCGAACCTGTTCCCGGACCGGTTCCGCGCGATCGCCGTGGACGGCAACATCGACCCGCGGCAGTGGGTCGGCGCCGGCAGGAGCGGCAGCCAGATCCTCGACGCCCGGATGCGGTCCTCGGACGGCGCGTACAAGGCGCTGCAGGAGATCTTCAAGCGGTGTGACAAGGCCGGCGCGGCGTACTGCCCGTTCTCGGCCGGCAACCCGGCCAACAACTTCGCGGCGATCGCGAAGAAGCTGCGGGCCAAGCCGCTGGTCGTCTCGGACGAGTTCGGGACCTACAAGATCACGTACGCGGACTTCGTCGGCGCGGCGCTGAGCGCCCTCTACGGCGTCTACGCCGGTGAGGACGTCATGCAGCTCGCGGCGGACATCGCGGCCCTGCAGAAGGGTGGCGCGGCGGCGGCTCCGGCCAAGACGGCGGTGCTCCAGCGGATCAAGGCGGCCAAGTCGATCGGGTACGACTTCCCGTACGACAACAGCTTCGAGGCGCAGAGCGCGGTGATCTGCACCGACGGCAAGCACCCGGCGAACGCGAGCAGCTGGCCGGCGAAGACCGCGGCCCGCGACAAGACGGCGAAGTACTTCGGCCGGGCCTGGGGCTGGATCGACGTGCAGTGTGCGAGCAGCACCTGGACCGTCCGGGACGAGGACGCGTACCGCGGCCCGTTCAACCGGCGCACGGCCAAGCCGGTGCTGGTGGTCGGCAACTACTGGGACCCGGCGACCAACTACCGGGCCTCGGTGTCGTCCAGCCGGTTGCTGCCCAACGCCCGTCTGCTGAGCAGCAACAACTGGGGTCACACCGCGTACGGGACGGGCGCCTGCGCGACCAACGCGATCGACCGGTACCTGCTGTCCGGCAAGCTGCCGGCCGTGGGCACCGTCTGCCGTGACTCGCGCCAGCCGTTCACCGAGAAGCTGCCCACCGACGAGGACAAGATGAGCTCCTCGATCGTCGGTAAGAAGCTGCCGCCGGTGGTGGCGCCGCGCCCGTCCTCCATCCTGACCGGAGGTCTGGTCGGCTAGTTCCGAGGAGATCCACCGCCGGGCCGGTGTTCGTGGGCGGTCCGGCGGTGCCTCGTCAAGTGGTCCGATATCCGTCGTTTGTGGGCTTCCAGTCGGCGCTGTCCCGGCTGTCCGAGGTGAGCCCCGCGAGGGAAGCGATCAGAAGTAGGGCGAAGAAGACAACGGCTGCGATTTCCATGTCTCTAGCGTCGTCCTGCCGGAGCCCCGAAGACAGTGGCAGGAATGCCATACATCTTCAAGAAACTGCCAACCTCGGGTTAGGCTGGCCGCATGTTGCGTAGTGTCGCCGTGATCACGATGCCTGAGGTGGCGGTCTTCGAGCTCGGTGTCCTCTGTGAAATGTTCGGTTACGACCGGACGCCGGAGGGCCTGCCCGGTTACGACTTCGCGGTGTGCAGCGTGGACGGCCGGCCGGTGCCCACCCACTCGGGGTTCAGCATCTCGCCCAGCCACGACCTGACCCCGGCCGAGACGGCCGACCTGGTCGCCGTCGTGCCCAACGACATCCGCGAGGCCCCGTCCCAGGTGCTCGACGTGCTGCGCCGGGCGCACGACCGCGGCGCCTGGGTGATGAGCGTGTGCACCGGCGCGTTCGCCCTCGGCGAGGCCGGCCTGCTCGACGACCGGCGCTGCACCACCCACTGGCGGCACACCGACGAGCTGGCCCGCCGCTACCCGAACGCCAAGGTCGACCCCGGTGTGCTGTATGTGGCCGACGGCAACATCCTGACCAGCGCGGGCACCGCCGCCGCGATCGACTGTGGACTGCACCTGATCCGCGAGGAACAGGGCTCGGCGGTGGCCGCGACGATCGCCCGGCGGATGGTCGTGCCGCCGCACCGCGACGGTGGTCAGGCCCAGTTCATCGAGACGCCGATCGCGTCGGCGGTCTCCTGCGAGACCCTGCAACCGCTGCTCAACCACCTGCTGGGCACCCTGGACCGGGAACACACCGTGGAGAGCATGTCGGAGACCGTGCACATGGCTCCGCGGACGTTCGCTCGCAAGTTCCGGGCCGAGACCGGCGCCACCCCGCACGACTGGCTGACCGGCCAGCGCGTGCTGCTGGCCCGCCGCCTGCTGGAGGAGACCGATCTCGGCGTCGACACGATCGCCGACCGCGCCGGCTTCGGCAGCGCGCAGACCCTGCGGCATCACTTCACCCAGCGGCTCAGTACCACCCCGCAGGCGTACCGCAGCACCTTCAAGGCGAAGGCCTAGGCCCGCCACTCGGCGAAAGTCGTCGTTCCCAGCCGGGCGCCCGGACCCGGCAGCAGGGCGTCCACCGGGATGTCCGCCCCGAAGTACGGCTTGCCGTCGCTGGTCACCCGTTGCCCCGGCGCGGCCAGCCGGCGGCCGGCCTCGTCCAGCAGGAGTTCGTGCGGCCCGGCCACCTCGACGGTGCCGTCCGCGGGCGCCGACTCGGCGATCTCCACAAGGATCCCGGCCAGGTCGGACAGGGCGATCGGCTGCATGCGGAGCGGAGCCAGCCGCACCACGTCACCGTCGGTGTTGGCCGGGATCAGCACGTCCGGGATGAACTCGAAGAACTGGGTGGCCCGGACGATCGTGTACGGCACCCCGCCGGCCCGGACCGCCGCCTCCTGGGCCAGTTTCGCCCGGTAGTACGGCAGCGCGGAGCCGCGTTCCAGGCCGACGATGGAGAGCACGACGTGGTGCCCGACTCCGGCCTCACGTCCCGCGGCGGTGAGGTTCTCCGCGCTGGTGCGGAAGAAGCCGGTGGTCGCCTCCTCCTCCCGGCTCACCGGGTTGGTCACGTCCACCACCACGTCTGCGCCGGTCAGGGCTTCCTTCAGCCCGGCGCCGGTGAACGCGTCCACCCCGGTCGACCGGGCAGCCGGCACGACCTCGTGGCCGCGGGCGCGCAGTGCGTCGACCAGAAGCCGGCCGGTCTGCCCGGTGGCGCCAACCACTACGACCTTCATGATCTGCTCCTTCGTCCGATGCGGATCTTTCTGGACAGGACGACAGGGCTGATCGGGATGTGACAGTGGCGCCGGTCACGCCCCGCGCGGCAGCTCGTCCTGGGCGGCGGCCAGCCAGTCCAGCGCGTACTCCAGGTCGGCCGCGGCGGCCCGGCGCCGGTGCGAGGTGTCGTTGCGGGCGGCCACCGCGCAGGACTCGATGCGGCGGCGCAGTGCGGCGTACAGATAGGGATCGTCGATCGGCGCCGCACCGACCCGGGCCCGGCCGGCGCGCAGCCTGCGCAACCGGAACGATCCCAGCGCGGCGATCAGCGCCGCCCAGCCGCCGGCGACCAGCACACCGGCCAGCACCAGCGGGTTCGTCGTGTCGGCCATCGGCAGCAGCACCGCCACGACGGCCGGCCACACCACCACGACGACCAGCAGCGTCGGCAGATCCACCGCGTGCCGTGCGGCCCGGTACCGCTGGGCCGCGGTGAACACCTCGTGCCGGGCCTGCCCGAGCCGCGCGAAACCCACCCGGTCCGGCCGGTCGGCCGCCCAGTCCCGGCACTGCGCGTCGACGATCACCGCCTCCAGTTCGCGGTCGATCCGGAACAGTCGCGGCCCGGCGCCCCCGGCGAACGGATCGTCCCGGCTCACGGCCACCCCTTCGCGAGATCGTCGAGGTATCGCTCCAGGCAGTCGATCGCCTGGCAGAGCAGCAGGTCGGCGTGGGCGAGCCGGCGCACGGTCGGATCGGTGCGGGCGGCCAGCCGCAGCTCCGGCACACTCCAGTGCCGCGAGCCGACCTGCCGCAGCGTCGCCGAGACCAGCCGGACGCGGGCGCGCAGCAGCTCGTCGGGCACCACGATAAGTCCGATATGGGCGGAGACGTGCAAGGTGCGGGCGCCCAGCGGAGGCGTGCCGGCGCGGGCCAGGCGCCGCCGGCCGAGCGCCATCCGCACCGGGCGGCACAGCCGGGAAGCCACGCCGAACAGCGCCAGCAGCACCACGGCCGCCACCACCAGCACCCCGCCGAGACCGAGGCCGGCCGCCTGGGCGAGCGCGGCGGTGAGGGCGACCGCCCCGAACGAGACCACCGTCGCCGCGATCGCCTGCACCGGCCCGGCCAGCCCACCGGCGGCCTCCACCAGGACCGCGTCGACCGCGGTCAGCCGGGCGCACGCCGACCGGACCCAGAACTGCCCGGCATCACCGGACGCGCCGGTCACCTCGGCCAGGCCGTCGGCCACCAGCGCACGCACAGCGTTCAACTCGGCATGCAGCGCGTGGACCGCCATCCACCGAGCCTTGCACCCGGTGACCGAAACCGCAGCCCTCAGTAACGCCTCCAGGCATGTCAGTTTTCAGCGCTTGCGCCGCGGCCCCGGAGTATGGCGGCCAGCTCCTCGGGTGTGGACAGCACCGGTCCGGGCTCCGGGGGACGGTTCACCATCAGGACCGGGATCGACAGCGCGCGGGCGGCAGCGAGCTTGGCGTCGGCGCCGCCACTGTCCTTCGTGACCAGCACGTCGATGCGGTGATCGAGCATCAGCTGCCGCTCACCCTCGACGGTGAACGGGCCGCGGTCCAGCACGATCGCCAGCTGCCGCGGCGCGGGCGTGCCCGGCGGCTCCACCGACCGGGCCAGGAACCAGCACTCGTCCAGCCCGGCGAAAACGGCGAGCTCCTGCCGCCCGGTGGTCAGGAAGACCCGGCGCCCCAGATCGGGCAGCCGCTGTGCGGCCTCAGCGAGAGACACCACCCGGTGCCAGTCGTCGCCCGGCACGGCGGTCCAGCCCGGCCTGCGCAAAACCATGAGGGGTACGCCCGAAGCACCCGCCGCCGCCACCGCATGCCGGGTCATGGTCGCCGCGAACGGATGCGTCGCGTCGACCAGCACGTCGATCCGCTCGTCCCGCAGATAGCCGACCAGTCCGTCCACCCCACCGAACCCGCCGATCCGCACCGCACCGGCCGGCCGCAGCGGCTCGCTGGTCCGCCCGGCCAGCGAGCTGATCACCGTGTGCCCGTCCGCCACCAGCAGCCCGGCGAGCCGCCGGGCCTCGGTCGTCCCGCCGAGCAGCAGAACCCTCAGGGCCGGCATCGATTCGCGGAGTACAGGTGGGAGTCCGGGAACTGCCCGGCACTCAGCGCAGCTCCGACCACGATCACCGCGGTCCGCTTGATCCCGGCCTCCTCGACCCGTGCCGCGATGTCGGCGAGGGTGCCGCGGACGATCAGCTCGTCCGGCCGGCTGGCCTTGGCCACCACCGCGACCGGGCAGTCCGCGCCGTAGTTGCCGATCAGGTCGGCCACCACCGCCTCGATCCGCTGGACCGCCAGGTGCAGCACCATGGTCGCCCGGCTGGCGCCGAGAGTGGCCAGGTCCTCGCCGGGCGGCATGGCCGTCGCCCGTTCCGCGGTACGCGTCAGAATGACCGTCTGCGCCACCCCGGGAACTGTGAACTCCCGCCCCAGTGAGGCGGCCGCCGCCGCGAACGACGGCACCCCGGGCGTCACGTCGTACGGCACGCCGGCCGTGTCGAGCCGGCGCATCTGCTCGGCGACCGCGCTGAACACCGACGGGTCACCGGAGTGCAGCCGGGCCACGTCCTGCCCGGCCTCGTGGGCGGCGACCATCTCGGCGATGATCTTGTCGAGGATCATTTCCGCGGTGTCCACCAGGCGCGCCCCGGCTGGGCAGGCCTCCAGCAGTTCGGGCGGGACCAGGCTGCCCGCGTAGAGGCAGACCGGCGACGCCGCGATCAGCCGGTGCCCGCGCAGCGTGATCAGGTCCGCGGCGCCCGGCCCGGCGCCGATGAAGTGCACGGTCATCGCGGCACCACCGACCAGATGGTGACGGGCATGAACGACCGCCAGCCGGTGAACCCGCCCACCGGCGACCCGCGCTGCACCGTGATCCGGGTCAGCTCGCCGCCGAGCTTCGCGTACGCCGCCGCCACCACCGCCTCCGACTCGACGGTGACCGCGTTGACCACCAGCCGACCGCCGGGGCGCAGTGCGGCCAGGCAGCGGTCGAGAACTCCGTCGCGGGTCAAACCGCCTCCAATGAAGATCGTGTCCGGAACCGGCAGGTCGTCCAGCGCGTCCGGGGCCCGGCCGTGGACCACCCGCAGACCGGGTACGCCGAGCGCCGCCGCGTTCGCCGCGATGGTGGCCACCCGCTCGGCGGACGACTCGACGGCGATCGCCCGGCACGTGGGGTGGCTGCGCATCCACTCGATCCCGATACTGCCGGAGCCGGCCCCGACGTCCCAGAGCAGTGCGCCGGGAACCGGGGCGAGGGCGGCCAGCGTGACCGCTCGTACCTCTCGCTTGGTCAGTTGACCGTCCCCGGCGTACGCGTCATCGGGAAGCCCGGCCACCTGCGAAGCCGGCGGCCCGTCGCCGCACTCGACCGCGACCACGTTGAGGGAGTCGCCCTCGGGCGGCGACCAGGTCCCGGCCTGGCCGGCGACGACCCGCTCACCCGGACCGCCCAGCTGTTCCAGAACGGTCAGCGACGCTGACCCGTAGCCCCGCGCGGCCAGCAGTTCCGCGACCTGAGCCGGGGTCTGCGCGCCGGCCGAGAGGACCAGGATCCGCCGGCCCGGGTTGAGCCAGCGGGCCAGCGACGCGACCGGCGCGGTGACCAAGCTCACCACGTCGGTGGCGGCCAGGTCCCAGCCCATCCGGGCCGCGGCCAGCGACACCGACGACGGGTGGGGCAGCACCCGGATCCGGTCCGCGCCGAGCAGCCGGACCAGCGTGGACCCGATCCCGTGGAACATCGGGTCGCCGCTGGCGAGCACGCAGACGGTCCGGCCGCGTTCCGCGTCGAGCAGCCCGGGAAGGGCGGGGACCAGGGGAGACGGCCAGGGCACGCGCCGGGCGATGATCGATTCCGGTAACAGCGCGAGTTGCCGGGCACTGCCGAAGATCACCTCGGCATCGTGGAGAGCCTGCCTGCTCGTACCGGAAAGGTCCGGCCATCCGCCGGCGCCGAGGCCGACCACCGTGACCACATCGTCGGTACGCACCCGCTGAACCTATCCCGGGCCCGGATCGCGAGATTTTCTGGATCAGGTTGAGCCAACCGGCGGTCGTGCGCGTACACGTCTTTGACGACCGCCGTACGACGACTGCTGAGCAGGTGAGGACGATGGCCATTCCGGCCTTCCAGGACCAGCGCGAGCTGCCCGAGGACGACGGCTATTTCGCAGATCTGCGGGCCGACACCCGGCCGAGCTGGGACGACCCGATGCCGGCCTGGCCGTCGGGGCAGTACCCACAGTACGAGGAGCCGGACCCGTACCGGCGCGGCGACATCGTCGTCGAGTCGCTCACCGACCCGACCGGATGGAAGGCCGGGACCGGTGTGCCGATCCCGGACGACCGGCCGCCGGCCGAGGCGACCAGCGGCAACCGGCTCCTGACCGTGCTGCTGTTCTTCTCCGGCCTGGCGACCAGCGTCGCGCTCTGGGTCTTCCAGACCCAGGCCGGCGCGATCAGCGACACCACCGGCCTGATGCTCGCGGCCGGCCGGGTCACCGGCCTGATCGGCGGCTACCTGCTCTTCATCCAGCTCCTGATGATGAGCCGGGTCTCCTGGCTGGAGGAGTGGGTCGGCTCCCGTGACCTGCTGATCTGGCACCGCTGGCTGGGCACCACGCTGCTCGTCGCGGTCCTCGCGCACGTCGTCTTCATCGTCTACGCCTACGCGCTCACCGCCGACACCGGCGTCGTCGACCAGGCCTGGACCGTGATCACCACGTTCCCGGAGATGATCAGCGCGACGATCGCCACCGGCCTGCTGGTCCTGATCGCGCTCGTCTCGATCCGGTTCATGCGCAACCGCCTGCCGTACGAGCTCTGGCATCTGATCCACCTGACCAGCTACGGCGTCCTGCTCCTCGGCTACGGCCACCAGATGGCCGCCGGCGCCGACATGAGCGGCAAGTTCGCCTCGGTCTTCTGGCCGGCGCTGGGCTGCCTGACACTCTCCGCGCTGATCTGGGGCCGCGTGGTCGAACCGTTCTGGCTCAACGCCCGGCACCGGTTCAGCGTCGCCGAGGTGGTCGGCGAGGGCGCCAACACGTTCTCCATCTACATCGACGGCAAGCGGCTCGACCGGCTGCCCGCGCAGGCCGGCCAGTTCATGCGCTGGCGCTTCCTGACCGCCAACGGCTGGTGGCAGTCGCACCCGTTCTCGCTGTCGGCCGCCCCGAACTCGCAGTGGCTGCGGCTCACCGTGACGATCGCCGGTGGGCACACCCGCAAGCTCGCCGAGATGCGGCCGGGCACGCCGGTCTGGGCCGAGGGCCCGTTCGGGACGTTCACGGCGCAACGGCGTACCCGGCGGCGGGCTTTGCTGATCGCCGGCGGCAGCGGCATCGCGCCGATCCGGGCCCTGCTCGAGGACATGCCGCCGGACACCATCGTGATCTACCGGGCCAGCCGCCCCGACGAGCTGGTCTTCCGGGCCGAGCTGGAAGAGCTGGCCGAGCAGCGGGACGCCTGGGTGCGCTACATCGTCGGTGGCCGCAACGACCCCGGCCCGCGGCGGCTGTTCACCCCCGACGGGCTGCGCGGCCTGGTGCCGGACGTGAACCGGCGCGACGTCTACCTCTGCGGCCCGCCCGGGCTGGTCAACGCGGCGGTCGACACGCTGCGCCAGCTCGAGGTGCCGGACAGCCAGCTCCACCTCGACCCGTTCGAGTTCTGACCCCCGATCTGACCTGGGAGTATCTCCGATGCGACGTAGTACCGCAGCAGCCGTCGGCACCCTCACCGGTGCGGCCCTGATCCTCGGGGTGCGCCTGAGCGTGCAGCCGCCGGACGCGCCGGCGACCGCGGCGCCGGCCCCGGCCCCGGTCGCGCAGGAACAGGAGGAGGAGGCGGCTGCGCCTGCTCCGTCGGCCACCAAGAAGCCGTCGAAGAAGAAGGAGACCGAGCAGCCGGCCGAGGAGGAGGAAGCCGGCCTGAAGGCGGGCACCTTCAAGGGCAAGGCCGTGCAGAACCCGTACGGCACGGTCCAGGTCACGATCAAGGTCGGCGACGGCAAGATCACCGCGGCCGACGCGACGTACCCGGACGGCGGCTTCAGCGGCACGATCAACCCGAACGCGGTCAAGAAGCTCGGCGCGGCCACCCTGCAGGCGCAGAGCGCCGAGGTCGACGCGGTCAGCGGCGCCACCTTCACCAGCCAGTCCTACGTCGAGTCGCTCCAGGCTGCGCTGGACAAGGCAGGCGCGTAGGGTCCAGGTTCGTGCGCCACGTCGAACAGGTCATGGGTACGGTCGTCAGCATCGAACTGGCCGACGATCTGCCCTCCTCCTCCCTGACGGATCTCGTCGCCTCCACCTGCGCCTGGCTGCACGAGGTCGACGCCCGGTTCAGCACGTACAAGGACGACAGCGAGGTGTGCCGCTTCCGGCGGGGCGAAATCGTGTTCGACGACTGCTCACCGGACATGCGCCTGGTCCTGAACCGCTGCGCCGAACTGTGGATGGAGACCGACGGTTACTTCGACGCGTACGCCGGCGGTCCGCTCGACCCGTCCGGATACGTCAAAGGCTGGTCGGTCGAGGCGGCGTCGCGGCGGCTCTTCGACGCCGGGTCGCGCCGGCACTTCCTCAGCGCCGGCGGCGACATCCGGATGCGCGGTGCCGGGCCCGGTGGACGGCCGTGGCGGGTCGGCGTCCGGCATCCCTGGGAGGCGGACAAGCTCAGCTGGGTGCTCGAGCTGACCGACGGGGCGGTGGCGACCTCCGGCACGTACGAGCGCGGCGCGCACGTCTTCAACCCCCGGACCGGGCAGCCGGCGACCGGTCTGCGATCGGTCACGGTGGTCGGCCCAGACCTGGCACTTGCTGATGCGTACGCGACCGCGGCGCTCGCCATGGGCGAAGCGGGACTGACCTGGCTGGCCGACCGGGTGGCCGACGGATACGAGTCAGCCGCGGTGACCGACGACGGCCGGGCCTTCACCTCACCCGGCCTGCCCACCGCCTAGCTTGCCTGCCTTTTCGTCCCCCTTCTCCCGCGCCGCCCTTCTCCGCTCCGGCCGCCCATTCTTCCCTTTTCTGCTCAGAAGTCGGCGAACAAGTAGGGCATCTGCTTCGGGAAGAGAGCGCTGAGCGGGCCGAAGGCCTCGGCGGGCACGTCGCCGAGGCCGCGGGTGAGCACCTCGACCGGGTCGAGCACGCCGTACACCAGGGCGCTGAACCCGGCTGCCGTCAGCGTGGCCGCCGGAGTGCCGCCTGCACCGACGGTGAGCTGCCCGTCCTCGCCGGCCAGCCGCCAGACCCCGCCAATCAGGTCGTCGCCGACGATCTCCACGGTCACCGCGCCCGATCCGACCCGGCTGCCGGCCAGCGCGGGCACGTTCAGCACCCGGGCCATCGGCGCGTTGTCCCGCGGATAGTCGACCTTGCCCTCGGTCACCGCCGACAGGTCGGTGGCCCACAGTTCCGGCACGTCGTCCGTGCCGACGCCCAGCACGATCCGCGCCAACTGGTCCACGTGCCGGGCCAGGAACTCCAGCAGCAGCGCCCGGCCCAGCGGCCCGGTGCACAGCAGCTCCTCACCGATCAGGTCACCACCGTGCCGGTCGATCTTGTACCGCAGCGCGCCGACCACCTCACCGCCGGACCGGGCGACCGCCACCCACACCGGGTCCTCCCGGAACTCAGCCGCCCGCGCCTCGTCGAAGAACGCGAACCCGTGCCGCTCGGGCAGCAACCGCCGCACCAGCCCGTCGAAAGCTTCGAACCCATCCCGCATCGGCAGCCGCTCCACCTCGCCGGGCAGATCAACCCGGAGCAGCTCGGAGAGCCCTTCCGGCGCGAACGTCGTGATCCGCTGCCGGGGAATCCCGACGAAACCGAACTTCGCATAGAAACTCGGCCGGAACGGGTAGAGGCTGCTCACCGCACACCCCTCGTCCCGGCACTGCCGCAGCAGCTCGGTCAGCAGAGCCCGGACCAGCCCCCGCCGGCGGGCCGACGGATGGGCGGCCACCGACGCCACGCCGGCCATGTCGTGCACCAGCCCTCGGACGTTCTGCCGCATCCGGTGCGCGGACACCGCGGCGAGCGTCTCCCCGTCCTCCTCGGCGACCAGATTGACGGCCGTCTCGAAGAACCGCATCCGCCTGCGGTAACGCTCGATCTCCTCCGGCGGCCAGGGCGAGGGCGTGAACGCGTACGCCTGCAGCGGAAACATGCTCGCCGGCCGCTCGGCCGCGCTGATCTGCCGGATCTTCATCCGCCCATTCTGGCCGTGCCCGTTCACGCTGGTCACGACACGCCGGGGGACCCCGGTTTGGCGTGCGCATCGCGGACAGGCTAATGTTTCCTCCGTCGCCAGGGAGACCGGCGACGTGCGGACGTAGCGCAGCTGGTAGCGCATCACCTTGCCAAGGTGAGGGTCGCGGGTTCGAATCCCGTCGTCCGCTCGGAGCGGCCCGCCACACGGGGCCACCTCGGTGGAGTGGCCGAGAGGCGAGGCAACGGCCTGCAAAGCCGTGTACACGGGTTCAAATCCCGTCTCCACCTCGCGTGCTTCATATCCTGAAGCAGCCAGGGCGATTGGCGCAGCGGGAGCGCGCTTCCTTGACACGGAAGAGGTCACTGGTTCGATCCCAGTATCGCCCACCACCAGCCCTTGACCAGGGCAAACGTGAATCGATGTCAATGGCCAATCAGATCTCCCCGTAGGCGGCCAGTAGTTATCCCCGCTGGCGGCCACGGTTTCTCCCCGGCGGCGGCCAGATAAGTTCCCCGCCGCGGGTAGTGCTGGGTTAGTGCAGGGCTTTGACGCCTTGCCCGGCGGTGGCTTGGTTGAACCGGTAGCTGTCACCCTGGGTCACGACGACGTGGGCGTGGTGCAGGAGCCGGTCGACGGTGGCGGTGGCCAGGGTCTTCGGCATGATCTCGTCGAAGCCCGAGGGGTGCAGGTTCGAGCTGACCGCGAGGCTGCGCCGCTCGTAAGCAGCGTCGACCAGGCGGTAGAAGCCTTCGGCGGCGTCCGGTGAGACCGGCAGGAGCCCGATGTCGTCGATGATGATCAGATCGGTGCGGATCAGGCGGCTCATCGCCCGGGTGACCGAGTCGTCGGGGCGGTGCCGGCGGACCATGACGCCGAGGTCCTCGATGGTGAACCAGGCGACGGTCATGCCGGCCTCGACAGCGGCTTGGCCCAGGGCCTCGCAGAGATGGCTCTTGCCGGTGCCCGACGGGCCGCAGATCGACAGATTCTCCTTGCGGTGCACCCATTCCAGGCTGCGCAGCGCGTCCTGGGTCGGGCGTGGGATCGAGGAGGCGGCCTCGTCCCAATCGCCGAAGGTCTTGCCGGACGGGAACGCGGCGCGTTTGCGGCGGGTCCGCAGATTCGCCTGGTCACGGCCGGCGGCTTCCTCGGCGAGCAGGACCCGAATGACCTCGGCGGGGTCCCAGCGTTGCGCTTTCGCAGTCGGGACCAGGTCGGCCATGGCGCGGCGCAGGTGCGGCAGTTTCAGCCGGCGGGTGAGCTCGATCGCTTCGGCCAGGGGGTCACCGGCGGCGCCGGTGACCCTAAGCGGGGTTAGGGTCACTGTTCTCCAGTCGTCGTGCCGAACGTGGACCAGGCAGAAGTGCCTGGCTGCAGGCTGTGGGTCTCGCTGGCCCTGGTCGGGGCCGCGTCGTCGCCGCGCTGATGGGCGAGCAGGCGCAGCAGGTCGTTGTGAGCGAACCGGCCGGCCAAAGCTGCGGTGCCCAGAGCGCGGTCGACGTCGGCCGGATCGTGCAGTTTCGCCAGGGCGACGGCTTCGGTCATCTTGCGGCGGACCCCGCGGACTCCTGCGGCGGCGGCTTCGACCAGCCAGGCCGCGGCGCCCGGGCCCAGCGCCAGGAACGCGGCCTCGTCGGCGGTGCGGGCCCGCGGCACACGCTCGTCGGTGTCGGACTGCCGAGCCCGCGGCGGATAGTGCTCGTCAACGATCGAGGGCCGCCCGGGCTCGGCCCGTGGGTGGCGGGCGACCTCGACCGGACCGTCGTCGCCGACGGCGGTGACGATGAGCTCGTCGCCGTGCATGCGGGCCCAGACCCGGGTGTCGACCAGGTGATGCGGGACCGAGTAGCGCACGCCCTCGACGGAGATGGTGCAGTCCCAGTTGACCCTGCGGGTGGTGCCGAACGCGACCGTGAACGGCTGCGCCGGCAGCGGGTGCAGCCGGTCACGCTCGTCGAGCAAGGCTTCGGCCGGGCGGCGGCGGGTGTCACGGTGGATGCGGGCGTTGACCTGCTCAGTGAAGTCGCGGCAGGCCGCCTCCAACTCGGCGAAGCTGCGGTACTGATCGAGCAGGTTGGTGCTGGTCGGGACCAGGTCAGCTTTGGCGATCTTCACGGTGTTCTCGGCGCCGCCCTTGGACTGCGGGTCGGCCGGCACGCAGGTTCGGATCGTCATCCCGTAATGCCGGGCGACCTGCACGATCTCCGGGTTCCGGACCGCGATGTCCGCGACGTGCTCGACCGTGATCGTCTTCTCGTTGTCGGTGAGCACGTAGGCCGGCACCCCGCCGAGCCGGCGCAGAGTGGCGTCCAGGCAGGCCACGATCGTCGGCAGCGTCTTGTCCAGCACCGGGATCACGACCCTAAACCGGGACCAGGCCAGCCACGCGCACCACAACGTGGTCCGTCGGCCACCGATGCGCGGCCCCTCACCCCAGTCGAACTGCAGCCACAGCCCCGGCTCCGGAATCCACGGCCGGAACACCCGCCGCTGACCGGCCTGCCAGGACTTCTTCACCGCCGCGACCGCCCGGCGGGTGGTCCGTTCCCCGCCGGCGAAACCCATCGCGGTGATCCGCCGATGCACCACATCGGCGCGGACCCGGCCACCCGAGCGGGCCACCAGCTCCTCGATCTTGTCCATGAAGTCGTCGATCGGCCGGGCCCGCTGCGCACGCTCCTCAGGGCTGCGGCCCTCGGCCCGCAACTTCACATACCGGGCCACGGTGTGGTGGTCGCAGCCGACCAGCTCGGCCGCCGCACGGTAACTACCCGTGAGGTCGTAGGCCTCCAAGATTTCCACGATCTCCCTGCCGCTCTTCACGCCGCCGACCCTCGCCGACCGGCATCCGGTGTTGATCAGCGGGGAGATATCTGGCCGTCCACGGGGAGAACCCTGGCCACCAGCGGGGCGGTAAATGGCCGCCTATGGGGATCTTTCACTGGCCGCGGACAAATCGATTCTTGGCAGTGCAAGAACCGCCTCGGTCAAGAGTGCGTTGAGCTGCTGATTTGCGCGTGATCGCGTCTGCTGGGCGGGCGAGTCATCTTGGGTCGAGGCCAACGTCAGTTCGGTGTTCGTGGTGACGTAGTAGCCGATCGCCCAGGACGAGGCAGAGCCGGCACTCGGGTAGCGCCACTGGATCTGGCTTGCAACGGCAGACGACCTAACGAGGTCCCGTTCGACGAACGCGCCGGCGGAGCGGTACGCGGAGGCTCAGCCGTTCGATGACGGACCCGGCTGGTATACCCCGTCGCCGGAGGTCCTGGAACGGCGAGCGATGCGGCAGCTCTACCAGGGTCTGCGGAATCCAGCACACCGGCTGGGCGCAGCGGATCCAGTCGGCCCGCTTCCACGAGGTGCCACCGCGCCGGGCAGGCCGGGATCGTGTGCGGTGACCGTGGCGAGATCGTGTGCGGCCGGCCGATAGCGATGGGAGCCGCCCGGCGCGAACGGGTCTAGGACGTCGCTGCGGAACCGCTGGTAGTTGAAGGAGTTCTGCCAGAAGCCCTTTGCCGGATCCGTCGGGACCGTCGATCGCCATTCGCAGACAGGTCCCGTCACGGGACTCCGGGATCCGCCGGGCCACGTAGTCGATGACGTTCCGTTTCGCAGAGCCAGGCATCGGCTCAGGTCGCCAGTCCAGGCGGAGCCCTGACCATGCCATCGGCGACCCGACGTGACGCTCCCAGACCGGGCCGCAGCAGGGGGTGCCGCGTCGAGGGTGACGACCGTCGCCCACCCTCCCGGAGGCGCAATACGCTCATCTGCCCCGATCGTGGCATCTGCGGCCGATGGCACAGTCGTGGCCGGTTCTGGGCTGCTGTCCGGGGTAGCTTGAAGATAATCCGCCGACAGGCGGAGGACCCTCTGCCTCGGTGGGATGCCGGCGTATGTGATGCCGGGTTCGAATTCGTCGCGGCGGTGCCGAGGCGGACTCGAGGTCCCCAGTCATGACGGGTGAACAATCCTCTGCCAGGAAAGCCGTAGCCGACCGCAAGAACCAGCACGGCAACGGTCACCGGAACATGGTGTGGGACCTGGTCAGCGCCTACGGACCGGACGTCACCAGCTTGTGCCACGCGGGCACCGCACTGATTCCCGCCATCGCCGGAATCGGGCTGTCGGCCGGCCCGCCCGGGTCCGAGCCCCGCATCCGCTTCTCCAGCGACACGGCCAGCTCCCGGCTCGAGACCGCCCAGCTCACCCTGGACGAAGGACCCTGCCGCGACGCCACCACGATGCGCCGGCCGATACTCGCCACCGATCTTGCCTCCGGTTCGTGGCGGCAGCGGTGGCCACGATTCACGCCGGCCGCGCTGGACGCCGGAGCGCGAGCGGTGTTCGCACTGCCCCTGCACGCCGGCGGGGTCCACCACGACGGCGCCGTCGACCTGTACCGCAACACACCCGGCCCGCTGAACAGCGCCGATCAGATGGCGGCGGCAACCTTCACCGCCGCCACCGCCGAACTGCTCACCCTCGAACGCCACGACCTGAACCTGACGGACGTCTTCACCCACGGCTGGCGCAGCATACGATCCGAGAACACGGCCGGCGCGGCCCGTACCATCACACCCACCACCACGCCTGATGCGGCGGACAATGTGCTGCTGGCCTGCTGGTTCGGCGCGGCGATGCTCGGCCCGGTCCGCGAGCAGATTCGCACCCTCGCCATCCAGCAGGGGCTACGCGGCAACCACACGCACCGGCTCGTGCTGGCCGTCCACGAAGCGGTGACCAACGCCGTGGACCACGGCGGCGGGCACGGCCAACTGTTGCTGTGGCGGCGCGATGGCCGTCTGTGGTGCGAGATCAGCGATCATGGCCCCGGAATCCCGGCGGGTGGCCCCACTGATGACCGCGCTGCTGCCAGCCATCGAAATCTCGGCTGGTCCGGGCTGACCATCATCCGACGCTCCTGCCCCAGCATGGACATCATCACCGACCCCACCGGCACCCGCCTGCTGCTGAGCTATCAGCTTGGGCGACGCCCACCCCGATGAATGCCGCACAGCGACACACCGCGCCGAGACATCGGCCCGCCGTGCCTCCGACTCCGGAGTAGGCAACGATGAGTATCAAACCCGGCGAAGAGTGCAACCTCAACCTCGACGTGGCCAGCCGGCGCATCGCGGTCACCGAGATCGAGCCGCGTTCCGATGCCGTCCTGATCGCCGTCACCGGAGACCTCGACATCGGCACCAAGGCCACATTTCACCGACGGCTCTCCGAGATCCTCGACGGCCGCGACGGCCAACGCCTGGAACTCGACCTGTCCGCGCTCGTCTTCTGCGATCTCACCGGTCTGCGCGGCCTGCACGCCCTCGGCAGGGCCTGCCTCCAATCAGGGCGCCAGGTACGGATCACAACGGCAGGACCGTGTCTGAATGAATTGCTGCGCCTGTGCCGGACTCCCGTCCTGCTGGACTACGCGTCGCCCCACAACACACTCGGAAAGTGACCGACAGCCTTACATCGCGCTGGACGGCTCGCAGTGGCCCTCTCCGCCGCCGGTGCGTGCGGTGGGGTGATGGCTCGACGTGGCCCCGTCTGAGGTCGTTACGGCGCTTCGGATCGATAACAATGCGTGATCCCCTGGCGTTGCCGCTGCTCTGCTTGGAGCGCGACTGGGTTCCGCTGGCACGGACCTCCTTTGGCGCTGTCAAGCCGCGACGTACCGTTGGGGCATGGGTGCTGATGGGCGGCCGATCAGGTGAGTCGTCGTGATGCGGCGTCGGGTTCGTCGCCGCGTGCCCCGTGGGGGCAGTTGGCCGATGATTTGGTGGCGTTGGCGGAGGCCTCGGACGACACCGCGGTGGTTGACGTGTTGCTGGCCAGAATCGCGGTGGCGGCGGCCGAGGTGGTGGACGGTGTCGACTATTCGTCGATCACCGCGTGGCGGGGTGCCGGTTACACGACGGTGGCGGCCAGCAGTGACCTGGTCCGGGCGGTGGATGACGCTCAGTATGCCGAGACGGCGGGGCCGTGTGTGCAGGCCGAGCAGACGGCCATGCCGGTGGCGGTACCCGATATGGCGGCCGTGACCATGTCGTGGCCGGGCTTTCACGAGCAGGCCACCCGGTTGGGGTTGCAGGTGGTGGTGTCGGTGCCGTTGTTCGCCGGTGGCGGCAGTCCGGTGGCGGTCTTGAACATGTACGGCCGGCAGCCGGAGGCGCTGGTCTCGTTGGCTGACGGGGTGCGTCACGTGTTCGCTGTGGAGCGGATGCCGGCGCAGGGCTTCGCCGTGAACGGCGACGCCGGTACGCGGCAGTTGCTCAACGGCCTCGGGACGGCGTTGCACATGCGGGTGAACGTTCAGCGGGCGGTCGGGATGCTGATGGCCGATACCGGCTGCGATGCCGCCCACGGGCATCAGCTGTTGCGGTCACGGGCTGCGAAGGACGCCGTGTCGTTGTCGGCGGCCGCGCTGCGGGTGATCGATGAGATGGGATCGGGCGCCAACAGTACGGACGTGCGGGTGACGGTGGCTCCCCGGGTCGGGGACGTGCTGCTGGTGGTGGTCAGCGGTGAGTTGGCGCACCCGATGGATGCCGCGGTTGCCGGGCGGCTGGTTGCGGTGCTCGAGGAGCTGGCGCCGGTGATGGAGTTTGATTTGTCCGGGCTGCGGTTCTGTGATGTCGCCGGGTTGCGGCTGCTGCTCGACCTGCGCGACCGAGCTGTCGCCGGCGGCCGGCAGCTGCGGGTGATCGCGGCCTCGGACGCCCTGCGCACCCTGATGCGGATCACCGACACGGCGGCGCTGTTGGGTTATCCTCCGGCGCCTGAATCGGCGGCGGACGGTGAACCGGCGGGTTGAGCGGGCAGCGGCTGGCGTAGCAGCAGCCGGGTTCCGGCCGTGCTGCTGGTGATCAGCATGTCGGGGCAGATGCGCCGGATCAGCCACAGCCCGGCTCGCTGGTGGTGGACGTCCGGCGTTCCGGTCGGGATCTCGAGGTCGGCGGGTAGGCCGGGGCCGTCGTCGCTGATCTCGCACCATAGGTAGTCGTCGTGGTGCCACAGCCACAGCCGACCACTGCCGGCGTGTTCCTGGGCGTTCGTGGCGGCCTCGTGGATGGCGAGCAGGAAGCTGTCGCGGGCCGAGCCGCCCAGTCCCGCGGCGCTCAGCCGCTTTGAGATCAGGTCGCGTAGTGCGGACAGCGACGACGCCGTGGTGATGGAGCGCACCAGTAGTGCCGGTGCGGTGCTGGGGAGCCGGCCTGCCGTGGGCAGGGCACGGACCACCTCGATCGCGGTGGCGCGCAGCGTGCGTTCGGTGCGCAGGGCGTGGCGGCGCAGTTCCTGAAGGGCGGTGTCGGTGTCGGTGTCGAGCAGTTCGGCCAGGATGCCGCGGGCGCGTTCGACGGCCACCCGCCCGGTGAGGATCTGCTGGGACCGGCCGGCCAGCACCCTGCGGTAGCCGGTGTCACGCTTGACCAGCAGACCGACGGTGGCCACGTTCGCCAGCGCCTGCGTCAGGCGCAACTGTTCGCCGGTGAACGGGCCGGTCTGGTGCCGCAGCACACTGAACGTCCCGATGATCTCGTCGCGGATCCGCATCGGCACCGCCGCCACCGACCGGAACCCTGCGGCGCGGGCCTGTCCGGCGAACCCGGCCCACCGCGGGTCCGGATCGTCGAGGTCGGCATCGACGAGTGTCTGCCCGGTGGCGAAACACCAGTGCGGCGGTGCGGACGCCGTCTCGAACAGCCTCGCCTGCGAGGTGTACTCGGGTGCCGCCGCCAGCAGCCGTAGCGTCCCCCGCGCGTCGGCCAGCATGATTCCGGCCGCCTGCGCGGACAACAGTTGCCGGCCTCGTTCGCTCACCCACTGCAACATCCCGTCGGTATCAAGGTCGGCGACCAAGGTGTCGGAGACCTCTACCAGCAAGTCCACCATCGCCGGATCGTCAGCTGTGCTCACCGGTACTCACCTGCCCTGTCCCCTTTGTCGTCCCGGTCGTTGAAGCTCAGCCGCCGCGCCAGCACATCGGCGGCCACCTCATCGAGTTCCCGGCCGGTCGCGAACGCGTGGGCACGCAGCCGCGCCAGCGCGTCCTCGACCGGCACCGCCAGCTGCACACTGATCATCCCGGTCGCCTGGTGCACCGCGGCGCGCTGCAGCAGATGCTCGCCGCGACCGTCGGCGAGCAGCGGATCGTCGTCGTCGCCGTCGGTCAAGGTTTCGCCGAGCAGGAGCTCGGTGACCGCATCCGCGAGGGTCAGCGCGTCGGCCAGGGTCTGTTCGGTCAAAGCGCCCGCGGCGTCGCGATACAGGTCCAGCACCCCGATCCGGGTACCGTCCACCTGCAGCGGCAGTGCGAACACCGCGTGGGCACCGGCCTGCACCGCGGCCGGGGCGAACGCCGGCCAGTGCCGCTGCCACCCGGGCGCCCGCAGATCCTCGGCCAGCACCGGGCCGCCGGTCCCGGCGTAGGCGTCGCGGCACGGCCCCTCGCCGAGCAGGAATTGCAACTGCTCCACCCGGGCACTGACCTGATCGCTGGCATAACGCACCTGAGACGTGTCCGGCGTCATCACCGTCACACCCCCGCCGCCGACCCCCGCAAGACCGGGCAGGAAGGCGTTACACAGGCCGTCCACGTCTGGGCCGTACTCGACCAAAAGTTGCTGGACCCGCACGCGGCGGTCGGCGTCATCCACACCGATCACGGCCGGCCCCGGGTAAGCGCGCGCAGCGGTCCACCATGAGAGGACCTCCGACCCTGCCCCGGGGTGTTCCGTTCGCATTCGGATCCAGCGCCACAAGCTGCTGGCATCCCACCGAGCGCACCACCGGATACGGCAGATACCCCATCAGCCTACGTCGAGCGGTGGGCAGTCACCCATTGGAGGGCCTCACCGCGGCGCGGACTTCTGCCGTCCGTCAGCGACGTTTGTTCGCCAGCCGCGTTCAGGCAGCACGCCGCAGGCGCGTAGCGGTGCCGGCGGGCCCTAAGCCGACGAGCCGAATCTTCGGGCCGGGCTACTCCCACCCCGAACCAGACGACCAGCACCCCGGCAGCGTCTCGAGACCGCACCAACCGCAGACCACTCCACGACGACATCCAGGCAGCGTCGCCGACGCTGACGACGCATCGGATCAGCATGGTGGCGCTACGGCGGGCGGCGGCCCCTGAATCGGTCAGGGCGTGCGTCGGCGTACGGCCGGTAGCGTCACGATTGGGCCCTGAGCTGCGGGTATGCGGTTCTTATTCTGCCAACTATGGTCCACCAACAGCGCCATGCAGCCGGATGCCCGCTTGGGCCATCCGGCTGAATGCTGTCCGGTCGGCTGCATGCTTTTCAGCGGGCTGCATGCTGTCCGGTCGGCTGCATGCTGTCCGGCCTCCGTGACGTCGTAGCCGGTCACCGTTTCACCTCTTCGCCCCAATCCCCATATGCCGGCATCCGCCGGACGGTTCCCCTCCAATGCCCGTCCGCGTCTCTCCACGGACGCCTCTATTACGTCTCGGACGCGTTCTAGGTGAGGATCCCGCTACGGACGCCTCCGGCATGTCCCAGGGCGACCTCCGCTGGGGTCTGTCGGGCGACCTGATCTATGGTCTCTCCACCAGCTCCTCCGGCGACATTCGGGCGATCCGTCCGGCGGTTTTCGGGCGTGCAGAGACGTCAATTTGGCATGATCGAATACTTACACTTCGGCTCGTGGATCCGGAAGAATTTATGCATGGGGCAGACGTCGTTGTTCAATCGCGCAGAAATGGCGAGGATGCGCGATCGGACCGCTGCACGAAATTATTCTGCTGACCGTGACGAGTTTCGCCGTGAACATGAGCGGCATCGCGTGTGGGGCTTGCGGCGGCGCCATGCCGAAAAGCTTCGACGCATCCGGCAGGGCGGCTCCATGCCGGCGACGGAGGCTGACAAGAGCAGCGCTCCGCTGGACCCTGCGTCGCCGGTTCCGGCTGCGTCGCCGGTTCCGGCTGCGTTGCCATCCGACTCGGCTGTGCCGCCACCGGTCCCGGTTGCGCCGCACGACTGCGGACATGTCCCGGTTCCAGCGCCGGCAGACCTGACCGCGGCTGTCTCGCCGCCGATCCCGGTCGCGCCGCACGATCCGGCCGCGGCCCTGGTTCCGGCTGCGGCCCCGGCCCCGGCTGTGCCGCCGCAGCACGATTCGGTTGGGCCCGACGATCCGGCTGCGCCGGGCGGTTCGGCTGCGCCGGGCGGTTCTGCTGCGCCTGGCGGTTCGGCTGCGCCGCCGCTGATCCCGGTTGTGTTGCCACTGGTTCGGGTTGTGCCGCCGTATGTTGGGGTCGCGCGCCGGTCGGTGCTGGCAGCGCCGCTGGCGCATGTCGCAGCGCGCATACCGTCTTCCGCGCTGCGGTCAGCCTTCGCACGGCTTCGGGTGCGGTCTGTGATCCCGCCGCGAAGTCGATTGGCTGGAACACAGGAGCGCCAAAAATTCCGACAGACTCGATGTGGGATACGCCTGGCGGCGAACGTGTCCATCCGGGCCTGTGGCGACGCGGCACCGAATTCGATTAGTCGAAGCGGGACTTCTGATCGAGATCAGTTGTATTCGAGTGAGCCAGATGGGCGCCGTCCGAAATGCCGATATCCGGTATCTTTGTCAATGGGCGGTGCGGGCCGGAGGAAGCTGCTGGCCGAAATGACGTGCGGCGGAAATCCGGGGCGTCATGTTCGCATTCCGACCGGAATTAGCCGAGGCGACAAACGCGACGTGGCAATGAATCTGGGCCGACGGTGCCCCCGTGACAGCGGCGCCCCGTGGCCCGGGCCTGGTCCGCCACGTGCGGTCCGGTTAGCGGGACTGCCGGCGCCCTGTCCTGCCTGCTCGCGGGCTGGAGGCGTTTGTCGGTTGCTTCGCGGGCTAGGTCGGCGCCGTCATTTCTGTTCCGCATAGCGGGTTGGCGCTGTCGAGTCTGTCCCGCACAGGTGGCGTCTTGTCGAGGATGCTCCGCGGGACTGCATCGGGCCGTCGCTAGGACTGGCGTTCGTGGGTGCCTTCTGCCGCTGTCCGAGTGCTGGCGCTGAGCGCGACCGCTGCCAACGCTCCGACGCAAGTCAGGGCGGCAACGCCGTAGGCGGCCAGTTCGCCGTTGCCGGGCCACGTGGTGGCGGTGGTCAGCAGCAGGGCTATGCCTACCGCGGTGCCGATCTGGGCGGCGGCGTTCAGCAGGCCCCCGATGACGCCCGACGTCGACTCGTCGGCGTTGGTGGTGCCGTGGGTCGTCGAGGCCACCGAGGCCAAGCCCAGGCCGAGGCCGGTCAGGGCCAGGCCGGGCAGGAAGACCGGCAGGCTGTGCAGCGCCACGGCGAGGGCCTGGGTGAGCATGGCGGCGGCCACCACGGCGAAGCCGGCCAGGAGGGTTGCGGTGGTGCCCACGCGGCGCAGTACCGCCGGAGCGGCCAGGGACGTGGCCGCCACGCCGCCGCTGACCAGCAAGAACGCCGCGCCGCTCTGGCCGGGGGAGAGGTGCAGCTGGTCCTGCAGGAACAGCGTGCTGATCACGCTGCCGCCGCTGGTCGTGGCGGTCAGCAGGAACGCGGTCCCGGCGCCCACCCGGAAGGTGGAAAGCGACCACAGGTGCGGCGGCACCAGGGGCGCCGCGGTTCGCCGCTCCCAGGCGGCGAACGCCGCCGCGACCGCGGGCGCGAGCAGCAGCGGCAGCCAGGAGGACACTGCGCTGAAGCCGGACGTCTCGGCGCGCTGCAGGCCGACCATGACCAGTACGGCAGCACCGGTGACCAGGGCGGCGCCCAGAATGTCCAGCGGCTCCCGGGTGGCCCGCTCCCGATCGGGCGGTAGCACGCCGGGCGCAGCAACCGCTGCCACGAGGGCGACCAGTGCGACCACGGCGAAGAGCCAGCGCCAGCCGACGAGCTCGGTCACCACGCCGCCGAGGACGAAGCCGGAGGCGCCGCCCACCGCGCCGGCCATCGTCCACAGGCCCAGGGCGCGGCCGCGGCGGGGACCGGCCGGCACGACGGCGAGGATGGCGGCGAGCGCGGCCGGCACCGAGGCGGCCGCGCCGATGCCCTGGAGCGCGCGGCCGGCGAGGAGGACCGCGGCGGAGTCCGCGACGGCGCAGAGGATCGAGCCGGCCACCACCACAGCGTTGCCGGCGATGAACATCGGACGGTGGCCGAGCAGGTCCGCTGTCCGGCCGCCGAGGATCAGCAGGCCGCCGAAGGCCAGCGCGTAGATCGCGGCAGCCCAGGACAGCGCGGCGGGCCCCAGCGAAAGGTCCTGCTGGATGGCGGGCAGCGCGACGACCAGGAGGGTCACGCCGACGACGTCGATGAACTGTACGGCGCAGGCGAGGCCGACGACGGGGCCGCTCCGGTTCATCGCATCGTTGTACCCACGGGACGGGACGTCCACCCGTTCGGTGGGCTTCGGGGGCGTGACCGCGCCGTTATGATCTTGACCCGTGATGCCGGGAAGTGACACGTCCATGGCGCAGGGCCGCGAGCTTGAGATAGCGGCGGAGCAGGAGTATTTCGACCGGGCGGCAGTGGAACGGGAACGCCGCCGGGGTGTGGTGCCCGACGTGCCCGGCGCCGCGGTCAACAAGGGCGCCGCGGAGCGGTCGATCCGGTACGCCAACGGCCGGCTCGAGGAGATGGCGGACCCGACCGAGCAGGTGGCGTTCGGCCGGCTCGACATGACCGAGGACGATGAGACGTTCTACATCGGACACGACCTGATCCGGGACTCGGCCGGCGAGGTCCTGGTGGTCAGCTGGAAGACCCGGGTTGCCGCGCCGTACTACAAGGCGACCGCCGCCGACCCGCTCGGTGTCCGGCGCAAACGCACCTACCAGTGCGACGGCAACACGATCCAGGACCTGAGCGACACCATCCTCGCCGCGCTGCTCCCGGCGCCCAAGGGGACCCCGCAGCGCCCCGAGCTGACCGACGCCCTGCTGGCCGAGATCAGGGCCGCGCGTACCGGTGAGCTGCGCAGCATCGTCGCCACCATCCAGGCCGCGCAGTACGAGGTGATCGAGGCGCCGCTGCGCCAGCTCAGCGTCATCCAGGGCGGACCCGGCACCGGCAAGACCGCGGTCGCCCTGCACCGGGTGTCCTGGCTGCTCTTCAACCACGAGGAGCTCAAACCCGACTCGGTGCTGGTGGTCGGCCCGAACCGGACCTTCGTGCGCTACATCGGCGCGCTGCTGCCCGGCCTCGGAGACCGGGTCAACCACCGCTCGATCGACGATCTGCGCCCGGACGCCCGCGTGCCGCTGCGCGTCCGCGGACGCGAGTCCGACGAGGTGGCGGCGCTCAAGGGCGACGCGCGCATGGCGAAGCTGCTGGCCCGGGCTCTCAGCATGGGGTTGCGGCCGCCATCATCTTCAAAACCATGGATTGTACGGTCGGACCAGGAGACGTTTTCACTCGACGGCGCCGAGATCGCGGCTGCCGTACGCAATGCCTGGGAGGCCGGCGGAACCTACAACCAGCGCCGGATGCGGCTGCGGGTCTGGTTCGAGAACACCGCCCTGCTCAAGCGGGACGCCGGCGTCCGCTGGCCGAAGCCGGCGGCGGCCCCCTCGATGACCGACCGGCTCATCGCCCCGGCGTCGCCGGCCAGCCTGGTGCAGTGGGTGCTCGGCGCCGGCGACCGGCTCGACCCGATCCGCGGTGATCTGCTGACCGGCAAGGAAGCGGCGCTGCTGTTCCGCAAGTCGCAGACGGTGGATCAGGAGCAGTGGACGGCCGCGGACATCCCGCTGCTGGACGAGGCGGACGCCATCATCAACGGGATGCCGCTGCGCTACCAGCACATCGTCGTCGACGAGGCGCAGGACCTGTCGCCGATGCAGTTGCGGGCGCTGGCCCGCCGGTCCAACGGGTCGATGACCGTGGTGGGGGACATCGCGCAGTCGACCGGTCTGTGGGCCCGCGACGACTGGGGTGACCTGCTGCAGCATCTGCCGCAGCAACTGCCGGTGAACCGGTACACGCTGCGCTACGGCTACCGGGTGCCGCGTCAGGTGCACGAGCTCGCGGTGCACCGGGCCCCGGAGATGGCACCCGGCATCGATCCGCCGCAGCCGGTCCGGGACGGCGACGAGGATCCGCACATCTGGGAGATCACCGAGCGGAACGCGGCCCAGCATGCGGTGAGCCAGGTGCTCCGGCATCGCGGCGACGGCCTTTCGGTGGGTGTCATCTGTCCCGCTGAGCGCCGGTCCGCCGTGGAGTCGGAGCTCATCGGCGCCAACATCGGCTGGAGCGACGCCGACCGCGGCGAGCTGGGACTTCCGGTGACCGTGGTCAGCCCGGAAGGTTCCAAGGGACTCGAGTTCGACGCGGTGGTCGTACTCGATCCGGCGGCCATCGCGCTCAGCAGCCCGCGCGGCGACCGGCTGCTCTACATCGCGCTGACCCGGACCACCCAGCGGCTCGACGTGATCGACGTCGTGCCCGAGCCGGCGCCCCTGCCGGAACTCCCGCGCCAGCCGACGCCGGCGGAGATGGACCTGCAGCAGCGGGTCGTCGCTCTGGTCACCGGCGACGTGGTCGACCGGATCAGGGCGGCGGCGCCGCCGCACCTGTGGGACGCGGTCCTCGCGGCGGCCGCGGAAGCGCTGCAGGGCGCCGGCGTGCCAGGATCGGACGATGGCTGACCTTTTCCAGGTACGGATCGCGGTGCGCGGATACGAACTCGACCTGCAGGGGCACGTGAACCAGGCGGTCTACCTGCAGTACGGCGAACACGCCCGCTGGCAGTTCTTCATCGAGGCGGGCCTGACCCCGGAGGTGCTGGTGGGCGCCGGCGTGGGCCCGGTGGTGCTGGAGACCACGATCCGCTATCTGAAGGAGTTGCGGGCCGGCGACGAGGTGGACGTCAGCTGCCGGTTCCTCTTCAGCGGTGGCAAGACGTTCCAGGTCGAGCAGGACTACACCCGCATCGACGGTGTGCCGGTGGCCCGGGTGACCGGGGTCGCCGGGTTGCTGGACCGCACCACGCGGCGGCTCGTGGCCGACCCGGCCGAGCGGCTGCGCACCCTCGCCACCGACGTCAGCCTTCTGGGCCTGGAGAAATAGTTCCCTCCCGGAGGAAGCCGTCGATCGCGGCGACCACCCGGTCCAGGTCGGCCACGTCCGGCAGGTGGTACGGCCCGTCCAGCGCGATCAACCGGGCGTCGGGCAGACCGGCCGCGAGTTGCCGGGCGCCGGCGAACGGGATCACCCGGTCGCCGCGGTAGTGCAGGACGAGAGCCGGTTGGCGTACCCGGCTGAGCTGGTCCGAGACGTCGATGTCGTATGCCGCCGCCAGATACTCGGCCGCCACCTCCCGGTCGGCCGAGTCGCGCAGCACCTCGGCCAGGTGGCGGGCCGCGTCGTCGGTGGCGTCCGGCCGGAACAGGCCGGCGAACAGTTTCGACCCCAGACCCCAGTGGGCGCGGACCATGGTGACCAGCGCGTTGTTGAGTTCGGGGCGGCGGAACGTGGCCGGCCCGCTGGCGTAGGTGCCGAAGAAGATCAGCCGCTCGACCAGGTCGGGGCGGGCCGCGGCCAGCGCCACCGCGACCGGGCCCGCCTCGGACACGGCGAGCAGGTTCACCCGGGCGCCGGCCTGCTCGGCGACCACCGCCAGCTCGGCGACCGAGGTGGCCAGGCCGGCGTCGGTCCGGAGGGAGCCGGTCGGGCCGCGGGACAGGCCGGTGCCGTAGCGGTCGTAGACGGTGACCGCGGCGTGCCCGACCAGCCGTTGCAGCAGCGAGGAGCGGGGATCGCGGCCGGAGGCGACGACGTCGATGCTGGACACCCAGCCGGGCAGGGCGATCAGCGGCGGGCCGTCACCCAGCGAGGCCGCCGCGATGGTCCGGCCGCCGGGGACGGCGAGATAGCGGGCCTGCAGCGCCGACAGCGGGGCGACCGGGGGCGCGGCGCCGGGCAGTTGCTGTCGCAGGACGTGCAGGCGGGTCGCCTGGATCGCCGCGGACGGTTCCAGGCCCAGCTCGTCGGCGAGGCGGTCGGCGTACTGGCGGTAGCACTCCAGGGCGTCGGCGTGCCGGCCGAGCGCGTACAGGGTGCGCATCAGCGTGTCCCGGGCCTGCTCGCGCAGCGGGTGCGCGGCGACGAACGCCTCCAGCTCGGGCAACGCCCGGTCCGGCTGGCCGGCCGCGAGCAGAGCCCGGTGCCAGGCCTCGGCGGTGTGCAGGCGGGCCTCTTCCAGCCGGATCGCCTCCAGCCGGGCGATCTCGGTGTCGGCGAACTCCGCGTACGCCGGACCCTGCCAGAGATCCAGCGCCTCGGCCAGCAGATCGCCGGCATCGGCCCGGTCCCGGGCCGCGGTGACCAGCCGGTCGAAGCGGCCCGAGTCGATCTCGTCGGCGTCGATCCGCAGCAGATAGCCGGGTGGGGCCGTGTCGATCCGCACCCCGGGCAGGGCGCGGCGCAGCCTCGACATCTGACTGTGCAGCGACCCGGCCGGGTCGGCGGGCGGGGACTCCGGCCAGAGCAGGTCGGTCAGGCGGTCGGCGGGCACCACCTGGCCGGCCCGGGCGAGCAGGGCGGCGAGCAGCGCGCGGCGCCGCTCGCTCAGGGCGATCGGGGAGCCGTCCTCGCCGTACGCCCGGACCGTCCCGAGCACCCGGAATCTCATGGTGCGTCTACCGTACGGCCCAGCCGGCGATCTGTGGATTGATGGGCAACAGCACCGACGGCGCCCGGTAGCGGTCCAGCTGCAGCTCCCGGAAACCGGCCGCCCGTAGCTCGGCCTCGGTGTCCCGGCGCACCTCGCACCCTTCGAACAGCCATCGCCACGGGCGGGCCAGAAGACGCTGCGTCAGGTCGTACCCCGAATGATCTCGGGCTTTGACGTGCTCGAGAAAGAGCAGCCGCCCACCCGGCCGCAGGATCCGGGTGATCTCGCGGATCGCGGCGGCCGGGTCCGGAACCGTGCAGAGGACCAGCGTGCTCACCACGGCATCGACGCTGCCGTCCGGCAGCCCGATCCGCTCGGCGCCCTCCGCGCGCAGCTCCACGGTGACCCCGTGCCGGCGTGCGGCGGCCTGCAGCGGAGCGTGCATGTACGGATTCGGCTCCACCGCCACCAACCGGGTGCCGGGCCGGTAGTACCGAAGGTTCGCGCCGGTGCCCGGACCGATCTCCACCACGGTCTCCGGCAGATCCGCGAAGAGCCCCCGCTTGCGTGCGCCGAAGAGCCGGTGACCGTAGCCGTCGGCGCCCCGCAGCACCGCGGAGTTGAACCGCCCCCGAACCGGATTCCCCGTCGTCATCGCCACACCTCCGCCGCGAAAGCGCTGATCAGGCCCGCGATCTCGGCGGGCCGGGTGACGTGCGGACCGTGCCCGCCGGGCAGTTCCACACAGCGGGCGCCCAGCGCCCCGGCCAGCGCGCGGCTCCAGCGCGGCGGACAGATCTCGTCGGCGTCGCCGGTCAGCACCAGCGCCGGGCAGCGGATCGCCTCGGGCAGCCGGCGCATGTCGGCCGGAACCCGTGCCGTCACGGTGGCCGCCAGCACTTCGGGCGTGTTGTCCAGCCCCATGGCGACCCCTTCGGCCCGCATCTCTGCAGTGCCTTCCGCGCCGAGGGCGGTCGTGACGAACCACTCCACGAACCCCGAGTAGTCGCGCTGCCAGGAATGCCGGTTGTACCGCGCCCAGCCCTCGTCGTGACCGAGTTCCTCGTCGAAGCGGGCCATCGCGCGCTGCAACGCGCTGGGCGTGGCGCCCTCGACGTCGACCGTAGGACTGATCAGGGCCAGGCCGGCTACCCGGTCCGGGTATCCGGCGGCGGCCAGACAGCCGATCAGGCCGCCGAGAGAGTTGCCGACCAGCAGCGCCTCCCCGGTCCCGGTGGCGTCGAGCACCGCCACCACGTCGCGGACCAGTTCGGCCGGGTCGTACGCGGCGGCCTCCAGCGGGCGGTCCGAATCACCGCTGCCCCGTGCGTCGAAGGTCACCGTCCGGAACCGCGGGGAGAGCGCCTCGACCTGAGCCGCCCACATCCGCCGGTTCGTGATCATCCAGGCCGGGAGCAGGACCACGGTCCGTTCCCCGGCGCCGGTCACCTCGTACGCGATCCGTGTCCCGTCACGCTTGGTGACTCCCTGCATCTCTTCCTCCCGGTCTCGGTCGACGTTCGGAAGGAAGGCTGCCCGGGACGGCTGTCCACCCACTGGCATCCGGCTGTCGGCGCCGAACCGGAACGACAGGACCGCTCCGGCGAACGGCCGGTACGCCGGCGGCCGGGAACGTGCGAGATTGTCGCCCGTGAACGATTCTTTGCAGGCGTATACCGACGGTCACGCGGACGGATTGGCCGGCCACCACGACCTCGAGCGGGTGGCCGACCCGGAGACCGGCGCCGACTACCGGATCGGCGTGGCCGACGGCAGTGTGGCCGCCTTCCAGACCGAGCTCCTCGCCCAGGTCCGCCGGCTGCTCGGCGAGGCGTCCTGACCCTGCCCGGGCACCCCGCTGTGGCATCGGCGCCGGGCCTCGGCTAAGGTTTCATCCGTCGCCGGGGAAATCCGGCGGCGACGCGGACGTAGCGCAGCTGGTAGCGCATCACCTTGCCAAGGTGAGGGTCGCGGGTTCGAATCCCGTCGTCCGCTCGGAGAAGCCTCGGTGGAGTGGCCGAGAGGCGAGGCAACGGCCTGCAAAGCCGTGTACACGGGTTCAAATCCCGTCTCCACCTCGCAAGCGAGGGCGATTGGCGCAGCGGGAGCGCGCTTCCTTGACACGGAAGAGGTCACTGGTTCGATCCCAGTATCGCCCACCAGCTTTTCTGAAGGGTCAGCCCGGACGGGCTGACCCTTCAGCATTTGGTCCCTAAACGGCCGGGGTCGGGTAAGCCTCGAAGACCGCGCCGAGACCGCCGTTGTTGCAGTAGCCCAGGCCGTCGCCGCCGACGTAGCAGATCCGGCCGGTGTCCAGCGAGACCCTGGTCGAGCCGGCGACGATGCGGGCGGTGTGCGGCGGGATCGTTCCGCCCAGGTCCGAGCGCACGGTGCCGCTGCCGTCCGCGACCAGCGTGGCGATCCGCGGGCCGGTCATCGCCACCTCGGAGATCCCGGCGGTGGTGTGGGCGAAGGCGCCGTTCAGCGCACCGTCCTTGTACTGGAAGACGTTGTCCCCTCGCAGGATGCCGATCCGCTCGAAGTCCTCGGTGGAGGCCAGCACGAGGCGGCGGACGTTGGAGTGCTGCAGCACCCAGGTGTTCGAGGCGAGCGTGCCCTCCTTCACGTACGCCTGGTTGCCGGTCAGCACGACGCCGATGCGGTCGCCGTTGAGCACCAGCTCCCGGGCCCCGGTGCGCTGCTGGTCCCAGGCCGCCGTGAGGCCGCCTTCCCGGACGGTCACCGTGCCGTCGGTGAGCAGCACGCCGATCCGGTTGCCCGCCAGGGCGAGCTGCTTGACGTTGATCCGCTGCTGGACGAACGGGGCGGTCAGCGCGCCCTCCTTGACCAGCGCAACGCCGGCCCGGGTCACGACGCCGATCCGGTTGCCGGACAGCACGAGCTGCTTCACGTTGGCGTACTGGTGGACCCAGGGGGCGTGCAGCCCGCCCTCGTTGACGTAGGCGTGGCCGCTCGCGGTGAGCAGTCCTACGCGGGTGTTGGTCACCACCATCTGGGTCACGTCCGCTGCCACCTCGTACTGGCCGGTGAGCAGGAACCGGCTGACCGCGGCGGCGTCGCCGGCCAGTGCGGCGCGTGCCGCGGCGGCCAGCTGCTTCCAGCCGGCGGCGGTGGCCCGGTCGAGCACCCCGTTCGCCAGGCGCCGGTCCTCGGCCTCCTGGCGCTGAGCCGCGTTGTCGATGTCGCGGTCCTTGGCGGCGTGCAGGCCGGTGTTGATGAACGCGGTCCACACCGCGGGATCGGAGCTACGCACCGCGGTGATCGCGGCGGCCTGGACCTCGGGGTAGGCGTCGGCGCCGTTCCAGATCTCGATGATGAAGTCGCGGTCGGGCAGGTCCAGCAGCTCGTCGGTGACCGGCAGGCCGATCCGGTTGGCGGCCAGCTTCTTGGCGGCGCGGGCGCGCTCGGCCGCTTTCTCCGCCTCGGTCCGGGCGTCGTCGGCGGCGATCCGGTTCTCGATGTCCTGGCGCGCCGCGGCCGCCATGCCGCTCGCGATGAACGCCGCGCGGTCGGCATCGTCACCGTCCAGAGCCGTACGCGCCGCCGCCTTCACCCCCGGCCAGTCGGCGTCCTCGACGACCCGTTCCCAGATCAGCCGTACGAAATCGGTGTCCGAACCGTCGAGCAGGGCAGGCCCGGCGACCACGTCGATGCTTGCCGCGGCCGTCGTCCGGGCGAGATCACGTTCGCGCCTCGCGTCGGCCGTACGCTGCTCCCGCGCCACGTCCCGGTCGAAGGCGGCGAAGACCCCGGCGGTGATGAACGCGTGGCAGGCGTCCGCGGCCTCGTCCGGCAGTGCGCCGAACGCGGCCTCCGCGGCCAGCCGCACCTCGGCGTGCTCGGGCTGGTCCTTGAGGTGCTTCCAGATCTCGATCACGAAATCCCGGTCGGCCAGCTCGAGCAGCGCGAAGTCGTCAACCAGGCCGAACTTGACGGCGACGGCGAGCTTCTCCTCGTACGTCGCCGGGCCGGCAACCGCGACGGCGGCCGTGCGCAGCGGTGGCGCGGCGGCGTAACCGGTGCCCGGCGTGACCACCGTGATCGGGGCCACCGTGATGACGGCAGCCAGAAGCGGGCGCGCCCAGACGGCGCGCTTCATGGAAGTCATGCGTTTCCCCCGTGGTCGGCTCGTGCCCCGTGCGCTCAGAAAGTCACGGGCATCGATGTCGGCGTCGGTACGTTAGCCGCCCGTCACGGTCCGGCACAAGGGTGACGCAGAGATCCCGGCGGAACGCTCAACTGCCGGTTCCCGTCGCCGACTTTGGTCACCGAATCCCCGGTAACGACGTCTCGACGAAACCTGACCCCCGCCCCACGAAGGAACCCCCGTGCCCCTCCCCCGAAGTGTGGCCGCCGGTATGGCAGCCGCCATGCTCTGCGTCAGCCTGAGCGGCTGCGGCAGCCTCCAGCAGCTCACCAGCAGTAGTAAGCCGCTGCTCGGCGACGAGTCGACCAGCGCGCCCAGCGCCGCGCCCACGGTGGCCGCCACGGGCGAGGCCAAGGCGAACAAGGCGCCGGCCCGGCCCAGCGGCCCGCTGGACACCGGCACCGTCACGCACCGGCTCAAGCAGGGCGACTTCTCGGTGAAGCTGACCTACTGGACCAGCGACAACGCCAAGCTCTACACCGCCGAGTCGACCAAGACGATCAACGTCTCCGCGCACATCGAGGACGCCGACGGCACGCACCGCATCACCGTCAGCACCTTCGAGGTGACGCAGGACGACGGTACGACGCGGGCCGCGGTCACCACCGACAGCGGCAAGTTCGACGTCACGCCGCCGTACCCGTACAGCACCGTCGTGACAGTGCCGCCGGCGACGTCGGGCGCGAAGTCGCTCACCCTGAGCGTCCGGCTGGACCTGCTCGTGGAGACCGCTCCGAAGTCGAACAGCTACTACCGCTCCACCGCGCTCGACACCCTGACCCTCCCGCTGCTCACGGATGGTGCCACCCGATGACCGAGTCCAGTCCCGGCCTGCGCCGGGCCACCGACCGCCAGATCCTGCAGGCCCGCAGCGCCAAGGCCGGGCCGCTGGCGCTGCCGCCGGCCGTACCGCAGCTCTCCGATCTGGAGGCCGTCGAGACGGCGTCCGGCGAGTTCGCCGTCGCCACCGCGACGCCGCGCAACGCCCGGATCAGCTGCATCATCCCGTGCTACAACGAGCAGGACTCGATCGAGGACGTCCTGAAGAGCATCCTCGCGCAGACGCGGCTGCCGGACGTCATCCACGTCATCATCAACAACACCGACGACGACACCCCGGAGATCGCCCGCCGTTTCGAGGGGCGCCACACCCGTACGGTCAAGGGCCAGGAGTTCGTCACCAACCTGCACGTCCACGACATGGGCGTGAACCCCGACAAGAAGGTCGGGGCGCTGAACTACGGGTACTTCCTGTCCCGCGGCTTCGACTACATCCTCGGCGTGGACGGCGACACCACCCTCGCCCGGGACACTGTGGAGCGTCTCGAGCTGGAGATGACCGACGACCCGCGAATCGGCGGGCTCAGCGCCATCTACAGCATCGACAAGAGCCGCCACCGGGGCCTGATGGCGCGCTTCCTGGTGGCCGGCCAGCGGGCCCAGTTCGCCGCCTTCAACATGGACAACCTGCTCCGCGGCCGCAACATGGCCGTGCTGGGCGGGCAGTGCAGCCTGTTCAGCATGCGCGCGCTGGAAACGGTGATGGTCCGCCACCACCAGCAGGCGCCCTGGGTCCGCGACAGCGAGGTCGAGGACAGCAAGCTGTCCCTGCAGATCAAGGACGCCGGTTACAGCACCAAGATCAGTGCCACCGCGTACGCCTACGTCGGCCCGATGACCAACCTGCGCGCCCTGCACGGCCAGCAGGTGAAGTGGAACTTCGGCGCCATCGACCTGTTCTGGCCCGGTCAGCGCGGTGACAACAAGGGCCAGCCGCTGCACCCCAACCTGCGGCTGCGCTGGTACGAGAACGTCTCGATGGCGTTCAACATCGCCTCCCGGCTCGGCTTCCTCCTGCTGCTGGTCGCCGCGCTGTCGATCGACGCCTTCGTCTTCAACCCGATCTGGCTCATCCCGCCGGCCGTCGCGATGCTGCTGAACCTGCGCCTCGCACTGGCCATGAAGGACAAGAGCGCCTCCGACATCATGTACGCCGCGCTGTTCTTCCCGGCGGAGATCTACATGTGGATCCGGATGGGGCACTTCGTCTCCGCCTGGACCCAGTTCCTCGCCCAGACCGAGAAGGACAACTGGGCCGCCCAGGCGAACGCCGAGAAGGGCAAGGGCTCGGCCTACGTGATGCCGCTGGTCGTGCTGCTCGCGGTCATGGGCGGTGCGACGTACGCCTGGACCCAGCAGAGCGTGGCGATCCAGTCGGCGATCCTCTCGCTGGGCTGGCCGATCCTCTACATCGCCACCATCGCGCAGACCGTCTTCATGCTGCGCAAGCTGGTGCGCCGCCACCGCGGCTTCGCCGTCTAGCCCGCGCCCGGTTCCCGGAGCCGGTCCTCGGAGATTCCGGGGGCCGGCTCCTTTATCGTCGGGGCATGACGACGCGGGTGGATGTGCCCAGCCGGTTCGGGGCCGACCGGGACTGGGGTGAGCGGGCCGCCCGTCCGCTGCGGCTGGTCGCGGGCACCGGCGCGCAACCGACCGATGACGAGCTGGCGGACCTGCGGGCCGGCCTCAACCGCCGGGACGAGCCGGCCGCCGCGCTGGTCCGCGCGATGAAGCCGGCCGACCTGCACCGGGCCCTCGCCGCCGGCCCGTCCGCCGACGCGCCCGAGCCGCTGCGGGCCTTCTACGCCGTGGTGCTCGACCGGCCCGGCTGGGTGGACGACCGGCTGCTCGCCCGCGGGGCCGAGGCCTGCCGCGCGTTCGGGATGGACGCCGGACTGGTCCTGGCGTACGGCTCACTGCTCGGCGGCTACCGCACCGGCGCCGCGCTGGAACCACTGGTGCGTACCGGTCGGCTGGCCGGCGGCGAGACGCTGCGCCGGATCAAGGAGACGTCGCTCTGGTGGCGTGCGGTGACCGCGCCCGGCGGCCTGGCGCCGGAGGGTGCGGGTTTCCGCCTGTCCGTGCACGTCCGCGTCATGCACGCCCTGGTCAACGCCAAGCTGGAGGCCGACCCCGGCTGGGAGTGGGACCGCCGCGGCGTGCCGATCAACCTGTACGACCAGGCCAGCACCCTGGGCGTGTTCAGCACCAGCTTCCTGCTGCATCTGCGCCTGCTCGGCGTACGCGTCTCCCGCTCCGACGCCGCCGCGGTGATGCATCTGTGGTCCTACGTCGGCTGGCTGATGGGTGTCCCGGACGAGTGGCTGCCGCACACCGAACGCCGTGGCCGCCGCCTGCTCTACCACTTCCTGTCCCACGACCCGCCGCCGGACGGCAACAGCCGCGCCCTGGCCCACGCGCTCATCCACATGACCGACGACGTGGTCGCCGGCCGCCGGCGCAGGCTCTACGAGCGGGAGCGCGCGCTGTCGGTCAGCTCCTGGCTGCTCGGGCGGGCCGCCATGCGCGACCTCGGCCTGCCCTACCGCCTGCCCTGGTACGGCCTCTCCCGGGTGGCCGCGAACCTGCTGATCAGCCAGGGCCTGGGCCGCCTCCCCGGCGGGCGCCGTCTGCTGCTCGACCGGGGCGAACAGCAGGCCCGCGCCCAGTTCACCCGCTGGGGCGCGACGCTTCCGCCGGACTGAGCGCGCCCGCCACGAAGTCGAAGGCCGCCGGAATCTCGCGACTCCAGTAACCGAAGTTGTGGTCGCCATCCCGGTATCCACCCGCGGCCGGCGCCTCGGGCAGCGCCTTCCGCAGCTCCCGGACGTTGTCGTAGAGGCTGTCGTCGCGCCCGCACCACAGCCCGATCG
The DNA here is from genome assembly GCF_036053395.1 of Actinoplanes sp. NBC_00393. Taxonomy (NCBI): domain Bacteria; kingdom Bacillati; phylum Actinomycetota; class Actinomycetes; order Micromonosporales; family Micromonosporaceae; genus Actinoplanes; species Actinoplanes sp. NBC_00393. Next base: position 6,735,277 of record NZ_CP107942.1, on the reverse strand, counting down.
GCGTACCGGCCAGCCGCCCCACCCCGTCGAACACCGCATCCCCCGGCGACACCGCCGGCGAGAACGCAGCCACCGCCCGCACGAACCCCGGAAACGTCTCCGCCAGCAACAACGACCCGTAGCCGCCCATCGACCATCCCCAGGCAGCCAGCCGGCTGGAGTCGAACCCGCGCTCCGCACACCAGGCCGGCAGCTCCTCGCGAACCATCCGCTGCGGATCGTCCCGCCCATCCGGCTGCCACGCCAGCCGATCCCCGGTGGCCCCGGCCAGCACGAACGGCGTACCCCCACGCCTTGCTGCTTCCGTCAGGAAGCCACCCAGCCCGACCCCGGCGAAATCCCCGGGCCTCTTGGACCCGCCGTGCAACACCAGGCAGACCGGCAGCCCACGGCCGTCCCCGAACCCCTCCGGCACCGCGGTGTAGAACTCCACCTCCCGCCCGCGAGCCTCCGAATGCCGCCGCTCGACCCGCTCGTCCCCGGGCGGCGCCGACGGCCGCACGGCCACCGCGCCGGCTCCGTCATGCTCCCGCAGCCAAACACCGGCTATCGCCGCCGCCGACCCCACCACCGCACCCGCCAGCAATGTCCGCCTACGCATGCACAACCCAACGGCCATCATCGGTACGCGTGACGCCGCCCCCAACCCCAGCTACCCCGTTCCGCCGCACCACGCGACCGTCAGCCACTCAAGCCCCACAGCGCGGCCGCCGGGAAAGGGCAGGTGGCTCAGCTGACCCTGACAGCTGCTTCCGGGCCCGCGATGCAGCGCTGGCGGTCAGCCGGTCGGCTCAGCTGACGCTGAGCGTTGCTTCCGGGCCGCCGAGGCAGCCGTGGCGGTCAGCTGGTTGGCTCAGCTGACGCTGAGCGTTGCTTCCAGCTCGCCGAGGCAGCCGTGGCGGTCAGCCGGTCGGCTCAGCTGACGCTGAGCGTTGCTTCCAGCTCGCCGAGGCAGCCGTGGCGGTCAGCTGGTTTTCTCAACTGGCTCTCACGGCTGTTTCGGACGGTGGGGCGTTGGCCGGCCGGCGTGCCCCCCAGGCCGCCGGCCGGCCGACGCCGGTCAGAGGGTGGTGCAGGTGGCGCCATTGAGTGTGAAGGCGGCCGGGACCGGGTTGGTGCCGGTCCAGCTGCCGAGGAAGCCGAACGAAGCCGAGCCGTTCGGGGACAGCGTGCCGTTCCAGGAGGTGTTGGCCACCGTGACCGCGGTTCCGGACTGGGTCAGGGCGCCGTTCCAGAGCTGGGAGATCTTCTGGCCGGCGGTGTACTGCCAGTTCAGCGACCAGCCGGCAATCGGCGCCGTGCCGGTGTTGGTGATCTTCACGTCGCCCTGGAAGCCGCCCGGCCAGCTGCCCGTCACCCGGTAGGTGACCGCGCAGCCTGCGGTGCCCGAGCTCGGCGACGGGGAGACGCTGGCCGAGGGCGAGACGGAAACCGAGGGGGAGACGGAAACCGAGGGCGAGACCGAGGCCGACGGGGAGACGGAGACCGAGGGGGACGGGGAAGCGGAGGAGACGCTGGGCGACGGCGACGGGTTGATCTTCGAGGGATCGACCACGCCCCAGTACGCGGACTTCGCCTGCAACCGGGTGTCGAAGAGCAACGGCGCGTCCTTGCGGGTCACCGGGAAGGTGTCCAGCCAGGTGTTGTCGTCGGCCAGACCCCACAGCGTCACTGAGGTGATCTCCGCGGCGTACTTGCGGAACAGGGCGAACATGTCGCGGTAGACGTACGCCTGCTTGAGCAACCGGTCGGCCGGCGGCGTCGGGAAGCTCTCGCTGTTGCTGGTGTAGATGCTGACGTCCATCTCGGTGACCTGCTGGTCGATGCCGAGCGGGATGAACTTCTGGATCATCGCCTCGGACTCGGCGAGGGTCGGCCAGCTCACGTTGATGTGCACCTGGTGGCCGACGCCGTCGATCGGCACCCCTTCGGCCTTGAGCTGCGCGATCAGGTTGTAGAGCTTGTCCCGCTTGGCCGGCACGTTGGTGTTGTAGTCGTTGATGTACAGCTTGGCGTTCGGCAGAACCTCCCGCGCCACCCGGAACGCGGTCCGGATGTAGTCCAGCCCGGCGACGTTGAACCAGTTGCTGCGCCGCAGACCGTCCGACTGGTTCTCGTCGATGACCTCGTTGACCACGTCCCAGACACCGATCTGGTCGCCGTAGTGGCCGGCCACGTTGCGGATGTGGTTCTCCAGCCGGGCGAGGAGCAGTTCCTTGTCCTCGGCGGTGGCGGTCATCGGCTGACCGTCGGCCCCGGTGAACACCCAGGACGGCGTCTGGTTGTGCCACACCAGCGTGTGACCCCGCACGGCCAGATCATGCGTACGGGCGAACGCCATCAACGGATCTGCCTGGGCGTACGTGAACGTGTTCTCGGTCGGCTCGGTCGCGTCCCACTTGAGGGCGTTGCCCGGCGTCACCGAGTTGAAGTGCTTGGTCAGGAGTTCCCCGTGCGTCGTGACGATCTCGGCGCCGGTGATCGACGCGCCGACCGGGAACTCGGTGACCACGTCCTGCACCGACGGGATGTCGGTCTGGATCGGCAGCGCCGGCACGTAGCTCGCGGTCACGTCGTCGATGTAGAACGACTCGGTCGTGGACGCCGTCTCCACGTACACCCGGAGGAACTCGACGTCGGAGGCGAGGGTGTAGCGGCCGGTCAGGTTGACCCAGCCGTTCGCGGTGACCGCGGTGTTGCCGACCACCTGGTCGTAGGCGGCCGTGCCACCGGTCCGGCGTTCCACGCTGAGCCGGGCGTTGTCCGAGCCGCTTGCCATCCGGACCCAGGCCGAGATCGTGTACGCGGTGCCCTTCTCGAAGACGTCGAGCACGTCCAGTGACGGTCCCTGCCAGGCGGCGGTGCGCCCGGTGACGGCGAGGCTGCCGGTCCCGCCGTGCGCGACTGTCGTCGTGTGGGCCAGCGTCTCGGCGGACCGGCCGGCCCAGCCCTGCACCGTGCCGTCCTCGAAGTTGCTGGTCAGCACGGTGATGGGGGTGGGATCCTCGGCCGCGTTCGCGGTGGGTGCGAGGGTGACGGCGGCGATCGGGGCCGCGACCAGGACGGTGGCCAGGGCCAGCCGCGCGAGAGCGCGCATGTGCGGGGTCCTTCGCGATGGGGGTACGCGGACAGGAGAGTGACAGACATCGTTACATGGGAGCGCTCCCATTACAACGTCGTGTCCGCGATGTTGCCGCAGCTACATGATCTGGGCGACCAGGAACGCCTCATCGGCCGGACAGGAGGGATGCGGCGGCGTCGTGTAGGTGTCGCCGCTGTACGGCATGCCTCCGAGATTGACCCGCTGGCCGTCGCTGATCCGGACGAGCTTGCCGGAGCCGGGCTCGCGGAGTTGCACCGAGTCGGGGGTGGCCGGGTCGATCCAGGCCTGCCCGTCCGGCCAGACCAGCAGAACCGGCTTGTCGGGCGGCCCCTGCAGGTAGGCGCAGTGCTCGGTCAGGTGAAAAGTGACGTCGAACTGACCGGTGTCCGGGAAGCTCAGCCAGTCGATCGCGGTGACGGTGGCCAGCCGGTCCGGTGAGCCGGCCGACGGCGCCGCGGTCGAGGGGGATGCGCTGGGTGGGCCCGCCGAGCCGGAAGCGGACCCGCAGCCCGCGCTGCACACGGCGATGGCTGCGGCTGCCGCGAGGAGTCGCTTTGCGGTCATGTGACTTCGACGCAGCGTAGGAACCGAGGGTTCCGGACTGAGCACTATCAGAGCTTTTAGCAGCAGATGGGCGATCTTGCGTACCGGAAACCGTCAGAGGACTCACGGGGAATTCCTAGGAATCGCTTCTAGGGTCAATGAATGGACAGCGTTGGCGGTCGTCCCGTGGTGACGGTGCTCCGCACGGAGGGGGCCGACCCGCCAGAGCCCGCTGTGGAGGAGCGCAAGAGCCGGTGGAGCTCCGCTGACCTGCGTAAGAAGCTCCTGATCGGCGTCGTCGCCCTGTGGGCTGTGGGAATCACCGCGCTGGTAGTCGTACGCGGCGGGGATTCTGACGAGACGCCGGCCGCCGCCGCGCCATCGGCCGCGCCCTCCGCATCGGCCGCGCCCCTCACCGTCTCCGAGGTCTACCAGGCGCTGGCGCCCTCGGTGGTGCTGATCCGCTCCACCGGACCGACCGAGGCCGGCACCGGCACCGGGGTGATCGCCAACGCGGACGGGACCATCCTCACCGCGCTGCACGTGGTTCAGGGCGCCCGGTCGATCGAGGTCACCTACGCGGACGGCACGACCTCCGCCGCGGCCATCGCCGGCGCCGACGCCAAGCAGGACATCGCCACGATCACCCCGCAGAAGCTGCCGGAGACGCTGGTGCCCGCGGTGCTGGGCGGCGGCGCGGCGGTCGGCGACGACGTGGTGGCGATCGGCAACCCGCTCGGCCTGACCTGGAGCACCAGCAGCGGCGTGGTCTCCGGCCTGGACCGCCGGCTGGATCGTGACGACAAGGACGCCATCGAGGGACTCATCCAGTTCGACGCGGCGGTCAACCCGGGCAACTCGGGCGGGCCGCTGATCAACACCCGGGGCCAGGTGATCGGCATCGTCGTGGCCCTGGCCAACCCGACCGACGCCGGCACCTTCATCGGCATCGGTTTCGCCGTGCCCATCGGCGCCGCGCTGGGCGGCAGCGGTGAGGGCGACGGACAGGCGCCGCCGCTGTGACACGAACCGGCCAACATCAGAGAACGAGGACGGACACATGAGCTGGACCGACGCCCCGCCGGCCTCCGCCGGACCGATCGAGAAGGTCCTGTACGAGGTCAAGAAGACCATCGTCGGCCAGGACCTCCTGCTCGAGCGGCTGATCGTGGCGCTGCTGGCCCGCGGCCACATCCTGGTCGAGGGTGTCCCCGGCCTGGCGAAGACCCTGGCCGTGAAGTCCCTCGCCGAGGCGATCGGCGGCGACTTCCACCGCGTCCAGTTCACTCCCGACCTGGTGCCGGCGGACATCATCGGCACCCGGATCTACCACCAGCCGACCGGCGAGTTCCAGGTGCAGCTCGGCCCGGTCTTCACCAACCTGCTGCTCGCCGACGAGATCAACCGGGCGCCGGCCAAGGTGCAGAGCGCGCTGCTGGAGACCATGCAGGAGCGGCAGGTCACCATCGGCCGGGAGACGCACAAGCTGCCCAACCCGTTCCTGGTGATGGCCACCCAGAACCCGATCGAGAACGAGGGCGTCTATCCGCTGCCCGAGGCACAGGTCGACCGGTTCATGATGAAGGTGGTGGTCGGCTACCCGAGCGTCACCGAGGAGTTCGTGGTGGTCGAGCGGGCGCTCGCGCAGGCCGCGGTGATCCAGCGGATCATCGATCCGGCCACGCTGGTCACGCTCCAGCAGGAGACCGATCGGGTGTACGTCGACCCGTCGCTGATCGAGTTCGCGGTGAACCTGGCCCACGCCACCCGTGAGCCGTCCCGGGTCGGGCTCACCGACCTGGCCCGCTACGTGACGTACGGCGCCAGCCCTCGCTCCTCGATCAGCCTGGTGCTGGCGGGCCGGGCGCTCGCCTTCATGCGCGGCCGGGAGTACGTGGTGCCCGAGGACCTCAGCGACCTGGCCCTCGACGTGCTCCGGCACCGTCTCGTGCTCTCCTACGAGGCGCTCTCCGACGAGGTCAGCCCGGACCTGATCCTGCAGAAGATCCTGGCCAACCTGTCGTTCCCGGAACCGCGAGGACGATAGTGGCCACCGCACCCGATCGGCTGCTGCGGCGCCTGGAGTGGAAACTCGGGCGCCGCCTCGACGGACGCCTGCAGGGTGCCTACCGCACGGTGTGGCACGGCACCGGCATCGACTTCACCGACCTGCGGGAATACACGCCCGAGGACGACGTCCGGCACATCGACTGGAACGTGACCGCGCGCCTCGACGAACCGCACGTCCGGCAGTACACCGAGGACCGCGAGATGACCGCGTGGTTCGTCATCGACCGGTCGGCGTCGATGCGCTTCGGCCGCGAAGCCGGGAAGGAGTCGGTCGCCACCGAGCTGGCGATCGGCCTGGCCCGGCTCGTGGCGCGCGGCGGTAACCGGGTCGGGGCGATCCTCTTCGACAACGTCTCGCAGCAGGTCATCCCGCCGCGCGGTGGCCGCGACCAGATCCTGCGGATCGCGCGTGAGCTGACCTCGCCGCCGAAGCAGCCGGCCGACAAGAACACCACCGACCTGGCCGCCATGCTGCGGCTCGCCGCCAACGTCACGCGCCGGCGGCGCAGCCTGATCTTCGTGATGTCCGACTTCATCGGCGATCCGGGCTGGGACCGGTCGCTCGCCATGCTCACCCACCGGCACGAGGTGGTGGTGATCCGGGTGGTCGACCCGTCCGAACTGGAACTGCCGGACCTGGGCCTGATCCTGGTCGAGGACGCCGAGACCGGTGAGACGGTGCTGGTCGACACCAGTGATCCGCTGCTGCGCGGCCGGCTCGCCGACCAGGTCAGCGCCCGGGAGGACACGCTGGCCGAGGGCATGCGGACGGCCGGGGTACGCCCACACCGCGTCACCACCGACCAGGACCTGCTGGCCGTGCTGATCGACATGGTCAGGCGGTCCGGGCGATGAGCTTCCTGTACCCACTGCTGCTCGTGGCCGCGCTGCTCGTCACCGGGGCGGCGGTCACCGCGTACATCGCCTTGCAACGCCGCCGGAGTGCTGCGCTCGCCGCGGCCGGATTCGCCGACCGCCAGGGCCGGATCCGGCGGCACCTGCCGGCCGTGCTGCTGCTCCTCGCGCTGCCGATCCTGCTCGTCGGCCTGGCCCGGCCGCAGGCCGAGGTGGCCGTGCCCCGGATCTCCGGCACCGTGCTGCTCGCCTTCGACATCTCGAACAGCATGTCCGCCACCGACGTGGCGCCGAGCCGGCTCGTCGCCGCCCAGGACGCCGCCACCAGATTCGTCGAGGAGCAGCCGGACACCGTCGACGTCGGTGTGCTCGCCTTCGGCAACCAGGCGCTGCTCACCCAGGCGCCGACCGACGACCACGCCGCCGCGGTGGCCGCGATCAAACGGGTCAAGCCCAGCGGCGGCACCTCGCTCGGCCAGGCGATCCTCGTCTCGCTCGGCACCATCACCGGCAAGCCGGTCGCGCTGCCCGAGGAGGGATCGGCGCCGACCACACAGGACCTCGGCTACTGGCCGTCGGCGACGATCGTGGTCTTCTCCGACGGCGAGGAGACCGGGGGACCGGACGTGCAGGCCGCCGCCGAACTCGCGGCCGCCGCCGGGGTGCGGATCCAGACGGTCGGCGTCGGCACGGCCGAGGGCGGGACCGTCGAGGTGGACGGCTTCCAGCTCGGCACCGCCCTGGACGAGAAGACGCTGACCGCGATCGCGCAGACCACCGGCGGGACGTACCACCCGGCCGGCAACGCGGACGCGCTGACCGAGGCCACCGGCGCCATCGACCTGCGCCTGACCACCGAGAAGGAGCCGATCGAACTGACCGCGCCGTTCGCGGCCGCGGCCCTGCTGCTCCTGACGCTCGGCGGGCTGCTGAGCACCCGCTGGCACGGAAGGATCGTCTGATGTCGCTGAGCTGGCCGTGGGCACTGCTCGCGCTGCTGGCCGTCCCGCTTCTGCTGGTGGCCCGCTGGTGGCTGAACCGGCGCCGCAAGCGGGCCGCGGTCACGGTGTCCAGCGTCGCGCTGATCCGGGCCGCCCTGCCCGGGCGGACCGCGTGGCGGCGCCGGATCCCGGTCTTCCTCTTCCTGGCCGGCCTGCTGGCGCTGGCCGGTGCGGTGGCCCGCCCGCAGGCGTCGATGTCGGTGCCGTCGAACAACACCACCATCCTGCTCGCGATCGACGTCTCCGGTTCGATGTGCAACACCGACATCGCCCCGAACCGGCTCGCCGTCGCTGCCGACGCGGCCCGCGAGTTCATCGAGGCCCAGGACGGGGAGACCCGGATCGGGCTGGTCGCCTTCTCCGGGATCGCCGGCCTGCTGGTCGCGCCGACCACCGACAAGGAGCCGCTGCTCGACTCGATCGAGACGCTGAAGACTGGCCGGGGCACGGCGATCGGCCAGGCGATCCTCACCTCGATCGACGCGATCGCCGAGAAGAACCCGGACGTGGCCGCGACCGGTGTCGAACTCGACGCCGTACCGCCCGGCGCCACCGAGGACTACGAGCCGGACACCATCGTGGTGCTCACCGACGGCTCCAACACCACCGGCGTCGACCCGGTGACCGCCGCCGAGCAGGCCGCGGCCCGCAGGCTGCGGGTCTACACCATCGGGTTCGGCACGACCGACCCGCAGCAGCTCGTCTGCACCGCCGACCAGATCAACGGCGACTCACCGTTCGGCGGCGGCCGCAACTGGGGCGGCGGCTTCGGCGGCGGCGGTCGCGGCGGCGCTCGGGAGATCGACGAGGAGGCGCTGACCCAGGTCGCCGACCTGACCGGCGGCCGCTACTTCAAGGCGCAGGACGCCGAACAGCTCACGGACGTGCTCGGCGACCTGCCCGGCGAATTCGGCCTGGTCAAGCAGGACGTCGAGGTCACGGTCTGGTTCGTCCTGCTCGGCGTGCTGCTGGCGTTCAGCGGCGTAGGCCTGTCGATGTGGTGGAACCGGGGCCCCAGCCTGCCGCGGCGTTGAACCAGCCGGGGTACGGCTTTTCGCCGCCCTCGCCGAAGTCGACGCCGTCCCCGGCCCACCGCGCGAGCTGATCCTTCGGTCCCGCCCCACAGCGCGACCGCCGGGCTCATGCGGGTGGTCCCGCAGGCCAACCGCCGCAGCCGGTCCCGCCACCCAGCGCCGGCCCACCACCCCAGCGCAGGTCCCGCCGGCGAGGGCAGATGGTTGCGGCGCCCAACACCGGTCACCTGCGTGGTGGATCTGGTTACGTGGTTGATCGGGTGCGTCATAGCCCACCTGATCAACCACAAGGATCGGAAAGAACGAATAAAAGTCGCAAGGCGGCATTCTCACCGCGACGAGTCGGCACACTCCACCTGCCACCGCCCGAACAACTCCAGGAAGGCGAAAGCGGGGCGCAGACCTTGACCGCGAAGCGTCTCTAAGCGCCTGGTGAAAGGTTTTGTCCGTAACCCTCGGGGAGCCAGGGTGAGGTCCAGGGTGCTGCGGTGGTGAGGTTGTCGTCGTCGGTGCGGTGCTGGAAGAAGGCGTGGGCTTGACGGACCCGGTCGGTCATGGTGGCGGGTGCGGTGTTCGCGATCTTGCGTTTCAGGGTGGCCCAGATCCGTTCGACCGGGTTGTCCTGCGGGCTGTACTTGGCGCCTTCGATCACCTGGATCCGTGGGTGCTCGGCCAGCCAGCGTTTCGTGATCCCGCTGTGGTGTGTGGTGCCGTTGTCGCAGATCACCGCCACGACAGGTGCGTGCGGGTAGGCGTCGAGCAGTTGTTGCAGGAAGTAGCAGAACACCACGGAGACGTTGCGGACGCTGACGTGGTGATGCCAGGCGCCGGTGGCCAGGTTGACCGCGCCGTGCAGGGTGCGGCGCACATTCGTTCCCGGAGTCAGGATCCGGTGCCGGATCCCGGCCGCATCCAGCAGGAGCGGAGGCGGGGCAGCAGGTCGAGGTGGGTTTCGTCCTCGGCCAGCACCACGGATCCGGTGGGTAGGGCGGTGATGCGTGTGCGGATGTCGGCGCAGATCTGGTCGTGGTGGGGGTCGCTTTTGGCGATCAGGCGGGGCCGGCACCAGCGGGCTTGTTCGCGGATGCGGCGGCGCAGTGTGGACAGACTGATCTGGGGTCGGCCGAGGGCCCGCCAGAGGCGGGCGGTGGTCCAGGCCTTCGGGGTCAGCCGGCCGATGCGCTGGCCGAGGCGGCGGCTGCCTTTGCGGGGTCGTTCGGGCAGTCCGGCGAGGCCTTCGTGTTGGTGGCGGGCGATCAAGCGGCGCACGGTGGCGGGGTCGTACTGCAGCAGGTCGGCGATTTCGGATGCGGACGAGCCCGCGGCGGACAGCACGACGATGACCATGCGGGTGGCGGTGCGCCAGGGTCCGTGCAGGGCGGTAATCAGTTCGGTGTGTTGTTCGGCTGGCATCCGGGCGTAGACGTGCGCGGGGCGCCTCCTGGTCGTGACCTCGTCGGGGGTTTCGGTCTGCTGTGGTAGCTGGATCCGAACCCACGACGAGGTTTTCTGTGGCTATGTCCTTCGAACCGAGCAAGTCCTAGCCGAAGCCGTTACGTGCAGAACCTCTGCCTACGTGCTTTAGGCGTCGAGATCTTGCAGGAGGCGCCGGGGTGGGGACGCGGATGAGCGGGCCGGCGCACCCAAGGCCGGAGCTGAGGCGGAGGTCAGCGGGTGCTCAGGCGGAGGTGGCGCTGGGCGGCCATCCGGACCGGGGCGTTGGCCTCACCGAAGCCGTCGTAGCCGCCACGCCGTTCGACGATCTCGAAGAACACGCGGCCGCCGAGTACCGGGGTGTAGAGCTGCAGCAACTCGCCGCCGGTGGGGGAGCGGTCGTACAGGATGCCGTAGCGGCTCAGGGTGGTGACGAAGTCGTCGGCCAGGCCGAATCGGGCCGCGAGGTCCGCGTAGTAGTTCGATGGGACGGGCAGGCGGGGCAGGGTGAGCGCGGAAGCCGTGGCCACGATGTCGTCGGTGCGGAAGGCCACGTGCTGCGGGTCGGCGACGGCCGGGGCCCACTCGCCTCGGCGGAGGAGGGCGACGGTCAGGGCCACCCGCACCGCGCGGTCGGGGGTGGCGACGGCCCGGGAGCGCATCAGGCCGAACGGGGCGGCGTACTCCTCGGTGGCGAGATGTTCCAGGCCGAGCACCGAGTGGTAGAACAAGCCGGCCTCGTCGAAGTGATCGAAGGGCTGCGCGAGGCCGAGATGGTCGGTCGTCAGCAGGCCGGCGCCGGGAGACGAGGCTCCGGTGGGCAGGAAGTCGGAGCGCCAGTCGTTGTCCGCGCCGGTGACGAAGACGCTGGTGCCGTCGGGTGCGGTGATCGCGGCGAGTTCGGCCTCGCCGGGCTCCCGGACGTTGGGGTGTGCGGGTGCGAGCAGCGCCTCGGCTCGCTGCAGGGACCGCCCCGGGTCCTGCGACGCGATGGCGAAGGCGTTGATGGCCGCGTCGCCGGGTGAGGTGACCGCGCTGTTCAGCACGATCCGGCAGGCCGCCTGCTCCCACAGCTCGACCGGCTTGGTGCGGTGCTGGCCGGTGTGCGTGAAACCGAGACCGCGCAGCGCTTCCCGCAACGACGGGCCGGACCGGCCGTCGACGGCGAACTCGGTGAAGGAATGCCCGGCCAGTTCCGGAGCGGGCGGGAGGCGCCGGACAGCGAGCCGGTCCTCCAAAGCGATCAGCGAGCGCATCGCGTCGACCGCGGTCCGTGCCGGGTCGGACTGCCGGAAGACGTCGTTGAAGACCTCCAACGACAGTGGACCGTCGTAGCCGGCGGCGAGCACCAGGTTGACGAAGCCGGGCAGGTCGAAGGCGCCCTGACCGGGGAAGAGCCGGTGGTGCCGGCTCCACTGCAGGACGTCCATGCGCAGGTAGGGCGCGTCGGCCAGCTGCAGGAAAAAGATCTTCCCGGGGGTGATGTCGGCGATCCCGGACGGCTCCGTGGAACGGGACAGGACGTGGAACGAGTCGAGGCAGAGCCCGAGCGCCGGATGGTCCGCGTGCTGCACGATCCGCCAGGAGTGGTCCCATGTGGAGACGTGCCGACCCCAGGCCAGCGCTTCATAGGCGATCCGCATCCCGCGCGCGGCTGCCCGGTCGGCCAGCTGCGACAGCTGGTCGGCGGCCAGTTCGTCGTCGTCGACCGCCGACGGGGAGACCGACGAACACACCAGCACGGTGTCCACGCCGAGGGCGGCCATCACGTCGAATTTGCGCTCGGCACGCTCCAGGTTCGCCCGGAGCAGGTCGGCGGGCACCGCCTCGAAGTCACGGAAGGGCTGGTAGAGGTCGATGCTCAGGCCGAGGTCGGCGCAGCGCGTACGAATATCCTCGGGGGACCGGGGTGAGACCAGCAGATCGTTCTCGAACAGCTCGATGCCGTCGAATCCGGCGGCGGCAGCCGCGGTGAGCTTGTCGTCCAGCGTGCCGGACACACAGACCGTGGCGATGGAACGGCGCATCGAGCCTCCTGTTCAGATTTTCAGATAACCGGTGACCAGGTCGCCGAGCATGGTCCGGTAGTGCTCCCGGCGCTCCGGGGCCAGCAGATCCCGGTCGAAGAGCGCGCCGAACGTGTGCCGGTTGGCAACCCGGAAGAAGCAGAAAGAGCTGATCAGCATGTGTACGTCGAGCGCGTCCACACCCTCACGGAAGGTGCCGTCCCGCCGGCCGCGGGTCAGGACGTCGTCTAGCAGGGCGACCGCCGAGCTGTTCAGGTCGACGAGCCGGGCGACGTGGTTCATGTGCTTGGCCTGCTGGGCGTTCTCCACGCCGACCAGTTTGATGAACGCGGGATGCGCCTCGTGGTGGTCGAAGGTGACCTCGGCCAGCCGGCGCAGCGCCGCGACCGGGTCGAGGTGGTCGACGTCGACGGTGCGCTCGGCGGCCCGGATCTCCGCGTACGCCCGCTCCAGCACCGCCAGGTAGAGCTGCTCCTTGCCGCCGAAGTAGTAGTAGATCATCCGCTTCGTCGTGCGGGTCCGGGCGGCGATCTCGTCGACCCGGGCGCCGCTGTAGCCGCGCTCGGCGAACTCCTCGGTGGCCACGTCGAGCAGCTCGGCACGGGTGCGCTCGGCGTCGCGCCGCCGCTCTCCCGCGAGTGCCGACATCGATTTCTCCTGCGTCATGAGGGCAAGTCTGCCGTGGGCCTTGACAGTGGTGGCCGTCACACCCGATAACTAACGTACCAGTTCGTACATTAGCGGGAATCGAGGGAGCGCGACATGACGGATTTCCGTTGCGGACTGGTAGGAGCGGGGATCGGCACGTCGCTGTCACCGGCACTGCACGAGGAGGAGGGCCGTAGTCAGGGCCTCCGCCTCAGCTACACCCTGTTCGATGTGGACCGCCTCGGACGGGTGCTCGACGACGCCGAACGTGACGGCTTCGCCGGGCTCAACGTCACCCATCCCTTCAAACAACAGGTGATCGAGCAGATCGACCACCTGTCGCCGCAGGCCCGCGCCATCGGCGCGGTCAATACCGTGGTCTTCCGCGACGGCAAGCGGTACGGCCACAACACCGACGCGTTCGGGTTCACCGAGGCGTTCCGGGCCACCCTGCCCGGCGCACCGACCCGGCACGTCGTGCAACTGGGCGCCGGCGGTGCCGGAGCCGCGGTCGCCCACGCGCTGCACGACATGGGCGTCGAACGGCTCACCATCGTCGATCCGGACGCCACCCGCCGCGCCGAGCTGGCCGGCCGGCTCGACGCCGCCCACGTGGCAGCCGCCACGCCGGACCTGCTGACCAGCGCCGACGGACTGGTCAACGCCAGCCCGATCGGCATGCACCACCACCCGGGTTCACCGCTGCCCGCAGAGCTGCTCCACCGCGATCTGTGGGTCGTCGACATCGTCTACATGCCGGTCGTGACGGAGCTGCTTCGTGCCGCCCGTGCCGCCGGGGCGCAGGCGGTCGGCGGCACGGCGATGTGCGCATATCAGGCCGCCGCCGCGTTCCAGCTGTTCACCGGGCTCACCCCCGACACCGAGCGGATGCTGCGTCATGTCGATGCGCTGCTGGCCGCCCGTCCCTCCCGGAGCACGAGATGTTGACAGAGAAGACCACCACCCGTGAACTCCCCGAACCCCTGTCCCTGCGCCGCATGGTCGGCCCCGGCGTGGTCGCCGTCGGCATCGGCATGGCGGCCGGCGAGATCATCCTCTGGCCGTACCTGACCGCGATCGGCGGTCTGGGCCTGCTCTGGCTGGCGTTCACCACGCTCGCCGTGCAGTTCGTCATCAACATGGAGATCGAGCGCTACACCTTGGCCACCGGTCAGACCGCGCTGGTCGGCTTCTCCCGCTGGTGGAAGGGCTGGGGCATCATCATCTGCCTGGCCGGCGCCTTCCAGTACGTCTGGCCCGGCTGGGCGACCAGCGGCTCGACCGTCTTCACCTACCTGGTCGGCGGCGGCGACCCGGTCTGGATCACCGTGGCCACGCTCGTGATCGTCGGCGTGCTGCTCTCCTTTTCCAAGGTCATCTACAACACGGTGGAGAAGGTCGAGTTCGTCAAGGTCGGTCTCACCCTGTTCTTCCTGCTCGTCGTCGTCATCTTCGTGATCTCGCTGGGCACGTGGGGCGAGGGCGCGAAGGCCACGGTGACCGAATTCGGCCAGATCCCGGACGGCATCACCTTCACCCTGATCCTCAGCGCCATCGGGGCGGCCGGCGCGGGCGGCGTACACAATCTGGTGTTGAGCAACTGGATCCGCGACAAGCGCTATGGCATGGGGGCGCACGTGCCGCGGCTGGTTTCGCCGATCACCGGCCAGGTGGAGGCGGCCGGCACCGACCGGTACACGTTCCCGATCGACGACACCTCGATGTCCCGCTGGAAGGTCTGGTGGAAGCGGGCCAACATCGAGCACCTCAGCACGTTCGTGGCCGTCTGCTTCGTGACGATCAGCGTGATGAGCCTGCTCGCCTACGAGACCCTGTTCGGCCGGGATGACCTCAAGTCCGACCCGTCGTTCCTGCGCATCCAGGGCGACATCTTCGAGTCCGAGGTCGGCGGCTGGCTCAAGATCCTGTTCCTGTCGGTCGCTGCGGTGTCGCTCTGGGCGGCGGCGATGGGCCTGCTCGACATCATCGGCCGGCTCGCCTCCGACTTCCTGCGCCGCAACTACCTGACCGATTCCGTTCGCTGGACCGAACCCCGCCTCTACCTCGTGGTGATCTGGGCGGAGATCATCCTCGGCTCGGCCATCCTGCTGGCCGGCTTCGATCAGCCACTCGGCCTCCTGATCGTCTCCACCTGCGCGGCCTCGGTGGTCACCCTGCTCTACTCGATCCTGCTGGTCCGCCTCAACACCCGCGACCTGCCGACCGAGGTCCGCCTGCGCGGCTGGCGCCTCGGCGGGATGCTCGTGGCGATCGGGTTCTACGGCTTCTTCGCGATCGCGATGGTGGTCACCCAACTGCAGCGCCTCTAGCTTTCCTCACTTCTTATCGGTACGGGTGTCGAAAGTCCCCGCTCTCCCCTGCGATGTGGGTGCCGGGTCCGGGCCGCAGCGCCCGCGCCGGGCTGATGCGGTGGCTGATGTGTGAGGTTCGGGCATGCCCGAACCTCACACACCTTGCCGTGTTCAGCGGGACCGGATCGCGGTGAGCGACAGGAAGCACATCGCGGTGATCGCACCGACGGCCAGGGTCAGCGTGCCGGCCGTGCCGCCGGACATCGCCCACAGATCGCCGGCCAGCAGTGCGGTTCCGGCGACCACCGCGGCCGCCGCCCAACCCCGCGCTCCCTGCGTCGCCGCCGCGTCCTGCACACCCTGCGCCGCCTTGCCTCGCGCCGCCTTGCCTCGCGCCGACGAACCGCGCGCCGCGAAGCGCCGGGCCAGCACGTAGCAGGCGGCGATCAGCGCGGTGAAGGTGATCGTGCCGGCGGCCATGTGGCCGATCGCGTGCCAGCTCATCGTGGTCGGCACCTCGGGGTGGCCGGCCGGGAAGCCGCCGCCCGGGTCCATCACCAGCAGCCCGGCGGCGATCATGCCGAACCCGGCCACTCGGATCAGCCGCGGCGCCCACCTACCCTCCAGGCTGCCGGCGCCGAACACCATCAGCACGCCGGCCACCACGAAGTTGGCGATCTGCAGCCAGCCGAGCGAACCGGTGCTGAGCAGGCTGAGCGGGTGCCGCATCAGGTCGAACCCGTCGCGGGTGGCGACCTGGGCGAGCGACACGGCTGCCCAGAGCGGTCCGGCAACGGCGAGCGCCGCGCGGCGGGACGGGACGGCGACATCACGGGCGAGAGCAATGCTGGTCATCTCGGGCTCCTTCGTTGGTTGTTGCCCAGACGTCGATCCGCCGATGCGACAGATAATGTTCTGATTACCTGTCACATCGCGTCTTTCGACGCCGGAGTACAAGACCAGGCAGCCCGACGAACGGAGAGACACGATGCGTTACCTGATGATGCAGAAGGCCGGCGGCGCCGAGCCGGACGCGCAGCTCTACGCCGACATGGCCGCTTTCGTCGAGGAGCTGACCGCCTCCGGCGTCCTGCTCGCCACCGGCGGTCTGGACCCGGTCGGCTTCAAGATGACCTCGGCCGGCGACGAGATCACCGTGACCGACGGGCCGTTCACCGAGGCCAAGGAGGCGATCGGCGGATTCGCCCTGGTCGAGGTGCGCACCAAGGAGGAGGCGCTCGAGCTCTGCCGCCGCTTCCGCAAGATCGTCGGTGACGGGGAGAGCGTGATCCACCAGGTCTACGGTCCGTGACCGACGTCTCGGCCACGGTCGGCGCCGTCTGGAGGCAGGAGTCCGCGCGCATCGTCGCCGGGCTCCTGCGCCTGGTCCGCGACGTCGGCCTGGCCGAGGAGCTGGCACAGGACGCGCTGGTCGCCGCGCTGGAGCAATGGCCGGCCGGCGGGGTGCCGGACAATCCCGGCGCCTGGCTGATGACCATCGCCAAGCGCCGGGCCGTCGACCACATCCGGCGATCGCGCACCCAGGAACGGCTGGCTCCGGAGCTCGCTCAACTGCCGGAGCCGAGTCAGGACGACGTTCTGCGGTTGATGTTCACGTCCTGTCACCCCGTACTCCCCACGGAAGCCCGGGTGGCACTCACCCTGCGCGTGATCGCCGGCCTGAGCCCGGCGGAGATCGCCCGGGCTTTCCTGGTCTCCGAGCAGGTGATCGCGCAGCGGATCGCTGCGGCCAAGCGCACGCTCGCCGACGCCGGGGTCGCCTACGAGCCGTCCAGACAGCTGGCGTCCGTGCTCGAAGTGGTCTACCTGATCTTCAACGAGGGCTACTCGGCCACCTCCGGCGCCGACCTGATCCGCGCCGACCTGTGCCTGGAAGCGCTCCGGCTCGGCCGCCTGCTCGCCGTGCTCGCCCCCGACGAGGCAGAGGTGCACGGGCTCGTGGCGCTCATGGAGATCCAGCAGTCGCGGTCGGCGGCGCGCACCGGGCCGCGCGGCGAGCCCATCCCGCTGCACGAGCAGAACCGCGGCCGCTGGGACCAGTTGCTCATCCGCCGCGGCTTCGCCGCGATGCTGCGCGCCCGCGAGGCGGCCGGCCCGCCCGGGCCGTATGTGCTGCAGGCGGCCATCGCGGTCTGTCACGCCCAGGCACACACCGCCGAAGACACCGATTGGGTACGCATCTCAGCGCTCTACCAGGCCCTGGAGCAACTGCTCCCGACCCCGGTCGTCCGGCTGAACCGGGCCGTCGCAGTGGGTTTCGCGCAGGGCCCGCAAGCCGGCCTGGACCTGCTGGACGACCTGCACACCGCCCCGGAGCTGGCGGACTACCACCTGCTGCCCAGCGTCCGCGGCGACCTCCTGCTGCGGCTCGGCCGGACCGCCGAGGCGCGCCGGGAACTGGAACGCGGCGCGTCCCTGGCCCGCAACACCGCCGAACGCGCCTTCCTGCTGCGCCGCGCCGCGACCCTGGACGTGCCGGAGGACCAGCGCCCCCGCCTCGGTCCGGCGGTGGCCGACTTCCTGGACTCGCTCGGCCCGGCGACCGCCCGCGCCTACGGCCAGACACTGCACCGGGTAGCCCGCGCCGCAGGCGTCAGCCTTCCGCTCGCCGAGTTGACTCCCGCCCGAGTCGCCGAGATCTTCGCGACGACCTGGCCGTCCGTGGCCCCGCGAAGCTGGAACCGGCACGTGGCCGCTCTTCGCTCCTTCGCCACCTGGGCCGACACCCCCGACCTCGCCACAGCGGTCAGCCCGCGCCCGGTCGTCGCTGCGCCCCCTCGTCCGGCCGTTACCGCGTCGGAGGAGGGGTGTGCGTTGCGGGAACGGGTGCTGTGGTGCCTGCTGCGCGAGTCGTCCGCGAAGGTCGGGGCCGTGCTGTCGCTCAATGTGGAGGATCTGGACCTGGCCGACCGCAGCGCCCGGAACGCGACGATCGTCTGGCGTTCCGGAACGGCCCGGTTGCTCCCGGACCTGATCGGCGGCCGAACCCGCGGCCCGCTGTTCCTCTCCGACCGGCGACCCGGTCCGGGCCGCCCGCCCGCAGCGGCTGATCTCTGCTCGGAAACCGGGCGGCGGCGCCTCTCCTACGAACGCGCCGAGTACCTCTGCAAGCGGGCGACCGGACGCACCTTGGGCAGTCTGCGTGGGGTATGAGGTCATCGGCGGCGGGTCCAGGAGAACCCGATCAGGCCGGTGACGGGCCGGGACGCCGCCACCCACGGTCCAGAACCAGCGGGACGATAAGTCCGGCAGCCAGTCGTGCTCTCCTCCGGAGCGGCCGCCTCCAGATCCGCCGGCGTGGGCACACCGACCTTGCCCGGCCTGAGCGACGGCTCGCGGACTCGGGCCCGTCACCCACGCACGGATTGCGTCCAGTTACCTGCGTGGGCGGCGGCTCGGCGTCGCGAGCCGTCGTTGGGGCCTGGAATGCGGGCCCGGTTACGTGCGTGGGTGGCGGCTCGGCGGCGGGAGCCGTCGTTGGGGCCTGGAATGCGGGGCTGGTTACGTGCGTGGGTGGCGGCTCGGCGGCGGGAGCCGTCGTTGGGGCCTGGAATGCGGGGCTGGTTACGTGCGTGGGTGGCGGCTCGGCGGCGGGAGCCGTCGTTGGGGCCTGGAATGCGGGGCTGGTTACGTGCGTGGGTGGCGGCTCGGCGGCGGGAGCCGTCGTTGGGGCCTGGAATGCGGGGCTGGTTACGTGCGTGGGTGGCGGCTCGGCGGCGGGAGCCGTCGTTGGGGCCTGGAATGCGGGGCTGGTTACGTGCGTGGGTGGCGGCTCGGCGGCGGGAGCCGTCGTTGGGGTCTGGAATGCGGGGCTGGTTACGTGCGTGGGTGGCGGCTCGGCGGCGGGAGCCGTCGTTGGGGTCTGGAATGCGGGGCTGGTTACGTGCGTGGGTGGCGGCTCGGCGGCGGGAGCCGTCGTTGGGGTCTGGAATGCGGGGCTGGTTACGTGCGTGGGTGGCGGCTCGGCGGCGCGAGCCGTCGTTGGGGTCTGGAATGCGGGGCTGGTTACGTGCGTGGGCGGCGGCTTGGGGGGACCGGGCTGCCGGTCGCTGTCGTAGGGGTGACGGCGTGCTCAAGCCCGGCGGGCGCGTTGCAGGCCGCGACGGACTGGTGGGCCGCGCGGCTCGGCGGGACAGGCAGGGTTTGGCGGGACGGGGAGAACCCGTACCCCGAAAGGGTTTTATCGATAGGCGGCGTGACCGGTAAGGGTCTGGCCGATCACCAGGGTGTGGATCTCGGAGGTGCCCTCGTAGGTCAGCACCGACTCCAGGTTGTTGGCGTGCCGCAGCGGCGAGTATTCGAGGGTGATGCCGCTGCCGCCCAGGATGGTGCGGCATTCACGGGCGATGGCCAGCGCCGTGCGGACGTTGTTGAGTTTGCCGACGCTGACCTGGTGGGGCTTGAGCGTTCCGGCGTCCTTGAGGCGGCCGAGGTGCAGCGCGAGCAGTGTGGACGTGTTGAGGTCGACCGCCATGTTGGCCAGCTTCTCCTGGGTGAGCTGGAAGGCGGCGATCGGCTTGCCGAACTGGATGCGGGTGCCGGCGTAGTCGAGGGCGGCGCGCAGGGCGTCGCGGGCGGCGCCGGTGGAGCCGAAGACGATACCGAAGCGGGCCTCGCCGAGGCAGCTCAGCGGGGCGCCGAGGCCGCGGGCCTGGGGCAGGCGGGCGGAATCGGGCAGGCGGACCTCGTCGAGGATCAGCTCGCCGGTGATCGAGGCGCGCAGGGAGAGCTTCTGCTTGATGGTCCGGGAGGTGAAGCCGGGTGTGCCGCGCGGGACCAGGAAGCCGCGGATGCCGTCCTCGGTCTGCGCCCAGACGGTGGCGATGTCGGCGATGCTGCCGTTGGTGATCCACATCTTGGTTCCGGTGAGGATCCAGTCGTCGCCGTCGCGGACGGCGCGGGTGCGCATGTTCGCCGGGTCGCTGCCGTGATCCGGTTCGGTCAGGCCGAAGCAGCCGATCGCCTCGCCGGCGGCCATCCGGGGCAGCCACTCCTGCTTCTGGTCCTCGGATCCGTACTTCCAGATCGAATACATGGCGAGCGAGCCCTGCACCGAGACGAAGCTGCGCAGACCGGAGTCGCCGGCCTCCAGCTCGAGGCAGGCCAGGCCGTAGGCGACCGCGCTGGTGCCGGCGCAGCCGTAGCCGTCCAGGTGCATGCCGAGGACGCCGAGTTTGCCCAGTTCGGGAGCCAGTTCGCGGGGGAAGGTGCCCTCTTCGAACCAGGCGGCGACGTACGGCCGGACCCGGTCGGCCACGAACCGTCCGACCGTCTCCCGGATCTGCCGCTCCTCGTCGCTGAGCAGTCCGTCGATGTCGATCAGGTCGAGCGGGTCGGCGGTCATCGGTCCTCCAGGGGTGTGTTCGGCCGGGCGTACCTGAGGATTCTGCCCGGTTCAGGCTCCTCTCAGCGAGGTGATCTAGCCTCATGATCATGACGGGCTCGAGCGGACTCCACGACCTCATCGATCCGGCCGTCCGGGATTCCGTCGCCGGTTTCCTGGAGTCCGTGGAGGCGGGCCTGCGTACCGCGGTGGCCAGCGACGACCCGCTCGTCACCGAGGTCGCCACCCACCTGGTCGAGGCCGGTGGCAAACGGTTCCGCCCGCTCGTCGTGGCCCTCGGCGCGCAGTTCGGCGACCCGGCCCGGCCCGAGCTGGTGACTTCCGCGGTGCTCATGGAGCTCACCCACCTGGCCACGCTCTACCACGACGACGTGATGGACGAGGCGCCCATGCGTCGCGGCGCGGCCAGCGCCAACTCGCGCTGGACCAACTCGATCGCGGTCTACGTCGGCGACTATCTGCTGGCCCGCGCCGCCGGGTTGGCCGCCGGCCTCGGCCAGGACGCGGTACGCCTGCAGTCGCGCACGCTCGCCCAGCTCGTCGAGGGGCAGCTGAAGGAGACGGTGGGCCCGCGCGGCGACGACCCGATCCGGCACCACCTGCGCGTCATCGAGGACAAGACGGCCTCGCTGATCGCCACCTCGGCCCGGTTCGGCGGCATGTTCGCCGGGCTGCCCGCACCGCACGTCCAGACCCTGACCGATTTCGGCACGTCGATCGGGATCGCCTTCCAGCTCTCCGACGACCTGCTGGACATCGCCTCCGAGTCGGACGAGTCGGGCAAGACACCCGGCACCGATCTGCGCGAGGGCGTGCCGACCCTGCCGGTGCTCTACGCGCTCACCGGCGACGAGAGTCCGCGCCTGAAGGCCCTGCTGGCGCAGGGCCCGCTGACCGACGACGCCGAGCATGCCGAGGCGCTCGCGCTGCTGCGCGACTCGGCCGCGCTGAAACAGGCCCGGGAAACCGTTCATGGGTACGCCGAGGACGCGCGCCGCCACGCCCGGATGCTGCCGGACGGGGCACCCCGTCGCACCCTGGAGTCGATCTGTCACTACATCGCGGACCGCACCGGCTGACCCCCGTTTCAGCGATACCGCCCGTCACCGCCGGGAAAGTAGCGTGACGCCCTGAGGGGGTGTCATGGCCGAGTCAAGTCTGCTCGATCGGCTCACTCCGGGCGACCACGTGTGTCTCATCTTCGACGACGAGCCACTACGCACCCGCAGCGTCGCCGCCTACATCCGGGCGGGCCTGCGCGATCACCACCGCATCCTCTATTACGGGCCGGGCGGTGATCGGGTCGAGGAGGAGCTGACCACTCAGGGCATCGACGTGCGTCCCGCGCTCGATCGCGGCCAGCTCCGGTTCGGCGGGGAGTACCTGCGTGGTGGCGTCTTCGACCCCGAGGCGACCTTCGCGAGCTGGCAGGCCGAGATCAGGGAGACTGCGGCGGCCGGTTACCGGGGCATGCGCGCGGTCGGCGACATGTCCTGGGCGCGCAACCAGGGCAAACAGTTGTTCCGCTACGAGGCCCGGGTGAACCGGATCTTCGCTGAGGGCTTCGCGATGGGGGTCTGCCTCTACGACCGGCGCCTGTTCAGCGAGGACCGGCTGCGGCGGGTCACCGGAACCCACCCGACCACGGTCACCGCGGCATCCGACCCGCGGCTGGTGCCGCTGCTTCGGGCGGTGCGGACCACCGACCCGCCCGGCATCCGGCTCGAGGGCGAGGCCGACCTGTCGAACCGGGAGGCTCTCCGCGAGATCTTCGAGCACCTGGCCGAGGAGTCCGTGCCGACGCTCACCGTCGACGTCAGCGGCCTGCGGTTCGCCGACTCGGCCTCGGTGCGGATCCTGCTGATGCTGGCGGACGGACGGCATCGCGTGGTTCTCCAGGGCTGCTCCGGCGCCCTCCGGCGGCTGCTGGCCTTTCACGGCGCGGACCACCTCCTATGATCACCTTCGAGCATCCGGCGCTCTTCTACCGGGACGTCGAGCAGTACCTGAGTGGTACCACCGGTTTCGTCCGTTCCGCCGTCGCCGCCGGTGACGCGGTCCTGGTCGCGGTACCCGGTAGCAACCTGACCCTGCTCCGGGACGCCCTGGCCGACCTGGACGGCGCGGTGACCTTCGCCGACATGGCGGTGGCCGGCCGCAACCCGGGCCGGATCCTGCCGGGCATGCTGCTGGCGTTCGCCGCGGCCAACCCGGGCCGCCGGGTGTCGATCCTCGGCGAGCCGGTCTGGCCCGGCCGGTCCGCCGTCGAGTACCCGGCCTGTGTCACCCATGAGGCGCTGACCAACACGGCGTTCCTCGGACGGGACGCGGTTGTTCTCTGCCCGTACGACGCGCGACGTCTGCGCCGGGAAAGGCTGGACGACGCGCTGCGTACCCACCCGGTGATGATCGTGGACGAGGTCCGGCGGGAAAGCCGCTGGTACGCCGACCCGCTGGTCACCGCGGCCCGGCACAACGGCCCGCTCTCGCCGGTGCCGCCGGGCGCGCCGGTCCGGTCGTACGCCGGACCGGCCGATCTGAGCGCGGTGCGCCGATCCGTCACCGAACAGGCGTCTTCGGCCGGCCTGTCCGACGAGCGGGTCGCCGACCTGGTGCTGGCCGCCAACGAACTGGCGGTCAACACCATCCAGCACACCGGCGCGGGCGGCACGGTCACGGTCTGGACCGAGCCGGGGTACGTGCTGTGCCAGGTCGACGATCACGGCGACCTCGCGGATCCTCTCGCCGGCCGGATCCCGCCCGATGATGACCGGGAGACCGGCCGGGGCCTGATCCTGGTCAACGAGCTCTGCGACCTGGTTCGGGTCCACGCCCGCCGCGACGGCACGACGATCCGGTTGCACATGGCTCGCTGAGAAAGTCTCCACTTCCGCGGCGCGCTGCCGATGGAGCCCTAGGCAGATCCCTGTCCTGGGGCCAGTTGGGAGTGAGATGCGCAGCGAACCGGTCGGCCGTGGCGCCGATGAGGGCTTCACCCTCCTCGAGGTCCTCGTCTCCATGGTGGTGGTCAGTGCCGCCATGGCAGGGCTGGGCGCGTTCTACGTGAACGGCACGCTCACGGTCGCGCAGCAGCGGGACCAGCGGCAGGCGGCGCAGCTTGCGAACAACGCGCTGGAGCAGGTGCGTGCGCTCGAAGGATCGTCGCTGCTCAACGGCCGCGACAGGGCGAGCGTCCAGGAGCAGTGGAACTACGGCGCGACCGGCCCGTTCAAGGACAAGATGCTCCCATACCTCAAGACCATGGCTCCGCCGACCGAGGCCCTGCCTCTGGGCATGCTGGCGTACGACAACTACGCCGCCGCTGGCAAGGGTGAGGACGCGCCGGTCTCGACCGCGCCGCAGACGATCACCACCGGTGGCATGACCTTCCAGCAGCGGACATTCGTGGGAGGTTGCGAGGTCTACGTGCGCCGAACGGACAAGTGCACCCGTCCGCTGGCCGAGGACGACCCCAAGCGGCCGGACAGTTCGGCAGTTCTGTCGTACTTCCGGGTGGTCGTGCTGATCACCTGGCCGCACAAGAGCTGCACGACCACCGGCGGCGAGTGCGGCTTCGTCGCCTCGACCATGGTCACTCCCGAGAAGGGCGGCGAGAAGTACAGCGACAAGCGGGCGACTCCGGTGATCCGGAAACCCAGCATGGAGATCTTCTACCGGGGCCGTAGCAACGTGTCCGTCCTGATGCAGGCCAAGGGCGGCAACCTGCCGAACACCTGGAGTGCCGTCAATCTGCCGGACGGGCTCACGATCAACAAGGACACCGGTCTGGTGTCCGGTACGCCGACGAAGACCGGTACCTGGTCGTTTGCGAAGACGGGCACGCTGATCACGGTGAAGGAGAGCACCCCGCCCGCGGGTGTGCTGACGCCCCGCTCCGACACAGACAAGGAGGACGGCTCGGTCTGGAAGGTGATCGAGCCGCCGACGGTCACGGTCACCGGTCCGACGGGTGGCTACCCGGATACCGCGGTGACGCTGACGGCTGTCGGCAAGGGTGAGGCGGAGACTCTGCCGTTCACCTACTCGGTGGCGGAGAAGACGCCGCTGCCGACGGGCTTCACGCTCGACGAGACCACCGGTGTGATCAAGGGGACGCCGACCAAGAACTTCTCGTCGACGATCATCGCCACCGACAAGTACGGGCAGACCGCCGAGGTCGTGTACACCTACACGGTCTACCAGCCGATGACCATCCAGCCGATCGCCAACCAAGAGATCACCGCGCTGTCGACGCTCACGCTGAACACGGTCGTGGCGGGTGGTGACGGGAAGTACACGTACACCGCCAGCGGTCTTCCGGCGGAACTGGCGATCAACGCGACCACCGGCGTGATCTCCGGGCTCCCGGTCATCATTCCGGGCCGGTATCTGCCGACTGTCACGGTGACCGACGGGCTCGGCAACTCGGTGAGCACCAGCTTCGAGCTGGTCGTCGCAGCGAGCGCCAACAGCCTGAGCATCACGTCGCCGGCCTCCGTGGTGAAGTCGGTCCGGGGCCAGCAGGTGACTCTGCCGGTCATCACCAATGCCGACGCGATCGACGCCAAGGGCGTCAAGGTCGCGGTCGTCGGACTGCTGCCGCTGGGCACGTCGTGGAACAACGGGAAGGACACCATCAGTGGCGCGCCGACCCTCCCCGGGACGTACCTGGTCACTCTGTCCGCGACCAGCTCGAAACCGGCGCAGACCGTTCTCTACACCTTCACCTGGATCGTCAGTTGAGCCGCAGGGAGACCCGAGTGCGACAGTGGTTACGCCGCCGTCCAGCAGACGGTGACGCCGGATACTCCCTGATGGAGGTCCTGGTCACGACCGCGATCATGTCGGTGGCGACGCTGGTGATCGTGGGTGCCACCATCCAGATCTACTCCGGCACCAAGCAGATCGAGCAGACGTCGGTCGCCCGTGACCAGATGGACACCAGCTTCCGGCGGCTGGACCGGGAACTGCGCTACGCGACCTTCGTCAACCCGCCGAAGATGGTGGGCACCCGGTGGTACATCGAGTTCGCGCTGCCGGCGACCGCCCCCGGAGTCGTTCCGTGCCGCCAGCTGAAGATCGAGAACGGCACGCTGAGCATGGCCGACTGGGTCCGCACCTCGTCCACGACCCCGACGGTGGGGCCGGCGAACACGATCGCCACCGGCGTGGTGCTCTACAACAACATCGATCCGTTCCAGGTCTACGCGCCGGGTGACACTCCCTACGCCTCGGCAAGCGCTGGGACCACAGGCGTTGGTGGCGGATTCAGCAACATGTACCAGATGGTCCGGTTTCGGTTCCAGGTGAAGGACGGCACCGTCACCATGCCGTTCGACAGCGTCTTCACCTCGCAGAACATCGGCGCGGAAGAAGTGAAGACCGCTCCCGACGGCGCCAGCGACTGCAAACTAGGAAGGCCGACGAAATGATGCCGTTCCGCCGTTCCGGCGACGATCGCGGATCCCTGCCAATGGCGATGATGATCATCACGGTCGGAGTGGTTCTGTCGGTGGCGCTCCTGCCGGTCATCGTCCGGCAGGTCACCACCACGCGCAGCTTCATCGACCGCAACGCCGCTCTCAGCGGGGCACAGATCGGCATGGACGTCGTGCTGGCGCGGATCGCGGCGGCGGCCGACACCGACGACGAGTCCAAAGGCCTGCTGGAGGATCTGCCGAGGGACTGCGTGTTCACCGGTGACGCCGGCGTGGCCGGCACCGGCGAGAAGCTGTCGTACGAGGTGACCATCCACTACTACGACGAGAACAATGTCGAGCTTCCCTGCCCGCTCACCAAGGCGCCGAGGAGCGCGAAGATCGAGTCGAAGGGGTACGGCACCCTCAACCAAGCCGCGACGGGGTCGGACGCGACCTATGGCTCGCGCACTCTGGCCGGCACCTACACGTTCACCCTCGACAACACAAACATCGACGGCGGCGCGATCCGGGTCAGCTCCTCCACGGTCGGCAACCTCTGCATGGACGCCGGCTCGACGACGCCGGCGGCCGGCACCGCGGTCAAGATGAAACTCTGCGACGGCAGTAGCACGCAGCAGTTCCAGTACACCAAAGAGCTGTACCTGCACCTGGTCAACTCGGAGACGGACGCCAATCCGAACGGCATGTGCCTGCACTCGGGCGCCACGCACTCCAGTGGCAATGCCGTCGTGTTGCAGCCGTGCCCGACCGGAACCGCCATCGTGACGCAGTACCAGTGGAGCCTCGACGGCAACAGCGCGATGCACTCCACGAGCCCGACCCAGTCGGTCGAGAGCCTCTGCATCAGCCTCAAGAACGCGAACAAGGTCGACTCGACGCTCCAGCTGGGTGGTTGCGGCGCGAACGGTTCGACGAACGTCTGGCGGTTCGACGCCGGGGTCGGCGCAGGCATGGCCGGTGAGGAGACCTACCAGCTGGTCAACTACTCGCAGTTCAGCCGGTGCCTGGACGTCACGAACAAGAGCGTCGGCTACGCGTACATGATCGCCTGGTTCTGCAAGCAGGACCCGAAGGGCGTCGTGGAGTGGAACCAGATCTGGGTGCACCCGATCCCGGTCGCCCCGGCGACTCAGAAGCTGGGTGCCATCGTGGTCACCAACAGCGGAACGAAGTACTGCCTGAAGTCGCCGTTGAAGGCCACCACCGACAGCTGGGTGACGACGGAGAAGTGCCCCTCGAACTACACCAACGTCGATGCGCTGAAGGTGAGCAACCCGAACCTGGTGTGGAACGTGCGGCACAACACCGGCAGCTACACCACCAGCTACCGGATCGAGGACACCAAGGGCTTCTGCCTGCAGCCCACCGATCTCACCAACGCGCCCAAGGAGACCCTGCACTCCGACGGCACGAGCCGGGTCAAGGTGGCCGTCTGCAACAGCTCCGAACTGCAGAAGTGGAACGCCCCGGCGAACCTCACCAGGCGGACCCCGCTCAGCGACGTCAAGGAGAAGTAGCCGGCGCTGTGACAGCATGGGCGGCATGTCGGGACCCTCGGCTGCCGCCCGTGCGCTTGTCGCCGGGGCCTATGACACCCATGTGCACGTCGCTCCGGATGTGATGGAGCGGCGCATCGACGACCTGGATCTGGCCCACCGCTTCGCCGCGGTGGGCCTTTCCGGTTTCGTGCTCAAGTCGCATTACGTGACCACCGCTGAGCGGGCCGCCGTGGTCCGCAAGGCGGTGCCCGGCGTCGACGTGCTCGGCGCGATCACCCTGAACGGCTCGATGGGCGGCATGAACCCGGCCGCCGTGGAAATTGCCGGCCGGCTCGGCGCCCGGATCGTCTGGATGCCGACCGTCGACTCGCGCAATCAGCGCACCAGCACCGCCGGCGATCTGCCCGGGGCGAGACCGGCCATGTGGGGCGCGCTGCAGGCCGACCTACACGCCCAGGGGATCGTGCCGGACATCGTCGAGGTGGTCGGTGCGGACGGGGAGGCGCTGGACAGCGTGCGCCGGGTGCTGCGGGTGGTCGCCCGGCACGACATGGTGCTGGCCACCGGCCATCTCGCGGCCGCCGAGATCGTCGCGGTGGTGCGGGCGGCACGCGACGAGGGGGTACGCCGGATCGTCGTCACCCACCCCGAGTTCACCTCGCAGCGACTGCCGGTGGCCGACCAGCGCCGCCTCGCCGGGATGGGCGCCCTGCTGGAACGCTGCTTCACCACCCCGCACACCGGCAAGGTCGCCTGGGACGACCTGTTCGCCAACATCCGCGCGGTCGGCCCGCAGCATTCGGTGCTCTCCAGCGACCTGGGTCAGCCCTTCAATCCGCCGGTCGAGGACGGCCTCGCCCTGTTCGCCGACCGTCTCCTCGCCGCCGATTTCACCGAGGAGGAGGTGCACACCATGGCGGTGGCCAACTCTCGCGCGCTGGCTCAGTAGAAGTCGCCGGCGACCTTGAGTGCGGCGCCGTTCGCCGAGGTCGCGGTCGCCTCGTAGGTGTCGGCACCGGCGTCACGGCGGTCGGAGAGGTGGGTGTATTTCGCCGTGAACGTGTAGGTGCCCGGCGCGAGGGTGTCGGCCGAGGACAGCACGAACCGGTAGATCAGCGCGCCCGGCTCCTCGGTGACCGAGGTCGAGACGCTGGCGCCGGGTGTCTGTTTGGTCCCGCCGCGAGAGATCAGGCCATCGGTACGGGCTACCCGAACGATCACTTCGAGGGCGGTGAGCTGCTCGGTCGTCTTCAGGGTGAGCACGCTGGCGCGGCCCTCCGGGTCGACCGAACCGTCCGACCAGAGCGGTCCCTGCTCGGCCCGGGGCGTGTCGGCCGGGGCCGGTGGCGACGAAGGTGGCGCGGCGGGCCGGCTGGCAGGCCTCTTCGACCCCGGTGCCCGCGACGCTGGCACCGCCCGGCTGGGCGAGGTCGCCGGGCTGGGCGGAACCGTTGTGCTCGGCGAGGCCGCCGGGCTGGGCGAGGCGGTGGTGGCAGTGGCGGTGGGCGCCGGCTCGGGGTCCGAGCTTCCGGCGAGCGCCCAGTTCGCGATGCCCCCACCAGCGAGAACGGCGACCACCGCGGCGGCTGCGGCGGTCATCCGTACCCGGTGACGGCCCTGGACCGGGCGTGCCGGATCCATGGCGGTCTGCGTGATCCGGTGGAGCATCGCGTCGCGGTCGGGCCGGTGCGTAGCCGCTTCCGCGCGCAGCGCGGAGCGCAATTCGTCGTCGGAGAGCCTCATCGTGCCGCCTCCCACCCGTCGATCCGGCCCACGTGGCTGTCGCCCAGCAGTTCGGCCAGTTGTCTCGCTCCGCGAGAGGTTGCGCTCTTCACCGCGCCGACCGAGATGCCGAGGACGGCGGCGACGTCCTTCTCCGGCAGGTCGAAGGCGTACCGCAGGACCACGCAGGCACGCCGGCGATGCGGCAGCTTGCGCAGGGCGCCGCGCACGTCCAGCACGGCAGGAACATCACTTTCCCGGGTACGCCGTAAGCCCTCGAACGACAGCAGACGTTCCCGGCCGCGGCGCCGGACCCAGTTGCGGGCCAGGTTCATCACGATGCCGTGCCCGTACGCCGCGGGGTCGTCGGCCGCGGTGACCCGGTCCCAGTGCCGCCACACCTCGGTCAGCGCGTCGGCCGCCAGGTCGTCGGCGGCCTCGGCCTCGCCGGTCATCAGGTAGGCCAGCCGGGACAGCGAGGCGTGGTGCTGCTCGAAATACGCGCGGAACGCGTCGTCGTGCATCAGCACCCCTCTCCTTCGGCGAAATGACCGGCCGGACCGCACGACGTTAGAGATCACGGCGGGTTGCAGGCAAGGGCTGGGCGGCCGGTGAGACGTGGATATCAGCCGTGTATCAGACCGTTCACATACTTTCCCGATGGGCAATATTGACGACACTCCATCGAAATGTTCACATTGATCATGGCCCGGAAATCGCTGGTTGCCCATGTCCTGACCGCCGCCGCCTCCATATTCCTCCTGCTCACGCCGGTCGCTCCGGCCCAAGCCGCACTGCCGGCCGCAGCCGTGGCGCTGGGCGACAGTTTCATCAGCGGGGAGGGCGCCGGCGCCTATCAGCCGGTCACCGACGTCAACGGAACGGCTCAGGGCTTCCCGGGCTGGTCCGCGGCGAACTCGAACGCGTACTTCTGTCACCGGTCGGCCAACGCCTCGATCTTCCGGGCCGATCTGCCGGGCATCTCGGCCCGGATCAACCTCGCCTGTTCCGGCGGCCGGCCGTACGACATCGCGTCGGCCTCGAACACCCGGGCCAACGGCCGTCAGGTGGCCGCCCAGATCGATCAGTTGCGAGCGGTCGCGCAGACCCACGACATCGACCTGGTGCTGCTCGGGCTGGGCTCCAACAACAGCTCGTTCACCTTCGGCGACGTGGCGGTGAAGTGCGCGAACCGGTTCATCGCGGACGCCTGGACCGGGTGGTGGGAGTTCTGGGCGTACCTGGGCGGGCCGGTGGAGCAGGAGCCGTGCGCCCCGGACGACCTGGCCACCGCGGCCCAACTGTCAGCGGCCACCGCCGAGACCGTGCAGGCGGTCCGGACCCTGCTCACCGTCCTGGACGAGATCGACACTGACGGCCAGCACCGGGTGGTGTTGCAGGACTACACGAACCCGCTCGCCCCGGACGTGCTGCCCAGCCTGATCGAGGAGGACAGCCGGCAGGACGACCGGGACAAGTTCCGGGCGCTCGGCGCCGAGCGGTACCGGGCCGGCTGCCCGATCCACCGCGCCAGCCTGCCGTCCGGGCACGTCTTCTCGGCCGCGCTCGGTGACCTGGTCGGCTCGGTCCACACCCAGCTCTCGCCGTCGTTCCCGGAGCTCGTCCACCTCAACGTGCAGCGCGCCTTCGACGGCGCCCGGCTCTGCGAGGCGAGCACCAACCCGGCCACCACGCTCGCCACCCCGATCCGGGTGCAGGACGGCACGACCGGCGTCTTCCTGACCGACCTGGCCGGCTACGACAAGATCGCCATCCAGCGGATCGCCAACACCTGCGGCACCTACTACCAGACCTGCCAGGAGTCGTGGCACCCGAGCGCGGCCGGGCACGGCGTCCTCGCCCAGTGCCTCACCGGCGCGGCCGCCACCACCGCCCGCAAGGTGAGCTGCGTCCGCACCGCCGGCGGAACGGTCACCGTCGGCTGACCCCCAGCCGAAAAACCCACTGCTCAAGCCCGGCGGCGGCGTTGGAGGCCTCGCGTGGCTGGTGGCCGCCCCGGGCACGGCGGGACGGCGTGGGTTCGGCGGGACGGGTCGGCCTTGATGCGGCGGATCGACTGGCGGACGTCCTCGGTCAGTCCTCCCGGGGAACCGGGACCGGGGCGACCCGCCAGATCCGGGCCGCGTAGTCCGCGACGGTGCGGTCGGCGGAGAAGAAGCCGCTGTGCGCGGTGTTCAGGATCGACATCCGGGTCCAGGTGTCCGGCTCGCGCCAGACCCGGTCGACCTCGTCCTGGCAGTCGACATAGGAGCGGTAGTCGGCGAGCGTGAGGTACTCGTCCCAGCCGAGCAGGGAGCCGGCCACCTCGTGCCCGACGCCGCCGAACGTCCCGCACTGGATGGCGTCCAGCGCGGCCCGCAGCTCGTCGTCCTTCTCGTAGAGGTCACGCGCCCGGTACTGCCCGCTGTAACGCAGCTCGGCCGCCTGGAACGCGTCCAGTCCGAAGAGGAAGAAGTTGTCCGCGCCGACCCGCGCCCGGATCTCGATGTTCGCCCCGTCCAGCGTGCCGATCGTGAGCGCGCCGTTGAGGGCCAGCTTCATGTTGCCGGTGCCGGACGCCTCCTTGCCGGCCAGCGAGATCTGCTCGCTCAGGTCGGCCGCCGGGACGATGCTCTCGGCGAGCGTCACGTTGTAGTTCTCGGCGAAGACGACTTTGAGGTACGGCGAGACGACCGGATCGGCCGCGATGGTCGCCCCGACCGCGTTGATCAGCCGGATGATGTCCTTGGCCGCGTGGTAGGCCGGGGCCGCCTTGCCGGCGAACAGCACGGTACGCGGCACCCAGTCGGCGCCCGGATCGTTCCGGATCCGGTGGTACATCGTGATGATGTGCAGCAGTTTGAGCTGCTGCCGCTTGTACTCGTGGAACCGCTTGATCATCACGTCGGTGAGCGAGTCCGGGTCGCCGGCGGCCAGGTCGACCTTGTTGGCCCGCTTGATCGCCCGCCACCGCTCCTTGAACGACGCGTCGTCGGCGAGCGCTTCCAGCTCGGCCAGTTTCTCCAGGTCCTTGAGCCAGCCGTCGCCGCCGAGGCCTTCGGTGATCAGATCGGACAGACGCGGGTTGGCGATCTTGATGAACCGGCGGGGCGAGATGCCGTTCGTGACGTTCTGGAACTTGGCCGGCCACAGGTCGGCGAAGTCGTTGAGCACGGTCTCGCGCAGCAGCTTGGAGTGCAGCTCGGCGACGCCGTTGACGGCCTCGGTGCCGACCACCGCGAGGTGGGCCATCCGGACCCGGCGCTCCGGCTCCTCCTGGATGATCGACATGCGCCGGAGCCGGTCGGTGTCGCCCGGGAAGTGGGCCTCGACCTCGCGCAGGAACAGCATGTTGATCAGGTAGATGATTTCCAGGTGGCGGGGGAGCAGCCGCTCGAAGACGTGCACCGGCCAGGTCTCGAGCGCCTCCGGCAGCAGGGTGTGGCACGTGTACGCGAAGGTGCGCCGGGTGATCGACCAGGCCCGGTCCCACTCCAGTTCGTACTCGTCGACGAGCAGGCGCATCAGCTCGGCGATGGCGATCGTCGGGTGCGTGTCGTTGAGCTGGATGACCGTCTTGTCGGCGAAGTCGTCCCAGTCCTCGTTGCGCAGCCGGAACCGGCGGATGATGTCGCGCAGCGAACAGGAGCAGAGGAAATACTGCTGCTTGAGGCGTAGCTCCCGGCCCAGCTCGGTGCTGTCGTCCGGGTAGAGCACCTTGCTGATGTTCTCGGCGCGGACCGCTTCCTGGACCGCCTCCGCGTACTGCCCGGCGGAGAACCGGGACAGGTCGAAGGAGGCCTCGCTGCCCCGGGCCCGCCACAGCCGGACGATGTTCACCGTCTCGGTGCCGTAACCGGGGACCAGCATGTGGCTGGGCTCGCCGAGCACGACCTCGCCGGGCACCCAGCGCTTGCGCGTCTGCGAACCGGGGACCGGCTCGGTGTGGCCGTAGAAACCGACGGTCTGCCGGTCGTCCGGCGCCGGGAACTCCCACGGGTTGCCCTGGAACGCCCAGTCGTCCGGCCCCTCGGCCTGCGCCCCGCCCGCGAGGGACTGCTTGAAGATGCCGAAGTCGTAGCGGATGCCGTAGCCGACCGCCGGGATGTCCCGGGTGGCCATGGCGTCGACCAGGCAGGCGGCGAGCCGGCCCAGGCCGCCGTTGCCCAGGCCCGGCTCGATGTCGAGGTCCTCGAGCTCGTCGAGGGTGAAACCGAGCGCCTTGACCGCCTCGGCAGCGAGCTCGCCGGTGCCCGAGTAGAGCAGGTTCTGTTCGAGCTGGGCACCGAGCAGATACTCCGCCGACAGGTAGTACACCCATCGTGGGTTGCTCGCGTAGTGCGCGGCCGCGGTGCGGGCCCGGCGCTCGGCGAGGCGGTCCCGCACGGTCAGCGACAACGTCTCGTACGCGTCGCGGGGGCTCGCCGATTCGACGGTCGTCCCGCGCCGGTAGAAGAGGTTGCTCAACAGGTCCTGCTGGAACTCATCGGCGGTCCTGCCGAGACGGCGCAGACCGATGCCCTGGCGAAGATCCATGCGGCCCATTCTGCCCGCCGCACGTTTCGGATGGCTGCCGTTCCCGGTTCCGGAAGGCGAAGTCGCGCCCAAAGTCCGAGATCCGACCGGCTCGTCCGGATGTCCGATTACGCCGTTCGGCATAGGTCAACCCCGCATTCGCCCCGGTCCCGGGTCGGGTCCTCGGTGGAGCTTCGCCGATCGATCCGCGACGCCCACGAGTTCGGCCCGGGAATGGATGTCGAGCTTCTGGTACGCGTGCGCCAGATGCGTCTCCACGGTGCGCCGGCTCAACGTCAGCCGTTCGGAGATCTGGCGATTCGTCAGGCCGTTCGTGGCCAGGCGGACCACCTGCCGTTCCGCATCGGTCAGCGCGTCCACCCCGTGCTGTGCGGTCCGGCGCGGGCGGGCGCCGGCGGCGTGCAGCTCGGCCAGGGCCCGCCCGGCGAGCCGAGCCGCGCCGCCGGCATCGGCTATTTCGAGAGCCGCGCGCAACGGTTTCCTCGCCTCGGCACCACGATGGGTACGGCGAAGCGCCGCCCCGAGGTCGTGCAGGGCGTACGCGTGTTGCAGCCGGTTGGGTGTGCCCGCCGTCGCCCGGACCGCCTGATCGAGCCGGTCGATCCGTTCGATCCCGGTGGTGACCAGCGCGGATGCCCGCAAGGCCGCGCCCAATGCCTCCGGGGCACCGGTCCGCAGTGCCGAGGCGAGGTACTCGTCGGCCGTGCGGCCCGCTTCCTCGGGCCGGTTCAGAGCGAGGTACGCGCGGACGGCGCCGGCCGGCCACGAGACCAGCGTGGGATGGGTGATGTCCAGTTCCACCCAGCGGGCGGCGGCGTTGCGCAGGTCGGCGAGGGCTTTCGCGGGCTGTTGCTGGGCCAGCCTCAAGCGGGCTCGGCTCTGCAGGAACATCGGGGCGGTCAGGGCATGCGGTGGCGGTTCGGCGTCGGCCCCGGCCGCAGTGCCGCCCCCGGCCGCAGTGCCGCCCCCGGCCGCCGTGGCGCCCCCGGCCGCCGTGCCGGCTACGGCTTCGGCTTCGTCAAGCCGGTCGGCCTCGACCAGTGCCTCGACGAGCGGGGCGAGAGCCCAGAGGACGGCGGCGGCCGGCGTCGTACCCGTCTCGATCTTGAAATTCAGTGCGGCCCGGGCGTCCGTCACGGCCGCGCCGATCGCGCCGGCCGGGACCAGGGCCAGCGCCCGTAGAAAGCGGCCGTGCGCCACCGTGCTGGGCCAGCCCCGCGCCTGACCGTCAGCGATCATCGCGTCGGCCAGGGCACGCGCGTGATCCAGATGCCCACCGGCGGTCAGCATGATGGCGGTGGCCGTGGGCAGCAGAGAATCGGTCTCGGCAGCCAGGGCGCCGCTGTCGAGCAGGGGAGCGAGCAGCGTCAGGCACTCAGCAGGCGGATGACCGGAAAAGGTCGCCTCGGAGGCCGCAGCGACCCGCCAGAGCTCGCCCTCCCCGCCGGGCCGATGCTCGCCGCGGAGCTTCCCGCCGGGCCGATGCTCGCCGCGGAGCTTCCCGCCGGGCCGATGCTCGCCGCGCGGCTTCGCGCCGCGCCCCGTGACGGCCGGGGACTCACCGGCGGACGACGCTTGCCGGGCGAGGGCCAGGGCGCCGGCCGCCGGGCGGGTGCGGCTGTCGGTCCAGGCGTTGGCGGTCCACTCGGCCTCGATCCGGGCCAGAGTGGACGGTGGGACGTCGCCGGGCTCGTCCATGATCAGCCGGTAGAGGTCCATCGCGGCCGGTTGATCACCGGTCAAGGCCAGCGCGCGGCCGCATCGCAGGGCGGCGTCGGCCCGGTCGGCGGGTGTGTCGATGCCGGCCACCAGGCGTCGCGCCAGTTCGGTGGCGCCGGCCTGCCGCCCGGCCGCGAGGGCCAGCGCCAGGTCCAGCCGGATCGCGGTGTCGGCAGCGCGGTCGGCCGGCGGCTCGTCCAGGGCCCGGCGCAGAAAGGTCACCGCCACCTCGGGCGCGCCGCGCGAGGTCGCATGCCGGGCGGCGGCCTGCAGCAGCGCGGTCGCGAAGGCGTCACCGGCCGGCTCAGCATGCAGGAGATGTAGGGCCGCGCGTTCCGGGTCATTTGCGGCGAGGCCGGGACCGGTGCCGAGAGGGCCGGGGGTGTTGTCGGGCGGGCCGGTGCCAAGGCCGGGACCGTTGTCGGGCGGGCCGGTGCCAAGGCCGGGACCGTTGTCGGGCGGGCCGGTGCCAAGGCCGGGACCGTTGTCGGGCGGGCCGGGGGCAGGGCCGTTGACGGGCGAGTCGCTCTCAGGGAAGCCTTCGGC
Source organism: Actinoplanes sp. NBC_00393 (assembly GCF_036053395.1). Classification (NCBI taxonomy): domain Bacteria; kingdom Bacillati; phylum Actinomycetota; class Actinomycetes; order Micromonosporales; family Micromonosporaceae; genus Actinoplanes; species Actinoplanes sp. NBC_00393. The sequence goes on along the minus strand of NZ_CP107942.1, from coordinate 6,699,422 downwards.
GGCCAGCAGGCGGGCAGCGCGGGCATGCTGGAGGCCGCGCAATCCCGCGCCCATGCCGTCGTACAGGGCGGCTGCCACGATCGGATGGGCGAGCATCGGCGCCGGGTCCGGGCTGAGCAGGCCGGACGTACGCATGGTGTCGCTCAGGACGGCCGCGCGGGCCGTGCTGAGGCCGGCGAGTGCCGCCGCGTGCCGCAGGGTGGCGGCCGGGCCCAGCACGGCGAGGGCCCACGCCAGCTCTCGGGCGCCGTCCGGCAAACGCCGCAGGTGCTGCTCGACCCAGCGGTTGATCCGGTCCGGGCCCGCCGTGCCCAGCCACGGCACCGCATCGTCGTCCGGGGTGATGCCCGCGGCGCGTACCTCGGAGAGCAACGTCGTCAGCAGGAACGGATTGCCACCGGTGCTGGTGTGGCACGCGCGGGCGAAGCCCGGCGTCGCTGTGGGCAGCGCGGACCGAACCAGCGCGGCCGCCGCGGCCGGATCGAGCGGCTGCGGCCGCACCACGGACGCGGCCGCGGTCAGTTCGCCGAGGATGCGCGGATCGAAAACCGGCTCCCCGGTACGCGTGGCCAGCACCACCACCAGCGGCATCTCGTCGATCCGCCGGGCCACCCCGACCAGCCACCGCAGCGACGGCAGATCGGCCCAGTGCACGTCGTCGACGCAGAGCACCGCCGGACCCCGCGCCGCGTGGTTGGCGGTGAGCCAGAAGAGGCCGTGCGCGGCGGCGTGCATCGCCTCCACGTTGTGACCGGGCGCGGGCGGCTCGGTGGTGAGCACCCGCTCGGCGAGCTCGGCCGGTCCGCGGCAGATCGCCGCCCAGGCCGCGGTGGCCCGAACCGGAGCGAACAGCTGACGGGCGATCCCGAACGCGAAGTCCTGCTCGAGCGGGTTCCCCCGGGCGCGCAGCACCGTCATACCGCGACGGCCGGCCTCCGCGGCGGCGGCGTCGAGCAGGGTGGTCTTGCCGATCCCGGCGGGGCCCTCGACCACCACGACACTGCCGGTACCGGCGCCGGCTGCGGCCAGGTGCTGCGACAGCACCGCGAGCCCGCTCATCTGCACCCCCGGCGAAAACCTCAGTACGGCTTCCACGATGAGCGTGTCCGGCGCCCGGGGCCAGTCTGGCGACACAACCTGACAGCCGGGAGGAACGATGACCACCACCGAGGGGTACGTGCTGGGGCGTACCGATGCCGAGTACGAGCGACTGCGCGCACAGGCACGCGTCTGGGAGCAGGCCACGGCGACCCTGCTGGACCGGGTCGGTCTGGCCGCCGGGGCGCGCTGCCTGGACGTGGGCTGCGGGCCGGGCGAGACGATGCGGCTGATGGCCGAGCGGGCCGGTCCGGGCGGCACGGTCGTCGGGATGGACATCGACGCCGCAGTGGGCGCATCCGCCGTCGCCATGTTGCACGCTGCGGGACACCGGCAGTGCACGTTCGTGGCCGGGGACGCCACCCGCGACGATCCACCGGCGGGCGGGTACGACCTGGTCTTCGCCCGTCTGCTGCTGCTCCACCTCACCGAACCGGTGGCGGCGCTGCGCCGGATGTGGCAGTGGGTCGCGCCGGGTGGGCACCTCGTCGTGCAGGACTACGACATGCGTACGGTCGACGTCGACCCGCCACTGCCGGTGGTGGCCGAGTGGCGCCGGGTCTTCCTCGGCACGTTCACCGCGGCCGGCCGCGACATCCGCCTCGGGCACCGGCTGCCGCACCTGTTCGCCGAGGCGGGACTGGGCGCGCCGGACGGCATCGAGGTCACCGGCCGGATGGAGCCGCTACGTGCCGCCGGTGGGATGCTCGCCGCCACCTATCGCAGCGTCGCACCGGCTGCGGTCTCGCTGGGCATCGTCACCGAGCCGGAACGGGACGCGTGGCTGTCCGGCATGGAACGCGCCATGACCGAGCACGGCGACCACACCGCGATGTGGCCGCTCCTGATCGGCGTGCACAAGCAACGCGGATGACACACTCCTCGCGTGCTGGAACTGTTGCTGCCGTCGTCGGTGGTCACCGCCGAGGCGTACGCCGACGACGACACCGAACTGTGCTTCCCGGGCGAGGAGGACCTGGTCGCCACCGCGGTCGTGGGACGGCGCCGGGAGTTCGTCACCGCACGGCGGTTGGCCCGGGATGCCCTCGCCGTTCTCGGGCACCCGCCGGTGGCGATCCGGCCCGGGCCCCGCCGGGAACCGGTCTGGCCGGACGGGTTGGCGGGGAGCATCACCCACTGCAGCGGGTATCGGGGTGCGGCTGTCGCGCGTACCGATGAGGTGGTGAGCCTGGGAATCGATGCGGAACCGCACGCACCGCTGCCGCCGCGCGTGCTCGGCGCGGTGACCGCGCCGGGCGACGCCGAGCACCTGGCCGGGCTGGCGCGTGCCGAGCCGGCGGTGCATTGGGACCGGTTGCTGTTCAGCGCCAAGGAGTCCATCTACAAGGCCTGGTATCCACTCACCCAGCGCTGGCTGGGCTTCAGCGACGCGAGGCTCACCCTGCAACCGCAGATGGGTACGTTCACCGCGCACATCCTGATCGACGGCACCCGGCTCGACGGCGGGCCGCCGCTCACCAGCCTGCACGGCCGATACCTGATCGAGAACGGTCTGGTGGTGACCGCGGTGTGGGTCGTCTGAGAAACGACCCGGTGTGCCGAGACCGAGGAAGTGCCGGCACACCGGGAAGGTAAGGGTAGCCTAACCTATCAACGGCACAGCGGGGAGACCTCAGTGTTTTCGGTCCGGCTGAGCGGCACCGCGATCTGACACAGACGGTGTACGGCCACCGCCGGATCCAACGACCAGACGCCGACCTGGGTGTCGGTGCCGCCACTGGCAAGCAGAGCACCATCCGGCGAGAACGCCAGCGCCGCCACCGTGTTGGTGTGCCCCTGCAGGGTCGCCGTCATCCGGTGGCTGCGGGCGTCCCAGAGCTGGACCGGGCCGCCGGCATCGGTGGTCGCCAGCGTTCGCCCGTCCGGTGAGAAGGCGATGCGATCGACCTGACCCGGTCGAAGGTCCGACTCCCAGCGCACCGCGGACCCGTCGGCAGTGCGGATCTCCATCCGTCGGTTGGTTCCGGCGACCGCGATGGACTGCCCGTCCGGCGAGACGGCCAGGTCCAGCGCCTGGTGATCCCCCAGGCCGAAACTTCCCAGCGAGCTCAGGTCAGAGGTGCGCCAGGAGCGAAGCTCGGAGCGGACACTCGCGAGGTTGGTCACCTCGTCGATCTTGCTGGTCGTGGCCGCGGCGTGCAGCGTGGTGCCGTCGGCGGAGAAGGCGATCGCATACGCGGTGTCGAAGCCAAGCGCGATGCTGCCCCGGAAGCGTCGTTGCCGGACGTCGTAGATTTCGACCGAGGACTTCACCGTCTCGGGAGGGTCTTCGACGGCGGCCCCGACCGAAACCGCAAGCAGGCTTCCGTCCCGGGAGACGGCGACATCCTTCGGCTCGGCGACGAGCTTCGCCGAAGCCTGTCGCCGCCCGGCACCGTCCCAGATCTCCAGAGTTCTGGCGAAGGTGGCGACGCCGAGCACATCGTCCGCCGCGTAGCCGATCCCGCTGACCATGCCGGCCGGGCGGAACGAGGTGATCAACTCTCGCGTGGTGGTGTCCCAGATGCGTACCTCGTCATCCATGCCTCCGGAGGCAAGTCGGCGGCCGTCCGGCGAGAACGCGGCGTCGTAAACGGGGCCGTCAGTGTTCAGCATGTTGATCACCCGGCGGTAGACCACGGTCGGCGCGTCCGGCGCGGTGACCACGACGACCTGACCGTTCGCCGACGCGGCACCCGCGCCGAAGCTGGCCTGCCCGGTGTTCAGCGAGCCGGTGACGTCGCTGGTGAGTGACCACAATGTGGCGGTGCGCCGAATGCCATTGGTGATCACCATCCCGTCGGGGGTCACGGTGATGGGCCGCGGCGGGGGAGTCGACTCGGTGCCGGGCGTGATGTCTCGCAGCCGCCGGCCGGACGGAACCGCCCATTGCGCCAGCTTTCCCTCGTTGTCCTCGGTGAGCCGGATCGTGACCAGAGTCCCGTCCGGAGCGAACGCCAGTTGCCGCGCCTCCGGAACGGTCATCGCCAGGACCCCGTCGTCCAGCCCCCAGACCTGGGCGCCCCCGTCAGCGCCGATCTCCGCGACGAAACGGCCGTCGGGACTCACCGCGACATCCATCGCGGTGGTGGGCCCGGCCCGGAACAGCGGGCTAAGCTCTCCGGTCTCTGCCTCCCATCGGCCGAGCGGCAGCCCGTTCATCACCCGAGCGGCCACCACTGCCGTTGTGCCCGGCACCCAGGCCGCCGCACCGACGGCCGGTAGCGTGCGCACCAACCGACCGGTTGTCGCATCCCAGATCTTGACGCCGTGTTCGGCCATCAAGCCGCTGGCCAGAAACCGGCCGTCCGGCGAGAACGCCACGGTGATCACCTGGTCGGCCTTCGGGTAGGCCATCCGCTCGCCGATCTTGGTGAGCGTGTCGGTGTCCCAGAGTTGGACCGTGCCGTCGGAGTTACCCACCGCGATCCGCTTGCCATCCGGGCTGACTGCCGCTGACCAGCCGCCCGGCTCGTCGCCGAGCCGGCCCGCGAAGCGCACCATCTGGGCGGAGAGCAGGGCACTACGCGCCTCGGTCGTCTGTCCGCTCTGCCAGGCATCGAGCGACTTGCCCACGGCGGCGGCCTCGTCATCGGCGGCGAGCGCACCCATCGCCTCGGCCGCTGCCTGGCGCGACACGGCTGCGCGGCGGTTCGCCTCGGCCTCCTCGCGCTGGTCCAGGGCGACCAGCCCACCCCCGACCGCCAGCAGCAGAGCCACCCCGAGCCCTGCCACCAGCTGCCGCAACCGTCGCGTCCCACGCCGCCGGGCTTCCTCCTCCTGCTCGGCCGCTGCCCACCCGGCCGCCAGGTATTCACCGACCACCGGTGGCACGCCTTCGCCGTCCGGCACCCGTTCCCGCGCGGCCAGCAACCGTGAACCCCGCAGCAGCAGATCCGGATCGCGGCCGGACCGCGACCAGTCCTCCGCGGCCGAGGTCACCTGCTGGCGCAGCAGCAGGTCCTCGCGCGCCTCGGCGAGCCACCCGGCCAGCCGGGGCCAGCTGGTCAGCAGCGCCTCGTGGCTGATCTCCACGGTTTCCGTGCCGACCGTCACGAGTCGTGCCTTCACCAGCCTTCGCAGCACGCGCGAGTCGGCAGCGGCCCGCTCGCCGCGGCGCCGGACGACCGTACCGTTGCTGGTGACCGTGACCAGGGCGAGCAGTGCCGACCGCAACCGTTCGCGATCCTCGGCGCTCAGCTCCACATAGATCTTCTCGGCGGTCTCCGCGACGGCGTGCCGGATGCCGCCGGTCGCCTGGTACGCCCCGACGGTCAGCCGGGCGCCCTCCCGCCGGTCCCAGGTGGCCCGGAGTGCGTGGGCGAGCAGCGGCAGAGCGCCCGGCTCGTAGCCGTCCCGGCCGTCGGCGCCGAGGTCTCGCAGCAGCAGGTCGGGCAGGCCCGGTTCGACGCTGAGCCCGGCCTGTTCGGCCGGCTCGACGACGGCGCGGCGGATCGCGTCGGCGTCGAGCGGGCCGAGGACGACGTGCCCGGCGGCCAGCACCTTCGCCAGCGGAGGCAGCTCGACGCACGCCGGATAGAAGTCGGAGCGGACCGCGATCACCACGAGCGCCGGGGCGGCGTTGGTCAGCGCGGTCACGTAGGCGAGGCGCTCGGCCGGGTCGGGGCACTGGGTGAACAGCTCCTCGAACTGGTCGACGACGATCACCGGGCGGCGGCCCTCGGCGGCGGCTTTCGCGGCCAGGTCACCCAGCCCGTACGGTTCCCTGCCGTCCACATCGGCCACCGACCGCAGTCGCCGCTCCAGGTCAGCGAGTGGGCGTACCCCCGGGTTGGTCAGAATCCACGGCCATGCCGCCGCCTCTGTGCCCAGCGTGCCTCCGGCGATACCGGGCAGCAGACCGGCCCGGACCAGCGAGGACTTGCCGGCGCCGGAGACCCCGGTGATGATCAGCGGCGGACCGCCGACGGCCTGCTCGGCGAGGCGCCCCAGCAGCTCGGCCACCTGCGGCTCGCGGCCGCGGAACCAGGGCGCGTCCTCGGGCTGGAAACTGGCCAGACCCGGGTACGGCGGGACCGCGCCGGGCGGCACCTCGGCGGGCACCGGGTCGTCGGGCGGCAGTTGTTCCCGGGTGAAGGCGTACAGGTGACGGCGTACCTCGTTCAGCTGCTGATGCAGCGACAGACTCTGCTGCGCGAGCTGCTGACGCAGGCCGTCCACACTCTGCTGCACGTCGGTGAGCATCCAGCGCAGCTCGCTGACGCCCAGCCCCAGCTCCTGGAACGCGCTTTCCAGAGTGTGCCGCAGCTCCTCGTCAGTAACGGCGGCCTCGGAGATCGCCGTGCCGACCGCGTCCACCTCGCGCAGCACCTGCGAGATCTCCTCGTGCAGCGCGCGGCCCTGGTCGCCGGCGGCGGCCAGCCGGGGGAGCAGGTCGGCGGCGATCGCGTCGCGCCACTGCTCCTCGCTCGGCTTCTCGTCGTCCGCCCGCAGCTTGCGGGCCGTGCCGGCCAGCGCGTCCGACAGGAAGTTGCTGCCCACGCCGCCGAGCTGGTCCAGCGCGGCGGTGAACTCCGCGGAGGCGCCGAGGCCGGCGCCGGCGATCGGCGCGACCGCCGAGGCGGTCAGAAAGGCCAAGATGGCGTACGGGCTGGCCGACCGGACCCGCGCCCTGGTGCGCCGGCCGGCGTCGCGCACCCACGCGCGTACGCCGGCACGGGCCCGCTCGGCGGCTTGTTCGGGATCCGGTTCGCGCAACGTCGGCCGTCCTTCGTGGACATCGATACGCTTCGGCGTTTCATCATGGCACTGGCGGGCTACCGGACTGCGGAGATGGCGCTCCTCTTCTAGGGTGGGGGCGTGCTCGATGCGCTGAGTGACCCAGCACCTACGGAACGTATTGATGCGGCTCGGCGATCGATCGCCTGGTGGCCGGTCGGGCTGATCGCGGCGGCCACGACGTTACTGCTGCTCGGCACCGCCAACCGGTACGGCTACCACCGCGACGAGCTCTACTTCCGCCTGCTCGGCGAGCATCCGCAGTGGGGGTACACCGACCAGCCGCCGTTCACCCCGCTGCTCGCCCGTCTCGGCATCGAGCTCTTCGGCGACACCGTGTGGGCGATGCGCGTACCGTTCGCGATCCTTCTCGGACTGACCGCGATCGTCGCCGCCATGATCGCCCGCGAGCTGAACGGCGGACCCGCCGCACAGTCCCTCGCCGCCGTCGGCGTTTTCAGCGCCGGCCCGCTCTCCGCCGCGCACGTCAGCTCGACCGCCGCCCCCGACCTGCTGGTCTGGCTCGGCGTGAGCTACTTCGTGATCCGCGCCCTGCTCGCCGGCCGGGAACGCGCCTGGATCGGCGCCGGCCTGGTCACCGGGCTCGGCCTCTACAACAAACACCTCGTGGTGCTCCTGCTGCTCTGCATCGCCGCCGGCCTGCTCTGGCTCGGCCCGCGGCACGTGCTGCAGTCCCGCTGGCTGTGGGCCGGCGCCGGCGTCGCCCTCCTGATCGGCCTGCCCAACCTGATCTACCAGGTGGCCAACGGCTTCCCGCAGGCCGACATGGCCGCCGCCATCGCCGAGAACAAGGGCACCGAGTCCCGCGTCCTGCTGCTCCCGCTCCAGTTCGTGCTGCTCATGCTGCCGCCGGTGTGGATCGCGGGCATCGTCACCCTGCTCCGCGACCCCCGGCTGCGCCCGCTGCGTGCCCTGGCAGTCGCCTACCCGCTGATGCTCGTCCTGGTCCTGGTGATCGCCGGCCAGCCCTACTACCCGGTCGGCCTGCTCTACGCCCTCTTCGCGATCGGCGCCGTACCCACCGCACGCTGGGCTTTCGGCCACCGCCCCCGCCAGGCGCTGCTCGCCGTCGGCGTCACCCTCTCGGTCGCCATGGGCATCGTCTCCGCACTCCCCGTCATCCCCGAACGCAGCCTCGCCGGCAACCCGGCAGTCGCCGCCAACCAGACGATCGCCGACCAGATCGGCTGGCGCGAATACGTCTGGCAGATAGCCGGCGTCCACAACGAACTGTCCCCAGCTGATCAGGATCGGGCAGTCCTGTTCACCGGCAACTACGGCGAAGCCGGCGCCCTGGACCGCTACGGCGCCCAGTTCGGCCTGCCGCCGGTCTACAGCGGCCACAACGAGCTGCACAACTTCGGCCCGCCGCCGGAAGGAAAAACCGTGGTGGTCGCGGTCCTGCAGGCCCCGCTGCCGCGGGCCGCGGCCCTCTTCGGCGCCTGCCAGCAGAAGGCCACGCTGCACAACTCGCTCGGCGTGGAGAACGAGGAACTGGAGGCTCGGATCTACGTGTGCCGAACCAGCGAGCCGTGGGCCGCCATCTGGCCACGCACCCAGCATTACGACTGACCAGTACGACCTGCGCCGCCCACTTCCCACCCACGAAGCGACCCGGCCACCCACTCCAGGCAGCGCCCCCGCCGGGCTCACCCAGGGCCCCGCGCACCCCGCCGGGCTCACCCAGGGCCTCGCGCACCCCCTGCCGGGCCACCAGCGCCGCCCGCTGTGCTCGCCCGCGGCTTCCCTGGGCTCCCGCGCTCGCGGGTTTTGCGGCCCGCGAGGTTGCTGCCGCCGCCGGGCTCACCCACGGCCTCGCGTAATCGCCGCTCACCGCCCAAGCACAGACCCCTCCCGTCAGTCACTCACCAGCCCACCGGGGGCGCTGCCCGGCGAACGACCCTGGGAGTCGGGCCTGGCCTGCCTGCTGCCGGGCTGACCGTGAGCGCAGCCTCCCTGGCCGGGAGACGACCGTGAGTGCCAGCTGGGCGGCTCGGCTGACGGTGGGTGTTGCTTCCGGTGGTTGGAGGCAGCGTTGGGGGTCAGCTGGGCGGCTCGGCTGACTTCGGGCTGAGCTGACCCCGCCCCGGCTGACTGTGAGGGCTGCTTCGGCGGCCGGGAAACGACCGTGGGGCTCAGCTGGGCTTGTCCGGCTGACTGTGGGTGTTGGTTCCGGCGGTGGGAAACGACCGTGGGGGTCAGCTGGGCTTGTCCGGCTGACTGTGGGTGTTGGTTCCGGCGGTGGGAAACGACCGTGGGGGTCAGCTGGGGTTGATCTTGAAGGGTGCGGCGCGGGGAGGGGGGCGGCGGAAGGGTTGCAGGGGTGGCTTCTACGTTGCGGGGCGTAGGTGGGGGGTCGACTGGGGGCGGATGTGGGGGAGGCCGGGTGGCGTGAGGGTTGGGGGTATGACTGAGCGGGCGTTTCGGTTCGGGGTGGTTGCGGGGGTGGCGCATTCCGGGGCTGAGTGGGTGGGTGTCGCGCGGAAGGCTGAGGGGCTCGGGTATGACGCGTTGCTCGTACCGGACACGCTTTTCACGCTGGCGCCGTTTGCGGCGCTTGCCTCGGCAGCTACGGCGACCACCGCATTGCGTGTGGGGACCTATGTGCTGAGCGCGCCCAATCGGGCGCCTGCGCAGGTGGCGTGGGAAGCCAGGAGCCTGCAGACGCTCAGTGATGGCCGCCTGGAGCTCGGTGTCGGTGGTGGGCGGCCGTCGGGTGAGGCGGATGCGGTTGCGCTCGGCGGGGAGTTCGGCACGCCGGGGGAGCGGCTGCGCAGGGTTGCGGAGACCATCCGGGCGGTTCGGGAACTGCCTGCGCCGCCGCCTGTGCTGGTGGCTGCTTCGAAGCCGGGCATGTTGCGGCTGGCTGCTGAGCAGGCTGACATCGTGACGTTCGGGTTGCCGCCGGGTACGCCGTTCGGTGAGTTGGCTCGTGCGGCCGCAAGGTTCCGTGAGCTGGCGGGGGACCGGGCGGATGCGGTTGAGCTGCAGTTCAACGTGGCGGCGGTGGCCGGGAGTGTGGACGCGCTGCCGTACTGGGTGTCGCGGCAGGTTGGTGGTGACGCCCGTGCGATGGCTGCGGCCGGGGGCGCGAGTTTTCTGATCGGTGATCCTGATCGGATTGCTGAGGAGCTTCTGCGGCGGCGGGCTGAGGCCGGGTTCTCCTATGTTGCGATCAACGCCATGTTCATGGAGGAGTTCGAGCCGGTGGTGGCTCGTCTGCGCGCAGTGGCCCGGGCCGGCTGAGTCAGGTACGGGTGCCGCGGACGGCCCAGGCAGCGGCGGTCAGCGGGATGGAGCCGTCGGTGCTGGTGGGGAGGCGGGTGCGGAGCAGTTCGCGGAGGGCGTCTCGGTCGGGGTCGGCGAGGGTGGCGACGTAGCTGGGGGCCGGGCCCTGACCGCCCAGGAACGGATTCCAGAAGTCGTCGAAGTCAGTGAAGATCGTCCGGATTTGGATGCGGCGGGTTGATACGTCTCGGAGTCCGGCCTGATGCCAGAGGCCGGCCAGGACGTCGTCGCGGCAGAGTTCGAAGCGCAGGTTCTCGGCGAGGGCTGCGGCGGCCGGGTCGCGTTCGGCGGCTGCGGCCCAGAAGTACCACATCATCTCCATGCCGCCGGCGTAGTCCCAGACGTAGGCGGCGACGACCGCGCCCGGTGCTGCGACGCGGCTGAACTCCTGGACTGCGATCTCCGGGCGGCCGACGAAGTTGAGTGCCAGGCCACTGACCACGGCGTCGAACGAGGCGTCGGCCAAGGGCAGGGCGGTGGCGTCGCCGACGCAGAGGGCCGGCCCGGAACGGGCGGTGGTCAGGAAGCCGGACGAGCGATCGACTCCGACGAGGGTGCCCGGGCTGGTGATGGAGCTGGTCAGGGCGCCGGTGCCGCAGCCTACGTCGAGCCAGCGGCGGTTCGGGGGCACGTCGAGCCAGGACACGAAGGTCTTGGCGACGAGCCGGCTCCAGCGCCCGACGTACGCCTCGTAGGCGTCGCCGGACTCCCAGACAACCCGTCCCATCGCCGTACGGTACGCCGGGAGCGCCGGAAAGAAGAGGGCGCCGGAAAGGAGAGCGCGCCGGAAAGGAGAGCGCGCCGGAAAGGAGAGGGCGCCGGAAAGAAGAGGGCAGAGGGTGGGGAAGGGGGCAAGCGTTCAGATCTGGCGGTTCCGGCCGGCGGCCATGCCGGCCAGCATCTGCGGGATCATCAGGCCGGCCATGACCGCCAGCGGGACCTCCCAGCCACCGGTGGCGTCGTGCAGCGCACCGATCAGGATCGGTCCGGGGATGGCGATCAGGTAGCCGACCCCCTGGGCGAAGGCAGACAGCCGGACCACCGTGCCCGGGTTCTTGCCGCGCAGCGCGATCATGGTCAGAACCAGCGGGAACGCCGTGTTGACCACGCCCAGGAAGACGGCCCACAGCCAGGGCGCCGCGCTGGGCGAGGCCCACAGCCCGCCCCAGCCGGCGATGCCGAACAGGCCCAGGACCAGCGCGATGCCGCTCTGGCTGCGCAGCCGCCCGGCCAGGGCGGAGAGCAGGAAGGCCAGCGGGATGCCGAGGAACGAGGTGACCGCGAACAGCACGCCGGCCATCTCGGCGGAGATACCGGCGTCGCGGTAGATCTGGGGCAGCCAGCCGATGATCACGTACGCCGAGGTGGACTGCATGCCGAAGTACAGGGCGAGGGCCCAGGCGACGGGGTGCCGGCTCACGCGTACCGGGGCGGGTTGCTCTTGGGAAGCCGGGCCACCGGCGGCCGTGCGATCGCGTGCCATCAGCAACCACGGCGGCAGCGCGATCAGCGCGGCCAGCGTCCATCCGGCCAGGCCGAGCCGCCAGTCGTCGAACGTGTTGGTCAGCGGCACGGTCGCGGCGGCGGCGGTGGTCGCGCCGATGTTCAGCGCCACCGTGTAGAGGCCGGTGACGGTGCCCACCTGGTCCGGGAACTTGTCCTTGACGACCGACGGCAGCAGCACGTTGACCAGCGCGATCCCGGCCATCGCAACCGCGCTGAGCAGCAGGAACAGGATCGGCCCGCCGGTGTAGGGGCGCACCGCCAGGCCTGCGGTCAGCAGCAGCAGACCGCCGAAAATCACCGGCGCGGTGCCGAAGCGCCGGGCCAGGCGCGGCGCGGCCAGGCCGATCGAGGCGAAACAGAGCACCGGTACGGACGTCAGCAGCCCCGCCATCGTGGCGCTCATGCCGAGGCCGTCCTGGATCTCGCGCAGGACCGGGCCGACGCTGGTGACCGCGAGTCGCAGGTTCAGCGCCGCCAGGAGTAGTGCGACGAGGGTGAAGAGTCGTCCCTGGCGGCGGCTGACCGCCTGTTCTTCCCGGATGGCCACGGGCCCATCATCGTCCGGTTACGCCGAGGTTGCGCGGCCAGGTGTGTACGGTCACACCCGCTGACCGCTACTTACACCGCGGCGGGGGTCTCCTGCTCACGCTCGACCTGTTCGTTCCACTCGCGCTTGCTGGACTGCCAGCCGTCCTCATTCATCTCGCGCCGCCAGTAGCCGGAGATGGAGAGCTGATCCATCGTCAGCCCGCGCTCCCGCCGCAGGTGACCGCGGAGGTCCCGGACGAACGTGGCCTCGCCGTGCACGAAGGCCTGCACCCGTCCCTCGGGGAAGGTGATGCCCCGAACCGTGTCGCAGAGCAACTCGCCGACCGGCCGGGCGCCCCGGTGCAGCCAGGTGATCTCCGCGTTGGCCGGGGTGACGAGTCTCTGCTCCTCGGCGGGCCCCTCGACCTCGATGAACGCCTTCACCGGGGCGCCCTCGGGCATCCCCTCGAGCGCGGCGGCGATCGCCGGCAGGGCGCTCTCGTCGCCGGCCAGCAGGTGCCAGGCGGCCTCCGGGCTGGGGGCGTAGCCGCCGCCGGGGCCCATGAACCGGACGATGTCACCGGGCTTGGCCTGCGCGGCCCACGGGCCGGCGATGCCGGTGTCGCCGTGCACCACGAAGTCGATCCACATCTCGGGGATCTCGGGCAGCCATTTACGGACCGTGTACGTCCGGACGGTGGGCCAGTCCTCCCGGGGCACGCTCTCCCGGATGACACCCATGTCGAAGGGCTCCGGGTAGTCGACGCCGGGGCGGGGGAAGAGCACCTTGATGTAGTGGTCGGTGCAGTGCCCGGCCTCGATGCGGGACAGAGCGTCACCGCCGACCACGACGCGCACCATGTGCGGGGTCAGCTGCTCGACCCGGGTGACCACGCCCTCGTGGGCCGGTCGCGCCGGTCTGTTCGCCATGACTGCACCTCACTGCCGGGGATGGATCAGCAGGTAAGGCTACCCTTATTCCGGGCGATCAACCGGTCCGGACCGCGTTTTTTGAGGTTTCTCCTGACGTGTTGACATGACGATGGGCGGGACCTCTCGCGAGGTCCCGCCCATCGGGTGGTTCGTCAGCGCCAGTTGTTACGCGGGCGGCTCCGGGCGAACGCGAGGGCGATCAGGGCGATCAACAGGAACACCGCCCCGCCACCGACCCACGCCAGGTTGTTGCTGATCAGGGCGAGCGGTCCACTCTGCTCGGCGGGCGGCTCGGCCAGCGTCTTGTCGGGGTCGGCCGCCTCGTACTGGAAGTCGTCGGGAGCGCCGTCGTCCTCACCGGCGGCCAGGGCCGGACCGTCGGTCTCGGTCGGCTGCGGCTTGGCCTTCTTGGTCGCCTTCGGGGTCGCGGTCTCCTCGGCTTCCGTCTCCGTGCCCGAGTTCTCCGTGCCCGAGTTCTCCGAGTTCTCCGAGCCGGAGTTGTTCTCGTTGTTCGAGGTCGCGGTGCCCTCGTCGTCGCGGGTCTCGGAGTCCGGCGTGGTGGCGTTGGTCCGCGGCGGGGTGGTCGCCTTGGTCGTCGCCTTCGTGGTGGGGGCCTTGGTGGGGTTCGTGGTGGCCGGGTTGGTGGCGGCGGGCTTGGTGGGCTTCACCTCGCCGCTGTTGGTGTTGTTGCCACCGCCGTTGTTGTTCCCGCCGCCAGCGTTGTTGTTCCCGCCGCCGCCGTTGTTGCCGCCACCGTTGTTGTTGCCGCCGTTGTTGTTGCCGGCGGCGCGGACGGTGACGCGGACGGAGTCGAGCGCCGGCGTCTGGTTGGCGCGCTCCATCATCGGGATCCGGTGCGAACCGTCACCGGCCCACGACGAGCACTGGGCGGTGCCCTCCTGCGGCAGGCCGGGCACCTGGATGGTGACCGTGTCCGGGGTGGCGTTGCCGCGGCTGTCCTCGGTGGCGACGAAGAAGGCCGGCACCGGCGCGGGGTCCGGCGCCTCGTTGGTGCTGGTCAGCATCCGGCAGGCGGTGTGGAAGTGACCGCGGACCAGGCCGTTCTGCAGAACGCTGCTCTCCACGTAGTACCCACCCTGGCCGGCCGCGAGGAAGCGGTCACGGATCAGGTTCCGGGTGCTGATGCGGAGGGTGAACGGCGCGCCGACCGTGACGTTGCGCGGGGCCTCGGTGATCAGCAGTGTCGGGTTGTTCGCCGCCGAGCCGACCTCACCGAACTCGGTGGAGACGCACCGGTTGCCCTTCTGGAAGCCGTCGTGCGCCTCCAGCTGGCTGTCGATGCAGGTGTCGGTGAGGATCGTCAGGTTGTTCCCGACCACCTTGCCGGCGCCGCTCTCGGTGGCCGCCCGGGTATTGGCGGTGTCGTCGGCCGAAGCGAACTGGGTGAAGCCGATGACACCGGCGGCCGCGACCAGGACTGCTCCCGCGGCCAGGATCCGGGTGCGCCGGGGGTGACCCGATCTACGCATGACGAGACCTTCTTTTCCCTGAATTCCAGGACCGTCAGCCACCCCTGCGGCGCCGACGCCCAGACGTTAAGAGCAGCTCTCACAGAAATCAATTCCGCGGTGTCAATTAACCAATTCTTGTCCGGAACTTAAGGAAGAAATATGGGTCCGGCCGTGAACCCCCGGCATCATCCGTTCGGATGATGTCCCCGGTTCACGTGATCATGTGCCAACTTCGCTGACCTGGGAGATTAGCGGAACCCCCGTCGAGGCGGTAGTTCCTCAGGCCGGCCAGAGGCCGCGCGCGCCGAAAACGTCCCGGAGCACTTCGATGCGGTCCGTCAATATGCCGTCCACACCCATGTCGAGAAGCCTATTCATTTCATTCTTCTCGTCTATCGTCCAGACGTGCACTGCTAGGCCGAGCCGGTGCAGATAAGCCAGGAACCGCGGAGTGAGCACGGTTACCCGGCCGTGCCGGACCGGGATCTGGGCGGCGACGACCGACGGGGGCACCCGCAGCGGCAGGCCGGTGGTCGAGGCGATCCGCAGCCGGGCGATCCCGCGCATCCCGATCGAGGTGGCCACCCGGGGACCGGCCAGCGCGCGGACCCGGGTCAGGCGGGAGTCGCTGAACGAGGCGAGTAGCACCCGGTCCTCGGCGCCGGTACGCCGGACCGCCTCGACCGCCGGTTCGACCACCCGGTCGTCCTTCACGTCGACGTTGAACCGGACCTGCGGCCAGGCGTCCAGCACCTCGTCCAGGCGGGGCACAGCGGACGCCCCACCGACCCGTACGGTCGACAGGTCCGCCCACGTCAGCGCGGCCACCCGCCCGGGCCGCCCGGCGACCCGGTCCAGCGCCGGATCGTGGATCACCACCGCCACGCCGTCCGCCGTCGCGTGCACGTCGGTCTCCACGTACCGGTAGCCGAGTTCGATCGCCCGCTCGAAGGCCTTCGCGGTGTTCTCGTCACCCGCCGCCGCCCCGCCCCGGTGAGCGAACGCCAGCGGTCCCGGTGCGTCGAGATACGGATGATCCACGGGAGCCAGTATGGCGGGGTTTATTGCGCACGGGTAAAACACCTTCGTTCCCATTGACCGCCGCCACTGCACGTGAAGATCCTGTTTGTCTGGGCCCACGGAAGGTGACGCAAACTGGAAACGATCGAGTACGACGTGGTAATCGTCGGCGGCGGCACGGCCGGATCAGTCGTGGCGTCGCGGCTCTCAGCCGACCCCGGACTCCGGGTGTGCGTCCTCGAGGGCGGCCCCTCTGACGTCGGTGACCAGCGCATTCTTCAACTTCGCAACTGGCTGAACCTGCTCGAGACGCCATTCGACTACGACTATCCGATCGTCGATCAGCCGCGCGGGAATTCGTTCCTGCGGCATTCCCGGGCGCGGGTGCTCGGCGGGTGCTCGTCGCACAACACCATGATCAGTTTTCTGCCGCCGGCCGAGGATTTCACCGATTGGGTGACGTCCGGAGCGGCCGGCTGGTCGTACGACGAGATGATGCCCTACTGGAAGCGGCTGGCGATCAATATCAGTCCGGTGGCCGAGCGGGACCGCAACCCGCTGACCGCCGACTTCGTGGCGGCCTGCCACGCCGCGCTCGGGGTGCCGGTGCACGAGGACTTCAACGCCGGCCCGTTCGCCGACGGGACCGGCTTCTTCCCGGTCGGGTACCACCCGGAGACCGGGGTCCGGTCGTCCGCCTCGGTCGCCTACCTGCACCCGCACCTGGACCGGCCCAACCTGACGATCCGGACCGAGACGTGGGCGTACCACCTGGATCCCGAACGCGGGGTCACGGTCCGCGACGCCGAGGGGGTCAGGCTGATCCGGGCCCGGCAGGAGTACGTGCTCTGCGCCGGCGCCATCGACACCCCGCGTCTGCTGCTGCTCTCCGGCATCGGCCCGGCCGCCGACCTGGACCGGCTGGGCATCCCCGTCCGGCTGGATCTGCCCGGCGTGGGGGATCATCTGCTGGACCATCCGGAGTCGCTGATCCTGTGGGAGGCGAGCCGGCCGATCCCGCCGATGTCGGCGATGGACTCGGACGCCGGCCTCTTCGTCCGCCGGGACCCGTCCGCGACCAGGCCTGATCTGATGTTCCACCTCTATCAGATCCCGTTCACGGTCAACACCCAGCGGCTCGGCTACGACGTGCCCGAGCACGGCTTCGGGATGACGCCGAACGTGCCCCGGCCACGCAGCGTGGGCAAGCTGACGCTGGCCGACGCCGATCCGGACACCAAGCCTCTGCTGGACTTCCGCTATTTCACCGACCCCGAGGGGTACGACGAACGCGCCATCGTGGACGGCCTGCGACTCGCCCGTGAGGTGGCCGCCACCGAGCCGTTCGCGTCGTGGATCGCCCGGGAGATCGCGCCGGGTCCGCACCTGCGCACCGACGAGGAGCTCTCCGCGTACGGGCGGGCCGCCCACCACACCGTCTACCACCCGGCCGGGACGTGCCGGATGGGCGCCGTGGACGACCCCGGCGCCGTCGTCGACCCGGAGTTGCGGCTGCGGGGGTTCCCCAACGTACGGATCGCCGACGCCTCGGTCTTCCCGACGATGACCTCGGTGAACCCGATGGTCGCGGTGCTGATGATCGGGGAACGCGCCGCCGACCTGATCGGCCGGGGCTGAGCGATGATCACGGTGACCGGTTTGTGGAAGGTGTTCGGGCCCCGCGCGGACCGGGTCGTCGGCACCCCGCTCGCCGAGCTGTCCCGGGCCGAGCTGCGGGACCGCACCGGTTGCCTGGTGGCGGTCCGGGACGTCAGCTTCGAGGTCCGGCCGGGCGAGGTGTTCGTGGTGATGGGACTCTCCGGCAGCGGCAAGTCCACCCTGGTCCGCTGCCTGACCCGGCTGATCGAGCCGACCGCCGGCGAGGTTTTCCTGGACGGCGAAGAGGTCGGCGCGATGTCCCCGAAACGGCTGCGTGAGCTGCGCCGGCACCGGGTGGCGATGGTCTTCCAGCACTTCGGGCTGCTGCCGCACCGGGAGGTGCTGGACAACGTGGCCTACGGGCTGGAGATCCAGGGGGTGGGCCGCGCCGAACGGCACCGCCGGGCCGCCGAGATGCTCGAGCTGGTCGGGCTGACCGGGCACGAGCACCAGTTCCCGGAGCAGCTCTCCGGCGGGATGCAGCAGCGGGTCGGGCTGGCCCGGGCGCTGGCCGGCGATCCCGACGTGCTGCTCTTCGACGAGCCGTTCAGCGCGCTGGACCCGCTGATCCGCCGCGACATGCAGGACGAGGTGCGGCGGCTGCACGCGGAGGTCGGCAAGACACTGGTCTTCATCACCCACGACCTGACCGAGGCGCTCACCCTGGGTGACCGGATCGCGGTGCTCCGGGACGGCGAGCTGGTCCAGGTGGGTACGCCGGAGGATCTGGTCGGCGACCCGGCGGACGGGTACGTGGCGGACTTCGTCCGGGACGTGCCGCGCGCCGACGTGCTCACCCTGCGCTGGATCACCCGGCCCGCGGTGGACGGCGAGGAGTACGAGGACCCGCCGCTCCCGCAGGACACGGTGATCCGGGACGCGGTGCCACGGGTGCTGCGGGCCGCCCGGCCGATCCCGGTGGTGGACGGCGACCGGCGGATCGGTGTGGTCGACGCCGAGCAGCTGCTCCCGGCCCTGCTGGGACACCGCAGACAGGTACCTGCGTGACCACGACCGTAGCCCGCCCCGAGCTCAAGCCCGGCGGCCCCGCTGGGGCCCGGACCGGGCGCGGAGATCGGTGGGGACTCCGGGGACTTCTGTCGGCCCGTACCATCGCCGCGTTCTTGATCGTGGCAACCGTCGCCGCCTATCTGAGCTTCGGCGGGACGCAGGCCGCGGATTCGGCGGACGCCGCGGCGTTCCGGTTCTTCGACTCGGTGCGCGAGTGGGTGGATGCGAACCGGGACAGCCATCCGGTGTTCCTGTTCGGGGTGAACTATCTGCGGCTCGGCGTGCGGTTGCTGGTGGAGGCGGTCGGGGCGGCGCTGACCGGGCTCGGATTCGCCGGGCTGGTGGCGGTGGCCGGTGCCGTGTCGTTCGTGCTCGCCGGTTGGCGGGCCGGGCTGCTGGCGGTCGCCGGGTTCCTGAGTTTCGCGGTGCTCGGGCTGTGGACCGAGAGTGTGGACACGCTGGCTCTGACGCTGGCGGCGGTGCTGCTCTCGGTGCTGATCGGGGTGCCGCTCGGCGTTCTGGCCGCGCGGGTGCGCTGGATCGGTGCGGTGCTGCGGCCGGTGCTGGACGTCATGCAGATCCTGCCGACCTTCGCCTATCTGGCGCCGATGACGCTGCTCTTCCTGATCGGCTCGCCGGCCGCGGTGCTCGCGACGCTGATCTACGCCGTGCCGGTGACGATCCGGATCACCCAGCTCGGGATCGCCGGGGTGGCGCCGGCCGCGGTCGAGGCGGCCACCGCGCAGGGCTCCACCCGGCGGCAGTTGCTGACCAAGGTACGGCTGCCGATGGCCCGCCCGGTGCTGATCCTCGCGGTCAACCAGACGATCATGATGGCGCTCTCGATGGTGGTGATCACCGCCCTGATCGACGCGCCCGGCCTGGGCCAGAACATCGTGCGCGCGCTGGAACGGGTGAACGTCGGCGCCGCCTTCGACGCCGGCCTGGCCATCGTGATCATGGCGGTGGTGCTGGACCGGGTGACCACGGCCGCGTCCCGCCGGCGCCCGATGCCCTGGCGGGTCTCGGTCCCGGTGCTGGTGGCGGCGGCGGTCGTCGCCCTGCTGCCGGTCGGCGACCGGGTGCCCACGTTCTCTCTCGCGGCGCCGGTCAACCGGCTCACCGCGTGGGTAGAACTGCACTGGTACGCGGGCACCGAGTGGCTGAAGAACACGGTGAGCGCCTATCTGCTCAACCCCCTGGAACACCTGCTCGTGACCACGCCGTGGTGGCTGTTCGTGCTGGTCGTGTTCGGGTTCGGCCTGCTGGCCGCGGGCTGGCGGGCGGCGCTGATCGCCGCCGGAGCGGCCGCCGGAGTGGCGGCGCTCGGGCTCTGGGCACACGCCATGCAGACCCTGGCCACGGTCCTGGTCGCCACCGCGATCACCCTGCTCGCCGGGGTCTGGGCCGGGGTGCTCTGCGCCCGGCACGACCGTTTCGCCACCGCGGTCCGGCCGCTGCTGGACGCGGCACAGACCATGCCGTCGTTCGTCTACCTGCTGCCGGCCGTCGCGCTCTTCGGCGCCAGCCGGTTCACCGCGATCGTGGCAGCGGTGATCTTCGCCGTCCCGCCGGTGGTCCGGCTGGTCGAGCGCGGCCTGCGGGACGTGCCGGCGACGGTGGTCGAGGCCGCGCTGTCGGCCGGGTCCACCCCGCGGCAGCTGCTCTGGAAGGTGCAGCTCCCGATGGCCCGCGGCGGCCTGCTGCTCGCCGCCAACCAGGGGATAGTCATGGTTCTGGCGATGGTCGTGGTCGGCGGTCTGGTCGGCGCCGGCGCGCTCGGATACGACGTGGTCGCCGGGTTCTCCCAGCGCGAGGACTTCGGCCGCGGACTGGCCGCGGGCTTCGCGATCGTGCTGCTCGGCGTCCTGCTGGACCGGCTCACCCAAGGGTTTCACTCGAAGGGACAGACCTGATGAAGATTTCCTACATCGCGGTTGCCTGCCTGCTCCTCGCGGCCGGCTGCGAGGGCGCAAGCTCGGGCGACGGGGAGCCGGCGGCCAGCGCCGGCAGCAAGGGCACGGTCAATCTGGCGGTCAACCCCTGGGTGGGGTACGAGTCGAACGCCGCGGTCATCGAGCACCTGCTGGAGAAGAAACTCGGGTACACCGTCGAGCTCAAGAACCTCAAGGAGGAGATCTCCTGGCAGGGCTTCGAGACCGGCGAGGTCGACGCGATCGTGGAGAACTGGGGTCACGACGACCTGAAGAAGACCTACATCGAGGAGAAGAAGGTCGCCGTCGACGCCGGCCCGACCGGCAACACCGGCGTGATCGGCTGGTACGTCCCGCAGTGGATGGCCGACCAGTACCCGGACATCACCGACTGGAACAACCTCAACAAGTACGCCGACCTGTTCAAGACCTCCGAGTCCGGCGGCAAGGGCCAGCTCCTGGACGGCGACCCGTCCTACGTCACCAACGACGAGGCGCTGGTGGCCAACCTGAAGCTGAACTACAAGGTGGTCTACTCCGGCAGCGAGGCCGCCCTGATCAAGGCCGCCCAGCAGGCCACCGCGCAGAAGAAGCCGCTGCTCTTCTACTTCTACGAGCCGCAGTGGCTGTTCGCCAAGGAGAAGTACGCCCGGGTCAAGCTCCCCGAGTACAAGGCGGGGTGTGACGCCGACCCGAAGAAGGTCGCCTGCGACTACCCCGACTATGTCCTGGACAAGATCGTCAGCAAGAAGTTCGCGGACACCGGTGGGGCCGCGTACCAGCTGGTCAAGAACTTCAAATGGAGCAACGACGACCAGAACCTGGTCTCCGACTACCTCACCAATCAGGGCATGACGCCGGAGCAGGCCGCCGAGAAGTGGGTGTCCGAGCACGAGGCCACCTGGAAGCCGTGGATCCCGGCCGGGAGCTGACCGATGGCCGGACCGAAGGTCGTGATCATCGGTGCGGGCGTGGTCGGCTGCGCCCTCGCCGATGAACTGACCGGGCGCGGGTGGACCGACATCACCGTGCTGGAGCAGGGGCCGCTCTTCGTCACCGGCGGCTCCAGCTCGCACGCGCCCGGCCTGGTCTTCCAGACCAACCCGTCGCGGACCCTGGCGCGGTTCGCCCGGTACACCGTGGAGAAGTACGCCGAGCTGGAGTGCTTCGCGGCGGTCGGAAGTCTGGAGGTGGCGACCTCGGCGGCGCGGCTGGCTGAGCTGCATCGGCGGTTCGGGTTCGGGCAGTCGTGGGGGATCTCGTCGTCGGTCCTTGATGCCGACGAGTGCGTCGCGCTGTTTCCCTTGCTGGACAAATCGGTCATCCTGGGCGGGCTGCACGTGCCGTCCGACGGGCTCGCGTCAGCTGTGCGAGCCGCCGAGATGCAGGCCGGCCGGGCGATCACGCGCGGAGCCCAATTCATCGGCAATATCCGTGTTACTGAGGTGTTGTCGGATGGAGGCCGCGTCACCGGGGTCGGCACGGGCGACGAGACGTTCGCTGCGGACATCGTGGTGAGCTGCGCCGGCTTCTGGGGTCCGGCGGTCGGCGAGCTCGCCGGCGTACCGATCCCGTTGCTGCCGATGGCGCACCAGTACGTCCGGACCACCCCGGCCGGCGCCTCCGACGACCTGCCCATCCTGCGGCACCAGGACCGCGACCTCTACTTCCGGGCCCACGGCGACCGGCTGGGCATCGGCTCCTACCTGCACGAACCGATGCCGGTGGAGCTCGCCGACATCCCCGGCGACGCGCACCCGTCGATGCTGCCGTTCACCCCGGCGGCCTTCAAGCAGTCCTGGGCGGCGGCCGCGGAGCTGATCCCGGCGCTGCGCGGGACCGCTCTGGACGACGCCTTCAACGGCGTCTTCTCGTTCACCGCGGACGGCTTCCCGCTGCTCGGCGAGGCCCGTGACCTGCGCGGCTTCTGGGTGGCCGAGGCGATCTGGGTGACCCACTCGGCCGGCGCCGCGAAGGCGGTGGCCGACTGGATGGTCGACGGCCGCCCCGGCATCGACCTGCACGAGTGCGACCTGAATCGGTTCGACCCGGCCCAGCTCGCCCCGCAATACGTGCGCAAACGCGCGATCCGCAGCTTCGTCGAGGTCTACGACATCATCCATCCGCTGGACCCGCCGGCGGTGCGCAACCTGCGGGTCAGCCCGTTCCACCCGCGCCAGGTCGAGCTGGGCGCGACGTTCGGCGAGGCGATGGGCTGGGAGAGACCCCTCTGGTACGCGACCAACCCGCCCCCGGAAGAGCTGCGCCCCCGCGACGAGTGGTCCGCCCGGCACTGGTCCCCGATCGCCGAGACCGAGGCCCGGCTGACCCGGCGGCGGGTCGCGCTCTACGACATGACCCCGCTGACCCGGCTCGAGGTGATCGGGCCGGTCTCCTTTCTCAACGGCCTGACCAGCAGCAACGTGGACCGCCCGGTCGGCACGGTGGTCTACACCCTGCTCCTCGACCCGGCCGGAGGGGTGCGCAGCGACATCACCGTGGCCCGGCTCGCGGAGGACCGCTTCCAGGTCGGTGTGAACGGCCCGCTCGACCTGGACTGGCTGCTGCGGCACGCGCCCGCCGGGGTCTCGGTCCGCGACGTCACCGGCGGCACCTGCGGCCTGGGAGTGTGGGGCCCGCGGGCGCGGGAGCTGGTCGCCTCGCTCACCGACGTCGACGTCTCGGCCGACGCGTTCAAGTACTTCCAGGTCCGGCAGGGTCATCTCGGCATGGTGCCGGTCACCATGCTGCGGCTGTCCTACGTCGGCGAGCTGGGCTGGGAGATCTACACCGAGGCCGAGTACGGTCTGCGGCTCTGGGACACCCTCTGGGAGGCCGGACCGGAGCTGGGGCTGATCGCGGCCGGCCGGGTCGCCTTCAACAGTCTGCGGCTGGAGAAGGGCTACCGCGCCTGGGGGATCGACATGACCGCGGAGGACGACCCGTTCCAGGCCGGGGTGGGCTTCGCGGTTCGCCCGGAGGCCCGGCCGGCTACGCCGCCGGACCGGCGCCTCACCTGCCTCACGGTCGCCGACACCGGGGACATGCCGATGGGCCGGGAGCCGGTCTACGCCGGCGGGTTCGCGGTGGGCCATGTGACGAGTGCGGCGTACGGCTACACGGTCGGCGGCCCGATCGCGTACGCCTGGCTGCCCGCGGCCCTGGCCGTGCCCGGTACACAGGTGGAAATCGGATACTTCGACCGGCGGCTGCTCGCCACCGTGGCGGCCGAGCCGCTGTTCGACCCGAAACACGAACGTATCCGGCGCTAAGGAGCTCGACGTGCCCGCATTTGACGTGATCGTTGTCGGCCTCGGGGGCATGGGCAGTGCCACCGTGCACCACCTCGCCGCCCGCGGGCACCGGGTGCTCGGGCTGGAGCGGTTCGGTCCCGGCCACGACCGGGGAGCCAGCCACGGCGGCTCGCGGATCACCCGGCAGTCCTACTTCGAGGGCGCGGAGTACGTGCCGTTGCTGCTCCGGGCCTACGAGCTGTTCGACCGGCTGGCGGCGGACTCCGGCCGGGACGTGATCACGTTGACCGGCGGGGTGATGGTGGGCCGGCCGGAGTCGCGTACCGTCTCCGGCGCTCTGGCCAGTGCTCAGCAGTGGGGCCTGGAGCACGAGATGCTCGACGCGGCGGAGCTGCGCCGGCGGTTCCCGACGATGGCGCCGGCCCCGGACGAGGTGGCGCTCTTCGAGGCGAAGGCCGGGTTCGTCCGGCCCGAGCGGACCGTGCTGGCCCAGCTCGACCTGGCCGGCAAACACGGCGCTGACCTGCGCTTCCACGAGCCGATGGAGTCCTGGGAGCCGGACGGGGACGGGGTGCGGGTGCGAACCGCGGCCGGCGAGTACACCGCCGGGCAGCTGGTGATCACTCCCGGTCCGTGGGCACCGCGGCTGCTCGCCGACCTGGGCGTGTCGTTCCGGATCGAGAGGCAGGTCCAGCACTGGTTCCGGCCGCGCGGCGGCGTCGAGGCGTTCCAGCCGGACCGGCACCCGATCTACATCTGGGAACCGGCCGAGGGCAGCCAGATGTACGGCTTCCCGGCCATCGACGGCCCGGACGGCGGGGCGAAGATCGCGTTCTTCCGGCGGGGCACCGAGACCACCCCGGAGGCCCTGGACACCGCGGTGCACCCGGACGAGATCGACGAGATGGCCCGCGGCGCCGCCCGGATCCTGCCCGATCTGCCGGGCGAGTGGCTGCGCGGCGAGCCCTGCATGTACAGCACCACGCCCGACGAGCACTTCGTGATCAGCCGCCACCCCGCGCACGAGGCGGTGACCGTGGCCTGCGGGTTCTCCGGGCACGGATTCAAGTTCGTACCGGTGGTCGGGGAGATCCTGGCCGACCTGGCGACCACCGGGACCACCGCCCACCCGATCGACCTGTTCCATCCCCGCCGTTTCCGGGAGTGATGCCCCATGACGTCGTCGCTGCTGCCCACGCTCGCCGGCAACTACTACACCGATCCCGCGTTCTTCGCCCGTGAGCAGGAGCTGATCTTCGAACGGATGTGGTTCTGCGTGGTCCGGGGCGCTGACGTCGGGGCGCCCGGCGAGTTCCGGACGGTGCCGGTCGGGCGGGAGAGCGTGCTGGTCACCCGGGGGCGGGACGGCGGCGCGCGGGCGTTCCTCAACGTCTGCCGGCATCGCGGGGCACAGTTGTGCGCGGAGGAGTCGGGGGCGGTGAAGCGGACCTTCCGGTGCATGTACCACGCGTGGGCGTACGACCTGGACGGGCGGCTGGTGGCGGCGCCCAACCTGGTGAAGATGCCGGACGTGGACCGCGACGAATACGGCCTGCGCAGGGTCCACGTCCGGGAGTGGCTTGGCTACGTCTGGGTCTGCCTCGCCGACGAGCCGCCCTCCTTCGAACGGGACGTGATGGGCGCCTGCGTGGAGCGGCTCGGCGACCTCGGCTCGATCGAGCGGTACCGGCTCGGCTCACTCGCGGTGGGCCGGCGGATCCGGTACGACGTACGCGCCAACTGGAAGCTGATCATCGAGAACTTCATGGAGTGCTACCACTGCTCGACCATCCACCCGGAGCTGGTGCACGTGCTGCCGGAGTTCGCCGGCGGGTACGCCGCCCAGTACTACGTCGGCCACGGCGCCGAGTTCGGCCCGGACGTCGACGGGTTCACCGTGGACGGTTCCGGCGGCCTGGCCACCATCGAGACCCTCAGCGAGCAGCAGGATCGCCGGTATTACGCGATCACCGTGAAACCGCAGGTCTTCGTCAATCTGGTACCCGATCACGTGATTCTGCACCGGATGTTCCCGCTCGCCGCGGACCGCACGATCGTCGAGTGCGACTGGCTGTTCCGGCCGGACGTGGTCGCCGCCGGCGCCGACCTGAACCCGTCCGTCGAGCTGTTCGACCGGGTGAACCGCCAGGACTTCGAGGCCTGCGAGCGGTGCCAGCCGGGGATGGCGTCCCGGGCGTACGCGTCCGGCGGGGTTCTGGTGCCGAGTGAGCACCACATCGCCTCGTTCCACCAGTGGATCCGGGAAACCGTCGGGAGTAAATAACCGCGACTCGCACACGCGGCTCCGTGGTCTGCCCTACCTTTGGCCGAGTCTTAGTCGGGCAAAACCACTGAAACGGAGCATGTCGTGCGTTCCTCCAGAATCGCGCGGGGCGGCCTCCTGGCTTCCGCCCTGCTCTCCATACTGGCCGGGGTGCACGCCGGAGGCGCCCTCGCGGCCGACGGCGACGCCCTGTCCTACCGGCCGATCGACGCCGGGTACACGCAGTCGCTGGCCCTGAACGGCACCGCCAAGGTGAGCTCGGAGCGCGGCGAGAACCGGGTCATCGAGCTGACCAACGGCAGCTACAAGCAGGCCGGCTCGGCATGGTCCACCCAGCAGGTCGACCTGACCGACTCGTTCGAGACGTCCTTCAAGGCGCACCTGCACCACGGCAAGCCGGGTGCGGACGGCGTCGCCTTCCTGGCCCAGGGCGCCGGCCCGCGCGCGCTCGGCGGCTGGGGCGGTGGCCTCGGCTACCGGGGCATCCGGCAGAGCGTCGCGGTCGAGTTCGACACCTACCAGAACACCCCGGACCCGAGCAGCAACCACCTCGCCGTGGTGCTCGGCGGCAACCCGGACAAGCACTCCGCCACCGCCGAATCGTCGATCCCGCTCTTCGGCAAGCCCTTCCAGGCCCGGGTCCGCTACGACGCCGACGGCCACAACCTCAAGGTGTACGTCCGGTCGCTGACCGCCGGCGCCACCGAGGAACTGCTCCTCGACCAGACGGTCGACCTGGCCAAGGGCGCCGGGACCGGCAACGGCTGGATCGGGTTCACCGCGGCGACCGGTGAAGTCACCGCACGCCAGGACATCTACGACTGGACGGTCGACGCGCCGCTGTCGTGAGCGATGCCGGCGCCGCCGCCCCGGCGCCGGCCAGCTGAACCCCTCCGTTGCTCTCCCTCCCTCCGGCCCGGACCGGGCCGGCTCGACCCTGCCCGATCGGAGACAGACATGCCCACGGTCGACCGCGTGCTTCCCGGTGAGCCCGGCACTGAGCGGATCACCGCCGAGCCGCCGGTCCCCGCCGGACCGAAAGAACCCACTGTCAGCGTCATCGTCCCGGCGCTGAACGAGGCCCAGAACCTGCCGCACGTCTTCGCGCGACTGCCCCAGGTGGACGAGATCGTGCTGGTCGACGGCGGGTCCACGGACGACACCGTGGCCGTCGCCCGCCGGCTGCGCCCGGACATCCGGGTGGTCCGGCAGAACCGCCGCGGCAAGGGCAACGCGCTGGCCTGCGGCTTCGCCGAGGCGACCGGCGACATCATCGTCATGATCGACGCGGACGGCTCCACCGACCCGCTCGAGATCCCCAGCTTCGTCGAGGCCCTGCGCTCCGGCGCCGACTTCGCCAAGGGCTCCCGCTTCCGGCCGGCCGGCGGCAGCGCCGACATCACCCGGCTGCGCCGGGCCGGCAACAAGTGCCTGAGCATGCTGGTCAACGCGCTGTTCGGCACCCGCTACAGCGACCTCTGCTACGGCTACAACGCCTTCTGGGCGCGGCACCTGGACGTCTTCGACCTGGACAGCACCTCACCGGCGCCGGACAGCACCGACGGGCGGCTCTGGGGCGACGGCTTCGAGATCGAGACCCTGCTGAACCTGCGGGCCGCGCAGGCCGAGCTGACCATCGTCGAGGTGGCGAGCTTCGAGCACAACCGGATCCACGGGGTGAGCAACCTCAACGCCTTCACCGACGGTCTGCGGGTGCTGCGCACCATCGCCCGCGAGTGGCAGCCGCGCCGGTCCCGGACACGGCGGGGTGCGGAACGGCAGGTGCGATGAGGATCGGGGTCGTCGCCAACGCGTACCACCCCGACATCGGCGGGGTGGAGACCCACGTCCGGCGCCTGGTCGCGGGCCTCGCGGCCGCCGGCGACGAGGTCGAGGTGATCACTCAGGCTGCGGGCCGGTCCGTGGAGACGATCGAGGGCGTTCTGGTACGCCGCTTCCCGCTCACCGTGCCGGCCGGCAACTACCGGCTCTCCGTGCCGCTGTGGCGCTGGCTGCGGGCCCACGCCGACGAGTACGACGTACTGCACGCGCACAGCTACCACGCCCTCGTCGCGCTTTGCGCCGCGCTGGGCAACCGGGCCCCGCTGGTCTTCACTCCGCACTACCACGGCACCGGGCACAGCCGGTTCCGGGCCGCGCTGCACCCGCTCTACCGGCCGTTCGGGCGGACCATCATGGCCCGCTCCGGCGCGGTCGTCTGCGTCACCGCCGCCGAACGTGACCTGGTGCTGCGGGACTTCCCCGAGGTCGGCGACCGGGCCGTGGTCATCCCGAACGGGACCGACCCGCGGCCCTCCGTCCCCGCCCCGGTGTCCCGGGTACGCCGGATCCTCTGCGTCGGCCGGCTGGAACAGTACAAGCGGGTCGACCGGGTCATCCGGGCGATGTCCCACCTCGGACCCGACCACCGGCTCGACGTGGTCGGCACCGGACCGGCTGCCGCGCAGTGGCGCCAGCTCGCGGCCCGCCTCGGCCTGGCCGGGCAGGTCGTCTTCCACGGCCGTCTCGACGACGCCGCCTTCGACGCCTGCCTGGCGCAGGCGTCCGCGGCCGTCTCCGCCTCGGCGCACGAGGCCTTCGGGATGGCCGTGGCCGACGCACTGGCGGCCGGCCTGCCGACGGTCGCCGCCCCGATCCCGGCCCATCGCGAGGTGGCCGGGCTGGCCGGGGACGGCGCCTGGCTGCGGCTCACCGACCCGGACGACGAGACGGCCCTGGCCGCGGCCCTGAGCGAGGCGGCGGCCGCCGGGCGGACCCGTCCCGCCACGCTGCCCAGCTGGGACGACGTGGTCGGCGCGACCCGGGACATCTACGCCGCGGTGACCGGGCGCCCGGCATCGGTGATCCCTCCCCGGGGACCGGCTTCGGCGGTCCTGCCGGAGGGCTCGGTCGCCGGGGCCGGCGGTCGATGACAGCCACGACGGCCGGGCCTGCCGTTGGCCGGGTGGCCGCACGGCGTACCGGATCGGCTCGGCGGGCCGGAATCGAAGCCGCCGCGTGCGCGCTCACACTCGCCGCCGCGGCGGCGGCCGGGTCGGCCGCCCTGGTCACCGCATACCGGCGGGCCGAGTGGGGCGAGGCCGGACAGTTCGCCTGGTTCTGGGCGGGCATGCTGATCTTCACGCTGCCGGCAACCTTCTGGGCGGTACGCCGTACGTCCGGCCCCCGACTGCGCCTGGCCGTGCTGATCGGCTACGGATGCTTCACCTACCTGCCGAAACTCCTCCGGAACCCGACCGGACCGCTGTACCACGACGAGTACGCGCACTGGGGCCAGAGCCACGACATCCTCCTCGACGGCCTGCTCTTCCAGCAGAACGCGATCGTCCGGGTGATCGGCGACTACCCCGGGTTGCACGCGACCGTCGCCTCGCTCGCCGCGCTGACCGGCCTGACCGTCTGGCACGCCGCGCTGCTGATCCTGGTGCTCGCCCACGTGCTCGTCGTCCTCGGCGTCGCAATGCTCGCCGGGCAGCTCTGGCCGGACCCCAGGGTCGGCGCCGCGGCCGCGATCATCTACAGCCTGAACAGCTCGTTCCTCTTCTTCGACACCCAACTGGGGTACGAGTCGCTCGCGATCGGCGTACTGATCTGGGCCCTGGTCGCCGGGCTTCGTGCAGTCCGTGCCGGCGCCACCGGCGTCCGGACCGGCTGGGTCGCGCTGGTCCTGGTGCTCGCCGTGGCGATCACCGCCACCCACCACCTGACCGCGCTCTGGCTGACCGGCATGTTCGCCCTGCTCGCGCTCGCCTGCACGGTCTTCTCGATCCGCCACCGCGCGCTCGTCGCCGGTGCCCGCACCGCCTGGGCGCTGACCTGCGTCGCGGCGGTCGTCGTGGCGGTCTGGATGAGCGCGGTCGCACCGCGGACCGGTGACTACCTGGACCCGTACCTGGGCCGGGCCCTCGACCAGTTCGGCGGCCTCGCGGGCGGCGACTCCGGCGGCCGGACCCTGTTCAGCCAGTCGGTGGCGCCCTGGTGGGAGCAGAAAGCGGCGTTCATCGCCCCGGTCTGCGCGCTGCTCTTCCTGGCCGGCGCGGCCGTCCTCTGGTGGCGCCGCCGGGACGCCGACCCGCTCACCCGGGCCGCCTCCGCCGCGATGCTGCTGCTCGGCGCCCTGTACTTCCCGGCGACCCTGCTCATCCTCACCCCGTCGGGTGCGGAGGGCGCGCGCCGCTCCTGGGCGTTCAGCTACCTCGGCATCGCCGTGGCCGTCGCCCCGTTGATCATCGCATTCCTGAACCGCGCGCGCGGCCGGATTCGGTCGATCATGACCGGCGCTGTGCTGCTTGCCGTCTGCGCCCTGATGCTGGTCGGCAACAACGCGGCCGGGATGAACCCGTCGTACCGCTTCCCCGGCCCACCGGTGTTCGGCTCGGACACCCGCGCCGCGACCCCCGAGGTGCTGGCCGCGGCCACCTGGCTGCGCCAGACCCACGGCCGCGAGGCTCGGCTGGTCGCCGACCGCTACACCGGCCTGATCTTCGGCTCGTACGGCGAGCAGGAACCGACCACCGGCTCGGCC
The DNA here is from genome assembly GCF_036053395.1 of Actinoplanes sp. NBC_00393. NCBI lineage: Bacteria > Bacillati > Actinomycetota > Actinomycetes > Micromonosporales > Micromonosporaceae > Actinoplanes > Actinoplanes sp. NBC_00393. The sequence continues at coordinate 6,669,129 of NZ_CP107942.1, read as the reverse complement.
ACGTTCCCGGCCTACGACCTGTACCTGACGCAGCCCGGCCGCCCGATGCCCCCCGGCCTGCTGCACCAACTGCGGAGCTGGCGCTTCGAGTACCTGATCGTCGACCGCCGGATGGCCACCGAGGTCCCCGACATCAAGATCTACTTCGAGACGAACGAGCCGATCCCGCACGACGGCCGGCCCGCCTTCACCCCGGCGCAGCTCACCAAGTTCGACCAGCTGCCCTGGCTGATCAAGATCTACGACGGGCCGAACGTCGCCATCTACCGCTTCGACTTCGACAGCCTGGGCCGGCAGACCCGCGGGGGTGCCCGATGACCGTACTGCTGATGCTCCTCGCCTACGGTTCCCTGGCCACCATCCTCCCGGCCGCCGGGCGGCCGTGGCTCGCGTTGCCACTCACCCTGACCGCCTTGGCGGCCATCGGAGCCCTGTGGCTGCGCGCCCTCCCGGGCGTTGCCCCGGCTGCTCACTCCGAGCCGTCCCGGCCGGCAACCCCCAGCGCCGGCTCAGGCCGGCCTCCCGCGCCCAGCTCCGGGTCGGGCCGGCGGTCTGAACTGGGTGCCGGCCCGAGCGGACTTGCCGTGCCTGACTTGGACCCGGGCGAGCTCTCCGCGCCCAGCTTCGGCCCGCACCGGCCCTCCACGCCGGGCTCCGATCCCGGACGGCCGTTCGGGCTCGGCGCTGCATCGGGCTGGTCTTCCCCGGCCGGTGCCCGGCTCGAAACCGGGTGGCCGGCTGCCCGGATGGCATTCGCCCTGGTTGCCGGGCTGGTCACGCTTCCGCTGGTGGCCCTCGCCCTGCATGCGGCCGGCGAGCCGGTCCGTCCGGCGCCGCTGGTGGTCGGCGGCGCGGTGGCGGCCACGCTGCTGGGTGCGGTCGCACTTCTCCGAGAGCGGCTGCCTGCGACTCGCCCGAGCCGCAAGGCGGGCCCGGTCGGTCTGCCGGCCCAGCGCACGCCCGGCGGTACCGCCCCCAAAGCCTCCGGACCACAGCCTTCCTCAGCTTCCCCCGCTCCGGCTTCCCCGGCGCCAGCTTCTGCGGCTCCGACTTCTGCGGGTCCGGCATCCACGGCTCCGGCTTTCGCGCCCCATGCCTCCGGGGCTCCTGGTTCCGTGACCTCGGCGAGCCACCTCGTGAGTCCGGCAGCGTCGGGCGGCTCGCGCTTGGCGCGTATCGCCACCGGCTGCCAGACCGCCGCGGCGGTGACTGTGCCGGCCGCGTTGGCGCTTACCATCGGCGGATTCGCGGTGCGCGCTTACGTGTCGGCGCCGCATCCCGCCCAGCCCGGCTACCTGAGCGTGGCCCTCAACGGCTGGGCTGCGCAGATCGACCGTCCGGTGACCGTCCCGGCTCGCGGCCTCTCCGTCCCGGTCCGCGTCACGAGTTCCGGCCTCGACACCCTCAACACCGTGCTCCGGCTCCGCATCGGCGGCCAAGTGGTCAGCACCCGCCCGGTCACCGTAGCTGCTGAAACAGCACGTTCGATCACCGTGCGAGTCCCCGCGCTGCCCCCGGACGGCTGCCTGCGCGCCGTGCACATCAGCGTCGGCAAGATGGGTACCGGCTTCTACGCCCAGGCTGCGGCTGGGATGGCGGCGGTGCGGCCTGGCCTGCGGGGGCGCGCGGCGTGTTGATCACCGCTGCCCGGCGGCTGGCTGGGGACTCGCTGGCTCGCAACAGCCTGCTGATCATGGCGACCACGGTGATCAATGGCGGTCTCGGTTACTGCTTCTGGATGTTGGCTGCCCGGGCGGTGCCGACATGGCAGATCGGTACAGCGACCGCGCTCATCTCGGCCGCCACAGCGGTCAGCATGATCGCGAACCTGGGTGCCGGGCACATGTTCATCCAGCGGCTTCCGGCTGCGGGCGGCGACTGGTCCCGGATCGTCAGCGGTGGGTTGATCTTCGGTGCGCTGGCCACGGCGGCCGTTGCCACTGCCGGTGCGCTGGTTGCGCCCCGACTGGTGGAGAACTTCTCCTTCCTCTCCGGGTCCACCGGTCTCGCCGCTCTGACCTGCGCTGCGGTCGCGGTTACGGTGACCACCCTGCTGGACAACGTCTATGTGGCGCATCGGGCTGGGCGCGGAATGTTCGTACGCAATCTGGGTCTGGCTCTTGGCAAAATCGTCGCCCTGCTCGCCGTGGTGGCCATGGGATGGCACTCGGCCGGCGCCGTACTGATCTCCTGGACCCTGCCGATCCTGCTGGTCAGCGCTGTCACGATGATCGCCGGTCTGGGCCGGCTGCGGTCCGGCGCGCGGCTGCGTGCCGCCGGGATCGTGGCCGAGCTTCCGCATCTGCGTGCCGCCCTGACCGGCCATCACCTGATCAATCTCAGTCAGGCTGGTCCGGCGGCGCTGTTGCCCGTGATGGTCACCGCACGGCTGGGTGCGGATGCCAACGCGCATTTCTACCTGGCTTGGATGACCGCCTCGATGCTGTTCATGGTGTCGCCGGCGGTTGCCTCCGCCCTCTACGCGGAACGCACCAACGCGGCCCGGGTGAGCGTGACGCGCGCGGCCGTCGTGGTCGGCGCGGTCGTCGGTGGGCCGGGTGCCGTGCTGTTACTGGCCGGGGATCGGATTCTCGCGCTGTTCAGCGCCGGGTACGCGGACACCAGCGGCCTCCTGCTCAAGATCCTGGTGATCGCCGCGATCCCGGACGCGATCACGAACCTCGCGGTCGCGCACTGGCGTTCGCGGGGCGAGTTCCGGCGGTGCCGGCGCCTCAACATCGTCCGGGCCGGCGCGTGCCTGTCGCTGACCTGGCTGCTTCTGCCCGGTTGGGGCGTGACCGGCGCCGGGATCGCCTGGCTGACCGGCCAGACCGCGAGCGCCCTGCTCGTATTTCTGCTCGCGGCCACCAGCCGCCTCCGCCCGGCTGGCGCTGACGGCTGTTTCGGAGGTCGGGAAACAGCAGGGAGCGCCAGCCAGGCAAGCGCGGCTGTCACTGAGGGCTGTTTCGGAGGCCGGGAAACAGCAGTGAGCGCCAGCCAGGCAAGCGCGGCTGTCACTGACTGCTGCTTCGAAGGCCCGGAAGCAGCACTGGGTGACAGCCGGGGTGGGGCCGGCGGCGCGGAAGTGGGGCCGGCCGACCGCCGGGTGGAGCGGCACGAAGCCGGCGACGCGCCGGCGATCCGGAGGAGCCGATGAAGATCCTGCATCTGTCCAACCTCTACGCCCCGGTCATCGGCGGCCTGGAGCGCAGCATCGCCACCAGCGGCGAGGAGATGGTGCGGCGCGGCCACGAGATCACCGTGCTCACCCTGGCCACACCGAAAGCAACGGACGACGAGGAGATCAACGGAGTACGCGTACGCCGGGTCCGCAGTGTCGCCAACACCCTGCTGCCCAAGCTGAACAAGGATCCCGGCAAGCCGTTCCACCCGACCGTCCCGGATCCGCTGACCACCGCCGCGATCGCGCGCGTCCTGCGTACCGAACAGTTCGATCTGGTGCACAGCCACGACTGGCTGATGTACAGCTACCTCCCGCTGCACTTCGGCCGGAACGGGCTGCCGCATGTGCACACCGCGCATGATTTCGGGCTGACGTGCGTACGCAAGACTTTCTCCCGGAACGGCCGCCGGTGTGCCGGCCCCAGCCTGTCCCGGTGCCTGCCGTGCGCCTCGACCCAGTACGGCCGGCCGCGCTCCGCCGTCCTCACCGCCGGGCTGCGCGCGCACCGGCATCGCGGCATCGACTGCCTCACCGCGATCTCGTCGTCCGTGGCCGCCGCCCTGAACCTCGCGCGGCTCCCCGGCGAACTCCCGGTCCGGGTGCTGTCCAGCCTGGTCCCGGACGGCCTGGACGAGCTGGCCCGCGCCACACCCCGGCCGGACTGGCTGCCGGACCGGCCCTACCTGCTCTTCGTCGGACAGCTCGGCCCGCACAAGGGCATCGATGTGCTGTTCACCGCGTACCGAAGATTGGTTGACAGCTGGCCTGGCCCGGACCCGGCGCCCGCGCTGGTCTGTCTCGGCACCGCGCGTGACGACACCCCGCCGATCCCGCCCGGCGTGCTGGTCCGGCATGACGTGCCGCACGCGCAGGTGATGGCCGCCTGGCGCGGCGCCGCGGCCGGCGTGGTGCCGTCGCTGCTGGAGGGGATGGGCCAGGTCGCGGTCGAGGCGATGCTGGCCGGCGCGCCGCTGGTCGCCTCGGCGTCCGGCGGGCTGCTCGACGTGGTGCGCGACGAGGTGGACGGCCTGCTGGTGCCGCCGCGCGACCCGGACCGCCTGCACGACGCGCTGCTGCGCGTGCTCACCGACCAGGACCTGGCCGCGCGGCTGCGCACGGCCGGTCATCAGCGCGGGCTCGATTTCACCGCGGCCCGCGTCGTCCCCCAGATCGAGGAGGTCTACCGTGCCTGCATCGCTGCCCGGCGCTGAGCCGCGCGTCCTGGTCGTCGGCTCCGGCTGGCGGTTCCTGTCCGGGATCAGCTACTACACCTGCCGGCTGAGCAACGCGCTCAGCGGACGCTTCCAGGTGGGCACGATCCTGATGCGCCGGCTCCTGCCGGCCAGGCTCTATCCCGGGCGTGAGCGGGTCGGTCACTCTCTTGCCGACCTGCGTTACACCGATGGGGTACGCGTATTCGACGGCATCGATTGGTGGGCGCTCCCGAGCCTCGCCCGGGCCGTCGCTTTCCTGCGCGAGTTCCGGCCGGACGTCCTGGTGCTGCAGTGGTGGACCGGTGCGGTGCTGCACTCGTACCTGGTGCTCTGCCTGGCCGCCCGGTCGCTGGGGATCCGGGTGATCGTGGAGTTCCATGAGGTGCAGGACACCGGGGAGGCCCGGCACCAGTGGGCGACCCGCTACGTGAAGGCGTGCATCCGGCCGCTGCTGAAGCGCACCGACGGGGTGATCGTGCACTCGCGGTTCGATCAGGCGGCGCTGGCCGAGGCGTACGACCTGGGCGGGGTGCCGACCGAGGTGGCGTTGCACGGGCCGTTCGACCATCACGAGCCGGCGGCCCGGCGGCCCGGTCCGGACGGGGTCTGCCGGCTGCTGTTCTTCGGGACGATCCGGCCGTACAAGGGTCTCGAGGACCTGATCGAGGCGTTCGCGCAACTGGGGCCGGGCTATCACCTGACCGTGGTGGGGGAGACCTGGGAGGGCTGGACCCTGCCGGGGGAGTTGATCACCGACTCGCCGGTGCGGGACCGGATCACCTTCGTCAACCGGTACGTCGCGGACGTCGAGGTCAACGAGTACTTCGCGGCGGCGGACGTGGTGGTGCTGCCGTACCGGCGCAGTTCGGCCAGCGGGCCGTTGCACATCGCGATGAGCCACGGCCTGCCGGTGGTGGTGACCGCGGTGGGCGGCCTGGTCGAGGCCGCCGAGAGCTACAGCGGCACGGTGTTCGTGCCGGCCGGCGAGCCGGCGGAACTGCGGGCGGGTATCGAACGCGCCGCCGGCCTGGCCGGCCGGCGGCACGTCGATCCGTCTTCGTGGGAGCGTACGGTCGCCGCGTACGACCGCCTGCTGAACCGGATCGGGATCGCGACCGGGGCGCCTCAGGACGAGAGCGTCACGTCGTCGAACCAGACGGTTCCGGTGTTGTCGCCCGACTTGAGGTGAAGCTGGACGCTGGTGGCGCCGGCCGGCGCCACCGCGTCGACGGTGAGTTTCGTCCAGCCCGTGGTGCCGGTCTTCAACCGTGCCGACGTGGCCTGCCCGAGCCACTTGTCGTTGATGTCGAACCAGCTCAGCGCGATCTCGGTGATCCCGGTCGCGTTGCTGCCCCGGGCCCAGGCCGCGGCGTGCCAGCGCTGCCCGGCCTGGACCGGGCTGATCGGTGAGGTGCGCAGCGCGGGCAGGCCGCTGCTGGTCCGGGTGGTACGCGAGAAGCGGGCCGCCGTCGATCCGCTGTGCGCCACGTCGTCCACCAGGACAGCGGTGCCCAGTTGGGGCAGGTTGCTCTGCCACGGCGAGTTCTCCGGGGAGGCCTCGAAGTCGAGGTTCAGGATGTCGTCCTCGGCCAGGGCGCCGGTCGTCCACGCGCTGCGGACCACGTCGGCCGCGCGCTTCGCCGACCCGTCGGCCCGGAGCAGGCCGAACCGGTACTGCGCCGGCAGCTTCGACACCGCCGAGTTCGACGGGATCGCGCCGTCCCGGAAGTCGTACAGGGTCCACGGCGCGACCGAGTCCACGCCGGCGACCGCGGCCGCGCGGAACACCCGGGCCAGGTACGCCGCCTGGTCGCCCTCGCTGTGCGAGGTCGTGCTCAGACCGGTCTCGCCGATCACGATCGGGGCCGGGGCGACGGCGGCCTGCGCCTTGCGGATCTCGGCGAGCGCGCGTTCCGAGTTTCCGTAGAAGTGGAAGTCGTAGTAGTCCAGCGGGGTGGCGGCGAGCAGCGACTTGATCCGGGCCAGGCCGGCGGCACCGGTCTGGCCGTCGGTCGAGAGGGTCAGTGGGATCTCCGGTACGGCTGCGCGTACCACGGGGATCAGGTTGCGGACCCAGGTGACGGCGGCGGTGTCGGCCGGCTGGAATTCGTTCTTCAATTCGACGGCGAGCACCCGCGGGTCGTTCGCGTACGGGGTGAGCAGCGCTTTCACCCAGGCAGCGCTGCCGGCCGCGTCGCGGTAGCCGGCCCACCAGTCGAAGAGGGTGAGCTTGACGGTCAGGCCGTGGGCGTCGGCGATGCTGATGAACTTGCGGAGCCGCTCCGCGTACTCGGCCTTCGGGGTGGGGAAGCCGAACGACTGCGGGAACACGATGACCCGTACGTTGTCGGCGCCGAGCGCGGCGGCCTGCGCCAGGTCCGCGTCGATGCGGGCGGCGTCGAAGGACGTCCACATCGCCGACCAGCCGGCGTTCGACGGGTAGTAGTTGATGGTCCGGGCCTGCAGTGCCGCGTCGAGCCGGCTGTTCCGGGTGGCCACGACCTCACCCTGCACCTTCGCGACCGCGCCGGAGGTGGATCCGGGTCCGGGTGCGCTCGTACGGATGGCGGCCAGCGTCTCGGTGGCCGGCAGGGTGACGGCGAGCAGCAGCGAAGAGGCCAGAATCGCTGCACGTTTGCGTGCGGAGTTCACGGGGGCAGCCCTTCACAAGAGTTGCAATTCCAGTGGCACTCCTTTCGGTCGGACAGCTGGGCGCGGGCAGGGTTCGAATGGCTGCAGTGCGGTTGCGGCCGGTAGCGAAACGGGTGACCCGCTACGTTTCCCCGGCCGCGGCCGATGGTGCGCGCCCGGGCCGGAAGCGGCCCGACCCGGCCCGGCCGATGCGGGCCGGTGTCAGCCCGGGTAGTGCCGGGGTGTGTAGACCGCCGTGGTGCCGTCGCCGCGGGTGACCGCGCGGGTCTGCGACGAGCCGATGATCAGCAGGCAGCGCATGTCGACGGTGGCCGGGTCGAGGCCGGCCAGCGTGGTGACCCGCACCGACTCGGACGGGCCGCCGACGTCGCGGCCGACCACCACCGGGGTACGCCCGGCGCGGTGCCGCCGTAGCAGCTCGAGAGCGCGGACCAGCTGCTCGGTCCGGCTCTTCGACGCCGGGTTGTAGAGCGCGATCACCAGGTCGGCGGTGGCTGCCGCCTCCAGCCGGGTCTCGATCGCCGACCACGGCTTGAGCCGGTCGGAGAGCGAGAGGATGCAGAAGTCGTGCCCGAGCGGGGCGCCGGCCCGGCTCGCCACCGCCTGTGCCGCGGTCAGCCCCGGCACGACCCGGATCGGCACGTCTTTCCACTGGTCGTCCTCGGCGACCTCGAGCACCGCCGCGGCCATCGCGAAGACGCCGGGGTCGCCCGAGGACACCACGGCCACCCGGCGCCCGCGCTTCGCCAGGTCCAGCGCGAACGCGGCCCGCTCGGCCTCCACCCGGTTGTCCGAGGAGTGCCGGCGCTGCCGGGGGTTCGGCGGGACGCGGTCCACGTACGGCCCGTAGCCGATCAGGTCGTCGGCGGCGGCGAGTGCGGCCTGCGCCTCCGGGGTCAGCCAGTCACGGGAGCCGGGGCCGAGCCCGACCACGGTCACGCTGCCGGCGCCGGCCACGTGCTCGCCACCGGCCAGGACAGCGGCGTTCGCGCCCTCCAGGCTGATCATCGGGGCGGTGGCGGTCTTCTCGGCGCGCATCGCGGCGAGCCGCTTGGTGCTCACGAACTCGGTGCTGTGGTCGGTTTCAACAGCCGGCGCCGGGGCGCCGGCGAACGCGGCGGCCGCCGGGCTGGGCAGCAGGGCGAGCGAGAAGTACGGCACCGACTCCGGGTCGACCTCGCGCAGCGGGGCGGAGCGTTCCCGGTCGGTGGTGGCCCGCTCCACATACCACGCGTCGTCGATGCGGCCGGCCCGGTCCAGCGCCTCCCGGACGCCCTCGAACGTCCGGCCCAGCTTCATCACGGCGGCCGAGTCGGTCCCGGCGAGCCGGGTCGCCAGCTCGTCGGTGGAGAGGGTGCCGGGGAGCACGGTGAGCACCTCGTCGCGCTCCATCAGCGGCCGGCCGAGGACGGCGGAGGCGGCGCTGACCGAGGTGACGCCGGGGACGACGGTCGTCTCATACCGATCGGCGAGGCGTTTGTGCATGTGCATGTAGGAGCCGTAGAAGAACGGGTCGCCCTCGGCGAGCACCACCACGTCACGCCCGGCGTCCAGGTGCGCGGCGAGCCGGGCCGCGGACTCGGCGTAGAACTCGTCGATCGCGCCCTGATAACCGCCGGGGTGATCGGTGTTCTCCGTGGTCACCGGGTAGATCAGCGGCTCCTCGATCTGCCCGTCGTGCAGGAAGCCGGCCGCGATCGCCCGGGCGTTGCTGCGCCCGTGCCGGGCCGCGTGGTACGCCACCACGTCGGCCGAGCCGATCAGCCGGGCCGCCTTCACCGTGACCAGTTCGGGATCGCCGGGGCCCAGACCGACTCCGAAGAGCCGACCGGGCTGAACCACATCGTTCGTCATACCTATTCCGCTTCCGAGGCGAGGGCGTTCACCGCGGCTGCGGTGATGGCGCTGCCACCCCGGCGACCGCGGACGATCAGATGTTCCAGGCCGGACTCGGCCAGCGCTTCCTTGGACTCGGCCGCGCCGATGAAACCGACCGGGATGCCGAGCACCGCCGCCGGCCGGGGCGCGCCGGCCGCGACCATCTCCAGCAGCCGGAACAGCGCGGTCGGCGCGTTGCCGATGGCCACCACGGCGCCGCCCAGGCGGTCACCCCACAGGTCGAGCGCGGCGGCGCTGCGGGTGTTGCCGATCCGCTGCGCCAGCTCCGGGACGCCGGGTTCGCGTAGCGTGCAGATCACCTCGTTGGCCGCCGGCAGCCGGCTGCGGGTCACCCCGGACGCCACCATCTCGGCGTCGCACAGGATCGGGGCGCCGTCGAGCAGCGCCTTGCGGGCCGCGGTCACCACCCCTGGGCTGAACCGCACGTCCTCGACCAGGTCGACCATCCCGCAGGCGTGGATCATCCGGACCACCACCCGCGACACGTCGTCCGGCAGCCCACCCAGATCGGCCTCGGCCCGGATCGTGGCGAACGACCGCCGATAGATCTCAGCGCCGTCCCGCACGTACTCCATCAGGCCTCCCTCGCCGCTGCCACCACGTCCCCCAACTCCCGATCCACCACGTCCCGCCGATCTGGGCCGCTTCCGGCCGGGCCGCCGCCGGGCCTACGGCCGCCGGGCGCAGTCTTCCCGGAAGGAGGGGCCGCGGTCCTCGTCCTGCCGGGCGGAATGCCGGGGACGAAGGTCCCGTCCGCGATCCCGACCCCGCCTGGATCGAGGCCCATGCCGCTCGAGCCAAGATCATCTGTGGGTGCAGCGGACCCGGGAGCCGGTTGCCGAGTGACCCGGTAGCCGACGGCCGTCGCTTCGACGCGGACGTGCCGGCCCGCCGGGCTGCCGCAGGCCCGGCCGCAGCCCACCCAGTGCGCCGGCAGACCGTCGACGAAGCGGGATGTCGCGGTGGCGTCGGCACGCACGTCGGCCAGGGATTTCGCGCAGCCGGGCCGCCCGGCGCAGCTCGTCACGCCGACCCAGGGCGAGTCGGCCGCGGTCGGCAGGCCGGCCGCGACCAGGCGATCAGCCCACGCCTGTGCCGCGGGGCGCGCCAGATCGGGCACGACCACGCCGCGCCAGGGCGTCACCACCAGGTGGTCGGCCTCTTCCAAAACCCGCAACGGTACGCCACTGAGCTGCCCCAACGGCACCAGAGCGCCCACCGCGACGAGCCCGTCCGGCTGCTCCAGGAGACCGAGGTGATCACCCGGCTCGCACGCCTCGACCGGCACTGCCGCCGCCACGCCGGCCGGGGTCACGCCGAGCGCGGCAGCGACCCGCGCCGACACGCGGGCCGGACCGTCGGTGAGCTCCCGCAACCGCCAGGCCGCCGCGCCGTCGCCGCGCTGCGCCTCGCGCTCCGCCAGGAACCCGTGTGCCGCCGCGATCAACGCGGGAACGACCTGCTCAGCAGCGACCCGCAGACCGGTGTCGTGCCCGGCGAACCGCAACGCGAAGCGGCCGCCGGCCGGATCGGGGCGGCCCTCGATCGGCACCGCTGCCACGTCGGCTGCGAGCGGAACGTGACCGATCGCGAACAGGAACTTGCCGGGCAGTCGGGACAGGGCCGGATCGCCGCAGACGGCGGCGTCCAACGCGGACACGAGTGCCCGGGACGGCGATTTTTGAAGTGGCGGCGACGCGATGTTCCGTACCCCATCGTGGGTTGTGGAAGGCAGCAGCCCGGCCGCGCGCAAGCCGGCCGCCAAGGTCTCCGTGTGCTCCGCCGGCACTGCTCTGATCTGCAGGTTTGCCCGGGACGTCAGCTCCAGCCGGCCGTCGCCGTGGCGCTCGGTCAGCTCGCGCAGCGAGCGCAGCTGAGCGCCGGTCAGCATGCCCCCGGGCAGCCGGACCCGCGCCAGCAGCCCGTCGGCCGCGGCATGCAGCCGCAGCGCGCTCGGGCAGGCGTCGACGTCCGACGATCGGGGGGAGACCACGGCCCGGATACTACGGGCGGGCACCGACAGAACCGCATCCTCGGGTCGGCAGAGTCACACATCCGCCTATTACCGATGTCGAGTAGCGTGTGCCGGAAAAGCGGCGACGCCGCGGAGGAAGCCGGTGCGAGTCCGGCGCGGTCCCGCCACTGTCACCGAGATCTTCTCGGGAGCCAGGAACTCCGGTCGCCGTGATCTCTACTACCCGGGGCGCGGACCCCGAGGGGGAGCGCACGCGTGTTCTTGCTGCTGTCGACGTCCGACACCGACCTGCTCAGCGCCCGTGCCAGCGGTTCCGCCTGGCGCCTGGCGAATCCGGCCCGGACCGGGGTCACCGATCTGCCCGCCCTGCTCGACGGCGTCGATCTCGTGGTGGTGCGCATCCTCGGCGGCCGCCGGGCCTGGGAAGAGGGCCTGGACGCGCTGCTCGCCGGTGACGTGCCGGTGGTCGTGCTCGGCGGCGAGCAGGCGCCGGACGCCGAGTTGATGAAGCTCTCCACGGTTCCCGCCGGGGTCGCGGCCGACGCGCACACCTACCTGGCGCAGGGCGGCCCGGAGAATCTCACCTCGCTGCACGACTTCCTCTCCGACACGGTGCTGCTGACCGGCAACGGCTTCGCGCCGGCGGTCGAGAGCCCGCAGTGGGGAGTGCTGCCCCGACTCTCCGTTTCCGGAACGCCGACGGTGGCGGTGCTCTACTACCGGGCTCACCACATGGCCGGCAACACCGCGTTCGTCGAGACGCTCTGCCAGGCCATCGAGGCCAAGGGTGGGCAGGCGCTGCCGATCTTCACGGCGTCGTTGCGTACCGCGCCGCCCGAGCTGCTCGCCGAGCTGCGCAAGGCGGACGCCCTGGTGGTGACCGTGCTGGCGGCCGGCGGCACCAAGCCGGCGACCGTGGGCGCCGGCGGGGACGACGAGGCCTGGGACGTCGGGGTCCTCGCCGACCTGGACGTGCCGATCCTGCAGGGGCTCTGCCTGACCAGCTCACGGGCGGTGTGGGAGGCGAGCGACGACGGGCTGTCGCCGCTGGACGCGGCGACGCAGGTGGCCATCCCGGAGTTCGACGGGCGGATCATCACGGTGCCGTTCTCGTTCAAGGAAATCGATCCGGACGGGCTGTCGGTCTACGTGGCCGACGCGGAGCGGGCCGCTCGGGTGGCGGGGATCGCGGTGGCCCACGGCCGGCTCCGTCACGTGCCGCCGGTGAAGCGCCGGATCGCGTTGATGCTCTCCGCCTATCCGACCAAGCACTCGCGGATCGGCAACGCGGTCGGTCTGGACACCCCGGCCTCGACGGTTGCCCTGCTGGCCGCGCTGAAGGAGCGCGGCTATCGGATCGGCGATTTCGACTCCTATGACGGTGACGCCCTCATTCACACGCTGATCGCGGCGGGTGGTCAGGACCCGGACTGGCTGACCGAGGAGCAGCTCGCCGGCAATCCGGTCCGCATCCCCGGCGTTGCGTACAAGTCCTGGTTCGACACCCTGCCGGCGGACTTCCGGGAGAGCGTGGAGCAGCACTGGGGCCCGCCGCCCGGCGAGCTGTACACCGACGGCGGCGACATCGTGCTGGCCGCGCTGCGCGACGAGAACATCGTGGTCATGGTGCAGCCGCCGCGTGGGTTCGGTGCGAACCCGGTGGCGATCTACCACGACCCGGATCTGCCGCCCTCGCATCACTACCTGGCGGCGTACCGGTGGCTGGCCGACGACTTCGGCGCGCACGCGGTGGTGCACGTGGGCAAGCACGGCAACCTGGAGTGGCTGCCGGGCAAGAACGTCGGCATGTCCGCTTCGGACGGGACCGACGCGGCGCTCGGTGATCTGCCGCTGATCTACCCGTTCCTGGTGAACGACCCGGGCGAGGGTACGCAAGCCAAGCGCCGGGCGCACGCCACGCTGGTCGACCACCTCATCCCGCCGATGGCGCGCGCCGAGTCGTACGGGGACATCGCCCGCCTCGAGCAGCTGCTCGACGAGCACGCGAACATCGCGGCCATGGACCCGGCGAAGCTGCCGGCGATCCGGGCCCAGATCTGGACGCTGATCCAGGCCGCCAAGATGGACCACGACCTCGGCCAGGCGAACCGTCCGGACGACGAAGAGTTCGAAGACTTCATCATGCACATCGACGGATGGCTGTGTGAGGTCAAGGACGTGCAGATCCGGGACGGGCTGCACGTGCTGGGCGCGGCGCCGGAGGGCGAGGCGCGGATCAACCTGGTCCTCGCGATGTTGCGGGCGCGGCAGATGTGGGCCGGTCAGGTGGCTGCGCTGCCGGGCCTGCGGGAGGCGCTGGGCCTCGCCGAGGGCGCGTCCGTCGCGGAGACCGACGCGATTGAGGCGCAAGCCCGAGCGTTGGTGACGGCCATGGAGGAGCGCGGCTGGCCCGAATCCAACATTTCTGATCTGTCGGATAACGCGGATGTGCTCCGCGTGCTGGAGTTCGCCGCCCGCGAGGTGGTTCCCCGGCTCGCCCGGACCACTGACGAGCTGACCAACGTGCTCCATGCCCTGGACGGCGGCTACGTCCCGGCCGGCCCCAGCGGCTCCCCGCTGCGCGGCCTGATCAACGTGCTGCCCACCGGCCGCAACTTCTACTCGGTCGACCCGAAGGCCATCCCCAGCGCCCTCGCCTGGGAGACCGGCCAGGCCATGGCCGAGTCACTGCTGAACCGCTACCGGACCGACTACGGCGACTGGCCGCGCTCGGTCGGTCTCTCCGCCTGGGGTACCAGCGCGATGCGGACGGCCGGTGACGACATCGCCGAGATCCTGGCGCTGATCGGCGTCCGGCCGGTCTGGGACCCCGCGTCGCGGCGGGTCACCGGTCTGGAAGCGATCACGGCCGAGGAGCTGGGCCGTCCCCGGGTCGACGTGACGGTCCGCATCTCCGGCTTCTTCCGGGACGCGTTCCCCCACGTGGTGGCGATGCTCGACGACGCGTTCCAGCTGGTCGCCGGGATCGACGAACCGGACAACTACGTCCGCGAGCACGCGCTGCGCGACCAGGAGTCGCACGGCGACTGGCGGCGGGCGACCACGCGGATCTTCGGGTCCCGGCCCGGGGCGTACGGCGCCGGCATCCTGCCGCTGCTCGACAGCCGCAACTGGCGGGACGACGCCGACCTGGCCGAGGTGTACGCGGTGTGGGGCGGGTTCGCCTACGGCCGCGGCCTGGACGGCGTGCCTGCGCGACCGGACATGGAGAACGCGTACCGGCGGATCGACGTCGCGGCCAAGAACATCGACACCCGCGAGCACGACATCGCCGACTCCGACGACTACTTCCAGTACCACGGCGGCATGATCGCCACGGTGCGTGCGCTGACCGGGCGCGCGCCCGCGGCGTACATCGGCGATTCCACCAACCCGGACCAGGCACGCACCCGCAGCCTGACCGAGGAGACCGCGCGGATCTTCCGGGCGCGGGTGGTCAACCCGCGCTGGATCGCCGCCATGCGGCGGCACGGCTACAAGGGCGCGTTCGAGCTGGCCGCGACGGTCGACTACCTCTTCGGGTACGACGCGACGGCCGGCGTGGTGACCGACTGGATGTATGAGCAGCTGGCCGCGAGTTACGTGCTCGACGCGGAGAACCAGGAGTTCATGAAGCAGTCGAACCCCTGGGCTCTGCACGGGATCACCGAACGCCTGCTGGAGGCGGCCGACCGCAAGCTCTGGGACTCCCCATCACCTGAGACGCTGGCGGCACTCCAGCAGCTCTACCTGGAGACCGAGGGCGACCTGGAGGACGGCTCGGCCTCCTGACGCTCAGCCCCAGCTCTGCGGCGCCTGCTGCCGGGTCGCCGCGTTGATCCGGTTGAAGAAGTTGGTGGTGGCGATCCACAGCACGAGCGCCCCCAGCTGCGGCTCGGTGTAGTGCTTCGCGGCGGCGTCCCAGATCTCGTCCGGCACGGCGTCGGCCCGGTCGGCGAGCCGGGTCGCCGCCTCGGCCAGCGCGAGGGCGGCCCGTTCGGCGTCGGTGAAGTAGGTCGTCTCCCGCCAAGCCGCCACCGCCCACAGCCGCTCCTCGGTCTCGCCGTTCTTCTTCGCGCTCCGGGCCCCCGAGTCCACGCAGACACTGCATCCGTTGATCTGGCTGGCCCGCAGGTGGACCAGTTCCAGGGTGGCGTTCGGTACGCCGGCCGAGTGCGCCTCCTTGTACAGCAGGTTGACCGCCTTCATGATGTCCGCCGAGGCCGAGCTGGTGATTCGAGCCTGCATGACTGTCTCCTCGTCACATCGGTGTGTTCGCATCCGTCGGTGGGGTGACGGGCCCGATCGGGGCGATGTGACGAATGTGACGGGGGTCACTTCATGTATGAGGATGTGCTGGCCGAACGCTTCGAGGCGAACCGGTCGCGGCTGCGGGCGGTGGCGTACCGGATGCTCGGCTCGGCGGCCGAGGCGGACGACGCGGTGCAGGAGGCGTGGTTCCGGCTGAGCCGTGCCGACGCCGGCTCGGTGGACAACCTGAGCGCCTGGCTGACCACCGTGGTCGGCCGGATCTGCCTCGACATGCTGCGCTCCCGGGCCTCGCGCCGGGAGGACCCGGAGGTTCCGGACACGGTCGCGTCCACCCCCGGACCGGAGGACGAGGCCCTGCTGGCCGACTCGGTCGGCGTGGCCCTGCTCGTGGTGCTCGAGACGCTCACCCCGACCGAGCGGCTGGCGTTCGTGCTGCACGACCTGTTCGCCGTCTCGTTCGAGGACATCGCGGTGGTGGTGGGCCGCAGCCCGGCCGCCGCGCGACAGCTGGCCAGCCGGGCCCGCCGCCGGGTGCAGGGCGGCGCCCCGTCCGAGCCGGAAGCCGCACGCAAGCGGGCGATCGTCGAGGCGTTTCTGGCGGCGGCCCGGGGCGGCGACATGGCGGGGCTGCTCACCATCCTCGACCCGGACGTGGTGGTCCGCGGCGACGAGACCGCCGCGCGGATGGCCGACCGGGGTGAGACGCGCGGCGCCGAAGTGGTGGCCCGGTTCTTCGCCGGACGGGCACAGGCCGCGGTCCCGGCCTACCTCGACGGCGTGCCCGGCGCTGTGGTGATGGTCGGCGAGACGATCCGCCTGACACTCGTCTTCGACATCACCGGCGATCGGGTCACCGGCATCTTCACGGTCGCCGATCCGGACGAGCTGGCTCGTACGGAGGTGACCCTCTGATCCGGTTGCCCCGGGGTGTGCCCGGCTTTCGGTTGCCCCGGGGTGCGGCCGGCCTTCGAATTTCGGTTGCCCGGGCGTGCTCGGCCGGACAGGCTGAGCCGATGATCGTGCAGCGGGAGACTCCGGGCCGGGAAGCGGCCATTCACGCGGTGACGCTGGCCGCCTTCGGGCAGCCGATGGAGGCCGGCCTCGTCGACCAGCTCCGAGCTGACGAGGGCTGGATTCCACAGCTATCCCTGGTGGCGCTCGACGGTGACGCCGTGATCGGGCACGTCGCCTGCACCCGGGCCCGGCTGGGCGGCGAGCCCGCCCTGGGCCTGGGCCCGCTCAGCGTCCATCCGGACCATCAGAAGCGCGGCGTGGGATCCGCGCTGGTGCACGCGGTCCTGGGCGGGGCCGACGCGCTCGGCGAGCCGATCGTGGTGCTGCTCGGCAACCCGGCCTACTACTCCCGGTTCGGGTTCCGGCTCGCCGCCGAGTACGGGATCACGCCCCCGGTGGCCGAGTGGGCGCCGCACTTCCAGGCGCGCCCCCTCACCACCTATCAGCCGTCGCTGCGGGGCGACTTCGTCTACTCGGAGCCGTTCAACCGGCTCTGACGCCGCAGCAGGTAGGTATCCATGATCCAGCCGTGCTGCTCGCGCGCCGCGGTCCGCCGCTCGACGATCCCGTCACCCACCTCGGCCACCGTGCCCGCCGCGAGCAGCTCGTCCTCGGTGCTGACATAGGCGCCCCAGTAGATCTCCGCCTCCGGGTATTTCGTGAACGCCTGCTGCGCGTCCAGCATCACGACCACGTCGTCCACCCCCTCCGGCCAGCCCTCGGCGAGCCGCCGCCCGGTGGTCACCTGGACCGGCTGCCCGACCCGGTTCAGCCCGATCCGGTGCTTGGCGGCGAGCGCGGAGACACTGCTGATGCCGGGGATCACCTCGTACTCGAAGGTGGTCGCGCCGCGCGCCAGGATCTCCTCCAGGATCGCGATCGTCGAGTCGTAGAGCGACGGGTCGCCCCAGACCAGGATCGAGCCGATCTCGTCGTCCTTGAGGTGCTCGGTGATCAGCTCCTCGACGACCAGCGAACGGCGATGCCGCCAGTCGGCGATCGTCCCGGTGTAGTCGGCGGGCGTGCGGTCCCGGTCGGGGTCGCGGCCCTCGACGATCCGCTTCCGCGGATGCGAGTAGCCGCGGATGATCCGCTCCCGCAGGTCGATCAGGCTCTGCTTGGCCTCACCCTTGTCCAGAAGGAAGAACACATCGGTACGGCCGATCGCCTTCGCCGCCTGCAGGGTCAGATGGTCCGGGTCGCCCGCGCCGATCCCGACTACATAGATCTTCCGCACGTCTTGAAGTCTGCCTGGCCCGGCCGCCGGGCCCGCCCCCGGGGCCGCATGCCGGGCGGGCGAGCCGGCGTCAGTCGGGCAGGATGGGAACCGACGGGTGCAGGTCACGGCCCACCATGTCGGCCCGGCGCAGGGCACCCGAACCGAAGCGGTCGCGGATCTTGTCGACAGCGGCGTCCAGGCCGTCGTTGCCGGGGCTGTCGAACGGGAACTCCAACTGCACGTTCCCCTCGCCGTCGAGGTTGCTGACCGCCACACCGACCAGCGTCAGACCCCGCTCCTCGATCAGGAGCCTTGCCTCGCGCAGGAGCTCCTCCGCCGTACGCAGAATGGCCCCGGTCTGCATGGTCGCCTTCAGCAGGCTGCGTGACCGGGTGGCCCGGGTGAAGTCGCCGAACCGCAGCCGGACAGTGACCGTGCGCCCGGCCCGGTGTGCCTTGCGCATCCGGTGCGTCACCCGGTCGACTAGCGCCGCGAGGGTCGCCTCCACCTCGGTGAACGGTCGCTCGCGGCGGCCCAGGGCACACTGCGCGCCGATCGAGCCGCGCCGGTGACCGGTCCGCACGCGGCGGGGGTCGCGGTTGTGCGCGAGGGCGTGCAGGTGCCGGCCGGCGCCCGGCCCGAGCATGGCGACCAGGGCGGCCTCGCCGATCCGGGCGACGTGCCCGACCGTGTGGATCTGCCGATCCCGCAGTTTCGCCGCGGTGACCGGGCCGACGCCCCACAGCTTCTCCACCGGCAGGGGGTGCAGGAACGCCAGCTCCTCGCCGGGCGGCACGACGAGCAGGCCGTCCGGCTTGCCGGCCCCGCTGGCCACCTTGGCCAGGAACTTCGTGCCGGCCACACCGACCGTGATCGGCAGCCCGGCCTGCTCCCGGACGTCCGCACGGAGCCGCTCGGCGATCTCGACCGGGCTGCCGCGGATCTTGCGAAGGCCGTCGACGTCGAGGAACGCCTCGTCGATGGAGAGCGGCTCGACGATCGGGGTGGTGTCGTGGAAGATCGCGAAGACCTGCTTGCTGGCCGCCGAATACGCCGACATGCGGGGTGGCACCACGATCGCGTGCGGGCAGAGCGCCCGAGCCTGACTCAGGCTCATCGGCGTGCGCACCCCGAAGGCCTTCGCCTCGTAGCTGGCGGCGAGCACGACCCCGCCGCCGACCAGCACGGGCCGGCCACGCAGCGCCGGATCGTCGCGCTGCTCGACCGACGCGTAGAACGAGTCGAGATCGGCGTGCAGGACCACGCGCGCCAGCTTAGTACACATGTTCGAGGGAATCACGCGGTGGGATTTTCGGTTTCTCGGCTTGAGTCACCCACGCTCAAGTCTCAGGAGCCACCACCATGTTGCTCAGCACTCCGACCGTCCGGGAGCTGGAGCGCCTCACCGCGCGCGTCTTCGCCACCCGCGACACCGGCGCCCGGCTCGACGCGTACCGCGAGGACGACACGTTTGTCATCGACATCGACCTGCCCGGCGTGGACCCGGCCTCGATCGACATCACCGTGGACGACAAGGTGCTGACCGTCCGGGCCGAACGCAAGCGCGCACTCGTCGTCGCCGAGCGCCCGATGGGCACCGTCGCCCGGCAGGTGTTCCTCTCCGCGAAGCTGGACACCGACCGGCTCGACGCCCGCTACGACGACGGCGTCCTGACCCTGTCGATCCCGGTCCTCCCGCAAGACCTCGCTCAGTGATCGAACTGCAGCCAGTTGATATTGACGAACTCGCTGTCGTCGGTGGTCGTGAACGTGACGAAGACGGTGTGCACGCCGGTCACCGGCTCCAGCGCGGCGGAGACGGTCTGCCAGTTCTGCCAGCCGCCGGTGTTCACCACGGAGACCTCGCCGACCGGCGGGTTGTCCTTGCTGTCCAGGCGGAACTGAACCCGGCCGGCGACACTCGCGGCGGACGACAGGCGTACCCGGGCCTTGACCGCCGGCACCTCACCGAAGTCGAAGTTGTCGAACCGCAGGTGATCGTTGCGGGTGATCCAGCCGACGTTCTTGCCGCCGCCCTCGTCCGAGGTGTCCTCACTCTCGATGCCGGCCAGCTCGGTCGCCGACTCGGCCTGCAGCACCGCGTACTCCACCTTCCGCGGTTCCTCCGTGGTGGGCGGGGCGGCCGGCGTCTGTGTCTGTGCCGGCGTCGAGATGACCACCACGGGTGGGGCGGAGACCGCGGCCGGGGTGTCCTGCCACCGGCCGATCAGGTAGCCCAGCAGCACCAGGCCGACGCCGCCGGCGGCGGTCAGCGCCCGGCGGCGGTTCGTCCAGGAACGGGTCCGGTACACGGTCGGAGATCGCGGGTCCACCGGACCAGGGTAATCAGTCGATCTCCCGGCATCCTCGGCACCGCAGTCCCAATGATCAACTTCGGCCCGACCTGGCGCTGATCATCTTCGGCCCGGGCTCGCTGATCACCTTCGGCTCGGGCTCGCGGTGATCAACTTCGGCCCGGTGCCAGGGCGGTGAGCACCTCCTCGCCGAGCGCCGCCGCAGTCGCCGGATCCGCGTCCGGCCCGCCGATCCGCGGATCCCAGTTCGGCTCGTAGAACAGCTCGGTCGCGCCGGCCTCGGCGTACCGTTGCGCCCCTTCTCTGATCTGCTCCCAACTCCCGGACAGCGGAATCGCCTCATCCCGCTCGCCCGCCTGCACCACGCCGCGCACCACGATCCTCACCGCGCCCGGGTCACGGCCGGCCTTCTCCGCCGCCTCGCGGACGATCTTCGCGCCCCGCGCAATCTCCGGCAGGCTCGCCCGGCTGCTGCTCACCCAGCCGGCTGCCAGCCGCCCGGCCCGCCGCAACGCCACCTCCGCACCACCGCCGAGCAGCACCGGCGGCCCACCCGGCTGCACCGGCGCCGGCGCCATCCGGCTCGGCGGAACCCGGTAGAACCGCCCCTCGAACTCCCCCTCACCCTGGGAGAAATGCGCCGCCAGCGCCGCCAGGTACTCCTCGGTGCGCGGCCCCCGCGGATTCGGATCCGATCCGGTCGCCACGAACTCCGGCTCCGACCACCCGGTCCCCAGCCCCAGATCGAACCGCCCACCGGACAACACATCCAGGCTGCCCACCTGCTTAGCCAGGTAGGCCGGCGCCACATAGGGCAGGTTGATCACCGACACCCCGAGCCGAATCCGGGTGGTGATGGCCGCCGCCCACGTCAGCGCAACCATCGGATCAAGCACGCTGTGATAGATCGGCGCTATCTCCTGTCCGCGACCGATCAGCAGCCGCTGGAACGCCCACAGCCCGTGATACCCACCCGCCTCGGCTCGCTGCGCGATCCTCGTCAGCGTCTCCGGCCGCGCCCAGGCACCCGACACCGGCAATCCGAAACTGATCAACATCCAGAAAACCTATCCCTTGTACGGGTCGACGAAGAGTCCCGCCAAGCCGCGCGACCCAGGCCCAACGCAAGGCCGCCCAGCGACCGCCGGGCTGAAGCATCTCCACCAGCTCACCCCAGCCGCGTTCTACCGCCGCCTCAGCCCTCCAAAGCAACGTCGGCCATCAGCCGATCACCCTCAGCTGTCACCGACCGCTGCTTCAGCGGCCGGGAGGCAGCGTTGGCTGTCAGCTGGTCGTCTCGGCTGTCGCTGGGTGCTGCTTCGACGGCCGGGAGGCAGCGTTGGCTGTCAGCTGGTCGTCTCGGCTGTCGCTGGGTGCTGCTTCGACGGCCGGGAGGCAGCGTTGGCTGTCAGCTGGTCGTCTCGGCTGTCGCTGGGTGCTGCTTCGGCGGCCGGGAGGCAGCGTTGGCTGTCAGCTGGTCGCCTCGGCTGTCGCTGGGTGCTGCTTCGGGGCCCAGGTGACGGGCCGGATGTTAGGGGTAGATGCGGGTGGGGGTGATCAGCACTGCTGCCCGGCGCTCCTTGACCATGGTGCGGTCGTAGGTATCCCAGTCGTCGTGGGTACCGCCGGCGGCCGTGAAGATCTCGCGCAGCAGCAGCCGGAGCCGCTCCGCGTCCAGCCAGGGCTGCGGATCGTCGGGCCCGGCCAACAGAGCTGTTCCTTCGACGGTCGCGTACTGCCAGCCGTTACGGAACGCCACGGCCAACTGTGGTCGCTCCCGCAGATTGCGCTGCTTGACCGCCCCGACCGCGACGAACGCCAGCACCGGCGCCCCGTCCGCAGGGCTGTTGATCAACCCGGTATTGACCAGCGTCGACTGCACGGTCAGATCCGCCCGGACGGTCGACACGATCGCCAGCCCGGACTCACCCCGGCTCAACTCCCAAGCGTCCTCAAGCGAACCCACACCGCGACCCTACGCGCCCCAACCACCCCGCCACACTCCCAAACCGCCCGGTCTCCGGCCGCTATCCCCGCCCGCCCGCTTTCCCGGCCGCCCGCTTTCCCGGCCCGCCCGGTTCCCGCCTGCCCGGCTCCCGCTGGCTTCCGCCCGACCGCTCTTACCGCCCACCCGGTTCCCGGCCGGTTCCCGCGCCCACCTGGATTCCCGGCCGGTCCCCGCGCCCACCCGGTTCCCGGCCGCTTTCCGCGTGTGCTCGGTCCTGGCCGTTTCCCGCGCCCAGCTCGGTCCTGGCCGCTTGTCCCAGTTGCTCGGTTCTCGCCGCGCTTCCTGGCTCGGCGGGGTTCTGGCTGCACTCTCCAGCTACCTGATTCCGATCGAATTCCTAAGCCGCCCGCCTCCTTTGCAGGATGCGGGCGCACTCGACCGGAATCCCGATCGGAAATTCGGTGGTGGTGCCGATAATTGGCATGATCAATATGACCGCGGCCTGGACTTGGTCGCGCGATGCGAGGAGAATAATTGCATGGGGCAGATGCAGTTCTTCACCGCGTCACAGTTAGCTGAAATGCGTGACCGGACGGCGTCGCGTAATCATTCGGCAGTTGCCGAAGAATTCCGTCGTCAGCACGAGTGTCATCGCGCACGAGGGCTTCGCCGTCGCCACGCTGACCGGTTGCGTCGAGCGCGCGGTGCTACCCGCGGCCCACGAGTGGTGCCTGTGTGCGGCGAGAGTGCCGATGTCGAGCACCCGAATCCAAGAGGCCGGCCTGTCCCGTCCGGCGTTAGTCGGGAAAATTCGAGCGACGGCAGCAAATGACTGCTAATCCCAGGGGTGGTCCGGTCTTCCGGCCTTTTTGGTAAGTTTTCCTGGAGGTATCAGGTAACTCATGCAGAGCTTGGCGATGCGAGCGGATCGGTTATCAATACTTAGGGTGGCGCAAAACGGAGCAGGCCGGGGAAAGGTAAATCTATGCGGCAGCCGTGCCGTTTCTGGCGGTTGCCGGCCGGCCTGGGAGCGAGGCCGGCCGACCAGGAGGCTGGCCGGTTGAACAGGTGGCGGGCTGAGCAGGTGGCGAGGCTGGCCGGCTGAACAGGTGGCGGGCTTGACAGGTAGCGATGGTGGCCGGCCGGAGAGGGGTGGGGTCAGGCGGGGGTTTCGGCGCCTTCCAGGAACAGGCGGCCGGCTTCGGCGGCGGGGACCGGGCGGGAGAAGTAGTAGCCCTGGGCGAAACCGCAGCCCATTTCGCGGAGGGCGGCCAGCTGGCCGAATTCTTCGATGCCCTCGGCGACGGTGGCCATGCCCAGGCTGCGGCCGAGGCGGACGATGGTGTCGGTGAGGGCGGTGTCGTCCTCCAGGACGCCGAGGCGTTCGACGAAGGAGCGGTCGATCTTCAAGGTGTCGACCGGGAAGCGGCGGAGGTAGGCGAGCGACGAGTAGCCGGTGCCGAAGTCGTCGATGGCCAGGGTGAGGCCCAGGGCTTTGAGGCGGACCAGCTGCTCGAGGTTGGCCTCGGTGTCGGACATCAGGACGCTTTCGGTCATCTCCAGGCAGAGGCGGTCGGCGGGCATGCCGGTTTCGGCGAGGACGGCGGCGACGGTCTCGGCGAAGTCGGGCTGGTCGAACTGGCGGACCGAGACGTTCACCGACATCTTGAGGGGGCGGCCGCCGGCAGCCGTCGTCCAGGCGACGGCCTGGCGGCAGGCCTCGTGCAGGACCCAGCGGCCGAGCGGGACGATCAGGCCGGTGGCCTCGGCGATCGGGATGAAGTCCAGCGGGTTGATCATGCCGCGGGTGGGGTGGGACCAGCGGACCAGCGCTTCGAAGCCGACCACCACGTGGGTTTCCAGGTCGACCGTCGGCTGGTAGTGCAGGCGCAGGTCGCCGCGTTCCAGGCCGGCACGCAGGTCGGATTCGAGTTCGAGGCGTTCGATCAGGCCGTCGCGCATCCGGGTGCGGTAGCGGGCGAAGACGCCGCCGCCGGCCGCCTTGGCGTGGTGCATGGCCAGGTCGGCGTTGCGCATGAGCTGTTCGGCGCGTTCGCCGGGGTGGTCGCTGTCGACTTCGCCGATAAGGTCGGCGCCGGCCAGGCCGATGCTGGCGCGCACGTGGATCTGGCGGGCGCCGATGACGATCGGCGTCTCCAGGTTGTCCAGGATGCGCCGGGCCACCTCGTCGGTGCCGTCGTCCTCGAGCAGCACCCCGAACTCGTCGGCGCCGAACCGGGCCACCAGGTCGGTGTCGCGGACGCAGGCGCCGATCCGGTCGGCGACCTGGACCAGGAGCTGGTCGCCGGCCAGGTGCCCGAGGCTGTCGTTGACCCGCTTGAAGCCGTCCAGGTCGAGGTGCAGCACGGTGGCGTCGGCGCCCCGGTCCAGCGCGGCGGCGGTGCGGTCGCGGAACAGGGCACGGTTGGCGAGCCGGGTCAGCGGGTCGTGGTACGCCTCGTACACCAGCTGTTCCTGCAGTTCCATCCGCTCGCTGATGTCCCGGGTGTTCAGGACCAGACCGTTCACGTGCGGATCGTCCAGCAGGTTCGTGATGGTCATCTCGGCCTGGCGGGGCCGGCCGTCGCGGTGGGGGACGGTCAATTCCAAGACCGTGGTGGCGTACGGACGACCCGCCACCTGCCGCATCGCCTGGGCCAACCGGTGACCGGATGCCGGGTCGAGCAGCTGGGTGAGGCGGCGACCGGTGAGGTGCCGCGGCACGTAGCCGAGGACCCGGTGTACCGACTCGCTCTGGTAGATCACGTCGGCCTCCGGGCTGACCACCGTCACCACGTCCGAGCTGTGCTGCACGAGGGCGTGGAACTGCTGCTCACGGGCGTACAGTTCGGCGGTACGGTCGGCGACCCGGGCTTCCAGGGTCCGGGTGAGGTCGCGGTTCTCCAGCTGGGTGAGCAGCTGCCGCCCGATGATGAGCAGGATCAGCCCGGAGCGGGTGAAGGCGACGAACGGGTGACTGCCGCCGCTCTGCACGTGGAACAGCACGGTGGCGCCGACCGCGGCCAGGACCGCGACGTACGGCAGCAGCACAGCGCCGGTTCCGACGCTCGCCGACAGGGGAATCAGCGGGACTGGCCGCGTACGCGGGCGCGCGGCGCCGATCACGATGAGGGCGTATCCGGCGAGCCAGCCGAGGTCGGCGGTCCGGCCGGCGCTGATGTCGTGGATCAGGCCCTGGTAGGCGTACCCGGCTTCGGCAATGGTGAAGGCCGTCAGGCCTGCGGCGATGAACGCCATGTGCGCGCCGCAACCGTGCCGGTTCCGCTGCTGCGGCAGCATGTAGACGGCGATGGTGGCGAGCACGATGCCGCCCAGCGGATAGACCAGCGCGTAGTAGAAGGGCGGCCCGACCGGGATCCGGTCGGCCAGCGGCTGGATCGCGAAGACCCAGCCGACCAGTACGAGCGACGCCGCGATCAGCAGACCGTCGAGAACGCTGCGGATCCGGTTGACCAGCGGCTGACTCGCGCTCGGCAGGATCAGCAGACCGGCCGCGACCAGCGCCATGCCCAGCATCCCGAGGCCCGGTCCGACGGGCAGCGGGGTGGCCTCGACCGGTGGACCGGCCTGGCGCAGGAAGGAGAACTGGCTGAGACCCCAGCTCAGCAGCCCGACGCCGAAGGTCGTCCAACCCCAGCGGGCCCGGCCGGTGAAGCCGCGTGACCGCCACAGGCAGGCCGCGGCGGCGGCGACCGCCCCGGCGAGGACCGAACCGAGGCAGATCGCCCGGGTGGTGCCGGGGCCACCGGCTCCGGTGCCGATCAGGACGGCGAGGACGGCGAACAGCGCACCCACGGTGACGCAGAGACGGACCCAGCGGCGTTCCGCGATCGGGTCCGGGGCTGCCTTGCTGACTGGCATCCGACGAGCCTCCGGGTTCGCCACCTCTTCGGGTGGACATCCGGGACATCGGGCCGCACGGGTCGCTTCTGAGTGTTTCAGCCCACCAGACCGTCCTCGTACGCCACGATGACCAGCTGTACCCGGTCCCGGACGCCGAGTTTGGCGATCGCCCGGGTCACGTGGGTCTTCGCGGTCAACGGGCTGATCACGAGCTCCCGGGCGATCTCCTCGTTGGAGAGGCCGGAGGCGACCAGCCGGACGACCTCGCGCTCCCGTTCGGTGAGCACGGCCAGCCGGCTGCCGCCCGGGGTGGCGGCGGCCGGCGCCGGGCGGTGCGCGAACTCGCCGACGACCCGGCGGGTGACGCTGGGGGAGAGCAGGGCGTCCCCGGCGGCGACCACCCGTACCGCGGTGCGCAGGCCGTCCGGATCGACCTCCTTGGTCAGGAAGCCGCTGGCGCCGGCGGCGAGCGCGGAGAAGACGTACTCGTCGGTCTCGAAGGTGGTCAGAATGATGACCTTGGTGGCCAGCGTCTTCAGGAGCTCCCGCGTCGCGGTGATGCCGTCCATGCCGGGCATCCGGATGTCCATCAGGACGACGTCCGGCTGCAGCGCCCGGGCGGTGCGGACCGCCTCGTCGCCGGTGGATGCCTCGCCGACCACCTCGATGTCCCTACCGCGCCGCAGCAGGCTGCGGAAACCGGCGCGGACCAGGTGCTGGTCGTCGGCGAGGAGAACCGTGATGGGCATGTTCACTCCGGAACGACGTCAACGACGTCGGCGATCGGGATGTCGGCACGTACGGTGAACCCGTTCGGACCCGGCCGGGCGGTGAGCGCGCCGCCGAGCGCCGCGACCCGTTCCCGCATCCCGGCGATGCCGTGCCCGTCGGTGATCTCCGGCGCGGGCTGCCCGTTGTCCTGGACGTCCACCACGACCCGGTGCGGCGCGTAGCGCAGAGTGACCACCGCACGGGTGGCGCCGGCGTGCCGGACGGTGTTGGTGAGCGACTCCTGCACCACCCGGTAGACGGCGGTGGCGACCGGGGCGGGCACGTCGACCGGGTCGCCGAACTCGTTCAGCGACACCTTCAGCCCGGCCTCGCGGACCTGGTCGAGGAGCTGGTCCAGGCTCTCCAGCGCGGGCAGCTCACCCTCGCGCAGCACGCCGACCAGGGCGCGCAGGTCGGTCATGGCCTTGCTGCGCACCTCCTGGGCGAGTTTCAGCGAGGCCTTCGCCTCGTCCGGTTCGGCCTCGAAGGAGTCCATGGCCACGTTGAGGTGAACGCCGACGACGGCCAGCGTGTGCGAGACCACGTCGTGCAGGTCGCGGGCGATCTCCACGCGCTCCTCGGCCCGGCGGCGGCGGGCGTCGATCTCGCGCTGCTGCTCGTCCCGGGAGATCCGGTGGGCGACCTCGGCACGCCAGCGCAGCGTGTTCCGGTACGCCGTGGCGCCGGCCAGCACCGCGCCGAGCCAGAGCGCCTCGCCGCCGACGTGCGCGTACACCTGGTCGGAGGACTGCATGGTGACGAAGCCGTCCCAGGCGAAGGCGTACGCCAGCGCCGTCACGCCGATGACGACGGCGGTCCGCAACCGGCCGGCCAGCACGACGGCGAGGAAGGCGGCGGTGGCCGGCCATATCCAGCCGGCGTCGATCAGGTACGACGAGCGCCAGCCCGCCACGACGAGCAGAGTCATGATCAGCGAGGCGACCGGCCACCTGCGGGAGGTCAGCACCAGCCCGGCGACCCCGGCCGCCAGGCTCGGGACCATCACGATGTCGGTCGTGCCGCCGGTGATCGCGATGCCGGCCGGGACCCCCACCAGGGTGAGGGCGGCGGCCACATAGGTGAAGTTCTTCGTCATGCCGGGAACGCTAGGTTCGTCCCCCGGGCGGGCGCGTCGTACCGGTGTGGTCACCTGCATCGACTCCTCCCGCGTACGGCGTACACCGTACGGTGTAGTCGGTTATTCCTGCGCGGCCCTTTTCGCGCGGGCCCGCCGCTTGCCCTCGTGCATGGCCTGGACCCGGGCCACCGGGATGGTGTGCCCCTCCTCGACCAGCCCTTTTTCCAGCGGAACCGGCCCAGGAAGCGCCTCCGCCCACGGGTCGCGGTCACCGGCCAGCCCGGCCGCATTGCGTACGGTGAAGTCGCCGGGCGTCACGGAGTCGAGGTCGGCCCAGTCCACCGGGAACGACACCGGCGCGCCCGGCCGGATCCGCGGGCTGTACGCGGCGACCACGGTCGCTCCGCCGGCCCGGGTGGCGTCCAGGAACACCTTGCCGTGCCGGTCCTCCTTGATGAACGCGGTCGTCGCCAGGTCGGGGTCGAGCCGTTCGGCGCGGGCCGCGACGGCGCGCTGGACAGCCGCGACGTCCTCCGGCGCGGCGTCCGGGGCCAGCGGCACGAAGACGTGCACCCCCTTGGACCCGCTGGTCTTGACCGCACCGGGCATCCCGGCCTCGGTGAGCACCTGCTGAACCAGCCGGGCCGCCGCGACGGCGAGCCGGAATCCGCCGTTCTCCGGTGGATCCAGGTCCATGATCAGGTGGGTCGGGTGGTGTGAACCGGCGAGCATCAGCGCCGGGTGGTACTCGACTGCCCGCTGGTTGCCGAACCACAGCAGGGTGCGGCGGTCGTTGCCCAGCGCGTACGTCACCTCGCGATGCGAAGCATCGGCCCAGATCTTGGTCCGCGGCACCCAGTCCGGCGTGTACTTGGGCAGGTTCTTCTGCATGAACTGGTCCTGGCCGCGGAGCACCCGGATCACCGAGAGCGGCCGGTCCCGCAGCACCGGGATCAGCCGGTCGGCCATCGCGTCCAGGTAATCGATCAGGTCCCGCTTGGTGACGCCAGCGTCGGGGAAGAGCTCCTGGTCCAGGTTGGTCAGCGGTACGCCGTCCCGTTCATCGGCCATGACCCCTATCGTGCCGTACTACTGCTGCACGTACCGGGCTGCTGTCGCGGCGAGAGCCGCCTGCAGACCGGGGACATCCTTTTCGGCCGCGGTGGAGAAGGCGCCCAGGGTGGCGTTCACGGTGTTCTGCCAGTCCTGTGAGCAGGCCGAACCGTGGGCGCAGGAGGGCACCGGGGTGGCTGTCTTCCAGTCCGCCATGGCGTCCATCTGGTACGCCGAGAACCCGTCCCCGGCCACATCGGTCCGCGCTGGGATCGAGCCCTTCGCCAGGTTGAAGTCCCGCTGCCCGTCGACCGAGGCCACGGTCTTCAGCCAGCACCGGGTGCCGTCCGGGTTGCCGGCGCCGTCGGGCAGCACGAACGAGTCGGCGAGCCACTGGAAGACGCCTTCGGTGCCGGGGAACGTGAAGTACTCGTACGCCTGGAAGTTCTTCGCCGCCAGATCGGCGGCCTCCCAGTCGCCCATCACCTGGTAGCCGGCCCGGCCGTCGATGAGCAACCGCTCCGCGTCGGGCCAGTCCAGCGCGTCACGGTCGGCGTTGCTGTAGGCGAGCAGCTGGACGTAGTCGTTCAGCGCCCCGCGGACCGCCTTGCTCTTCCAGCTGGTCGCCCCGGTGAACAGCCCGGCGAACCGCTTCGCGCCCAGGTCGGCGATCAGCACCGACTCGAGCAGCATCAGCTGGGTCCAGTCCCGGCCGAGCGCGAGCGGGGACTCGACTCCCGCTCGGCGCAGCTTCGCCAGGTCCTGCAGGAACGCGTCCAGATTCTTCGGCGCCTGCAGGATCCCCGCGTCGGAGAGCACCTGGCTGTTGGCCCAGACCACGTTGGCGCGGTGGATGTTCGCCGGCACCGAGTAGAGCTTGCCGTCGACAGTGAGGTCGTCGAGCAGTCCCTGGGGGAGGGCCGCGCGCAGGCCCCACGAGTCGTAGTCGGCGGAGAGGTCCTGGACCCGGCCGGCCGCGATGTAGTCGGCGAGCTCGGCTCCGGCGTGGACCTGGAACGTGTCCGGTGGGTCGTTCTGCGCGATCCGCGCGTTGAGCACCTGCTTGGCGTTGATCCCGGCGCCGCCGGCCACCGCGCCGTTCTCGAACTCCTGACCGGGGCATGCCGTGCCGAACCGGCTGACCAGGGAATCCAGGCCGGCCTTCTCGCCGCCCTCGGCCCACCAGGTGAAGACCTCGACCTTGGCGGAACCGGAATCCTCGTCAGCCGAACCGCAGGCGGACGCCGCCAGCACCACGACGCTGACGACGGCCGCCAGGGCTCGTCGCGTGGAGAGCATGCCTACCCCATTCATATGGACAACTGGGGTTACCGTGCTACTCCACTCCTAAAGGTGTCAACTCGTGACCTATCACCGCGTCCTTACGCAGAGCGACGAAGATGATCTTGGTCATACCTCGGCGGTGACCTCGTACACCTCGGTGGTGGGATGACCGGCCCGCTCATGGATCCGCATCACCGCCTCCTTGCTCGGCGCGGTGCTGAGGCAGAACGCCTTTCCCGACTCCCGGTCCAGCCACGCCTTCTCGAAATGCACGCCCTCCTCGCCCTCGATCTTCAGATCGGCGTCGTGCGCGGCGTCGAGTTGCTCCTGGGTGACCCCGAAGAATCCGTCGTGCACGTCCATGAACTTCGCCATCGAACCGTCTCCTTTCTCCTTTCGGCCAGCATGGGTCGCGGCCGGAGGCCGGACATCGGTCAGAACACCTAGAAAGCCGGCTCGCCAAGGTTGAGCCTTCGAGCTAATTCATTCGTGGTAAGTCAAACGGGCCATAGCTCGCGGTCTATCAAAATGGCCACAATGCTGGCATGAGCGAGCGCACCCCGTGGACCCGCCGATGACCGCACCGGGCGACATCGTGATCCTTCTGCTCCTGCTTGCCTCGCTGCTGGCCTGCACCGGATACGCCATCGGCCGGGTGCACCAGCGGCACCAGAGCGGGCCGGACCGGGAACAGGCATTCCGCCATGGATACGACTCCGCCACCCGCAACGTCTTCAGCATGGCCGCGAGAGCAGCCGGCCGCCGCCGTGATCGCGGCCCGGTCCAAGGGTCGGCCAGTGTCCCCGCGGACGCCGCAGCGCAGGAATCGCCCACAGTTCCGGTGCCCCCTGCGCCCTTGCCGCCCGCGCCGGTCGAGGGGCCGACCAAACCGGTTCCGCAGGTCGCGCCCGGTTTCCCGGCGCCGCCCCCGCACACCGGTCCGGGGCTGCCACCTCCCGCGGCGACCGGCGGCGTCACCTACTCGTCGTTGCCCGACCCGCGCTGGTCCGGCGTCGCCGACCTGGTGCCCGAGCAGCGCGAACCCGAGCCGCGGCGGGGGCGGCACACCGTACCGGAGGAGTTGGTCCGCGCTGCCACCTATGTGCTGCCACCGGACCGCGTGGCCCGGGCCAAGGTGGTCCCCCCGGACGAGCCGGTCGACCCGCACGTGCCCCGTCCGCGCGGCGGATGACCCCTCCGGCGCCGCGCCGGAAAGTGTCGTACCCCCGGACTACCGTCCTCGGCATGGTCACCATCGATGACGTACGCCGGGTCGCGCGCGACCTGCCACGCAGCGAGGAGCACCTGATCCGGGACAGGGTCAAGTTCCGGGTCGGCCGCATCGTCTATGTCGCGTTCTCCCGGGACGAGACCGAGATGGGCTTCGGCTATCCCAAGGAGGAGCGGGACGCCCTGATCGCCTCCGACCCCGAGACCTTCCATCTGCCCCGACCATCCGACCTGCGATATCACTGGGTGGAGGCCTGGCTCGAGCGCCTGGACCGGGAGCGGATGACCGAGCTGGTCATCGACGCCTGGACGATGACCGTGCCCAAGAAGGTGTGGTCCGCCTACCGGGAGTCTGCGGACTCCGGCTGAGCCCGGCCGGGTCAGCTCTGGCCGAGGGCTTCGCGCAGGCCCCGGGCGGCGAGACGGTCGGCGCGTTCGTTCTCGGGGTGTCCGGCGTGGCCTTTCACCCAGTGCCACTGCACCTCGTGCCGGCGGACGGCTTCTTCGAGGCGCTGCCACAGGTCGACGTTCTTCACCGGCTGGCGTGCGGCGGTCTGCCAGCCGTTGGCCTTCCACCGGGGGATCCACTTGGTGATGCCGTCCCGGACGTAAACGCTGTCGGTGTAGATGTGCACGACCAGTGGGGCCCGGTTCAGCGTTTCGAGGGCGCGGATCGGCGCCATCAGTTCCATCCGGTTGTTCGTGGTCGGGTTGGCCTCGCCGCCACAGAGATCCTTCTCCGCCCGGCCGTACCGGAGAACAGCGCCCCACCCGCCCGGTCCGGGGTTCGGCACGCACGCTCCGTCGGTGTAGATCTCCACCACGGTCGGGTCACTCATTCCGGGCACCCTACCCAACCGCACCCTGACCAGCCTGGCCGCCGCCCGGAGGGAGCAACGAGCAGCATTCATTCCTGGCGGGTGGTTCATCGCGTGCGGCTGTCCGGGAGCCTGAGGGCCCGGGGTAGTACAGAGGGTGAGGCATTCCATCTCGCGGACGGGCAAGGCAAGGGCCGGCCGGCTTCGCCGTAAGGTGGCCGTGGCGGACGGAAACAGGGCAGACCTGGTGGGGCGGGACTCGTGGAGGGTGGCGACGTGGCCGCGGTTGAGGTACGAGACGCCGTCGTGCGCTGGGGCGACACGACAGCGGTGGACGGCGTGTCGCTGTGCGTGCCACGCGGGCGGGTGCTCGCCCTGCTCGGCCACAACGGTGCCGGGAAGACCAGCCTGCTCCAGGTGTGCGAGGGTTTCCGCAGGCCGGACGCGGGTGAGGCCCGGGTTCTCGGGCTCGACCCGGTCAGCGACCACGACGAGCTGATGCCCCGGCTCGGGATCATGTTGCAGTCCGGTGGCGTCTACCCGTGGGCGGCCGCCGGGGAGATCCTGCGGTTGTTCGCCTCATTCGCCGCCAACCCGCTCGACACCGAGATGCTGCTGGACCGGCTGGGTCTGCGCAAAGTGGAGCGCACCCGGTTCCGCCGGCTGTCCGGTGGCGAGCAGCAGCGGCTCAGCCTGGCCGTCGCCCTGGTCGGCCGCCCCGAGCTGGTCTTCCTGGACGAGCCGACGGCCGGCATGGACACCGAGGCCCGGCACACCACCTGGCAGCTGATCGAGGAGCTGCGGGCTGACGGGGTGTCGGTTCTGCTCACCACACACCTGCTGGACGAGGCCGAGCGGCTCGCCGACGATGTGGTGATCATGCGAGCCGGGAAGGTCGCGGCGACCGGCACACCGGCCGAGTTGACCGCCGCGGCCGGGATCGACCTGCTGGAGGTCCGGGCCGATCCGGGTCTCGACCTGACCGGCCTGCGGGCGCACCGCAAGGTCACCGAGAGCTCGCCGGGTGAGTACGCGATTGCCGGCGAACTCGACACCAAGGGCCTGGCCGACGTGCTGGGCTGGTTCGCCGCAGTGGACGCGCACGTCACCGCGGTGAGCAGTCGCCGCCGTACGCTCGAGGACGTCTACCTGTCCTTGAGCAGGGAGAATCTGACCGTAGGAGCCGCCGAGTGAGCGCCGGAACCTTTACGCCCGCTCCCGGCCGGGCCCCGATGCGCACAATCATCGGCAAGCAGCTCCGGATGGAACTGCTGCTGACCGCCCGCCGTGGCGAGGCCGTTGTGCTGGCGATGGGCGTACCGCTTCTGGTTCTGCTCGGTGCCGGCCTGTTCGAGGTGACCAATCTGCCCACCGATGACCGGCTGGGTTTCGTGGTTCCCGGGGTGCTGGCGCTGACCGTGATGTCGACGGCTTTCACCGGCCAGGCGATCACCACGGGTTACGAGCGCAGTTACGGCGTACTGAAAAGGCTCGGCGCCTCGCCGCTGACCCGGCCCGGGCTGCTGCTGGCCAAGACCGGCTCGGTGCTGGTGCAGATCGTGCTCCAGGTCGCGGTCCTGGCGCTGGTCGGCTTCGCGGTCGGGTGGCGCCCACATCCCGAGGCGCTGCTTCCTGCCGCCGGCGTGACCGTGCTGGCCGTGGCCGGTTACAGCGGCCTGGCGTTGCTGCTGGCCAGCGTGCTGAAACCGGAGACCACCACGGGCGCCGCCACGCTGATCTACGTGGTGATGCTGTCGGTCGGCGGCATCATGTTCGCCGCGCCGGACCTGGGCACGGTCGGCTGGTTCCTGCTGCCGCTCGCCGCGCACGCGCACGCGCTACGGGAGACCATGACCGGCGGGTCGGTGCCGTTCTCGATCTGGCTGAGCCTGGGACTGTGGGCGGTCGTCTGGTTGACCGCGGCGGCCCGCAACTTCCGGTGGGAGTGAGCCGCTGTCCATCGATCGGTTGACAGCCGGTGACAGCCGCGCGGACGTCCCGCCGGGGTACCCCGTCACGGCACGATCGTCTGCATGGAAGCCATCGAGGTAAGTGGACTTCGTAAGACATATCGCGACCGGGACGCGGTCGCGGGAATCGATCTCGTCGTCGCCCGCGGCGAGGTCTTCGCGCTGCTCGGACCGAACGGCGCGGGCAAGACCACCACGGTCGAGATCCTGGAGGGTCACCGCCGGCGTTCCGGCGGCGACGTGCGCGTGCTCGGCGAGGACCCGGGCAAGGCGGGCTCGGCCTGGCGTACCCGGATCGGCATCGTGCTGCAGGACGCCGAGGACGCGGCCGACCTGACCGTGCACGAGATGGTCCGGCACATCGCCGGCTTCTATCCGGACTCGCGCCGGCCGGACGAGGTGATCGACCTGGTC
Organism: Actinoplanes sp. NBC_00393; assembly: GCF_036053395.1. Classification (NCBI taxonomy): domain Bacteria; kingdom Bacillati; phylum Actinomycetota; class Actinomycetes; order Micromonosporales; family Micromonosporaceae; genus Actinoplanes; species Actinoplanes sp. NBC_00393. Next base: position 6,634,955 of record NZ_CP107942.1, on the reverse strand, counting down.
GGCCTCACCGCGAAGCGCAACAGCAAGATCCGTACGCTCTCCGGCGGCCAACGACGCCGTGTCGACGTGGCCCTCGGCATCGTGGGCCGTCCCGAGCTGCTCTTCCTCGACGAGCCGACCACCGGTTTCGACCCGGAGGCGCGCCGCCAGTTCTGGGACCTGATCCGCACGCTGGCCGGCGACGGCACCACCATCCTGCTCACCACCCACTACCTGGACGAGGCGGAAGCCCTCGCCGACCGGCTCGCGGTGATCGCCGACGGCCGGATCGTCGCCGAAGGCACCCCGACGACGCTGGGCGGGCGGGCCGCAGCACACGCTGTCGTCAAATGGCGGGAGAACGGCGTGACGCACACCGAGCAGCACGCCGACCCCGCACCGCTGCTGCGCCGGCTGCTCGAGGACGGCGTCGACCTGACCTCGCTCACCATCGCCCGGCCGACCCTCGAAGACACCTACCTCAGCCTGATCGGAGCAGCCCGATGACCACCCTTGGGATGAGCGTCAGTCGTGGTCACGTGGAGCTGCTGCAGTTCCTGCGGGACAAGACCGCGATGGTCTTCACCTTCTTCTTCCCGGCGATGCTGTTGCTGCTGTTCGGGACGATCTTCGGGGACGAGTACAACGACTCCGGGGTCAGCGCGAGCCAGGTCTTCACGGCGAGCATGGTCGCGTACGGGATCCTGAACACGGCGTTCGTGACCATGGGCTCCGGCCTGGCGATGGACCGGGAGGACGGGACGCTCAAGCGGCTCCGGGGGACACCGATGCCGGCTTCGGCGTACCTCATCGGGAAAGCCCTCCTGGTGCTCGCGCTGAGCGTCGCTGAGGCGGCCGTGCTGCTCCTGGTCGGGGTGTTGATCTTCGATATGCCGCTGCCCGATGCGAGCCACTGGGTGACCTTCTCCTGGATCTTCCTGCTCTCGGTGATCTGCTGCTCGCTGCTCGGCATCGCGGTCAGCGCGCTGGTCAAGAACGCCCGCAACGCCGGCGCCATCCTGAACGTGCCGGTGGTCGCGCTGCAGTTCGTCTCCGGCGTCTTCATCCAGCCGATGAGCCAGCTGCCGGACTGGCTGGAGAACTTCGCGTCGCTCTTCCCGGTCCGCTGGATGGCGCAAGGCTTCCGGTACGTCTTCCTGCCGGACGAGGCGAAGGCCCAGGAGATCGGCGGCACCTGGGATCTCGGCATGGTGGCCATGGTGCTCGGCATCTGGTGTGTGATCGGATTGGTGCTGTGCCTGGTGACGTTCCGCTGGACCTCCCGAAACCAGTGACCCCGTCACCGTCCCTCCGGCTCTGGGACCTGTATTTCGTGGTGGTCGTGGTCGCCGTGGCGGCCGCGGCCATCGCCACGGACTGGTTCTCACCCGCTCGGCAGGCGATCGCGGTGGGCGCCATCGCGGCCATCGGGCTGCTCTACCTCTTCGCCGCCCGCCCGCTGATCCTGCGTGACGAGCAGGGCACCCCGGCACTGCTGGTCAGCCTCGTCCAGCTGCTGCTCTTCGGCGTGGCGGTGTTCGCCGTGCCGCTGTCCACCTGGCTGATGTTCATGGTCATCCCGGTGTTCTTCATGCTGGTCCCGCTGCGCACGGCGGTCGTCCTGGTCCTGATCGCCAACCTGATCCCGGTCGTCGCCGAGCTCCGGGCCGACCCCGGCGGGATCGCCATCGACCTGGTCATCGCGGCAATCTCCACCGCCGCCGGCATCTGCATCGGCGTCTGGATCACCAGAATGGCCGAGGAGAGCGAACAGCGCGCCCAGCTGATCGCCGAACTCGAGGCCAGCCGCGCCGAACTCGCCCGGCTCTCCCACGAGGCCGGCGTCGCGGCCGAACGCAACCGCCTGGCCGGCGAGATCCACGACACCCTCGCGCAGGGCTTCACCAGCATCATCACGCTCATCCAGGCCGCCGACCCGTCGCTTCGCGACGAGCGACTCGCGCTCGCGGTGCGTACCGCTCGCGAGAACCTGGCCGAATCGCGGGCGCTCATCGCGGCTCTGTCACCGTCGGCATTGGCTTCCTCTTCACTGCCTTTCGCCGTACGCCGGCAGAGCACCCGATTCGCCGAAGAGGCGGGCGTGCCCTGCACCTCGCGCGTCACCGGTGAACCGCGTGACCTGCCGACCCGGGTCGAGGTCGTGCTGCTGCGCGCGGCCCAGGAGGCGTTGACCAACGTGCGCCGGCACGCTTCGGCTTCGGAGGTTGCGGTGCTGCTGGCGTACACGCCCTCCTCGGTGCGCCTGGTCGTCCGCGACGACGGTGTCGGCTTCGACGCCTCCGCGGAGGGCGGGTTCGGGCTGCCCGGCATGCGGTCCCGGGCTGGTCAGGTGGGCGGCACGCTGACCATCCACAGCTCCCCTGAATCCGGGACCACCGTCGAACTGGAGATCCCCGCGTGATCCGCATCCTGCTCGTCGACGATCACCCCGTGGTCCGGATGGGCTTGCGCGGCATGCTCGACGCCGAGCCCGATCTCACCGTGATCGGCGAGGCCTCCTCCGGCACCGAAGGCGTCGCGCTGGCCCTGGCCGAACGACCCGACATCGTGCTGATGGACCTCCGAATGCCCGGTGGCGACGGGGTGGACGCCACCGCCCAGATCCTGTCGAGCTCCTCCGGGATACGGGTCATGGTCCTCACCACCTATGAATCGGACCGTGACATCCTGCGCGCCATCGAGGCCGGCGCCTCCGGCTACCTGCTGAAGGACGCCTCGCCGACGGAGCTGGCGGACGCCGTGCGGGCGGCCGCCCGCGGCGAGACCGTGCTGGCGCCGAGCGTCGCGTCGACGCTGGTCCGGCAGGTGCGTAGCCCGGCCCCACCGGCCTTGTCAGCACGCGAGACCGAGGTGCTGAGGTTGGTCGCGGCTGGTCTTACGAATGCCGAGATCGGCAAACAGCTGTTCATCAGCGAGGCGACGGTCAAGACCCACTTGTTGCGAACTTTCAACAAGCTGGACGTCGCCGACCGCACCGCCGCCGTAACCACGGCGATGCGCCACGGCCTGCTCTGACCTGGCTTTCCGGCTGGCCCGTGTGCCGCCGCTGGCTCTTCGCCGCAGCGCGGGGTCACAAGATCGTCATGAGGGCCGCGGTGTCGCCGGGATGGCTGTGGCCGCAGTGGGCGCTGGCGGGCTGTGATCGCTGATCTTCTTCGCGGGTTCCCCGGGTCCGGCGTGCCACCTGCGGACTGCTGGGGGATTTAGGAGAAAAATTCTGTTCCGCCGGTAAGGGTGCGTTACGCCGGTTAGATTACGGATGGCGCGACCTCATGAGGAACCTTCGATCGAGCGTTTGCGCTGCTCACAACCGATTTATCGGTACCCCAGCCGCCCCCTCAGGTGCGGTACCCGAACAGGCAAACCCGCTGCGAGGCGGGGACGCAAAGCTAGGGGCCTCCCCGGACGGAGGTAGCCCAGCCGCCGAAGGAGAAAGAAAACACATGCGCTATCAAGAAGCCCATGCGGCCAAGAGCGGCTCGGTTCCGTTCGCGCTGCGTGGCAAGAAGGCCCTGCGAACGGTGTTGTCGGCAGCTGTGGCCGGTGTGGTGGGCCTCGTGCCGACGCTGATGATCAGTTCGCCTGCAGCAGCGGCAATTACTGGCTATACCGTCACTGGCAACGGCGCCGGCACCGAAGGCGGGGCGGCTATCAGCTTCAGCATCGTGCGTGCCGCAACTGCTGGTGGTGTGGACTTCGCGGGCTCGACAGTGACCTGGACTATCACGCCTGGCAGTGGGCCAGCAACCTCCGCCGCCGACTTTGCTGCCACGACCGGCACAATCACATTCGATGCTATCGTCGGCGGCGCGGCGCAAACCAAGACCGCCACCGTCAATGTGATCGACGATGCCTTTGATGAGGCGACCGAGAACTACACGATCACCTTTGTAGCCTCCAACGTTGCAATGGAGTCGGAGGTGATCAACGCGGCTATTACCGACAATGACCCGACACCTACCGTCACGTACTCCACGGACAAGACCACCGTTGCCGAGAATGGCGGGTCGGTCACGCTCACCGCGACGCTGTCGGCGCCCTCGGGGCAGACCGTGACTGCGGATTACTCGACGGCGAACGGGACGGCAACCGCGAGTCAGGACTACACCACGACCACAGGGACGTTCTCCTTCGCGCCTGGCGAGACGGTCAAGACCGTATCGATCCCGATTATCAATGACACTGTGTACGAAGGCGGGCCACAAACTTTCACTGTCACACCTGGGGCGCTGGTAAACGCGACTACCACGTCCACGCCGATCACGGTCAGCATCACCGACGACGAGACAATGCCGACGCTCTCACTTTCAAAGGCCGGCACACAGACCGAGGGCAACACGGTGACCTACACGGTTACCGCGAGCAGCGGATCTGAGCAGGTTATCGGCTTCCGCTGGGACGCTGTTGACGCCTCGCCGGCGACAGCGGGCCGGGGGAAGGCGGTGCCGGGGACCGACTTCCCGTATCCCGCCTCGACTGGCCGGGTACTGTCCATCGCGCCCGGCAGCACGACCTACGACATTCCGATCGTGCTGAGCGGTGACGGTCTCAAGGAGCTGTCACCCGAGGAATACGCCATTGAGATTTCGCAGCCGACCAACGCGACGCTGGGTGCGACGACGAAGGTGAACGGCACCATCGCCGATGCGGGTTCCGACGCTGCGCCGACGGTGAGTGTCAGTGGGGGAACGGTCACCGAAGGAAATGACGGTCGCAAGACTGTGACCCTCACCGCCAACCTGAGCGGAGCATCCGGGCAGACGGTCACCGCTAATTGGAACACTGCGAACAACAGTGTCACGCCCGCCGTGGGTGATGCCGTGGCTGGCCTCGACTATGTCAGGAACAGCGGCCAGCTGGTATTTCCGGCCGGAACGACCTCGCAGACCTTCACCGTCGACATCATCGGCGACACCATTGATGAGGGGGCAAGCGGCCGGGTAAATGGTACGACCGCTGGTGCCGAGACCTTCCTCATCGAATTCACCTCGCCCAGTTCAGACACCAGCCTTGCCGCCTCTGGCGATGCCACGATCAGCATCACGGACGATGACGATGCACCGACGATCAGCGTGACCGACAACACGCTGGCGGAAGGCAACGACGCGTCGGCGGTCCTGATCCCGGTGAAGCTGAGCAATGCCAGTGACCACGACATCTCCGTGCCGTTGACTGCCACCGGAACCGCATCGGGCACACTTACGTCGACTGTGGGCAGTGGCGACTACACTCTGCTCGGCGGCACGGTCTCCATCCCGGCAGGCACGATGACCGGATATGCAATTGCCCTGGTTAACGGGGACAGCATCCATGAGGGCGACGACGCGATCAACATCTCCGCCGCCGCGAGCGATGCCTTCCTCGGTAGCTCCACAGCAAAGACCGCGACAGTCACCCTGACCAATGATGACGAGGCGCCTGACCTCGAGGTCGACAGTGTGACGACTGAAGAGGGCCAAACGGTCGCCGTCACCGGCACTGTCACCGGAATGTCAGCCTCGGAGACCCGGGTCAACGTGACCTTCGTGGGAAGCGCGGCCGACGGTCACCGAGCCGCCAGCCCGGACGACTTCAGTAACCCGGGTGTGCAGGCTGTCACCATCGAGGCAGGCACTCTGCCGGGCACCAAGAAGGCCATCGTCAGCATCCCGATCACCGACGATGCCACAGCCGAGCCAGCCGAGTCGATCTTGGCTTCCGGTTTCGGTGTGGGCAACGTTGGCAGCGTGACCGACGGCGTCATCACTATCGCGGCCAGTGACGGCGGCACTACGCCAACCGATCCGACGGATCCGACGGACCCGACTGACCCGACGGACCCGACCGACCCGACGGACCCGACCGATCCGGAGCCCACCGCTCCCACCATCAGCACGACGACCACCACGCTGGTCGGTGGCGGCATCGTGACCTTTACCGGTATGGCTGAGCCCGGCAGCACTGTCGAGCTGTGGGGCCGGGCGATGGGCAGCCAAGCCGAGGGCGCCCGGATGGCGTCCGGTACGGCGAACGCGTCCGGCAACTTCTCGATTGCTCGGTGGATCGGGCAGGGATACGTGTTCCAGACCGCGGTCGGCGACATGTTCTCCGACAACGAGGTCACTGTTCGGGTCAAGCAGAACCCGAGTCTGCGGGCTTCTTCGCCCAGCCGGGACAAGGTGAGTGTCACGGTCGCGGGTAACCCGAGGGCGGCGGGCTCCACGGTGACGGTGCAGAACTACGTCAACGGCGCCTGGCAGAACCTGTACACGGGCAAGCTCGGCGCGGATGGCTCGCACACGCGGTCCGTCACGACCCGGACCAACCAGCTCATTCTGCGGACCATGGTCACCGGCAACGCTGACATGGGCATCTTGAACAGCAGCTGGACGGCCCTGAAGCGGGTCAACGTCAAGTAAGCAGCAAGTCAAGCGTTACGGGGGCGGCTGGATGGCCGCCCCCGTTCCGTATCTGGATACCTGGTCAGTCCACTTCGGCGACTGCCTGGGCGAACTGGGCGGAATACAAGCGGGCGTACGCGCCGTCGGCCGCGATCAGGGAGTCGTGGGTGCCCTGTTCGACGATGGAGCCGTTCTCCATCACCAGGATCACGTCGGCGTCGCGGATGGTGGAGAGGCGGTGGGCGATCACGAAGCTGGTCCGGCCGGTCCGCAAGGTGGCCATGGCCCGCTGGATCAGGACCTCGGTGCGGGTGTCGACCGAACTGGTCGCCTCGTCCAGGATCAGGATGCTGGGCTCGGCGAGGAAAGCCCGGGCAATGGTGATCAGCTGCTTCTGGCCGGCGCTGACGTTGGAGCCTTCCTCGTCAATCAAAGTGTCGTACCCCTCTGGCAGAGTCCGAACAAAGCCGTCGACGTGGGCGGCTTCCGCGGCCCGTCGCACCGACGCGGGGGAGGGATCCGATGCTCCGTAGGACAGGTTTTCCGCAATGGTCCCGCCGAACAGCCAGGTGTCCTGCAGGACCATGCCGATCTGCGAGCGCAGCTGTTCGCGGGGCATGGTCGCGATGTCCACCCCGTCCAGGGTGATCCGCCCGCCGGTCACGTCGTAGAACCGCATCAGCAGGTTGACCAGCGTCGTCTTTCCGGCGCCGGTCGGTCCGACGATGGCCACAGTCTGCCCGGGTTCGACGGTCAGCGACAGGTTCTCGATCAGCGGCTTGTCCGGCAGATAGCGGAACGACACGTTTTCGAACGCGATCTGCCCGCGGACCCGGTCGAGTGGGACCGGAGCGGGGTCCGGCGACTGTTCCGGAGCGTCGAGCAGGGCGAAGACCCGCTCGGCCGACGCCACGCCGGACTGCACCAGGTTGGCCATGCTGGCGACCTGGGTGAGCGGCTGGCTGAACTGCCGGGAGTACTGGATGAACGCCTGCACCTCGCCGAGCGTCAGCGTGCCGGACGCGACCCGCAGCCCGCCGACGACCGCGACCAGCACGTAGTTGACGTTCGAGATGAACATCATGGCCGGCTGGATCAGGCCGGAGATGAACTGGGCCCGGAAGCTCGACTCGTATAGGCGATCATTGTGGGTTCTGAAGACAGAAGCAGCCTCGTGTTGCCGGCCGAAGACCTTGACCAGGGTGTGCCCGGTGAACATCTCCTCGATGTGGCCGTTCAGCTGGCCGGTGACCTTCCACTGTGCGACGAACTGCGGCTGCGACCGCTTGCCGATCGCCGTGGTCAGCAGGATCGACACCGGCACGGTGACCAGCGCGATCAGCGCGAGCAGCGGGGAGATCCAGAACATCACACCGAGTACGCCGACGATCATCAGCAGCGCCGTGACGAGCTGGGCGAACGTCTGTTGCAGGGTCTGCGCGATGTTGTCGGTGTCGTTGGTGGCCCGGCTCAGCACCTCGCCGCGCGCCTGCTTGTCGAAGTAGGAGAGCGGCAGCCGGGCCAGTTTCGCCTCGACCTGGTTGCGCAGGTCGTAGACCGCGGTCTGCACCACCCGGGCGGTGATCCGGCCCTGGAACACGCCGAACACCCAGGCGAACAGGTAGATCACCGTGACCCAGGCGAGGACCTGACCGAGCCGCGTGAAGTCGATGCCCTGGCCGGGTATCGCGCCGGAGCCGGCGACCACGTCGGCGAGGCTGCCTTGGCCGCTGTCGCGGAGGCCGGCGACGGCCTGGTCCTTGGTGAGGCCGGCCGGCAGCATCCGGCCGATCACCCCATCGAAGATCACGTTGGTGGCGTGGCCGAGCAGATAGGGGCCGAGCACCGAAAGCGTCACGCTCGCGATGCCGAACACGAGCACCGCACCGACCAGGGCACGCTGCGGTTTCAGGAGCCCGAGCAGGCGTTTCGTGGAGCCTTTGAAGTCCTGGAGCTTCTCCGGCGGTCCGCCCGCCATCATCATCCGGGCCGCCGGCGGGCCGCCCATGGGCCGCGGCTGCGGCCGGTCAGGCGAGGTCATCGGGTAACCGCCTCTTCTGCCGTGAGCTGCGAGAGCACGATCTCGCGGTACGTCGGGTTGGTCTCCATGAGCTCGTCGTGTGTGCCGGTGCCGACCACCTTGCCGTCGTCCAGCACGATGATCCGGTCGGCGTCGCGGATCGTGCTCACCCGCTGCGCCACGATCACGACGGTGGCGTCCGTGATGTGCTCGGTCAGGGCCGCTCGCAGCGCCGCGTCGGTGGTGTAGTCGAGCGCCGAGAACGAGTCGTCGAACAGGTAGATCTCCGGCCGGTGCACCAGGGTCCGGGCGATCGCCAGGCGTTGCCGCTGGCCACCGGAGACGTTGGTGCCTCCCTGCGCAATCGGCGCGTCCAACTGCCCGTCCATCGACTCGACGAACGACCGGGCCTGGGCGATCGTCAGGGCGGCCCAGAGATCCTCGTCGGTAGCGTCCGGGTTGCCGTAGCGCAAGTTGGACGCCACTGTGCCGCTGAACAGGTAGGGCCGCTGCGGGACCAGCCCGACGGTCCGGGAGAGCAGGGCCGGGTCCAACTCGCGCACGTCGACGCCGTCGACCAGGACCGCGCCGCCGGTGGCGTCGAAGAGCCGGGGAATCAGGTTGAGCAGGGTGGTCTTGCCGCTGCCGGTGGAGCCGATGATCGCTGTCACCTCACCGGGGCGCGCTTTCAGGCGTACCCCCGAAAGCACTGCGGCCTCGGCCCCCGGATAGCGGAAGTCGACGTCGCGGAGCTCGAGTTCGCCATGGCGGGCCAGCGTCGTGACCGGCGCCGCAGGCGGCGTGACGCTGCTTTCGGTGTCCACCACCTCCTTGATCCGTTCCGCGCAGACCTCGGCGCGCGGGATCATCATGAACATGAAGGTGGCCATCATGATCGACATGAGGATCTGCATGAGGTAGCTGATGAACGCGGTCAGCTCGCCGACCTGCATGCCGCCGGAGTCGATCCGGTGGCCGCCGAACCAGACCACCGCGATGCTGGACAGGTTCACGATCAGCATCACGGTCGGGAACATCAGCGCCATGATCCGGCCGACCCGCAGCGAGACGTCGGTGAGTTCGTCGTTGGCGACCTCGTAACGGGCCCGCTCGTGGTCGTCCCGGACGAACGCGCGGATCACCCGGATGCCGGTGATCTGCTCGCGCATCACCTGGTTGACCCGGTCGAGGCGCTCCTGCATGGACCGGAACAGCGGCCGCATCTTCGCGATGATCAGGCCGATCACGGTGACCAGCACCGGGACGATCACCAGCAGCAGGCCGGACAGCGGAACGTCCTCGCGCAGCGCGAGCACGATGCCGCCGACGCACATGATCGGCGCCGACACCATGAGCGTGAACGTGAGCAGCACCAGCATCTGGATCTGCTGGACGTCGTTCGTGCTCCGGGTGATCAGCGACGGGGCGCCGAACTGCCCGACCTCGCGTGCCGAGAACGTCTGCACCCGCTCGAAGATCGAGGCGCGCAGGTCACGGCCGACCGCCATCGCGGTCCGGGCGCCGAAATACACCGCCACGGCCTGCGCGGCGATCTGCACGAGCGTGATGCCGAGCATGCCGGCGCCGACCCGCATCACATAGCCGGTGTCACCCTGGACCACGCCGTTGTCGATGATGTCGGCGTTGAGCGCCGGCAGATAGAGCGTCGCGAGCGTCTGCAGGAACTGGAACAGGACCACGAGGGTGATCGCCGTCCGGTACGGCCGCAGATGGACGCGAAGCAGTTTGATCAGCATGTCGGCTGATCCCCCCGTTCGGATGTGTGGGTCAGGATGCCGTCGAGCAGCAGGGTCGCCAGCTCTGCGCCGCTGAACGCCCCGGGCTCGCCGAACGGCCCGAACGCGTTGGCGCCGCAGTGCAGCAGCAACAGCCGGGCGGCCCGGTCGGCGGAGACTCGCAACCGTGCCGCGTCCGGCAGGAAGAGCAGGACGATCGCGAGGTGCAGCCGCTCCCGGGACGCGGCCATCTGGGCCTGTGCCTCCGGATCCGGCTTGTTGTCGAAGATCAACTTGCGGGCCTCGCTCATCAGGTGCGCGTGCTCGATGAAGCGGGCGTGCACCAGCTCGGCCGCGTCGGCCACCCGGATCCGCAGGTCGGCCTGGGGGTCGATGGCGGCGAGGGCGTCGAGCGTGGGCTGCGGGTCGAGCGCCTTCACCATCGAGCAGACCACGAGCTGGCTCTTGCTCTCGAAGACGCCGAAGATCGTCCCCTCGGCCACGCCGGCCGCGTGGGCGATCTGCCGGGTGCTCACGTCCAGGCCGTGCTCGTGCAGCAGCGGGATGGTCGCCGCGATGAGGGCGGCCCGCCGTTCCTCCGGCGCCAGGGCCGGGACGCGTCTGCGTCGGGATTCCATGGCGCGAAGCTTAATGAGCGAGCACTCACTCATCCACTGACTTTTGTCATGGGTACCCCTTCGAACCGCCCGGGCCGCTCAGGCGTATGAACAGACCGTGAGCGAAAAGAAGTCGTATCGCCGAGTCCTGCGGCACCTGACCACGGGACTCGCCGTGGTCGTGGTCTTCCTGGCGCTGATCGTGCCGGACCAGATCTTCCGGCTGCCGCCCGGCAACTCGGTGCACACCGCGCTGCTGCGCGTACCGATCGAAGCGGTGATCCTCGGGATCCTCCTGCTTCTGCTGCCGGGACGGTTCCGGCGGCCGGTCGCCATCGGTTTGGGTGCGCTGCTCGGCGCGCTCACCGTGGTGAAGCTCGTGGACATCGGCTTCTTCGCCGTGCTGGCCCGCCGGTTCGACCCGGTCCTCGACTGGGTGCTCTTCGACGACGGTTTCAACTTCATGGTCGACTCGATGGGACGCGCCGCCGCGATCGGCATCGCCGTCGGCGCCCTCCTCCTCGCCGCTGCCCTGATCGCCGGGATGACCTGGGCGGTCGTACGGCTGAGCGGCGTCCTGACCGCCCACCGCGCCGGGGCCTGGCGGGGCCTCGGCGCGGTGGGTGTCGCCTGGGTGGCCCTGTTCGCCATGGGTTTCCAGCTGATCGGCGGCATCCCGGTCGCTTCGCACACCGCCGCCGACCTCGCCGCGCACACCGCGCTCGCTCTGCCGAACGACCTGCGCGACCGCAAGCAGTTCGCCGCGGAGGTGCTGGTCGACGCGTACCGGGACCGGCCCGCCGACCAACTGCTCACCGCGCTGAAGAAGAACGACGTGCTGATCTCATTCGTGGAGAGCTACGGCCGGGACGCCCTGGAGAACCCCGCGTTCAACGGCGCGGTCCTCAAGTCGCTGGCGGAGAACGGCGACCGGCTCACCAAGGCCGGCTTCTCCGCCCGCAGCGGATGGCTCACCTCGTCGACCGCGGGCGGCGGCAGCTGGCTCGCGCACGCCACGTTCCTGTCCGGGCTGTGGATCGACAACGAGCAGCGCTACCGCAGCCTGGTCTCCAGCGACCGGCTCACCCTGACCCGGGCGTTCAACAACGCCGGGCACCGGGCGGTCGGCGTCGAGCCCGGCATCACCTTCGCCTGGCCCGAAGGGCAGTTCTACGGGTACGACCACATCTACGATTCGCACACGCTGGGTTACAACGGTCCCGCGTTCAGCTGGTCCACCATGCCCGACCAGTACGTGATGTCCGCCTTCCACGAGCTGGAGTACGCGAAGAAGAACCGCGGCCCGCTGCTCGCCGAGATCACGCTGACCTCCAGCCACACCCCGTGGGCGCCGGTGCCCACCATGCTCGACTGGGACAAGATCGGCGACGGCAGCGTCTACGGCCCGATGGTCGCGAACGCCGAGTCCACCCAGAGCGTCTGGAAGGACAACGCCCGGATCAAGACCGAGTACGCGCGATCAGTCGCGTACTCGATCGACTCCCTGCTCTCCTACCTGGAGAAGTACGCCGACGACGACACCGTCCTGGTCTTCCTCGGCGACCACCAGCCGGCCCCGGTCGTGGTCGGTCAGAACGCCACCCGCGACGTGCCGATCACTATCGTCGCCAAGGACCCGAAGGTCCTCGACCGGATCGACTCGTGGGGCTGGACCGACGGCCTCAAGCCGGACCCGGCCGCCCCGAACTGGCGGATGGACACTTTCCGTGACCGCTTCCTCGCCGCTTACGGCCCGGAAGGCGACCCGCACTAGTCGGCGATCACCTCGATGACCTGGCCGGCCGGCAGACGCGGGGTCTTCGGCGGGGCGGAGTGGGCCGGATCCAGGGTGCCGAGCCGCACCGCCAGGAACGGGTAGCCGGTCCCGCTGAGCATGCCGCGCAGCGCCTGCCGGGTCGAGGCGATCTCCACCGGGCCGCTGAGCGGGAGCAGGCTCACCGCCTGCTCGGTGGCGGCCAGCCACAGCCGGCTCAGCGCCTCCCCGCCGCGCAGCCAGTCGACCGCGTCGTCGCCGGTTCCGTAGAGCACCGCGTACGTCGCTGCCTTGTCGTGCCCACTGCCGGCCGCAAGCGTGCCGGGGGCCTGGAAGTCGCGTTCCGCGACGGTCGTGAGCGGCAGCTCCTCCGGCAGCGCCGAGGCCGGGATGCCGGTGCCCTCCTCGCGCTCGCCGCCGACCCAGGCGGCAGTCTCGGCACGCAGGCGTTCGTCGGTGTTCTGCGCCTGCTGCGCCCGGTCCACCACCGCCGCCAGCTCGATGACCTGGTCGCGGTCGAGCACGTGCAGCCGCGCCCCGCCCTCCTCGGTCGCCTTCGTCAGGTGCCGCAGGGTGTCCTCGGGAACCGCGTCGTCGGTGACGGTACGCCGGTCGGTACGCCGTACCTGAAGCATCTGGAAATGCCGGGTCGCCTCCGGCCGGACCGGCTCGTGCTCGATCGGCTTGATCGTGGCGAGCGGCTCGGCGGCCGGCCGTTTCACCTCGTGCCGCCAGCCCTCGGCGGTGAGCGCGACCTGGGCGTGGTGCAGGGCGGTGCCGCAGCTCAGCAGGAGCATCCGCCCGGACGGGTCCTGCTCGAGCAGCTGCCGCTCGGAAACCCCGAACAGCTCCAGCCGGCCGGCCCGGACCACCCAGCGCCACGGCTGGGTGTTGTGGATCGACGGGGCGAACCGGGCCGCGTCCGCCGCCTGCACCAGTGCCCGTGTGACCTCGTCGGTGTGCTCGCTCATACCCTTCATGGTGCCCGATTACCCGATGCCCGGTACGGTCTTAAGCCCCTGGCGTCGCTAGGCTTCTCAGGTGTTCTCTATCGATCTTGGCGACGGCGCCGAGCTGCGCCCCCTCGAACCATGGCAGGCCGCGGAGTTCCTCGCGCACATGGACCGGGCCCGCGCCACCGTCGACCCATGGATTCCATGGGCCAGCGTGAGCACGGACGTGGCGACTGCCACCAAAACCCTTCAGCGGTACGCCGACAAAGCCGCCGCCGACACCGGGCGCCTCTTCGGCATCTGGCTCGACGGCACGCTGGTCGGCGGCACGATGTTCGTCGCGTTCGACGCCGCCGCCGGCAACTGCGAGGTGGGCTGCTGGCTGGAGCCGTCCGCCACCGGTCGCGGCCTGATCACCAAGGCGGTCCGGGTGCTGCTCGACTGGGCGTTCCGGACCCGCGGCATGCACCGGGCCGAATGGCTCTGCGACCCGAACAACACGGCCAGCTCCAACGTCGCCCGCCGGCTCGGCATGACCCGCGAGGGCCAGAAGCGGGAGTCGTACCCGTGGCAGGGCACCCGCCGGGACACTGAGATCTGGGCAATGCTGGCAGCGGAATGGAAGTAACGACCGGATGTTCGCCGAACCGTCGCTGACCCACCGGCGCGAGGGCGGGTACGACGTACCGTTGCTGCTCTGGCGTTTTCCCGAGCCCCTGCTGGCGGTCTCCAGCGCGGTCCTGGGCGGCGGCATCGGCCCGCGCGAGTGGCTGATCAACGCCAGCGTGGCGATGTCCTACGCCCGCCCCGACCCGGACACCCACCTGGCCGAACTCGCGTCCGGGCTCGGTCTGACCGGCCCCGGCATCGGCCTGCTGACCGGCGTGGACGTGGCCGACGTGGTCACCGAGACCGATGACGAGGTGCGGGTCTACGCGACCGTCGGCCTGGGCGCCCCGATCCGCGCGGCCGACCCGGACGCGATCGGTTTCGGTCACCACCCCGGCACGGTGAACATCGTCATCGAGGTGCCGCAGCGGTTCTCGGACGGCGCTCTGATCAATGCGGTGGCCACCGCCACCGAGGCGAAAGCGCAGGCCCTGGCCGAACTGGGCCTGAGCGCGACCGGCACGGCCACCGACGCCGTCTGCATCCTCTGCCCCCTCGCCGGCCCGCCTGCTGCTTACGGCGGCCCGCGTTCCCGGTGGGGCGCGCCGCTGGCCCGCGCCGTGCACCGGGCCGTCCTGAAGGGCGGCGCCACCAACCTGGCCACCGGCCGCTCCTGGTCCGACCGCGCAGCCCACTGAAGCGCGGGTGGCGGGTCAGGGATGGTAGGTGAGTTCGCCGGCCTCGATCGGGGTGGGGACCCGGTTCGACGGTGGGGCCAGCGGGCAGGACCACTGCGGGTCGTAGGCGCAGCTCGGGTTGTAGAGGTAGTTGAAGTCGAGGCGTACCCGGTCCCCGGCGAGGCGGTGGAGGCCCCGGCCGTGCGTGCCCTTCACTGTGTCAGTGAGGTAGCGGCCGCCCCCGTAAGTTGTCTCGCCGCAGGTGGCGTCTCGGACGGGCAGGAACAGGCCGCCGCCGTAGGCGGCGATCCACCAGAGTGACAGCTCGCCGTAGGGCGTCTCCAGGATGCCGGCCCGCGTGTAGTGGATCACCCCGTCCGGGCCGCCGGTGTCGACGTCGAGCGAGCCCGGTGAGGGGCGCAGGCGCACCTCGACCACCGCGGCGTCGTTCGGCGGGAAATAGCGCAGGCCGGGGAAGTCGGGCCGCGCCTCGGCCGGGATCGGGGACTGCGGGTGGCTCGCGAACAGCGAGTCGCGGCGTTTGCGGAACGATGCGAGGTCGGTGTCCTCGAGATATATCCGGGCCACGGCCGCGCGGAAGTCGGCCAGCTCAAGTGCCTCCGTCACGGTCGAAGTATGCCGGTGTCCGTGAAGATCCGCTGGGCTGCGCCCTCTTTGACGAACGCGACGAAGGGTTCGCCGGCCGGGGCGAGCGGGGCGACGCTCAGCCGGCCTCCGCCGAAGACCGCGGCCTTTTCGCTGAGGCCCGCGGTGGCCATCGCGGAGACGTCATCGGTGGCGAAGACCTCGGCAGGTTCGCCGCCGGCTATCTGCCGGGCCAGGTCGATTCCCGCACCGTACGCCAGGACGACCTCGATGCTCGGATGCTGTGCCTCGAACATCGTCTCGACCTGGTCGAAGGCGGGACGCAGTGACTCGTCGGCGAGCACCCGGACCTCCGTGAGGCCGCCGGTCGGGTCGGCGCCCGCCGGCGGGTCGTTGCCCGGGCCGTCGCGAGCGCCCGCGCAGCCGGCCGGCGCCAGGGCGAATGCCAGGGCGGCTGCCAGCGCGACTCCGGCCGGTCTCATCGTCCTACTGTGCCCGCCTTGACCCGGTCACCTCCACCCGCCCGTGACAAAGTGGCACAAAGCGTTCCGCGTGGGGGCCGTTGCGCGCGTCACACGTACCCCGTCATGCTGGTGGGCGTGCCGGAACGCATCGCCGAAGTCACCGCACTGCTCGCCGAGGTGCTGGCGCCGCGTGCCCCGCTCACCGTGATCGTCGACGGCGGCGATCCCGGCGCTGCGGCGGCGTTCGCCGCCCGGCTCGCCGCGGCGTTCCCGTCCAGCGCACGCGCGTGGAACGTGGATGCCGTCCTCGGCCTGACCGGCCCGGGCGGCAGCGTCATCGACTCGGCGCTCAATGTGCTCGAGCCGGCCACCGACCGGATCCTGGTCTTTCTGCGCGGCGGTCCGCGGCACCGGTTCGCCGAGGGGGACGGCGAGCGCCGCGCCCAGGTGGTGATCGACCATCGCGACCCGGAGTGGCCGGTGATCCGCCAGATCCATCCCGACCTGGCCGACCCCGACCGGTGGTATCTGTCGGAGAGCCGCGCGTTCTTCGCCGCCCGGGCCGCCGACTGGGACAGCAAGTTCGGCGACGACATGCCGCGCTACATCGAGGCGGTCCGGCTCGCCGGCATCGGCCCCGGTGACATCGCCCTCGACGTCGGCTGCGGCACCGGCCGGGCACTGCCCGCGCTGGCCGGCGCGGTCGGGCCCACCGGGCGGGTGCTGGGCCTCGACTTCACCCCGGACATGCTGCTCGCCGCCCGCAAGGCCGGGCGGGACGACTGCGCGAGCCTGGTCCTGGCCGACGCCCGCCGCCTTCCGGTCGGCGACGCCACCGCCGACGCGATCTTCGCGGCCGGCCTGGTGCACCACCTGCCGGATCCGGTCGCCGGCCTCACCGAGCTCGCCCGGGTGACCCGGTCCGGTGGCACGCTGGCGATCTTCCATCCGACCGGCCGCGCGCAGCTGGCCGCCCGGCACGGCCGCACGCTGCGGCCGGGCGAGGCGCTCAGCGAGGAACGGCTCGGCCCGCTGCTCGCCGACTCCGGCTGGAAGTTGCGCAGCTACGAGGACGTCCCGGACCGGTTCCTGGCCCTGGCAACCCGGCAGGGCTGAGCCGGCCGGGCGCCGGCTCGAAAGGACCGGCCCGGCTGAGTGAGCCGCGGCACGGCTCGAAAGGCCAACCGGGGCTCAGCCGCGGCGCTGCCACCAGCGGCGTTTCCCGGCCTGCGACGGCGGGGGCGGCGCGTCGTCCGTGTCCTCGCCGGTGTCGTCCACCTGCGCCGCGCGCTCCAGGACGGCGGTCGCGAGGCCGCGGTCGTCGGCGGTGCAGCCCGGCGTGATCAGCATCAGGTGGGCCAGGGACTCCTCGATGGTGACCAGCCGCGGCGCGGAGGCGGCGGCGTTCAGCCGGGCCCGGACCAGGTCGTGCACCTCGGTACGCAGTTCCCGCTCCCGATAAGCGGCGGTGACCAGCGCGAACAGTGCGGCGTCGGCGGTCCAGTCCTCGATGCCGAGGGCCAGGTCGATGAGCACTTCCCGGCGGGTGGAATTCGCCCACGGCTCGTGGCTCGCGTGGTGCAGCAGGCCGAGGCAGACCCACGGCTGCAGGAGCCGGAACCAGTAGGTCGGTGTCGACTGGTTCAGGTACTCCCAGCGGGGCGTGTCCGGCGGGCCGGGCAGGTGCGCGAGCAGGCCGAGCAGGTCGTTCAGCGGCAGCTCGCCGAGGGGCGCGGCCTGCACGTACCCGGAGAGCGGCGACGCCCACGGCTCACCACCGACCTCGTGCAGCACCCGCGCCGCGGCAGCGGACGGCGCCGCCACCGCCGGAACCGGGTCGGTGCCGTCGTAGCGCCAGACCGCGTACCGGCCGCGGCGCAGCGGAACCCGGATGTCCGGGGCCGGGAAGTCGCCGATGCCGAGTTCGACCTCGCCCATCACCCGGTTCGCGGCGGTGATCGCGCTGGCCGGCTCGGCGGCCGAGAGGGCCAGCCGGATCAGGCCCATGTCCTCGCCCTGCGCCCGGCGGCTGCCGACCTCGTCGGCGACGTTGCAGATCGCCTCGCCGGGCATCGGCACCCAATTGAGCCAGGTCCGCTTCGACCCGGCCATCGCGAACACCACGTCGGTCATCGCGCACGGGTGCGGATCGTCCTCGATCGCGACCAGATCCGCCACGTCCCCACCGGCCCGGAACCGGATCGCGCGCAGGGCGGCATCGCGGTGCTGGAACGACGGATCGTCGGCCAGTCGCCGCAGTTCGGCATCGGCATCACCGGGGATCATGGCGCGGAAGCCTAGCGGTTCGGACTTCGATCGTCGTCGAGGGCGTCCAATTCGGCGGTGAGCAGGTTGGTGACGAAGGCGTGGCGTCCGTCGGCGGCCGGAATGCCCCGGCTCGGACCCTCGGCCAGCATCAGGACATAGAGGTGAATGCGGTACAGGGTGAGGCGGGTCCGGGCGGCCCGGTCCAGCGTGCCGGGGCGGTATCCGGCCAGGAAGGGGTGGTCGTCCTCGTCCTCGATCCGGCGGAACAGGGCGGGCGAGACCAGGTCCAGCAGCGGGTCGCCGTACAGGTAGCGCTCGCCGTCGACCAGGCCGCTCAGGGCGCCGTCCGGGCCGACCAGCACGTTGCCGTCCCAGAGGTCGAAGTGCAGCAGCGCGGGGCGGGTCACCGTGGCGAGCAGGTCGCGGTGCCGGTCGACCACGCCGTCCAGCGGGGGCAGCGGGACCTGCCAGCGTGCGGCGTCGGCTCGCAGCGAGTCGATCATCGCGGCGAAGGCGGTGGGCCAGTCGGCTCCGGCCGGGCGGTCGCCGGTGTAGCCGAAGTGCGTACCGGTGATGGTGTGGACTTTGGCGATGGCCGCGCCGAGCTGCCGGCGCGCGGTGGAGGAGTCGCCCTCGGTGAGGGCGCGGCCGGGCAGGTGGCTGGTGATCAGCCAGTTCGGCCCGGTGGCCAGGACCTCCGGAACCGGTACGCCCGGAGCATGCGAACGGACCAGCTGGAAGTACTCCGCCTCGGCCGGGAGCAGGCTTTTCTCGTACTCCAACAATGGAGCCGACTCCGGTGGGCCCACCTTGACCACCACCCGGCGGCCATCGCGCAGCGTGGCCTGCCAGACCGTGGCGAACCCGCCGCCGGTGAGTTCGGAACCGTCTGTGACGTCGGCGCCGAGACCGTCGCGGACCAGCGCGGCGAGATCAGCGAGCTCAAGTGTGAGTTGAGTGGGGCTACGCACAGCAGACATTGAACGCTCGGCGTGCAAGGCTGCAAGCCATGGGTTTGGTGAAGGTCGTCGGTCTCGTGCTGCATCCGCGCCGGGACTGCGGTTCGGCGGTCGACGCCATCGTGAGCTGGGCAGCCGAGCGGGGCGCCACGGTGCTCGGCCTGCCCGACGAGATCGACCGGATCGCCAGCGACGCGGTCCCGGTGACATCGGAGGAGCTGGTCGAGCGGTCCGGGCTGCTGGTCAGCCTCGGCGGCGACGGCACCATGCTGCGCACGATGCGGCTGGTCGAGGGCCGCAAGACGCCGGTGCTCGGGGTCAACGTGGGCCGGCTCGGGTTCCTCGCCGAGGTGGATCTGCCGGATCTCGGGGAGTCGCTCTCCGCGATCGACGACCACCGGTACACGGTCGAGTCGCGTACCGCGGTGCGGACCACGCTGCCGGACGGCCGTGCGGTGACCGCGTTCAACGACATCGCGCTGGTCCGCGTGCCGGGGGAGGGCCTCGCCGCGGTCGGCATCCGGGTCGAGGGCAGCAGCTTCGTCAACTACGCCGCGGACGCGGTGATCGTCTCCACGCCGACCGGGTCGACGGCGTACAGCTTCTCGGCGGGCGGCCCGATCGTCTCGCCGAACGTGCAGGGCCTGATCGTCAGCGCCGCGGCCGCCCACTCGTCGTTCAACCGGTCCCTGGTGCTGGACACCTCCGAGCACCTGGCCCTGGAGGTGCTGCCGACCAGCGGCCGGCTGGCGATCGAGGTGGACGGCATCATCGAGGGCTACGCCGAGCCGGGCGCCTGCCTGCAGATCGAGCCGCTGCCCGGCGCGGCCCAGGTGATCCGGTTCGGGCGGACCTCGTTCTACGAGCGGGCCCGCCGCAAGCTGCGGGTCGAGGGCAGCGCCCAGGTCGGTACGGGCAGCGCCGCCGACGCCGTCGTGGTGGACAGCTTCGAGCAGCAGCGTTACGAGATCCTGCTCGGCGGCGAGGTCGCCGGGGTGCTGCACTACCGGCGTCACGGCGACCGGATCGAGCTGCTGCACACCGAGGTCGACCAGGCCTTCGCCGGCCGCGGGCTGGCCGGGCGGCTGGCCGCCGCGGCCCTGTCCGACGCCCGCTCGCGAGCCACCCCGGTGGTCGCCACCTGCCCCTTCGTCGCCGGATACCTCGAACGCCATCCCGAATACGAGAGCTGAGGACTACGACCCATGGGCCAAGCCGCGATCCTCACGGTCGACGACGACCCGTCCGTCTCCCGCGCCATCGCGCGTGACCTGCGACGCCACTACGGCGACCGGTACCGGATCATTCGGGCTTCCTCGGCCGCCGAGGCGCTCGAAGCGCTGCGCGAGCTGAAGCTGCGCGGCGGGCGGGTCGCGGTGATCCTCGCCGACTACCGGATGCCGCAGATGAACGGCATCGAGTTCCTGGAGCAGGCGATGGACCTGTTCCCGCACGCGCGGCGGGCGCTGCTCACCGCGTACGCGGACACCGACGCAGCCATCCAGGCGATCAACGTGGTGGACGTCGACCACTACCTGCTCAAGCCGTGGGACCCGCCGGAGGAGAAGCTCTACCCGGTGCTGGACGCGCTGCTCGACGCCTGGCAGGCGACCGGTGACAAGGAGCTGCCGGACATCCGGGTGGTCGGGCACCGGTGGAGTGAGCCGTCGTTCCAGATCCGCGACTTCCTGGCCCGCAACCTGGTGCCGTACAAGTATTTCGGCGCCGACGAGGAGGAGGGCCGCCGCCTGCTGGAGGCGGCCGGCGCCGGGCCGGAGGCGGTTCCGCTGGTGGTCACCGCGGACGGGCGGGCGCTGCCGCAGCCGAGCGTGCAGGAGGTCGCCGAGGCGGCCGGGCTCTCCACCAACCCGGGCCGCGACTTCTACGACCTGATCATCGTGGGCGGCGGGCCGGCCGGTCTGGGCGCCGCTGTCTACGGCGGCTCGGAAGGGTTGAAGACCCTGCTCATCGAGCGGCAGGCGGTCGGCGGGCAGGCCGGGCAGAGCTCCCGGATCGAGAACTATCTGGGCTTCCCGGACGGGATCTCCGGCGCGCAGCTCACCGACCGGGCCCGGCGGCAGGCCGACAAGTTCGCGGCCGAGACCCTCAACACCCGCGAGGTGGTCGGGCTGCGCACGGACGGGTCCGCTCGTACGCTGACCTTCGCCGACGGCGGGGAGATCTCCGCGCACGCCATCCTGCTGGCCACCGGCGTCTCCTACCGCCCGCTGCTCGCCGAGGGCGTCGCCGACCTGACCGGCTCGGGCGTCTTCTACGGTTCGGCCGCGACCGAGGGGCCGGCCTGCGAGGGCAGCGACGTCTACATCGTCGGCGGGGCCAACTCGGCCGGGCAGGCGGCGCTCTTCTTCTCCCGGTACGCCCGGAGGGTGACCCTGCTGGTCCGCGGCGACTCCCTCGAGGCGTCCATGTCGTACTACCTGATCCAGCAGCTGGCACAGGTGCCGAACATCGAGGTGCGGACCAGGTGCGAGGTGATCGGGGCGCAGGGCGACGGGCACCTGCAGGCGATCACCATCTGCGACAGCAAGGACGGGACGAAGGCCACCGTCGAGTGCGGATACCTCTTCGTCTTCATCGGCGCCGAGCCGCGGACCGACTGGCTGGGTGATGCGGTCCAGCGGGACGGGAAGGGCTTCGTGCGTACCGGATCGGATCTTCTCGTGGGTGGTGAGCGGCCGCGGGGATGGGATCGGGACCGCGATCCGTTCTATCTGGAGAGCAGTGTTCCCGGCATCTTCGCGGCCGGCGACGTCCGGGCCAACTCGATCAAGCGGGTGGCCTCGGCGGTCGGCGAGGGCGCGATGGCCGTCGCGCTGGTGCATCGTTACCTGGAGGCGCAGTAGCCCATGTCCGACACCGAAGAGATCCGGCTGGAACCGTGTGAGCCCGGCCGGCTCACCCCGGCCGAGCTGAAGACCCTGTTCCTGTTCGAGAAGCTGACCGACGAGCAGCTGATCTGGATCGCCGAGCACGGCTGCACCATGCGGGTGCCGGCCGGTGGGCTGGTGATCCGCGAGGGCGATCCGGCCGAAGCGTTCTTCGTGCTGCTCAGCGGCACGATCTCACTGATCCGCCGGGTCGGGCCGGACGACGTCACCACGACCCGCACCGAGCAGCGCGGCGTCTACATGGGCGCGACCAACGCGTACCTGAAGGACGACGGCGTCCCCCGCAAGTACATGGCCTCGATGCGGGCGCTCTCCGACAGCGAGTTCTTCATGCTGTCGGCCGCTGACTTCGGCCGGCTGATGCGCGAGTGGTTCCCGATGGCCATCCACCTGCTGGAGGGCCTGACCCTGGGGCAGCGCAGCATGCAGGCGGCGATCGGCGAACGGCAGCGGCTGGCCGCGCTCGGCGCGCTCTCCGCCGGCCTGATGCACGAGCTGAACAACCCGGCGGCCGCCGCCTCCCGGGCCACCGGCGCGCTGCGTGAGCGGGTCGCCGCGATGCGGATGAAACTCGGCAAGCTCGCCGCCGGCAAGGTCGCCCCGGATCGGCTCACCGCCCTGCTCAACCTCCAGGAGGAGGTCATCGAGCGCGCCGCGAAGGCGCCCGCGCTGACCGCCCTGCAGATCGCCGACCTGGAGGACGAGCTCGGCGAGTGGATGGACGAGCACGGCATCACCGGCGCCTGGGACGTCGCCCCGGTCTTCGCCCAGGGCAACATCGACACCGAGTGTCTCTCCCAGATCGAGGCCCGGCTGGCCTCACCGGAGCTGCTCGACCAGGCCATCCACTGGATCGGGTACGCGCTGGAGACCGAACAGCTGATGAGCGACATCGAGGACGCCACCGGGCGGGTGTCGTCGCTGGTGCTGGCCGCCAAGCGGTACTCGCATCTGGACCGGGCCGCCCACCAGTGGATCGACGTGCACCCCGGCCTGGACAGCACCCTGGTCATGCTGGCCCACAAGATCGGCCAGGACATCCGGTTGGTCAAGGACTACGACCGTACGCTGCCGCAGGTCCCGGCCCACCCGGCCGAGCTGAACCAGGTGTGGACCAACCTGATCGACAACGCGGTCCAGGCGATGGCCGGCTCCGGCACCCTGACGATCCGCACCTACCGCGAGGACGACCACGTCGTGGTGTCGGTCGGGGACACCGGGCCGGGCATGCCTCCGGAGGTGCGCAAACGGGTCTTCGAGCCGTTCTTCACCACGAAACCGGTGGGGGAGGGCACCGGGTTGGGACTCGACATCTCGTACCGGATCGTCGTCAACGGTCACGGCGGTGACATCACCGTGCAGTCCCAGCCCGGCGACACGAAGTTCCTGGTGCGGCTGCCGGTCAGCGAGCCGCCCTCGGCCTGAATGGGCGCCTAGAGCAGGCCGCGCACGTAGGCGGCCTGCCCGGCGTGCTGGGCGTCGTCGTCGATCACGCTGACCAGGCGGACGCCCAGGGTCACCGGCGGATCCCAGGCACGGTCCACTACCCGGTCCAGGTCCGCGGCGGTCAGGCCGCGCAGGAATTCCGCCGTACGCTCGTGCACGGCCCGGTAGTAGCCGGTCAGCGCCTCGACGCTCTCCGGTGCGACGGCCGCCACCTGCGACGCGTCATGCCCGTACCCGGTGTCCGACGGGTCCGGCTTCAGGCCGAAGCGGGGCGCCCAGTCGCCGGTCAGGTAGACCTGCTCGGCGTCCAGGAGCTCGGCGACGTGGCTGTCCTGCACCCGGGTGAGATGCCAGACGAGCCAGCCGATCGGATTGGCGCCCGGCGCCGGGGCCCAGCGGAGCTGATCCGGGCGGAGCCCCTGCACGGCGGTCTCCACCAACTCAGGCAGGCGACCGTGCGCCTCGCCGAGGATGTCTTTCGCGTCCATGATCAAGAACCTTCCTGCTGCTCGGGAAGTTCCTGCGCGGGCTGCTGCCCCTCCACGCCGGTCTGATTCTCCTCCGGCGCGGTCGTGGTCTCCGGCTGCGGCTCGGTGGTGGTCTGCGGCTCCCCGGCCGGTGCGGGAGATGCCGGCGGGTCGGCCGGCTCGGTGCTGGTCTCGCCTGTCTCCCCGGTCGGCTCGGTGGCCGGTGCGCTGGGCTCGCCGGAGTCGGTCTGCTCGGCGTCCTCGTCGCTGCTGTCGCTGGTGTTCGAGGTGTTGAACAGGCTCGGCGGGCTGTCGCCGCCCCGCCCGCTCAGGGCGTCCGCCGCCGACCGGCCGGCGACCAGCTCGATCGCGGTCAGCGTGCCGAGCCCGAGCACGAACAGCGCGGCCGCCACCATGCCGACCCGCTTCCAATGGATCTTCCTCGGGCTCTCCGACGAGGACGGCGGCTCGTGCGTGGCCGCCACCTCGGGCGTGCCCACCGCGGCCGGTGCGGTCACGAACGCGGACTGCAGCCTCTTCGCCCCGCGGTCGATGGACCGGTGGTAGAGCTCGGTGCCGATCGAACTGATCAGGCTCACCACGGCGGCGCCGATCAGCGTGCCGGCGATCCCGAGGAACGAGCCGGCCACCGCCGCGGAGACGGCTGCCAAGGTGCCGGCGAGGGTCTTCGGAATGTCGATGCCGGACCAGAACCGGGGTTGCGCGTGGTCAGTCATGGGCCCCCTTTCAGTCGCGCCAGTTTTTCGCCTTTACCGCACGCTCCAGCGCTAAACCCCGTCGTTCCGCCAAGGCGACCCGCAGCGGGCGGATGACCACGCCCTCCTCCTCTTCCAGCTTTCGCCGGGCGAGCTTGCGGGTCCGCAGAATCCCCAGCACACCGACCGCGGCGACGAGGAACTGCACCGACATCGCGACCCGGAAGTCCGAGATGTGATAGTCCGCACTACCGCCGGTTCGGGCATCGAGAATCAGGCCGATCAATTCGATGGTCAGCAGCGAGGCCACGAAACCGCCGACGTTCACCACGCCGGTCGCGGTGCCGAGACGGCTGGGCGGATTGAACGTACGCGCATAGTCGAACCCGATCATCGAACCCGGCCCGCCCAGCCCGAGCGCCAGCACGAGAACCACCAGCAGGGGCATCGGCGCGTGCCCCGGCCAGGCGATGACCGCAGCCCACGCGCCCATGTTGAAGGCCACGATGCCGAGCACCAGCAACGACCGGCGCAGCGGGTAACGCTGGGTCAGCAGCCCGAGCACAGGGCCGGACGCCATGCCGGTCAGCACGAACAGGATCAGCAGCGCGCTCGCAGCGCCCCGGCTCAGGCCCTCGCCGGCGATCAGGAACGGAATGCCCCACATGAGCGCGAAGACCGTACCGGTGAACTGGGTGGTGAAATGCGTCCAGAGACCGAGCCTGGTGCCCGGATGCCGCCACGCGCTGCCCAGATCGGCGCCGAGGCGCTGCCAGGAGACCGCCTGGCCGGTGTTGATCCGGGTGTGCGGGGTGTCGTGCATGGCGACGAGCGCGACGATCGCCACGAACACGCCCGCAGCGGCGGCGCCGAGGAACGCGGTGGTCCAGCCGGGCCCGGCAAGAAGAGCCGCCAACGGTACGGCCGACAGCACCTGCCCGATCTGGCCGACGATCCCGGTCAGCTGGGTCACGACCGGCACCCGCTTGCCGGGGAACCAGTGCGGCACCAGGCGCAACACGCTGATGAAGGTCATCGCGTCGCCGGCGCCGACCAGCACCCGCGCCAGGACAGCGCCGCCCACGTCGTCGGTGAACGCCATGAGGGTCTGCCCGGTCGCCATCACCAGGGCGCCGGCGAACACCAGCCGCAGCGACCCGAACCGGTCCAGCAGCAGCCCGACCGGAATCTGCAGCCCGGCGTAGACCACGAGCTGCAACACGGCGAAGCTGGCGAGCGCACTCGCCCCGACGTCGAACCGCACCTGCGCGTCCAGCCCCGCGACCCCGAGCGAGGTCCGGTGCAGAACGGCAATGACGTACGCGGCGAGGCCGGCGGACCACACGGCCCAGGCCCGGGCTCCGGGACGCAGGGGCATGGGTCGCCTTCCAGTTGCTGTGCAGGACGCACAACAACCCTTTCTCGCAGCTAGACGCCCTGCAACGTGCGCTTCCTCACCGTCGCGGACCACCAGCCTTTCCGGCAGCGCAATGACGCTCCATTACGCGAAAGATTCGGGTGCGTCCTCGTTTTCGCTCGAACGCGGGAACTTAAGAATGTCGTCGCGGATCTCCGTGGCGCGCCCGTTCGAAGTGGGCATAGTGGGGCAGCGCCGGAAACGCTTGTCTTTCCGGCTCACTCTTCCATTCCGTTTAGGTGAGGGATCTCTGTGAAGAATGTCCTGAGGCTGGCCGTCCTGACCGGCGCAGTGGCTGCAACATTCGGCTTTTTCGCGGCGCCCGCGAGCGCTGCGCCGGACGCCGGCACGGCCGTTGCCGTCAAGGCCGAACCCCGTGACGACAAGAAAGACAAGGTCAACCACACCACGACGAACAGCGTCAACCACAGCAAGAACAACAGTGTCAACCACAGCAAGAACAACAGCGTCAATCACAGCAAGACGAAGAGCCTCAATCACAACAAGACGTACAGCACCAACTACATCACGAACTACGTCACCAACCACAGCACCAGCCAGAACGACAACTTCAACACGAATTACAGCGCGAACAACAACACCAGTTTCAACCGGAATTACAACCGGTCGTACGACACGGACGGCGGCGGGTTCTCGCTTCCTCTTTTCGGGTCGTTGCTGGGGCTGTGACCGAAACGTTCGGTGACGGTCAGCAGGGTCAGCCGCTGCGAACCACCGGCTCACCGAGCCGACTACGGCGGCCCACGATCGTGCTCGCCTTCACAGGCGAGACCAGTGCGGCCACCGTGCCTGGCCCCCTCAGCGGGCGCAAGACGCCCTCCCCGGATCAGTAGACGACGGGCAGCTCATCGTCACGACGGACAACGCCCGCCCCAGACGCTGGGGCGGGCGTTCGGCCCGGTGGATCCGATCTTGACCGGGCGATGGTCGCCGCGGGCGTCGCTCGTGGCTGCAACCGTAAAGACACGGCCGAATTCTTTCCTCCGCATGATGGCCGATACGGTGTCGAGGTCCACGGCCGGGGTCACTGAGTCAGCCGAGGCGCGGTAGGCAACCGCGCCGTCAGGCGACAACGTACCGGACGTCGCAGCGAACTGTTCGGCTGTTCGCAGGCCACGATCACCCCGCTAACCACCAGATCCTGCAACCGATCCTGCGCTGAGTCACCCGACCCGATGTGGGCCAGCGTCTCGAGCGAACCCGCAGCGGGGGGTGTCCCTATGGGTTCTGTCAAGCAGCGAGGGCGAGCTTTTCTGCTGGTTTGTGCTGGTAGGGGGTCGCTGTGCGGAGCATGGCGTGGAGGACGTCGACGCGGCGGCGGGCCAGGCAGATGGGCGCGGCGTTGCGTGTCTTGCCCTCAGCGCGCTTTCGGTCGTAGTAGCTCCGGCTGGCCGGGTCCGCTAGAGCCGCGAACGCGGACAGGAAGAACGCGCGTTTGAGCTGTTTGTTGCCGCCTTTGGGCGGGTGCTCGCCGCGGATGCTGGTGCCGGAACGTCGGGTCACCGGAGCAAGCCCGGCGTAGGCGGCCAGGTGGCCGGAGGTCGGGAACGAGCTGCCGTCGCCGACTTCGAGCAGGATCCGGGCTGCGGTCCTGACTCCGACGCCAGGCATCGAGGTCAGGACCGAGGAAAGAGGGTGCGTATCAAGCATCCCCTCGACCTGCTCCGCGATCTGGTCACGCTGGTTGAGCAGGTCACGCAGACTGTCGGCCAACCTCGGCAGGATAGTCTCGGCTGCGTTGCTGCCCGCAACGACGACGGTCTGGGCGTCGAGAGCGGTGAAGATCTGCTCGACCAGGCGGGCACCCATGCGCGGAGCTCGAGGCTTGACGACCTCGGTGAGTTTGGACCGGCCGGTTTTGCGGTGCCCGGCGGGGCCGCCGCACCGCGACAACGCTTTGAGGACGGCCGGGTGCTGCGCTTTCGGGCCCAGCACCTTCTCCAGGGGCGGGTGGATCTGGGTGAGCAGGCCGCGGATGCGGTTGGCGATGCGGGTGACCTCGCCGGCGAGGTCGTCGTCGTAGCCGACCAGCACTTCCAGCTCGCGAGGGTGTCATCACCGGTGTCGACCCGGCGCAGCGTGTGTGGCAACGTGCGGGCCGCGTCGGCGATTTCGTAGGCGTCGCGAGCGTCGGTCTTGGCCGTGCCGGGGTGCAGGTCAGCGAGCCGTCGCATGACCAGGCCGGGTAGGTAGGCGACCTGGTGTCCGCAGGCCCGGGCGACCGCGACGGGCAGGGCGCCGATCGAGGCGGGCTGGTCGACCACCGCCAGGATCCGGCCGTGCCGGCCGAGCTTGTCGAACAGTTTCCGCAGCCCAGCCTCGGTATTCGGCAGCGCCGCGTCATGCAGCCGCTTACCCGCCGGGTCCAGGGCGACCGCATGGTGGTCACTCTTGCCGACGTCAAAGCCGAGGAACACGCCGTACTCGTCGTGCACGCTTTCGCCTCCCACGATGTCCATCATGGGCTCGGCCGCTGGTCTGAGCTTCGGACTGCCGGCAGCCACGTTGCGGAGAGACCTACCCGAGGGGTGGCCGGGTCTCTATCAGCGGTCCGCCGACGCCACCCGGCCCGGCGACAACACCCCCGGATCATGCGTACGACAGGAGCAGTAAGTCATACCGGACCAGCGACCGAGCAGTCCCCGGCTGGGGACGATCAAAAAGGTAACGGGGCGTGCTGGTCGACGGCTTCCTCCCCCAGTCGGGGATCGTGAGCACTGCCACGGCTTCTCCGGAAAGAAACACCTGTCAGGGCAGAACGTACAGGTCACCGCGCTGAAGATCGATCTTCAGAAACACCTCGCCAGGTTTGAATATCATTCAGGGGCTGACCGTTCTGAATACCCCTTCTTGCGAAGACCCACGGTTCGAAACGCCGTTGACCGAGGGGTGACCGAAAAAACGACGCTGCCACCTTAAATTGGGCTTAAAGTTCCACCCGCCGCCGAGCGGTCTGAGGCTTCCCAACGGGTGACGAGCCATGATTACGGAGGCGACGTGTTCGGGGCACAGCCCACCGCCATATCGTCGATGTGGGCGAAAGAGACACCAGGTGGTCACCTGCCCGCGTGGATCCCAATTCTGGGATCCGACGCTCTGGCGCGGTCAATTGGACCCTCAGCAAGTCCTATCTTCCCTGATCAGAAGGCACTTCTTGTTTTCAGCCCACTCCGTGGACAGGCCCTTAACGAAGGGCCGAGGCTAAGTGCCGTTGCAGTATTAGCCCGATCCGGTGAATTTCCGTGGTTTGCGCGGCGTAGCTGAATGGGTGACATTGGTTTTTCGATGCGAGATCCATGATGTTCCGTTCAGCTGCACACCTGTTCGCGCGTTGGGTCGTTGGTCCATACATCGCCGAGGAGTGAAGGGAATTCCACATGGATCTGCGCTACTCCTTGGCAAGCGTGGGTTGAGGATGGTGTCGGGTTCGGTGATGGCGGCGCCGGGGCCAGGTACAAATCAACTTGGCGCCCTGTGGTGCGCGGCCACGATGAAATTCCATTGTCGAACCCAGACGTCCGGAGTGTCGGACGCGCTGCGGGGCGGCCGGTTTCTCGCAGCAGCGCGGCCTGCCGTCCGGTAAGGAGATGACTTCCCATGGATATCTCTCACGGCCATGAGGGATCTCGATACCGCGCCCGGGCGAGCTCTGAGTTGATCAGCAGCGACGACATGATCTATGTCGCTGGGCATCGGGGCATGGTCGGATCGGCGGTGTGGCGACGGCTCGCGGCGCAGGGCTTCGACCGACTTATTGGTGCCACCTCGAGCGAACTCGACCTTCGTCGCGCGGAGGCGGTCGAGGAGTTCTTCGCCGCCAACAAGCCCGATGTAGTCGTGCTGGCTGCGGCCAAGGTCGGCGGCATCCTGGCAAATGCCACCTACCCGGCCGACTTCCTCTCGGACAACCTGCGGATCCAGCTCAACGTCATGGATGCCGCGCTGCGCCACGGCGTACGGCGGCTTCTGTTCCTCGGCTCGTCGTGCATCTACCCCAAGCATGCCCCGCAGCCGATCCCGGAGAGCGCTCTGCTGACCGGCCCGCTGGAGCAAACCAACGACGGGTATGCCATCGCGAAGATCGCTGGGATCATGCAGGTGCAGGCGATCCGTCGTCAGCACAACGTGCCTTGGATCTCGGCGATGCCGACGAACCTATACGGCCCCGGAGACAACTTCGACCTCAAGTTCAGCCACGTGCTCCCGGCAATGCTGCGCAAATTCCATGACGCCAAGGTCGAGGCGCGGCACAACGTCACCCTGTGGGGCAGCGGCACCCCACGGCGAGAGTTTCTCCACGTGGACGACCTGGCCGCCGCATCTGTCTTCCTACTGCAGCACTACAACGAGGCCGAGCACATCAACATCGGTTCGGGGGTCGATGTTGCCATCTCCGACCTCGCGGGCGAGGTCCGCGACGCCGTCGGCTACGACGGCCACATCGATTGGGACGTGACCATGCCCGACGGAACTCCTCGGAAGCTCCTCGACGTCAGCCGGCTCACCGGAATGGGTTGGAAGCCAGAGATATCACTCGGGGACGGCGTCGCCGCCACCTACCGCTGGTTCCTTGACCACCCGGAGGCGCGGCGTGGCTGAGCAGACCGTCGTGCGCCGCCGTTTGGCCGGCTTCACCGGTGCCGGCTACGACAAGGGCCGCAACAAGCTGTGGCAGGCCGCCTGGTTCGCCACTTCCAACCTGGTCTTTCAGAAATGGTGGCTCCCGGTGCGGTTACGCCCGGCCCTCCTGCGACTGTTCGGCGCTCAGATCGGCCGCAACGTGTTCATCCGCCACCGGGTGCGAGTGCACTGGCCGTGGAAGCTCGTCGTCGGCGATGACTGCTGGATCGGCGAGGACGCCTGGCTGCTCAACCTCGAACCCATCAACGTCGGAGACGACGTCTGCATCAGCCAGGCCGCGTTCCTGTGCACCGGCAGCCACCGCTGGGATTCCCCAACCTTCGAATACGACAACGGCCCTATCGTCATCGAGAGCGGAGCGTGGATCGCGGCACGGGCTACGGTTCTGCGGGGCGTTGCCGTCGGCGCGGGCGCGGTGGTCGGAGCACAAGCTCTGGCGCATAAAGACGTCCCCGCTGGAACGGGGTTTGTCCGTCGGGTAAAGGGCCAGTAACGACCATGCGCATTCTTCATGTAGTGACCTTAGTGGACGACCGAGGATCATACGGTGGACCCTTGACGGTGGCCATCGGTCACTGTGCCGAGCTCCGTCGTCGAGGCCATGACGTCCTTCTCAGCGCCGGATGGCAAGGAAGCGGTGCACCGCCCACGCAACTGGAGGGTGTTCCAGCGCGTTTGTGGCCAAGCAGATCCGTCCTTCCCGGATACCGACATGCCAGCCTCTATTCGGTCGATATGCATCATTGGATCCGGAAGCATGCGAAGGATTTCGACGTAGCCCATCTGCATCTCGCACGCGACTTGGTACCGCTGATTGCGGCGTCCGCTCTGAGACGAGCCGGCACGCCGTACGTCGTCCAGACCCACGGTATGATTCGGCCTGACGGACGGCTCACCGCCCGGCTGATCGACCTCGGTCTGACACTTCCCGCGCTAGACGGAGCGACGCATTTGCTCTCCCTGACGCCGGCCGAGGACGATGACCTCGTCCGTGTGACGAGAGGAAAACGAAGCCCTTTGCGGCTCCGCAACGGAATCGCGGTAAATCAACGGCACGTGCGGCGCGCACCCGACGAAACAGCCGGCCTGCTCGACATCCTATTTATGGCGCGGCTCCACCCGCGTAAGCGGGTGATGACCTTTGCCCGCGCAGCCGCAGCTCTCATCATTGAAGGCGTACCCGCACGGTTCAGCATCGTCGGGCCCGACGAGGGAGATCTTCCGCTCGTGATGGAGCTTCTGGCAGAGCACCCTGCAATTGGACGACGCCTAACCTATGAAGGTGCTCTGGACCACGAGGCGGCGATTGCTCGTTTGCGGATGGCAGACGTCTACGTCCTCCCATCAGTGCACGAACCCTATCCCATGACCGTTTTGGAAGCATTGGCCGCGGGCATCCCGGTTGTTTGCACAACGAGTTGCGGACTGTCATCATCGCTTGATCATGAAGGTGCGGCCGAGGTTGTTGATCCGGCGGAGGACGAGATTGTCCGAGCCATACGCCATCTGATCCTTGACCGTGACCGCCGTAGAGAGCTTGGCAAGAGAGCTCTTGAAACGGCTGCGTCAACATATTCTCTAAGCGTGGTGGTCGATGAACTTGAAGCAATGTACGCAGATAGTGAGGTGATCTCAGCGACCTCCGGATAGATATCGGTATTCGAAGTGCGTGAGGTGAAGTGCTGCGGCGACGACGTCGCCGATTCTTGTCAGGCTGATGGTGCTGTGCCGGTGTGTTTTCCAGCGGCCGGTCAGCATGGCAAAGCCCTGCTCGCCTTGCCAACGCAGGCCGCGTAAGAGCCGGTTCACCGTGTGGTTGGCGACGGCGAGGGGTTTGCCGTCGGCGGGTTGCCGGGTCGGGGTCTTGATGCCGTGACCTGCGCCTTCGTAGTCGGCGTCGGCGAGGGCGGGCAGGTCGAGTTCGGCGGCTGCCCAGTTGAGGGCGGCGGTGATGCCGAGTTCCCGGGCGCAGCTCAGGTCGTGAAGATGGTCCGGCATCGCCTCGGCGGTCCAGATCGGAAGTCCGTCCGGATTGATGATCGCCTGGATGTTGGCGCCGAAGTCGCGGTGCTTTCCCGAGTACCAGGCGTCGATCGTCTTGCCTTTGATGCTGGTGGTGGTTTCGGCCAAGCGATCGCTGTCGAACAACTTGCCGTCGAGGATCACGAAGGCCCAGCCGTCATCGGCGGCGCAGCGCAGGGCGTCGTGCAGATCAGGTCGTTGGGCGGCCAGTACCGTGATGCCTTCGGCGATGTAGCGGTACGCGGTCGCCCGGCAGACCCCGAAACCGGCGCCGAGCAGGGCGGTGTCCTCGACCTTGCGGAACCAGATCAGGATCATCAGCGCCTGGTAGTAGCAGGTCAGGGCCCGTGTCCGGCGGCGTGTCCCGAGCAGCCGGCGGTGATCCGTCAGGAGTCGGGCGAGGTGACGCACGAGTTCCCTGGGCACGTCGAGCATGGCAAGATAACCGATCACGTGGAGCCCTCGAAGACTTGTATCTGTCGCAAGAACATGTCTATCGATGGCTCCACGCCTACATCCCGGACCGTCCGACCTGTCCCGGTATGCCCGCGTCGATCAGGGCAGGCTCATTCCTCTCGCTGAGATCACCTCGGTGGTACCAAATAGCAGAGGCGCCACAATCGGTCAGCATTCAGGCCCCTTGCGAGATCGCGATCAGGGCTGCGGAAGGCCTGCGCTTCGCGAAGGTCCGAAGCGTAGTTCGGCTACGCCCCGCAACACCCAGAGCAGAGGTAGCAGTGCAAACGCCATCCTGAAGTAGTCGACGCCGATACCGCCCCGCATAAATACAAAGGCGTAGGGTGAACAAACAGCAAAGACCGCGATGGCTGCGGCGTTGGCACGGTTCTTCTGCAAGAATTCATAGAGCGCTCGCGCGGCTATCCCCAAGGTGCTCAGGACCAAGATCTCACCCACCCAACCCAGGTTGAGCCAGGGCTCGCCAAAGACCGAGAAGGCCACCCCAGTCCCCCTTTCGTAGCTGCTAGAAAACAGAAGTGCGTTGAGCTCCTCATCCGCGCTTCGAGGCTTAGAGGCCCACAATGTCCTCGGGACAGGTTTAGCAAGAGCGTTTACAAAGGTGGCCCCGTACGTGAAGTCATACCGTTCCGGAACAGCATCGACCTCAAAGGCGAGCGCGTCTACCATGGCGGTGTCCGGGCCGAGAAGAAAGTCGTCCAGTGATTGACGGACGTCCACCGACGTAGACCAAGCTGAGGTAAGGCCGTTTTCGTTTACTTGGGTGTCTCTGTAGACACGTGGAAGCGTAATCCCGATCACGAAAACGACAACGACTGCGGCAAGCAAAGCTGAAAGGGAGGGACGCCTGTTTCGTACGAGGTAGTAGGCCATGGCCAAGGCGAGAATCTGGGGCAAGAAATAGCTCCTACTCCCCAGCCCAAGGACCGCGATATCGCTATAAATCATAAGAATCAACGCGATCACGATCCAAAGCTTTCGTCGCGCCCGGACGCCGATTGCAAAGATCCAAACGGAGATTCCGGTCACTGCGAGAGGCGCCAGGTATAGATAACCCGAGCTACTACGAAGCGCTAGAGTCACCTCGGGAGACCGGCCCGCCCAAAGGGACATCAGGAAAGCTAACCCGCCGTGCGAAGCTACCAATGACGCGAAGCCAAGGGCACTGATAAAGAAGACAACAAAAATTCTACCTTTGAAAAAGGTTGGGCATTCTATGTGCGAAGGTGGAGGAACTCGCTGACCGAGTGTCTTTCCAAGGGGCATACCGTAACCAACGCCAAAGAATAACAACCCGAAGGACGCGACAACGACGGCTTTGCCCATAGTCGCGGGTATGGGGAGGCCAAGAAAGGATTCCCCGAACGACGATGATCGAAGCTCATAGATCGGCCGGATGACGAACAGCAGCGCGAAGCTGAGCGAAAAGATGACTGCGGGATTGAATAGATCCAGACCGCCTGACGTGACCCGGATGATCACCATGGTGAGAGTGAAGGAAAGCACAGCCAGAAGAATCGGGGCGCCCAGGGGAGTATCCGAGACTACGGCTGCGCAGAGTCCGAGCGCGCAGAGTCCGAGCAAGGACGAGAAGAAGACTACAAGGGCCAATGAAAAATCGGAAGGCCGTGATCTGAACGGATCCGAAATTGGCAGGAGTCTCGAAACCACGCGAATACCCCTACCTGACACTTGGATTTGTAAGCGGACGGCATGCGTACAGCCGATTGAGAAGAACCCATTTCATAGCCCGACTTCTTGATGCCTTTCTTTCGACTCGAGCAACGATTGCAGATGGAAGGAGCCGCCACAATTTCTCGCCGGCCAAACCTGTCGACCTCCACTCGACAATCTCAAAGCCAGAGTCCTTCAGGAGGCGCATCACAGCGCGATGGCTGAGGCGGTTGTGGTTGAGCTTCAAGAAGGGGCGAACCATAGTCCAGGCAGCGTGCGAGACGGATCGAATTGAGGGTGTACTCCCGTGGTTGTTAATAATGAGGACGGAACCCTCATCCGCCAGATTCGCTCGAATCCCTCGGAGAGCGCTCGCTCGAAGCTCTTCCTCGGCGTTGAAAAGGAAGCGAAAGGCTGTCACCAGCTGGAAGGGTGCCTCCGGAAGCAATGCGCCCGTACTAAGATCAGCTTGATGAAGAGTCGCGGTGGGGCAACTCGCCTTCGCGATATCGAGCATCGGCTGGGCTACATCTACACCGACTACCGACGGAAAGAACTCAGAGATCACCGGCAATACTCGGCCGGTTCCAGTGGCAAAGTCAAGTGCTCGGTGACGACTGGACTCCGCGCAGTGACTCCGGATTAGCTCGCGGAGTTGCTCGCGCTCGATATCCCACAAGAGATTATCGTACGTGCTGTTTGTGTATCGCTTCGCGTAGGCCGCCGCTGCGTCGTGCGACGAAAAGGCCTGGCGGTACGTTTGTTTGGTCACGGAAACGTTCTCCTAAGCGAGTCTAGGGCGGCTGCATTCCCTCTAGCTCCCAGGAACACAAGTGCCGCTACGGTGTCAGCCATGGGTAGGTCAGTGGAGTTCGAAATCTCGTCCGCAGTCGCGGTCAGCCGAGAATGAGTCAGCATATCGACATGATTTGCGACCAGATCAACTGAAACGGGACCTTCAGTAAAGGACGATTCCCAGTCGATGAGCCAATATCGGTCCTTCTGTTTGAGGATGTTGGACTTCGTCAGATCCCCATGAACCGGGGCAATGGCAATGGGTGCCTCGGTATCTTGAAGCCAGCGAACGGCGGCGCTTAGGTGGGGAACGTCGGACTCGGGCGAATCCGGTCGGGTCCAGGCCGGTGGAGAGGCGGCCGGCAGGGGGGAGCGGCGGCTGGCGGCGAAGCGTGCGGCGATTGCGGATCGGAGCTCGCCAGGGAATCTAGGCACCGACGTTGCTCCCGAAATAAGGGTGGAAGCAACCAGATAACTGCATCCCAGGTTGACGGCATATCGGAACTGAGGAACCAGAAAGTCGGCATAGCGTCCGCCGAGTAACTGGAGTGTCTCACCTTCCCGAATTAGCGCCCACTTTTGAGCGAGCGGTGCAACCTTGACGAACAGCTGTTCGCTGCTCGTATCCACAACGACGTAGGCTCTGGGCCGTTGAGGATTGGTGCTCCAATGAATGACCGGAGCGAATGCAGTTGGTTCTCGCGCAGTTACGCACTGAAGAAGGTGGGAAATGGAGACGCCAAACACTGGCCGGAGTGGTTCCGCAGTCCGCCCAATGGGGATGCGAGTAGCCGCGATCCCACTTATAAGCATGGCTAGAAACCGCCTCTTCGGCGTAAACGTGGGGAGATGCCGTAAAGACCGGAGTGCGCCGCGTTTGGCGCTGAGGAGGGCGGCATAGGGGCGTTGCCGGAATTGGAACACATCATAGGCTGAGACGCGAGGCGGGTCATTCCTTGTATCAGCCATCTTGTAACGATCTCGGTGACGTGGCGCAGTCGAGCTCGACGTGCTTGGTCCGGGAAAGCCTTGCTGCACAGATGAAGGCGGCGACGGTCGCCGCCAATTGCGACATTAGAAGGAGCGTGGCGATACGGAGATCGGTGCACGAATCACGTAACAACATGGCCACGCTCGCGAAGAAGAGAACCGTGACAATTTCGATGACCGTTGGGTACTCTGGGCGACTGAGTGATCTAAGGAAGTCTGAAAGTATGAGTCTTACAACGCTGAGGCTTGCTGCAATGAGCAGCGTCAAGAGAAGGCTCGGTGCGGGTTGGAAATCCCGTCCGTATGCAAATACAATCAATTGTTGCAGTGGGGGAGTCAGCGCCGGTGCGATACCAAGAATAACGCCGGAAGCGAGTAGGGACTGTCGGAGGCGTTGATCCGCCGGAACGGCGCCGGCGGCGAACTTTGGAAAGAGGACGGCGCTGAGCCCGGCACCTTGGACTCTGATGAGAAGTGCGGCTGAGACGGAAACAGCGTAGATGCCTGCCGAGGTTGGCGAAAGAAGGAAGACGGCAACAAAGAGATCCACTTGAAGGCCGTCTATCGGTGCGATAGTGCCCAGGTGGGCTTTTACGCCGTACGTAAAGAGCTGCCTTGAGGAGACGGGCTCGTTTTCCGTTGGTCGACGCCTGTGAAGATGGACGACACGGCTGAGCGCAACGAAGAGGGCAGCCAGACTGGCAAGAACGGAAGATCCAACTACGGATACGAGCGAGATCGTGCGATGCGTCAGTAAGAGAAAGGCGAGAGTGGAAATGTATATGACTGGTATTGAGACCGACGTAACTAGGAATCCCCATCCCGAGCGGTAAGCCTTGAGGAGGGCAAGAAGGGGCCGAGCGCAGATCGTGAGAAACGTCAGAAGCGCGACGAGAACGAGTGCCGGGATGGAAGCACTGTGCGGGTTGGCCAAGACGATCAGGGCGGTGATCCCGCTGCCCGCTAGCGCAAGTGCGAAGGTGGGGAGAAGGAGTATCGTCACCGAGTGTCTTGGTGTGAGTCTGCCCTGCGAAGCAAAGAAAACCGTCGCGCTCGAGAGGCCGAGGTCAAGGAGGACTGGCACGGCGGTAGCAGGCTGCGTGTATGCGGCTAGTATGCCGCGTCCATCGGGGCCGAGTTGACGAGACACCAGGACGCCGCCGATTACATTAAGGGTGACCACCGCGGAGTATGACGTATATGTAGGGAGCGACGGGGATCGAAGTAGCGTCCTCGCTGTGCGCGTCACGTTTGTACTCGATAAGGTCATTTTGTACCGCCCGGGAGCCCGCATGGGCTCTTTATGGAACTTGGCTGGGGCCTGGCGAGGGGAGTGGGAACTCCGTGGCGGATGCTCAGAGTATGCGCTCCTTGTAGAGCTGTACTACTCGGTTGCCATACGCCCGCCACGAGTGCTGTTTTGCAGTTGTCAGGGCGTTGTGCTGAAGTCGGGCGTATTCATGTGAATCCTTGAGCAACTCCTGCACACTATTGATGAACGCGTCGATATCCGAGTCCGGAAAGACCGCGCCTGCCGAGTTGAGGGCGACAGCGTCTGCCACTCCACAACTGTCGCTGATGATGACGGGTAGGCCGGTCGCCATCGCTTCAACGGCGACCAGACCGAAGGCGTCGGAGCGGCTTGGCAACACAAGCAGGTGCGAGTTGTGGAACTCCTCCTGCAGTGCTTCTTGCGTTAGCTGCCCGAGGATCCGCACATTGCCGGGAATCCCGTCGTGCAAGACCTCGGCATCCCGGATGGTGCCGGCTAAGCGGAACTGATATTGCGGCCCGAGGCGCTTGGCTGCACGGAGGATGAGGTCGACTCCCTTGAGGTAGGAGATCCGTCCGGCGAAGAAGATGCGCGAGGGCGTTTCGAGTCGACGTGCCTGTTCTCTGGGAACGAATCTGTCCGTGGACACTCCTAGTGGAATCGCCACCACCTTCTCGGCGGGAAACCCTCTGTCGAGGAAGTCGCTACGTGCCAATGCAGAGCTTGTTAGGATATAGTCCGCAGCGTCGAACTCCTGGCGGAGCCGATTAGCTAGGGGGTCATTTTCCCCCGCGTGTCCCGGGAAACGCGATCTATGATCGCAAATCACTGTAGATCCGTGCCGTTTTGCTTGAAGTAATTGTGCGGTGCAGATTCCGGAGTGCGCATGAAGAACGGCCGCCTTGCCTACCCTGCGCGGTATACATAACTCGACTGCGCGAGCATGAATCGTCCGGATGATGTCGTAGCTCAGTGGGAGTGTCCGGACGGTCTGAGAGGCGAACTCCATGGCGTATAGAGTGTGCCTAGGAAGCCCTAGGGACTCATCAAAGTATCTCTTCTTGAGTTGCCTTGCCCACCGATTTGGTAATCCCTCGGGAATCGTGTCGGCGAGGACCGGAGCATAATATTTCGCGAGCAGGTTCGCATCGCAAAGGGCTCGTGCCGTGAAGATGCTGTGTGCAATATTGGACACCAGGGTCACAGTCATTGGGGACCCGCTGTGCAGTCTTGTTGGGTCTCGACTTTCCCGACCCGTGGGATGACCACCTGCTGTTCACTTTCCACCATCGTCGCCGCCAACTCTCTGGCGTGAGTGGTCGCTGTCCACGATAGGACGAATCGCGCCCGTGCGGCGTCTCCAATGAGGGCATCTACTTCCGCCGGCCGTAGGTAGCGCTCGTCGAAGCGTACGTACTTCTGCCAGTCTAGACCGACGTGCTCGAAGCAGAACTGAACGAAGTCGCGGACTGTGTGGGCGGTTCCGGTGGCGATGACGTAGTCCATGGGTTCGTCGTGCTGAAGCATGCGCCACATGGCATCGACGTATTCGGGGGCGTAGCCCCAGTCGCGTACGGCGTCGAGATTTCCGAGGTAGAGGTGCTCCTGCTTGCCGGCGGCGATCCGGGCCGCCGCCATGGCGATCTTCCGGGTCACGAAGGTCTCGCCACGACGGGGGCTTTCGTGGTTGAAGAGGATTCCGTTGACTGCGAACATCCCATAGGACTCTCGGTAGTTGCGGGTCATCCAATACGAGTAGACCTTGGCCACGCCGTACGGGCTGCGGGGGTAGAACGGAGTTTCTTCGTTCTGCGGCGGGGGCGAGGCGCCAAACATCTCCGAGCTGCTTGCCTGGTAGTAGCGGCAGTTCAGCCCTATCATGCGGATCGCTTCGAGGAGGCGGGTGGTGCCCAGCCCGGTGGTCTGGCCGGTGAAATCCGGCTCGTCGAAGGAGACTCGCACATGGCTCTGTGCCGCTAGGTTGTAAACCTCATCGGGCTGCACTTTTTCTAGCAGGGTCACCAGGCGACTGCCGTCGGTGAGATCACCGTAATGCAAAAAGAAGCGGGTATCCGGATCATGCGGGTCCTGGTAAAGGTGATCGATGCGGGAGGTGTTGAACGTCGAAGCGCGCCGGATGATCCCATGCACCTCGTAGCCCTTCTCCAGCAATAGCTCCGTCAGGTAGGAACCGTCCTGGCCGGTGATTCCCGTGATCAGCGCCCGTTTCATACTCCAGCCTCTCTTGAATACGTCGAATCCCTCAACACGGCTTCCAGCAGGCGTGAAAGCCCGTCGAGTGCGGCCGTCGGGTGCAGATGCCGCCGTGCGTACGCCGTGCCGGCCGCGCCGAGCCGTGCGCACAGGTCCGGGTCACCCCGTAGCGCCGCGACACGGTCCGTGAAGGCCGCCGGGTCCAGCGGCTCCACCAGCAGCCCTGCACCGCTGCGGGCCAGCTCGGCTGCCGTTGCGGAGTCGTCGCGAACCACGGCAAGCACTGGGCGTCCGGCGGTGAAGTAGCTGGTCAGCTTGCTTGGCAGGCTCATGTCCCGCACCGTGCTCCGCTCGTGTACGAGCAGTGCATCCGCCGCGTTCAGCAGCAGCGGATACTCCTCGGCGGGGACCGGATCGCGGATTTCGACGTTGCCCAGGCCGGCCGTTGCCGCCTCCAGGGCGAACCGCCGGCTACCCTCGCCGACGAACGACACCAGCGCCTCAGGTGTGGCGCGTGCCAGGTGGCGCAGCGCCGGGGCCAGATCCTCCAAGCCCTGCTTGAGCCCCATGTTGCCGGTGTGCGCGATGACGAGCCGGCCCTGCCAGCCCAGCCGCTGCCGCAACGCCTCCCGTGCCACCCGGCGAGGCGCGTCGCCCTCCGGCCCCGCATCCTCGGGCACCGTATCCGCGATCCGCGACCAGTTGGGCACCACGGTCACCGGTGTGTCTGGCGCGAGTCGCTGCACGACGGGTACGAAGGCCGCGGAGGGGACCGTCACGTGCACGCTGCGCCGGAAGGTGCGGGCCTCAATCGCAGACAGCACCCTGCCTACCCGGCCGGCACCGCCCATGCCCGACTGCTGTGCCGCGCTGGTGATCAGGTCCTGCGCCACCGTCATGCACGGCAACCCGGACTTCGCCGCGACCCGCGCACCCAGCCAACCTGCGAACAAGGAGGGGGTGCAGGCCAACACGAGATCGGCATCGTCGGCCCGGACGTGGAAACGCGCCGCCAACACATACGCGAGCTCGTAAAGCGCCCGTCGGAGCAGGGTCGGTCGGCGGGGCACGTAGCCGGGCACCCGTACTACCTCGACACCGTCCTCATACGAAACCGTGAGCGCGTTCGGCACGCCCTCGGGACGCCGCCACGCCGGGTAGTGGGGTTGCGCCGCGACGACCCGTACGTGAGCACCCATCACAGCGAGGTGCTCGGCCAAGTCCGCCGTGTACGGGGCTGAGCCCGTCGTCTCCGGCCGGTAGTACATCGACACGATGAGCACCCGGGCACCGGCCAGCCGCGACCCGCTACTTTTGGTTTGGGCAGGCAAGTGGTGCGCCACGGGTAGGGCCTCGTCCGCCAACCTGACCGCCTTAAGGATTGCTGCCGACGTATACCGTGATTGCGTGCCCTGCCTACGTTGATCAACGCCCGAGGCCAGCGCTGAGTAGTCACTCAAATGGGCCAATCTCAGGAGATTTTGAGGGCGGGGTAAGTGGACGCGATCTGGCTTTCAGGCGCAACCGGGTCCGACAGCCAAAACCGGCGGTAAGAGAGCTCCGCAAATCGAGGCTGGTGTCAGGGTTCCGGAATCCCGTTTGGTCGAAGGAGATTCTGGAAAGTTGTGACTCATGAAGCTGGGCCGGTGAGCACCAGTTTCTGGGGTACGCCGGCGCATATCCGCACACCCTCGTCCGTCGCTCCATCAGGCGACGGGCGCAACGATCGGCCGGCCAAAAGGTTTCTACCAACCCGCACTAATTCTGTGCTTGCGTGATTCGGTTGGGCAGGGCGCCGAAGTAGCGAAGTGGTCCAGTGTGGTCCGGCGATTTGGCGTCCCTTTCGGGTTACACCGTTTGCGTTCCGTGTCACCGTGATTTCATATGCATCGGACTCTACGTTGAGATCCGGGAGTCCGGGTGTCGGCAGATGTGTGACCGTGTGAGAGTGTCACTGCGCTGCTCTGTTTGCCTAACCTTTAGTTTCCCCGATCATCTCCAGAAGGTCACCTATGCCGACTCTTCGAAGTTAAGCGGGGTTGAGGTGTCCGCGGTGGCGGCGGGTTGTGGTCGCGCAGGTGCGGAGGCGTTGGTTTTCGGGGTTGCGGAATCCGTAGGCCTCGCGGGCGACGGGCTTGATGACGCGGTTGGTGCCTTCGGAGCCGGCGTTGGTGATGCCGGTGTGCAGGAACGCGAGGATTTCCGGCCACCAGGTCTCGATCGTGGTGGCGTGCCGGTGCAGTTCGAGCAGGTCAGGGTCGGCGCAGCGGGTGTAGAAGCGGTGCAGCAGCCGGGCGATGGTTTCCCGGTTCGGGTGGGTGCGGGCGAGCGCGAGCAGGTCGAGCAGGTCCTCTTTCGCGTTCCAGGCGGCCAGGATCGGGCGCCGATCTTCGCCGGCAGGTTGTTGAGGGTGTCGGTCAGCCGGTCGACGTGCTCGGCGCGCATCCGGAAGGCTGACCTGGTCAGCCGGTTGCGTTGCTGCCATTCCGGGTCGCTTGCCCGACCGCGGCGGCCGCTGTGAGTGACCGGAATCGGGTCGTGGAGATCTGGGCCGACCCGCATGGCTCGGACCAGCGTGACCGCCTGATCAAGCGGGCAACGATGAACAGCGGCGGCAATGTCGTGGCTGCCTCAAGGTCACCAGGAACACCCTGGTGACCGCCGTCATGGATGTCGAGGCGGCGTTCCCAGCGCACGGCGAGTCGGCGGAACTGGTGGAGCAGAGCGAAGGTCTGCTCCACGACGTAGCGCAGCCTGCCCAGGCCTTTGACTCCGCTGGTCTTGCGCTTCGGGATGATCGGCTCAGTTCCACGCTCCCAGCAGGCGCGCCGGAAGGCGTCGCTGTCGTATCCCTTGTCCGCGAGGAGAGCGTCGAATCGGCGGCGGGGCCGGCCCGGGGCGTCCGGCGATGGGTGGGTAGCAGTCGAGCAGGTCGACGGCGCGGCTAATGTCGGGCACGTTCGTGCCGCTGGTCAGCACGTAGATCGGGCTGCCATTGCCGTCGCAGATCAGGTGGTGCTTCGAGCCGGGCTTGCCGCGCTTGACCGGCGACGGGCCTGTCCCGGAACCCCCTTTTTCGCGTCGATGTGACTGCCGTCCATCGCCGCCCGTGTCCAGTCGATCCGGTTCGCCGCGTTCACCCGGGCCAGCAGTATCTCGTGGACCTTGGTCGAATACGCCCGCCTCGGTCCAGCGGTGCAGTCGGCGCCAGCAGGTCATGCCCGAGCCGAAGCCGAGTTCCTGCGGCAGATCTTCCCAGCCAATGCCGGTATGCAGCACGAACAAGATGCCCTGCAGACACTGCCGATCGGGTACCGGCCGCGGCCCGGAAGCCTTCTGCGGCCACGGCGGTAGCACCGGCTCGATCAGCTTCCACAACTCGTCATCGACGACCGATGCCTTGCTCACGCTGACCGAACCAGATCGATCTTCAGCCTGGAACGCTGATCATCATCGATTCAGCAGATCGTCTTAGGAGCTTTTAGTCTAATGTCCCCCGCCGGAGACGACCTCGCGCAGGGTGCGAACGACGATTTTGAAATCGAGCCACAGCGACCAGTTCTCGATGTAATAGTTGTCGAACCGGGCACGGTCGGCGATCGGTGTGTCGCCGCGTAGTCCACTCACCTGGGCCAGTCCGGTCAAACCGGCCGGGACCCGGTGCCGCCAGCTGTAGTCCTGATACTCGGAGGAGAAGCGCTCGACGAAGAACGGACGTTCCGGTCGCGGGCCTACCAGCGTCATGTCGCCCCGGAGGATGTTGTACAGCTGCGGAATCTCGTCCAATGACGTCCTTCGCAGAAAGCGGCCGAATCGGCCCATCCGCGTGTCCTGTGCCACTGACCATCTCGTCTCGGACTCGAGCTCATCGACAGGGCGCAGCGATCGGAACTTCAGAATGTGGAACAGCCTTCCGTTCCGCCCAACGCGTTCCTGACGGAAGAGCACCCCGGGGCCGCCCTCAAACCGGACGCCGAGCGCGCAAAGCAGGAAGACCGGCGCAAGTAGTGCCATTGCCAGCAGGCTCACGACGATGTCGATGGTCCGCTTCAGAAGGCACTGCCAGCCGGACAACACGGGCGGCCTGATACGCATCACGGGGATCGCGCCGATGTGGTCGGGTAGCCCTGTCTGAGTGTGGAATGAGTGCACCCTGGGGACGATGAAGATGTTCCGAGTAGCGCTCAGCGCGTCGCGCAGAAGCTCGGTCAGTAACATGTCTGATGTGACCGGGTCGGCGATGATCAGCGTGCTTGCCCGGTTGCTGCGAAGCGCGCCGCTGAGGTCGCTCAGATCGCCCAGGCAAGGCACGGACGCTGCCATCACCGTGGTCCGGTCAATGGCATCGACGTAGCCGATCGCGCGAAGGCCGTACTGGGGGTGCCGGGCGAGGACCTGGGCCAGCTCGACGGCCAGCCGGCCGCCTCCCACCAGAATCGTTCGATGGCTTGCCAGCCCTCGACGCCGAATGGTGCGGATCGTCCACGTAGACAATGCGCGCCCGAGCACACACAGCACGATGAGCACCGCGGACGCCCGCAGAAAGCCGTCGATCGCGATGTCGT
The DNA here is from genome assembly GCF_036053395.1 of Actinoplanes sp. NBC_00393. Lineage (NCBI taxonomy): Bacteria > Bacillati > Actinomycetota > Actinomycetes > Micromonosporales > Micromonosporaceae > Actinoplanes > Actinoplanes sp. NBC_00393. Next base: position 6,590,265 of record NZ_CP107942.1, on the reverse strand, counting down.
CGTACCAGACCGCAAAGATAGTCGAGACCAAAGCAGTCGCGATCAGCAGCCGGCCGACCAGACGCGGCAGGTCGTCCAGGAGCGACAGGTGAAGCCGGGGCCGGTAGAGGCCACCGGCGGCGTTGAGCGCCAGGATGAGCGCTGCTGTGACGCTGAGCCCCGGGAAGAACGAGGGGAAGCAGAAGATCGCCAAACTCAAGAACGATAGGTCGACCGAAAGCGTCAGGGCCCAGGAGGGTGCGAATGAGGCCAGTGGTTTTCCGGCTGTATCTGGGGAGAGGCTCTCGGGGGTTGCCGCTATGTACCGGGGAGAAACGGCCGGTGCTACTGCGGTCGCTGAATTCCATGGGCCGGTGGGGTTCACCTGACGCCCAATGCGAATACCGTCTCCCGGCATCGTCGGCCTTTCTCGGGTCTCGTTCATGGCTAATGACAGCGCAACTCATACCGCTATTTCGATCTTTATTGGTTATAGCCGAATCCGGGCCGTCCCGTGGGCTTGTCTCCGCTGACCCCTCCTGAGGATGACGGCATCACTGGGTTGGCCGCGAAAGAGATTCGTGATCTTTGCGTGCGGGTGTCGAAGGGCCGTGACCTCCGTCCTGCCTGCGCGTTGGAAGGAGGAGGGCGAACCTCAGCTCGCCGAATAAATGCGCATCGCCGCTCGTTGAGCGGAATGAAGCGGGAAGATCTGAGGGGAGATCGCCTCGTGGATCCTTCTTCGGCAGAATCGCCGTCGGCGTCAGAGTCCCGCCCATTTCGAATACTGTTGGTCTGCCACGCCAATATCTGCCGCTCCCCGATGGCTGAGCGGATCACGAGGCGGATGCTGAGGGATGTCTTCGGCTACGCGGCGTCGGCCGTTTCCGTGGAGAGCGCGGGCACGTCCGCGATCTCTGGCGACCAGATTCACGCGTACTCCGGGCAGATCCTGAACGAGTGGGGCATCAACTGCGAAGACTTTCGGAGTCGTGCCCTCACCACCGTGCTACTGGACAGCGCCGACCTGATCCTTGCCGCGGAGCGGACGCAACGTGCCGCCTGTGCCTCATTGCGGCCGGCCGTGGTCAGGAGGACCTTCACGCTTCATCAGTTCGCGCGTCTCGCTGCTCACGCCGCTGTCCACTCATCCAAGGTCAGCTCGTCCGTCCCGGAGAGCTTCCACGCGTTGCTGAGGCTGGTCGATCGGACGAGGCATCTCGCACCGCCGACCCAGTCTCGGGTGGACGACCTTGCCGACCCCGTCCAGCGGCCGATCACTGAGTTTCGCACGTGCGCCGTGGAGATTCATAGCAGTATGGCGGCGATCCTCCGAGCTGTGGATCAGAGTTGACGCGGCCTCATTCAGCGGATCCATCGTGGGCCGTCACGGCGCCGGTCGGCTCGGGAACGAAGCGGCGTGATGTCGGTGGCTGTAGAGGCACAAGCGGCTGCGCCGACGGCGAGTCCGGTGCCTCCTTGGCCGGCTTGTTCCGGTCCGTGCCGTAGTAGGCGTAGGACCCGGTGCTCCGATGGGGGGTCATGTTGAGAATGCAGCCGTGCAGCGAGGCGCCTGCGGCGCGAAGCGCTGCGGCGGCGGCCTGTGCTTCGGTAGTGGTCGTGCTGCCGTGGCGGGAGACCAAGACGCATCCATCCGACATGGCTGCGACGACCGCGCCGTCGGTGACTGCCAGCAGGGGAGGCGTGTCGACGAGCACCATGTCGAAGGCGCTGGTCAACTCCTCGAGTAGATCGGACATGTTCCGGGAGGCCAGCAACTCGCTCGGATTCGGCGGGATATAGCCACTTGGCAACACCTGAAGTCCGGTAGGTCCCCATGGCTGCATTGCATCATCGAGGGATGCCTGCCCGGCGAGAACGTTCGCCAGTCCGACCGCGCCCTCCAGGTCGAGGTATCTGGCGATGGTGGGACGGCGCAGGTCCGCATCAACGATGAGTACGCGGTACCCGGCTTCCGCCAGAATGATGGCGAGGTTGCAAGTCGTCGTTGACTTCCCCTCTCCCGGGAGCGCGCTCGTCACCACCAGGCTTCTGAAGGGTTGGTCGACGCTGACGAATTGCAGGTTCGTGCGGAGTCGGCGAAGAGCCTCCGCGCGTGCCGAGTACGTGCTGTCCTCAGCGATCAACGGCGACTTCGCTGAGGTGCTCTCGAACGGCACCGTGGTCAGAACCGGTGCAGAGGTCAACACGGCGAGGTGGTCGCTGTCTCGTACGGCTTTGTCCAGAATATGGCGCAGGAACGCTGCCGCTGTTCCGAGGAGAAGGCCACCCAACAAGCCGGCCGCCAGCGTGACGGCGACACGCGGAGAGACGGGCTCCGGCGAGACGACGGCAGGCTTGGTGACAGAGATCTTGACCGGCGAGACTCGCGCGCCCCTTGGCGTTTCGATCTGATTGACCAGGGCGGAGAAGTGCGCCGCGATCTCGCGAGCGATCTCTTGTGCCCGATCCGGTGAACTGTCCGTCACGACGATATCAATCAACACCGAGTCGAGAGGCGAGGTTGCCTCGACCCGCTTGGCGAAGGATTGCGGCGTGTCTGGCAAGCGGAGGCCTTGGATCACCTTTTGCGTCACCAACGGGCTGGTGACAATGTCCACATACGATCGGACGCGTTGCTGAGTGAAGGCGCTTCCCTGGCTCAGGTCGCCGTAGCTGACGGGGGCCGCTGTCGTGGATACGAAGAGCTGCGTCTCGGCCGCATACAGAGGTGTTTGAAAATAGACGACAGACCCGCTTACCGCTAAGCCCGCAATAGTCAGGGAAACGACGAGCGCCCATCGCATACGCAGCATGCGCAGCAAGGTTAAAAGTGTCACGTATATCCTTAGATGGCGGAAGTGCGGGCGGATCTTGCACAACGTACTCCATTGTCGGCGCGACGACCATTCTGACGCGTGAGAAATGGTCCGCTGTCACCTTCGCGGATTTTTTGAGACTGCTTCGTGAAAATGCGCCTTGGCCCCATTCGGAGCGCGGTGCCGGCAAAGAGCAGTGCATGGCACGCTGGTACAACAACGGCCCTCCCCAGCGCTGCTGGGGAGGGCCGTGCCGGGCGATGAACCGCCGAGCCGCGTCAGCCGCGCCGACGACGGCGGACCAATGTTGCCGTCGTGATGGCGCCGCCGGACAGCGCGAGCAATCCGAGCCCACCGAGCGCTGCGCCGACCATCGGGTCAGTCCGCGGCTCCGGGGCCGCCTCCAGCCGAGTCGTTGACGCGGCCGGCACGAACGGCTTCACGGAGTGCCCCCGGGCTCGCTTGTCGATGACGAACACGTATGCCGAGGAGGAACCTTCCGACCTGGTTCCTCGCGCGTTAATGATGATCCGGCCCGGGCGGGAGGACTTGAGGTTGAACGCGAACCGTCCCCTGCGGTCGGCGGTAACGATGCCCTTTCGTTTCACGTACCGCTTCTGCGAGTTCTTCGGCTTGAACGTGACGAGTACATAAACCCGTTCACGCGGTGCCCACTGGTTGCCCTTGGCACGAACCGTCACGCCGAACTTCACGACGCCGCGGTTGACGGTGAGTGAGGGGGGTGCCGGCGGATAGAGCTTCCTCGGCGCGGCCGATACCGCCGCCGGCGCTATGGTCAATGCCGCTACTGCCGTAGTCAGGGCGGCAGCGACCGCCATGAGTAGTCCGGAGCCACGAATACGGCTCATGATTCTCCTTCTTCATACCTCGCCAAACCTCCCCTCCCTTATATTTCCTCAATTCGGCGCGCACATCTGAAATTGGCGGCAGAATCCGGCATGCGGAACCGCCCGGACTAACCCTTAAGAGTTCTCTGTTCTCGAACGCCGTTGTTAGGCCGGCGAGGCCGGTAGCATCATCGGGCTCCGGAGCAGGCGGCTCCACCGGTGACCGACGACTTCCAGGGATGAACGGTCGGCGTCGTCCACAGGCGTGCGGTTACCGCCTCCTCTGCATCCGGGATCGTCCCGGCCCGTAGCGTGATGTCGAGAGTTCTGGTCTTTCCCGGGGGCAGGTCTAGGGTGATGACTCCAACCCCACGATTCCTTTCCATGCCGGTGCCGAAATCGATGAGCTCGCCATCTTCCTCGACGCTTTCCACCGCACCGCCCGTCGGGCTGAAAATCATGACGTTGGTTCGCGACGTGTACTTGTCGCCGGAAAGAGCCAGCCCGGTGACGTAGTCGGGCAGTCCCGATCTCGGCGCGGTGGAGCCGATGGTCACCTTCAATCGCATGGCTCGCCCGCCGTCGGTCTCGCAGTCACCGACGCGCAGCATCGCACTGGGAACCAAGTAGTAGCTCAGCTTTGACCCGCCGCCGTCATTGAGGAAAACGCCCACGGTGGGAGTCCTGCCGTCGTCGTTCGGCATCCTTCCAGCCAGAACCGTGTCGGTCACGATCGCCTCCTCCTCAGGATCGGCGCTCCAGACCAGAAGGCGGCGCTCTCCCGCAGCCCTGGCAATCGCGCTGATGAAGCCCTGAGGCTCGCCGCGGCCCGTCAGGAGCGCGGCGAACACGGCCTGCGCTGCGGCGGAGAAATAGGTGTCCTGATCCGACGGATCCGGATATCGCGAATAGACCTCGGACAGCAGCAAGCGGACGGCGTTGTCGGCAGTCAACGGCTCGCCCCCCGAGACCTTCACCGCACCCGTCACGCGAAGGAGATAGGACAGAGCCACGGGGTCGGTCGCGATCACGCCGTCGACCGCAAGTCGCTTGCGCTTCTGGTACATGGCGCGGGCAAGCTGGGCGGCAAGGGGGAAGTCCGGGGTCAGATTCACATTCGCCGGGAAGGTGGCCAGGCGGTCGGTGTACAACGACTCCATGTCGGTGCTCAGGCGCAGCACGGGGCTGTCGAACGGCTGGAGATCCGACGTCGTACTACCCCCATCGGAGATGCTCACGGCGCCCGCATCTGCTTTGACCACGACATAAGCACCAGGCATGCCGCCGGTCGCTCGTACCTCGGCGTTGTTCTGGAACAGGACGAGGTAATGACGCGGCCCGCGCGCACCGAGCAAGCCGGGCAGCAGCCGTGCGGCGCGGTCCACCACGCCGACCAACCGCTCGGCGTCGGCGAGCCCGTCCGACATTTCGCGCACCGCAGCCGACAGCTGATCCGTCAGACCCGCGGTGCCGATGGTCGCGACGGATCTCCGGGCACTCTGAATCGCAGCCAGACCCGTGGCAATCCGGGATGATGCCGCTGAAATGTTGGCGACGTTCAATTTGCCACCACTGGGTGCCCAAGTTTCGGGACCGAGCAGGGAAGCGGCATCAAGAAGAGGTGGCAAGCCGCCGTGAGTCAGTTCGTCGAGGGTTCTCGACACGGTCCGTACCGTGGTGATGTCATCGCCCACGAAGGGAATCCGGCTCGCGGTCGCCCAGTCCCAGCCGTCCGTAGCATCTCGTGCTGACCTCGTCTCCCGCTGCAATTCGACGACAGTGCCTCTGGCGGCGTCCAAGTCGGTGTCGACAAGTTCCTGGCGCAGTTCCCGGAATAGACCCGCAGCCTGGTAAAGGTGATCCTTCGTCGTGACTCCGTGCAGACCGGTCAGCCCGGCGCCGGCCAGCAGAGCGATGGTCAGTCCTGCGCCTATGGCGATGTAGAGACGGCGAATCCGTTTCGGAGGATCTGTCGGTGGTGTGATTTCGTCGCGCGGCTGTTCCCCATTTTCCACTGCAATCTCTCCCGAGTCGTCTCCACCTACCTTGTTGCAACGTGATTACGGCAGTGAAGGTGACTGCGCTGGGTAGCCGGAAGGTGGCAGGGTGCAATGGAATTGCGAAGCGTTGTGACGTCGATTGCTGACTCCGCAATTGCGCATCACGCAGTCAGGTGGGTCTCCAGCCAGTCGAGGGTGGCCTGTAGGTAGGCGGCGCGGGATGAGCGGTGCAGCAGTTCGTGGCCCTCGCCGGGGAACAGCAGGTAGCGGTGCGGCACGCCGCGCGCCCGCAATGCCGCCACCACCTGTTCGGCCTCGATTACCGGGACGTTGCTGTCGTTCTCGCCGTGGACGACCATCAGCGGGGTCCGCAGGCGGTCGATCCGGGTGATCGGGGAAAGGTCGCGCAGCAGGTCGGCGTCGTGGACCGGGTCGCCGTATTTGCTGACGGCAGCAGCCGCGATCCAAGGCTCTGTGTGCTGATAAAACGTGGAAAAGTTGGACATTCCGCAGACGTCGATGCCGACATCGAACAGGTCGGGGAACGTTGTCAGCGCGGCCAGCGTCAAGTAGCCGCCGTACGACCGGCCCATGATGCCGACCCGGCCGGCGATCCCGGCGGAGCGCAGGTAGGTCACGCACGACCGCACGTCTTCGATCGCGCCGTATCGCAGTGCCCCGTTGTCCGCGTCGACGAACGACCGTCCGAAGCCCGACGAGCCGCGCACGTTCGCCGCGAAGACTGCGATCCCGCGGTTGACCAGCGATTGGAAGAGCGGCCCGTGACCAGGGCGTTCCTGTGCTTCCGGGCCACCGTGGAACCACAGCACGGTCGGATGCGGGCCGGCCGAGTCCGGCCGGAACAGCCATCCGGTGAGGGTCAGCCCGTCGTGCGCGGAGAACGACTCCAGCGTCGGCCGGACCGCGTCGGGCGCCGCGGGAAGCGCGGCTACCTTGCGGATTTCGCTGCCGTCCCGCGCGCACACCCACACCCCGTGCGGCTGGCCGGGCCCTTCCGCGGTGAGAGCCAGCGTCGAACCGTCGAAACTCCACGCCAGCCCGCTGACCACCCGGCCGGGCAGCGGCGCGAGCCGGCTGGGCACGCGATCACCGTCGTGGTCCAGGTCGAGCAACGCGACCTCCGACTCGCCACCGCGCACATTCCAGAGCACCGCAGCGGTACGACCATCCGCCGTCACCGCGAAAGTCTCCACCTCCCCGCCGAGAGAGCCGACGGGAGTGGGCGAGCCGATGGGGGTGGCTGAGCCGGCGGGGATGGGCGAGCCGACCGGGGGCGAGCCGACCGGGGTAGGCACGTCCGCCGAGGGGGTCAGGGCCTCCACGGCGTCGCCGGCGATGCGGAGCAGGACGGGGAACTCGCCGTCCTGGCTCAGGGCGTACACGCAGCCGCCGCCCGGGCTGAAGACGGCCTGCTCGCCGCTGGTGATCGGCTTCTCGTCGCCGGTGGACAGGTCGCGGAGCACGATGTGGCGGGCGCCGCGTGGCCCGTACCGTAGAAGCGCGAAGCGCCCGGCCGGGTCCACGTCGAGAAGCGAAAGCAGCTCGCCCTGCGCAACCACCCGCCTGGCCCCGCTCACCACGTCGATGAGCACGGCCCGGGTCAGGTTCTCGGTGAGGGCCAGCAAAGAGCGGCCGGGCAGCCAGCGCATGTTGTCCGCGGTGTCCGCGCCGAAGCCGGCGACCTGGTGCAGGTCGGTGCCGTCCGGGCGGACCAGCCACACCTCGTTGCGGGGCGCGCCGCCGGGGGCGATCTGGCAGGCGAGCCAGCCGCCGCCGGACGACCACTGGACCGCGGACACCGGTTCGCCGCCGGTGTCGACCCGGAAGGTCAGCTCACTGCCGACCGGCTGCACCCAGACCGCGGGTACGCCGCCCCGGTCGGAGACGTAAGCCATGTGCCGCCCGTCGGGCGAGAGTGTCGGTGACCAGTTGCCGGCCACCTCCGACTCGTGTGCCCGCCAGCCGGTCGGCAGCATGGTGACGTCGACCCGGTGGAGCTGACCATCCATCTGTCCCCCTCTAGATCCCCTTGTCCTGCAACCACATCTCCAGCAGCGCCAGCTGCCACAACTGGTTCGCCCCGAGCGTCGTGCGCGCCGTGTTCGGGTCGGCGAGCAGCTCCGACACGTACTCCGGCCGGAACAGCGCCCGTTCCCGGGCGGCCGGCGCGTGCAGCGCGTCGCGCACCTTCTCGAGCATCGCCCCTTCCAGGTGCCGGATGCCGGGCACCGGGAAGTAGCCCTTGGGCCGGTCGATGACCTCGTCCGGCACGAGGCCGCGGGCCGCTTCCTTGAGCACTCCCTTGCCGTCCTGCGCCAATTTCAGTTCGGGCGGGCAGGCCGCCGCGAGTTCCACAAGTTCGTGATCCAGGAACGGTACGCGTGCTTCCAGGCCCCACGCCATCGTCATGTTGTCCACTCGCTTGACCGGGTCGTCGACGAGCATCACCTGGGAGTCGAGTCGCAGGGCGGCATCGACGGCGGTGGTGGCGCCGGGCCGGCCGAAGCTTTCCGCGACGAATTCGCGACTGACGTCGCGATCCAGCAGCCAGGCGGGGTTGAGCTGCCGGGCCAGGTCCGCATGTGGCCGGTCGAAGAACTCCTTCGCGTACGCGTCGACAGCGCGTTCCCGAGGCACGCCGTCAAGGGGTGGGTACCAGCTGTATCCGGCGAAGATCTCGTCCGCTCCCTGCCCAGATTGCACGACCTTGACATGCTTCGCAACATCTTCGCTGAGTAGGTTGAAGGCGATGCAGTCGTGACTCACCATCGGCTCGCTCATCGCTGCGACGGTCCGCTGCACCGCCGGCAGGAACCGGTCCTTGCCGATCCGGATCTGGTGGTGCACGGTGTCGAACTTGCGGGCGATCAGGTCCGAGTACTCGAACTCGTCACCGCTCTCCCCACCACCCGACTCGAACCCGATGCTGAACGTGGTCAGCCCCTGCTGACCCTGCTCGGCGAGCAGCGCCACGATCAGGCTGGAGTCGAGGCCCCCGGAGAGCAGCACCCCGACCGGCACGTCGGCGACCATCCGCCGGTCCACCGCGGTACGCAGCTTCTCGCGCACGGCGTCGGCCCAGTCCTGTTCTTCTTCGAAACGCGTGAACGAGGCCTCCCAGTACACCCGCTCCGACGTCGTTCCGTCGGCGCGGATCACCCGTACCGTGGCCGGCGGCAGTTTCCGGATCCCGGAGAGGATGGTGCGCGGCGCCGGCACCACCGAGTGGAACGTCATGTAGTGCTGCAACGCCACCTTGTCGATCGTGGTGTCCACGCCACCGGCCGCGAGCAGCGCCGGCAGGGTCGACGCGAAGCGCAGCCGCCCCGGCGACTCGGCCAGGTAGATCGGCTTGATCCCGAGACGGTCCCGGGCCAGGGTGACCGTCCCGGTGTCGTGCTCGGCGACCGCGAAGGCGAACATCCCGAAGAACCGGGTGACACAGTCCGCACCCCACCGGTGGTACGCCTTGAGGATCACCTCGGTGTCCGAGGTGGAGAAGAACCTGTAGCCGCTCTTCGACAGCTCGTCGCGGAGCTGCTGATAGTTGTAGATGCAGCCGTTGAACACCACGGTCAGCCCGAGCTCGGGGTCGGTCATCGGCTGACCGCCCTTCTCGGACAGGTCGATGATCTTCAGCCGTCGGTGCCCGAAGGCGATCCGGCCGTGTTCCCACAGGCCTTCCCCGTCCGGGCCCCGCGATTCCAGACAGGGCAACATCCGCCGGACGGCGTCGGTGTCCGCGGGCCGGTCGCCGAAGCGAAGTTCGCCGGCGATTCCGCACATGAGTGGAGCCTCCTTAAATCGACTGCTATCCGAGCAACCAGGTGTCCTTCGAGCCGCCGCCCCGGGACGAGTTGACGATCATGCTGCCCGCCGGGGCGACCCGGGTCAGCGCCGCCGGGGCGACCACCGACGAGTGGGCGCCGGTGAACACGAACGCCCGCAGATCGACGTGCCGCGGGGCGAGCCGGTGACCGTCGAAGACCGGGTGGGTGGAGAGGTTGACCAGCTCCTGGGCCACCCAGCGGTGCGGCGCGGTCTGGATCTGCCGGCGCAGCGCGTCCAGGTCCTCCGCGGACGCGTGCGGGCCGATCACGATCCGGTCGCCGCCGTAACCGTCGACCGGTTTGCAGACCAGCTCGTCCAGGCGGGACAGCACCTCGGTGCGCTGGTCCGGGATGCCGCACAGGTACGTGGGCACGTCGGCGAGCAGCGGTTTCTCACCCAGGTAGTACTCGATCATGCGGGGCACGTACGCGTACACCGCCTTGTCGTCACCGATGCCGTTGCCCAGCGCGTTGGCCAGCACGATGGTGTCCGCGTGCAACGCGGAGACCAGGCTGGGACCCAGCGGCATGCCGTCCGCGCCGGGGGAGTGCACCAGGCTGTCCTCGCCCATCCGCAGGTAGATCACGTCGACCGGATGCCGGTGACCGTCGCGCAGCCGCCACACCCGGCCCTCGTCGACGTAGAGCTCGGTGCTGCGGACCACTGGCACGTCCATCGCCTCGGCGAGCATCTTGTGCTCGAACCAGGCCGAGTCGTCCGGGCCCTGGCTGAGCACCACGAGCGCCGGGTCGTCGCCGGCCGCCGGACCGGCCGCCTCCAGCAGCGCCTGCTTGAGCAGCTTCGGGGTGTCCTCCACCGACAGCAGGGCGGCCGGCCGGGGCAGCTCCGGCAGGACGCTCCAGGTCAGACGGCGGTTCTGCATGGCGTACGCGATGCCGGACGGAACCCGCAGATTGTCCTCCAGCACACACCAGCGGCCCTCGCCGTCCCGGACCAGGTCGACGCCGGCCACCTGGGTGCGTACCGCCCGGCGCCGGATCAGCGCACCGCTGGCCCGCAGCTCCGGCGAGCCGTTGATCACCCACTCCGGCACGGTCCCGTCCGCGACGATCTGCCGGTCGCCGTAGATGTCGTTGAGGAACATGTCCAGCGCCCGGACCCGCTGGACCAGGCCCTCGCGCAGCGGCCGCCAGTCGTCGGCGGGCACGATCCGGGGCACCAGGTCGAACGGGAAAAGCCGGGTGGCGGCCTCCCCGGCCACGCTGAACGTGATCCCGCGGGCGCGCTGCTCGTCGTCGCGGACGTCCTCGCGGTGCCGCAGCCCGGTCGAGCCGAGCGAGGTGAGCACCGGCAGGATCCCGGCGTACGCGGGGTCGACCCGCCCGTCCGGGAACGCCTCGTCGCCCTGTGCCACGTACGCCTCGATCCGGGTCGGCGCCGGCGTGCCGGCCGGACCGGCGCCGGTGACCCCGCCTCGGGTGTCGGCCACCAGCAGGTCCACCACGTCGGAGAGCCGTCCGCGGCGGGCCAGGGCGCGTCGTTGCCGGGCCGCCGAGCTGCCCTGGCTGATCGCCCGGACCGTGAGGTCGTAGACCTGGTCCCAGTCGCCCAGCTCCTCGAGCTGCGGCCGTAGCTCGGTGATCAGCCGTTCGACGGCCAGGGCGGCCGGGATCGGCACCGGTGACCGGGGCAGGTCGAGCAGGTCGCCCTCGAGCCCGGAGCGGGCCGCGCGCCACATCGCGGCCCGGTGCAGCGGCGGACGGGCGACCGGCAGCGGGACTCCGGCGCGGTGCTCCTCGCGGGCACGCAGCACCAGGCCCCGGAAGATCCCGGCCAGCAGGACGATCGTCTCGGTGTCCGGGCTGGAGTCGGTGACCCGCAGCTCCACGGTCGGCACGTGCGCGGACGGCCGGACGTCGAAGTAGACCATCTTCGGGTCGCTGATCGTCCCGGACGCGATCAGGTCGCTGACCAGCGCCTCGTGCTCGGCGGCGGAGGCGAGCGGGCCGCTGTCGCCGGCGGTCGGCCAGCGCATCCAGACCAGCGAGCGGACGCTGGCGTACCCGGAATCCTCGCCCATCCAGTAGGGCGAGCTGGTGGAAAGCGCCAGCAGAACCGGCAGGGCCGGCGCGACCCGCTGGGCGACTGAGACTGCTTCGTCCCGGTCCGGGACACCGACGTGCACCTGGGTGCCGCAGATCAGCTGCTCACGGACCAGCATCTGATACTCGTGCAGCATCCGCTGGTAGCGGGAGGTGGGGGTAATCGGCAGCGAGTCCAGGTCGACCAGCGGCACGGTGCCGGCGGCGACCAGGCCGAGGCCGAGGGACTCGGCGACACTGATCGCGGTCCGCCGTCGCTGCGCGACGCCGTTCCGCAGGTCATCCAGGGTTGCGCTCACCGGTGTGTTGGTCTCCACCACCGTGCGGTGCAGCTCGGCGGAGAAGTGCGCGCCGTCCAGCCGGTCCAGGATCTCCGGAGCCCGGGGTACGAGTTCGCGCGTGGAAAGATCGACGACGTGGAGCTCTTCCTCCACGCCGAGGGTGAGAGCGGCCTGTTCGGGCACGCGGGGTTTCGGGGCCTGGAGGGCATCCGTCATCGCGACCGCCTTCGTACTCAAGTTCCGGCACAGCCGTGCTTATCCGCCGGAGCCTTCCGATCGGATGTGGCGAATCTGTGACGTGCCCGTTTCACGCACTCGTCAAGCATCACGATCGCGACACCCCGGACCGGGCCACGGGCGAGGTGCGTACCACCGGTAGTCTCGCCGCGTGGCGACCGACAACCCGCGGAGGTCCTGATGAGCAGCGTCGTCGTAATCACCGGCTCGGCCGGCCTGATCGGTTCCGAGGCGGTCCGGCACTTCGCCGGGCTCGGCATGGACGTGGTCGGCGTCGACAACGACATGCGGGGCTACTTCTTCGGCGCCGACGGCTCCACCCAGTGGAACCTGCAGCGGCTGACCAAGGAGGTCGGCGACCGCTACACCCACCACTCGCTGGACATCCGTGACCGGGACGGGCTGGACGCGCTCTTCGCCAAGCTGGGAAAGAACGTCGGCCTGGTCATCCACGCCGCCGCTCAGCCCAGCCACGACTGGGCCGCCCGGGAGCCGTTCACCGACTTCGACGTGAACGCGGTCGGCACGATCAACATGCTCGAGGCGACCCGGCGGCACGCCAAGGACGCGCCGTTCATCTTCACCTCGACCAACAAGGTGTACGGCGACACGCCCAACTCGCTGCCGCTGATCGAGCAGCCGACGAGGTGGGAGCTGCCCGAGGACCACAAGTGGTACGGCGGGATCGACGAGACCATGTCGATCGACAGCAGCATGCACTCGGTCTTCGGCGCCTCCAAGGTGGCCGCCGACATCATGGTCCAGGAGTACGGGCGCTACTTCGACATGCCGACCGCGGTCTTCCGTGGCGGCACGCTGACCGGCCCCGGTCACTCCGCCGCTGAGCTGCACGGCTTCCTGGCGTACCTGATGCGCTGCGTCATGGAGCAGCGGGTCTACAAGATCTTCGGCTACCAGGGGAAGATGGTCCGCGACGCCATCCACTCGCACGACCTGGTGTCCGCGTTCGAGGCGTTCCACAAGGCGCCGCGCATCGCCGAGATCTACAACATGGGCGGCGGTCGCTACTCCAACTGCAGCCACATCGAGGCCTTCAAGATCGCTTCCGAGATCACCGGTCTGGAAGCGCGGACCGAGTACGTGGACCAGAACCGCGCCGGCGACCACCAGTGGTGGATCAGCAGCACCGCGCGGTTCGAGGAGCACTACCCGGACTGGAAGATGACCTACGACGTGCCGGCGATCCTGCGCGAGATCTACGAGTCGAACCAGGACGTCTGGAAGGCCTGACCCGCCGCTCCTCCTCTGGCCGCGCACTCCACCGCGCAGCCGTGCCCCCTTCCACGCAGCCGCTTCGCTCGGCTGACGCTGAGCGCTGCCTCCGGCGCGTTGAGGCAGCACTCCCGGTCAGCCGCTTTGGGCCGGCTGACGCTCAGCGCTGCCTTCGGCGCGCGGAGGCAGCGGTGGGGTCAGCTGGGTTGGTCGGCTGACGCTCAGCGCTGCCTTCGGCGCGGGGAGGCAGCAGTGGCGGTCAGCTGCTTGGGCCGGCTGACGCTCAGCGCTGCCTTCGGCGCGCGGAGGCAGCGGTGGCGGTCAGCTGCTTTGGGCTGGCTGACGCTCAGCGCTGCCTTCGGCGCGGGGAAGCAGCGGTGGTGGTCAGCCGGGTTGGTCGGCTGACGCTCGGTGCTGTCTTTGGCGTGTGGAGGCAGCGGTGGGGGTCGGCTGCGTTGGGTGGCTGGGGGGTGGGCGGGAGTTTGCTGTGGCTTGTCTGTAAGGAGTGTTTCGGTAATCACCCGTTAATCATTCTTGGGTACTTTTCCGACATGTCCGACTTGACGCAGTCTTTGCGCCGGGACTTGCCGGCGTCCATCGTCGTCTTCCTGATCGCCATTCCCCTGTCGCTCGGCATCGCCGCAGCGTCCGGGGCCCCGTTACTCGCCGGATTGGTCGCCGCCGTGGTCGGCGGCATCGTCGCGGGCGCCCTAGGCGGCGCCCCGCTGCAGGTCAGCGGCCCCGCAGCCGGTCTCACCGTGATCGTGGCCGGTACGGTGGCCGACTTCGGGTTCGCCGGCACCGCCGCCATCGTCGCGGTCGCCGGCCTGGTCCAGATCGTCCTCGGCGCCTCCCGGCTGGGCCGCGCCGCCCTCGCTCTCTCACCCGCCGTCGTGCACGGCATGCTCGCGGGCATCGGCCTGGTCATCGCGCTGAGCCAGGTTCACGTGATGCTCGGCGGCGCCGCGCAGAGCTCCGCATGGCAGAACCTGATCGACCTGCCCGGGCAGATCGCCGCCCATCACGGCGCCGCCGCGGTGCTCGGCGCCCTCACCGTCGTCATCCTGCTCGTCTGGCCCCGCCTGGTGAAGGTGTCCCTGCTGCCCGCCGCCCTGGTCGCGGTGGTGTCGATGACCGCGCTCGCCGCCGCCATGGGCGCCGACGTGGAGCGGGTCCGGCTGCCGGACGAACCGCTGGCCGGACTGATCCGGCCGGTCTGGCCGGACGCGCCGCTGCGCGAGATCGTCGTCGCGGTGATCACCATCGCGCTGGTGGCCAGTGTCGAGTCGCTGCTCTCCGCGGTCGCGGTGGACCGGCTCCACGACGGGCCGCGGGCCAACCTCAACCGGGAACTGGTCGCTCAGGGCGCCGCGAACACCGCCTCCGGTCTGTTCGGCGGTCTGCCGGTGACCGGGGTGATCGTGCGCAGTTCCACGAACGTGGCGGCGGGTGCGCGTACCCGGGCCTCGGCGATCCTGCACGGCGTCTGGATCGCGGCGTTCGTGCTGCTCTGGACCGACCTGCTGGAGACCATCCCGATGGCGGTGCTCGCCGCCGTGCTGATCGTGGTCGGTCTGCGGCTGGTCAGCCTGGCCCAGATGCGGACGTACGCGCGGCACCGGGAACTGCCCACCTACCTGGTCACCGGGCTCGGCGTGGTCTTCACCGACCTGCTCACCGGGGTGGCGCTCGGCATGGTCACCGCGGCGCTGCTGATCCTCTGGCGGCTCACCCGCTCGGAGATCCGCCGGGTCGAGCGGGCGCCCGGCGAGTGGCTGGTCACCATCAACGGCACCCTGTCGTTCGTCGAGTCGGCCCGGCTCGCCCGCGAACTCGGTGCGCTGCCGCCGGGCGCGGACGTCGACGTCGAGCTGCACCTGGACTACCTGGACCACGGGGCGTTCGAGACGATCCGGGACTGGCGGGAGGGCTACGAACGTTCCGGCGGGCAGGTCCGGATCCGGGAGGTGCACGACTCCTGGTTCTCCCAGGCCACCTCGGGCCGGCTGGGCAGCGGGAAGCGCACGCCACGGCTGCTCGGCTCGTGGTCGCGCTGGCAGGACATGGACCAGCAGCGGCGGGACGCCATGGCGGCCGGGATCGCGGAGTTCGAGCGTACGGTCGCGCCGCTGGTCCGGCCGCACCTGGCCGACCTGGCCCGGGACGGGCAGCGCCCGCAGCAGCTCTTCATCACCTGCGCCGACTCCCGGCTGGTGCCGAATCTGATCACCGCGAGTGGGCCCGGTGACCTGTTCTGCGTCCGCAACATCGGCAACATCGTGCCGCCGAACGACGCCGGGGACGTCTCGGTCGGGGCCGCCATCGAGTACGCCGTGGACGTCCTCGGCGTCACCACGATCACCGTTTGCGGCCATTCCGGCTGCGGCGCGGTCCGGGCCCTGATGACCAGCGCGGCTTCGCCCGGTTCGGCGCTCGGCGACTGGCTGGCGCACTCCGGCGTGCGGTTCACCGACCCGTCCGACGAGGAGCGCTGCGTCACCGACAACGTGGTCAGCCAGCTGGTCAACCTGCGTACCTACCCGACCGTGCTGGCCGCCGAGGCGTCCGGCCGGCTGCGGCTCACCGGCATGTACTTCGACCTGGCCGAGGCCCGGATGTACGAGGTCGACCCGATCCTGGGTGATTCCCGCCCGGTCTCGTCGCTGCCTGCGGCCTGACTCAGGGCCGGCGGCGGCGGAGGAACGAGGTGATCGCGCCCGGCTCGTCCCGGTACGGCGGCGGCACCAGGAAGCGGGGCCGGTTGGTGGCGCTGACCAGCATGTGCAGCGGAACCAGCGGCACGGCGACGATGAGCGAGCCGAGCCCGGTCCAGCCGAAGATCGGGGTCAGCACCTCCGGCGCACCGGCGAAGCGCAGCAGCAGCACCACGCCGATCATCAGGACCCCGAAGGTGCCGGGCACCAGCCAGAGCAGATAGGCCAGGTAGTTGCGGGGCGGTACCTGCCCGAACTGGGTCGGCACCCGGGCGTCGGCCGGGGTGGCGCCGGACCAGATCGGGCGTAACGGCGTGAAGCTCTGGAACAGCAGGTAGACCGATCCGGCCACCAGGATGAGGCCGGTCAGCAGTTCGAACATGGTCGACAGGGTAGAGGCCGGGGCCCGCATCCCCGTATTGCGGGCCCCGGCAGTCCGGCTAGTTGCGAACGATCGTGAACGTACTGGTCGGGTTCTCGATGTCCTTGAAGTTGTTGCTCATCTGCAGGTTGTTGAAGGTGGCCGAGCCGACCGCCGGGCCCTGGCCCGCTTCCGGCATCGGGTTGGCCCAGATGCCGTAACCGGACTTGGCGTCGTAGGCATCGCCGCTCTTCTTGGCGCCGCTGATCGTGACGTTGGTGAAGACGATGTCCTTGATCGGGTTCTGCGGCTGACCGCCCACGTAGTTGGTCTGGAACATGATCCCGGAGTAGGTCGGGTCGACGATGTCGACGTTCGACACCCGGATGCCCTGGAAGACCTTCGACGCGGAGAACACCCAGATCGCCGGGAAGACCTGGCTGCCCCAGAAGTGGCCACCCGCCCGGACGATCGAGATGTTGTCGAACACGGTCGGCGGGTTGGCGCCGAAACCGTTCATCGGGTAGCCGAAGTCCAGCGAGCTGATCGTGATGCCCGAGTAGACCAGGGTGTCCGCGATGTAGATGTTCTTGAAGGTGTTGGCGTACCCGCCGTAGACCGCGATGCCGGCGGCCCGCCAGGTCAGCGTGCTGGACAGGTTCGAGTAGACGTTGTTGATCTCGTCGGCGCCGCCCGCGTCGATGGCCGAGAACAGCGCGAAGCTGTCGTCACCGGTGGCCCGGGCGTCGTTGTTGTCGACCAGGTTGTCGGTGCTGCCGTTGGTCATGTTCACGCCGTCGGCGAACATGTTCCGGATCCGCGAGTTGGTGATCTTCATCCGGTCGGTGTTGGCGCCCCAGTAGAGGCACACCGTGTGCTCGGCCCAGATGTTGTCGATCGTGATGTCGGCGACGTTGGCCAGGTCGAACACCTTGCCGGGGCCGTCGATGCGGATCGTGTAGTTGCCGAAGAACGCGAAGTTCGCGAACGTCGACCCGTTGGCGGTGGCGTCGGCCCGGAAGCCGGCGTCGGTCTCGCTCTGCGTGGACGGGGTGTGGAACCGGGTGTACCAGGGGCCGGCTCCGATGACCCGCAGCGAACGCCCGTACACCTGGAACTTGTTGCTGGTCTGGTAATCGCCGGCCGGAAGGTACACGCCGAGCTTGGTGCTGTCCTGCCGGGCGGTGTCCAGCGCGTTCTGCACCGACTGGTGGTCGAAACCGGCCGGTACGACGTAGCGCGCCGGATCCGGGTTGGCGACCGGAGCGACCTGCTCGGTGTTGATGAAGTCGATCGCGATGGTGCCCGAGTTGGCGGCGTCCTTCTGAAGCTTGATCGTGCTGCCCGCCGGGAACGAGCCGGTCAGCATGATGTTGGCCTCGTCGTAGATGTGCCGCGGACCGGTGCCCGAGTTCTGCGGGTTGGTCTCGTTGCCGTAGAGCCACGCATATTTCGAGGTCAGCGGCAGGGTCTTGTTGAGCGACCCGTTGACGTACACGTTGATCGAGCTGTTCGTGCCGTCCGGGATGGAGAAGCGGGCCACCACGGTGTTCGTCGCCGCCCGGGTCGTCCACTGCACGAACGCGCCGGTCTGGTTCAGCGTGACCGCCCGGCGCCCGGACGCCTCACCGGCCAGGTCGCCGACGGTGCGGTTCGGGCCGACCACGTTCGCGCCGCCGCCGGTCTGCCCGTCCTCGGCCTCGTACATGTCGTACGGCATGTTCGCGCCGCGGCCCACGAAGAACGGCTTCTCGCTGGTGTTGTTGGCCTGCTTGACCGCCAGTTCGTTGCCGTCCGCGGCCACCACGGTCCGGACCGTGTACCGGCCGTTAGCCGCGGTCCAGGTGCCCAGGTTGATCGCCGGCGAGGAGGCGCCGGCCGCAAGCGTCCCGGTCCAAGACCCGGTGAGGGTCTTCACGACAGTGGCGCCCGACAACAAGGAAACCGTCACCCCATGGGCGCCGCCCGTCGTCGAAGCGGAGCCCTGATTGCGAAGGGTGACCGAGAAGGTGACCGTGTTGCCGGCCGCCGGTGTGCCGGGCGACCAGTTGACCGCCGAGGCGACCAGATCGGAGCTGCTGACCGGCGTCACCACAAGGGAAGACGGGTTGCTGTACGAGTTGTTCGCGTCGTTGGACTCGATGACCGTGTTGGCCTCGTCGACCTTCGCCGACAGGGGATAACTGCCGGCGTCCCGCGCGCCGATCGACGCGGAGACAGTGGTGGAAGCGCCGGCGGCGAGAGCTCCGACCGAGGCAGTGCCGGCTTTGGTCGTACCCAGGTAGAAGTTGACGTTGGAGGCGGGAGACGCAGCGTTGCCCGCGTTGCGGACCGTGGCGGACAGCGTGATCGCGTCGGTCTCGACCGGCGCGGCCGGAGAGAAGGTCATGGCCGTGACCGTGAGGTCCGGATTCGGCGCCGCGACGCCGATCACCTGGAACTCCGCGACCTGCCCACTCGGCGCGCCGGTGTTGGCGGTGAAGGAGAGGCGCACGTCCGCGGCGGTCGCGCTGACCGGGACGGTCACCGTGTTGCCGGTGGCCGGATTGAAGGTGTACGTCGCCGAGTTCGCGATCGTGCTGAAGCCGGAGGCGGACTGCTCCCGGCCGAGGACCGAGAAGGTCTGCTGGCGGGTGCCCCACGCGGTGGCCGGGTTGAGCTTGACCACCACGGACTGCACGGTGGCGTTCGCGCCCAGCTTGACCGTCAGGTTCGCCGGGTACGCGCTGCCCTCCCAGTAGGTGGCCGTGTCGTTGTCGTTGGCGTTGGCCGCGACGAAGGTGTGGATCGTCGAGGACGCTTCGATCGGCCGCCCGGCGGCCAGGTTGGTGCCGTTGCCCGGCGTCCCGTTGCGGGTGACCGTGTTGCTGTTCGCCGAGGCGTTGCCCGCCGCGTCGCGGGCCCGGACGTAGTAGGACACCGTGGCGCTGTCCGGCTGGCTGTCGGTGTACGTCAGCACATTGCCGGCGACACTCGTCTTGAGAACCCCGCCGGCGTAGACGTCGTAGCCGGTCACGCCCACGTTGTCGGTCGACGCGTTCCAGGTCAGCCGGATCTGCCCGCTCGCCGGCTGGGTGTAGGCCAGGTTGCCCGGCGCGCTCGGCGCCTGGCTGTCCCCGCTGACCGGGCCGTACACCTCCAGTTCGGAGATCTGCCCGGCGGCCCATCCGGTGTTGCCGGTGACGTTCACCCGCAGGAACCGGGCGCTGGCCGCGGTGAAGTCGATGGTCACGGTGTTGCCGGAGGCCGGGTTGAACGTGTACCCGGCACTCGCCTTCAGCGTGCTGAACGAGGATCCGTTCGTGCTGCCCTGAATGCTCAGCGTCTGCGTCCGGGTGGCCCAGGCCGCGGCCGGCGGCAGCTTGAGGACGGCCTGGTTGACCTGCGTGGCGGTGCCCAGGTCGACCTGCAGCCACTGCGGGAACGCGTTGTTGTTGCTCTCCCAGTAGGTGTTCGCGTTGCCGTCGCCGGCATTGCCGGCCGGGTAGACGTCGGTGAAGCTGCTGGCGCTGAAAGTCTTGCCGGCCGCCAGGTTGGGACCGGCGGCCGAGGCGGCCGGTGCGTGGGCGAGGGCGGCGACGACGCTCGCGACGACGGTGGCGGCGAGGACTCTTCGTCTGAATCTGGACATGCGGGAGCGCACCTTCTTCCGTGAAGGATTTGGGGGATTTTTCCTTCCGCTCGTCCTGTGGCCGGGGTCCCGGGCGCCGCCGGCGGTGGAACCGGCGGCGCCCGGGAGATCACTCCCCGGTACGCAGGCGCAGCCAGACGGCGGTGTCCGTCGAGAGAAGATCACCGTCGAGCGGGCCACTGGCGAGCAGACAGGTCTCGTGCTCCGGCAGGGGGATCGGTCGGCCGGAGAGATTGAGGACGCAGGCGAAATCCGGGCCGCGGGTGTAGGCGAGCACCTGGGGATCCGTATCGAGCCAGGTCATGGCTTCGGCGTGCAGGCTGGGTTCGGCGCGGCGCAGTTTGATCGCCGACCGGTACAGCTCGAGCATCGAGCTGGGGTCGCCGGTCTGCGCCTGCACGGTCCGGTCCTTCCACTCCGCCGGCTGGGGGAGCCAGGGGGTGGCGGTGAGGCTGTCGCTGAATCCGAACGGCGGTTCGTCGCCGGTCCAGGGCAGCGGGACCCGGCAACCGTCGCGGGTGTGGCCGCGGCGGCCGTACATCGGGTCCTGGATCTGCTCCACCGGGATGTTCTCGTTCTCCCAGAGGCCCAGCTCCTCGCCCTGGTAGACGTAGGCGGCGCCGGGCAGCGAGAGCGAGAGCAGCGCGGCGGCCCGGGCCCGGCGGGTGCCGAGTTCCAGGTCGACCGGGGTGCCGTCGAGGTTGTTGTCGAAGCTGAACGTGGTGTCGGTGCGGCCGTACCGGGTGACGTGCCGGGTGACGTCATGGTTGGAAAGCACCCAGGTGGGCGGGGCGCCCACCTGGGCGTGCGCTTCCAGGGTGCGATCGATGCAGGACCGCATGAGGTACGGGTCCCAGGCGCATCCCAGGAAGTCGAAGTTGAAAGCGGCGTGCAGCTCGTCCGGTCGCAGATAGTTCGTGAAACGCTCGACCTCCGGCATCCACACCTCGCCGATCAGCGCCCGGTCCGGGTACTCGTCGGCGATCCGCCGCCACGACCGGTAGACGTCGTGCACCCGGTCCAGGTCGTGGAACGGGTGCGGGGCGCCGTCGGTGACCTCGGGCAGGGCCGGGTCCTTGTGCAGTAGCGCCGCCGAGTCGATCCGGATGCCGTCGACCCCGCGGTCGAACCAGAACCGCAGGATGTCCTCGAACTCGGCCTGCACCACCGGATGCTCCCAGTTCAGGTCCGGCTGCTCCGGGGTGAACAGGTGCAGGTACCAGTGGTCGCCGACCTGGGTCCACGTGCTGCCGCCGAACTCGCCCTGCCAGTTCGTCGGCATCTGCTCGCTCTTGCGGAACCAGAAGTACTCCCGCTCCGGCGCGTCCGGGGAGGCCAGCGCGGCCTGGAACCACGGGTGCTCGCTGGAGATGTGGTTCGGCACGATGTCGACGATCATCCGGATGCCGGCCGCGTGCGCCTCGGCGATCAGCGCCTCGGCGCCGGCCAGGGTGCCGAAGACCGGGTCGATGTCGCGGAAGTCCGCCACGTCGTAGCCGGCGTCCGCCATCGGGGACGGGTACCAGGGGCTCATCCAGATCGCGTCGACCCCGAGGTCGCGGAGGTGGGTCAGGTTTGCGCGGATGCCGTCGATGTCCCCGATGCCGTCGCCGTCGGCGTCGGCGAAACTCCGCGGGTACACCTGGTAGATCACCGCGCTACGCCACCACGGACCGGCGTCTGTTGTGGACACGAGCACCTGCTTTCTGTCGGTACGTAGGTACGTTGTTGCAGCTTCGTTGCCGCCGGTGGACTGCGGGGCGTGTCAGCCCTTGAGGCTGCCCGCGGTCAGGCCGGACATGATGTTCCGCTGAAAGATCAGGAAGATGATCACGGTCGGGATCGCGGCGATGACCGAAGCGGCGATCACCACGTTCATCGGGGTGCCGCCGGAGAAGGCGTAGATGCCGACGCTGACCGTGCGGGTGTCCGGGTGCGGCATGACCAGCTTCGGCCAGAGGAAGTCCTTCCAAACGGCGGTCACCGCGAAGATCGACACCACGCCGAGGATGGGGCGCGACATCGGCAGGATGATCGACCAGAGCGTGCGCAGCGGCGAGGCGCCGTCCACCTGGGCGGCGGCCATCAGGTCTTCCGGGATCGAGTCGAAGAACCGCTTCAACAGGAAGATGTTGAACGCGTTGGCGACCAGCGGCAGCCAGATCGCGAACGGCGAGTCCAGCAGGCTGATGTGCAGGATCGGCAGGTCGATCACGGTCACGTACTGCGGGACGATCAGGACCATCGCCGGGATCATCAGGGTCGCCAGCATCAGACCGAGGATGGCGTTGCCGAACACCGGCCGCAGCTTCGACAGCGAGTACGCCGCCGCGGTGTCCAGGACCAGCTGGAACAGCACCGCGCCGGCCGCGTAGTAGAACGTGTTGAACAGCAGCTTGGCGAGGTCCAGGTTGGTCCACGCGTCGACGTAGTTCTGGACCTGCGGATCCTGCGGGAACAGGGTGGGCGGGGTCTGCGCGATCTCCTGCCCGGACTTGAGCGCGCCGGTGACCATCCAGTACAGCGGCCCGAGGAAGACCAGGGTGAAGATCACCACGACGACGGCGAGCAGCGTCCAGTAGAGCACCCGGCCGCGGCCCCGCTGCAGCTGCGCCTGGGAGATGAGAGTCCGAGTCATGGTCGTCCTAGTCCTGTTTCGTGCTCAGCCGCACGTACACGGCGGAGAAGGCGGCCAGCACCACGAGCATGATCACGCCGAGCGCGGCGGCGCCGTTCAGGTCGTTCTGGAAGAAGCCGTGCTGGTAGATGAGGTAGGCGACCGAGGTGGCCGAGTCCTGGGTGCCGGCGCCGTTGGCGAGGATCAGGGGCTCGATGAACAGCTGCATGGTGGCGACGATCTGGAGCATCGCCAGCAGCGCGAGGATCAGCCGGGTCTGCGGGATCGTCACGTTCCAGATCCGCTTCCAGACGCCGGCGCCGTCGAGTTCGGCCGCCTCGTACAGCTCGCCGGGGATGTTCTGCAGCGAGGCCAGGTAGATCAGCACCGCGCCGCCCATGTTCATCCAGGTCGAGGCGATCACCATGGCCGGCATCGTCATCGTCGGTGACTGCATCCACTCCGAGGTGGGCAGATGCAGGAACTTGAGGATGGCGTTGAAGAGCCCGGCCTCGCTGGGGTCGTACGCGTAGAACTTGAAGAGGAACAGCGCCGAGGCGGGCGGCAGCATCACCGGCAGGTAGACCAGGACCCGCAGATAGCCCTTCGCGTGCCGGAACTCGTTGAGGATGATGGCGACCGCGAACGGCACCAGGAACCCGAGGACCAGCGCCAGGGCCGTGAAGTAGAAGGTGTTCTTCCAGGCGGTCCAGAAACTGGGGTCGTCGATGATGCGGATGTAGTTGTCCCAGCCCACCCAGGTGGTCTCGCCGCGCCGGGTCCGCTGGAAGCTCATGACCACGCCGCGGATCATCGGGTACCACATGAAGAGGGCGAAGCAGACGACCGCCCCGATCAGGAACGCGTGCCCGGTGAGGTTGTCGCGGATCTTGCGGCTTCGTTTCGTCCCCGCCGGGGGTGTGGAGGCCGTGCGCTGGGCCGGCGGCGGGAGAGTGAGGACTGCCAAGGGTTACTCCTGCGGAGAGGGGAGCGTGCGGGCCGGCATCCCGGCCCGCACGCCTCGGATCAGCTACCGGCGGCCTGAAGCTGGTTGACCTTGTCCTCAGCGGTCTTCAGCAGGGCGTCGATGTTCGCGTTCTTGTCGGTCAGAACTCCGGACATCGCGGAGTCGAGAACCGCGTAGATCGCCTGCGCGTTCTGCGGCTCAGCCTTGATCGGAACCGGGTTGGCCTCGAAGATCTTGAAGTTCTCCGTGTCGACGTTCGCGTTCGCCTTGCGCAGCTCGAGCTCCTGCTTCTGCGCCTCGGTGCCGTTGGTGAACAGCAGCGGCTGGGGCAGGCCCACCGGGTAGTTCTGCGGCTTGGCCCGCGCGTAGTCGAGCTGGCCCTTGCCCACTGTCAGCTTCTGGAACGCGATCCACTTGAGGCCGGCCTTGACCTGCGCCTCGGAGAGGCCCTTCTTGAAGAAGTAGCCCTCGCCGCCGCCGAGCGTCCCCTTCGCCGCACCGGTCTGGCCGGGCAGCGGGGCCATCGCCCAGTCCTCGTACTTGCCCTGGAACTGGCTGACGATCGCCTGGGTCGCATCCGGCGCGCCGATGAACATGCCGACCTTGCCGGCGGCGGCGTTGGTCAGCAGGTCAGCCCACTGCAGCAGCTGGCGGCTGCCCATGCTGTTGTCCACGTACCGCATGTCCTTGAGGTTCTGCAGGACCTGCTTGCCCTCGGGGCTGTTGAACGCGGCCTTCTTGCCGTCCTCGCTGAGGATCTGGCCACCCTGCGAGTAGATCAGCGAGGTGAAGTGCCAGCCGCCGGTGTTGCCGGCGCTGTACTCCGAGTAGCCGGCGATGCCGTTGCCGAGCGCGGCGATCTTCTTGGCCGCGTCCCGGACCTCGGGCCAGGTCTTCGGCGGGTTGTTGACGTCGAGACCGGCCTTCTGGAAGAGGGTCTTGTTGTAGACCAGGCCCATCGAGTAGTTCTTCACCGGCAGGGCGTAGAGCTTGCCCTGGTCGGTGAACGCCTCCTTCAGCGACGGGTCGATGTCGTCCCAGGTCGCGACGGTCTCCTTGGTGGCGAACTCGGTGACGTCCATCGCCTTGCCGGAGTCCAGCACCTGCGACAGGTCGGTCATGTAGCCGTAGAAGACGTCCGTCATCGTGCCGCCGGCCAGGCGGGCCGTGAAGTCCGGCGGGTTGTTGCACTGCTCGCCGACGCTGACGCTCTTGATGGTGATGTCGGGGTTCTGCTTCTGGAACTCGGTGACGTCAGCGTTCCAGTTCGCCAGCAGCTCTTTCTGGGCGGCGACCGGCTGGCAGTCGACGCTGATGGTCACCTTGCCGCCGGCGGTGTCCCCGCCGTCGTCGTCGCCCTTGGTCGAGCACGCCGTGAGGCTGAATCCCAGGCCGGCCACGAGCGCGAGCGCCGCAACCTTCCGGTACTGCGGTACGGACATCTGTCCATCCCTTCGGGAACGGGGTGTATCCATGGCCTTCGCTGATCTGCGTTGTTGTCACTGCGCTTCGTAGTGAGTGGAGTCACTGTAACGACGTCGACTTATGACGGCAAGGTTTCGATCGTGCTTTGAAAAAAACCGACTTCGCAGCGGCAGGTAGCGACAAGGGGTGGATTCGTCCGCTCTTGCATGCAAAAAGGCCGCCGACCGCTCATTGCGGTCGGCGGCCTACGGCCCGAAATCAGTGAATGGCCGTGGTGTGCGGCCCGGGAAGGATTAGTGCGTGGCCGTGGTGTGCGGCCCGGGAAGGGTCAGTGCGTGGCCGTGGTCTGCGGCCCCCGGAAAGGTCAGTGCGTGGCCGGCCCGGTGGATCCGCGGACGACCAACTCGGGCTCGAACAGCAGCTCGTCGCTCAGCACCCGGGCCTCCTCGATCTGGCTGACCAGGATGTCGACGGCGGCCTGGCCCATCGTCTCGATCGGCTGCCGGACCGTGGTCAGCGGCGGATCGGTGCAGGTCATGAACGCCGAATCATCGAAGCCGACCACCGACACGTCGGCCGGCACTGCGCGGCCCAGCCGCCGGGCGGCCCGGATGGCGCCGAGCGCCAGCACGTCGGAGGCGCAGATGATGCCGGTGACGCCGCGCTCGACCAGCTTGGTGGCCGCCACCCGGGCGCCCTCCATGGAGAAGCTCGACCGCTCCACGAACGCATGATCGCCGGTCCAGCCCGCGACCTGGATCATCGCGGTCAGCTTGCGGCGGGACGGGACGTGCCCCTCCGGCCCGAGCACCATGCCGATCCGCTCGTGGCCGAGCGAGCGCAGATGCCCATAAGCCTGCTCGACGGCCACCGCGTCATCGGTCGACACCCGGGGGAAGCCGAGCTCGTCGACGCCCGCGTTGACCAGCACCACCGGCAGGCCGCGGTCGGTGAGCCGGCGGTAGTGCTCGTGCGAGGCGTCGGCCAGCGCGTAGGATCCGCCGGCGAAGATGACACCGGACACCTGGTGGTCCAGCAGCATCTCCACGTAGTCCGACTCGGGCACGCCACCGATCGTCCGGGCGCACAGGGCCGGGGTGAACCCGCGCTGCGCCAGGGAGCCGGTGACCACCTCGGCGAGCGCCGGGAAGATCGGGTTCTGCAGCTCCGGAAGGACCAGGCCGACGAGCCGGGCACGCTCCCCGCGCAGCTTGGTGGGCCGCTCATAACCCAGGACATCGAGGGCGGTGAGCACCGACGCGCGGGTGGCCTCGGAGACGCCGCTGCGTCCGTTGAGCACCCGGCTGACGGTGGCCTCGCTGACCCCGGCCTTCTTTGCCACCTCGGCAAGACGTTTGGTCACTCCGGAATCCTACGTCAGATCCCTGCAAGAACTGAACCGCTTGCGGCGCTGCAAATCGGGCGGGTCCGGTTGTGCTTGCATCTGCTTGCGAAGCCGTCTGCTGGCCGCTTTCGGTCAGTTCCACAGCGGGTAGGGGAATCCGGGTCGTTAAACGGTTAAGTGGTCGCTCAGCGCGATCATCCGGGCGGCAGCGCTTGCAGCCACTGCCGAAAATCCCAGCGGCCGATGCCGGGCGACGGCAGGATGGCGCGATGACGCGACCCGAGCCGGCAGTCCCCGGCCACGCCGCTCCCGCCGACGCTGCCCGCGCCGCTTCGGCCCACGCCGCTCCCTCCCGAGCTGCCCACGCCGCTTCGGCCCACGCCGCTCCCTCCCACGCCGTTCTCGCGCAGGCAGCTCTCGCGCACGCCGAGCAGCGCGGCGGCGAGGCGATGAACCGGCTCGTCGCTCATCTCGCCGGCCTGGCTCTCGACGACCCGGCCGCCCAGACAGCGGCGCTGTCCGCCCTTGGCTCCCGGCCGCGCCTGCTCGTCCGTCTCGACGAGTACATCCGCCGGGACTGGGCTTGGCGTTCCGCAGGCGGCGCGGCGAATGGGCCGGACGAATTCCTCCGGCGTCTCCTGCAGACCGCGGAGCACGGCCAGGGTTCAGTCGTGGACCGCGGCCTGGGGCCGGCGGTGGAGTGCGGTTCAGGGCGGGCCGCCGAGCGAGGGCCGGGGCCGCTCGCTGTTGCGCTTGCGGCGGCGCACCGGGACGGGCGGGTTCGGGAAGCCGCCGTGCTGGTCATGGCTGAGCAGGGCCGGATCGAGCAGCTTCCGTTCCTGGTGTTGCGCTGCGACGACTGGGTGGTCCGGGTACGGCGGGCGGCCCGGGCGGCGGTGGCGGCGCTGCTGCGTGAGCGGCCCGAGGAGGCGGTGCCCGCGGCGCTGCCGATGGTCACCTATCTGGCCGGGCGGCAGCGGTCCGGCACCCTCGTGCGCCTGGTCGACGAGGTGGTCGAGGAGCACCTCGACCGGATGATCCCGGTGCTGCTGGCGACCCACGACCCACGCAGCCGGCGGCTGGCCTTCGCTGCTGGGGAGCGGCTGGCGCGGTGGACATACTCCGATTTGGTCGGGTTCGCGCTGCGTGAGCCGGACCCGGTGGTGAGGCTCAAGGCCGCTGAAGCGGCCTGCCGGGCCGCGGTGGAACAGGGCGATGCGGACACGTTGCGCTCACTTGCGGCGGCGCGTTTCTCGGCGGTACGGGCACTCGCGCTCGTCGGCCTGGCCCAGCTGGGGTACGACGCGGAGGTCGCCGCCGCCCTGGAGGACCCGTCGCCGCTGATCCGGGCCTACGCGCGCAGCCGCGCCACCGATGCGCTCGCGCTTTATCGTGCCGCCGTGGCTACCCGGCCGAATCCAGAGGCGGTCGCCGGGCTCGGCGAGGTCGGCGGCTACCGGGACGCTGAACTGCTCACCCCGCTGCTGGGACAGGCCGGCCACCGGCTCCGGGCGGCTGCTGTGCGAGCCCTGGTGGCGCTCGACGCCGTACCCATCGAGGAAGTGACGTCCCTGCTCACCGACCCGGCGGCGGCCGTGGTGCGGGAGGCCTCGCTCGCCCTGCGCCCCTACCGGCGGCGGCTGCCGCCGGAGTTGCTCTGGCGGCTGCTCGCGGATGCGAACCCGGCGGTACGCCTCGGCGGATACCGGTTGCTCGCCGTCCGCGGCCCGGCGATCCGGCTGGCCGCCGCCCTCGTTCTGACCGCGGACGGAGAACCGACCCTGGCCGCGCGCGGGCGTGCCGAGGTGCTCCGCCTGTCGGCTCTGCGGCCGGAGGAATCCCTGCGGCCGGAGGAGGGCCTGCCGGCCGGCCTCGAAGAGCTGCTGGAACGGGCGCGACAAGGGCTGGGCGACCGCTACGAGGACGTCCGTGACCGGCTCCGGGATCGAGCAAAACGCTTCGCGGCCGGTGGGCGGGATGGGATGTTTTGAGGCGACCGGTAGAAAGGAATCGCCGCCACATGTCCGACTGGGATCAGAACGACAGCTGGTCGTCCGGGGACCAGCCGGACTACTCGGCCGGCTCCGGCCACAACCGTCAGCACGACTCGGTGCACCGGCTCGCCAACGTCAGCAACGACATGGCCACCGCCACCCAGGCCGCGGTGCGGGCCGCCGAGACCGCGGTCCAGGTGATCCAGCGGCTGGAGGCGAGCAGTTCCGAGATCGGCAAGGTGGTGCAGCTCATCGCCACCATCGCGAAGCAGACCAACCTGCTGGCGCTCAACGCGACCATCGAGGCGGCCCGGGCCGGCGAGGCGGGGCGCGGCTTCGCGGTGGTCGCCAGCGAGGTCAAGGATCTCGCCAACGAGACCGCCACCGCGACCAGCGAGATCGGTACGCAGGTCGGCGGCATCCGGGCGGACACGCAGAACGCCGTCTCGGCCATCGAGGAGATGCAGGGCCTGATCGAGGAGCTCGACCGCTGCCAGAAGGTGATCAGCGGGATCGTCGTGGAGCAGCAGGCCGGGTGAGAGACACTGGGCGGCATGTCTGCTCGCAGGAGAGAACCTTCTTTGTGCCCGTGCGGGCGTACGTCGTACGCGGAATGCTGCGGCCCGGCGCACGACGGAAAGCCGGCGGCGGACCCGGAAGCGCTGATGCGGTCGCGCTTCAGCGCGTTCGCCCTGGACAAGGGTGACTATCTGCTGCGCACCTGGCATCCGCAGACCCGGCCGGAAGCGGTCGGGAACGAGCCCGGCCTACGCTGGACGAGGCTCGAGGTGCTGGCGAGCAGCGGAGGTGGCGTCTTCGACGCGGAGGGCACGGTCGAGTTCCGGGCGCACTACCGTGACGGCGGCACACCGGGAGTGATGGCGGAGACGAGCCGGTTCGTCCGGCACGACGGTCAGTGGGTGTACTGGGGTCCCCTGCGGTAAGGAAGTAAGTATGTCGGCACAGCGGCCCCTCGAGGACGGCATCGTCCAGGACTTCAAGGTCAACCTCTCGTACGGGCAGTACCTGCACCTCGACGAGATTCTCAACGCGCAGCATCCGGTCAGCGTGCCCGAGCACCATGACGAGCTGCTCTTCATCCTTCAGCACCAGACCTCGGAGCTCTGGCTGAAGCTGGTCATCCACGAGCTGCGGGCGGTGCAGCAGCACCTGTCGAAGGACGAGCTGCGGCCCGCGCTCAAGGGCCTGGCCCGGGTCAAGCACATCCAGCGCACCCTGACCGAGCAGTGGTCGGTGCTGGCGACGCTCACCCCGAGTGAGTACGCGGAGTTCCGCAGCTTCCTCGGCACGTCGTCGGGTTTCCAGTCGTACCAGTACCGGGCGATCGAGTTCCTGCTCGGCAACAAGGACCGGCGGATGCTCAAGATCTTCGAGAATCATCCGGCGGCGCTCGAGCTGCTCGAGGAGGCTCTCGGCACGCCCAGCGTGTATGACGAGTTCCTGCATTTCCTGGCCCGCCGCGGACATCAGGTGCCGGTCGAGATCCTGCAACGCGACGTCACCAAGCCGTACGAGTACCAGGCCGACCTCGTCCCGGTCTTCCAGCAGATCTACGAGAACGCCGAGCAGAACTGGGACGTCTACGAGGCCTGCGAGGAACTCGTCGACCTGGAGGAGAACTTCCAGCTCTGGCGCTTCCGGCATCTCAAGACGGTGGAGCGGACCATCGGCTTCAAACGTGGCACCGGTGGCTCCAGCGGGGTCTCCTTCCTGAAGGCGGCCCTCGATCTGACATTCTTCCCGGAGCTCTACGCCGTTCGGACCGAGATCGGAGTGCCCCGGTGAGCGATGACCTGCTGGCCCGCGCCCACGCCCTGGACGCGGCCGACCCGCTGTCCGGCTATCGGGACAGGTTCATCACGCCGCCCGCCGGCGAACTGCTCTCCTACCTCGACGGCAACTCGCTGGGCCGGCCCCTGGAGGCGACCGCCCAGCTGGTCGACGAGTTCATCCGGGAACAGTGGGGCGGCCGGCTGATCCGCGGTTGGGACGAGGGCTGGCTGGAATGGCCGCTCACTCTGGGTGACCGGCTGGGTGCGGTGGCGCTCGGGGCGGCCGCCGGGCAGACCGTCGTCGCAGACTCGACCACGGTGCTGATCTACAAGCTCGCCAGCGCGGCGGTGGCCGGGCGGCCGGGGCGGCGCAAGGTGGTCCTGGACACGGACAACTTCCCGACCGATCGGTACGTGCTGGAGGGCATCGCCGAGGCCCAGGGTCTGACGCTCACGTGGATCGAGACTGATCCGGAACGCGGTGTCGAGCCGTCGCAGGTCGCTTCGGTGGTCGACGAGGACACCGCGCTCGTGCTGTTCTCGCACGTGGCGTACCGGTCGGGCTGGATCGCCGACGTCGCCGAGATCAACCGCATCGCGCACGAGGCCGGCGCGCTGGCCATGTGGGACCTCTGCCACTCGGCCGGGTCGGTGCCGATCGCCCTCGACGAGTGGGGCGTGGACCTCGCCGTCGGGTGCACGTACAAGTACCTCAACGGCGGGCCGGGCGCGCCGGCCTTCGCCTATCTGCGCCGGGAGCTGCAGGACACGCTGCGCCAGCCGATCCAGGGCTGGATGGGGCACCGCGCGTCGTTCGAGATGGGCCACGGGTACGAGGCGGCCCCGGGCATCCGCGCGTTGCTCAGCGGCACCCCGCCGATCCTGGCCATGGTGCCGTTGCACGCCAACCTGGACATGCTCGCGTCGGCCGGGATCGAGGCGGTCCGGGCCAAGTCGCTGCTGCTCACCGGGTACGTGCTGGAGCTCGCGGACGCCTGGCTGGCCCCGCACGGCGTCGAGGTGGCCGGTCCGCGCGACGCTTCGCAGCGAGGTGGGCACGTGACCCTGCGCCGGGAGGGCTTCCGGACGCTGCTGGAGCCGTTGTGGGACAGCGGCGTGATCCCGGACTACCGGCGGCCGGACGGTCTGCGCATCGGGCCGGCCCCGCTGAGCACCAGTTTCGCCGAGGTCCACCAGGGCCTGTCGGTGCTGCGCGACCTGGTCGAGAAGCAGCAGTGACCACTGCCGGCGAGGGTGAGGCCGCGCCCCGGCGGGTCTCGGCCGGCTGCTGCGGCGGCTCGTCGTCGGGCGGCGGCTGCGGTGGCTCGGCGGCCCGCCTTGCCGCCTGCGCCCCCGGCGCCGCACCGGCCGCCGATGCCGCATCGACCACCGACGCCGCTCCGGCTGCCCGTGCGACGAAGACCGCCGGCGCCGCTCCGGCTGCCCGTGCCACGAAGACCGCCGGCGCCGGGCCGGCCGCTGGCCGGATCGGCTGGCTGCTCGCTGACTCGGTGTGGTGGGGCGGGCGGCTGCGCAGCGGCGTCGCGCTGCGGGTCGCGCCGGACGGCGTGGTCAAGCCGGTGCCGGCTGAGCTGGCGCCGGCCGGTCCGGACACCCGGCGCTTGCCCGGCACGTTGCTGCCGGGGCTGGTCGATGCGCATGTGCATTCCGCGCTGGTCGATCTCGGGACGGTTCGCGCGGGCGGGATCGCCGCGGTGTGGGACCTGGGCGGCGTGCCGGCGGCCGTGCGGGAACTCGCGGAACGCGCCCGGAGCCAGCACGGTCCGGTGGCCGCCGATGCGCGGAGCCAGCGCCCGGCGTCGGCCGATGCGCGGAGCCGGCGCCCGGCGTCGGCCGATGCGCAGAGCCAGCGTCCGGCAGCTGCTGACCGGACGCCTTATCCGGCGGTGAAGCTGCCGCGGATCCGTTACGCGGGTCCGTTCCTGATCGCTCCGGGCGGCTACCCCAGTGATCGGGAGTGGGCTGCTGCGGGCAGCTGGCGGGAGATCGGTTCGGCGGCGGACGCCGGCGCGGCGGTGGCTGACGCCTGGTCCGGCGGGGCCGGGCTGATCAAGGTCACCGCGCACACCGGGGGACCGCAGCTGCCGCAGCCGGTTCTGCGTGCGCTGGTGGATGCGGCACATGCCTCCGGGCTTCCGGTTGTCGTGCATGCGGAGGGTCCGGGGACGGTGGCCGCGGCCTACACGGCAGGCGCCGACCTGCTGGCGCACACGCCGTGGACCGAGCGGCTCGACGACGCGCTGGTGCGTGCCTGCGCGGCCCGGATGTGCTGGATCAGCACGCTGGACATTCACGGCTGGGGCGAACCGGACCCGGCGCGGGAGATCGCGATCGACAACCTGCGGCGCTTCCGGGAACACGGCGGGAGCGTCCGGTACGGCACGGATCTGGGCAACGGGCCGCTTCCGCCGGGGATCAACGTCCGTGAGATCCGGGCGTTGCAGGCGGCCGGCCTGACACCGGACGACGTTCTGTCGGTGATGACCGACAGCGACAGCATCACCGAGGTGTCCTGGGTCGCCGGTGGGCTCGACCTCGATCCGGAACGCTTCGCCGACGTCCTGGCGACCGCCCGGGTCGTCGACGCCGACGTCCGTCCCGCGTGACAGTGCAGCTGGTTGTCAGGGCTGTTTCGACGACCCCGGAACAGCCCTGTTAACCAGCCACGTGCTTCAGCCCGGCGGCCGCTGTGCGGCCTGGAGTGGGCTGATGGTCGCGCGGTAGAGCGGGTACCTCGGCAGACCCGTACCCCGAAACGGTCTAGAGAGTGACCGAAGCGCCGCTGGTGGCGCTCTTGCGGGCCGCGTCCAGGATCTCCATCGCGCGGACGGAGTCCCAGGGGTCGACCGGCAGCGGGCCGGTGCCCAGGACCGCCTCGGCGAAGGCCGGATAGAAGCTGTCCCAGCGACCGCGGGAGCTCTCCACCGGGGCGCCGGTCGCGCCGCGGAACAGATGACCCCAGCGGTGCTCGGGCTCGACACCCCAGCGGTCGAGCAGCTTGGCCGGGGTCCGGCCGGCCTTGAGCACCTCTTCCTGGCAGTCGAGCTGGGCGGAGATGTAGGTGCCCGCGGAACCGGTGACCCGGAAGCGCGGGCCGGGGCCGGCCTGCCGCCAGCTGCCCCACAGGTGCGACTCGACGCCGCTGGTGTGGTGCAGGGCCAGGAAGAAGTCGTCGTCGAGCGGTTCGCCGCGCATCTCGGCGTAGACCCGCTCGGCCGGGCCGTGCAGCTGCAGCGCCTGGTCGACCAGGTGCGAGCCGAAGTCGAGGAGGGTGCCGCCACCGGCAGCGGGGGGCTCGCGGTCGGGCGCCCAGCGTTCCATCCGGGACTCGAAGCGGCGGATCTCGCCGAGCGACCCCTTCTCCATCAGCTTGCGGACGGTCAGGAAGTCGGAGTCCCAGCGCCGGTTCTGGTAGACGGTCAGCGGCACGCCCGCCGTCTCGGCCTCGGTGACCAGGTCGCGGGCGGTCGCGGCGTCCAGGGCGAACGGCTTGTCGACGACCACGGCCAGCCCGGCGGCGATGGCCTCGCGGGCCAGGGTGGCGTGCGTCGCGGCCGGCGTCGAGATCGCCACGGCCTGCACGCCCTCGGCGGCCAGCGCGGCGATCGAGTCGTAGGCCCCGACACCCGGCAACTGGGCCGCCACCTGCGCCCGGCGCTCTGGCGACGTGGTGACCACACCGACGAAGTCGACGTTGGCCGCCGACGCGATCAGGGGCGCGTGGAAGATGCGCCCGCCGGTCCCGAAGCCGACCAGCCCGAACTTAACCCGCTCGATCATGTCCGGCAGTTTTTCATACTCATTGCTGTCCTGTTGCACATGATCTCGGACGTTACTTGTGACGCACGCCCCACTACGCGCAGTGATGTGCGTATTCCGCACACTCTCGACGGGATCAAGCGAAACCGCATGTCGGATGGATGACCACGGGCCGTCGAACGGCGCCTCCGGGATGAACAATCGCCTGATGGAACCCGCGCAGAAGGAACGGACCCCGTTTGCCGACATCGATGGTCTTCCCGCGCAGATGTCCGAGATGGTGCTGGACGCCCTGACCGAAATGGGTCGCCATCCGGAGATCCGCCGGGTGCGCCGGGTGGCGTACGAGCAGTTGCGCCCGGCTGCCGGCCAGCGCCTGCTGGACGCGGGTTCCGGTGGCGGTGACGTGGCCCGCCTGCTCGCCGCCGACGTGGGCCCGCTGGGCGAGGTGATCGCCCTGGACCATTCGGCGTCGGTCACCGCGGCGGCGATCCGGCGCCACGACGGCAGCAGCGTGCGGTACGTGACCGGCGACGTCGCCGCCATGGACCTGCCCCGCGGCTACGTCGACGGGGTCTGGTGCGAGCGGCTCCTGCAGCACGTCGACGACGCGGACCGGGCGATCGGCGAGCTGATCCGGGTGACCCGGCCGGGCGGGCGGATCTGCCTGGTCGACACCGACTGGGCGTCGCTCGCCTTCGACGGGATGCCGGCCGGGCTGGGCGAGGTGGTGATGGCGCACGCGCGCGGGCACTTCACGCCCCGGCAGTTCGACATGGGGCGTACGCTGCGGCGCCGGCTCGTGGCCGCCGGCCTCACCGGGGTGACGGCCACCCCGGTGACCTGCTTCTTCGCCGATCCCGCGTCGGCCGCCGTGGTGCTGCCGATGGTCAACCCCCGGGTGCCCGAGGACAGCTGGGGGACCCCGCCCGGCGTCCGCGACGAGTGGCTGGCCTGTGTCGAGGCGGCCGGCGCGAGCGGGACCTTCCTGGCTGTGCTCACCATCTGGGTGGTGGCGGGCACGGTTACTGGCTGATCGGTTGCATCCGGTGGAGCAGGCGGTCCAGCGGCAGGCTGGCGAAACTGATCCGGACGTCGCTGGAGGCGTACGGCAACCAGAACCGCCCGTCGTGCACGAGTCCGCCGCAGGAGTAGAGGACGTTCGGCACGTACCCCTCGCGCTCGATCTCGTCCGGGTCGATCAGGCCCTGCGGGAGATCCGCGATCACGCGTGACGGGTCGTCCAGATCGAGCAGCATGGCGCCGATGGCGTACCGGCGCATCGGGCCGACCCCGTGCGTGAGCACCAGCCAGCCGGCCTCGGTCTCGATCGGTGAGCCGCAGTTGCCGACCTGGATCAGGTCCCAGCCGCGATGCGGTACGAGCAGCGGCCCGGCCGGTTGCCAGCGGTGCTGCTCGTCGCGGACCGCGAGGCCGAGGGTCTCCCCGTCGGACCGGCAGAGCGCCATCTTCTTCCCGTTGATGTAGCGCGGGAACAGCGCCATGCCCTTGTTCCGGGCGGCCGGCCCGTGCAGCGCGGTCACCTCGAAATGCCGCAGGTCCCGGGTGTAGATGACCCGCCCGGCGATGTTGTGGCCGTCGTACGCGGTGTAGGTCGCCTGATAGGCCAGCCGCCCGTCCGGATCCACCACCTGGACGAACCGGGCGTCCTCCATGCCCCGGCTCTCGCTCGGCGTGGCCGGCCAGAGCACCCGCTGGTGCAGCGGCATGGTGGGCGGGAAGGTCACCGCGTAGTCGTCCATGACGATCCGGCGGATCAGGTCCAGCGTCATCGGGGTGGTGGGCCGGGCCAGGATCTCCGGCGGCAGGTGGCTGAGGACGTCCTCGAAGACCTGGTCGTCGTAGCGGTCCGGCAGGGTGCCCAGGATGTACGCCGAGCACTCGTTGTCGATGTCCTCGTCCCCGAGCGCCGCGAAGAGCTGGTGTTTCATGTGCTTGGCGCCGACCCGCTGACCGATTGCCAGCGGCCCGTCCCGGTCCTCCATGCGGATCGCCGCGCCCGGGCCCAGCACCACGCTGCAGAAGCCGATCGAGGAGATGTGTCCCTCGCCGATCTGCCGCAGGCTGAGCGCCGCCCGCAGCTCGCCGGGACCGAGGTCGCTCTGGTCCGGGTGCGGCACGATCGACGGGTTGCAGAGCGCGGCCGCCTCGACCGAGAACTCGTGGCTGAAGTACGCGCCGATCAGCGTCCGGGCGGCCGGGGACAGCTCGATCTCCGGCGGGACCCGGTGCTGCACCACCTCGTAGTGGTGCTGGAAGACGCCGAGGATGTCGTGGTGCCGCCCGGAGAAGCGGTTGAGCACGTCGTCCAGCAGCGAGGTGATGTCCGCCTCGTCCAGTTGCAGGACGCGCTCGATCAGGCAGGACGCCCGGTTGTGGGTGATGTGCGCGTCCTCGCCGGGGACGAACAGCTTGATCACCACGCGGCGGCCGTCCGGCGCCATGGTGATGTTGTGACGGGTGATGTCGTGCGTATTCACGGTTGCGGTCACGCTAGGCCGCCTGACGGTCGGGTCGCGCTCCGGTTCGCCAGCGTGCGGGCATGCTGCAGCGTGGAGACGAGCGCGAGGGTGGATTCGGCTCCTTGGTTCAGATTAGGACCATCCGCCGTCAAGCCGTCATAACAACCGGAAGTCTCCGGGTCGTACATCACCGTTCCGGTGTCGTTGTCGCCGAGGAACCAGGTGATCGCCTGGAAGAGCGGCGCGTCCCAGCGTTCGTCCCCGGTGACCGCGGCCGCGGTGGCGCAGGCGTCCGCGGTGGCGGCGGCCTCGATCGGCTGCTGGTCGAAGCGGTGCCGCTCGACGCCGGGCCGCCAGCCGCCGACTGGCACGGTGGAGAGGTGACCCCGGTGGTCCTGCATCTCACCGAGCCAGGCGAGCATCCGCAGGCCGTCGTTGAGCAGGCTCTCGTCGCCGAGCAGGTCGCCGGCCGCGATCACCACCTCGGCGAGTGCGGGGTTGGCGTACGTCAGCTCGCGCTCCGGCCAGACCCAGTCCGGATCCGAGCCGGGCAGCCCGATCACCGTGGCCGCGTCGCCGAGCAGCTGGGCGGCCTCCCGGTCGTGCGGGTCGGCGCGCAGCACCTCGGCCGCGCCCAGCCCGGCGAAGGCCATCGCGCGCGGCCACGGCGACCGGCAGCGTACGCCCTGACGGAAGGCGTTCATCGCCTCCCGCCGCAGCCAGCCGGTGCTGCCGCGCGCGGCGGCCGTGCCGAGTCCCCAGATCGCCCGGCCCCACCAGTCGCACAGGGACGGCTCGTCGAGCCAGCGCCGGTCGAAGCTCATCCGGTTGTGGAAGGCGCCGTCGGCCGCCTGCGCGTGGGTCAGGAAGGCCAGGTAGCGCTCGGCGTGCCGGATCAGCTCCGGGCCCGGCCGGGGTTCCCGGCAGGCGATCAGCAGGCCGCGGGAGACGTCGTCGACGCAGTAGCCGTGCTCGCGCCGGACGATCGCGTTGCGGGCGTGCTCGAGCAGGCCGGTGTCGTCGGAGAGGCGGAACACGTGGTCCCAGCGGGGCGGCGGTACATCATTGAGCCGGATGGGCGGCGGAAGCAGCCGCAGACCCAGGCTCATGCCGGAATCGTGGCCGCGGCGAGCGGCCTCCGATCCGCGACCAACCGGGCGGCGAGGGACTGGTAGCGCGCGGCCACCGCGGGCCAGCGCAGGGTGGGGCCGCCGGCCAGGCCGGTGAGCCGGCCGGGCAGGCCGGGCTCGGCGAGCACCCGCCGGATGGCCATGGCCATCGCTTCCGGATCCTGATGGGGTACGAGCAGACCCGGCCCGTCCGCCAGCAGTTCCACCGCGTGCGGGAACTCGGTGGCGACCACCGGCACCCCGGCGCCCACCGCCTCGATCAGCACGCCGGAGGTGACCTGCTCGGTCGAGTCGTACGGCAGCACGACGGCGTCGGCGGAGCAGATCAACCGGGACAGGTCGGCCTGCTCGAGGTAGACGTCGGACCACTCCACGCAGTCCTGCACGCCGAGCTCGGCGGCGAGCGCCTTCAGCGAGTCCCGGTACGCGTCGCCCTGCTGCTCCAGCACCTTGGGGTGGGTCCGGCCGGCCACCGTGTAACGGGGTCGCGGCTCGGCGCCGTCGAGGAAGGCGAGCGACCGGATCGCCCACTCGATGCCTTTGCCCGGCCCGAGCAGTCCCCAGGTGAGCAGGTGCGGCCGGTCGTGCTCCTCCCGCGGCGCGGTGCTGTGGCTGCCCGCGCCGTGCGGGATCACCGTGATCTTGCGCGGGTTCACCTCGTAGTGGGTGGTGAGCCGCTGGCGTGCGGTGTCGGTCATGGTGACCACCGCGTCGGCCGTGGCCGCGATCTGTTCGAGGACGGCGCGCTGCAACGTGTCCGGGTGGGTCAGCACGGTGTGCAGCACGACGATGACCGGCACCCGCAGGGCCCGGAGCACCGGAAGGATCTCGGCGCCGGCGTCACCGGGGTAGATGCCGTACTCGTGCTGCACGATCGCCACGTCGAAGCGGTTGAGCGCGGTCGCGGCGGCCACCCAGCCGCCGGGGCGGTCGGTGTGCCAGGTGTGCACCACCCGTGGCGCGGCCCGGTCGAGCGCGATCCCGCTGTTCCCGCTCCCGCCGATCGCGGTGTCGCCGGCGAGGAGCCGCACCACACCGGAGGAACCGGCGTTGAGATGAGCGCCGAGTGCCGCATTGAACGTCGCCAAACCGCATTGAGTGGGCGGATAAGTGCTCAGAAACCCGTATGTCGCGGGCATGACAGGGCCTTTCTCCTCGGCCGGCTGCCTCCCCGCAGCACGGACTCAGCGCGCGCGGGCAAAGTGCGCAACACCGCGCGAGAACGGCGCAAAGACGGTCCAGGAAAAAGGCCCGTTTAACGCGCAATTCACATTGCGACGTTAACAAGATCTACCTAATCAGCTGATGATTTTTCGGTAAATCGTCAGGTAGTCCTCGACCATCCGGTCAGCGGAGAAGCGTTCCCTGGCGCGGGCCGAGCAGGCCGACCGGTCGATCTCCGCGAGCCGGCCCACCGCGTCCACCGCCTGGTCGACGGTGTCCACGACCCGCCCGGTGACGCCCTCGTCGACCACCTCCGGCATCGAGCCCTTCCGGAACGCGATCACCGGGGTGCCGCAGGCCATCGACTCGACGACGGAGAGGCCGAACGGTTCGGCGAACCGGATCGGATGCAGCAGCGCCGCACCGGAGCCGAGAATCGTGCCCCGCTCGTCCGGGCCGACCGAGCCCAGATAGACCACCCGATCGCCGTCGATCAACGGTTCCACCCGTTCCGCGAAATAGTCACGGTCCTGCACGATTCCGCACATCACCAGCCGGCGGCCGGCCCGGCGGGCGATCTCGATGGCGATATCGGTGCCCTTGTCCGGGTGGATCCGGCCGAACAGGATCAGATCGTCGCCGCCGTCCGGATGGAACGGCAGAGCGGACAGATCGACCCCGTGGTACACGGTGGCGAGATAGTCCAGATCGGGGGAGCGGTCGCTGTCGGAGATGGCGACGAAGTGCGATCGGGCCCGGCGGTACGCGGGCAGGATGTTCGACCCGGAGAAACCGTGCACGGTGGTGACCATCGGTGTCCGGCAATGCGCGGAGAAGGCCAGTGGCAGCCAGTCCAGATGGTTGTGGATCAGATCGAACTCGCCGGAGCGTTCCAGCGCGTGACTGACGTGGATGGCTTCCCACACCCGGCCGTCGATCTCGGCGCTCTCCTCGTACCCGGTGGGCACGACGCCGTCGAGGGTGGCCTTGGTGATCGAGTCCAGGGTGGCGAAGAGCGTGACGTCGACCCCCCGCTCGGTCAGGCCCTCGGCGAGCAGGCTGGTGATCAGTTCCCACGGGCCGTAGTGGAGGGGCGGCGTGCGCCAGGCGATCGGCCCCAGGAGTGCGACCTTCATGACAAATAAGAATTTCCGGTCATAACCACGTGGTCAGTATGCATCTCCGGTGACGCGCCCGTTCTCGTGTTAGAGAAGACCAATGACGGATTCGTGGTGGAAGAAGGCGGTCGTCTACCAGATCTACCCGCGGAGCTTCGCGGACTCCGACGGCGATGGGATGGGCGACCTGCGCGGCATCATCGACCACCTCGACCATCTGGCCGAGCTCGGCGTCGACGTTCTCTGGCTCTCCCCGATCTACCCCTCGCCGCAGGACGACAACGGCTACGACATCAGCGACTACCAGGACATCGAACCGCTCTTCGGAACCATCGAGGTCTTCGACGAGCTGCTCGCCGGCGTGCACGCCCGCGGCATGAAGCTGATCATGGATCTGGTGGTCAACCACAGCTCGGACGAGCACCAGTGGTTCCTGGAGAGCCGGTCGGGCAAGGACAGCCCGAAGCGGGACTGGTACTGGTGGCGCCCGGCCCGGGACGGGATGGAGCCCGGCACGCCCGGCGCCGAGCCGACCAACTGGGGTTCCGTCTTCGGCGGCCCGGCCTGGGAGTACGACGACAAGACCGGCGAGTACTACCTGCACCTGTTCTCGAAGAAGCAGCCCGACCTCAACTGGGAGAACCCCGAGGTCCGGGAAGCCGTGTACGCCATGATGCGCTGGTGGCTCGACCGGGGCGTGGACGGCTTCCGGATGGACGTCATCAACATGATCTCCAAGGACGTCAGCCTCCCGGACGGCCGGCTCTCCGCCGGTGCGGCGTACGCGGACGGCTCGGCCGGCTTCGTCGGCGGCCCGCGCCTGCACGAGTTCCTGCAGGAGATGCACCGCGAGGTCTTCGCCGGCCGCGACGGCCTGCTGACCGTCGGCGAGATGCCCGGCGTCACCGTCGAGGAGGCGCGGCTGCACACCGACCCGGAGCGGCACGAGGTCGACATGGTCTTCCAGTTCGACCACGTCTGGGTCGACCGCGGACCGGACCCGTGGCTGCTGCTCCCGCTCCAGCTGACCCAGCTCAAGGCGATCCTCGGCCGCTGGCAGGCCGGGCTCGCCGACCTGGGCTGGAACAGCCTCTACTGGAACAACCACGACCAGCCGCGAGTGGTCTCCCGGTACGGCGACGACAGCCCCGAGCACCGGGTCACCTCGGCCAAGATGCTCGGCACCGTGCTCCACCTGCACCGCGGTACGCCCTACGTCTACCAGGGCGAGGAACTCGGCATGACGAACTATCCGTTCGGCGGGATCGAGGACTTCCGTGACATCGAGGCGCTGGGGCAGTACAGGCAGGCGCTCGATATGGAGGGGCGGACGCCGGAGGAGGTCCTCACCGTCCTGCGGGCCCGGGGGCGGGACAACGCGCGTACCCCGATGCAGTGGGACGACTCGCCGAACGCCGGCTTCAGCAGCGGCACGCCGTGGCTGCCGGCCAACCCGAACTATCCGGAGATCAACGCGGCGGCGCAGCGCGACGATCCCGACTCGGTGTTCCACTACTACCGCCGGCTCATCGAGCTGCGGCACACCGAGCCGGCGGTGGCGGACGGCGACTTCACCATGCTGCTGCCGCACGACGAGCGCCTGTACGCGTACACCCGCCGGCTCGGTGGCACCGAACTCCTGGTGATCGGCAACTTCTCCGGCGAGCCGGTCCGGGCCGAGCTGGAGGACGCCGCGGCCTGGGCGGGCGCCGAGCTGGTGCTGACCAACCTCGGCGCGCCACCCGCCGACCTGCTGCTCGCGCCCTGGCAGGCGGTCGTCTACCGGCGGACGGTCTAGCCCTCGGTGATGGTCGGCCAGGCGTACCCGAGCAGGGCGAAGGCGGCGCCGAGCAGCGCCAGGCTGACGCCACGGGTGCCGATCGGCAGCGCCGCGAGCACCAGCAGGATCACCGCGATGAGGTAGAAGAGTCCCTGAATCGACATCTTTGCTCCTTGATGTGGGGGATTGCGGGGCGGCGACGCCTTACCCCCACATCGAGGAGCGCTAAACAACCGGCAGGACCAGGATCGACCCGTGTCCCACCGTGGTGCCGGTGGGAACGAGACGGGTGGCGTGGGCCGGAGGCTCCCCGGTGCCGTAGTTGCGCAGGAATCGCGGGTGCGCGCCGCCCGCGATCAGCAACCGGATCCGGTGACCGGGCCGGAACCGGTGTGCGGTCGAGCCCATCGCCACCACGGTCCGCCCGTCCCGGATCCGGGCCAGGCCGTCGCACACGTTGATCGACTTTCCGGCCGGGTCGACGTCGCAGAGGCGGGCGAACAGGTCGCCGCTCGCGGCTGTGGTGGTGGCGTCGAACTCGGCCCGCACGGCGCCCATCACCTCGACCGCCTCGGTGAGGACCGGGCCGGTGAAGGTACGGACGTCGGCGCGCTTCTCCAGCGGAGCGTTGTCGCGCGTTCCCTGGGTCGGTGAGTGCAACGCTCCTCCGACCGACGGCGTGGGGTCGGCTGGGTCGTACCGGAAAGTGGTCGAACCCGGCCCGGCGCCCAGATCCGCGCCGAGCTCGAGCGTGCGCGGCTGCCCGGCCGGCGGCCAGTCGGGCAGATCGCGCCACTCGCCGGCGCCGCCGACGTGCACCCGGACCGGCAGCGCCGGCCGCTCGCCGCGCAGCGTGCGCAGCGCCTGCGTGAAGCTCTCCACCCAGCCGTCCTCCAGCGCGCTGGTGTGCGTCCACGGGCCGATCAGCAGATCCACCGGCCGGCCCGCCGCGCGCCGCCGGGTGTAGACCTCGATGACCTGCTCGGTGACGAGATCGTGCCAGCCGGTGTTGAGGCTGACCGGGATCTCCACCGCGGACATCGCCGGAATGCCACTGGCCCCCGCCCAGTAGTCGTCGCCGGCCTCCGGGGCGTCCAGCCACCGCTCGAACTCGGGACGCCGGCCGTCGAAGGGCACCTGGTAGGCCTCGATCAGCGGCAGGCCGGAGATGGCCCGCTTCAGGCGCCGCTGCAGTTTGACGACAGCCTTCACGTTGTCCCAGAAGGTGGCCGCCTGACCGAACATGGCCAGTCCGCCGACGATCGAGCGTTCCAGGGCGAACGCGCCGCCCGGCCAGAAGAACGGCTGCGGATCGAAGAGCGCGACCTGCGCGACCGCGCCGCGCCACTCCGGCGGCGGCTGTTCGGCGAGCTTCGCCTGCGTGTACGCGGTGTAGCTGGGGCCGAGCGTGAACAGGTCGCCGGTGAACCACTCCTGCTTGCGGATCCACTCGGCCGCCGCCTGACCGTCCGGCGCCTCGTTGCGCCAGGTGTGGAACTCACCGTCCGAGCCGCCGGTGCCGCGGGTGCTCTGCAACAGCACGTGGAAGCCCTGCTCGGCGAAGAGCGCGCCGTACAGCCAGTTGAACGGGAAGCCGGCCCGGATGTACGGGGCGCGCAGCAGGTTTCCCGTGCCCCGAGGTCGTCCTCCGGCGTACACCCGTGACCAGGTCGTGGCCGCGGCGATCCGGCTCGCCGACGGTGACGGGCTGGACGCGGTCACCATGCGGCGGGTGGCCGCGGAGATCGGTGCGGGCGCGATGTCGCTCTACACGTACGTGCCGGACCGCGAGCACCTGATCGACCTGATGGTGGACGTGGTGGCCGGCGAACCGGAGCTGCCGGAACTCACCGGGGACTGGCGGGCCGACCTGTACGCGCTGGCCGCGATGCAGCGCGACCTGATGCACCGGCACGCCTGGCTGCCGGGCGCGCTGGCCGGGCGCGGGCTGGCCGGGCGCAATCTCCTCGGATATCTGGAGCACGGCCTGGCCGCGCTGGAGTCCACGGGTCTGCCCGGCGCCACCCGGATGACACTGATCGGCCTGCTCACCGGCTTCGTCGGGTCGTACGTCACCAGTGAGCAGACCGGCGCAGCCACCGGGGAGGAACAGGCGGCCCAGATCGGCGCCGCGGTCGCCAGTGGTGACTTTCCCCGGCTGGCCGGCGTCGTCGCCGAGGGAGGCGGCGCGGCGCCCACCTTCGACCGGGTCGCG
This sequence comes from Actinoplanes sp. NBC_00393, assembly GCF_036053395.1. Lineage (NCBI taxonomy): Bacteria > Bacillati > Actinomycetota > Actinomycetes > Micromonosporales > Micromonosporaceae > Actinoplanes > Actinoplanes sp. NBC_00393. The sequence goes on along the minus strand of NZ_CP107942.1, from coordinate 6,546,436 downwards.
GATTGGGTGATCTCCGGCCTGGTGCGGCAGGCCCGAGATTCATTCGGCTGATCTGGGGTATTGCGCACCGCATGACCAGTCATGTGGTGCGTCCGGGCCGAAACGTTTCGCCGTGGCTGGCGCTGGCCGGGTTCGGGGTGGCGGTGGCGCTGGCCGCGCTGATCGGCGGACTCGGGGTGGCCGGCACCGCCTCGGAGTACCAGAACCTGGACCGTCCGGCCTGGGCTCCGCCGTCTTCGGTGTTCGGCCCGGTCTGGACCGTTCTGTACGCGATGATCGCGGTGAGCGGCTGGCTGGTCTGGCGGCGTACCGGGTGGTCGTCCGCGCTGAACTGGTACGCGGTGCAGCTGGTGCTGAACGCGGCCTGGACGCCGATCTTCTTCGGCGCCGGACAGTACGGCCTGGCGCTGGTGGACATCGCGGTGCTCTGGGTGCTGATCGGCGTCACGATTTGGCAGTTCCGCCCGGTGTCCCGGCTGGCGGCGGGCCTGCTGCTGCCGTACTGGGCGTGGGTCACCTTCGCGACCGCGCTGAACGCGTCGATCTGGCTGGCAAATTAAAAATCGGAACTTTTTTCGCGAAACGCCCCACGTGTCACACCTGACGACGGCAAGGTGGCACATGGTCGCCGGTAAATCCCGTATTGACCCCTTTCGCCGGTGGCCGGGGGAGCTCTCATGCGCCGGAACCGGCTGGCCGTCCGTCTCATCCTCGCGACCACCCTGCTGGCTGGTGCGCAACCCTGGCTCACGGGCCCGGAAGCCGTACCGAGAACCGACCGGCAGCGGGACTCGCCGCTGGTCCAGACCTTCGCGCTGACCGCGCCCGGGGCGACCCGGGACATGCGGCTGGTGTCCGCGCGGACGGCCGCCCTGCACACCGCCGAGATGCCGAGCCGGCGGACGCGGCCGTTCAGCCTGCTCGGGGTGAGCTGGGACGACCCGACTGCGGATGCCCGTGGGGCGATCGAGGTGCGTACCCGGTCGGCCGGCACCGGGGAATGGACATCCTGGCAGCTGCTGGAGACCGACAACCCGGACGCCTCCGGCGGAACCGGCGGGCCGGGCGTACGCGGCGCCACCGACCCGCTCTGGGTGGGCCCGTCCGACGGCGTGCAGGCCCGGATGGTGGCGGTCGACGGTGGCCGGCTGCCGGACGGCCTGCGAGTCGAGCTGATCAACCCGGACGCCCGCGTCTCTGACCGCCCGCGGATGGAGCTGGCCTCGTCGGAGGAGGGGATGGCCCGGCGGGCCGGGTTGCCCGCGCGGCCGGTGCCCCGGATGGTGAGCCGGGCCGGCTGGCGGGCCAACGAGGCGATCGTCAAGGAGGCGCCCACCTACACCGGGTCCATCCAGGTGGTGTTCGTGCATCACACGGCGACCGGCAACGGGTATCAGTGCCGGCAGTCGGCGAGCATCGTGCGGGGCATCGAGGCGTACCACGTGCGGACCAAGCGCTGGAACGACATCGGATACAACTTCCTGGTCGACAAGTGCGGCACGATCTTCGAGGGCCGCCGGGGCGGCGCCAGCCGGTCCGTGCTCGGGGCGCACACGCTCGGCTTCAACAACAACTCCAGCGCGATCGCGGTGATCGGCAACTACGGTGGCGTCCGGATCCCGCTCCGGGCCCGTGCTTCGGTTTCTCAGCTGGCGGCGTACAAGCTCGGGGCCTGGGGCAGCGCGCCGGCCGGGCGGACGGTCCTGGTCTCCGGCGGCAGCGACCGGTTCCCGGCGGGCAAGCGCGCGGTGCTGAACCGGATCTCCGGGCACCGCGACACCGGCCAGACCGAATGCCCGGGCAATGCCCTGTACGCCCAGCTGCGCGCCATCCGGACGATCGCGGGAGCGGCACCGGCCGGGCTGCGCTACTCCTCACTCGGCGGGGCGACCGCCTACGGTGGCCGGTACTACAGCAAGGGCCTCGTGCAGGCGTCCTGGAACCTGGCCACCGCGACCCGGATGCTGGACCGGTTCGAGATCTGGGTGGACGGCAAGTTCGTCTCCGGCAGTCCGAGCGGGCACCGGACCTCGCAGGTGCGGCTCACGCCGGGGGCGCACACCGTCTCGGTGCGGGCGGTGCACCTGTCCGGGCGTACCGCGCTGGCCAGCGCCCGGGTCGTCGTCGACCAGGTGGCGCCGGCGTTCACCGGTGGCCCGCACGTGTCGCTGCGCACCGGGACACTGGGCACGACCGTGCCGGTCCGGGTCGGCTGGACGGCCAGCGACCCGAACGGGCTGCGGTCCATCCGGGTCGCCGGGACCAGCAAGGCGGTGCTCGGCGGGGCGGGACGCGCCCTGAACGCGACGGCACGGCTCGGCGAAGCGGGCACGTGGACGGTCACGGCGGCCGACCGATCCGGGAACGTGCGGAACGCTTCGGTCACGCGTACCCCCGTGCTTGTCTCCGAGGCCGGGGCGGCGCGTGCCGGAACCTGGCGCACCCTGCGTGACCCCGGCTTCCTCGGCAGCGAAGCTGTCGCCTCGTCAGCGGCCCGATCCGCGCTGACCTGGAGCTTGACCGGCCGGTCCGCGGCCCTGGTGGCGGGCCGCACGGCAACCTCCGGCCGGATCCGGATCTTCGTGGACGGCGTCGACCAGGGCGTGGTCGACCTGCAGTCGCCGATCGCGAAGCATCGGCAGGCGGTCTGGACCCGGTCGTGGGGCACCAGCGGCCGGCACACGGTCCGGGTTCAGCCGGAAGGCACCGCGGGCCGGCCGTCGGTCATCCTCGACGGGCTCGCCTACCTGCGGTGAATCGTCAGCACCACCTTGCCGCGGCCGTGCCGGGACTCGACGGCCTCGTGCGCCTCGACGACCGACTCCACCGGGTAGGTGCGCACCGGCATCACGACCTTGCCCTGCCCGGCCAGCGCCACCACCTCGGCGAGCCGCTGCGGCGAGCGGCCCGCCCGCACCACCACGGCACCCACCTCGGCGGCCGCCTTGTCGTCCACGATGGTGCCGACCCGATCCGGAGCGATGCCCAGGGCCACCGACTGGGCGATCGCTTCGCCGCCCGCGGCGTCGAGCGCCACCGTGGGCGCCAGGCCGGTGGCCCGGACCGCTTCGATCAGACCTTCGCCGTACGCGACCGGCACGGCACCCAGTTCACGCAGGTAGTCGTGGTTGTTCGGGCTGGCGGTGCCGATCACGGTCGCGCCCGCCAGCCGGGCCAGCTGGATCGCGATCGTGCCGACACTGCCGGCGCCGGCGTGCACGAGCAACACGTCGTCGGCGGTGACCTTCAGCTCCAAGAGGGCGCCGCTGGCGGTCTGCGAGGCGGCGACCAGGGCGGCGGCGGTCGGGAAGTCGAGGTTGTCCGGCTTGGGGACGACGTTCTCGGCGGGGACGGTCACCAGCTCGGCCACGCCGTTCAGCATGGTCGAGCCGAGTACCGGCGTTCCTACTTCCGGGCTGGTCACGCCGGGACCCAGTTTTTCTACGACCCCGGCGTACTCCTGGCCGATCTGCTGCGGGAACTTCGCCTGCACCCACGGCATCGTGCCCTGGCGCACCGCCACGTCGAAGGGCTGGACCCCGGCGGCGTGCACCCGGACCAGCACCTCGCCGGGGCCGGGCTCGGGATCGGGCAGGTCGGTCAGGTGCAGGACGGCAGGCGGACCGTACTGGTCGAAGACGACAGCTCTCATGCACCGATGCTGCAAGCTGAACTCAAGTTGAGGTCAAGCGCGCTGCACTCGGGCGGCGGCAGCGTATCCCTCATGACCAACGCTGCTGAATCAATGGGTGAACGACTGATCGGCGCTCTCACCGGCGCCCTGGAACTCTGCACGGTCGAGATCGGGTGCAAGCTCGGCCTCTACGCCGCCGTCCGGGACGGCGCGAACACTGCGGCCGAGCTGGCCAAGGCCGCCGAGATCGATGAACGGTACGCCCAGGAGTGGCTGGAACAGCAGGCTGCGGCCGGGTTTCTGACCGCAACCTTCGAACTCACTCCCGGCACTGCAGCGGTGCTGCTGGATGAAGGGGGTCCGGCGTACGCGGCGCCGGCGGCTGAGTTCGCGGTGGGGGTGGGGCTGTTGACCCCGACGGTGATCGAGGCATTTCGGACGGGGGCTGGGGTGCCGTACTCGTCGTACGAGCATCTGCGGCACGGGATCGGCGGGTTCAACCGGCCGATGTTCAACCACCTGCTCACCACGGAGTGGCTGCCGGCGGTGTCCTCGATCGACCAGCGGCTGCAGGCTGTGCCCGGGGCGCGAGTGCTAGACCTGGGTTGCGGCATGGGGTACTCGTCGGTCGCCATGGCCCTGGCCTATCCGTCCATCACGGTTCGGGGGGTGGATCTGGACGAGCACTCGATCGGTGAGGCTCGGCGGGTCGCTGCTGAGGCTGGGGTGGCTGACCGGGTCAGCTTCACCAGCGCTGACGCGGCGGCAGCGTCCGGGTCATACGACCTGGTAACGATATTTGAGGCTTTGCACGACATGGGGGATCCGGTCGGCGTGCTGCGTAACGCCCGGGAGCTGCTCAGCCCGTCCGGGAGCGTCTTCATCGGTGATGAGCGGGTGTCCGACACGTTCATCGCGCCGGCCGGTGAGATCGAACGCCTCCAGTACGCGTTCAGCGTGCTGCACTGCCTGCCGGCCACCCGTGCCGAGAACCCGGTCCTCGCCAACGGGACGATCCTGCGGGCGCCTACGCTGCTGGGCTGGGCGCGGGAGGCCGGCTTCGAACAGCCCGAGGTCCTCGACATCCCGAACGACTTCTGGCGCTTCTACCACCTCCGCTGACCCGCTCCGGCCGACCGCCACTGCTGCCTCCTCGCCCGCGAAGCGACGCTGCGCGTCAGCCGAGCCGCCCGGCTGACCGCCACTGCTGCCTCGCCGCCCACGAAGCGACGCTGCGCGTCAGCCGGGCTGCGCGGCTGACCGCTACTGCTGCCTCGGCGCGCGTGAGGCAGCGCTGGGCGTCAGCCGGGCTGCTCAGCTGACCGCTACTGCTGCCTCGCCGCGCGTGAGGCAGCGCTGGGCGTCAGCTGGGCTGCTCAGCTGACCGCTACTGCTGCCTCGGCGCGCGTGAGGCAGCGCTGGGCGTCAGCCGGGCTGCGCGGCTGACCGCTACTGCTGCCTCGGCGCGCGTGAGGCAGCGCTGGGCGTCAGCCGGGCTGCTCAGCTGACCGCTACTGCTGCCTCGCCGCCCGCGAAGCGACGCTGGGCGTCAGCTGGGCTGCGCGGCTGACTGCTACTGCTGTTTCGCCGCGCGCGAGGCAGCGCTGGGTGTCAGCCTGATGTGATCTTGTGGAGCGGCGTTCGGGCGGGATCTGCGGTCTCGGATTGGGACCTTGCTTGTCGGAGATCTGTCGATACGACGATTCTGGCTTGCGCTGCCCCTGGGGCGGGGTCCTAACGTCGGGGAGTGCTGGTCCGGGTTCTTGGACCCTTCGAGGTGGAGGGCGACGACGGGCCGGTCGCCCTGGCCGGCGCTGCGCAACGTGCCGTCCTGGCTCTGCTCGCCCTTCGAGCGGGCCGGCCGGTCGGGGTGGCCGAGCTGATCGACGCCCTCTGGCCGGAGGATCCTCCGCCGTCGGCGCGTAACAGCCTGCAGTCCCATGTGGCCCGGTTGCGCGCCCGGCTCGGCGTGCCCGGGATCATCAGTTTGGAGCCGGCCGGCTACCGGCTCAACGTGCCGCGCTCCAGCGTGGACGCGCTGCTGCTGGAGGACCTGCTCCGGGAGCAGGCGCCGCCGGCCGAGGCGGTCTCGCTGTGGCGCGGTCCGCCGCTGCCCGAGTTCCCAGCCGAGCCGTTCCGCAGCGCGGCGGCCCGCCTGGTCACCCTGCACCGCACGGCGTTGCTCCGCCACGCCGGATCCCTCCCACCCGCCGATGCGGCCGCCGAGCTGCACGCCGCCTTCGACGTCGACCCTTGCTGGGAGGAGGGAACCGTCGCCCTCTCCGGGGCCCTGGCAGCCGCCGGCGCCCGCGGCGACGCCCTGGAGGTGCTGCGCCGCCACGCCGACGCCGTCGTCGACCGCCTCGGCCTCGACCCATCCGATCAGATCCGCCAAGCCCAGCTGAACCTTCTCCGCGGCACCTCACCCCGCCCTGAGCCGGCCCGCCCTGTCTCCGTGCCCGGCCAGCTCGCCTCCGCGCAGACCCAGCCCGCTTCCGTGCCCGGCCAGCCCACCTCTGCGCCGGCCCAGCGTTCGTCCACGCCGGCTCAGCCTGGGTCCGTGCTCGACCAATCCGCGCCCGTGCCCGGCCAACCCGCCTTCACGCCCGGCCAGCCCGCTCCCGTGTCCGGCCAGCCTGCCTTAACGCCCGGCCAGCCCGCTTCCGCGCCGGCCCAGCCCGCTTCCGCGCCGGCCCAGCCCGCTTCCGCGTCGGCCCAGCCCGCTTCCGCGCCGGCCCAGCCCGCTTCCGCGTCGGCCCAGCCCGCTTCCGCGCCGGCCCAGCGCTCGTCCACGCCGGCTCGGCCCAGTTCCGTGTCTGGCCAGTCTGGTTCCATGCCTGGTCAGTCTGGTTCCGTGCCTGGCCAGTCTGCATTTGTGGCCGGCCAGCCTGCCTCAGCGATGGTTCCGCTCGCGGCTGGGCCGGGGCAGCGGTCGTCTGGGCCGGGTGGTGTCTCTGCGGGGCCGGGCCGGCCTGGTTCGGTCGCGGGTCAGGACGTCTCGGTTCCGCGCCAGCGCGGTTCTGAGCTGGGTCGGCCCGGAGGGGCCGGCGTTGCGGAGGGCGTTGCCTTTGCGGGGGAGGGCGGCGTGGGTGACCACCGCATCAGCCCGGCGGGGGCCCTGTGGCCTGGAGTGGGTGCTCAGGTTGCTGGGGAGAGCGGGGACTTTTCGGGACGCGTACAAAATGGTGGTTTGTCTGGGGCGGTTGGGCGGGTGCCGTTGCGGTTCTCTTCGTTTCTTGGGCGGGAGGGGGAGCAGCAGCAATTGGCTGCCTGGCTGGCCGAGCCGGGGCTGGTGAGTGTGGTCGGGCCCGGTGGGGTGGGGAAGACGCGGCTGGTGGCGGAGACCGTTCGGGCTGTGCCGCGGGTGGCCTGGGTGGATGCGGCTGATGTGCGGGAGGCCGATTTTCTGGCTGCGGTGGCGGTGGGGGTCGGGGCCCGGGTGGCGCCGCATGAGGCGCCGGTTGCGGCTATCGCGGCGGCTGCGGAGCGGTATCCGGTGGTGGTGCTGGACAACTGTGAGCATGTGTTGGGTACGGCGGCTGAGCTGGCTGAGTCGTTGCGGGGCGTTCGGGTGGTGGTGACCAGCCAGGAGAGCCTGCGGGTGGATGGGGAGCGGGTTCTGCAGTTGGGGCCGTTGGCGCCGGAGGCGGCGCGGCGACTGTTCTGCGAGCGGGCCCGGGTGATGCCGGCGCCGGTGGTCGGGGAGATCGTGGAGCGGCTGGATTTGTTGCCGCTTGCTATTGAGCTTGCGGCTACCCAGGCTGCGGCGCTCGGTGTGACTGAGTTGCACGCTCGGCTGGATGATCGGCTTGACCTGCTCAGCCGCGGGCGGCGTGGTGGGGATCCGCGCCACCGGACTTTACGTGCGGTGGTGGAGTGGTCGTTCGGGCTGTTGGATCCGGCTTCGGCGCGGTTGTTGCGGCGGCTGGCGGTGTTCGCGGGTGGGTTCTCGGTGGCGGCTGCGGAGGCGGTGGCGGCTGATGAGCAGCTTCCGCGGGCGAGGATTGCGGCCCTGCTGGCGGGGCTGGTGGATCGGTCGCTGGTGGCGCGGCATGGGCCGGGGCGGTTCCGACTGCTGGAGACTGTGCGGGCCTATGCCACGGAGCAGGCTGACCGGAGCGGTGCGGTAGGGGCCGGGTGGCGCGGGGAGGCTGAGCGGGCAGATCCGGCTGGTGCGGTGGGGGCTGAGCGGGCAGATCCGGCTGGTGCGGTGGGGGCTGGGCGGGGGGAACTGGCTGGGCCGCGGGAGACCGGGTGGCGCGGTGATGTGGGGGCCGGTCGGGACGGCGCGGCGGGCTCGGTGTGGCAGGGCGGGAGTGGGCGGCGGGCCAAGCGTCGGGCTCGGTATGCCGGTGGGCTGGCGGGTGGCGGTGGCCAGCAGGCGCCGGCGGCGGAGGCCGGCCGTGGGGGGTGGCGTGGGGCCGCCGGTGGTCGGCATGCGATGCAGGACAGCGGTGACCGGGCAGCCACCGAGGCGCGGCATGCCGCGGCGATGGTTGCCGCCGCGGAGGAGCTTGATCTGCGGATGCGGGGTCCGGAGCAGGCCGCGGCGGTTCGGGAGATCGATGCGCTTCTGCCGGATCTGCGCCTGGCCTATGCGCGGGGCTCGGCCGAGATGCGGGTGCGGCTGGCTGCGGCGATGTATCGGTACGGGTATCGCTGCCAGCACTATGAAGTGCTGGCCTGGGGGCGCGCCGCGGTCGACGGGCCGGCCCACCCGGATGCGCTGGCTGCCGCGGCGACGCACGCGTGGGGGCGCGGGGAGTTGGACGAGGCCCGCAAGCTGGCCGGTCGAGCCGAGCCACCAGGGGCGCCGGCGCATGAGGTGCTCGGGGACGTCGCGCTGATCCTGTGTGATGCGGAGGCGGCGATCGCGCACTACCAGGCCATGGAGGGCGAACCGGTCACGCGGGTCTCCGGGCTGGTCGGCGAGGCGCTGGTTCGGGCCTGGTCGGGGCAGGTCAGCGAGGCGGTCGAGCTGGCCGGCGCGGCCATGGAGATCGCCGACGCGACCGGGAATCCCAGCGCGCGGGCCGAGGCGCGGTACGGGTTGGGGGAGGCGCTCGGTGACACCGACCCGCAGCGGGCGCTGGAGTTGCTCGACGAGGCCGCGGCGCTGGCCGGGTCGGTCGACGACCGGCTCTTTCAGGCGGCGGCCGGGACAGCGGCGGTGGCCGTCCGCAGCCGGCACGGTGATCCGGGGCCGGCGCTGGCGGAGTTCCGGGAGGTTCTGCGGCTGTGGCGGCGGGCCGGCAACGACACCCTGCACGCGGCGGCCCTGCGCAACCTGATGGTGTTGCTGGTCCGGGTCGGTGCGGACGAGACGGCGATGCTGATCGACGCAGCGCTGCCGCCGGCCGAGGTCTACCCGGCGGAGGCTGCCCGCCTGGACCGGGCCCGGGCCGCCGCCGCGGAACGGCTCGGTGAGACCCGGGTGGTTGTCCTGCAGCGGCGGGGCGCGCTGCTCGACGCAGCTCAGGTGGCCGACGAAGCGGTGCGGGCCATCGACGCGGCCCTCGATCGGGGGCGTGGTTGACGACTGCCCGGGTGCCGGGTCGATACGGTGAACGGGTGTCTCAGATCCCGTGGTGGGGCCTGCCCCTGGTGGCCGTCGTGTTCGCCCTGGCCGGGGCCGCAGTGACGGTGCTCGTCACCGCCCGTAACGACTACCTGCTCAAACGGCGACGCCGCACCCGGCGGTGGTATGCCGAACGCAAAGCTGCCTACGTGGACCTGCTGGCGGCGTTCGAGCGCGCCACGCAGCGGCTGCGGGCGGCGTACGAGGCGGGGGAGAAACCGCCGAGCGCGCTGGCGTACCTCGACTCGGTGTCTCCGGCGCTGATGCCGGTGCGACTGCTCGCTTCCGGCCCGGTCCGCAGCGCCGCCCTGGCCGTTCACCTGCAGCTGGAACGGCTGCACAGCGAGATGAACCCGTCCGGTGTGGTCGGCGTTCGACCGCAGACCCACTTCCGCGAGCTGATCGCTCAGGTGCCGCTCGTGATGCAGCAGTTCGAGGCGGCGATCCGGGAGGAGCTGGGCATCCGGGACATGCCGCCGGAGCCGGTGGACTCGCCGAACGGCGTGGTCCGCGGCTTCCTGCGCCGACCGGCTGCGCTCAGCGGGCCGGAATCCGAACGCCGCTGACAATCGTTGCGGGTCCGGCTGCGCTCAGCGGGCCGGAATCCGAACGCCGCTGACAACCGTTGCGGGCCCGGGTGCGCTCAGCGGGCCAGAGTCAGAACGACGGTGAAGACCGCCAGCACCACCGCCGCTGCGAGGAACGCCCACAGCAGGTGACGGTCCTGCTCGGCAGGCTCCTCCAGCGGCGGTAGGTCGGCGGTGGCGGCGGCCAGGTCGCCGTGCGTACGACAGGCCAGAACCCGGTCGACGCGTTCGGCATATTCGTCCAAGGTCAATCTTCCCGCGGCCGCATGCTGTTCCAGCATGGCGACGACACGGTACCGTTCTGCGTCGGAGGCCCGAAGCGTTGGCTCAGTCACGGCGCCAGGGTAACCTCCGCGGCCTTTTCCCCCACCACCTCGGAGGTCAAGATGGCGAACCCGCCCGGGAACAGCCTTCTCGTGATCGAGCGCCTGCTGCGCGATCGCAACGGAATCTGGCGGCAGATCATCGAAGAGCGGGATCTCAAACAGTTGACCGGCCAGATGCTGGTCAGTTCGGCTCTCAGCCTCGCGCTCTACGGTGCGGTCCTCGGTGCGTCGAACAGCGCGCTGCAGGCCGTCTCGTCGTTCATCAAGCTGCCGCTGCTGTTCCTCGCCACCCTCGCCATCTGCCTGCCGACGCTCTATCTGTTCAATTTGGTCTTCGGCGCGAAACTGTCGGTGCTCCAGGCGCTCACACTGATCATGGTGACGATCACCGTGACCGCGGTGCTGACCCTGGCGTTCGCCCCGATCAGCCTGTTCTTCCTGATCACGGCGCAGAGCTACTCGTTCTTCAAACTGCTGAACGTGGCGATTCTGGTGCTCACCGCGGTGGTCGGCTTGCGCTTCCTGACGGCCGGTATGACGGCGCTCAACGAGCACCAGGTGAAGGTCGCCCGCCGGGCGCTGACCCTGCCGCCGGCGGTCGAGCTGCCGGCCGACGCGACGACGGCTGCTCCGGAGAAGGGCAAGGAGAACGGCGCCGTCCTCACGGCACCGGCGCCGGCCCCGGTCAAGCGGCTCTCCGACGTCGGCGGCCGGCCGGAGGAACTGCCGGCTGGTGAGCGTCCGGCCAGCATGACGCTGCTCTACATCTGGATTCTGCTCTTCGGGTTCGTGGGCACCCAGCTCGCCTGGACGCTGCGGCCGTTCTTCGGCAGCCCGGACAAGCCGTTCCAGCTGTTCCGCAGCATCGGCGGCACGTTCTACGCCGACATCTTCCAGACGATCGGCCGCCTGGTCGGTGGCTGAGGCCGCTTGCTCGAGGGTTGAGGCCGCCTGGTTGGTGGCTGAGAGGCCGGTTTGAGGGCTTAGGTCCGTTTCTCGGGTAGGGCAAATACTCCGGGTTCGTTTTCGGTGAGGATGTTGCGGCTGACCATGCGTTTGAGGCGGGCGCGGGCGCTTTCGACGTGGCTGGGTGCGGGGTCGACGCCGACGGCGAGGCAGATGTCTTTGGCCCGCATGCCGGCGGGCGCGGCGTGCAGGACTGCCAGGATCTGCTGGTAGGGCGTGCTGGCGATGGTCGGGTCCTCGGCGGTGAACTCGGCTGCGGTGAGTGCTTGCAGGGTGGTGCGGGTCGTGGCGAGGTCGGCGAGTTCGGTGTCGGTCTGCGCGAGTTGCGCGGTCAGGGCGGTGATCTGTTCTCGCAGGCCGGTGGCAGTTTGGTTGGCGGCGGCTTCGCGGATGGCGATCAGGTCGAGGATCGTGGTGATGTTCATTGGCGGGTTCACCGCCAGGTCGGGGTGCTGGTGCCGGTCAGTCGGCGCACGATGTTGGCCATCGAGGCCCAGAGGGTGCGTGACACCGATGACTCGGGTCGGCTTTCGTATTCGCGGGTCAGCCGCCGGTGCAGCATCAACGTGCCGTTGACCTGCTCGACGATCCACCGCTTCTTGACCGGCACGAACCCGGCGGTGGTGTCGGATCGTTTGACGACCTCGACGTCGACGCCCAGAACCGCGCCGTGCAGGGCGAAGTCCTGCTGGAACCCGGCGTCGACCCATGCTCGGGTCACCGTGGGGGTGTGTTCGGCGATCTTGTCGAGCAGCTTGATGCCGAGCACGTTGTCGCTGATCGACGCGGCGGTCACGACCACGGCGATGATCAGGCCAAGGGCGTCGACGGCCAGGCCTCGTTTGCGGCCGGGGACCTTCTTGCCGGCGTCTTTACCGGTCGTCGCCGCCGGGACGTGGTTGGCGGCGCGCAGCGACTGGGTGTCCAGCACGACGGCGCTCGGGTCCTCGGCGCGGCCGGCCTTCTCTCGCGCCTGACAGCGCAGCAGGTCATGGATCGCCTGGTCAGTACCGTCGTCACGCCACAACGCGAAGTAGTAGTACGTCGCCGATTTGGGCGGCAGGTCGTGCGGCAGATAGGCCCACTGGCAGCCGGTCCGGGTCTGGTAGAGGATCGCGTTCACGATTTCCCGCAACTCGTAGCCGCCGCCCTGTTGGCCGGTCACCGAGACGCGTTTCGCCTGCCACGCCTGCAAAAACGGCCCGATCAGGTCCCACTGCGCGTCGGTCACGTCGCTCGGATACCGCTGTCGATCACTCATGACCAGCGCAACGCTGCCATGATCTCCCGGTCGCGATCGAGGCTCACCTTTCAATCCTTCGAGTGATCACCATCTATGACAAACCTCTGGAATGATCCCCAACCGGACCCAACACATAGATCAACGCGAAGACCACCGAACCACCCTCTGAGGCCGCTTGCTCGAGGGTTGAGGCCGCCGGGTTGGTGGCTGAGGCCGCTTGCTCGAGGGTTGAGGCCGCCGGGTTGGCGGCTGAGGCCGCTTGCTCGAGGGTTGAGGCCGCCGGGTTGGCGGCTGAGGCCGCTTGCTCGAGGGCTGAGGCCGCCGGGTCGGTGGCCGAGGCTCAGGATCGGCGGTGGCCGAGGGCTTACTGCAAACGGTTGCATCGGGCAGGATCGAAGGGGTGACCGATCAACACAAGCCTCTCGATCCTGTCTCCGCCGCCATCGTCGAGAGCGGCCTCGTCGCCATCCTCCGAGCCCCGACCGCCGACGGGTTCGCCCCGGTGGCTGAAGTCCTGGTCGCCGCCGGCATCACTGCCATGGAGGTCACCCTGACCTCGCACGGCGCGATCGAGGCGATCGCGGGCCTGCGCCGCATGCTTCCGGACTCGGTGGTGGTCGGTGCCGGCACCGTGCTCACCGCTGACGATGCGAAGGCCGCCGTCGACGCGGGCGCCACCTTCCTGGTGTCGCCGATCGGCGGCTCCTTCGGGGTGGACGTGCCGCATTACCCGGGCGCGTTCACGCCGAGCGAGGTCTACGCCGCCCATGTCGCCGGCGCGCCGCTGGTCAAGCTTTTCCCGGCCGGGGGTCTCGGCCCGGGCTACCTGAAGGATCTACACGGTCCGCTGCCCCAGGTCCGGATCATGCCGACCGGCGGGGTCGGCCTCGACGACATCTCGAAGTGGATCTCCGCGGGTGCGGTCGCGGTCGGTCTCGGCGGCCCGCTGATCGGCGACGCCGCCACCGGCGGCAGCCTCACGGCGCTCGCCACCCGGGCCCGGCACGCCGCCGACGCGGTCGCCTTCGCCCGATCATGAGCGGACCGATTTTCGCCCTCGGCGAGTCGATGGGGATCTTCGTCGCTGACGGGATCGGCACCCTGGAGAGCGCCCGCGCCTTCACCCTCGGCGTAGCCGGCGCGGAGAGCAACGTGGCCATCGGCGTGGCGCGCCTGGGCGGCGACGCCACCTGGCTGGGCCGGATCGGCCCGGATGCCACGGGGGCGCTCGTCGCTTCCCGGTTGCGCTCCTTCGGGGTACGCACGATCGCGATCCCGGACGACGCCTTCACCGGCCTGATGATCCGGTTCCAGCGGTCCGGCCAGTTCATCCACGCCGACTACCACCGTTCCGGCAGTGCCGGTTCCCGTCTCAACGCGGCGGACGTGCCGGTCGCCGAGATCGAGGCGGCCGGGATCGTGCACGTCACCGGCATCACCACCGCGCTCAGCGCTTCGGCCCGCGCCGCCGTCTTCCACGCGGTGGACGCGGCCCGGGCGGCCGGGGTGCCGGTTTCGGTGGATGTCAACTACCGCAGCAAGCTCTGGTCGCGGTTCGAGGCGGCCCCGGTGCTGCGCGATCTCGTGGCCCGCGCCGACGTGGTCTTCGCCGGCCCGGACGAGGCGGCCATCTTCGTCGACTCTCCGGACCCGGTGGAGGGTTTGGCGAAGCTCGGCCCGGCGGAGGTGATCGTCAAGGACGGGGCGCGGGGATGCGTGGCGCTGATCGGCGGCGTCCGGTTCGAATTGCCCGCCCTCCCGGTGACCGCGGTCGACCCGGTCGGCGCCGGTGACGCCTTCGTGGCCGGCTATCTGGCGGACCGGCAGGCCGGCGCCGGCCCGGAGCAGCGGCTGCGGACGGCGATCGCGGCCGGCGCGTTCGCGGTGACCGTTCCCGGCGACTGCGAGGGCCTCCCGACCAGGGCTGACCTGGCCGCTCTCTCGGGCGGCGACATCAACCGCTAGCAATGTGACGACGGTCACACCGCTCCCGGACAACCGATCTTGCGTCGCGGCACACCTCTGATACGCCCCATCCCCCAGGAAACAGGTGTAGCCAGATGAAGAGATCAGTCGCGCTGCGACTTTCCGCGGTAGCCGGTGTGGCCGGCGTGGCCGGAGCCATCGCCTTCGGCCTGCCCCAGCACGACGCGTCGGCGGCGACCAGCCCGGCCACCGGCTTCGCGAGCGCCAACGGCGGCACGACCGGCGGCGCCGGCGGAGCCACGGTCCGGGCCACCACCGGCACCGAGATCCACGCGGCCCTGTGCGGCCGGGCGGCGACCGACACCCCGATCACCATCGAGGTGCAGGGCACGATCAACCACGGCAACACGGCCAAGGTCTCCGGTGACAGCTGCAACACCGCGGCCGGCCTGATCGAGCTGAAGGGCATCAGCAACGTCACGATCGTCGGTGTCGGTAGCGGCGCGGTCTTCGACCAGCTGGGCATCCACATCCGCGACTCGAGCAACATCATCATCCAGAACGTGACCGTGAAGAACGTGAAGAAGTCGGGTTCGCCGACCTCGAACGGCGGTGACGCGATCGGCATGGAGAGCACGGTCCGCAACGTGTGGGTCGACCACGTCACCCTGGAGGCCTCCGGCGGTGAGTCGGAGGGCTTCGACGGCCTGTTCGACATGAAGGACGACGTTCAGTACGTGACGTTGTCCTACAGCGTCCTGCGCAACTCGGGCCGGGGCGGACTGGTCGGGTCGAGCGAGACGGACACCGGCAACAGCTTCATCACGTACCACCACAACAAATACGAGAACATCGATTCGCGTACGCCGTTGCTGCGCGGCGGTGTCGCGCACATCTACAACAACCACTACCTGAACCTGAACGAGTCGGGCATCAACTCGCGGGCCGGCGCGAAGGCCAAGGTGGACAACAACTACTTCGAGGACTCGAAGGACGTCCTGGGCACCTTCTACACCGATGCCGCCGGCTTCTGGCAGGTCTCCGGGAACGTCCTGGACAACGTGACCTGGTCGGCGCCGGGCACCGACAATAAGCCGGCCGGGCCGAACCTGACCTCGACCACGACGGTCAGCGTGCCGTACTCGTTCGCCCTGGACAACGCGTCCTGCGTGCCGAGCATCGTGAGCCAGACCGCGGGCGCGAACAAGGGCCTGAAGGTATCCACCGGCACCTGCTCGGCGACCGCAGCCCCGACCGCGGCCCCGACCGCCGCGCCGACCACCGCCCCGACAGCGAGCCCCACAGTGGCCCCGAGCCAGCCGACCGGCGCCAACCTCAGCATCGGCGCCGGCGCGGACGGCTCGAGCAAGGCCGGCGGCACCAGCTACGGCAACGTCAAGGACGGCAAGACGAGCACGTTCTGGTCGCCGAACGGCGCCACCGGCGAAGTCTCGATCAAGTGGAGCTCCGCCACCACCGTCGCGAAGGTCAACGTCATTGCGGCGGCCGGCGCCTCGACCGGCTCCTACCAGATCCTCAACGGCACCACCGGCGCGATCCTGAAGACCGGCACCGGCGCCGGGGTGATCACCTTCCCGGCCACCTCGCTCACCAAGCTCACGCTCAAGGTGACCAGCTCGTCGAGCACTCCGAAGATCGCCGAGCTGGAGACGTACGCCTCCTGAGTTTTGCTCCCGGGGCTGGCGGGTACGGATCGTGCAGCGGCAAATTCATCGATTTGAGGAGGCCGTGATGCAACCTACGCCGTTCACCCCGTGGTCCTGGCGTGACCCGTCGAGCCTGGCCGGAACGTATGACCCGGCCGCGGCGGACAGCGTCGAAGAAGGCGGGCGGACCGGCGTGGACCTGGTCGGATACAAGGTCGAGGCGACCGATGGGCACATCGGTTCGATCGACCAGGCCAGCTACGACGTCGGTGACGCTTTCCTGGTGGTCGACACCGGACCGTGGATCTTCGGGCGGAAGGTTCTCCTGCCGGCCGGCACGGTGCAGACCGTCGACCATGACGAACGCAAGGTCTACGTCGACCGTACGAAGGATCAGATCAAGAGTTCTCCGGAGTACGACAAGGACACCTTCGAGACACCGGAGTACCGCGAGCAGGTCGGGGATTACTACACCGGTAGTTACCGCGACTTCCCGCGCTGATCCAGTAGGCCGCCGCCCCGCCCGTCAACCCCCACGGGCGGGGCGGCGTACGTCTGCCCCGGCACTGTCCAGCAGATCGAGGTAGTCGGCGAGGCGGGCGGATCCGGTCAGCATGGCGCGGCCGCGGGCGGTGACCCGCTCCTGCCAGCCGGCGAGCGAGCCGGCCAGGGCTTCCGGGTCGCCGGCGTCGCGGACCTGGCGAAGGACCGCGGCGATATGGTCCAGCCGGTAGCCGCCGCGCCGCAGCAGATGCGCCAGCTCGGCGTCACGGACGTCGTCGGGCGAGTAGACCCGGTAGTGGGTCGCCCGGTCCCGGGCCGGCACCAGAATTCCGGCCCGCTCCCATTTACGCAGCGTCGCCGGGGTGACGGCGAGCCGGTGGGCGACCGCCCCGACCGGAAGCGATCGGTCCCCGGGCCGGGCCGGCGGCGCCGAGGCCAGGACGGTGACCGCCGACGCGACAGTTGCCAGCGTCTCCCGGTCCCGCTGTAGTTGAACGTGTGCGGCGTCGACGGCGGCGAACGCGGACTCCGGATCATCCCGGCCGACGGCCCGCATCACGACACCGGCCGTGCGGTAGCCGTACCCCTGAACCAGAGCGAGATAGGCGCTCAGCGCGGCCACGTGCTGGTCGGTGTAGACCCGGTAGCCGCTCGCGGTGCGCTGCGCGGCGGGCAGCACCCCGTCCCGCTCGTAGTTGCGGATCGCCTGGGTGGACAGGCCGTGCAGCCGGGCCAGATCCACCGGCCGGTGCACCGCTGTTTGAGGGTTCACCGGACCATTCTGCGCTCCGGCGGCCGTGACCCTCAACAACAAGTTCAACGATACGGTGAAGGCCATGGAGCAGTTGCTTTCCCTCGTCGGATCGCGTGATCCGCAACTTCTGGCCCTGGGCGAGCCCACGCACGGCGAACCCGCCTTCGCCCGCCTGAGCAAAGAGATCTTCCAGCTCCTCGCCGGGCACGGCTTCCGCTCGATCGCGCTCGAGTTCGACCGGGTCGCCGGGCTCGCCGTCGACGACTACGTGCGCGGCGCGGCGGAGACCGGGGACGGCCCCCGGGGACTCGTCGAGTGGATGCGGGCCCACAATGCCGGGTTGCCGCCGGAGGAGCAGCTCGCGTTCCACGGTTTCGACGCGCCGCTGGAGATGATGTCGGCGGCCGGGCCGGGGCGGTACCTGCGGCATCTTCGCGACTATCTGGGCGTACCGATCCCGGATCTTGATCTTCTGATCGGCGACGAGAGTCGCTGGAGCGACCCGGCCGCGCAGCTGGACCATGCGCGATCGATCGGCCGGTCACCGCAGGCAGCCGCGCTGCGGGTGATAGCCGACGATCTTCTGACTCAGCTGTACGCCGAAGCACCGCGCCTGATCGCCACAAGTTCGGCCCGGGCCTGGCAGCAGGCCCGGACCCACGGCATCGCCGCACTCGGCCTGCTCCGCTATCACGCGGTGGCGGCCGACCCGGCGCCCGCGGCCGAGCGCACCTCCCGGATGCTCGGGGTGCGGGACGCGCTGATGGCCCGGAACCTGCTCGACATCCGCGAGTTGGAGCAGAGCCGCGGGCCGACGCTGGTCTTCGCGCACAACCGGCACCTGCAACGGCACCCGAGCCGGTGGACGCTGGCCGGGATGGACCTGGAGTGGCACAGCGCCGGCGCGACGGTGTCGGCGCTCCTCGGCCCTCGCTACGTCTTCATCGCCGGGAGTCTGGGGTCGAGCCCGTCGCTGGGCCTGGACAGTCCACTGCCGGGCACGTTCGAGTCACAGCTGGAACCGGGTCTGTCCACGCCGCGACCGGCCGGGACGGTTCGCGACGATGTGAAGGTCGAGCAGGGGTATTTCCCGCTGGACGCGGAGACGATCGAGGGGGCTGACATGATCTTGCACGTGAATTCGGGCGACGATCCGGCGGCCGGGCTGGCTGCGCGGATCAGGGCTCTGCCC
This sequence comes from Actinoplanes sp. NBC_00393, assembly GCF_036053395.1. NCBI lineage: Bacteria > Bacillati > Actinomycetota > Actinomycetes > Micromonosporales > Micromonosporaceae > Actinoplanes > Actinoplanes sp. NBC_00393. The sequence goes on along the minus strand of NZ_CP107942.1, from coordinate 6,528,059 downwards.
GGCGTCGCCGAGCACCGGATCGAGCCGGATTCCGGGATGCCGGAATACACCTGGGGTGACCGGTTCTTCTTCGCCGGCGAGGACCGGAAGCGGCCGTTCGCCACGATCGTCGGGCACGACATCCCGGACTTCGACTCGCGTTCCCACCTGGACCGGCCCGGGGCCTACCGGCTCAACATCGAGCTGGGGCGGGCCGAGTTCAAGAACGCTTTCGGGTACGGGCCGGAGGAGTTCGCCGCACACAGCGACGAGATCGACTTCACCGCGGCGGACATGCTGATGCCGCACCCGGCGTACGCGGTGCAGGGCTGGGCGAGCGTCGTCAACCCCGGCCCGGCCACGGCCGCCGACGTGGACCGGCTCCTGGAGCACGCCCGAGCCCGGTCCGCCGCCCGCCAGAGATGACCGGATCGGTCCGGGCCGGGGCGTGATGGTGCCTTATCCAGCGCGGCCCGGCGGCGTTGAATCGAAGCATGACCAACGCCCTCGTCGTGATCGACGTCCAGGAATCGTTCCGTGCCCGGCCGCTCTGGAGCAGCGTCAACAACCCCGACGTGGTGAAGAACGTCGGCCTGCTGGTGGAGGCCGCCCGGGCCGCCGGCGACCCGGTGATCTGGGTGGTGCACGCCGAACCCGGCACCGGCGGCGTCTTCGACCCGGAGAGCGGTTTCGTCCGGGTGGTGGACGAGCTGACCCCGGCCGACGGTGAGCCGGTGCTGGTGAAGACCGTGCACAACGCCTTCACCACCACCGACCTGCAGCATCGGCTCACGGTCGCCGGGATCCGCTCGCTCACGATCTGCGGTCTGCGCACCGAGCAGTGCGTGGAGACCACCACGCGGGTCGCGTCCGACCTGGGGTACGAGGTCACGTTCGTCACCGACGCCACCGCGACCTTCCCGATCCCGCACTGGAACGGCGGCAGTACCCTCTCCGCCGAGGACGTGGTGGCCCGGACCGAGTACGCGCTGGCCGGCCGTTTCGCCACGATCCGGACCGTTGCGGAGATCGTCGGAGGGTGACCGGATCGTGAGCCAGGTGGTGTTCGTGCTGACGCCGCAGGTGCACCTGCTCGACCTGGCCGGCCCGGCGCAGGTGTTCTCCACCGCGCCGGGCTACCAGCTGCGGTACGTGGCCGAGGCGTCCCCGGTACCCACCTGGCAGGGCGTCGCGCTGCAGGCCGACCTGGACTGGCCCGCACTCACCACCGACGATCTCGTGCTGGTGCCCGGCTGGCGCGACGGGCACGGCTACTTCGCGCCGGCCACGTTGGAACGGATCACCGCACACCACACCGCCGGCGGAACCGTGGCCAGCGTGTGCGCGGGCGCCGACGCGCTCGGCCGGGCCGGGCTGCTCGACGGGCGCCGCTGCACCACCCACCACGACCTGCAGGATCAGCTGGCGCGCCGGCACCCGGCCGCGACCGTGGTGCGGGACGTGCTCTACGTCGCCGACGACCGGGTGGTCACCTCGGCCGGCATCGCCAGCGGCATCGATCTGGCGTTGCACCTGGTCGCGCTCCGGCACGGCCCGGCGGTCGCCGCCCGGGTGGCCCGCGAGATGGTCGTCTACGCCCGGCGCAACGGCGACGAACGCCAGCACAGCGCGATGCTGCGGCACCGGGCGCACCTGAGCGACGTGGTGCACCGGGTCCAGGACCGGATCGACGCCGGCTTCGCCGAACCGCTGCGACTGGGCGAACTGGCGGCCGACGCGGGAGTCAGCGAACGCACCCTGACCAGGTTGTTCACCGCCGCCACCGGGCGGACCCCGCTGCGCTACCAGCAGCTGCTGCGGGTGGAACGCGCCGAGTACCTGATCGGGCACGGCTCCACCGTGGAGGCCGCGGCCCGGGCGGTCGGGTTCGGCGACGCCCGCATGCTGCGCCGACTGCGGGCCCGTAGCCTGTCCGCATGATCGTGCGCGGCGTGCTCTTCGACCTCGACGGCACGCTCGGCGATCACGACGGTTCGGTCGCGTCTGCCCTGGCCACCTGGCTGCCGACCCTCGGCGTGCCGTTCAGCGCGGAGGTCCACACGCTCTGGGACGAGATCGCCGAGCGGCATCTGGCTGCCTGGCGGCGACGTGAGATCGACTTCCGCGAGCAGCGCCGGCGCCGGCTGCGGGATTTCCTGCCCACGATCGGGATTTCGTACGAGCCGGAGCACCTCGACGACATCTTCGCCGGCTTCCTCGTGGCCTACCAGTCGGCGTACCACGCCTACGACGACGCCCTCGACGCGCTGGCCGCGGTCTCGGCCGCCGGAATGGCGGTGGCGGTGCTGACGAACGGCAGTTCCGTGCAGCAGCGCGCAAAACTCGACGGAATGGGAATGGCCGGGCTCGGCCTGGTCTGGACACCCGAGGAGTTGGGTGTCGCCAAGCCGAACCCGGCCGCCTTCCGGCAAGCCTGCGCCCGCTGGGGGATAGCACCGGGGGAGGTGCTCAGCGTCGGCGACAGGCACGAGTTCGACGTGCTGGCGGCGCGGGCCGCCGGGTTGCGGGCGGTGCACCTGGACCGGCAGGGGATCGGTCCACACGACGAACCGCATCGGATCAGCTCGCTGCGGGATCTCGCCATTTACCTGTAGGCATTTCCGGAACCAATGATGGCCTCGGGAAATGCTGGGAGTCAAACCGCTTAAGAAACAAATAAACCATTCCGGCAATCAATTAGAGTGCTGCTTTCTGCCCGGTAAGTGTGCGCCCGGCCCGGAAAGGTTGCCCGTAATTTTGTGCTACCACCCGGTCACCTAGTGTCAATGTCGTGGTCGTCGGCGACATCACCGACCGGCACCACCCGGACGTCGTGCGTGCGCAGGTAGTCGCGCGCCCCGCGGTCCCCGGTCGCGGTGCGGGCCACCCCGTCCCAGTGGTCACGCCCGAGCAGAACCGGATGGCCGCGCCGGTCGCCGTACCCACCCATCACCAGCGCGTCCCGGGCGGCGTGGCCGAGGATGCGGCGGACCGCCTCCGCGGTGACGCCCGGCATGTCGACCAGCAGGATCACGGCGGCGATGGCCGGGGTGCCGGCCAAAGCCGCGAGGCCGGCCTTCAGGGACGAGGCCATGCCGGTCGCCCAGTCCGGGTTGACCACCGTCTCCGGCAGATCGGGCGCGGCCGCCCGCACCTCGTCGGCGGCCGCGCCGAGCACGACGATCCGCCGCTCACAGCCGGCCGCCCGCAGAGTCTCGGCGGCGTGCTGCACCAGCAGCCGGTCACCGTGCTTGGCGAGGGCTTTCGGCATCCCGTAGCGCTTTCCCTCACCGGCCGCCAGGACCAGTCCCGCAGTCTCCATCCCCGCGACCCTATTGCCGCCCACCCGCCCGACCCCCGTCCCACCCCGCCCGACACCGCGCCGTCCCCGCCGTCGCCGCTTGCCGTCCCGGCCGTCGCCGCGCTGTCCCGGCCGACGCCGCTTGCCGGCCGCGGCTTGCCGGCCGCCGCTCAGGCACGTTATGGGCGGCTCGTGGTGGCGGGCCGCCGCTCAGGCAGGTTATGGCTGGTTGGTTGGGTGGCTGGTGGGCGGCTCGTGAATGCGGGCCGCCGCTCAGGCAGGTTATGGCTGGTTGGTTGGGTGGCTGGTGGGCGGCTCGTGAATGCGGGCCGCCGCTCAGGCAGGTTATGGCCGGTTGGTTGGGTGGCTGGTGGGCGGCTCGTGAATGCGGGCCGCCGCTCAGGCAGGTTATGGCCGGTTGGTTGGGTGGCTGGTGGGCGGCTCGTGGTGGCGGGCCGCCGCTCAGGCACGTTGTGGCCGGTTGGTTGGGCGGCTGGTGGGCGGCTGGTGGTGGTGGGCCGCCGGTCAGGCAGGTTGTGGGCGGCTGCGTTGGGTGGCTGGTGGGCGGCTCGTGGTGGTGGGCCGCCGGTCAGGCAGGTTATGGGCGGCTGCGTTGGGTGGCTGGTGGGCGGCTCGTGAAAGCGGGTCGCCGGTCGGGTGCGTTATGGCCGGGTGGGCTGTGCGCGGCGGGGGAGGAGCAGGCCGCGGACGGCGGCGAGAGGCAGGGCGGTCCGCGGGTGGTAGGCGACCCGCCACAGGCCGCCGTGGGCCGCGGCGATCGCCTCGTCCTCCCAGGCGGCGGGCCGGGCCGGGCGGGGATTGCGGATCTGGTGCACCATCAGCGCGGCCATCAGCTTGCTGGCCGTCGCCGGTTCGAAGATCTCCACGTCGAACAGGTGCGCGCCCGCGTACGCGGCGGCGAGCAGGCGGTTGCTGACCACCGAACGGGTCCGGGTGGGCGGCGCGACCGCGAAGCTCACCACACCGTCGCGCCGGCCCAGGGTGGCCCGCCAGCGGTGGATGCGCTTGGCCAGCGCGTAGTTCGGCCCCTGCTGCGGGACCAGGCTGTCGTTGATGCCGGGCGCCACGTCGCACGGGTAGTTGGGGCGCAGCAGCCGGCCGGCCGAAACCGTGCCGGTCAGCCCGGCGAGCCGGGACCGCTCGGCGTACCGCGCCCGGCCCTGCGCGACCGCGCCGGCCGGCACGGCGTAGACATCGGTCGGCGTGGCCAGAACGGCCAGCGCGGTGTCGTGCCGATGCTGCCGCAGATGTACGCCCAGCGCGTCCACCGCCGCCGCCAGCCGGGGGTACGCCGCACCCGGCGCGTACCCGTAGTTGCCCAGGATCAGCCGCCCGCTGAAGTTGAGCAGCCACTGCGCCACCGCGCTGAGGTCGGTGAGCAGGTCGGCCCCCGGCGTCTGGTCGTCGCGGACCGGTGCGAGCAGCCGGCCGGCCGATTTCGACGCGGCGGTGCTGATCCGCTGCCAGAGCTCGTCCCGGGGCAGGTCGACGGCGAGGACGGTGCCGCCCCAGCCGAGGACCGCGGCGACCGGGCCCATCTCCGCGCCGGCGCCGAGCGCGACCAGGCGCTGGTCACTCAGGTCGAGCCAGTCGGGGGAGGCGGCGACCTCGCGTACCGCCTCGGCGCACGACTCCTCCACGACACCCGCGGCGATCCAGGCGTCGAGCTGACGCTGCAGTTCGTCGCCGCGCAGCAGCTTCCCGCGGTACGGCAGGACGAGTTCACGCTCCGGCTCGCCGGAACCGGTCACCTCGACGGTGTCCAGCGGCTGCTCCGGTGCGGCCAGCAGGGCCTGGGCGAGGGTGAACTCGCCGTCCTCGCGGTGGTACCGCATCCGGGCGTGCACCGAGGCCAGGCCGGCCTCGGCGATCTCGTAGCCGGCGGTCCCGTCGGCGGCGAGACCCGCCTCCACGAGGGCCTGGAAGTGGCGCAGATAGCCGCGCCGCCAGTCCGGTTCCTGTTCGGCGGCCGCGGCGGCGGCGGGGTCGACGGGGCGAAGGGCGTCGGCGACGACGGCACGACCGAACGCGCTGCTGCTGCGCCGTCCGGAGTCGTCCGCGGGGAAGTCGGTGATGCTGTGCATTATGGGCATGTTCTCCTGGCCCTCGCCGGCGGCCTCGTAGGTCAGTGCGGCTGGGTGCCGCTCGGTGCAGTCGCCCACGCCGAAGGTGGGATGCACGGCGTCAGTATTGCGCCCTCCTACCAAGGTAGGAGAGGGGCTCCGACGAGTGGCCGCGGATGCGGCCGCCGGTCGGGCGATTCGGGCGGCCGGGAACGCGACGCTGATCCCATGACCACCGTCGATTCGTTCACCGCGGGACACCTGCCCGCCCTGCGTAGCCCGGTCCGCTGGAACCGCCCGCTGCTCTGGCTCACCGCGGCGTGCGTGGTGCTGGCCCTCGTCTCCGCCGTCGGCATCCTCGTCGACGGCCGGATCCTGACCGGCGTACCGATCTGGTTGAAGCCGTTCAAGTTCGCCGTCTCGTTCGCCGTCTACGCCTGGACGCTGGCCTGGATGCTCGCCATTCTGCCGCGCCGCAGCCGTCCCGCCGAGTGGGCCGGCGTAATCATCGTCGGCGTGACCGTCCTGGAACTGGCGATCGTCGTCATCCAGGTGATCCGCGGGACGACCAGCCACTACAACATCGCGACGCCGTTCGACGCGGCGCTCTGGTCGGCCATGGGCACCTCGATCATGGTGTTGTTCTTCGCCCAGGTGGTGATCGGGGTCAGCGCGCTGCGGCAGCGGATCCCGGACCGGGTGGCCGCCTACGCGATCCGGCTGGGGCTGGGGATCTCGCTGCTCGGCATGGGGCTGGCGTTCATCATGACGTCGCAGCAGACCGCGGGCGGCGCGATCGGGGCGCACTCGGTCGGCGTGCCGGACGGCGGTCCGGGGATGCCGCTCACCGGGTGGAGCACCACCGGCGGCGACCTGCGGATCAGCCACTTCGTCGGGCTGCACGCGCTGCAGGCGCTGCCGCTGCTGGCTTACGCCCTCGGGCGGTGGACCGGCTGGACCGAGCGGGTGCGCGGGCGCCTCCTGCTGGTCGCCGGGGGTGCTTACACCGTACTGGTGCTGCTGTTGACCTGGCAGGCGCTGCGCGGGCAGCCGCTGTTGCAGCCCGATGCCGTTACTCTGGCCGCGTTCGCCGCCTTGGCGGTCGGTACGGCGGCAGCGGCCGCCGCGGTGGTGAGGAAGCCGGCGTGACCGAGGTCCTGTTCGAGTTGACGTTCCTGCTGGCCGCGCCGTTCTGGGCGCTGATGATCCTGCTGCCGAAGTGGTCCTGGACCACCCGCGTCGTCTCCTCCCCGCTGATCGTGCTGCCGATCGTGGCGATCTATGCGGTGCTGGTGATCGGGGACTTCGGCACGGTGTGGCCGGCGGTGACGAACCCGACCCTGGACGGGGTGGCCGAGTTGCTCGGCTCCCCGGCCGGGGCTGCCGCCGGTTGGGCGCACATGATCGCTTTCGACCTGTTCGTCGGCCGCTGGTCCTATCTGGACAGCCGTGAGCGCGGCGTGCCGGTGCTGCTGATGGCCCCGATCCTGCTGCTCACGATCCTGCTCGGGCCGCTCGGGCTGGCCGCCTACCTGGCGGTGCGTGTCCGCTGGCCGCAGCGCCTAGGCTGAGCGGCATGACCTGGGCGGGCCGCCTCTTCAACGTGCGGGAGACGTTCCCGCGGATGCTGCTGCTCGACCTCAGCGGCCTGGCCTACCTGCTCGTCACCTGCCAGACCGACAACCCGCCGACCGGGCCGCAGTGGGTGCTCGCGGTTCTCGCCTTCGCCGCCGGCCTGCTGCTGCACCGCCGGCGGGTGTGGAGCCTGGCGGCACAGACCGCGCTCTTCGCGGTGGCCATGGCCACCGTCGCCGACACGACGATCAACAAGGTCGGCACCGCGTGGGCGCTGGGTGAGCTGGCGTTCTGGGCGCCGCGGTACGCGTACGTCTGGGCCGGCACCGCCGCGGTCGCGGTGGTCTACCTGGCGCTGGAGGTGCCGGCCTCCCCGGACGGGGTGTTCGAGGAGGTGGTCGGGCTGGCCACCGGCCTCGGGCTGCCGGTGCTGATCGGCACGGTCGGGCGGACCACCCGCGAGCTGGGTGTGCAGGCCGCCCGCCGGGCCGAGGAGGAGCAGCGGCGGCGCGAGTCCGAGCACCGGGCGGCTCGGTCCGACGAGCGCAGCGCGATCGCCCGGGAGCTGCACGACGTGGTGGCGCACCACGTCGCGTCGATGGTGCTGCGGGTCGGGGTGGCCCAGCACGTGCTGCCCGGCCTCGACCCCAGGGTGGCCGAGGTCTTCGACGACGTGCACCGGACCGGCACCGCCGCCCTGGCCGATCTGCGGCGGCTGGTCGCGGTGCTGCGCGACCCGGACGGCGTACGCGGCGACGCCTCCCTGACCGCGATCGACCCGTCTGCCCTGCCCGCCGCCCTGGACGGCGCGGTGGAGACGGCCCGCCGGGCCGGCGTGATCGTGGAGGCCGAGATCGACCCGGCGGTGGGCAGCCTGGACGCGGTACGCGGTCTCGCCGTCCTCCGCCTGACCCAGGAGGCTCTGACCAACGTGGCGAAACACGCGGGCACCTCGGCCCGGGCCCGGCTGCGAGTGGCCGTGGACGGCTCGGACGTCGACTGGGAGGTGGCCGACGACGGCGGGCTCACCGCGGCGCGCCCGGCCGGCGTGCCACCCGGCGGCGGGCACGGGCTGATCGGCATGCGGGAGCGCGTCGAGGTGCTCGGCGGGGTGCTCACCGCCGGCCCGTCCGGGACCGGCTGGCGGGTCGGCACCATGCTGCCGGGGGAGTCCGCATGATCCGCGTCCTGCTCGTCGACGACCAGCAACTGATCCGGGCCGGCCTGCGGATGCTTTGCGACGCCGAAGCCGGCATGGAGGTGGTCGGTGAGGCCGGCGACGGCCGGGTCGCGGTGGAGCTGGCCGCCCGGCTGTCGCCCGACGTGATCGTGATGGACCTGCGCATGCCGGGCGTCGACGGGATCACCGCGACCAGCCGGATCATCTCGGCCCGGCCGGCCGCGCGCGTGCTGGTGCTGACCACGTTCGGCGACGACGACCACCTGTACCCGGCGTTGCAGGCCGGCGCCTGCGGCTTCCTGCTCAAGGACGCGCCCCCGGCCGAGCTGCTGAACGGGATCCGCCAGGCCGCCTCCGGGGAGAGCCCGTTCAGCCAGGAGGTGCTGCGCCGGCTGGTGCGGCGCGCGGTCGACGCGAAACCGGAGGCGCCGCGCCGGGTGGAGAACCTGACTGTGCGCGAGCAGGAGGTCCTGGACCTGGTCGGCGAGGGACTGAGCAACACCGAGATCGCCGAACGGATGCACATCGGCGTGACCACGGTGAAGACCCACATCACCGCGTTGATGACCAAGACCGGAAGCCCCAATCGGGTACGCCTGGCGTTGCTGGCACACCGGGTCTGAGCATCCCTCAACCGGGGACATGTTCGACCGATCACGCGGGGCATGCGTAACTGGATCCTCGGCCCGGTGCTCACCGCGGCGATGGCGGCCTCGGCCGTAGTGGTGACTCCCGTGGCGGCGGCCGCGGAACCGTCCGGGGCTCGGCCCGGGCGCTACATCGTCACGCTGAAGAACACCACCGCCCGCGTCGCGGTCCACAGCTTCGGCGCCGGCCGGGTGGTGCGCACCTTCAGCCGGTTCCCCGGCTTCGCCGCGGAGATGACCGCCACGCAGGCCCGGCGTCTCGCCGCCGACCCGGCGGTGCGCATGGTCGAGCAGGATCGCGTGGTACGCCTGACCGCCACCCAGAAGAAGCCCACCTGGGGACTCGACCGGGTGGACCAGCGGGGCCGGACGCTGTCGAAGACGTACCGGGCGACCGCGGACGGCGACAACGTCCACGCCTACGTGATCGACACCGGGATCCGGGTCAGCCACAAGCAGTTCGGCGGCCGGGCGTCGTACGGCTACGACTTCGTCGGCAACGACACGAAGGCCGACGACTGCAACGGGCACGGGACGCATGTGGCGGGGACGATCGGCGGCAGCACGTACGGCGTCGCGAAGAAGGCGAAGCTGGTGGCCGTACGGGTGCTGGACTGCCGGGGTGAAGGCATGATCTCGGACGTCATCGACGGCATCGACTGGGTCACCGCCAACGCGGTCCACCCGGCGGTGGCGAACATGAGCCTGGGCGGCGACTACAGCCCGTCGCTGGACTTCGCGGTGCAGGACGCGATCGACTCCGGCATCACCTTCGTGGTGGCGGCCGGCAACGAGAACATGCCCGCGATGCTCGGCAGTCCGGCCGGGGTGCCCGACGCGATCACGGTCGCGGCGACCGACGCCAAGGACCGGCGGGCCTCGTTCTCCAACTACGGCAGCGTGGTCGACATCTTCGCGCCGGGTGTGAACATCGTGTCCAGCGTGGCGAGCAGCAACACCGCGCGGGGCACGTACAGCGGGACGTCGATGGCGGCGCCGCACGTGGCCGGTGCGGCGGCGCTGCTCCTGGACGCCGCCCCCGGGCTGACTCCGGCCCAGGTCCGCGCCAAGCTGGTCAGCAACGCCACGAAGGGCCGGGTCACCGGACGGGCCGGATCGCCGGACCGGCTGCTCTACGTCCCGGCGCCGCCGAAGGCCCCGGCGATTCGGACGACGCGGACGGCGGCGGCGAGCGTGTTGCAGCCGTACCAGTTCACGATGCAGCGGACCGGCACGAGCCGGGGCACCTGGCGGATCGTCGGCGGCACCCGTCCGCCGGGTCTGACCCTCGACTCGGCGGGCCGTCTGCGCGGGACTCCCACGCAGCCGGGCACCTACACGGTGACGGTCCGGTTCACCGACTTCGTTCCGCAGTCGGCCACCCGTACCGTGGTGATCCCGGTGCTGGCGACCAAGCCGGTCATCGCCACGGCGTCCTTGCCGCCGGCCGTCCTCGGTGAGGGGTTCGAGACGCAGCTGGCCGTGACCGACTCCCGCAAGGGCACCTGGTCGCTGGCCGCCGGTGAACTGCCCGCCGGGCTGACGCTCTCCGAATCCGGGCTGCTCAGCGGCGTGCCGACGGTCACGGCCGACTACACCTTCACGGTGCGGTTCACCGATGTGTGGCGTGGGACGGTGGACCGGACCTACACGGTGACCGTGGGCTGACCGGGGTCACCAGTCCAGGGCGGCGGCGTACTTCTGCGCGATCGCCTCCGACTCACCCAGGTCCGCCTCGACCACCGGAAGGCCGGGGCGGACCGCGATCGCGCCGAGCTCCACCAGCAGCTGCCGGAGCAGCGCTTCGGCGCCGGCCGCCTGCGGCGCCACGCCGGCCGTGACCACCGGGACCGCGAGCTTGCCGGCCAGCGCCTGGGCCGACAGCTGGTCCAACAGCACTTTCAGTACGCCGGTGTAGCTGCCCTTGTACGTCGGTGTCGCGATGACCAGCAGATGCGCCTCGGTCAGCGCGGCCACTGCCGCCTTGGTCGCCTCGTCGCCGGGGGTGAGCAGACCGGCGCCCAGTGTGCCGACCTCGATCACCGTGGGTTCCGGCGAGCCGAGCCGGGCGGCTATGGCCGCACCGACCGCGACGGCCAGCGCCGAGGTCCGAGAGCTGGGGCGCGGGTTGCCGGACACCACCACGATTCCCGTCATGTCGTCCGCCTCCTTTCCTTGTCAGGGCCGGTTGCCCGGCCTTGCGGTATCGCCGGGCCTACCACTGCGGAGTTATGACCCTGGCCACTGGCGTCAATTGCCTATCTAACAGATAGGGAATGTATCCTTGCTGGGCGTCGCTCCGCAATCGGCGGCGCTCACTGTCGAAGGAGTAGCCATGTCCGCTCTCGCCGTCGCGCATCCACACGCCACGTATCCCCGCCCCGCCCGGCTGCGGCCCGTGCCCGACCCGCCCCCGCCGGAGAACCGCGACGACGAGGCCCCGGTGACCGTGACGATCAGCATCAGCGGAGGCGCCGGCGGGCGGGAGCGGGTGCTGGCCGCGCTGCGTGAGCTGGTCGACGCCGCCGGGCCGGCCGCGGCGGTGGAGCTGGACGCGGCCGTCGAGCCGCAGACCGGCCTCGGCATCCGGCTGGACCCGCGGGCGCGTACCGCCTTCCGTGGTGGCCGGCTCCTCGAGCTCAGCCGCCTCGAGTACGACCTGCTGCTCTTCCTGGCCCGCCACCCGCGGCAGGTGTTCAGCCGCGCGCAGTTGCTGACCCACGTCTGGGGGCACCGGCACACCACCAACCGGACCGTCGACGTGCACGTCAGCCGGTTGCGTACCAAGCTCGACGATCCGGATCTGATCACCACGGTGTACGGCCTGGGCTACCGCCTCGCGGACGACGCCCCGATCGTCGTCGTCGACAAGTAGGGAGATCGATCGGGTGTCCGGCTGTCTCGTGCCGGCCGGCGGCTAGCGGGCCGCCGGCCGGCTTCGTTCATAGTTGATTCATCCCGACTGGGTAATACGCCCGCGATATGGCTATTGCGTCCTCGCAGTTCACGAGCCTGTTGATCGTCGCAGGGAGATCGTTTCACCGGCTTGTCAGTTAATAGATCAACTTAAATACTTCGAGCACGGGCGCGCCGGATCGGCGTCCCACGCCCCATCCCCCTGGGAGGAACCGTGCTCAACCCGAAGCTTCGCCGACCGATCGTCGGCCTTGCGGTCGGCATTCTCGTCGGCAGTGGACTGGCAGCCACACCCGCCACGGCTGCCCCGGTCGCCGGTGACGCATCCACTCTCGCCGCATCCCTCGACTCCCGTCTCGGCACCCGCGACGCCGGGTCCTACCTGGACTCCTCCGGCAAGGTCGTGGTCAACGTGACCGACGCGGCGACCGCGGCCGAGGTCAAGGCCTCCGGCGCGACCGCGCGTTTCGTGGCCCGCAGCGGCGCCACCCTGGCCGCCGCCGACAACAGCCTCAAAGCCGGCCTGAAAACGCCCGGCACCGCCTTCGCCGTCGACCCGGTCAGCAACCAGGTCGTGGTGAGCGTCGACGAGACCGTCACCGGGGCCAAACTGGCCGCGGTCAAGGCGACCGTCGCCAAGCTCGGCGACGCGGCACGGATCGAAACCGTCTCCGGCAAGCTCAGCGTCATGATCTCCGGTGGCGACGCCATCTACTCCGGCAGCGGCCGCTGCTCGCTGGGCTTCAACGTGCGCAACAGCGCGGGCGCGTACTACTTCCTGACCGCCGGCCACTGCACGCGTGGCTCGTCGAGCTGGAACAACGGTTCCACCACCCTGGGCACCACGGCCGGCAGCAGCTTCCCGGGTAACGACTACGGCCTGGTCCGCTACACCAACACGTCGATCACCAAGACCGGCGGCGTCGGCACGTCGATCGACATCACCCGGGCCGCCACCCCGACGGTCGGCGCCACGGTCTACCGCCGCGGCTCTACCACCGGCACCCGCTCCGGCCGGGTCACCGCGCTGAACAGCACGGTCAACTACGCCGAGGGTTCCGTCTCCGGTCTGATCCGGACCACCGTGTGCGCCCAGCCGGGCGACAGCGGCGGGCCGCTCTACTCCGGCACCACCGCGCACGGCCTCACCTCGGGCGGTAGCGGCAACTGCTCCACCGGTGGCACGACGTACTTCCAGCCGGTCACCGAAGCCCTCAGCGCGTACGGCATGTCCGTCTACTAGGCCGCTCGGCGGAACCGCGTCCCTCGTGACGCTCTCCGGCACAGGGCCGAGCAGACGCCCGCCTTCGATCCTTGCGATCGGGGGCGGGCGTCCCGGTTCCGGTTCTTCCGGGGCGGCGGGGATGGATCTCATGTCTCACAATCGTCGAATGACCTCAGTCGACAGCAGCCGGAAGGTGAACCGCGGTCCCCGGGCGCCCGGCTGCCCCGTTCGCGTCGACGCCGACGGGGTGTGGCACATCCAGGACTACGCGACGGCGCGGCAGTTCCTGCGGCACACCGACACCCGGCAGGCCGGCCTCGGCATCGAGAACGCCCTGCGCATCCAGGACCGGATGCGCCTGCCGGTGCTGTACCGCGACGGGCCCGAGCACCGGGAGCACCGCCGCCAGACCGCCAAGTACTTCACGCCGAAACGGGTCGAGTCGGCGTACCGGGAATTGATGCACCGTCTCGCCGACGAACAGTGCGAAATCCTGCGGCGCCGCGGTGCGGCAGACCTTTCCACGCTCTCGTTCCACCTCGCCGTCGCGGTGGCCGCCGAGGTCGTCGGCCTGACCGAGAGCCGCGGCGACATGGCGAAACGCCTCGACCGCTTCTTCCGGGTCCCCGACCCGGACGCGCGCGGCCTGACGGCCGCACGACAGCAGGCCTTCAACAACTTCACGCTCTTGTCGTTCTTCTGGCGCGACGTACGCCCAGCGATCGCCGCCCGCCGCCGGAACCGCCGCGACGACCTGATCTCCCACCTGATCGGCGAAGGCTGCAACAAGGCCGAGATCCTCGGCGAGTGCGTCACCTTCGCCGCGGCCGGCATGGTCACCACCCGCGAGTTCATCACCGTCGCCGCGTGGCATCTGCTGACCGACGAGTCGCTGCGCTCGTAGTACACCACCGGCGACGAAGCCTCGCGGACCGCCATCCTGCACGAGATCCTGCGCCTCGAACCGGTCGTCGCCGACCTGCTGCGCTGGACCACAGCCGACGTGACGCTCGGCGAAGTCACGATCCCTTCGGGCGCCAAGGTGGACGTCGGCGTCGCCGCCGCCAACCTGGACGGCTCAGCCGTCGGCCCCGACCCGGCCGCCGTCTGCCCCGGCCGCCCCTATCCGACGGCGTCGCCGACGCAGGCCTGTCCTTCGGAGACGGGGCGCACCGCTGCCCCGGCGCCTACATCGCCATCCAGGAGACCGACATCTTCCTGAGCAAGCTGTTCGCCATGCCGAACCTGCGCCTGATCCAGGAACCCACGGTGACCATCCGCCCGGACATCGCTTCCTACGAGCTGAAGGGCATCATCCTCGCCGCGTAGCCTTCACCCGCCGAGCGGCCCCGGTCAGCCGCTGGGCCTTGACCGGCCGCTCGGTCTCTTGGCCGGCGGCCCGGTTGGGGTGGTCAGTCGTTGACGCGTTCCTCGCCTCGGCGGCGGAGAATCTTCAGGCCGGGGAGGCCGGCGATCGCCAGGTGGAGGTCTTCGGTGACCTCGAGCAGTTTGTGCAGGTCGGGGCCGACCTGGTCGAGTTTGCTCAGCAGCGGCATCACGTCGTTGGTCAGGTGGTTGAGCAGGCTCGGCAGGTGGTCGACGACCCGGATGGCGGCGGTGACCTCGTCCGGGGTGAGTTCGGAGACGAAGCGGGCGGCCAGTGGGGCGGCCTCGCGCAGCGTCGGGGCGTAGCCGTTGAGCAGTTCCTCGGCCTCGGCGGCGGCCGTTCCGGCGCGTGCGACCACCGCGTCGGCCCGGTCGGCGACCGCGGAGGCGTTCGCGACGATCTCGCGCGCCGAGCCGGTGATCGTGGCGACCTCGTTGATCGTGCCGGACGCCTCCGAAGAGATCGACGCGACCTCGGTGATCGCTTCGGCAGCCGCAGCGGTGATGGCCGAGACGTCGGTGATGGCGCTGGAGGCCGCGGTTGTGATGATCGTCACTTCAGCCACGGCTGCGGCCGCGTCGCCGACGATCACGCCGGCGGCTTCGGCCGTGAGCGACGTGCGGCGGACCAGGTCGCCGGCTGCGGCGGAGATGGTGCTCGCCTCCTCGACGGTGAGGGATGCGGCGGTGGTGATGGCCCGCGCCTCGGCGACGGTGGTCTCGGCGGCGGTTGCGACCGCGGACACACGGGTGATCAGGTCCTCGGCTTGGGCGACGGCCAGGTTGACCCGGTTGAGCAGCAGTTCCGCCTGTCCGATCAGGCCCACGGCGCGCACCGGCACGGTCGCTGCCGCGGCGGCTGTCTCGATCACCTGGCCGGCCACGGTGCGGGTGAGGTCGATGGCGGCGACGGGGACGGCAAGCACGGCGCGGGACAGCTGTACGGCTCGGGACACGAGGAATGCCATACCCCCCATCATGCGCCGCATACGCACGCTAGATCGGTCACTGACGGTGTCGGTACCACAGCCGAGGGTCGAAAGTTGCGAATCCACAGCATTCCGGGCGACATCGGCGACCGCAAACACGGCACTATGCATGGGTGCGACGTACCCGGAATCTGATCTTGCTGATTGCTGCCGTGGGCATCCTCGGGGGTTCGATCCTGGTGGCCAAAGGGATGTCTGATGACGAATCGGGCGGTGGAACCGTCCCTGTCTCGGGTGCCGCACTGGCTTCGCCGAAGAGTTCGCCGTCGCCGACCGGGCCGAGCCCGGAGGAGCTGGCGGCACGCGAGCGCGCCAAGCGGGTCAAGGCGCTGGACGCGGCCCTGAAGAAGTATGCCGCGAATCAGCCGGAGTTCTCGGTCGCGGTCCTGGACCGCAAGACCGGTGAGGTGTACGCGTTCCGGGGCGACGAACGCTACGAGACGGCGAGCGTGGTGAAGGTTCAGGTGCTCGCGTGCCTGCTGCTCACCGCGCAGGACGACGGCCGGAAACTGACCGCGAACGAGCGGGCGCTGGCCGACAAGATGATCCGCCTCAGTGACAACGCGTCCACCACGTCGCTGTTCAACAGTCTGGGCCGCCAGAGCGCGATCTCCGCCTGCAACAAGCGCCTCGGTCTCACTCAGACCCGGGTGAACAGCGCCTGGGGTCTCACCCAGACCACGGTGAAGGACCAGGTGAAGCTCCTCGCTCAGCTGGTCGACCCGAAGAGCAAGCTGACCGCCGCCTCCCGGACGTACGCGTTCAAGCTGATGAACACCGTCGTCCCGGATCAGGACTGGGGTGTCCCGGCGGCGGCGAAGACCGGCGAGAAGTTCACCGTGAAGAACGGCTGGCTGCCCCGGTCCACCGAGAACAACCGGTGGATCATCAACTCGGTGGGCCGGATCACCGGGAAGACCACCGACGTCTCGATCGCGGTGCTCTCACACGGTCACGTCGGCATGGACGGCGGCATCGCGGTGGTGGAGCGGGCCGCGAAGCTCACCCGGACGCATTTGAAGTACTAGGAGTGGCCGCGGTCCGGCGCTTCTGAACCCAGGTGACCACCTGGTTCACCACGAGGATCAGGACGATGGCGGCCACCACGCCCTGCCACGGCTTCGGGAAGATCGAGCCGCCGGCCAGACCGATCGTGGCGTACACACCGGACCACAGGGCGCAGGCCGGCAGGTTGGCGACCACGAAGGTGCGCCAGGAGATGCCGACGAAGGCGGCCGCCAGGAGCACCGGGACCCGGCCGCCCGGGATCAGCCGGGACACCAGCAGCACCGGGACCTGTTTCTGCTTGAGCCGGTCCTTCACCCCGATCAGGTGTTCCTCGTCGCGCAGCCAGCGCAGCCGCCGGGCCAGTTGCTCGCCGCCGAAGCGGCACATCGCGTACATCACCAGGTCGCCTACATACGCCCCGGCGGCGCCGGCCAGGACCACGAAGCCGATGGTGAACGGGTGCTCGTGGAAGGCGAACGCGGTCGCCCCGCTGACCGCCGCACCGGTGGGCACGATCGGCACGATCGCGCCGAACGCCACGACCAGGAACAGCGAGCCCAGGGTGGCCAGTTCGTCGATCACGCGGCCGGCTCCACGGTCAGGGTCTCGCCGTGCCTCAGGACCCGGACCTGGGTGTCGGGCGAGGTGCGCACCGCGTGCTCGGCGAACCGGGCGCCCGGCTCGTCGAACATGTGCCGGCGGACGCGTCCGAAACCGATCGGCCACAGCGTGCCGTAGTGGATCGGCACCGCCCAGGACGCCTTGACCCGGCGCAGCGCCTCGGCCCCGTCGACCGCGTCCAGGTGGCCGTGCGCGCCGAGGGTGGGTCCCCAGCCGCCGACCGGGATCAGCGCCAGATCCAGCGGGCCGAAGTCGTGCATCTCGTCGAAGAGGCCGGTGTCGCCCGCGTACCAGGTGCGGGCCGCGCCCTCGACCACGAAGCCGACCGCGACGGCCCGCTCCCGCGACCACGGGCCCCGGCCGCCGTCGTGGCGGGCGGGGACGGCGCGGACCCGTACCCCCGAAATGGTCGTGTCGTCACCCGGCGCGAGCTCGACGCAGCGGTCGGCCACCTCGCGGCCCAGGGTCTTGGCCGCGAAAGCGGCGGCGCCGCGCGGCACCACCAGCAGGGGCTTGCCCGGCACCGCCTTGAGCGAGGCGATGTGGAAGTGGTCGGCGTGCAGGTGGGAGAGGAGCACCGCGTCCGGCGGGCCGGGCAGCTCGGGGGTGGGACCGGCGATCCGGCGCAGGTGGGCGAGGCGGTCGGTCAGCACCGGGTCGGTGAGCAGGTTGACACCCGAGTCGGCGAGCCACACGGTGCTGTGGCCCAGCCAGGTGACCGATGTCGTGCCCACTAGGCCACCGTACTCACCCGGCGCAGCGCCCGGCCGCAGAGGCGCGCGTAGAGGTGCTGGAAGAGCACTGCGACCGGGCCGCCGAGCCGCATCAGCGTGCCGGCGGGCCGGGAGAACGCGGTGACCGCGAACCACACCTGGTCCTGCGCGTCGCGTTCCACCACGAACGACTCCTCGCCGCTGGCCGGGTGACCGGCGCGGGTGCCGTACCCGAAACCGATCCGGTCGCTCTCCGCAACCGTCCAGACCACCTGGCAGGGCGCTTTCAGGGGGCCGAGACCGACGGTGAGCCGGACGCCCGGCTCGGCCCGGGCGGCGTCGGTGCGGATTCGTGCGCCGGTCGCGCGGTGCATGCGGAAGGTGACGATCGCCTCGCCGGCGCGGCGCAGGACCGCCTCGCCGGCGCCGATCCGGGTGCGGTAGCGCAGATGGCGGTAGCCGGCGGGCAGCGGGCCGGTCCGCGTGAGTCCCACTTCGGGGTACGTCAGTTCGGTCACTTCAGCAGTGTGCGGGATTCTCGGGTCGCCGGTCCGGACGGCCTCCGGCAGACTGATCCCGTGACCGGACCTCGCTCTGCTGTTGTGGTGAATCCCGCCAAGGTGCCCGAA
This sequence comes from Actinoplanes sp. NBC_00393, assembly GCF_036053395.1. Taxonomy (NCBI): domain Bacteria; kingdom Bacillati; phylum Actinomycetota; class Actinomycetes; order Micromonosporales; family Micromonosporaceae; genus Actinoplanes; species Actinoplanes sp. NBC_00393. The sequence continues at coordinate 6,509,806 of NZ_CP107942.1, read as the reverse complement.
CTCGATCAGTTGCAGCAGGTGGTCAGCGAAGGCCTGGCGAAGGCCGGCTGGCCCGAGCCGAAGTGGTACGAGACCACCCCCGAGGACCCCGGGCGCGGGCAGGCCAAGCAGGCGATGGCGGACGGCGCCGAGCTGGTCTTCGCGTGCGGCGGTGACGGGACGGTCACCTCCGTCGTCACCGCGCTGGCCGGCACCGACGTGGCGCTGGCCGTGCTCCCGGCCGGCACCGGCAACCTGCTCGCGGCCAACCTGGGGCTGGGGACCGATCCGCAGACCGGTCTCGAGGTGGCGCTGGAGGGCGGCCGCCGGCGGATCGACGTCGGCGTGATCGACGACCGGTGCTTCGTGGTGATGGCCGGGATGGGTTTCGACGCCCAGATGCTGGAGGCCACCTCGGAGCGGGCCAAGAAGCACATCGGCTGGCTGGCGTACGTCGGTGGCGGCGCCAAACACCTGCTGGACCGCCCGATGCGCGCCCGGATCCGGCTGGACGGCGGCCCGCCGATGCCCCGGCGCCCGAAAGCGGTCATCGTCGGCAACGTCGGCCGGCTGCAGGGCGGCGTCCGGCTGCTGAGCAAGGCCGAGCCGGACGACGGCAAGCTGAACGTGGCGATCCTCAGCCCGGGCAACCTGGCGCACTGGGCGCAACTGGCCTGGGCGGTGCTGCGCCGGCAGGACCGGGTGCCGCTGATGGAGACGTACACCGCATCACGTGTCGAGATCTACAGCAACCGGGCACAATCGCGGCAACTCGACGGGGACCTGATCGCACCGGGGAAAGCCATGAAGATCCACGTACGGCCGCGGGCGCTGCTGCTCTGCGTGCCGCAGCCCGATTCCGATCCCGACCTGGCGTACGACGCCGACAAGGTGGCGAAGCGCGCGGAGAAGAATCTTGAGTAGCACCGAGCCCGTTCCCGAGACCCGGATGATGCCCGGGGACCAGCTCTCGGCGGACGACGCCTTCCTGGCGCTGCGGCACTACGGGCGCTGGCCCCTGCTCCACGACGCCTTCGTCCGGTTCCGGTACGGCGACGGCTTCAGCCACGCCCGGGCCTTCGCCCTGCAGCTGTGCCTGGCGATCGTGCCGTTCCTGATCGCCCTCTCCGGGCTCGCCACCGATCTCGGTGCGGAGTCCGGCGGGCAGATCGTGGCGGACACCGTCATCGCGCTGACTCCGGGTGACAGCAGGAACCTGGTCGAGGAGTTGTTGGTGGACACCGACAGCACCGAGGAGGCCGGCGAACTGGCCCTGACCCTGGGCATGATCACCGGTCTGTTCGCGCTGACCACCGCGATGGCGCAGATCGAACGCGGCGCGAACCGGATCTACGGCGTGGAACGCGATCGGCCGGCCCTGCAGAAGTACATCCGGGCCGCCACCCTCGCGCTGGTCGCCGGTCTGCCCGCGCTCTTCGGCTTCCTGCTGCTGGTCGCCGGCCGGACCGCCGGGGATTCGGCGCAACGCCATCTGGACCTGCCCGACGGCGTACGGGTGGCGTGGGACCTGGTCCGCTGGCCGCTCAGCCTGCTGCTCATCGTCTTCGCGGTGGGCCTGCTGTTCCGCCACTCGGTGCGGCGCAAGCAGCCGGCCCTGTCCTGGCTGCTGTTCGGCGCGGTGATGTCCACCGTGCTGTGGTGGCTGGCCAGTCTGGCGCTCGCCGGGTACGTCCGGTTCAGCGACAGCTTCGGCGCGACGTACGGCCCGCTCACCGCGATCATGGCGTTGCTGGTCTGGGCGAACCTCACCGGCATCGCGCTCTTCCTGGGGCTGGCCTTCGCCGCCCAGCTGGAGGCCCGCCGGGTCGGCGCGCGCCCGGCCAAGGACGATCACTGGGAGCCCGGCCCGGAGATCCCCGCCCAGCGCGATCCCGGTGTACCGGTTGAACCGTCCGGGTAAGAACCGCGCGTGGCTGTGACGGATGACAATCGTGTAGTAGAGCGCGCAGGCTGGGCGCCGGTGCGGCACTTCGCTGAACGCAGTGTGCTGGGCCTGCTCGTGGTGACCACGATCGGCCTGGCCTTCGGCGTCCTGCTGCTGCTGGTCCGGTTCCACTGGAGCCCGCTGCAGAGCCTCGACCGGAGCGTGGCGGACGGCCTGAACCGCTGGGCGTCCGGGTCGGAGACCACGGTGGCAGTGCTCCAGCAGATCTCGTCGGCCGGCGGGCGCGGCTTCATGATCCCGCTGGTCGCGCTGCTCACCCTGATGCTGCTGATCCGCCGCCGGCCGCGCCCGGCGGTCTACCTGATCGTCACCGGCGCCGGCGCGCTGCTGATGGATCCGTCGCTGAAGGCCCTGATCGGCCGGCTGCGCCCGGTGGTCGAGGTGCCGGTCGCCACGGCACCCGGCAACAGCTTCCCGAGCGGGCACGCGCTCGGCTCGATGGTCGTCTACGGGATGATCGTGCTGGTCTTCCTGCCGGCGATGCGGCGCCGGTGGCGGCCCTGGTTCATCGGTGCGGCCGCGGTCGTGGTCGCGGCGATCGGGTTCACCCGGATCGCGCTGGGTGTGCACTTCCTCTCCGACGTGCTGGGCGGGTGGCTGCTCGGACTGGCGTGGATCAGCGTCACGGCGTACGCGTTCCGGATCTGGCGCCGCGAAGCGGGTCATGAGACCCCGCCGCTCACCGACGGCCTGGAGCCGGAGGCCGGCCCGGATCTGCGGCTCGCGCCCGCCGAGGGCGCCGTGCTGCCGCACCCGTGGGCCAAGGCCGCGGAAATCCTGGTCGGCTGGGTCTTCGTGTTCGGCCTGCTCTACGTCGTCGGCTACACAGTCACCCGGTGGACGCCCGGCTTCGACACCGCGTTCCCGGCCTGGCTGCAGAGCTTCCGCACCCCTCAGCTGGACGACCTGAGCTGGTGGTGGAGCAAGTTCGGCGACACCCACGCCATCCTGTTCATCTCGCTGATCTTCTGCCCGATCGCGCTGGCCCTGTGGCGGCAGTGGCGCCCGGTCCTGTTCCTGGTGCTGACCATGGTCGGTGAGCTCACCCTGTTCCTCTGCGCCGCGGCCGCGGTGGACCGGCCGCGCCCGCCGATCGAGCAATTGGACGGCCCGATGCCGACCTCGTCGTTCCCGTCCGGGCACATCGCCGCGACCATGTGCGTCTGGGCCGCCATCGCGATCATCGTGATGGCCCGGTTCCGGCAGCCGTGGCGCTGGATCTTCCCGGCCCTCGCGGTGATCATGCCGGTCGGTGTCGCGCTGTCCCGGATGTACCGCGGCATGCACCACCCGACCGACTTCCTCGGCGCCGCCCTGCTCACCACCGCGTGGCTCACCGTCCTGTGGTTCACGGTCCGGCCGAACGCCCATGCCGAGACCGCCGAGGAAGCCGCCGAGGAGGCAGCCCAGGTCACCCACCGGCCATTGGAGACCGCCCGGTGACGTTGCGGTTGATGACCTGGAACATCCGCAACGGCGGCGGCGATCGCCTGCCGGCGATCATCGAGGTGGTCAAGGCCGAGCGCCCGGACATCCTGGCCCTGCAAGAGCTGCGTGACTTTCCCCGGTACGACCGGACGACCCATTTCGCGACATCGGTGGGGATGACCCCGCACCTGGCCCGGTCGGTCCTCGGTCAGCCGGTCGCGGTGCTGGTCCGCCCGCCGCTGCAGCTCGGCAAGCGGGCCGCCGTCACCTGGCGGCTGCACCACGCCGCCGCGGTCGCCGAGGTGGCGACCACGGCCGGCCCGTTGCGGGTGGTGAGCACCCACCTCAACCCGTTCTGGCCGTATCGCCGGATGCGCGAGGCCCGCTGGCTGGCCGCCCGGTACTTCGGCGACCGCACGCTGATCGCCGGCGACCTGAACGGGCTCGCGCCGGGCGTCGACCACACCGAGGCGCTGGCCGCGCTCCCCGCGATGTACCGCCGCCGGCATCTCGACCCGGACGGCACGGTCGCCACCGGCGCGATCGCCGCCTTCGCCGACGCCGGCTTCACCGATCTGTGGCCGGCCGCCGGCCCCGGTCCCGGCTCGGATGCCGGGGAGACGGTTCCGACCACCGGTCTGCGGGGTCACGAGTTCGGGTCGACACGGCTCGACTATGTGCTGGCCGGCTCGGCCGTGGCGCCGCTGGCCCGGGACATGCGGGTGGTCCGCGGCGGGACGGCCGAACACGCCTCGGATCACTACCCGGTCGTCGTCGACCTCGACATACTCGCGGCATGACGATCGAGTTCCCGTCGCCGACGACGCCCGCCGCGAACCGCTCCGAGGTCTTCGTCCGCTACCTGGACTACTTCCGGGAGAGCCTGCTGGCCAAGGCGTCCGCGCTGCCCGAGGCCGAGTTGCGGTCCAGCCGGCTCGCCTCCGGGTGGACGCCACTGGAACTCGTCAAGCATCTGCGCTGGGTGGAGCTGCGGTGGATCGAGTGGGGCTTCCAGGGGCGGTCGGTCGGCGACCCGTGGGGTGACCGGCGGGACGACCGCTGGCACGTGGCCGAGTCGGAGACCCTGGAAGAGCTGGCGGGGGCGTTGCGGGCGCAGGGCGTACACACCGCCGAGGTGATCACCGGCAGCGATCCGGCGGCGATCGGGCAGCCCGGGCCGCGCTGGGACGGCGATCCGCCGGCTTCGCTCGAGCGGATCTGCTTCCACCTGGTCCAGGAGTACGCCCGGCACCTCGGGCACCTGGACATCGTCGCCGAGCTCGCCGGCGGTCCGGTCGGCGAGTGAGCGGGCTCAGAGCTCCAGGTCGGCGATCACCCGGTCGCGGCCGCTGCGCTTAGCCGCGTACAGATTGCGGTCCGCCTGGGAGAGCAGCGCGGTGAACGTGCCCTTCCCGTCCGGCGTGGTGGCGGTGACCCCGATGCTGGTGGTCACCGGCAGCCTGCCGGTGACCGGCACCCAGTTGTGCGCGCGGACCCGCAGACGGAGCCCTTCGCAGTGCAGCGCGGCCTCCCGCGCGTCCAGCCCGGGGAAGACCAGCAGGAACTCCTCGCCGCCCATCCGCGCGGCGATGGCCGAGCTGCCGGCGGCCTCCTCCAGCAACTCGGCGATCTGCTGGAGGACGGTGTCCCCGGTGGCGTGCGAGAGCGTGTCGTTGACCCGCTTGAAGTGGTCCAGGTCGACCAGGGCGACGGCCAGCGGGCGGCGGTGGCCCGCGGCCTCCTGCAGCAGGTCCGGCATCCGGTCGTTCACGTACCGGCGGTTGTAGAGGCCGGTCAGCGCGTCCCGGTGGGCCATCTCCCGGAAGTGGTCGCTGGCCCGGCGAGCCTCGTTCGCCTCGAAGACGGCCTGCAGCGCACGGGCGCGGGCGTCGCGCTGCGCCGAATGCTGGGCGGTCGCCGCGGCGTGGAAGGCGCGATGCTCCTCGTACGCCTCGGCGAACCGGCCGGTCGCCGCGTACAGAGCGGCCTGCTCCTGACGGATCCGGGCGCCGATCGCGGCCAGTTCCCGGTCGGCGCAGAGCTCCCGGTTCCGGTCGAGGGCGGCCTGGGCGTCGTCGTACCGGCCGTCGAGGCGGCGGGCCAGAGCCAGGGTGAGCAGGCATTCCGCGATGGCGTCACCCTCGTTTGCGGCGACCCGGTCGTCCAGGACCGGGGCCATCAGCTCTTCGACCGCCGCGTACCCACCGCTCATCATGTCGACCCGGGCCATGGTGTCCAGCAGGTTCGCGCCGAGCTGCACGCCGGTACGCGTGTGCAGCTCGCGCATCTGCCCGACCAGGGTCCGCGCGGCCGGCTCGTCGTCCTGCTCGAACGCGCTGTAGGCCATGTTGTTGAGGACCTGCAGGGTCAGCTCGTGGTCGCCGGAGACCGCGGCCAGCGCCAGCGCCTCCCGGGCCCGCTGGTCGCCGCCCTTGACGTCGCCGGCCTCCTCCATGGCGATGGAGAGCGACACCAGGTGCCGGGCGCGGACCACCGCGGGCGCGTCCTCGGCCAGCACGGCGACGCACTGCACCGCGTGGGTCAGGGCGTCCGAGAAATCACCCACGGCGCGAAAGAAGCTGGACAGCTCCCGGTGTGCGCGGGCCAGCAGGTAGGTGGCCCGGTGCTCGTCGGCCCAGGCCTGCACCTGGTGCGCGATCCGGCCGGCCTCGCCGGTGCGGCCCTCCCGGAGCAGCACCCCGGCGAGCAGCAGCCCGGCCCGCTGCGCGAGCTCGTGCGCGCCGAGCTCCTCGGCCCGGCGCTGGATCTCCGCGGCCGGCTCCCGCACGGTCCGGAACTGCGAGTTGGGCCGGCCCTCGAGTTCCGCAACCGCGGTTTCGAGGGCGCCGAGCTCGTCGTGCAGCCCGGTGGGGACGCAGCTGGCCGTGTCGGTCGTCACTGTCCCTCTTTCCTCTGGTCGCCTGACGATCAAAGGTGCCACCCGTGGGGTCGCAGGCCGGGTGACAGCCGGTTGCGAAGAGGTTGCAATGAACCTTTTTCAACATGGCCAGGGCTGCACCGCCGTGAGCTGGCAAAAGGCCCGGCCCCTTGGACCGATGCCAGGTTGAAAAAGGTTCACTGGGTCAGCGTGTGGTGCAGATCGGGGCCGAGGCGGCTACCTGGCCGGCGGTGTTCTCGACGGCGACGGAGAAGCAGTAGTTCAGCTTCGCGTTGAGGCTGTAGACGATGAAGTCGGAGGCGCCGGCCGGCAGCTCCTGGAACTTCCGGGGCTCCTGCCCGGTGCGCCCACCGGAGATCTGGACCGGCCCCTTGGCGCTGCCGGGGTAGACCCACTGCAGGGTGACGCTGTCCCCGTTGTCACGGATCCGCAGGTTCTGCGGGGCGCCGGGGGCACCGGTCGCGGTGAGCGCGCCGGCGGCCGGGCCGGACGGCGCGACCGACGATGGCGCCGAGGGGGTGGACTGCGCCTCGGTGGCGCCGTCGGCGTCCGGCAGGGTCAGGATGACCACCGCGGCGGCCGCGGCCACCCCGCCCGCGAGCAGGCCGGCGAGCAGCAGCGGATGAGTGCTGCCGCGCGGCTTCTCCGGCCGCTCGCTGTGCATCGGCACCAACGAGTTCGGTGGCCCGGTGAGCGTGCTGGCCCGGGCCGTCCCGACCGGCACGGCCCGGCCGTCCTCGCCGTAGTCGGGCGCCCGGTGGCCGGGCAGCGGGGGAGGGGTGTCCGCGCGGGCGTGCCGGCCGGTCAGGTCGCCGGGCAGCCGGTGCACGTCACTGAGGTAGAGCGGCTGCTGGTAGACGGTCCCGTTCGGGTCGGTGGGCCGGTTGTCCGGCGGTGGCAACTCCGGCGCCGAGTAGACCCGGCCGTTCGGATCGGTCGCCCGGTCGTCCGGTGGCGGCTGGCCAGGGGCGAGCGCGGGGAACGGCGCCGGGCGGGCCGGCCCGGGGTCGGGCACAGTCGGGCGGCGCGGGAACGGGCGGAACGGGGCGTCCCCGCCCGGCTCGACACGGCCGCAACTGTGCCGGCCGGAACGCTTGGCCCCGGCGAGGGCGGCGGCCTGCCGGGCCAGCGGATGGTCGGCCGGCAGATAGCGGGCGCTCAGATCCTGCGCCAGGGCCAGATGCTCGCGTGACTCCGTGTCACGGCCGCACTCGCGCTCCATCACGCCGAGCCGGGCCAGCATCTTGATGCCGGCGGGGGCGGCGTCACCGTACACGTCGTGGTGGTGCCGCCAGGCGCGCGACAGCCGCGCCCGTGCGGTGCCGCAGTGCCCGGCAGCGTGCTCGGCGGTGGCCAGATCCGCCTCGGCGGCGAGCACCCGCGGCGCGTCCGGACCGTCCAACCGGGCCAGCTCGGCGACCAGGTCGTGATAGACCAGGGCGGCCCGGCCGTGCTGGCCGATCAGCTGCAGGACGGCGGCGTGGGTGGCCGCGGCGGCGATGGTGCGCTCGTCCTTGGGCCCGTGCAGCCGCTCCTCGGCGGCGTGCGCGAACGCGGCCCAGAGGCGGGCGGACTGCGGGTCGCCGAGTGCGATGAGGACCCGGGCGTGCAGGGCGGCGGCAACCGCCAGATCCGCGGTGGCCCGGCGGGGGTCGGCGTCCGCGGACCGCAGGACGTCGTCCAGAACGGCACGGGCGCCCACGAGATCACCGGCCGACGTCAATGTCTGCGCCTGCGCGGTCAGTTCGGCGAGCGGTGGGGGCATTACCTCATAGTGCTCGGTTGAATACCGTAGGTACAAGTTTCGGGGAACGAAGTGGACGCGGTACAAACTCCGTATGCACCCGATCGCCACGGTCAAACGCGAACTGCTCGTCCGCCACCTGCAAGCCTGGGCCGCCGGGGCGCTGCACCGCGCCCGGCGGGTGATCTATGTGCACGGTTACGCCGACGCGGACGGCGGCGCCGCTGCCGAAGAGGCCGTCCGGGTTCTCGCCGACCTGCCGGACCTGGCCCGCGGCCGGGAACTGTCCATGGTGGCAGTCGGCGACGACGTCAGTGCGGTGACCGGGCTGCTCACCGCGGCGCAGCGGGAGGCCGGAGCGGCGGCCGGGCTGGCCGTGTTGCCGGTCGGTGGCGGGACCGACGAGCGGGTGCCGGTGGCGCTCAAGGCGGCGGGTGCTTCGCGCGTACCGATGCTGGCATTTCTGGACGCTGCGGGCGCAAGTGAACCGCCTCGGCCGGCCACCGTCGCGGCGGTGGCGGCGGGCAAGCCCGCGGAAGTGCTGCTGGTGCTGCCGCCCGGCACCTCGCTCGAGCCCTACCGCGACCTGGGATTTCCGCTGCTCACGGCAGCGGAGCTGGCGACCGGGCCGGAGCCCGGCGAGGTGGTGGCCTTCGCCACCACCTCGGCCAAGAGTCTGGAGAGCTTCAAGGAGGCGCTCTGGGCGGTCGACGAATTCGCCGGGGTACGCCTACGCGACCCCGCCGACCCGGAACGGCACCTGATCGACATCTCGCTGTCGCCGCACCCCGGTCCGCTGCGCCGTGAGCTGCTGGCGCACCTGGCCGAGGTCGGCACCGCGACGGTGACCGAACTGCGCACGTTCGCGTTGACCGAGACCGTCTACCGCTCGGCCGACGCCACCCGGGTGCTGCACGCGCTCGTCGACGCCGGATCGGTCACCCGGCGGCCGGAGCACGGCCGCCTGGGCGGCGACGTCCTGATCAGCCCGGCCTAGCGGCTGCGGGACTTGTCCTGCTTCCAGGACACCGGACCGGGCAGGTCGTAGCGGTGCGCGCGGGTCTTGGAGTTCCAGGACCAGCGACCGATCTTGAAGGTCCAGGACGAGTAGCCGTTCTCGGTGAAGTTCAGGATCAGGGGGCCGAACTTCTTGCGGCTGCGAAACACGAGTCCCATCGGAACGCTCCCATCTGTTCAGATGGGCGGACGGTTCCCGATCCGGCGGATCTACAAACGTCAGCGTGGTTGCCAGGCGTCCGGCCGGGTGGTCAGCTTGCGCACGTGCGCCGGCATCCGCCCGCTGATCAGCTCGGCGAGGCTCACCTCGTCGACCACCTCGCGGACCGCCGCGCGCACCGCCACCCAGAGGTTCGGCAGGTTCTCGGCGGCTCCCGCGTACTGCGTCTCCTCGGGGCGCAGGCCGCGCACCCCGGCCAGCGGACCGTCGACCGCCCGCAGGATCTGGCCGATCGTCACGTCCCTCGGTGGGTGGGACAGCGTGTAGCCACCCTCCGCGCCGCGCTGTGCCCGCACCACGCCGGCACGGCGCAGGTCGGCGAGCACCGCCTCGAGGAACTTGCGGGGCATTTCCTGGTCCTGGGCAATGGCCTGGGCGGACATCAGTGCGGGGTAGGACTGAGCCAAGCTGAGGGCTGCCCGGACCGCGTAGTCGCCACGCGCGGAGATCTGCACATGACTATCATGCCTCGCGCCCGCATCCCCTGATGCACATACCCCAGGGTTTTGTGGGAATTACCCTCAGTCCGCCGGTGGTCGCTGTCCGGGTATCCCGCTCGGACGGTCGGTTGTGTAGTGCGCGCGGAACTGCCCGGGGCTCAGCCCGGTCTCCCGGTGGAAGAACCGCCCGAAGTTCGTCGGCTCGCCGAAACCCAGGTGGCGGCCCACTTCAGCGACCGACAGGGCGGTCGCGGCGAGCAGCCGCCGGGCCTGCAGCGCCACCCGGTCGTCGACCACCTGCTTCGCGGTGCGACCGGTGAGGGCGAGGCTGGCCCGGGTCAGGGTACGCACGGAGCAGCCCAGATCGGCCGCATAGTCCTCGACCCGGCGGGTGTGCGGGTAGCCGTCCTCCAGGCGACGGCGGAACCGCTCGAACGTACGGCTCTCGACGTGCCCGGCCCCGGCCGGTCCCGGATCGAGCAGCGCGACGCGCAACAGCAGCGCGGCGAGCTCGTGCCGCAGCAGTGCCGCGGTGGCCGGACCCGGTTCGCCACCGGTGTCCCCGGCGAGCCGCTCGAAGGCGGCGCGGAACACCGATGGGTCCGGCAGCGGCAGCGGCCTGCGGGCCGGGCCGTCCGGATCGTCGGGCACCAGCCCGGGAAGCTCGTCAGCGGCGAACAGTCCGGCGCGGAAGGTGACCGTCACGGCCGGCTCGTCCACCCGGGTGGGATCGAACCGGACCGCCTGCCCTGGTCGTAGCCAGAGCAGTGTGCCCGGCTCGCAGGTGTGCTCGGCGAAGTCGATCTCCGCGGTGAGCGGTCCGGCGATCGTGAGCACGATCGCGTGACACTCCAGGAGATCGGTGACCGCGCCGGCGATCACCGGCAGAGTGCAGCTTCCGATGCCCGCCCAGTCCGGGGGCAGACAAGCGGTCTTCGGGTCGGCGACATGAATGAGTGCTGGCATCGCCGCAGACAGTAACCGTCGATGACCGTCAACGCGACCACTAGCGCACCGACTGAACTATTTGTCCGATTTCCTGCTCGGTATTCGCTATACGTTCGATTCCGATTGCTTTTCGGAGATCACTTGCATTTCCGGATAAAGGGCGACCCGCGCAGACCGGCAGTGTCCGCGCGGGTCGCCCTGATTCCGTTCTTGCTATCGCCCCGCCAGCAGGCGGTTGACCGCCGCATCGACGTCCAGATGGTCCGACTCCCGGCCGCGCGGCACCACCACGTAGGTGCGCCGCAGGAACCGGACCAGGACACTGCGCGGGACCTCGAACAGCGCGTTGCCGTCGGGTGACGACAAGGCCAGGGCGACGAAATCGCCGCGCGGCGTGGCCCACGGCCACACCCGGACGTCGCCGATCCCGGCCGGCTCATCGAGCCCGGTCACGAGCAGTTCGCGCGCAAAGGACCAGCTCACGGCTTCCCCACCGGCTGATTCTGCGTGGAACAACACGTGGACCGCATATGGGTCGGCTGGGTCGTACCGCAGGCTGGCGCGTACCGGCAGTGCCGTCGCGTCAGGCGCTACGAGCCGCAGCGAGGTTTCGACCTCGACGGTCGTTGGACGAATGGTACTCATGGACGAACTCCCCCCGGCACCGCTGCGAGGCTGGTGAACCCCGCGTTTCCCATACTCAGGTGATCCCTGTCGTTACGCTCCGCCATACGCTGATCTCACCCAGTAGTGGGAAGACGGTTCCGAAAACGACTCCGCGCAGGACGTAAAGCGATATCTTGTCCTGTTCTGCCCAGGTACTCGGCTCCGCCCGGCGTCGGGTGGTCCAGCAGTTGACTTACTCCGGTAACGTCCATTCCTCCCGGGCGGTGACGGGGCTCCGGGACACTGGGGGATGAAATGGGTGTAAAAACGGACGACGGGGTTACGAACGTGCGTGTGCTCGACCGTATCCGGTCCAACCCCACCGGGCGCCTGGCTCTGAAGATCACGATCGGAGTGGTCGGCGCGCTGGTGGTCGCGATCGGCATCGTCCTGATCCCGTTCCCCGGCCCCGGCTGGGCGATCGTGATCCTCGGTCTGGCCATCCTCGCCATCGAGTTCGCCTGGGCGAAGGACCTGCTCCACTTCACCAAACGCCACGTGCAGAGCTGGACCCACTGGGTCGGCCGGCAGAGCCTCGCCGTGCGGGCCGTCATCGGCGTCGTCGGCATGGTCTTCATCAGCGCCGTGGTCTGGACGGCGGTCTACCTGAGCATGGACATCAACCTGGTGACCTGGACGCTGGACTTCCTCAACCTGAGGTGACCCCTGATTCGCGGGCCGCTCACGGCGTCCGGTAGAGTCTGGATCCGTTGAGGGCGATTAGCTCAGCGGGAGAGCGCTCCGTTCACACCGGAGAGGTCACTGGTTCGATCCCAGTATCGCCCACGAGTATTTGAGCTGTGAGAAAGCCTCCTGCATCGGTTGATGGCAGGGGGCTTTTCGCATGCCTCGACAGTGACGCCGTCCTCCTCGAGGTGCCCTCCATCAATCCGAGTGCTGACCGACCTATGGGCTCGTGGGGTGGTCAGCCGATTAGTTGATCTTGTTTGCCGTGTCGACGGCGGTGGGTAGCCGTCCGTTGGCGACCGGTACTTGCTCGTTGCCGATTCCGCGCCGAAGTGCGGAAGGCGTCTGGAGCCGCGATCGGATTGAGTGATCCGGCGGTCGGGTGTCCGGACTGGGGCCGGCCGCAACCGGTTCCTTTCCCCGTCCGTGGAGACGTCGTCCTGTGACCGAGCAGCCCATCACCCCAGGCCCGGGGCAGCCAGCTGTCCCGCCGACCGGCCAGCCCGCCTTCGGCGGCCAGCCCACCCCGCCCGGGTATCCGCCGCAAGGCCCGCCGGCCGGGTATCCGCAGCCTGGTGTGCCGGCTGGGTATCCGCAGCCTGGTGCGCCGGCTGGATATCCGCAGCCTGGTGCGCCGGCCGGGTATCCGCCCGCACCCGGTCAGCCGGTTTATGGGCCGCCGCCCGGTTACCCGCAGCCCGTCGCGCCCAAGAAGAAGTCGAAGTTGCCATGGATCGCGGGTGGCGCCGGCGTACTGGTTCTGCTGATCTGTATCGGTGCGCTGTCCGGCGGTGACACCACCGACACCGAGAAGGCGAGCGCCGACAAGGCCGCAGCCGCCGGGACGGCCGGCAAGCCGGCCGAAGCGGCGACGTCGGCGGCCGCCGCCGAGCCGGTCGCGGAACCGGAGCCGCAGAAAGCCACCGAAGAGGCCCTGCCGGGGATCGGTGACCCGGTCAAGGACGGCAAGTTCCAGTTCACGATCACCAAGATGGTCTGCGGCAAGAAGTCCGTCGGGTCCTCGTTGCTCAACAAGAAGGCCCAGGGCCAGTTCTGCCTCATCACGATCAAGGTGAAGAACATCGGCGACGAGGCGCAGATGTTCGCCGGGATAAATCAGAAGGCGTTCGATGCCAAGGGCACGGAGTACTCGAACGACAACACCGCCGAGATCTACGCGAACAGCGAGGCGCAGACGTTCATCAACGAGATCAACCCGGGGAACTCGGTGACCGGCAAGCTGGTCTTCGACGTACCGAAGTCCACCAAGCTCACCCGCATGGAGCTGCATGACTCGATCTTCTCCGGTGGTGTCGAGGTCGCCCTGAAGTAGGTCCGCCCGGCTCTGGCTGACGCCGTCACACATCGCGTGTGGCGGCGTCGCGCGTTGGGGAGACCCTCTCCCGGTTGTTGTGCGCGACTTCGCCACCCGCACCCTCTCTGCCGAGCTCGTTCTGCGGGTGACTTGCTCTTCTTGCTTCGGGTGACGCCGGTCACGTGGGTTCACGGCTGGCGAGGGTGTCTCGTCTCGTGGGCATGTCTGCTACCGCGATCGTCACCGTTGTTGCTGCTCTCTGGGTCGGGTTCTCGGCCGTGTCCGTGTTCCTGCGCGCGAAGTGGGTCGTCGAGCCGCTCGCCGCGTACGGCGTACCCCGCTCCTGGTGGCCCTGGCTCGGCGCCGCGAAGGCAGCCGGTGCGCTCGGCCTGCTCGTCGGCCTCGCTGTGCCCGCCGTCGGTGTCGCCGCCGCCGTCGGCCTGATCCTGTACTTCATCGGCGCCGTCGTCACCGTGCTGCGGGCCCGCGCGTACGGGCACGTGCCGTTCCCCCTGCTGTACCTGGCGCCGGTCGTCGCCGCGCTCCTTCTGGGCATAAGTTAGGGTTGCCTAACCTAATGAGGCCACTGTGGTCGAACCGAAATGAGTGATGCCCGTGCGTCCGAGCCGCCTTCTCGTATCCCTGGCCGTGGGCCCGCTTCTGGCCGTCGGGGCGGCCGTGCCGGCCTCGGCCGCTCCGTCCGACGCGCCCGGCAAGGTGATCGCGTCGACGCCGCTGCCGGGGAAGGAGGCGCCCGGATCCGTCGCGACCTCGATCACGTACTGGACGCGGGACTCGCTCGACCAGCCGCGGCACGCGCTCGCCACCATCTACGTGCCCACCGGCACGGCGCCGGCCGGCGGCTGGCCGATCCTGGCAAACGCGCACGTCACGGCCGGCCTCGGCGACGACTGCGCCTACACCGACGACTACGGGACGGCCGCGGCCGACGTCAACATCGTGACTCCGTGGATCCAGGCGGGCTTCGCCTTCGTCGCGACCGAGTACATCGGAATCGGCACCGAGGGCTCGCACGCCTACCTGGACGCCGACGCGGAGGCCAACGCCGTGATCGACTCGGTCCGCGCGGCCCGGTCGGTGGCGCCGGCCCTGTCCACCAGCTATGTGGTGAACGGCATCTCGCAGGGCGGCCACGCGACGCTCGCCACCGCGGCGAAGGCCGCGGAACGGGCGCCGGAGCTGCATCTCGCCGCCGCCATGGCGGACGCGCCGGCCACCAAGGTCGAGGGATACATCCCGATCGCCGGGCCGTACATCCCGCCGCTGCCGGCACCGGACTACACGACCTACGTCTCCTACATCCTCGCCGGGTTGGAGACCGCCCGGCCGGACTTCGACCTCGACGCCTATCTGACGCCGGTCGGCCGCGCGCTCGTCGACGACGCGCACCGGCTCTGCTATTTCGACATGAACACCCGTGCGCAGGGCACCTCGATCGGGCAGATGCTGACGAAGCCGCTGCTGTCCGGTGACTTCCGGTCGGTTCTGCGCGACGTCACCGAGCTGCCGGTGTCCGGTTACGACGCGCCCGTGCTGGTGAATCAGGGCCGCTTCGACCTGACCGCCTTCCCGTTCCTCACCGACCTCCAGGTGGCTGAGATGAAGGCGAAGGGTGCGAACGTCACCTACCGGCACTATGCGACCGGGCACAACGTGTGGGCGCAGGCGCTGCCGCACAACATCGCGTTCGCCCGCAAGCATCTCGCGGGATAAGGGGACGAGGACGAACGGGCCGTCCCGCCTCTCGGCGGGACGGCCCGTTGCCGTTACTTCAGCCAGGCGGTGTCGGCGCCGACCTTGCCGGGTGCCGGCGTGCTGGAGGTGGAGAGGACGTACGCCCGCAGGTTGCCCTTGGCGTTCAGGCCGACCGTCAGCGAGCCGTTGGTGACCGTCCTGGTGTCACCGGTGACGGCGTCGACGTAGGTGCCGTTGGGGATCCCCGAGAACGTCGCCCCGCCGGAGACGGTGACCAGCGCGAAGCTGTCCACCCCGCCGGCGGTGTACCGGCGCTTGTACGCCATGTTCCCGCTGACGCCCTCGGTCGAGTACTGCCCCATCTGCAGGGCCGGCACCGCGCGGCGGATCTGGTTGAGCCGCTGCAGGTGCTTGACCAGCGGCTTGGACAGCGTGGTGGCGACCGCGCCGCTGGCCGAGCCGACCACACCGAAGTCGCTGGCGGTGACGCTGCCCGCGAGGTGGTTGCCGTAGTAGGCCCGGCCGGTGCTCTCCAGCGGGCAGCTCGGCCCGCAGTCGATCTTCTGGCCGGCCTTGAACTCGATTTCCGAGCCGTAGTACAGCGTCGGGATGCCGCGGAACGTCCACATCATTGACATGTTCTCGGCCCACGCGTCGGTGCCTTCGGCGTAGCGGACCGACGACTTGTTCGGGCCGTAGTCGTGCGAGTCCACGTAGACCACGTTGTAGGTGGCGTCGTTGACCGAGTCGTCCGAGTCCTTGCCGTTGTGGAAGGCGTTGGACGCGTCGCCGAAGTTCATGTGCATCCGCATGTCGATGATGTTCATGCCGGAGAACTTGCTGTGGTCCGGCGCGTGGTAGTTGTTGCCGGACAGGAACGCGTTCGTGCTGGTCGGCTGGTTCCCGGTGCCCAGGTTGTTCTCGTAGTTGAACTGCTCGAGCGCGGCCGCGGTGTCGTCGGCCGAATAGGTCGTGCGTTCCTTCCAGGTGAAGAACTGGGCGGAGTGGTTGACCGAGCCCCGGTTCCACTTGTCGTTCACGAACGCGGCGACCTCGCCGAAGATGTAGAAGTCCTTGGCCTTCGCGGCGCCGTACTTCGCGGTGAGGTGGGCCTGCAGGGCGGGCAGGAACTTGCGGTTCCAGGTGACCCGCGGGATGTGCACCGCGGTGTCGATCCGGAACCCGTCGACGCCCATGTCGATGTACTTCTTGTAGGCGCCGATCAGGTAGTTCTGCACCGTCTCGTTCTCGGTGTTCAGGTCGGCCAGGTCCTCGTGCAGCCAGCAGGAGCGGGCGTCCTCACCCTCCCAGTTGCCGATCCAGCACTGGTGGAACAGGTTCGACGGGAACATCTTGGCGGTCGGTGACGGCCACTGGCAGTGGTAGACCGTGTAGCCCTCCTGGCTCTTGCCGCCGGTGGGCTGGCCGTAGTTGGGGCAGGTGTTCCCGGCCGGTGCCGTGCTGCTCCACAGATCACCGTTGTACGTGTGCCCGGCGCTGTTCTCCTCGAGCGGGTTGTACTTCTTGCCGGCCACCTTCTCGCTGTAGTACCAGCTCCACTGGTTGTCGCGGACGCCGTACACGGTGGGGGTGAACAGCCCGTTCGCGCCCCAGCGCGAGGTGTGGTTGAAGACCACGTCCTGGTAGATCTTCAGGCCCTTGGCGTGCGCCGCGTCGATCAACTGCTGGTACGACGCGCCGTCCGACTCCAGCCGAGGGTCCACCTCGTAGAAGTCGTACCCGTGGTAGCCGTGGTAGTCGTAGTCGGACCGGTTCAGCACCACCGGCGTGATCCAGACGGCGGAGAAGCCGAGCGCCTTGATGTAGTCGAGCTTGTTCACCAGGCCCTTGAAGTCACCGCGGAACATCGGGTCGTCGCCCGCCGCGTTGCCGGACTTGGTGTGCTGGTTGCCGCCCCGGTTGTTGCCGCTGTCGCCGTCGTAGAACCGCGCGGTGAGGACGAAGTAGATGCTGTCCTTGCGCGGGTCGCCACCGAGCATCTCGCCCCGGGTGGCCGGAGTGGACGGCGACGGGGAGGGAGTGGGGGAGGGCGACGAGGTCGGTGACGGTGACGGCGACGGCGAGAGGGAAGCCGTGCAGGGCGAGGTCGCGTTCGCGGTGATCACGCCGGCGTTGACGGTGGTGACCCCGGTGCCGAGAGCGTAGTTGCGGCCGGAGTTGTTGTCCCACGTACCCGAGCCGTTGTTGAAGGTCGCCGCCCAGGTGGTCGCGCTGCCGAGGTCGACGGTCTTGCGTGCCCACCCGGCGCAGGCCTCCTCGTTCATCACCACGCCCGGCGCCGTGGTCCACGATCCGCCGGTGGGCGCGAAGTGCAGATAGGTGCCGGTCCACGCAGTCTTGTAGAACACCGTCGCGGTGTTGCCGGCTGTCGTGCTGCACGGCGCGGTCGAGTTGACCGCGCCACCGGAGACCGTCACGATGCCGGTGCCGGCGCTGTAGTTGCGGCCGCCGTTGTTGTCCCAGGTGCCGGAGCCGTTGTTGAAGACGAGTTGCAGGCCGGTCGCGCCGCCCAGGTCGACGTCCTTGCGGTACCAGCCGGCGCAGCTGTCCTTGGCCATCGCAACGCCCGGAACCGCGGTCCAGGACCCACCGTTCGGCGCGTAGTGGAGGTTGACCGTCGTCCATGACGACGCCGGCTTGTAGTAGATGGAGACCTGGTCAGCCGCTTGCGCGGCCATCGCGGGAACTATCAGGAAGAGGGGTACGGCGCAGAGCGCACCGAGCACTCTGCGAAGGATTCTGGACACGGCGGAGCCTCCGTCGAGCTAGGGGGACGGCGCTGTTGGTGTGGACGTGCTGTTGCCGGGGATGCACGGGCTTAGCGAAGCGGTAATCCCGCGTTCACATGTGCCGGACGCTAGCAAGTTCTTGCATGCACTGGAAGACCTGTCATGCCTTTGCAAAAAGATGCAGCCGAAATAGACGGCTATGAGCTTGCAATGATGGGTGACGATCTGTCGGCTACCGCTTGGCGGCGGCCATCGCCTCGACGCCGGCGACCAGCAGGTCGGTGTAGAACGCGTAGTAGCGGTCGAGGTCCGGCTCGTCCCGGTAGGACGCGGCGAGCTCGATCATCATCGGGTAGCGGTCGGCCGGCATCGCTTCGAGCTGAAGCCGCTTCTGCCGCCGCCACTCCGGCTCCTGCTCGGCCGGCATCCCGGGTGGGCAGCCCGGCTGCCCGCTGACCATGCCGATGCAGCCATTCAACAGGTACGACGCGACCCAGTACCCCTCTTCGACGGTGAACCCGGCGTCGCTCAGCAGGGCGAGCGTGTCGTTCGTCGCGCGGTTGAAGCTCTCCGTCCGGGTCTTGTCGACCGCGTGCAGGAGGACGGGCAGCGACGGGTGCGCCCGCAGCACACCGGCCACGGCGTCGACCACGGCGCGTAGCCGTTTCGGCCAGGAGTCACCGGCGGTCTGGTCGGCGCGAACCCCGGACAGCGCGTGGTCGACCATGCCGAGCAGCAGCTCGTCCTTGTTCTTGAAGTGCCAGTAGAGCGCCATCGGGGTGACGCCGAGCTCCTTGGCGAGGCGACGGACGGTGACCGCCTCGGGGCCCTCCCCGTCGGCCAGGCGCAGCGCGCGGTCGGCCACGGCGGCCTTGCTCAGTCGTTCACCCGTCACTTGACAACCATACAACGTACAGGTCTCATGTACGAGGTACATGTACGTTGTACATGGACGCCGTACAGGGGGAGATCAAGTGGAGAAGAACCGTCGGTGGTGGGCGCTCGTCGCAGTGGCGCTCGGCACCTTCATGACGTATCTGGACAACAACGTCGTCAACGTGGCGCTGCCCAGCATCCAGCGGGATCTCGGTCTGAGCATCGCCGGACTGGAGTGGATCACCAGCGCGTACATCCTGGTCTTCGCCGGTCTGCTGCTGGCCGGCGGCCGCATCGCGGACGTGCTCGGCACCCGGCTCGCGTTCCTGTCCGGCCTGGTGATCTTCACCGCGGCGTCGGTGGCGGCCGGCCTCGCGGACACCCAGGCGCTGCTGATCGGCGCGCGGGCGCTCCAGGGGGTCGGCGCGGCGCTGCTCGCGCCGGCATCGCTGGCGCTGCTTCAGGAACTCTTCCCGGACCCCAAGGAGCGGGGTACGGCCATCGGCGTCTGGGGCGGCGTCGGCGCCCTTGCTCTGGCGGTCGGCCCGTTCACCGGCGGGGTGCTCAGCGAACACGTCTCCTGGGGCTGGATCTTCCTGATCAACCTGCCGATCGGCGTGGCGACACTGGCCCTGACGCTGTTCAGCGTCCCGGCCGGGCACGGCGCGGCGAAACGGACGGCCGGGCTCACCCGGGCGCTGCGGCGACTGGACCCGGCCGGGCTGGCCGCGTCGTCGGTGTCCCTGTTCGCGCTCACGTACGCCCTGATCGAGGGTGACGCGGAAGGCTGGACCTCGCCGCTGATCCTCGGGTCCTTCGGGGTGGCCGCGGCAGCGGCGGTGGCGTTCGTGATCGTGCAGAGCCGCAACGCCGACTCGATGGTCGACCTCGCGTTCTTCCGCTCGCGGATGTTCACCGGCGGGCTGCTGGCGATGGGCCTGTGGGCGTTCGGTGTCTTCGGGATCTACTTCTACATGGCGATCTACCTGCAGAACGTGCTCGGTTTCTCGCCGACCGGCGCGGGCGCCGCGTTCATCCCGATGGCGATCATCACGGCGGTCGGCGCGGTCCTGGCGCCGCGCCTGGAGATGCGTTTCGGCGTGGCCCGGGTGACCGCTTTCGGTCTGGCCGTGATGGCCGCGGCGATCGGCGGCATCGCCCAGTACGGCGAGGGCACCACCTACCTCGACCTGCTGCCCTGGTTCGCGCTGTACGGCGTCGGCGGCGGCCTGCTCATCCCGCTCAACACCGTGGTGGTCGACGCGCTGCCGCCCGAGCGCGCCGGGATCGCGTCCGGGATGCTGAACGTGTCCCGTGAGGTGTTCGGCCTGCTCGGCGTGACCGTGCTCGGCGCCATCCTGACCAATCGGGCGAACGCCGCCAGCGGCTCCGAGATGCACCGCTTCCTGGAGGGCTACCAGTTCTCGCTGGTCGTCGCCGCGGTGCTGGTGGCGGTCGGGGTGCCGGTCAGCCTCTGGATGCTGCGCCGCGGACGCCGCCCGGAGCCGACCGAGGAGCGGGTGCTCGAAGCCGTCTGACCGGTCCTACTGTGGTCCGGTGACCGCACCTTCCTGTCCCGTCCGGACCCGCCTCTACGAGGCCGGCCGGGTGATCGCGGAGGACTTTCCGGCGGCCGAGACGGCCGCTCTGCTCCGCGATCACCCGGACGCGGTGGCCTGGCTGGATCTGTTCTCTCCCGGCCTGGCCGACCTGGAGGCGGTGGCCGCCGAGTTCGGGCTGCACCCGCTGGCCGTCGAGGACGCCGTCGAGGACCACCAGCGCCCCAAGATCGACCGGTACGCCGACCACATCTTCGTCAACCTCTACGCCGTCCGGTTCCACGGGGGCCCGAGCACGGCGGAGCTTCGCAAGATCGAGATCAGCGCGTTCGTCACGAAGCGGGCGCTGATCACCGTGCACAAGTCGCCCGGTGACAGTGACCTGCTGATCGCCCGCTGGGACAAGGACCCGGAGCTCGGCGCCCTCGGCGGCGTCAACTTCCTGGTCTACGGCCTGCTCGACGTCGCCGTGGACAGCCAGTACGCGACCGCCCGGGCGATCGACGAGGCGATGGACGGCGCCGAGGACCAGCTGCTCGAGGAGGGTGGCGCGCCCCGGGCGGCCCGGCTCTACGGGTTCGCGCTGCGCAAGTGCCTGGCCAACCTGCACCGGGCCGTCGCGCCGATGCCGGAGGTGATCGACCAGCTCGACAAGGCCGAGATCGAGCTGGTCAACGACCATCTGCGGGCTTATTACCGGGACGTCGCGGACCAGGCCCAGCGGACCGTCGAGCTGACCGAGCACGCCCGGACCCGGATCACCGAGCTGCTCGACGCCGACTCCACCGAGCAGAGCAACGTGCTCAACCAGGTCACCCGCAAGCTCGCCGCCTGGGCCGCGATCATCGCGGTGCCGACCGCGCTCACCGGCTTCTTCGGGCAGAACCTGCCGTACCCCGGATACGACAACCGCTGGGGGTTCCTGGCGAGCAGTGTCCTCATTGTTACGTCCGCGATCGGTCTCTACGGGTATCTGAAACACCGCGGCTGGCTGTAACCTCCCTGCAAATCGGGGAGGGTGGATGCTTGCGCTCGTTCTCGGCGCGGTACGAGCCCGGACCGCGCAGGCGCTGACCATCATGGTGCTGACGGCGGTGGCCGCCGCGGTCGCGGCGGCCGGCCCCTGGTACGCCGCGGCCGCCACCGAGCGGGCCACCGCCGTCGACCTGGCGTCGGTGCAGGCCAAGCAGCGCGCGATCTCGGTCCGCCAGGGCGCCGACACCGGCGGCGACCTGCCGGGCGCGATCGAGCAGTTCACCAGGACGGTCCGCGACCGGCTGCCGCTCGCCCTCGACGAGCCGGTGTACGGCGGCGTGGTCCCGCTGAACGTGCACAGCGGGTCGACCGACGTGGTGATGCCGGCCGCCTACCGCGAGCAGTTCTGCGAACACGTACGCCTGGACGGACCCTGCCCCTCCGCTCCCGGCGAGGCCGCGATCAGCCAGGAGTCGGCGCTGCGGCTCGGGATCGGTCCCGGCGACCCGCTGGTGCTGCGCTCCACCTCCAACAGCGAGCCGGTCCGGTTGCGCGTCGTCGCCCGGTTCACGCTGCTGGAACCCGACAGCCTGTACTGGAACAACCCGATGTTCCGGGCCGACACCGGACTGGATCCGGCCTTCACACCGGCGGAGACGTTCACCCACAACCTGCTGCGGACGCCGACGCTGACCTACGACGCCAGCCTGCCCGCCGGGCTGCTCCGTGGCGAGGGCGGCTTCGACCTGCGGGACACCCTGCGCCGGGCCGACGAGTCGTTCACCGGCGACCGCCTGCGCCTGGTCACCAGCGCGGGGCCGCTGCTCGACTCGATGGCCCGGAACAGGTTCACGATCCGCGACGGCGTCACCGTCGCGGCGGTGCAGACCCTGATCCTCACCTGGTTCGCGATCGGGCTGGCCGGCCGGTACACCGGGCGCGACCGGCGGCCCGACGTGGCTCTGCTGAAGCTGCGCGGGGTCGGGCGGTTGCGTACGTTGCGGCTGGTCTGGGGTCAGCATCTGCTGCCGCTGCTGGTGGGCGCGCTGGCCGGGGCCCCGGTGGGCTATCTGCTGGCCAGGTGGCTGGCCGGTCCGGTGACCTTCGCGGCCGGGCAGCAGCAGGCGCTGCTGCTGTCCGCTGCGGCGGTGGCCGCGGTGCTGGTCGGTGGCCTGCTCGTGCTGGGTGCGGTGGAAGTGGCGGTGCTGCGGCGGCCGGTCCTCGAGCTGCTGCAACGGGCGTCCGGCGGCCGCGGCGACTGGTGGTCCGGGCTCGCCGACCTGGTCCTGATCGCGGTCGCCGTCGCGGCGGTCTACCAGGCGCGCACCGGCGGTCCGGACAGCGGGCTGGCGATGGCCGCGCCGGGACTGTTCGCGCTGGCCGTGGGCCTGCTGTTCGCCCGGCTGGTGAGCCGGGCGGCGGGCCGGGCCGGCAGCGCGGGGCTGCGGGCCGGACGGCTGCGGTTCGGCCTCACCGCCGTACGGGTGGCCCGGCAACCCGGCACCGACCGGGTCTTCGCCCTGATCGTGGTCGCGGTGGCGCTGTTCGTGACGGCGGCCGGCGCCTGGAACGGGGACCGGCTCGCCCGCGAGCAGCGCAGCACGGCCGAACTGGGCGCACAGCGTGTCCTCACCGTGCAGGCGCCGAACCGGACAGCTCTGGTGCACGCCGTGCGCACCGCTGATCCGGACGGGCGGCAGGCGATGGCCGTCGCGGTGGACACCGACAACACCCTGCCGGTGCTCGCGGTGGACAGCGCCCGGTATGCGGCGGTCACCGGCCAGCAGCCGATCCTGGCTGTGCCGGAGCGCCGGACGGGCGAGTTCCCGCTGGTCACCGGTGAGCGGCTGGCCGCCCGGGTGAGCAAGGCGGGCGACGGCACGGTGGCGCTCACGCTCTACCTGCAGCACGAGGCGACCGGGGCGCCGGTGATCGCACGGTTCGGGGTGATGCGACAGGGGGAGAGCACGGTCGTCGCGCGGGTGGCCGGGTGCACGGGCGCTCCGGGCTGCCGGGTGGTGCGCTGGGAATTGACCCGGCCGGTGGACGAGGTCCGGTCCGGGCCGCCGTCGTACGGAACCTCGGTCGGCGTACGGGCTCTCGACCAGCAGGACCCGCCGGCGCCGATCCTGACCACGGCCCAGCTCGGGGACATCGGCCGGTGGCGGACCGCCAACAACGGCGCGAGTCTGGACGTCTCCGCGGCCGACGGGGTCCTGCGGCTCGGCGGCGACCGGAACGCCACCGAGCTGCCGCAGATGGGTGTCGCGGCGTGGGCGGTGGACATCGAGCTGCCGTTGCCGGTGGTGCCGGTGGGCCCGCGGCCGGAGACATGGCGGCTCGACGATCCGTCGCTCTTCTCGTTCGGAGGCGGGACGATCCCGGTCCGGCCGGCCGGCGGGACGAGCGTGTTGCCGGTTCTCGGGCGGGTGGGCGTACTGGTGGATCTGGAAGCGACCCGGCGGCTGGCCGCGGAGGCCGACCCACCTGGTGATCTTCAGGTCTGGCTCGCCGCCGGCGCCCGGCCCGGCCTGGTCGGCGACCTGACCGCCGCGGGCCTCGACGTGATCTCGGACGAGTCGATCAGCCGGCGCTCCGCGGAGCTCGGTGACCAGGGCCCGGCCGCGGTCGCCCGGTTCGGGATGCTGGCCGGCGTGGCCGCGCTGCTGCTCGCGGCGGCCGCGGTCGCGGTGGCTGCCGCGGTCGACAAGGACACCCTGGCCGGGCAGTTCCGGGCGTTGCGCCGGCAGGGACTGCCGGCCCGGGCCGCGGTCGCCACCGGGTACGCCGGGGTCGCCGTCCCGGTCGCGGCCGGGCTGATCGGTGGCCTGCTGGCCGGATTGCTGGCCACGCCGCTGGTCGGGATCGAGCTGCCACCGTTCACCGACGGCTGGTCGGTGCTGCCGCCACCGGCCACGCTGAACGCCTCGACGCTCGCCGGGGCCGCCCTGGTGGCCGCGGTCGTGCTCGGCGTGACCGGGTGGCTCGCGGCCCTGCCGCTGGTCCGGCGGCTCCGCGGGGGTGACTCGTGATCTCGCTGGTGCTGGCCATGGTCTGGTCCCGGCGCGGGCAGGCCGTCACGCTCGCCCTGCTGGCGCTGCTCGCGGTCGCCTCGGCGGTGGCCGCGCCGGCCTACCTGGCCGCCGTGGACCGGGCCGTCGCGGCCGGGCAGATCGCCACCGCCGTCCCCGCCGAGCTCGGGCTCACGGTGAGCGCCCGCCAGAACGAACGCACGCAGGACGTGGTGGAAGGCCCCTCGGTCGACTTCACCGACGTGGCGGAGGCCCTGGTGCAGCTGCCCGGCTTCACCTACGTGAACTCGAGCGAGTACCCGACGGTCGGCATCGAGCCCGACAAGCAGTACGCCTCCCGCCTGGTGTTCCGTCAGAACGTCTGCGTGCACGTGCAGGTCCTGACCGGCCGCTGCCTGGCCGGCGAGGGCGACGTGCTCCTCGGTGAGCACACCGCGAAGCGGCTCGACCTGGCCGCCGGCGACCTGATCAAGCTGACCTCGGCGATCTACAACGCGGACCCGCGCGATCCCGGTTACATCCCGGACGGCATCCCCAAGGAACTCACCGTGGCAGGCACCTACCGGGCCGCGGACGCCGAGTCGGCGTACTGGGGGACGCACGGCTACTTCACCACGCTCTACGGGCTGGGGCCGGGCGAGCCGGTCTTCACCAACGCCGCCACCCTGCGCGCGATGGACCACGGCAACACCGAGCTGGCGATCGACGGCACCGCCGAGCCGGCCGCCCTGGACGCCGACCGTCTCGACGATCTGCGGGCCGGCCTGGACCGGCTGCGCACCACCTCGACACAGCTCGGCTCGTCCCTGCAGATCAGCACCGAGCTGCCCCGGCTGCTCGACCGGATCGACGCCGGGCGCGCCTCGGCCCAACTGCTGGTGCCGGTGCTCGCGGTGCCGCTGGTGCTGCTCGCCTGCTTCTGCATCTTCCTCGCGGTCGGCTATGGCGCGCAGGGCCGGCAGAGCGAGCTGGCCGCGGTCGCGCTGCGCGGTCCGCGCTGGTGGGTGCGCTGGTGGCTGGCGACCGGGGAGAGCCTGGTGGCCGTCGCGATCGGCGCGGTCGCCGGCTGCCTGGCCGGGCAACTGCTGGTCAACGCGGTGGCGGCGAACCGGTTCCCGGGCGTCGGCGTGGACCCCGGCTGGTCGTCCCTGCGATACGCGCCGGCCGCCGCCCTGGCCGCCCTGATCGCCGCCGTCGCGGCCCAGCGGCGTCCGCTGCTCAGCCCGGTCGTGACCCTGCTGCGGCGCACCCCGGTACGCGGCAACGCCCACCGGGCGATCTTCACCGAGGCGATCGTGGTGGTCCTGGCCGTGGTCGCCGGAATGCAGCTGTCCCTCTCCAACGGCTCGCTGACCGGCATCGGGCTCTTCGCCCCGGCGCTGCTGATCCTCGCGCTGGCCCTGCTCGCCGCCCGGGCCGTCCTGCCGATCGTCACCCGGTACGCCGCCCGCGCCCTGAGCCGTGGCCGGCCCGGAGTCGCGCTGGCCGGGTTCCAGCTGTCCCGGCGGCCCGGTGCGGAACGCCTCTTCGCGCTGCTCGTGGCCACGGTCGCGGTCGTCGGCTTCGCGGTGGCGGGGGTGGACGCCGCGGCGCGTGGCCGGGTGGTCGAGGCGGAGCTGGGCACCGGTGCTGACCGGGTGCTGACGGTGGCGCCGGTCTACCGTACGCAGCTGCTCGAGGCGGTGCGCCGGGCCGACCCCGAGGGGGCGTACGCGATGGCCGCGGTCCGCCTGCCCGACGGCGGGGCGAACCAACCGGGCGGTCTGGCCGTGGACTCCCAGCGGCTGGCCGCCGTCGCCACCTGGCCGGCCGGTTCGCCCGACGCCGGAGAGGTGGCGCGGGACCTGCGCCCGGCGGCTGCCGACCCGTTCGTGTTCAAGGGCGACGACATCAACGTCGTCGCCACCGGCAGCGGACTCCCGGAGGAGGGCAAGGGCATCCGGCTGAACCTCGCGCTCTCCTCGGTGACCGGACTCGGCGACACCCAGGTGCAGCTGGGCGAGGTGCGGGAGGGGCGGCAGACGTACCAGCAGCGGGTGGCGACCTGCCGGGACGGCTGCCGCCTCAACGGGATCGGCTTCACCGCGATCGGCACCGCCCTCGGCATCCGCGCGCGGATCGTGATCAACGAACTGGGGACGATCAACCCGGTGCGGCCGGTGCTCGCGCGGGACCAGCTGGCCGACCCCGGCCGGTGGCGGATGCCCGAGAACGGACGGCTGACGGCGGATCCCGGCGGGCTGCGGATCGACCTGGACGCCTCGGAGGGGCTTGCCGCGGGCACGTGGATGTATCCGTCCGGTACGCCGTACCCGCTGCCGGTGGCACACGCCGGCCGGCTGCCCACGGACCGTGTGGTGACCGGGCTGGACGCGAAGGACCTGGTGGTCGCGCCGGTCGCCGAGCTGCCCGCGGTGCCCCAGCTGGGGCGGTACGCCGTCCTCGCCGACCTGGAGTACACCGACCGGCTCTCGGTGGACGGCGGGCAGGCGCAGATACCGCAGGTGTGGCTCAACGCGGCGGCGCCGGACGACGTCCTGGACCGGTTCGCCGAGCAGGGCCTGACCGTGCTCGTCGACACCCGGTC
Organism: Actinoplanes sp. NBC_00393; assembly: GCF_036053395.1. NCBI lineage: Bacteria > Bacillati > Actinomycetota > Actinomycetes > Micromonosporales > Micromonosporaceae > Actinoplanes > Actinoplanes sp. NBC_00393. Next base: position 6,483,002 of record NZ_CP107942.1, on the reverse strand, counting down.
CGCCCAGGTGGCACGGGCCCTGGACCATCAGGGTCCGGCGCTCGCGCTCTGGTTCCACCTGCTCGCCGGGGGTCTGGCGGTGCTGCTCGGAGCCGGTGCGCTGGTGCTCGCAGCTGCGGTGGACCGGTCCCGGCGGGTGGCGGACCTGGCCGCGTTGCGCGCTCAGGGGCTGAGCCGGGGCGCCGCTGACCGGGCCACGCTGTGGACGTACCCGGTGCTGGTCGTCTTCGCCGCCGTCGTGGGGCTAGCGGTGGCCGTGCTGGCGTGGGAGCTGACCGGCTGGGCGCTGCCGCTGGCCGGGCTCGAGCCGCCGGATCTGCCGTTGCCGACGCGACCGGGAGCCGATGCGCTGCTCGCCGCGGGCGCGGCGGTGCTGGCCGTGCTCGTCCTGGTGGCCCTGGCCACCGGCCGCAACCTCCGGGCGCGAGTGAACCGGTTAAGCACAGTTGTCCACAGGGGTCCCCGCGACCACCTGTGATCGCGTAACGTCCCGGGAATGTTCGCGCTCGTCCTCGGCGCGGTCCGGGCGCGGACCGCGCAGGTGCTGACGATCCTCGTGCTGGCCGCGCTCGCCACCGCGATCGTCGCCGCCGGCCCGTGGTATGGCTTTGCCGCGGCCGGGCGCGCCGCCGGCACCAACCTGGCCGGTGCGGAGTCCACCGAGCGTGTGGTGACGGTCCGGCAGAGCATCGACACGCAGGGCAAACCGCAGGCCGCGCTGGACCGGTTCGCCACCGGGGTGCGAGCCGGGCTCCGGGTCGAGCTGCGCGAGCCGGTCGTCGGGCTGACCGTGCCGCTGACCGTGCGGCAGGGGGCGAACACACTGGCCATGCCGATGGCGTACCGGGAAGGGTTCTGCGACCGCGTCCGGCTGGAGGGCCGGTGCCCCGCCCGCTCCGGTGAGGTGGCGATCAGCCAGGAGGCCGCCACCCGCCTCGGGCTGGCGCCGGGCGACACCGTGGAGATGCGCAGCTCCAACTTCAACGTGCCGCTGATGGCGCGGGTCGTCGCGAGCTACACCCTGGCCGACCCCGCGGGGGTGTATTGGAGCGCCACCCACTTCCGGGCCGAGTCCGGGCTGTCCCCGGCTTTCACCCCGGTGGACACATTCACCGCCCGGCAGCTGTGGGGCATCACGGCGGCCTACGACGGCGAGCTCCCGGCGGCGCTGATCCGTGGTGACGGTGGCTACGACCTGGCCGGTGAGCTGGCCCAGGCGGACGCCCGGCTCGGGACCAACCAGCTCCGGTTCGCCACCGCGGCCCGGCCCCTGCTGGAGACCATCGCCCGGGACCGGTCGACCATCCTCAGCGGCGTGCTGACCGCGGGTGTGCAGATGCTGCTGCTCACCTGGTTCGCCGTCGGCCTCGCCGGGTGGTACACCCTGCGCGACCGGCGGGCCGACGCCGCCCTGCTCAAGCTGCGTGGCGTCGCCCGGTCCGGCATGCTCCGGCTGGCGTGGGGTCAGCACCTGATCCCGCTGCTGTGCGGCGTGGTCATCGGGGCCGCGGCCGGCTATCTGCTGGCCGTCGCGCTGACCGGGCCGGTGACGGTCACCGCCGACCGGCAGCAGGCCCTGGTCTGGTCGGCCGGCGCGGTGGCCGCGTTGCTCCTCGGCTGCATGATCGTGCTGGCGGTGGTGGAGACCGTGGTGCTCGCCCGCCCGGTGTCGTCGCTGCTGCAGCGGGCGGTGACCGGGCGCGGCGACTGGCGGTCCGCCCTGGCCGACGTGCTGCTGCTCGTGGTCGCCGCCGCCGTGCTCTATCAGGCCCGGGCCGGTGGTCCGGCGGAAGGCCTCGCACCGGCCGCCTCGGCGTTGGCTGCACTGGCGCTCGCCCTGCTGGTGGCCCGGGTGCTGAGCCGGGCCGCGGGCCGGGCCGGTGGCGCCGCGCTGCGCTCCGGACGACTGCGGTTCGGCCTCACCGCCCTGCAGATCTCCCGCTCGGCCGGCACCGACCGGGTGTTCATGCTGGTCGTGGTGGCGGTCGCGCTGTTCATCACGTCCTTCGCCGGCTGGCGTGCCGAGCAGACCGCGCGGGCCGACCGCAGCGCGGCCGAGATGGGCGCGGTGCGGGTGCTCACCGTCGAGGGCGCTAACCGTACGGCGTTGCTGCACGCGGTCCGGCAGGCCGACCCCGGCGGCCGGGAAGCGATGGCCGCCGTGGTGAGCCGCGACATCGCCCAGCGGGTCCTCGAGGTCGACACCGCCCGGCTCGCCGCCCTGGCCACCTGGCGGCCGGAGTACGGTGCGGTCGCGGCCCTGCCCGCGGCGATGGCCGCGGACACCCGACCATCGCCACCCGTGGTCACCGGCGACCGGCTCACCGCCCGGGTCAGCCGCGACGGGGCCGAGCCGGTGGCCCTCAACCTGCTGCTGCAGCACGAAGCGACCGGAAACCGGGTCATCGCCGCGTTCGGGACTCTCGCGGCCGGGGCGCAGACCGTCGCCGCGCCGCTCACCGGCTGCGACGCCGCGCCCGGCTGCCGGATCGTGCGGTGGGAGGTGACCTCGCCGCCGGACGAGAGCGGCCGGGCCAAGGCGCCACCGGCCGGTGCCGCGGTGACGGTCCGGGAGGTGACCCAGTCCGGGTCGGACGCGCCGGTGCTGGACAGTGCAGCGCTCGGCGACGTGGCCCGGTGGCGGGCCGGCACGGCCGGTGCGGCCATGGACGTGACTGCCGGGGACGGTGCGCTGCACCTGGTGGGAGACGAGAACACGACCAATCTCAAGCAGATCAGCGGGGAGGCGTGGGCGGCCGACGCGCCCGTTCCGCTGCCGGTGGTGCTGGCGGGGGCGGCGATGGCCGACTGGCACTACGAGGATCCGGCACTTCAGGCGTACGGGTCGCCCGTACCGGTCCGGCTGACCGGCACGGTGACCGCCCTGCCGGTGGTCGGGCGCAGCGGCCTGATGGTGGATCTGGACGCCGTCCGGCGACTGGCCGCCGAGGCCGAGCCGGCGGGCGAGTTCCAGGTGTGGCTGGCGCCCGGCGCCCGGTCCGGCCTGGTCGCCGACCTGACCGCGGCGGGGCTGACGGTGACCGGCGACGAGACCGTCACCGACCGGGCCGACCGGCTCGGCGCGCAGGGGCCCGCGGCGGTGGTCCGGTTCGCGCTGCTGACCGGGACAGCGGCGCTGCTGCTGGCGGCCGCCGTGCTCGCGGTCGCCGCGGCGGTCGACCGGCGCTCGGTCAGCGCACGGCTGACGGCGCTGCGGCTCCAGGGCCTGCCGGTCCGGGTCGCGGTCGCCACCGGCTACGCGGGTACGGCCACCTTGATCATCGCCGGGCTGCTCTGCGGTCTGCTGGCCACGGTGCTGGCCGCCGGTCTCACCGGCAGCGCGGTCCCGGCGTTCACCGACGGGTGGCAGGTGCTCGCGGCGCCGTCCGCGCTGCCGCCGGTCGCCGTGCTCGTCGCGACCCTCGCCGCGTTCCTCCTGGTCGGCCTGGTCGGCTGGCTGTCCCTGCTGCCGATGATCCGCTCCCTGCGGGAGACCGGCCGATGACCTCCCTCGCTCTCGCCCTGGCGATGCTCTGGTCCCGGCGCGGGCAGGCCATCACGCTGGCCCTGCTGGCGATGCTCGCGGTGGCCTCCGCCGTGGCCGCCCCGGCCTACCTGCTCGCCGCCGACCGGGCGATCGCCGCCGGCCAGATCGCCACCGCGGCGCCCAGCGAGCTGAGCCTCGTGGTGCGCGGCGCCCGGGACGCCGAGGCCGAGGAGATGGCCGGTGGCACGTCGATCGACTTCACCGACGTCGGCCGGGCGCTGATCGACATGGACGGCTTCTCGTACGTGTACTCGACCGAGATGGCGACAGTCGGCCTGGAACGGACCAACATCTTCGCGTCCCGGCTGGTCTTCCGCCAGGACGTCTGCGCTCACGTCCGGGTCGTCGCGGGGCGCTGCCTGGCCGGCGAGGGCGATGTGCTGCTCGGCGAGCAGACCGCGAAACGGCTGGGCCTGACCGCCGGCGACGGGATCCGGCTGAGCGGCGCCCGGCTCAACGACGACCCGATCCCCAAGTGGGAGGCAGCCGCTGCCGCCAAGAGCCTGACGGTGGTCGGGATCTACCAGCCGGTCGAGCCCGCCGGCGCCTACTGGGGGACGCACGGTTACTTCATCAGCGGCCCGGACGTCGGGCCCGGCGAGCCGGTCTTCACCAACTCGATCACCCTGCCCGCGATGAAGCAGACCGTCACGATGATGGCGATCGACGGCATCGCCGCGCCGGGCACCTTCGACATCGACCGGCTCGACGACGTGCGGGCCGACCTGACCCGGGTGGAGGAGGTGTCCCGCGAGGTCGGCGCCATCCAGATCACCACCGGCATGCCGCACCTGTTCCAGCGCATCGAGGAGGGCCGCGACGAGGCCCGGCTGCTGGTCCCGGTCCTGGCCGTGCCGTTGGTGCTGCTCGCCTGCTTCAGCATCTACCTGACCGTCGGCCACGGCGCCGAGGCTCGGCAGAGCGAGCTGGCCGTCGTCGCCCTGCGCGGGACCCGCTGGTGGACCCGCTGGTGGCTGGCGACCGGGGAGAGCCTCGCCGCGGTGCTGGCCGGGGCCCTGGCCGGCTGCCTCGCCGGGCAGCTGATGGTGAACGCGGTGGCGGCGAGCCTGTTCCCGGGCGTCGGCGCCGACGCCGGCTGGACCTCCCTGCGGTATGCGCCGATTGCCGCCGCGGCCGCCCTCCTCGCCGCGGTCGCCGCCCTGCGCCGGCAGCTGTTCAGCCCAGTCACCACCCTTCTGCGGCGGACCCGGCCCGAGCGACGCCGGCTGCAGGCCACCGAGGCGGTCGTGGTGGTCCTGGCCGTCGTCGCGGGCGGCCAGCTGATCCTCTCCGACGGCTCGCTCACCGGCGTCGGCATGTTCGCGCCCGCCCTGCTCATGCTGGCGACCACACTGCTGATCGGCCACGCCCTGCTGCCCCTCGTCAGCCGGTACGCGGTCCGCGCCCTGCACCGCGGCCGGCTGGGAGTCGCGCTCGCCGGCCTCCAGCTCTCCCGCCGCCCCGGTGCGATCCGGCTCTTCGCGCTGCTGGCCGCCACCGCCGCGGTCGCCGGGTACGCGGTCTGCGCGGTGGACACCGCCGCCCGCGGCCGGGCCGTCCAGGCGGAGCTCGGCACCGGCGCCGACCGGGTGCTCACCCTCGAGGCGGTGCCCCGCCGCCGGCTGCTCGACGCGGTCCGTGCGGTCGACCCGCAGGGCGCCTACGCCATGGCGGTGAGCCAGCTGTACAGCGGCGGTCCCCGCCCGCTGGCCGGCCTGGCCGTGGACTCGCCCCGGCTCGCCGCGGTGGCGTCCTGGCCGCGCGACGCGCCGGACGCCGGCCGGGTCAGCGAGCGACTGCGCTTCACGGCCCCCGAGCGGCCGGAGTTCACCGGCGAGGACGTCGTGATCCGGGTGACGAGGGGCGACACCGGGTCCGACGTGGAACTGCGGCTCATCCTCGCGGTGTCGTCGCTGACCGGCCTGGGCGAGCGCATCGTGGAGTTCGGCGAGATCAGCGCGGGCACCCGGGACTACCGGCAGCGGTCGGCGATCTGCGTGGAAGGCTGCCGGGTCAGCGGGATCGGGATCGTCGGCGGGTCGACTTCCGAGGTCACCGGTCAGGTGGTGATCCACGAGGTGCGCGCCGCCGAACCGGCCGGGGACGCCGCCCCGATCCGGGTCACCGACCCGTCCCGCTGGTGGGCGTCGCAGCGCGGCCGGCTCGCCGCCGCCGCCGCCGCGAAGGACGGTCTCACCTTCGACGTCGCGGTCGCCTCCGGCTCCGGCGGCGCCGCGTGGCTCCGGCCGGTGAGCACACCGACGCCGGTGCCGATGGCGTACGCGGGGACGATGCCCGACGCCGGGGTGATCACCAGCCTGGGCGGCGACGCGGTGCCGGTCACCGCGGTCGCCGAACTGCCCGCCGTGCCCGCCCTCGGCCGCACCGGCACCCTGGTCGACCTGGAACTCGCCGACCGGCTCTCGGTGGACGAGGCGCGGGCCCAGCAACCGCAGGTGTGGCTCAACTCGGCGGCCCCCGCCGACATCGTCGAACGGCTCGGTGAGCAGGGGCTCACGGTCATCGCCGACACCTCGGCCGGGCAGGTCCGGGCCCGGCTGGACCGGCAGGGACCGGCCGTCGCCCTCTGGTTCCACGTGCTGGCCGGCGTGCTCACCGTCCTGCTCGGCGCCGGGGCGCTGGTGCTGACCATCGGGGTGCACCGGGCCCGGCGCGCCGAAGATCTGGCGGTGCTGCGGGCCCAGGGACTACGGCCGGGCCAGGCCGCGCAGGCCACCTTCTGGACGTACCCGGTGCTGGTGATCATCGCGGCGCTCGTGGGCCTGCTGGCCGGGGTGGCGGGCTGGCTGCTCACCGGGTGGGCGCTGCCCCTGTCCGGCTTGAAACCGCCCGACCTGCCGCTGCCCGGCCTGCCCCGGCTGCCGGTCCTGCTCGGCGTGGGCACCGCCGTCCTGCTGCTGTACCTGGGCGCAGCCCTCGCCGGCGACCGGGCTCTACGTCGGCGGGCGGTCAGATAGGCGTGGCGCCCGGGCCCTGCGACGGCGGGCGGTCATATAAGCATGGCGCTCGGGCCTGTGACGGCGGGCGGTCAGACAAGCGCGGCGCTCGGTCCTGCGCCGCCGGGCGGTCAGACAAGCGCGGCGCTCGGGTCCTGCGCCGCCGGGCGGTCAGTAAGACGTGGCGCCGGGCCCTGCACCGCCGGGCGATCAGATAGATTCCGGGCAACATTGAGGAGTGGCGATGCGGACGCTGACGTTGGACGGGGCCGACCTGGCATACGCGGGGAACGAGCCGGTGCTGCGCGGGATCACGGTGACGGCCCGGCCGGGTGAGCTGCTCGCGGTCACCGGCACCTCGGGCGCGGGCAAGACCACCCTGCTCAGCGCGATGGCCGGGATGCTGCCGCCGCGCATCGGGACGGTCGCGGTCGACGGCGAGCCGGTGGGGGACCGGGATCGTGCGGTCGCCCAGGGCGTCGTACTGATCCCGCAGGACAACGGGCTGGCCGCGATCCTCACCGCGGCCGAGAACATCGCGGTCGCGGTGATCGCCACCGGTGGTTCGCCGGCCGACGCCCGCCGGCGGACCGCCGAGGCGCTGGACGCCCTCGGCCTCTCCGGCCAGGCCAACCAGTTGATCGACGAGCTCTCCGGCGGCCAGCAGCAGCGTACGGCGATCGCCCGCGGGATCGCCCTGCACGGCAACGTGGTGCTCGCCGACGAGGTGACCAGCGAACTGGACGCGGCCAACCGCCAGCGCGTCCTGGAGCTGCTCCGCGCCGAGGCCACCCGCGGCGCCGCCGTCGTACTCGCCACCCACGACCCGGAGGCCGCTGCCACCTGCGACCGCGAACTGCACCTCGCCGACGGCGAAGCCGTCTGGGCCCGCCCGTAGCCCTCCAGGCCCGCCCGTAGCCCTCCAGCTGACCGCCACTGCTGCCTCCCAGCCTGGGAGACAGCACTGACCGTCAGCCGACCCACCCAGCTGACCGTGAGTGTCCCTTCGCAGCGCGCGAAGCAGCACTGGGCGTCAGCCGTCCAGTCCGGCTGACCGTGAGTGTTGCTTTGATGCGCGGGAGGCAGCGCTGGGCGTCAGCTGGTCTGTCCGGCTGACCGTGAGTGTCGCTTTGAAGCGTGGGAGGCAGCGCTGGGCGTCAGCTGGTCTGTCCGGCTGACCGTGAGTGTCGCTTTGATGCGCGGGAGGCAGCGCTGGGCGTCAGCTGGTCTGTCCGGCTGACCGTGAGTGTCGCTTTGAAGCGTGGGAGGCAGCGCTGGGCGTCAGCTGCTCTGTCCGGCTGACCGTGAGTGTCGCTTTGAAGCGCGCGAAGCAGCACTGGGCGTCAGCCCAGTGGGGGCGTGCGGCCTGGACGGCTGTAGGAAAGCCGGCACCGAGCGAAAGCCTGCATGGGCCCGGCGGCCGCCGGGCGGCCTTGAGTGGCACCCGGGCCGCGCGGTGCTCAGGGGACGGTGAAAATGCGGCGGGACGGGCTTGTCCCGTACTCAGACCGGGGTTTCTGCTCCTCCCGGCACCAGAGTGACCTCGCCGTCCACGTGCTGCACCGTGAACAGGGTGCCCGGCGGGTAGGAACCGAGCACGTCCGGCGGCAGCTGGACCGTGCCGTCCCCGGCGACCACCGCGAAATCCTGCCCGTCGCGCCCCTCGGCGCCGACGCGGCCGTCGCGGATGGTGACCGCGCGGCCCAGCCGGGCGCCCACCTCGTTGTCGTGCGTGACCACCACGATCGTGGTGTGGCGTTCCTCGTTCACCGTTTCGAGCGCGTCGAGCACCTCGTCGCGGCCCGCGGTGTCCAGCCGGCTGGTCGGCTCGTCGACCAGCAGGAGGCCGGGACCTGCGGCGATGCCGACCGCGAGGGCGGCGCGCTGGCGGCCGCCGGGGGTGAGGTCGGCGAGCCGGCGGCGGCCCTGGCCGGGGAGGCCGACCAGGTCGAGGATGCGGTCCGGGTCGTCGAGTTTGATGCCGCGAGTGTGTGCGGCGCGGCGCTGCGCCAGCCAGATGTTGCGGTGCAGCGAGGCGTACGGCAGCAGGTTGCGCGCGGCACCCTGCAGGACCACGCCGATCTCGGTGCCACGCAGCCGGGAGATCTCGCCGTCGGAGAGTTTGCCCATGTCGTAGGTGCCGACGTTGATCCGGCCGGCGGACGGCCGCATCAGGCCGGCGAGCAGGGCGATCAGCGTGGATTTGCCGGAGCCGGACGGGCCGACCAGGGCGAGCGTCTCGCCGGGCGCGATGGAGAGGTCGACGCCGGCGAGGGCGACCACGTCGCCGGCCTCGGCGCGGTAGATATGTACCACTCGCCGGCAGGCGACAGCCAGTCCGTTCATGACGCCCAAACTAATCAACGGGGGCCACTATGAATAGGGTGTTCCCCGTGCGTGACATCGCCGTTTTCACCGGATCTGCCCATCCCGAGCTGGCCGCCGAGATCTGCGAGCACCTCGCGGTGCCTCTGATGCCCACCCGGATCTCCCGGTTCGCCAACGACTGCATCGAGGTGCAGCTGCAGGGGAACTGCCGGGAGCGGGACGTTTTCCTGATCCAGCCGCTCGTCCCTCCGACCCAGGAGCACCTCGCTGAGCTGCTCTTCATGCTCGACGCCGCCCGGGGCGCGTCGGCCGGCCGGATCACCGTGGTCCTGCCGCATTACGCGTACGCCCGCAGCGACAAGAAGGACGCCCCGCGCATCTCGATCGGGGGACGTCTGGTCGCCGATCTGCTGACCACCGCCGGCGCCGACCGGGTGCTGGCGATGACCCTGCACTCGCCGCAGGTGCACGGGTTCTTCAGCATCCCGGTCGACCACCTGCACGCGCTGCGCGAGCTGGCCAACCACTTCCGCGGCTACGACCTGTCGAACACCGTCGTCGTCTCGCCGGACCTCGGCAACGCGAAGGAGGCCGCGGCGTTCGCCCGGATGCTCGGCATCGAGGTGGCGGCCGGCGCCAAGCAGCGGTACGCCGACGACAAGGTGGTGATCAGCTCGGTGATCGGTGAGGTCGCCGACCGGGACGTGATCGTGCTGGACGACGAGATCGCCAAGGGCAGCACGGTCTTCGAGCTGCTGGCCCGGCTCCGCGAGCGCAACGTCCGCAGCGTCCGGGTCGCCTGTACGCACGGCCTGTTCACCAACGACGCGGTGCAGCGGCTCTCCGCGGAGAAGGAGATCGAGGAGATCGTCTGCACGAACACCGTGCCGATCCCGAAGCGGAACCGCACCGACAAGCTGACCATCCTGTCGGTCGCGCCGGCTCTGGCCGAGGCGATGCGCCGGATCCACAACGGCGAGTCGGTAAGCGCCCTTTTCTCATAAAACGGCCTCATGAGGGGCGTCCAACGCGAATCATGTTTCGCATGGGTGTCATGGCTTACCCCCTCCGGTACGCGCTCGCCGACCTGGCCCTCGCTCTCAGCCGAGCGGCGGCGGACCCGGCCGAGGTCCGTTCTACGGCTGCCCGCGCCGCCGCCGACATGATCGGTGACGGCGCGGGCGTCCAACTGCTCCGTGACGACGGGATGTACGAGGAGATCTCGTACCACCACCTGGACGACGAACGCTCGGGTCTGCTGGCCCGGGCGCTCGACCGGACCGGCCAGTCACCCGACGACGAGTACTCGACCACGCTCGCGGCGAGTCGCCGCCCGATCGTGCTGGCCGGTGAGTCGGCGGCGGCGCTGAGCACCCCGGAGCACAGCATCACCGCCGCGGTGCTCTGCCCGGTGATCGTCGACAACACGTACTCCGGCTACCTGATCCTGACCCGGCACACCCCGGACGCCTTCTACTCCACGCCCGAGGTGGAGCTGGCCCGGGACATCGCCGGGGAAGTCTCGCTGGCGGTGTCGAGCGCCCGGGCGCAGGAACGGCTGCGCGCATCCGAGGAGCGGTACCGCCGGGTGCTCGAGACCATCCCGGAGGGTGTGCTCCAGCTCGACCCGGAGGGCGTCGCCACGTACGCGAACGAGCCGATCGGCGTGGTCCTGGGCATGCCCCGGGCCGAGCTGATCGGGGTGTCGCTGCGCGGCTTCCTCGACAACGTCGGCCAGAAGGAGCTGGACCGGCGGATCGCCGAGTGCCGGACCGGCCGGTCGACGGTCGGCGCCACCCGCCTGATGCGGGCCGACGGTTCCCGGCGCAGCGTGCGGATCAGCATGATGCCGGCCCTCGACGACCACGGCGAGTTCGCCGGCGTGCTCTGCATGATCACCGACACCACCGATCACATCGACGCCCGCGGCCTGAAGCGCCAGCTCGACCACCTGCGCCGGCTGGACAGCCTGGGCCAGTTGATCGGCGGTCTGTCGCACGACTTCAACAACCTGATGACCGTGGTGGCCGGCTCGGCCGACATGATCCTGACGACCTCCGAGGAGGACTCGCCGCATCAGCAGCTGGCCAAGGACATCCTGGACGCGGTCAACAAGGGGCGGACCCTGACCCACCAGCTGCTGGCGTTCGGCCGCAGCGAGGGCAACCGGCCCGAGGTGATCCCGATCCCGGACCTGCTCACCGACGTGCAGACGCTGTTCAGCCGGACCCTTGGCGAGCACATCGGTCTGGACCTGACGTTCGGGGCGGACGTGTGGCCGATCAAGGCCGAGCGCGGTCCGCTGGAGCAGGCGCTGGTCAACCTGGCCGCGAACGCCCGGGACGCGATGCTGCACGGCGGCATGCTCCGGGTGGCCGCCACGAACGAGGTGATCGAGCCGGGGCAGCTGGCCGAGGGCGCGCCCAACGGCAAGCTGGTGCACCTGGTGGTGACCGACACCGGCGTCGGGATGGACGACGAGACCCGCCGTCGCGCCCTGGAGCCGTTCTTCACCACCCGGCCGACCGCTGCCGGGCTGGGCCTGGCCACCACCGCCGGCATCGTGGCGAACCTGGGCGGGCACATCGAGCTGGAGTCGCAGCCGCGGATCGGTACGACCGTGCACATCTACCTGCCGGCCGCCGAGCAGCAGAAGGCGCCGTCCGGCGACCGCAAGGAGAAGTCGGCCGTGATCGGCCGGGTCCTGATCGTCGAGGACCAGCCGGACGTCGCCCAGCTGGTGCAGCGGCTGATCGCGCCGGCCGGGTACGAGATCACGGTGGCGACGGACGCGCTGATGGCGGTCACCCAGGTGGCCTCCGGCGCGCGGCCGGACCTGCTGATCACCGACGTGGTGATGCCGACGATGACCGGACCGGAGCTGGCCGGCGCGTTGCGTACGCATCAGCCGGATCTGCCGGTGCTCTTCATGTCGGGTTACACGGCGGCGTCGCTCGGCCCGCAGCTGCATCTGGACGACAACAGCATGCTGCTGGAGAAGCCGTTCACCCGGTCCACACTGCTGGGTGCGATCCGGTCGCTGTGTGGTCCGCAACCCGTGAACGACGGGACCAGAACCCAGTGACGGTAGGAGGCTGACTCGTACCGAAGGGTGCGAAACCGGGCCACGAAGCTTGCCAGCTGATACGGACAAACCGCAGTATTCCGGGGCATTGCCGTCATCGGAAGGACCGCGGAGTGACCCAGGATCCCACAGATAGCGGCCGTTGTGTGGGTAATTCGTACCTTTTGGAGAAAATAATCGGGCAGGGTGCCACCGGCACCGTCTGGCAGGGCGTGGAACGCTCCACGGGCGAGCCGGTGGCGATCAAGCTACTGCACGAGAGCCTGCTGCGGCAGCCGCGGCTGGTCACCCGGTTCGTGCAGGAGCGGACCATCCTGCTGATGCTGCGCCATCGGCACGTGGTCCGCGTCCGCGACCTGTTCAGCGTGGGCGAGAGCCTCGGCCTCGTGATGGACCTGGTCGACGGCGGCAGCCTGCGCGACCACCTGAACCGGGACGGCACGATGCCGCCCGCCGAGGCCGTCCGGCTGGCCGGGCAGGTCGCTGCCGCCCTGGCCGAGGCGCACGAACTCGGCATCATCCACCGCGACCTCAAGCCGGACAACATCCTGCTCTGCACCGAGGACGGACAGCTGCAGACCCGCCTTACCGACTTCGGCATCGCCCGGATCCTCAACCTGCCGAGCATGACCACGCCGAACGCGGTCGTCGGCACGCCGCACTACATGGCGCCGGAAGCGTTCCACGGCACCACGCCGAGCCCGGCCACCGACGTCTACGCCCTCGGCGTGCTGCTCTACGAACTCGTCTCCGGGGAGCCGCCGTACAGCAGCGACTCCATCCCGGACCTCATGCGCATGCACGCCGAAGGCAACCCGGAACGTCGCCCCGGCATCCCCGACGACCTCTGGCAACTCATCACGGCGTGCCTCGCGAGCAAGCCACGCCTGCGGCCCAGCGCCGCCGAACTCGTCACCGCCCTCAACGGCCTGGCCGCCGGCATCGGTGATGTGCCGGCCCTGCCCCTCCCGCCGCGCCCCAGCAGCCCGGGCCCCGACTCGCTGCCCGCCCGGGTGCCGCCACCGCGCCGCCGGGCGCTGCGCAACGACCCGCCGCGCAACCGCTGGATCCGTCCGGGCGCGACCGCCGCGGTGGTCGCCGGCACCATGCTCGCCTCCGGCATCGCCACCACGGCCTGGCATCTGGGCCGGACCCGCGAGGAGCCGCTCACGGTGATCGTCGCCCCCAGTGCGCCGCCGGCCGGTCCGTCAGCCGCGCCCCGGCGCGCCGCGTCGCAGCCTTCGGCCACCCGGCCTGCGCGGACACGCAAGGCCGCACGGGGAGTCGCGCTTCCCGCACCCAAACCCCATGCGGCGGTACGCGCTAAGCCCCCCGCCGCCACCCGGAACACGACCCGGTCGCCGCTGCCGGAGGCGAAGCCTTACGGGCCGTGGCAGTGCTCGCAGAACTTCGTTTTCGACGTGGCCACGCGTACCCCGCTCGGTCCCCGCCCATGCCACTCGGTCGGCCGCGACGTGCAGTTCCAGGCCTCGCTCACCGCACCGGCCGGCGGCCGTGGCCGCATCGAGGTCCGCCTCGAAGAGGCCCGGACCGGCCGCACCGTCGGCAGCCCGGCCACCTGCGCCGACCTCTCGTTCACCAGGGAATCCTTCACCCACGAGTGCGGCCCGGCGGGCGCGAGGCCGCTGCGCGGGCGCACCTACGCGGTCGTCATGTCCTACCGCTACGAGCGCGACGGCCGCACCGCCACCAACACGACGCGAGGCCGCCCCTTCACGTTCTGAACGACCCGGCGCCCGGATGGCGCCCGGCCCGCGCCCAGACGGCGGCCGGCGCGGCTGGCGGCTGGCCCGCGCCCAGACAGCGGCCGACCTGTGCCCGGATGGCGGCCGGCCCGGCGCCCGGATGGCGGCCGGCTTGCGCCCGGATGGCGGCCGGCCTGCGCTCGGATGGCGGCCGGCCCGGCGCCCGGATGGCGGCCGGCTTGCGCCCGGATGGCGGCCGGCCTGCGCTCGGATGGCGGCCGGCCCGGCGCCCGGATGGCGGCCGGCTTGCGCCCGGATGGCGGCCGGCCTGCGCTCGGATGGCGGCCGGCCCGGCGCCCGGATGGCGGCCGGCCTGCGCCCGGATGGCGGCTGGCTCGTGCCCAGACGGCGGCCGGCGCGGCTGGCGGCTGGCCCGCGCCCAGACAGCGGCCGACCTGCGCCCGGACGGCGCTGTGCCGGCGGCTCGTTAGCGGTGGCGGATCGTCTCGGCGAGTTGCCGGAGGAACTCCGGGTCGTCGTCGGGCCCGCACGGCCGCGGCGCCGCGTGGATGTCGCTCGCCGAGGTGGCCCGCCCGGCCCGGAACCAGGCGATCGCACCGGCCACCGGGCAGAGCAGGATGAGCACCGCCCAGGCACCGCGCGGGAACGAGCGAATCCGCGACCGGTCGGTGGCCAGGCAGTCGATCAACGCCACCACGCTGAGCGCGACGACGATCAGGAAGAGCAGCGTGTTCACTCGGGCCATAGCGCGAAATCCTGACGGCCCCCGGCAGCCTTCCCGGTCCGGCCGAGGTGCGACCGCGTTGCACCCCGGCTGACGCTCAGCGTTGCTTCCGGGTCTGGGAAGCAGCCGTGGGTGTCAGCTGGGTGGGTTGGCTGACGTTCAGTGTTGCTTCCGGGCCTGGGAAGCAGCTGTGGGTGTCGGCTGGGTGGGTTGGCTGACGCTCAGTGTTGCTTCCGGGTCTGCGAAGCAGCCCTGCGCGTCAGCCGGGTTGGGTCAGGCGGCGGAGCCGGTGAAGGCGGGCAGGTATCCGTTGGTGTAGCCGCTGCTGTTGGGGTGGTAGGAGTTCTGCGGCGGGATGATCGTCAGACCGTTGATGAACGGCCGGGACGTGCAGACCCCGCGCCCGGCGAACTCGTCACGCACGTCGGAGTAGACGAATCCGGCGGCCTCGGCGCGCTGCTTGATCATGGCGTCCAGGGCTTCCGCTCCGCTGTTCAGGGATCGGCGCTTGGCGATGCTCATCTCGCAGAGGACCGACGACGTGCCGAAGAGCAGCGGGTAGTTCAGCACGACCACCCGGGCGTCGGGCGCCTTGGCACGGATCGCCCGGTAGGTGGCGTCCAGCTTCGCGGGCAGGGTGTTGCTGACGTACGCCTTCCCCTCGTTCACCTTGGCGGCGCACGCCGAGTCGCTGGAGGTCAGGCAGGTGATGACGGTCGGCGCGAAGCCGGCGTCGTTGCCGCCGATCGTGATGCTGACCAGGTCGGCGCCGCTGCGCATGGCCGGTACCTGGGTGTCGAGGACGTCGTCGGTGGTGGCGCCGCCGCAGGCCAGGAACTGGAACGACGCCGGGCTGTTCCGGCTGGCCCACTGGGCGGCATAACTGTAGTTGCTGCGCAGGCAGCTCCCGGACTGGCCGGGCGCGCCGACACCGCTGGAGTACGAGTCGCCGAGAGCGACGTAGTCGATGGTGCTCGCCGCCTGGGCGGGTGCGGCGATGGCGAGGCTCAACAGGGTCGAGGTGACGAGAGTGGCTAGGACGTGGGCCGTTCTCATCGATGGCCTCCGATATCCACGTGGGGATCTGGGGCCGAAGCGCTTCGGTTACCGCACAGTAAGTCAGCGTCCCGAGAAAAGGAATCCGGTGACATTCCTGTTACAGGGTAGTAACATGCATCGATGTGACCTGGGCTTATCACAAAGGGTCATGTTACGTGCGCAATCCGCATCTATCTCTCATCGGCTGTCGAGCCGATCTTCAGCGTGTTTCCAGATCAGCGGATTACCGTCGCACCATGGAAGAGAACCGAGCCCGCCGGGTGGTCCGTGAACTGCGCGACCGCAACGTGTTCGCCCATCTGAAACTTCCGCGCGCCGGCGTCACGCAGTACGGGATCCGGGTCGTCCTGGCCGACGGCCGCGAGGCAGTCTGGGACAACGACGGCACCGCCGGACTCGAGGCGCAGGTCATGCGGGACGGCGTCCTGGTCGGTTTCGTCCCGCAGATCCCCGGCTCGGAGAACTTCGGCGAGCAGCAGATCATCGATGCGATCGCCACCGCCGACTACGACCAGCCGATCGGCCGCTCCGCGCCGCCGGCCGTGCGCCGCCCGGTCCCGCCTCCGCCGCCGCCCAGCCTGGCCCAGCGCCTGCGCAGCTTCCGGGGCTGACGTCCGCCGCAACGGACCGAGGGCCGAGGGCGGAGCGGGAGGAAAGCGGACGAAGGTCGAGCGAAGGGAAAGCGGACGAAGGCTGAGCGAAAGGAAGAGGAAGAAGGCCGGGGAGGCGGAAGAAGGCCGGGGAGACAGCGCAGGAAGCGCCGCGCCCGCTCAGGCGGAGTCGCGCCAGACGATCGGGGTCGGCAGCATCTGGCCGCCCTGCTCCAGCGTCTCCCCGTTCAGCTGTCGCAGCACCAGCTGCGCCGCGCACGACCCCAGCTCCTTTGCCGGCTGGTGCACCGTGGAGAGCTGCGGCTGGCACCGCACCGCCCAGGTGCTGTCGTCGAACCCGACCACGCCGACGTCACCGGGTACGCTGCGCCCGGCTTCCCGCAGGGCCTCCAGCGCACCCGCCGCGATCGCGTCCGACGCGGCGAAGACCCCGTCGACGGCGGGGTCGGCGGCGAGCAGCGCCCGCATGCCCTTGACCCCTGATCCGTAGTCGTAGAGCGGCACCTCGGCGACCAGGGCGGGGTCGTACGCCGTACCGAGAGCGGTTTTGAATCCGGTGAGCCGGTCGATCCCGGAGTCCCGGTCGAGCGCCGCCGCGATCATGCCGATCCGCTTGCGGCCGCCGGCCAGCAGGCGGGCGGTGATCGCCCGGGCCGAGCCCACGTTGTCTATCCCGACGAACGGCAGGTTGAGTTCCGGCGGGTGGCCGACGAACGCGGCCGGCAGCGACAGGTCAGAGATCACCTTGATGATCGGGTCCCGGGTGCGGGCCGACACCACGATGGCGCCGTCCACGAAGCCGCCGCTGAGATAGCGGGCGACCCGCTCGGTGTCGCGCGCCGACTCGACGACCAGGCTGACCATCTGGTGGTCGGCGAGGGAGAGCGCGGCGTTGGCGCCGAGCATGATCGAGCCGATGTTGGGGTCGTCGAGGAAGAGCGAGTGCGGCTCGAGCGCGACGAACGCGACCGCCTGTGACCTGCGCATCTTCAGGGCGCGTGCCGCGTTGTTCGGCACGTAGCCGACCTCGGTGATCGCCGCCTCGATCGCCGCTCGGGCCTCGGCGGAAACGTACCCACCGTTCAGCACGCGGCTCACGGTGCCGCGGGAGACGCCCGCGGCGGCCGCGATGTCGTGCACGGTGGCGCGCTTGTGAGGCCGGGACATGAGATCACAGTAACGCTGCCGGTATTGACCACGTGGCCGGGCAGTCCTACTGTGTGCACGTTCACACATTCGTAACCCACGTCACAAAGCACGGAAATGTGTGCACGTGCACAGGTCCGTGACCAGGAGTTTCATGAACAACGGGATCAGCCTCGGCTGCGACTACAACCCGGAACAGTGGTCGCCCGATGTATGGCGCGAGGATGTCGCGCTGATGCGCCGGGCCGGCGTCGACCTGGTGGCCGTCAACATCTTCGGCTGGTCGAACCTGGAGCCGGGCCCCGGCCGGTACCACTTCGACGACCTGGACGAGGTCGTCGGCCTGCTGCACGACAACGGCATCCGGGTGAACCTCGGCACCGGCACCTCGTCGCCGCCGCCCTGGCTCAGCACCCTCTACCCGGAGATCCTGCCGGCCGCGGCCGACGGCACGGTCCGCTTCCCGGGTGGGCGGCAGGCCTGGTGCCCGAGCTCGCCGGTGTTCCGGGACCGGGCGTACGAGCTGGTGGACCGGGTCGGCCAGCGATACGGCAACCACCCGGCGGTGGCGCTCTGGCACGTCTCCAACGAGCTGGGCTGCCACAACGCGCTCTGCTACTGCGAGGCCAGCGCGGAGGCGTTCCGGGACTGGCTGCGCAACCGCTACCGCAAGATCGAGACGCTGAACGAGGCGTGGGGGACGTCGTTCTGGAGCCAGCGGTACGGCGACTGGGCGGAGATCCAGCCGCCCCGGCTCGCGCTCTCGCTGCGCAACCCGGCGCAGATCATCGACTTCCACCGGTTCAGCTCGGACGAGCTGCTCAGTTACTACCGGGGCGAAGCGGCCATCCTGCGCCGCCACTCGAAGACACCCGTCACCACGAACTTCATGGTCACCGCGCACATCCGCAACCTGGACTACTGGTCCTGGGCGCCGGAGATGGACGTGGTGGCGAACGACCACTACCTGGACCACCGGCTCGGTGACCCGGTCGCCGAGCTCTCCTTCGCCGCCGACCTGACCCGCGGGCTGGCCGGGGGAGCGCCCTGGATGCTCATGGAGCAGTCGGCCGGCGCGGTGAACTGGCAGCCGCACAACCTGACCAAGGCGCCGGGGGAGATGCTGCGCAACTCGCTCACCCACGTGGCCCGCGGCGCCGACTCGATCTGCTTCTTCCAGTGGCGGGCGTCCGCGCAGGGCGCCGAGAAGTTCCACTCGGCGCTGCTGCCGCACGCCGGCACCGACACCGTCGCCTGGCGGGAGGTGCTGCGGCTCTCCGAGACCCTGGACCGGATCGGCGAGGTGGCCGGCACCCGGGTGTCCGCCGACGTCGCCCTGCTCTTCAGTTGGGAGTCGTGGTGGTCGGCCGAGGGCGAGGCCCGGCCATCACAGGCGGTGCGCTACCTCGACCAGGTGCACGCCGCGTACAAGGCGTTGCGCGAACTCGGCGTGACGGCCGACGTAGTCTCCCCGGACGCCGACCTCAGCAGTTACCGGCTCGTCGTGGTGCCCTGCCTCTACATGGTCAGCGACCCGGCCGCCGAGCGGATCACCGACTACGTGAACGCCGGCGGAAACCTGCTGGTCACGTTCTTCTCCGGAATCGTCGACGAGCGGGACCGGATCCGGCTCGGCGGTTATCCCGGCGCGTTCCGGGAGGTGCTCGGCATACACGGCGAGGAGTTCGCGCCGTTGCTGCCCGGCCACGAAGTCACCCTCAGCAACGGCATGACGGGAACGCTCTGGACTGAGCGACTGCGCACGACGACAGCGGAGACGATCGCCACCTACACCGACGGGCCGCTGCCCGGCGTCCCGGCGATCACCCGCAACCAGTACGGCGACGGACAGGCCTGGTACGTGGCGACTGCGCTCGACCTGCGCGAGGTCCTGGCGACGGCGACCCGGGACGCCGGAATCCCGAGCGCCGGCGACAAGAACGTGGAGGTGGTCCGCCGCACCGGCGACGGCCGCAGCTACATGTTCGTCATCAACCACGGCACGGAGCCGGCCGAGATCGCCGCCACCGGGACCGATCTGGTCACCGGCGAACCGGTCCGCGGCCTCCTCAAACTCCAAGGCGGCGGCGTGAGCGTGATCAAAGAATGAAAAAGGCCCTGATCTTCTTCATCGCGCCGTTCGGTGTGCTGTTCACGGCCTTCTACCTGGTCCCGATCGGGTACGCGATCAAGCAGTCCCTCTACAAGGTGGAGCGCACCGGAACGTTCGGCCCGGCCCGGGAGGTCTTCGGCGGTCTGGCCCAATACCAGCGCGTCTTCACCGACGGCCCGTTCTGGGAGTCGATCGGCCGGGTGCTGCTCTTCGGCATCGTCCAGGTCCCGGTCATGCTCGGCCTCGCGCTGATCCTGGCGCTGCTGCTCGACTCCGGGCTGGTCAAGGGCCGGCGCTTCTTCCGGCTGGCGTTCTTCGTCCCGTACGCGGTGCCCGGCGTCATCGCCGCCATCATGTGGGGCTTCCTCTACTCGCCGAACCTGTCCCCGTTCACCTCGGTGACCAGCAGCGTCGACCTGCTCTCCGCGGACCTGGTGCTCTGGTCCATGGCGAACGTCGTGACCTGGGTCTACGTCGGCTACAACATGCTGATCATCTACTCGGCGCTGCTGGCCGTCCCGACCGAGGTCTACGAGGCGGCGCGGATCGACGGCGCCGGCCAGTTCCGGACCGCGTGGTCGATCAAGATCCCGCTGGTGATGCCGGCGATCGTGCTGACCACGGTCTTCTCGATCATCGGAACGCTCCAGCTGCTGGCCGAGCCGCAGGTGTTCCGCGCCTTCAGCTCCGCGGTGTCCAGCACCTACACCCCGAACCTGACCGTCTACTCCACCTCGTCCATCCCGAACTTCAACCTGGCCGCGGCGTTCTCGGTGGTCCTGGCCCTGGCCACGTGCCTGCTCTCGTTCGCGTTCCTGAAGATGACCCAGCGTCGGGGAGGCGAGCAGTGAAGAACCGCATCCTGCCCATGCTGATCATGGGGGCGGGCACCCTCTACTTCCTGGTTCCGATCTGGTGGCTGGTGGTCGGCGCGTCGAAGACCCGCAGTCAGTTCTCCAGCACCGAGCCGCTCTGGTTCGCCGACTTCGCGCTCTTCGACAACCTGGGTGAGCTCTTCGCGTACCGGGACGGGGTCTTCCTTCGGTGGCTGGGCAACAGCATCGTCTACACCGGCGGTGCGGCCCTGCTCGGCACGCTGCTGGCCGCCATGTGCGGCTACGCGCTGGCGAAGTACCGCTTCCCGGGACGGGAAGCGATCTTCAATGTGGTGCTCAGCGGCGTGCTGGTCCCGGCCACCGCGCTCGCCCTGCCGCTCTTCCTGATCTTCAGCCAGTTCGAGGCGACCAACACCTTCTGGTCGGTCTTCCTGCCCAGCCTGGTCAACCCGTTCGGCGTCTACCTGGCCCGGATCT
This sequence comes from Actinoplanes sp. NBC_00393, assembly GCF_036053395.1. NCBI lineage: Bacteria > Bacillati > Actinomycetota > Actinomycetes > Micromonosporales > Micromonosporaceae > Actinoplanes > Actinoplanes sp. NBC_00393. The sequence continues at coordinate 6,462,392 of NZ_CP107942.1, read as the reverse complement.
ACGCCACCGCGAGCGTGCCGGACGAGCTGCTCGAGGCGGCCCGGCTGGACGGCTCCGGCGAGATCCGGACGTTCTTCCAGGTCTCCGCCAAGCTGATGTTCCCGGCCCTGGTGACGATCTTCCTGTTCCACTTCGTCGCGGTCTGGAACAACTTCCTGCTCCCGCTGATCATGCTCGGCGAGGAGCGGCTCTTCCCGGTGACGCTCGGCCTCTACTCCTGGAACACCCAGGTCAACCAGGTCCCCGAGCTGCGCATGTTGGTGATCGTCGGCGCGCTCGTCTCGATCGTCCCGCTGGTGTTCGCGTTCCTGCTGCTCCAGCGCTTCTGGCGCAACGGCCTCGGTGCCGGCGCCGTCAAATAACCCGAGAAAGGATTCCCCCGATGCGTTCGCGTTCGCTCAGCCTCGTATTGATATCCGCGCTCGCCCTGTCCGCATGCTCGTCCGGCGGCGAGAGCGACGGCAGCGGCGATCAAGCAGCAGCCAGCTGCGCACCCTCGTCCGGGCCGGTCACGCTGAACTACACCACCTGGATCCCCGGGATCGAGAACGTGGTGAAGGCCTGGAACGACAAGAACCCGAACATCCAGGTCAAGGTGCAGACCGGCCCGAACGGCAACGGCGGCACCTACCAGAACTTCTTCAACCAGCTGAAGGCCGGCAACGCCCCCGACCTGGGCCACATCGAGTACGACGCGCTGCCCAGCTTCCGGGTGCAGGACGGCCTGACCAACCTGGCCGACTGCTCGGAGGTCGTCGCCGCGAAGGACCAGTTCGTCGACTGGACCTGGGGCCAGGTCACCTTCGGCGAGGAGAACTCGGTGTACGGCATCCCGCAGGACGCCGGCCCGATGGCGCTCTTCTACCGCAAGGACCTGTTCGAGAAGAACGGCATCCCGGTGCCGACCACCTGGGAGGAGTACGCCGCGGCGGCGGAGAAGGTGAAGGCCGCCGGCGGCTTCATCACCAACTTCTCGCAGAGCGACATCAACCAGTTCGCCGGTCTGGCCTGGCAGGCCGGTGGCCGCTGGTTCAAGAACGACGGCAACCAGTGGACCGTGAGCATGGCCGACGAGAACACCAAGAAGGTGGCCGACTACTGGCAGGGCCTGATCGACAAGAAGCTGGTCTCGGCCGTGCCGCCGTGGACCACCGAGTGGGACAACGCGTACAACACCAGCAAGGCGTGGACCTGGGTGTCCGCGGTGTGGGGCGCCAACTCGATCATGTCCGGCGCGCCGGACACGTCCGGCAAGTGGGCGGTCGCCCCGATGCCGCAGTGGGCCTCCGGTCAGACCGTCGCCGGTAACTGGGGCGGCTCGTCGACCGCGGTCTTCAAGGGCTCGAAGCACCCGTACGAGGCGGCCAAGTTCGCGCTCTGGCTGAACACCTCCGAGGAGGCGCTGACCCTGCTCAACAAGGAGGCGCAGCTCTACCCGGCGACCAAGGCCGGCGCCTCGCTGCCGGCGCTCTCCGAGGGAGTCGAGTTCTACGGCGGCCAGAAGATCTACGATGTCTTCGCGCAGGCCTCCACCCAGGTCGCGCCCGACTTCGTCTGGGGCCCGACGATGACCTCCACCTACGCCAGCGCCTCCGACGGCTTCAAGAAGGCCGTCTCCGGCAGCGGCACGCTGACCGACGCGCTCACGGCCGCCCAGGCGGCGACGATCGAGAACCTCAAGTCGCAGTCGATTCCGGTCGCCGAGTGACCGTGCTCCACCTGCGCGCCGCGGGCACCAGCCTTGTGCTGGACGCCCGCGGCGCTGCCGTTCCCACCATCCTGCACTGGGGCGCTGACCTGGGCGAGATCCCGCTTCCCGAGGTCGCCGACGCCCTTGTACCGGCGGTGCCGCCGAGCTCGATCGACGTACCGTTGCGGTTGTCTCTTCTGCCCTCCCTCTTCGAGGGATGGACCGGGCGGCCTTCGCTGTCCGCCGCGCCGGCAGCCGCCTTCCAGCTGGTCAGCGCTCATTCTCAAGACAACACAGCATCGGTACGGGCGACGAGCTCGGATTCCGCGCAAGAGGTGATCACGGAGTTGGAGATGTCCGCCGAGGGCGTCCTCCGGATCCGGCACCGCCTGATCAATAACGGTCCGGCAGCCCTCGACCTGTCCGCCCTCGACGTCCTGCTCCCGATCCCCGCCGACGCCGCCGAGCTTCTCGACTTCAGCGGGCTCTGGTCACACGAACGGCAACCGCAGCGCGCCCCGCTGCGGCACGGCGTGTGGAGCCGGGAGAGCCGGCACGGCCGTCCCGGGCACGACGACGCGTTCCTGATGATGGCCGGCGAGCCCGGTTTCGGCTTCCGGAGCGGCCGGGTCTGGGCCGTCCATCTGGCCTGGAGCGGCGACAAGCGGATCTGGGCGGAACGCTCCGCGCTCGGCTACGGCGTCCTCGGCGCCGGCGAGCTGCTCGCACCCGGCGAGATCAAACTGGCGCCGGGCGAGTCGTACACCACGCCATGGCTGGTTGCGGTCTTCTCGGACGCCGGCATCGACGGCCTCTCCGACCGCCTGCACCCGTGGATCCGTTCCCGGTCCTCGCTGCGCCACCCCCGGCCGGTCGTGCTGAACACCTGGGAGGCCGTCTACTTCGACCAGGATCTTTCCCTGCTCAGCGATCTCGTCGACGCCGCCGCCGACGTCGGGGTGGAGCGGTTCGTGCTGGACGACGGCTGGTTCACCGGCCGCCGCGACGACAAGCGGGCCCTCGGCGACTGGTACGTCGACCCCGACGTCTGGCCGGACGGCCTGCACCCGCTGATCTCTCGCGTCCAAGCGAAAGGCATGGACTTCGGCCTCTGGGTCGAACCCGAGATGATCAGCCCGGACTCGTCGCTGGCCGAGGAACACCCCGACTGGATCCTCGACCACGGCCCGACCTGGCGCTGGCAGCGGGTCCTCGACCTGAGCGTGCCCGGCGCCTACGACTACCTGCTCGAACGCCTGACCGCGCTGCTCACCGAGTACCCGATCGCGTTCCTGAAGTGGGATCACAACCGGGACCTGCTGGTCCCCGGCGTCTCGCACCGGCAGACCACCGCCCTGTACCGGCTGCTCACCGAACTGCGGGCAGCCTTCCCGCACCTGGAGATCGAGAGCTGCGCCTCCGGCGGCGCCCGGATCGACCTCGGCATCCTCGACCTGGTCGACCGGTTCTGGACCTCGGACACCAACGACCCACTGGATCGCCAGCGGATCCAGCGCTGGACCGGCGTGCTGATCCCGCCCGAATACCTCGGCGGTCACCTGGGCGCGGCCACCGCACACGTCACCGGCCGCACCTCGGCGCTCGGCTTCCGGCTGGCCACTGCTCTGTTCGGCAGCGCCGGCATCGAGTGGAACCTGACCGCTGCCACGCCCGCCGAGCGCACCCGGATGGCCGCGTGGATCACCGAGTACAAACGACTCCGCCCGCTGCTGCACTCCGGCCGCGTCGTCCGGGCCGGCGACCACCTGCACGGCGTCGTCGCCCAGGACCGCTCGCAGGCGCTCTACGCCCTGGTCGCGATCGGTTCGCCGAGCACCGCGCTGCCCGCGCCGGTCCGGTTCCCCGGCCTCGCCCCCGACCGCCGCTACACGGTCCGCCCGATCGGTACCCCGCCCAAGGTGGTGCAGGACGCCCCACCCGCCTGGCTGGCCGCCGGTTCGGTCACGCTCCCCGGCCGGGTGCTGTCCGAAGTGGGCCTGCCGATGCCGTTACTCGCACCGGAGCAGGCCCTCCTGCTCGACATCGAGGTCTGTTGATCACCGGGGCAGCGAACGTCGGGACGGTACGGTAGCGTCTGCGGCCCGGACGTCATCGCGGCGTCCCGGTCGCAACCCTCGGGGGAGGAACTACCGTTGCGTGTGAAACACCTGATCACTGTCGCCGGCGTCCTGATCGCCACCGTCCTGGCCGGCTCACCGGCACAGGCCGCGCCGAAGCCGAAGGCGGTGACGATGACGTTCTCCGCGTCGCCGGCCGGCGTCGCGCCCGGCGCGCAGGTCGTCCTGTCCGGCAAGGCCGCGCGGGGCGCCAAGGGCAATGCCGGCATCGTCGATCTCTATTTCCGCAAGGACAACGTCCGGAACTACTCCCGGATCGGGTCGGTCCGTGCCACCGCTGCCGGGAAGTTCTCCCGCACGGTGAAGGCGACTTTCTCCGGCACCTACAAGGCCGTCTACCGCGGCAACAGCAAGCGCAAGCCGGCCACCCGGTTCGACGGGCTGGCCGTGTACAAGACCACTACCACCACCGAGACGGTGTGGTCGCACGAGTCCGGTGAGGTCGACTGCCTGGCGCCGAAGCCGAACGCCTGCCAGGTCGTCTCCGACGACATCACGATCGCGGACGGGCCGCTGATGGTCCACTTCACCAAGGGCTGCGACCAGCCCAAGAGCGGTGCCGCGGTGGCGTTCACCGACTCGCCCACCAACACCCGGCCCGACGGCGCGGCCTACCCGGCCAGTCCGGGGTGGCGCCTCTTCCCGTACGGGGTCGGCCCGGCCGACTTCGACCTGGCGCCGGACGTGACCCACGGGCACTTCTTCATCAACGTGAACAGCAGTGCCTACTACCCGGGCCCGGGCATGTGCCGGTTCTCGTTCACCGCGACGCAGGAGATCACCACCACGACCCGGATCTGAGGGTGCCGGCTGGTCCGCTCCAGCGGACCAGCCGTCGCCGGCTTTCCGGGGCCGCGGGCATCCGCAGCATGGGTGAGCGATGTGACGCTGCCGGCCGATCATGCTGGTGACAACGCGAGCGCGCGGCTGAGGCCGCTGTTTCGGCCCGTTCGATCACTCAGCCGTCCACCAGCGTCGTCTCCCGGACGGGAAGACAGCACCACCGCGCGGCCGACCGATCAACCGAGCCCGAAACCCGGCCCCAGCCGCCCGGCAGCGACGTCACCCTCTCAGCCGAAGCCGTCCGCCGGCCCCAACTCCCAGCCGGCGCTCGTGAGACGGCCTTTGGTGCCACCCGGCTGGGAGTTACGGCTGCTCGGTGGCTCACCACCCCACGCCACCGAGCCACCCACCGCCCGCCGGCACGCTTCCGGGCTGGTCGCGGAGACGGGAAGCGACCCCGAGCGACAGACGGATCGGGTTTCGCCCGGTCGTACCGAGACGGTGCCGAGCGGCGGACGGACCTGGACTACGAAACGCGTCCAGAGGGCTTTTCGGCATCGGGGTCTCGCCGTCGGTCCGGAGTCAGCGGCCGTCCGCCGCCCGCCTCGATCGCGAGATATGCCGGGTGGGCCGGCCGGGTCGCGGTGCAGGCACGCACGCCGCCGCGGCCTGCGCTTCCGCCTGGAGCGCGTCAGCCCGCCCTCCCTTTCGTTCCAGCATGACCCGCACTGCCGGCTGAGCACCGTTCGCCCGACGACCGGCGCTCTCCAGCGAGAGACCTTCCGGGTAACGGCCACACCCACAGCGTGTGTACCTACACCCGCCACGGATGTGCCGGCATTCGGGAACCCCTATGTCTCCGGGCCGCCGGGCACTCGTCTGGTCGACGGCTACCTCACCGACACAGCTCTCTCCACCAACCGCAGCCGGACCCTGACCGCGGAAGGTGTCTAGATCTCGTCCTGCAGGGAGAGCTCCAGGCGGGTGGCGCCGGTCAGGCAGAGGAAGACGCGGTCAGGGGTGCGGACCAGGCGAAGGACCACGTCCTCGCAGTGCGGGCAGCGGCCGACCAGACCGGGGGCCGGCTCCCACACGCGCAGGGTGGCCACCGCGCCGGCGTGGCCGCAGCCGGCGCAGGTGAACACCGCCGTGGTCACGTCACCGGCGAAGACCTCGCGAAGGTCACCGGCGAGCGCATTCCCGTCGAGTTCCATTCAGGCACCTCCGAATCGCTCCGTGCGGATCCGTTTCGGGTCGTGCCCGAGCGCGACCAGAATGTCCGCGGCCGTCTCGACGAACGATGTGGGACCGCAGACGAAGCAGTCCGGCTGGAAGTCCGGCGGCCAGCCGTGCGAGTTGACGGCGGCCACGTCGATCCGCTTCGGCGGGACCGGTGACCCCTCCGGCGCCTTCCGGGTGTAGACGAAGTGCACGTCCAGGCCGGGGTCGTCGCGTACCCGCCGGCGCAGTTCGTCAGCGAAGCAGACGTCCTCCGGCGTGCGTACCGAATAGATCAGCCGGAACGGCTGGCGTCCGCGCGCCAGGCCGCGGGCCCGGATCATCGCCATCAGCGGCACCACCCCGGAGCCGCCGGCGATCAGCAGGACCGGCGCCGGCTGCTTCTCGCGCCAGACGAACCAGCCACCCACCGGGCCGCGCAGTTCGATCTGGTCACCCTTCGCCACCACGTCGGCGAGGTACGGCGACACCTCGCCGTCCTCCAGCCGCTGGATCGTCAGCTCGACCTGCCCGCCGTCGTCCGACGGCCACGCCGAGGCGATCGAGTAGCTGCGCTGGGCGGTGTACCCGTCCTCGGCGGTCAGCCGGACGTCGACGTGCTGGCCGGGCAGGTGTCCGGGCCAGTCCGGCACGTCGAGCACCAGCGTGCGCGCCGAACTCGTCTCCTGGCGGGTGTCGACCACGGTCGCCACCCGCCAGGTCAGTCTCCGTGGTACCGCTGCTCTGACCATGGGTCCCCATACATGTGGTAGCCGGCGGCCTCCCAGAAGCCGGGCTCGTCCTCGGGCATCATCCGCAGCCCGTTGACCCACTTCGCCGACTTCCAGAAGTACAGGTGCGGGATGAGCAGACGGGCGGGCCCGCCGTGCTCCGGGTGCAGCGGCTCGCCGTCGAACTCGTACGCGATCCAGGCCTTGCCGTCGAGCAGATCCTCGACCGGCACGTTGGTGGTGTAGCCACCGACGCTGTGCGCCATCGCGTAGTCGGCCGCGCTCTCCACGTCCTCGAAGAGCGTGTCCAGCGAGACACCCTTCCAGCCGGTGCCGAGCTTGGACCACTTGGTCACGCAGTGGATGTCGACCGTGATCTCCTCGGCCGGCAGCGCGGTGAACTCGTCCCAGTTCCACGAGTGCTTCTCACCGGTCTCGGTGACGATCGAGAAGCTCCACCGGTCCAGCGGGATCCGCGGGGTCGGCCCGGCGGAGAGCACCGGGAAATCGTGCGTCAGGTACTGGCCGGGCGGCAGGTCGGGCGACGAGTCACGCCGTCGCCCGCCGAAGCCGCGGGAGATGATGCCCATGAGGAATGAGTAAACCTCACTACGCGCGGGTTCAGGCCTTCACCGTGCCGCTGGTCACGCCCTGAATCGCCTTCGTGCTCACCAGGACGACCCGGTACGTTCCGCCCTTCACCAGCTTTGTCACCTTACGGCTGCTGGTCGCGGAGTAGGTGCGTACGGTCGTCCACTTCTTCTTCGTGTAGCGCTGCACCGACAGCTTCTGCTTGGCCGCGCCGGTCACCTTGACCGTGATCGCGCCGGCGCCGGAGCGGGCTGCCGTGACCTTGGCCCGCACCGTGTAGCCGCTGGTGGCCGAGGCGCCCGCTACCAGGAGGCGGGCCTGGAAACTGCCGGTCGCGGTGCGGACCAGGGTGTACCGGCCGCCGGCGTCGGTCTTCACCGTGGAGCAGCGCCAGGCCGCGCCGGCGACCGAGACGCAGAGCGACCCGGCCCGGTTGGCCAGCCGTGCGCCGGCCGAGGACGCGGTGAAGGTGGTGCTGGTTCGCGTGCCGTAGGAGACCACCTTCGTACGGACGTTGCTGACCACGGTCTGGCCGAGCGAGGCGAGCGCGGCGGCGACGTCGAGGCGCCCGTTGCCGTAGTCCCGGTCGAAGCCGGTAGCGCCCAGGTCCTTCGCGGTCCGCTCCAGCGCCTGCTCGATCTGGTCCGGGGTCGACGCCGGCCGGTACGCCTTGACCAGCGCGGCCGCCGCGGCGACGTGCGGTGCGGCCATCGAGGTGCCGCTCATCGAGGCGTATCCGCTGCGCCGCAGGGCGGTCGGGTAGGTGTTCAGGATGTCGCTGCCCGGGGCGGCGAGGTCGACGTAGTTGCCGGCGTTGGAGAAGTAGGCGTACTTGTCGGCCGAGTCGGTCGCCGCCACCGCGATGACGCCCGGGTCCGCGGCCGGGTAGCTGACCGGGCTGCCCTTGGTCCGCTCGTTGCCGGCCGCCGCGACCACGGTGACGCCCTTGCTGCGGGCGTACGCGATCGCGGTGGTCACCGCGCCGAGCTGGTCGTGCGAGCCCAGCGACATGTTGATCACCTGGGCGCCGTGGTCGGTGGCCCAGACGATGCCCTCGGCGGTGTCCGACATGAGGCCGCTGCCGGTGGCGTCGAGCGTCTTGACCGGCAGGATCTTCACGTCCGGGGCGATGCCGGCGACGCCGACCCCGTTGCCGGTCTTCGCGGCGATCGTGCCGGCCACGTGGGTGCCGTGCCCGTTCCGGTCGGTGTTCCCGCCGGCCCGGCCGGCGATCGTGTCGTACCCGGTGAGGACCTTGCCGGCCAGGTCGGGGTGGCTGCCGTCGACGCCGGTGTCGATCACCGCGACGGTGATGCCGGCGCCGGTGGACGTTCGCCAGGCCTCGGTCGTACGGATCTTGGTGAGATCCCACTGCGAGCTGCGGTACGGGTCCGAGCCGGCCGGTACGCCGATCGCGCGGACCGGGACGTCGGTCTCCACGCTGATGACGTTCGCCGCCCAGGCGGTCCCGACGCTGCCGGAGGTCTCGTGCACGGTGAAGACCGGCCGGCCCTCGCCGTCGAGCGTCGTGACGACCACCCGGCCCGGCCCGGCCTCGCTCGCCTGGCCGGCGGTGGGCGCCGCGAACACGCCCAGGCCCGCCGCCGTGGTCACCGCGAGGGTGCTGGTGAGAAGTCGCCGCACTGCCCTGTCCTCCGCTCGTCGATCCGGGGTCCTTCGGCAAAGGTCCGGCGGGCGGAGTGCGTTGCGGGCAGGGAACGGTAGCGGTCCGGGTGCGGTCGTAGACTCGGGATCATGCCGTTGACTGGTGAGTACGCGCCCAGCACGTCCGACTGGGCACGCAAGCAGGCGGAGAAGTACGAGGCGACTGATGGCGCCGAGGCGAACACCATCATGGATCGGCCGATCATCGTGCTGACGAGCGTCGGGGCGAAGACCGGCCAGTTGCGCAAGACCGCCCTGATGAGGGTGGAGCACGAGGGGGAGTACGCGGTCGTCGGATCACTCGGCGGCGCCCCGAAGAACCCGGTCTGGGTCTACAACATCCGCAAGAACCCGCACGTCGAGCTCCAGGACGGTGGGGAGAAGCACGACTACACGGTCCGGGAGGTCACCGGCGAGGAGCGGGCGATCTGGTGGGAGCGGTCAGTCGCCGCCTACCCGCCGTACGCGGAGTACCAGACCAAGACCGACCGGTTGATCCCCGTGTTCGTCCTCACACGCCGCTGAGTGACGCACTCTACGGTGGGAAAACGGGATGCCGATCGGCCGGTCGGCCCGGATCATGGAACGATGCGCGTACCGCACCAGTCCGTGGACCGGGCCGCCGGCCGTCCGGCCGAGCCGGCCGGGTTTTCGCTGCCGCTGGCGGGTTCCGTCGATGACGACGACCGGCTGGTGGACGTCGTCGACCTGCTGGCCCTCGACGCGTTCGTCACCGGCCGCGAGCCGTTCGGGCGGACCAAGTTCCTGGAGAACCTGCGGGCCGAGGCGCCGCTGACCATCCCGGGCGCCCGGCTGGTCCGCGAGGCCAAGGACGACGACGGGCACGGCCGGCTCAGCGTCGGCGAGGGCTGGTCGCTGCACGTCACCCGGTGGAAGCAGAGCCGGCGGGCCCGGGTCGAGGTCACCGCGATCAGCGCTGACCTGGCCGATCAGGTGCTCGCCGAGGTGGTCGCGGACGCCTGCGACGAGCCGGAGCCGGTGGCCGACAGCGTGCCGATCGGTTTCTGGCATCAGGGGCCGCACGGGCCGCGGCGTACCGAGCGGGAGATCGGCGCCACGCCGTGGGCCGAGATCCGCAGCAACTACGCCGGGCCGGTCGCCGACACCCTCGAGCGGCTCATGACGCTCGACGGTTCCGCGGTCAACGGCCGGCTCCTGCTGCTGCACGGCGAGCCGGGCACCGGCAAGACGACCGCCCTGCGGGCCCTCGCGCAGCAGTGGCGGGCCTGGTGCCAGGTCGACTGCGTGCTCGACCCGGAGCGGCTCTTCGCCGACCCGGCGTACCTGATGAATGTGGCTCTGGGCAGCGACGACGGCACCCAGAAGTGGCGGCTGCTGATGCTGGAGGACTGCGACGAGCTGATCCGCGGCGAGGCCAAGTCGAGCGCCGGGCAGGCGCTGTCCCGGCTGCTCAACCTCACCGACGGTCTGCTCGGGCAGGGCCGCAACGCGCTCATCGCGATCACCACGAACGAGGACCTGTCCGCGCTGCACCCCGCCGTGATCCGGCCCGGCCGGTGCCTGGCCAGCATCGAGGTGGGCCGCTTGTCGTACGCGGAGTCGGTCTCCTGGCTGGGCTCGTCCGCCGGGGTCGGGCCGGACGGCGCCACCCTCGCCGAGCTCTACGCCCTCAAGACCGGCGCCGCACCGGTGACCGTCCCGAAGCAGGAGTCGCCGATCGGCGGTATGTACCTCTGATCAGGCCCGGACTGTTCCGCTGGTGACACCCTGCACGGCGGCCGTGCCGGCCACCACCACCCGGTACCTCCCGCCGGCGGCCAGGCCGGTCACCTTGCGACTGGTGACTGCGGCGTACGTCTTCGCGGTCTTCCATTTGCCGCCGGTGTAGCGCTGGACCGTCACCTTCTGTCCGGTGGCCCCGGTGACGCGGACGGTCAGCGTGCCCTTACCGGCGCGGGCCACGGCCACCGTCGCCTTCACGGTGTAGATCGCGATGTCCGACGCCGCCGTGTTGGTGCTGGTGGCGGCCGCGGCCAACCGGACCCGGAAGGCGCCGGTGGCCTTCCTGGTGTAGGTGTACGTGCCCGCCGTGGTGGTGGTGGCCGGAGTGCAGGTCCACCTGCCTCCGACGGCCGAGTAGCAGACCGACACAGGCTGGGCCGCCCACGCCGTTCCGCCCGCAGCGACCGTGAACACCGTCCTGGTCGTCATCCCGTAGCCGACCTGTTTGGTGGACACGTTCGCGGTGACCACCGGGCGGGTCGGGGCGGGCGTCGGTGTCGGCGTCGGTGTTGGCTTTGGCGTCGGGCTGCTGGTGGGCGTCGGGCTGGTCGGTTCCGCGGTCGGCGGCTCCGTAGTCGGCTGGGTCGTCGGCTCCGTGGTCACCGTCGGCTCCGGCGCGCTGGTCACCGGCGGCGCGGTCGTCGGCGCGCTGCTGGCCGGCGGTGCGGTCGTCGGCGCGCTGCTCTCCGGCACGGAAGTGACCGGCGGGGACGTGGGCGCGACGGCCTCGAGCGCCCCCGCCGCGTCAACCCGCCCGTAGCCGTAGTCCACATCCTTGCCCGGCGCGCCCCGGTCCACCGCGGAGCTGGTCAGCGCACTCTCCACCTGGTCCGGCGTGATGCCCGGCCGGCTCGCGACCAGCAGCGCGGCCACGGCCGATACGTGCGGCGCCGCCATCGAGGTGCCGTTGTAGTACGCGTAACCGCCCTGCGGCACAGTGCTCAGAATGCCGCTGCCCGGCGCCGCGACGTCCACGTAATTACCGGCGTTGGAGTAGCTCGCGACGATGTCGGCCGAGTCGGTGGCGGCCACCCCGATCACGCCCGCGTCGGCGGCCGGATAGTTCGTCGGGCTACCCTGCGCACGGCTGTTCCCGGCCGAGGCGACCACCACCACGTTCCGGCTGCGGGCGTAGTCGATCGCAGTCGACACCGCCCCGGTCTGCGTCGTCGAGCCCAGCGACATGTTGATCACCTGGGCGCCGTGGTCGGCGGCCCAGACGACGCCCTCGGCGAAGTCGGAGGTCCAGCCCCGGTTGTCGGCGCCGAGAACCTTCACCGGCAGGATCCGGGCGTCCGGGGCGACGGACGCGACGCCCGTACCGTTGCCGGTGAGCGCCGCGATGGTGCCGGCGACGTGGGTGCCGTGCCCGTTCTCGTCGGTGGTGCCGCCGGGCGCGTCGGTGATCGCGTTGTATCCGGGCAGCACCTGCCCGATCAGGTCCGGGTGGGTGTCGTCCACCCCGCTGTCGACGACGGCGACGGTCACGCCGGCGCCGGTCGACCGCTGCCAGGCCTCCGGGACCCGCATGGTGTCCAGGTCCCATTGCGCCGAGCGCTGCGGGTCGGAGCCGGCGGCCTCGACCACGGCGTCGACCTCGACGCCCACGGCGTTCCTCGCCTGTTGCGCGGTACGGACGAGGCCGGCGGCGTCGTCCCGGTCAGTGGCCTCTTGAACGGTGACGACCGGACGGCCGTCGAGGTCCAGCGTGGTGCTGACCACCCGGGCCGGCCGGGCGGGGGAGATCACGGCCGGCAGCATCTCGTCCGGGCTCGCCGACAGCCCGTAGGTGACCGGTGCCCAGTCCGCGGTGCCGGCGGGTAGGGCGAGGGCGCCCACGCCCGCGACCGTCAGCGCCGCCAGTGCGCCCGCGATGTATCCGCGCCTCATCCCGTCCACCTCTCACCGGAAGGCGGCGCCACCCGGCCCCGCATCGGCAACTGTGGGCAGGGAGAAGTGCGGTCGTGGACGAGATCGGGTGCGGCTTCGGTGCGGTCACTCGGGCACGTTGCCGGCGTCGCCGCCGACCCGGTACGGCGTACTCACGCCGGCGTACGCCAGATGCGCGGTCAACCCCTCCGGGACGTGCTCGAGGTTGTGGCAGTGGTCGGCCCAGATCCCGGGGTTGTCGGCGACGAAGGCGATCTCGTACCGGTCGCCGTCGGCCACGTCCAGCGAGTCGATCCACCACGGGCTGCCGGTCGCGGCCACCCCGTTGCGGCTGAGCACCACGGCGTGGTGGCCGTGCAGGTGCATCGGGTGGACCTCGCCGCTGACGTTGCGGATGGTCATCCGGACCACGTCGCCGGTGCGGACCATGAACATCGGGACGTCCGGGAAGAGCCGGCCGTTCACCGTCCACCACATGCCGGGCATCCCGTCGAGGAAGCCGATCCGCTGGCCGATCCGGTAATCGAAGACGCGGGTGGCCGTCTGGGGGTCGAAGTCGATCGGCGCGGGTGACCCGTACGCCAGAAGGTCGACCAGCTCGCGCGGCTCGGCGGAGGCCGCCCCCGATCCGATGGCGGCGCCGCCGCCGACATCGACCCGGCCCGGCGCGGCGAGTTCCAGATCGACCCGGCCGCCCGCGGTGACCAGGACCGCCCGGCCGGTGATCGGCGTAGGCCGGTGCACGTCGCGCCCGTCCACCGCCACCACCCGGTACGCGGTGCTCGCCCAGACCCGGATCGGCCCGGCATCCGTGTTGATCACCCGGAGTCGTCCGACGCCGACCGGCAGCTCCGAGACGCCCGGCTTCCCGTTGATCGTCCGGCGGCCCTGATAGGTGTGAACCTGGACGACCCGGTCCCGTGGTCCGGGATTGATCACCAGCGCGCCGAACAGTCCACCCCGGACCTGCTCGTGCGAGACCTGGTGGGAGTGGTACCAGTAGGTGCCCGCGTCCCGGGCGACGAACCTGTACACGTGACTACGGCCGGGAGCGACCGCGTCCTGGGTGATGCCGGCGACGCCGTCCTCGCCGTTCGGCACGTCGACGCCGTGCCAGTGCAGGGTCACCCCGGCCGGCACCGACTCGTTGACCAGCTTCACCTGGACCAGGTCGCCCTGCCGAGCGCGGATCTCCGGGCCGGGGGAGGAGCCGTTGATCGTGTACGCGTCACCGTCCTGCCGGGCGGTGAGGGTGACGTCGACCGCGGGTGGTCCGGACGGGCCGCGCAGATCCGCGACGCTGATCCCACCGGTGTGCTGGTGATCGACCGCCGGGCCGCCGCCGTAGTCGGGTTGTCCCATGGCGGCCATGTCGTAGGTGCCGGGGACCAGGCTGTCGTACCAGAACCAGCCGAGCGGCCCGAGCACGGCGAGGGCCGCCACCGTGGCGATGGCGGCCCTGGTCCGGGTGCTGGCGCCGGCGGTCCTCGTCCGGGTGCTGGCGCTGGCGGTCCGGGTACTCAAGAGACAGTGGCCGGCTGGGCCGGAGCCGGGGTGCCGGCCTCGCGGGCCTTGCGGGCGGCGACGCCGGCGACCCCGGCCAGCGCGAACGCGTTGACCCCGTGCAGCAGGCCGAGAAGCGGGGCCGCGAAGCCGGCGAAGGCCAGGACGACCTGCAGGACGGTCACGCCGAGGGTGATTGCGGCCCACTTGATGCCGCCCGGGATCCGGGCGAAGAACGAGACGATCAGCAGGACCAGGGCCAGCAACGGCATGACCAGTACGCCGATCTGCCCGTGCAGGACGTGCGCCCAGTTGCTCTCGGAGTTCTTGTCCAGGACGGTGCCCGAGTCGAGGTCGTTGAGGACCAGGAACCAGGCGCCGGCGATGACGGCGGCCTGGACGACGACGCCGATCGAGATGAGCATGGCGAGAATGCGATAAGCAGTACGCACCGGACTTTTCCCCCTTCGTGCCGGACCACCTCAGCATCGGTCCGCGGCGACGGGGCAGGCAATACGCCCGGAAGCGTATTTCCTGGTAGGACGTACGGCGTACGCAACGGGCCCGCCACCTCACGGGGAAGGTGGCGGGCCCGGAAGAATCGCTGGCGACTCAGCCCTTCGAATACGTCAGGCAGTCGGCCTTGTCGGCGGAGGCGCCCACGGTGATCGCCGGGGCCCGGCACTCCAGGTTCTCGTTGTACGTGCAGTCGGCGCGCTTGCAGGCGCCGACCTGTGCGGTGGCCACGCCCATGCCGCCCTGCTCGCCGGAGTTGATGAAGGTGTCGCACTCGGCGGTCTGCATGCTGCCGATGGTGATCGCGAAGGCGGTACAGCCGTCGTGGTTGTACCCGCATTCGGCGACGGTACAGGTCTGCACGCGGGGCATGTTCATCATCTGCGTCACGGTTACCAGCTCCCCTGATGGTTATTGGCCTCGTGCCGACCATAACCCCGTTCCAGGCTCGTTTCCACTTATCCAATTGATGTTGTCATAAAGATTCATCTCATTAGGTAAGGCTTACTTTCGAGCCGTTAGGTAAGGCAGCCCTAACAATTCATGACCATTCTTTGAAGATCGAAAACCGCCGCTGGGCCGAGTTTACGGGGCTTTTGTCCGCTCGTGTCCGGTTTCTCGAGTGGCTGCGATTGGATCTCGGTTTCTGGCTCTTTTCGGAGGGTAACGCTATTTGTTGCCCGGAGGTAATCCGGTTCGAATTAGTCACGTAAATGCGCGGTGGCGCTTGTCCCGGGTGGTCGGGCCGTGCGACTCGAGGACCACCGGCGCATTCAGGAGATCGGAGATCTCGGCGGCCCAGTCGTCCGGGCGGTAGAGGGATTCCGGGCGGGCCCGCAGCAGCCGCCGGCCGATCCGCTCCTGGTAATCCAGATCGCGGGGCGGGCCGGGAACGATCCGGTCCCAGGACTCGCCGTCGACCCGGTAGGACGGGCAGATCCGTAGATCGGGGCACCGGTCCGGGACGTCCAGGTGGGTCACCGCGAGCGCGTCGACGCCGCCGGTCACCTCCATGGCGTACCGGTGGGCGACGGCATCGAAGTGGCCGGTCCGGAAGGCGCCCTGCCAGGCGTCGCGGCCGTTGTGCGCCTCGGGCAGGTCCAGCTCGGGTGCCTCGGTGACGAACGGGCCGGGGCCGTGCCGGGTGGTGTAGGTGCGGACCACCCCGAGCCTGCGGAACGCGGGGCAGAGCGCGGCGACATTGTCGAAGGTGGTCGTCGACCAGGTGGTGTGCGGATGCCAGCCGTGCCACTCGTCGAGCAGGACACCCTGGGCGCCCTCGAAGACGCACGGACCCTCGGCGAGCAGGCGGTCGGTGTGGTCGTCGTGGACGATGCGGACTGTTCGGGCGAAGGCGGTGAACGCGTCGACCACGTCGTCGAGCGGGAACTCGCAGTCGCCGAGGGCGTCGCGGACAGCCGCTAGGCGGCGCCGCAGACGACCCGGCCGGAGGGTGTCGGCGATCCTGGGGGCATCGGGAGCGCGTAGGGCGTACGCCATCGTTTCTCCGATGCCCATGCCGCACGTACCGTGACGTCGCGTTGCCCTGTTTCGTTGATTCGCGGCGCGATGCCACGGAGTGGCGAGCAGGGCGTCCCCATCCACCGTGAGCAGGTGAAAGGGGTTGCCCAACGCCTTCGCCTCGGCGGCCAGCGCGAGCGGATCGACCACGCAGAAGCGGGTGAGATGAGTCGGGACGCCACGCAGCGTGCCGGAGCCGAACTGGGCGAAGGTGTGGTGCCGGCCGTCCTCGGTGATCACGTTGTGCGCGGCCTGCGCGCCGCCGTTGAACCTGATGACCGCGCTGATCTCCCGTTCGGCGCAGAGCGCGTCGACGACCGTGCCCTTGCCGGCGTCACCGTAACCGAGATCAACGACCGCGACGTGCTCGCCGCTCACAGCCGGCGGCTCCCTTCGGCGAGGCGCTTCACAGCCGCTGGTTGCCGCTGGGGCCGGCGGTGATCTCGAAGGGCGCGTCGCGGACCACCGGGTTGCGCGGCAGCCTGGCCAGCGCCCGGCCGACCGAACCACCCGCCACCGAACCGACGTCGGACAGATCGGCGATGCCCTCGTCCAGATCGATGGCGTCCTCGCCGAGACCGACCGTCAGCGCGATCGTCTCGCACACCGCGTCCAGATCGTCGAGTTCCAGCACGTTCTGGCCGAGCAGCGACTTCCAGCGGGCCAGCACCTCCTTGTCGCCGCCCCAGCCGGCCGCGGTCGGCAGAATGTAATAGACGTCGAACTTGCGCTGCAGCTCGTGCAGGATGTCCTCAGTGGCGATCTTCCTCGGCAGTTCATCTCCGATGACCGCCTTGACCTCGCCCGGCTTCACCCACGGGTACGGCATCTCGTCGCCGATGATGAACAGATAACCGCGCCGGCCCCGGTTGATCATCGAGTCGAGGATCGTGTGCCGGGCCATGAAATAGAGCGCCAGTTCGTAGGACTCGCGCTTCTGCCCGCCACCGCCGCCCTCCAGGACGATATTGGCGAGGTCGTCGTCCATCCGGTTGTCCGACTCGAACTGCCCGATCTGCAGCGGCGCCCGGTCACAGGTGGCATCCCCGATCGCGCCGAACATCAGCTGCGGATCGATCGCATAGTTCTTCCTGGTCAGCAGGCCCAGCAATTGCGGCAGTTTGGTCTGCAGGACCCGCGGCACGTTACCCATCGATCCGGTCACGTCGAAAAGGACGGCGATCGGCGTACTGAACGGGTGCTCATCGGAATCCCGGCTCTCCCGCATGAAAACACCCTGCGGATCAAGATCGGGATGCACCGTACGGGCGCCGCCGTCGCTGTAGGCGAAAGCGCTCTGCCCACGGGCGGCCCGGTAGTCGGCCGCCGCGGTGTAGACATCAGTTGACCAGCGTCCGCTTCCCATTTGCGTCCTCCTCAGATCTCGTCCAGTTGAGCCAGCAGCGCCCAGGCGTCCGTGGTCCGCCGGTAGGCGAACCTGCGCAGCGGCGCGGGCATCTTGTCCCCGAGCAGCCGGGTGATCAGGCCGTTGGCCATGTAGATGTCGGTGGCGGGCGTAGCGGTCCGGTCGTGCAGCACCTCCGGCGGGTAGGCGGATTTCCACGCCTTCACTATCGCCTGCGGTCGATCCCCGGAATAGCACCAATCGACCAGAGTCAGCCCCCGGAACTCGGGGTGGATCAGCACGTGCGGCTCCAGAACCGCCCCGTGGATCACGCCCGCGCGGTGCGCCCAGCCGAGCGCGACAAGCAGTTTGCGCCAGATCCAAATGCCGTCCGCCAGGCTGCCTATCTGCTGGATCGGCCGCATGCCGTGCTGCCGCCGGAGCACGTTGACCGTCCGCCTTTTCCGGTCCCGGTCCTCGAAGGTGAAGGTGTCGAGGAGCCGTGGAGCGTAGGCCCGGAATTTCGGATGGCCGTTTTCGCGGAGGGTGCGCAGGGCGGTGGCTTCCGCCCGCATCAGATCGTTGTCGGCGGGGTCGCGGGGCACTTTCAGGAGGGCGTCGCCGTCTTTCTCATAGAAGTCCGCGATGTCGCCTCGGTGCAGTCGGCTGTTCCCCGGCCGGCTCGCGCTTTGCTTCCGGTTCGCTCCCGCCTCCGCGTACAACGCGGAGAGCTTGGCGAAGGCCTGCGTCGCGGTCGCGCTTTGCGCCGCGCTCACGGTGTCCGGGTGGACCACCTTCACCCATTTCCGGTACGTCTTCGCGCGGCCGCTGTCGTCCGTTGTGAGTTCGCTGAACCGCCGAGCCGCCATGATCCGCGGAACCGCCTCGTCGAAGGTGATCATCTGCCCCGCCGCCTCCAGGACCTCCGGTGGCGCCCCCGATAGTGCTTCGGCCGTCTCTGCGTTTCGGTCATCTCACCCGGTCCTCCCTGGTAGGCCTCAGCAGAGCCGGATGCAGCAGCCGCGCATCCCCGGCCCGGTAGAGCTTCGCCCTCGGCCCACCCCGCTCCCCACCACGCGCCGTGGTGTGCCCGGTCCCCTCCACAAAGCCCGGCACGCTCAGCACTTTGCGGTGAAAGTTGCCGGCGTGCAGCTCCTCGCCCCAGACCGCGGCGTAGACGTTCCGCAGCTCGCTGACCGTGAACTCGGGGTCGGTGAAGGCCGTGGCGAGCGGGGTGTACTCGAGCTTGGAGCGGGCCCGCTCAAGCCCGTCGGCCAGCACGTCGTCGTGGTCGAACGCCAGGTCCTTGGCCTCGTCCACCGGCACCCAGTAGGCCCTCGCCGCATCGCTGCCGGCCGTGGGCTCAGGAAGTCGCGGCGCGAACGCCAGGTAGGCGACGGAGACGACGCGCATCCTGGGATCACGGTCGGGGTTGCCGTAGGTCTTGAGCTGCTCGAGGTGGACGCGGTCGAGCTGTCCCTGCCCAGGGGTCAGGCCGGTCTCCTCAGCGAATTCTCGCAGGGCGGCATCGTCGAGGGTCTCCTCGCGCACGAAGCCGCCGGGGAGGGCGCGCTGCCCGGCGAAGGGCGGCGCGCCGCGCTCGACGAGCAGCACGCAGAGCTTCCCGTCTCGGATGGTCAGCGCGACGACGTCGACAGTGACCGCGACAGAGGGATATTTCGCGGGGTCGTAACCCGCCAGGAAGTTCGCCTCGTCCATCCTGCCCGCCTAACTGCTCAGGTATTTCTCGTTGTGAGTAGGACTCAATCTGAGATGAACCTAGCCACGGGGTGGATCCTTGTCAATGCGGCGGGCCGGGGAAGTTCGGATGTCACACTCCGCAGCCGTTTCACTCGGATCCGCGCCTATCTGGCGTTATGGCTGCCACCCCGGGTGATGTCCGGATCTGGCAGTCCGCGGCGCCGCCTGCTACGAGGAATGTCTGACATATGAGGATCTTTCTGAGTCTTACCTGTTGAATCACCACGAATCGTTACGCTTCCGGCGAGACGGCCCGCGACGGTTCGCCGAGCGCCCGGGCCCTACCGAATCCAGCGACGCGGCCTTAAGGGCCCGTAGGAGGACCTCGCATGCGTAAGTCCAAAACCAAAGCCCGGCTGGCACGTGCCGGGCTGGCGACAGGGGTGGTGGGGGCCTCCCTGCTCGTCGCGCCAGGCGCAGCTGCAGCAGCTGCGCTCACCAGCATCACGCCCAACAACGGCCCAGCCGGCCTAACCGTGACCGTCACCGCATCGAACACGACCGGTAACACCACGTCGTTTGCCGGCACAACGCCGGCGATGCTCCTGGGCACTGGTGGGGCGAGCGCCACCTGCCCAGCCTCGCCGAGCAGCCCTCCGGCTGGGTTCTATGCGGCGACCTCTCCGACCAAGACCGGCGCTGGCACCGCGACATTCGTCATTCCGCCGGAAGTGCGCGTGCCAACCGGTGGTACTCCAGTGGCCTACCGAGCTTGCGTTTACAACGACACCTACCTGGTGGACGACGATCCGGCCAACATCTTCACCGTCAAACCGACATTCTCGGCCATCAGCCACACCTCGGGTCCGGCTGGGCTCACGCTCACCGTCACCACATCTGCGTCGACCGGGAACAACACGTCGTTCGCTGGAACGACGCCCGCATTGCTGTTGCGCGCTCCCGGCACTGCGACCGCTTGTCCGGCAAACGCGTCCAGCCCGCCGGCTGGCTTCACCGCAGCCACGTCGCCCTCCAAGGTCGGGGCGAATTCAGCGACCTTCGTTGTTCCGACAACCCTGAAAGTGGAGGGTGGCAACGCGCCCTCTACCTATCGGCTGTGCGTCTACAACGACACCAACAAGTTGATCGAGGATCCGGCGCACACCTTCACGGTGACGCCGGCGCTCAACCCGGCAGGTGGCCCGAGCGGGACCACGGTCACTGTCGAGGCTCCGGTTGCCAACGCCTTCGCCGGGGGCACGCCGGCCGCCATTTTCACTACGGCGTCTTCGTGCCCGACGAATTACAGCACGACGGCTGCGTCCGGCCAGACCGTGGGTGCTGCGACCAGCCCCACCAAGGTGGACAACAACACCGCCACCTTCAACGTGCCGACCACGTTCGCCCTCTCGTCGACCGCGTTGTCGCGAGCGGTCAACCTGTGCGTCTATGTCGGCAGCGCTGCCGACAGCGCGCTCGCGGTGGCCACTCCGCAGCCGTTCCTCGTGACTCCGAACGTCACGACCAACCCCACCACGGGTGCGGCCGGTAACACCAACAACATCACGTTCAGCGTGCCCACCGCCACCGGGGTGTTCACTGCCGCCCCAGCGGTGCGGTTCAGCGCCAATGGCTGTGCCGCCACCTACGGCACTTCCAGCGGCCCCGAGGCGACGAGCGAAGCACGTACCTCGAACACCGTGGCGACGGGTGTCATTCCGGCTGCGGCTCGAGCGACCGCCGCCAGCACCCCTTACTCGGTGTGTGCTTACGCCGGAACTGCTTCGGATTCCGCCCTGATCGGTGTCAGCGCGAACGCGTACACCGCGACGGTGCCGTCTCCCACACTGAGCGCCACCATTGGCAAGGCTGAGGGCGGCAACGGCATCACCGCCACGTCCACCAGCAACTTCCTTCTTGGTGTGACCACCCCAGGCGTCACCTTCACCGCCGGTGAGCGATGCCCGGAACGCTACAACCCAATCACGGACGTGAACCGAGCGTCGCCTTCGGCCCGGCGACTCGCAAACAACCGTATGGCCATCACGGTTCCTGATCTGCGACCGCTGGTGAACTCGGAGCCCACGCCATACACGATGTGCGTCTACGACAGCACCAACACGAGCACAAGCGTCGTTGTTGCAGCGGCGACCTACACCGCCGCGACGGTGCAGACCCTCGACGCCGTTTCGCCCGGCTCGGGATCGTCGCTCGGTGGCACTGAGATCGTGGTGACGGGCACGAATTTCCCGACCACCGCCAACTCCATCACCGCGACGCTCGGTGGTGAACCGCTGCTGAACGTCACGCCGGTCGACACGACCAAGTTCACCGCGACCACGCCGATGCATGTCGCCGAAGACGACGTCTCCCTCGTCGTGACGACCTTCGCCGGCACGGCGACCGCGTCCAATGCGTTCGACTATCAGGACACCATCGAGTCGACGCCGAACACCGCGCCGAACACCCTTGCGAGCATCGACCTTACGGTCAAGGGCGTCGGTTTCGGAGACGGGGAGGACTTCGACGGCACCCTGGGCGGTGCACACATCTACCTCACCCGCGGAGTCTACGACCCGACCGACACCGGTAGTGGCCGTAAAGTTAATGGCCCTGTTTCTGAGTGTGGCGACGTTCTCGTCATCAGCGACACGGAACTCGTCTGTAATTTGCGACTGAATCGACGCCTCAACGCGACAGGAAACATCGCCCGCTCCGCGCTCACGCTGACTCCTGCATTGACGGTCGTTACCGGAAGCCGTGTTCTTACCTCTGGGACCGACATTTTCTCGGCAAGTGATGTTGGCAAGCCGATCGCCCAGATTTCGGGCGCGGCGAATGCGATCCCGGCTGGTGCTGTTATCACTGATGTAGTCACGGCGAAGATTGCAGTGATCTCCAAGAACATCGGCGGTGCTGGCGGTTCGGACGTTGTTGCGGTGGTTGGTGCGCCATCGACAGCGGTGGAGACTAATTCAACCGTCGACACGAATACCGACAACACGCTTGTCGCTGATGCGCTTGTCTTCACGTCTGCTGACATCGGCAGTCTGGTTGTGGGGCCGGGTCTCACCGCAGGAGCGACCATCCTGGCGGTGAGCGGTAACACCGCCACAATCTCAGCAAATACAACTGCCACCGCTAGCAACCAGGCGTTCACCATCGTGGCGCCGAGCGGTGTTGTTCGTGCGAACGCAACCATCGACACCAGCAACGACGACACACTTTCGGCCGACGTGGGCACCTTCTCCAGTGCCGACGTCGGAGCTACGATCATCGGCGGCGGAGGCATTGCCGCCGACACGGTCATCACGGCTGTTAATACCGATGGCTCCGAGGCCACAATTTCCCAAGCATCCTCGGGTGGTGGAGTGAGCAATGTCAAAGCAGTAATCATCTCGCCTCTCCCCGTTCCAGCTGGCGCCTACTCGCTGACCTACGTCAGTGACGGTGACGTCGGAGCAACAGGCGCTGGCTACAGCCAGAGCGTCGTTTCCAACGCATCTACCTTCACGGTGACCAAGTAGATCCCCGGCTCTAGATCAGGTGCGATAACTTAATTGCGGCGACCCGGAACCGAACGGTTCCGGGTCGTTGCTGCATTCATGCCAAAACGGGCGGGTGAGCCAATTTCACTTATCTTCATCAGTCTCCAAAATATCGTCCTATGGCGGAGTTAGGCTGCTGGACGAGACGGCCCGCCGACGACTCTCTGCCGGGCCCCGTTATCCGACCCAAACGGTCCATTGAAAGGCCGTAGGAGGATCTGCATGAACAAGTCCCAAAGAAGCGCTCGCCGGCGGATGGCGCGTGTCTTTTCGGCGGTGAGCGCCGTGGCGGCTGTGGCGGCCGTCGGCGTTACCGCTGCCCCGGCGTATGCGGCTTCGGTGCCGATGACGCTGAGCATGACTTCCGGCCCGAATGGAGGCGGCAATTCGGTTACCGCCACGGCGACTCCGACCACGGCGGTCCCGACGCCCTTCCCGGAGAGCGAAGACCCTCTGGTGGTGCAGTTCCAGTTCTACAGCGCGGCCGCGCCGGCCAACGCGTCGTGCGGCGCGACATATCGCACGCCTGCCGCAATCGCGGCGACCGCCGGAGTCAACACTGCCGGCATTAAGGACTCACCCAGTGTGAAGCGCGTGTCCGCCACCAAGATCGCGTTTGCGGTACCGGAAGATCTGCTGCTCCAGACCGGTCAGACGACCTCCAGGTGGAATGTGTGCGTCTACGACCAGGCGGACACCACTGAGGGTGAGTTGCTCGCCACCGGGACGTACAGTCTTGCGGTCCGCCCGGTGATTACCAGCGTCAATCCGATCAGCAGTCCTGCTCTCGGCGGTCAGACCATCACCGTCTTGGGTGAGGGTTTCTCGACCGTCGCCAACGCGACGACTGCGACCGTGGGTGGCTCGGCGCTGACCAACATCAAGGTGGCCTCGAACGGTCGGAGCTTCACCGCCACGACGCCGCCACGTTCGGCGGAGGACGAGCTGGCGGTGGTCGTGTCGACCGTGGGCGGTGTCGTCAACAGTCTCGACCCTGACAACAACGGCGTGGTGGCGGATGATGGCGACCCCGCGACCCCCGATGAGTCGATCTACTTCGAATACACCAACGGTGTCACGATCACGCCGAACACCTCGCCGGCGGATAAGACGGTGGACATCGACGTTCGTGGTGTCGGCTTCCAGCAGTTGCGCTTCGACGCCGATGGGGCCGCGGTAGACGACACCGCGCACGTGTTCCTCGTCCAGGGCACCTACACGAAGGCCACCAACCGCGGTGTTCAGGAGTGCGGCGACGTCCTGGTCATTGACGACACTGAGCTCATCTGCTCGGTGGATCTCTCTGCCGACCGGCTCGATCCCACCGACCACAGCCAGACCGTCAGCGGTGGGGTTCTGGAAGGCACCTATACCGTGACCGTGGTGAACAACGGCGACCCGGCCGTGGCGGACGCCGATCTCAAGCAGACGATCGTCAGCAGCGGCGCGACCTTCACCGTCGCCCCGTACTGATCCAGTTCGGATTAGCAGCGGCCCGGAGCCTTCGCTCCGGGCCGTTTGTGTTCGTTGTCTGTCAGGTCAGCTTCGTCCACTCCCTGTTCACGGCCACGACGCTTCGCTCCTTCGATGGCCGGCCGTCTTTCTTCACTGCCACCGTATACACGCTCTTGGCGGCGCTCACCCGCCAGCAAATCAACAGCGTCGACCGTTCCTTGGCCGGCACGCTTCGGCTCAGCCGGATCTTCTGGGTGCAGCTCACCTCGCCGATCTTCTCGTGATCGTCGGTGACCCAGGCAAGCTCCTTCTGCCCGGTCAGATCGTGCCGCGAGGAATAGAGGCGGCGCAGTTCGCCGTGGTCGTCCTTGTCCACCGTGGCGTTCAGTTCGGACTCGGGCACCTGCCATCCGCCGGCCTGCGGTAGCAAGGGGTGCGAGATCGGCCTGGTCTGCTTGGCGGCTGTTTCCCGTACGCGGCGGATCCGTTCCTCCTGCGAACGAGGCCGAGCGGTGTCCTCTCCCCGCGACGAGGAAAGCGACGAGGAGACCGGCGAGGAGGAGATCGAGGCCGACGACACGCCGGACTCTGCATCGAGAGTCACCAGCGGCGCTGACTGGCGTACGGTCTCGTCCGTTCTAAGGGTGATGGCTGCGGCGGCGCCAGTTCCGAGCACAGCCAGCGTGGCGACCCCGATGATTGCTTTTGACCGGCGGTTACGCATGTTTGACCTTTCCGGCTAATAAAGAGGGCCGCGGTGACTCGGAAGAGTCCCGCGGCCGTCGTGTGTTTCAGCCCAGCTTCATCCATTCCTTTTGCAGGGCGGCGACCGTCTTCTCCTCCGACGGCCGGCCCTCCTTCGTCACCGCTACGGTGACCACGCTCTTCGCCTCCGACGTACGCCAGCAGAGCAGCATGCTCGGCCGCTCCGTGGGTTTGGTGTCGTTGCTGAACCGGAACCGCTGCGTGCAGCTGGCGTCGCCGACCTTGTGACCCTTGTCCGCGGCCCAGAGCATTTCGCGCTGGCCGGTGAGGTCGTACTTGGCTGACACCACGCGCAGGGTTTCGCCGTCGCGCAGCGTACCGGTGTTGGTGACGCTCACCGGCCCGGTCGCGCCCGGCTTCGGCTTCGGAATGTTCGGCCGCTTCAACGTGATGCCTGCCTTCGCGGCCGCGGCCCGGGCGGCCGCGATCTCCTCGTCGACCGACTGGCTCTTCGAAGGTTTCGGCTTCGATGCCTTCCCAGCAGCCGCGGCGGTAGGTGCGGCAGACGCTGCGGCCGGCGACGGTGAACTGGCGGGAGCCGACGCCGATGCCGCTGTCGAGCTCACGGCCACATCCGGCGATGCTGCAGCGGATACCGACGGGGCCAGGGCGACCGGCTGCGGAACATCAGCCTGATCGGTGTCGCCCGTGTTGACGGCGAGCAGTGTCACGGCGACTGCCGCGACCCCGGCGGCTCCCGCGGCCACCGCATACCTGCGCCGGTTACGAGGCGCGGCTGGTTCGATCTGTTCGCTGTTGGCCATGCCATTTCCTTCAGGGTTTCGACTTGGCGCTTCCCCACGACTCTCGCGGGGTCATGTCCAGCCCCTCATGTTTCCAAAGATCAGGACAAACTGGGTCGAATCCAGCAACCTCCCAGGTTCGTGGCAGATCGAGCACCGTGCTACCAACGCGCACCGGTCTGACTACTGCCGCCACACCCGCCCCCTCCGAATCTGGTTCCCGTAGGCAATTACGTGAGGGGACGTAGTTTGATGAAGGCTCAGATCATCCGTAAGTTCGCCGTCGGCACCGTCGCGGCCGGCGCTCTCGCCGCTGTCGGCGTTTTGGCTCTGCCGGTCGGCTCGGCGGGTTGGGAGCCTGTCACCTACGGTTTGACCGCCAGCCCGGCGGAGTTGGTGCCGGCGACGGTGTCGGTGGAGAAGCCGGCGCGGATCGTGACGACCACGGTCGGTAAGGACGGCCGGCCGGTGATCACGGTTCGTGAGGCCACCGACCGGGATACCGCGGCCGAGATGGTCGCGGAGGGGCAGGACGCCGAGGACGCGGTCAGTGTCGAGGTGGACGCCCCGATGTACACCATGGGTGTCCCGACCGGTTCGGACCCCAGCCGCAGCAAGCAGTGGGACTTCGCGAAGCTGAAGATCGCCGAGGCGTGGAAGAAGTCGACCGGCGAAGGCGTCACCGTCGCGGTGATCGACACCGGCGTGGACGTCAAGCACCCGGATCTGGCCGGCAACGTGCTGCCCGGCTACGACGCGATCGCGAACAAGGCCGGCACCAGCAGTGACGGCAACGGGCACGGCACCCACGTGGCCGGCACCATCGCCGCGGTCACCGGTAACAACGTCGGGATCTCCGCGGTCGCGCCGGACACCAAGATCCTGCCGGTCAAGGCGCTCGGCGCGAACGGCAGCGGCAACATGTCGGACGCCGCCGAAGGCATCATCTGGGCCGCCGACCACGGCGCCCAGGTGATCAACATGTCGCTCGGGTCCACCACGAAGGTCACCGCGGTGACCAACGCGATCAACTACGCGCGCAGCAAGGGTGTCACCGTGGTCGCCGCGGCCGGCAACAGCCGCAGCTCCGGCAGCCCGACCTCGTACCCGGCCGCGGACGCCGGGGTGATCGCGGTCGCCGCGACCGACAGCAACGACAAGTACGGCTCCTACTCCAACGCCGGCAGCTACGTCGACGTCGCCGCGCCGGGTAGCAGCATCATGAGCACCTATCCGACCGCGCTGGGCTCGTACAAGTCCATGAACGGCACCTCGATGGCGTCGCCGCACATCGCGGCGGTCGCCGCGCTGCTCAAGGCCGCCAACCCGGCGCTGACGCCGGACCAGATCGAGGCCGCGATGGAGCAGACCGCGGTCGACCTGGGCGCCAAGGGCTTCGACAAGGACTACGGCAACGGCCGCGTCGACCCGGTCGCCGCCCTGGCCAAGGTCGCCCCGGCACCCACCACCGCCCCGACCACCGCCCCGACCACGGCACCCACCACCGCCCCGACCACGGCACCGACCACCGCTCCGACCACCAGCGCTCCCACCACGAGCGCCCCGACCACCAGCGCCCCGGTCACCACGGCGCCGACCACCGCTCCGACCACGGCTCCGACCACCAGCGCCCCGGTCAAGACCGCGCCGGTGATCACTGTCGCCTCCAGCGCGCCCGAGGTCGCGTACGGAAAGAACTCCGTCACCACCTTCACGCTGAAGGCGAACGGCAAGGCCCTGGCGAAGCAGCCTGTCTCGGTCGTCATCACCGAGGCCGGTGGCGAGGTGCAGCGCACCGAGGCCAAGACCACGGCGGCCGGCACCGTCGTGGTGACCCGGGCGGCGAAGGCCGCCTACCAGGTCTACGTCGAGGTTGCGGAGTCGAACACGACCGCGGCCGCGACCTCGGCTACGGTCAGCTACAACGTGCGGGCCACGGTGGGCGCCGTCCGTAGCGGCACCCGGATCATGACGGTCACCATCGCCGGCGTCGACGGGCAGACCGCGGACGTCCAGCAGTACAAGTCGGGTTCGTGGCAGTCCGTCGCGACCTACGAGGCCAAGTCGAGCGTCCGGGTCGGCAACCTGACCCGCGGCCAGAAGTACCGCGTAGTCGTACCGGACAGCGCCTCGATTCTGGGCGCCACCAGCCCGACCGTGACCGCCTGATCAAGTAGACGGGCGCGGCAACTCCGAGGAGTTGCCGCGCCCGCGGCGTTTCAGCTGAGCTTCGCCCATTCCTGGCCGATGATCTTGACACTTTCCGCGGTCGGCGCCGATCCCTGCGGAATCATCGCCATGGTCACCACGCTGCGTGCCTTCGAGGTGCGCCAGCACAGCAGCATCGTCGGCCGCTGTCCGGCCGACGCGCCGGACGCGAGCCGGACTTCGTCGGTGCAGCGCACTCCACTGCCGGCCGGCTGGCCCTCGTCACCGGCGAGCAGCATCTCGCGCTCGCCGGTCAGATCGCGCCGGGCGCTCACGATGCGTATCGTTCCATTGTCCAGCGCCTCGGTCCGCTCGGTCACGCCACCCTGCGCTTGCGCGGCAAAACCGCTGCTCCGCGGGGTCGCACCCGATGTGGGCTGTTGCGCGGCGTCCGGCGCCGGGCTCACTGTGGGTGCCGGGCTGACCTCCACCGGCTGCGCCGCCTTAGGAGATTTCGGCGTACGCGTGACCGAAGCGTCAACGCTTGGCCCCGCAGTCGGCGTGGCTGATGCCGAGGCGGTCAGCGGAGCGAGGGCTGCGGGTTCCGGCAGACTCGGTTGCTCCGAGTTCATCAGTTGAGTGCCTAGGAAACCCAGTCCGGCCAGCACCGCAGCCGCACCGGTCAGGCCGACGATCGCCTGCTTGCGCCGTCGGTCGCGGCGTTGCGGCGTGGTGGCTGCCGCCGAGGCGTACAGGCCGCCTTCGGGCTCGGGATCCTGATGTTCGTCGTTGGCCATGTCACCGTCCTCCGGTTTTGCGGGCAACCTTCATGCTTGCAAAGACAGGTACATACCGGGCCGAAATCGGCGAATGCGTCACATTGGTCACTCCGGAAACCCGGCACTGTCGGAAGGTGGTCAGTCGCCTCGGTTGATATTCACCTGCGCAGGCCGGACACCCGATCGGTGGTCATCGAAGCGCCTCCGGCGGGCGGTCGGTGTCACCCGGAGAAGGAAGGCGCCGCCGCGGCGGTTGACCGGTGCAGAATGCACGCGCAATGTGATGGGCACACGGGTGCGATGGCGGCGGACCCGGAGCCCCTCCGTCGTGCCCGGTCCATGCGGAAGGGGGCCCCGTGCGGCACAGTGCATGCGGACAACCCAGCGGCCGGCGATGACCGCACCCGGCACCCCGGCGGACCCCTCGGACCACTCGGCTCACGAACCCGAACGCCCGTCCTGGAACTGCCACATCTGCGGCCGCCCATGGCCGTGCGACCCGGCCCGCGAACGCCTGACCGCCAAGCTGGGCCGTGTCGACCTCGCCGTCCTGATGTGGAACCACCTCGAGGAAGCCGCCCGCGACATGCCGAAGGCCCCGGCCTCAGAGCTGTTCGACCGCTTCCTCCGCTGGACCGACTAACCTCCCCGCGCCGCATCGCATCGCATCGGCCGCGCCGCACCGCACGCATCGGTCGCGCCGCGCGCCGCACCGGCCGCGTCACAGCACTGGCCGCACCGGTCGCGCCGCATAGCACCGGCAGTGCCGCACCGGCACCGCACCGGGCGTCGCGCGGCACCGCACCGCGCTACGGCCGCTGCGCGGCGCCACAGCTCTTAACGGCCGGCAGTGTGCTTCCGCCCGGGTGCCGTCGCGTGAATCTTGGGCTCGCGACCACACTCCGGGGTAGCAGATGACCCAAGATCTTCGGTGCGGGCGCCACCGCGGTAGATCTTGTGCCATCAGCCACATCCGGGTGTGGCCGATCACCCAAGATCCAATGCGGTTCCGCGGTCGCAACCGGGTGCGCCGGCGGAGAAGCGCTCAAAATCTGAAGCCACGCGGCTGCCGCGATCAAGGCCCGGAGCGGCGCGGCCTGCCGCGCTCAGGGTTTGGAGCGGCGTGGCTCGCTACGGTCAAAGTTTGGAGCGGCGTGGCTTGCTGCGGTCAGGATCTGGATCGGCGTGGCCTGCCGCGACCAGGGCGTGGAACCACGCGACTGCCGCGACCAGGTCAGCGGAGGGCAGCCACCGCTGCGTCGGTGCCACCCCGCCAGATGACGCCCGCCTCGCTATAGCCGGCGGAGCGCAGCGCGTCGACGTGCCAGGCGGCCGGCGGTAGCCATTCCTGGTCGTGGTCCTTGGCCGGGTAGATCCGCGCCCGTTCGACGGCCTTAGCCGCGAGCTGTTCGTCGGCGGCGACGCGGGCCCACCACTCCGGCCAGGAGGTGGATGCGCCGGTCGCGTACCGGGCCTCGCGCTTGACTCGCGCGTGGTCGCGCAGCTTGCCGGAGAGAATCGGCAGGCTTTCCTCCGGCATGTGGTCGGCGTTGGCGAAGATGCCGCCGGGGCGCAGGACCTCGCGGATCTCCGCGTAGAGCGCGCTCACCCGCTCGGCCGGCAGCCAGTGCAGAGCGGTGGCGGTCAGCACCGCGTCGAAGGAGGCCTCGGCCGGCAGCTTTGCCCGCCAGCCCGGGTCGCCCAGGTCCGCGTCGATGACGGTGGCGCGGTCGCGCAATGACGAACCCGCGATGGTCAGCAGCACCGGGTCCTGGTCGAGGACTGTTACCTCGGCCCCGGGGAATCGGGCCAGCGTCCGCAGCGTGATGGTGCCGGTGCCGCCGGCGAGGTCGAGCAGCCGCGGCGGTCGGCCCTCGGTGACGGCCGCGACGGCGTCGAGCATGGCCGCGAACCGGTGCTCCCGGTCCGGCATGAATGCTTCCTGCTGGCGGTCCCAGCTCTCCTGCCAGATCTCCGGGTCGTTCAAGTAAGCAGTCATAGCCCATACGGTAGTTACTTCCCGCATCGCGCGACACCCCCAGTCCGAGATCCGGACCAGCCGCCGCCCGGAGGTGCCGATCAGCGGCCGGTGGTTGCCTCCTGAACGGTGAGCCGTTCGGCGAAGGCCTTCAGGTCGCGCCGCTCGATGGCCGCCGCCATCAGATCAGGGAAGGCGTCCGGCGTGCACGCGAAAGCCGGAACCCCCAGCGCCGCGAGCGCCGCGGCGTTCTCATGGTCGTAGGCAGGCGCGCCCTCATCGGATAGCGCCAACAGCACCACGACCTGGACGCCGGCCGCCGTCATCTCGGCCACCCGGCGCAGCATCTCCTCCCGGACACCACCCTCGTACAGATCGCTGATCAGCACGAAAATGCTGTCCCGCGGCCGCGTGATCAGTTGCTGGCTGTACGCGATAGCCCGGTTGATGTCCGTCCCACCGCCGAGCTGCGTACCGAAAAGCACCTCGACCGGATCGCTGAGCTGCTCGGTCAGATCCACCACCGCGGTGTCGAACACGACGAGCGAGGTGCGCAGCGACCGCATCGACGCGAGGACCGCGGCGAACACCCCGGAGAACACCACCGAGGCTGCCATCGACCCGGACTGGTCGACGCAGAGCACCACGTCCCGCTGCACCGAGGTGGTACGCCGCCCGTACCCGACCAGCCGCTCCGGGATCACCGTGCGGTGCTCGGCCTGGTAGTGCTTGAGGTTGGCGCGGATCGTCCGGTCCCAGTCGATGTCCGCGTGCCGGGGCCGGCTGATCCGGGCGGCCCGGTTCAGCGCACCGGTCACGGCGGCCCGGGTTTTCTGCTCGATCCGGCGTTCCAGCTGCTCGACGACCGTGCGGACCACCTGGCGGGCGGTCTGGCGGGCCTTGTCGGGCATCACCCGGTTCAGTGAGAGCAGCGTGCCGACGAGGTGGACGTCGGGTTCCACCGCGGTGAGCATCTCCGGCTCCAGGAGCAGCCGGGTGAGGTCCAGCCGCTCGATCGCGTCGGACTGCATGACCTGCACGACCGTACTCGGGAAGTACTCCCGGATGTCACCGAGCCAGCGCGCCACTTTCGGCGCCGAACTGCCCAGCCCTGCGGAGCGCTTGTCCGAGGAGGAGCCGTCGTCGTAGAGGGCGGCGAGTGCGGCGTCCATCGCCCCGTCCCGGCCGGCTGCCGAGCCGAGCGACTCCTCGGCCGCGCCGCCGAGCACCAGCCGCCATCGGCGCCCGCGTTCGTCACTCATTGACACGCTGCCGGGCGGGACTGCTGAAGAGGATCTGCGGGCCGGCGGCCGCTCGTGGCTTGTCGTCCAGAGGCTCGTCCTCCGGCGGGCTGCTGAACCACACGTCGGGCACCGGCGGGCGGCGCTCTTCGACGGCACGTTGGGTCTGCTTCTCGTTCATGTCTCCTCCGAGGAAGTCGTCGAAAGCGGGGGAATCGTGGAAAGCGAGGGGATCGTTGGGAGCGGCGGAATTGCCGAAAGCTCGCGGCCGAGCAGGGCGCCCAAAACAGGTAGCACCGTTGCTGCCCGCTCCGGATCAACCGTTGCGACCGCCTGTCCACCGCCTGGGCGAGCGCCGGCCACCCGTTCGCCGATGGCGCGCCGTTCCCCGGCGTCGAACCCGCCGAACGTGCGCCGCAACAGGGGCAGCACGTCGTCGAACGCGTCCGCCGGAATGTCCGCCAGCCAGTCGTCGACCAGCGCGAGCAGGGCGTCGTCGTGCACGAGCAGCAGCGCGCCTCCGGAGAGAAAGCCTTCCACCCAGGCGGCGCCGTGGGCGGGCGGGGTGCCCACAGTAAGCGGCAGCCGCAACCGGCGGCGCACCTCGGCGGCGTCCAGCCGGCCCGCGTCCAGCAGCAGCCGGGTCAGCCGGCCGGCCGGCAAGCCGTGCAGGTCGGGCCGGGTGGCCAGCGACTCGATCGTGGTCAGCCACAGCTCCCGCAGCCTCTCGTCGGCGAGCAGGCCGACCGCCTGGTGCACGCCGTCCATCCCGTCGCGCAACTGTTTCGCCGCGGCGTCGGAGAGGGAGCCGGCCGCCGACGGCAGCCCGGCACAGATCCGGCCGAGCAGGCCTGCGGTCACGGTGGCCAGACCAGCCACATCGGTACGCCGGACATCGCCGTACCGAAGAGTACGAGCCAGAGCCGGAACGGCCGCCATCAGGTGGTGCACATCCGCGTCGAGCGCCGCCCGGGTGTCCAGAGCCGCGAGCACCGCCGGATAAGCCTCCGCCAGATCCGCCAGCAGACAGGTCTCCACCAGCGCGGTCACCTCGGCGAGGGTGCTCGCGGCCCGGGCCCGCTGGACCACCCGGGCAGTAGCCGCCGCGACCACCGTCGTACCCCACATGCTGCCCTCGACGAGCCGCACAGCGAACTCCGGCTGCCAGAGGATCCGCCACTCCTCCCGGAACGTCCCGGTGCTCCGCCGGGCCGTGCGCTCACCCCACGGCACGTCCAGGGTGCGCAGCCGGTGCAGCAGCCGGCTGCGGCGCAGATCGGTGTCCCGGCGCAGATCCAGATCCACGGTGCGTTCGGTGGCCTCCGGCTTGAGACGCACCGAGCGTTGCTGGGCGGCCAGATCCCGGGCCAGCGGGACGGCCGGCATCTCGTCGGGCACCGCACCCAGCCGTTCCCCGACGACCAGGCGCCGGGAGATCAGCTCGGTGCGCAGCGGCTCGCCGTCGCACATCACCGCCTCGGCGGCCTCGGTGACCTCGGCCAGCCCGGCGAGCGGCCGGCCCCGCATCGTGGCGAGGGTTTCGGCGAGCCGGGTCGCCTCGATGACGTGTGCCGACGACGTCGGTACGCCCTCCGCCCGCAGAACCCCCGCCGCATCCACCAGCCACCGCGGCACCACCTCGTCAGCGGACGTGAACAGGTGGTGATACCAGCCCGGCGACCGTACCCCCGCGCCGTAACCCGACCAGGACGCCAACCGCCCGTACGTCCACGGCACCCAGGTGATCGCCGCCTTCCCTTTGCGGCGGCCCTTGAGCAGCGCGGTGTCCTCCTTGACCGCCACTTTGCGGGCGAGCGCCGGCACGTGCCAGGCCCCGCACACCACCGCGATGTTGTCGTGCCGGCGCCGCTCCTCCCGCAGCACCGTCCGCATGTACGCCTCCCGGACCAGATCCTCCGGATCCTCCGGCGCGGTCTCCCGGATGGCGGTCATCGCCTCCGCGATCGCCTCGAAGACCGGCACACCCCGGTGCTCGACGACGTCCTCCCACCAGCGCTCCGGATCGTCGTACCCGGCTGCGGCAGCCAGCTCGCCGATGGGATCGACCGGCCGCCGGGGCGGCTCGTCAGGCGGCGCGACCTCCGGGTCGGGAGCAATGCGATACGCGTACGGAAGGTCGAAGAACCGCACCGGCACCTCGTGCCGGACCGCCCAGCTGATCGCCTGCCATTCCGGCGAGAAGACGGCGAACGGCCAGAACGCGGCCCGGCCCGGATCGTCCACCGCATACCCGAGCAGCGCCACCGGCGGCTGCAGACCCTCGTCCACCACCCAGCGCACCAGGTCGTCGGCTTCCGGCGGGCCCTCGATCAGCAGCACGTCCGGCGGATCCGCCTCCAGCGCGCGAACCACTGCCCGGGCCGAGCCGGGACCGTGGTGCCGGATGCCGTAGAGCCGTTCAGGCATCGCGCGCGGCCCGGTAGAAGTCGAGCCAGCCGTCCCGCTCGCGAACGACGGTCTCCAGGTATTCCCGCCAGACGACCCCGTCGGAGACCGGGTCCTTGACCACGGCACCGAGGATCCCGGCAGCCACGTCGCCCGGGTGCAGCGTGCCGTCGCCGAAGTGCGCGGCGAGCGCCATCCCGTTGGTGATCACCGAGATGGCCTCGGCGGTGGAGAGCGTGCCGGTGGGGGACTTCAGCTTGGTACGCCCGTCCTCGGTCATCCCGCTCCGCAGCTCGCGGAACACGGTGACGACCCGGCGGATCTCGTCGAGCGCGGCCGGCACCTCCGGCAGATCCAGCGACCGGCCGAGCTGGGCGACCCGACGGGCCACGATCTCCACCTCGTCGTCGGCGCTGGCCGGCACCGGAAGCACCACCGTGTTGAACCGGCGGCGCAGCGCGCTGGACAGCTCGTTGACCCCGCGGTCCCGGTCGTTGGCGGTGGCGATCAGGTTGAAGCCGCGCTGGGCCTGCACCTCGGTGTTCAGCTCCGAGCACGGCAGCGTCTTCTCGGAGAGAATGGTGATCAGGGCGTCCTGCACGTCGGACGGCACCCGGGTGAGCTCCTCGAGCCGGGCGATCGAGCCGGTCTGCATGGCCCGCATCACCGGGCTCGGCACGAGGGCGGCGTCGGTCGGTCCCTCGGCGAGCAGGCGGGCGTAGTTCCACCCGTACCGGATCGCCTCCTCTGCGGTGCCCGCCGTGCCCTGCACCAGCAGTGTCGAGTCACCGGAGATCGCCGCCGCGAGGTGCTCGGAGACCCAGGTCTTCGCGGTGCCGGGCACGCCGAGCAGCAGCAGCGCCCGGTCGGTGGCCAGGGTGGCGACCGCGACCTCCATGAGCCGGCGGGGCCCCACGTACTTCGGGGAGATCTTCGCGCCGTCGCCCAGCAGATAGGTGACCACGGCCTGTGGCGACAGGCGCCAGCCCGGCGGTCGCGGCCGGTCGTCGGCGTCGGCTAGCAGGGCCAGTTCCTCGGCGTACTGATCCTCGGCGTGCGGTCGCAGTGCGGTCACAGAAGCTCCTGAAGCATTTCGTGGCGGAAGGTGAGGGTGCGGGCCAGGTCGGCCACCGGCCGCACCCGGGTCGGGTCGACGAGCTGGTCCAGCTGGGCGGCGAGCCGCCCGGCCAGATCCGCATACGCCGGGGGCATGGCCAGCGCGGCGGTCCGGCACAGCTCGCCGAGCTGCCAGGTGTGCCGATCGGTACGCGCCCGCGCCGCGACCGTCTCCAGCACAGCGGCCGCGAGATGGTCCGGCCACGGGCCGGGGTGCAGAGCGAGGAGCCGGTGTGCGGAACCGTCCTCCGCCCGCAATGCTTCGGCGGCGAGCCGGGCCAGCCGATCCGGTGGCAGCACCAGGTGCAGATCCCAGCGCACCGCTTCCCGCAGTGTGCCGGAGTCGCTGTCGAGCAGCGCAACCGCCCAGGCGATGTTGCGCTGCGTGACGGCCGCCTTGGCCCAGCCGTGCAGCAGCGGGGTGGCCCAGTCGTGGTTGCGGGCGAGCGCCAGATAGCCGGCCGGGTCCAGGTCGGTCCAGGTCTCCAGCGGCGTGCCCGCCACGACTTCCTCCAGAAGCCAGGCGCCGGCCCCGATCCCACGCATGGGCGCGGCACCGACCCCGTCGCGCCGCAACGCCGGATCCAGCTCCTCCGGCGGCTCGACAAGAAGCCGAACCGGCCCGGCCTGCGAGCCCGGCCCGGCAACTGCGGGAGGCCGGGCCTGCGCGCCCGGCCCGGCAGGGGAGGAGGGCGGCTTGGCCTGCGAGTCAGGCCCAGCGAGAGAGAACGGCCCGCCGGTCAGGCGGACTGCAGCATGCGCCCGCGAGGCCATCCGCTTGCCGAGCTCCGCACCCGGCAGGTGACGAAGCAGATCGAGGGCCTCCTCCCGCACCTCCTTCCGGCGATCATCGAGAGCAGCCTCCAACAGCGGCTCATCCCGAAGCGACAGCCCGGTGACGAAAGTGCCGAGATAGCGGACCCGATTCTCCGAGGACTCCGTTTTCCACAAGCCCTCCACAAGCTCCCGGGCCTGATCCGGATCAGTACGCCGAAGCGAGGCCACATGACTGAGCCGCTCACCGGTCGTGGCGGTCTG
Source organism: Actinoplanes sp. NBC_00393 (assembly GCF_036053395.1). Classification (NCBI taxonomy): domain Bacteria; kingdom Bacillati; phylum Actinomycetota; class Actinomycetes; order Micromonosporales; family Micromonosporaceae; genus Actinoplanes; species Actinoplanes sp. NBC_00393. The sequence goes on along the minus strand of NZ_CP107942.1, from coordinate 6,426,119 downwards.
CCAGTCGGCCACGGTCACCGGGAGGGTCTCGTCGAGCAGCCAGCGCCAGTCACCGCGCTGCCCGGCCAGCCAAGCGCCGCGCCGCCCGGCCACCTGGGCCAGCTCAGTGCGAATCGCCGTGTTGCGCCGGCCGGCATCGAGAAGGGCCGGCAGCATGGCCGGCGGCACCAGCCCACCGCGGGCAGCGGCCGCACCCAGCCATTGCGCGAGCAGCTCCTGCTCGAGATGGCTGCCCCCGGGTGCGCCCCCACCGAGGATCCGGGCCAGCCGAGCGGCCGCGACCGGCGGCAGAAGGCCGTCGGTCTCAGCGGGCGCCGCGGGAACAGGCTCCCGCCCACGCTCCGGGACCACACCGGCCCGACGGCAGGTCAAGGCAACGGCCGCGGCCTCGAGCAGCGCACCCGCGGCATTGTGCGTGGGCGGGAAGGCCGAGCCGGTCGGCGAAGGTGACGGCGCGAGATCAGCCTCCGCAGGCGAGCCGGAGCCGGGCAGCGCAGGAGCAGGCGGGCCGGAGCCGGGAAGCGCAGGAGCAGGCGAGCCGGAGCCGGGAAGCGCAGGAGAGGCCGCGCCGAGCTCGACCGTAAGCGAGCCGACCCGAACCGACCGGCCGGACCAGGGCCGCCGCCCAGTCCCGACCAGGGCAGCAGCCAGCAGTTCCGCAGGCAACTCCGGATCACGCCGCCCCGGCGCCGCAGGAACCGCTGCACCGGCCGGCACGAACGACCCGTCCACCCACGCTGCCAACGGCCGCAACCCGGCCGGCGACCACTCCGCCGCCACCGTCGCGGGCGCGGCTCCCGCAGCGGCAAGCAGCCACCACGGCTCCCGGTGACCCGGCGCGATCGGCAAGGCAGCGCCAAAACCGTCTACCAGGTAACCGCCCACCCCGGGAACCGCGTCGGCGAGAAGCACGGGTCCGTCGTACCGCCATGGCTCTGCGGCCAGGATCGATGCCCAGCCGGAGAGGGCCGCCGAGATCGGCCCGGCGCCATCAGGCGAGCCGAACGGCTCGGCCGCGGAGACGCGCTCGGCGACGAGCGCGCGCAGCGGCGCGGAGCCGGGATAGAAGCAGAGGTCGCCGCGGAACTCGGTGCCCGGCACCAGATCGGCGGCGAGTGACTGGCCGGGCGCGGCGAACGACAGCACCAGCGCGAACCGGCCGGTCGCGGAACCGCGCAGCCAGGTGCGCCGGGTGGTCAGCGCGCCGTCGTCGGAGTCGATCCGGCCGAGGACCTGCCAGCGGTCGGACACCCGTGGGCCGGCCAGCACGTCTTCGGTGGAGGTGGGAAAGCCGATCCGGGAGCGCACCGTCGCGGCCAGGGCTGGGTCGAGCGCGTCCAGCCGGGAGTGGGCGGTGACCAGCAGCCGGAGCATCGCCAGCTCGCCGAGGACCCGGTCGGCCCACTGCGGGCCGATGCCGGCGACGCCACCGAGCCGGCGGAGCGCGCCGGCCGCACCGGGCGCCTGCGCGTCGACCAGCCGGGCCGCCATCGGCTCGAACGCCTGCCGGCCGGCCCGGGCGAACCCGGCCAGCCCCTGCTCGACCTGGTCGTCGAGCCAGCGGCGCAACTCGCTCATCCCGCCGGCCACCCGCTCGGCCCGCTCCTGCGCCCGTTTCGCCGCGGCGACCGGATCCGGTGTGGAGGCCGCGCGTGGCTTGGCCCGGGCCGCCCGCGCGGCCTGCCAGCCGGAGGCGAACTCGGGCGCCGGACCAGCGTCCACCCCGGCCGCAGCCCAGCGCAGCAGCAGCCCGAGCACGTGTTTACAAGGGATCTTGCGACTTGGGCAGGAACATTTGAACGCCGGCCCGGACAGATCAGCCGCGACCTGATAGCTGCGGCAGACTCCCCAGAGGATGTCGCCGAGCTGCCCGGACGCGGAGAACTGACCGGTGACGCCCCGCGCATTCCGCAGCGAACCCGCGTCGGGTGCGAGAGCCTCGACCTGGGCGATGGACCATCGTTCAACTTCCACGGTGAGACCCTAGGCCGGGGGTACGACGTTTTCGGGCCGGAGGAGCGGGCATGCGCGTGATCGTCTTCGGGGCGACCGGGATGGTGGGTCAGGGTGTCCTGCGGGAGAGCCTGCTCGCCCCCGACGTGACCGAGGTGCTGGTGGTGACCCGTTCACCGACGGGGATCAAACACCCGAAACTGCACGAGGTCACGCTCGCCGACTTCACCGATCTGTCCCCGATCGAGGGACAGCTACCGGGGTACGACGCCTGCTTCTACTGCCTCGGCGTCTCCTCGGTCGGTCTGGACGAGGCCGCCTACACGCGGGTCTCCTACGACTTCCCGATGGCAGCCGCCCGCACGCTGGCGCGGCTGAACCCGGACCTGACCTTCATCTACGTCTCCGGCGCCGGCACCGACGCGAACGGCCGGCTCATGTGGGCACGCGTCAAGGGCCGCACCGAGAACGAGATCATGGAGCTCTTCCCGAACGGCTACGCCTTTCGTCCCGGTTTCATCCAGCCGACCCAGGGCGTCCGTTCCAAGACCGGCTGGTACAACACCGCTTACTCGTTCACCGCACCGCTGGTCCCGGTCCTGCGGCGGGTCGTCCCGAAGCACATCGTCACCACCGACGAGCTCGGCCGGGCCATGCTGCGCGCCGCCCGAACCGGCTTCGCGAACCGGGTGGTCACCAGCGCGGACATGCACTGACTGACCCCACAGCACGGCACCGAAGGCCAGCAGCATCCCGGCCAGCTGCACCGGCGTCAGCGACTGGTCCAGCGCGGCCCACCCGACCAGGGTCGCGGTCACCGGTGAGAGCTGGGCGAGCAGCGAGACCTTCGCCGCGGGCAGACGTTCCAGACCACGGAACCAGATCGTGTACGCCAGCGCGGTCCCGATCAGCGACAGGTAGGCGTACCCGGTCAGATTTGTCATGGAGAGCGACCCCGGCACTCCCTCGACCATCAATGTGACCGGGATCAGAAGGAGCCCGCCGGCGGTGAGTTGCCACCCGGTGGCGGTGAGCAGCGAGACCGAGGGGCGGCCCCAGCGCTTGGTGAGGACCAGGCCGAGCGCCATCGAGGCGGCGCCGGCCAGGCCGGCAAGCACGCCGATCGCATCCAGGCGGGCGCTTGCGGTGAGCACGGCGAGTCCGACACCGATGGCGCCGAGAAGACCCGCGATCACGGTACGCACAGCCACGCGCTCGGTCAGCAGAAGCACACTCAGCCCGGCGACGAGCAGGGGCTGAACCGCGCCGAGGACCGCTGCCATGCCGCCGGGCAACCGATAGGCCGTGACGAACAGCAACGCGAAGAAGATGCCGATGTTGAGGGCCCCGAGCACCGCGGACTTCCACCACCAGGCGCCGCGGGGCAGCTCACGAGTGATCGCGAGCAGAAGCAACCCGGCCGGCAGAGCGCGCAGGAGACCCGCGAGCAGGGGCCGGCCCGGCGGGAGGAATTCGGTCGTCACCGCGTACGTCGTCCCCCACACGGCGGGGGTGAGCGCCGTGACCAGCAGGACCCGCATGGCGAACTCCCTCGATAGAAAGTATCTCGATGTAAAGATACCTCTTGTCGAGAAGTTTGTCATCGAGATAATGGGGTGATGAGCGACGGCGTGGATCGGATCCTCGAGCAGTGGGCACGCGAGCGCCCCGACCTGGACACCGAGGCGATGGGCGTGTTCGGCCGGATCTACCGGCTGTCACGGTTGGCCGGCGACGCGGTCGAGAAGGCGTATGCGGCGTACGGCATCGGCCGCCCCGAGTTCGACGTGCTCGCCACGCTGCGCCGCTCCGGCGAGCCGTTCCAGCTCTCCCCGGGCGCGCTCGCCGCCTCGATGATGCTGAGCACCGGCGGCACCACCGCTCGCCTGGACCGCCTGGAGAAGGCCGGCCTGGTGGCCCGCTCGCCCGCGCCCGACGACCGGCGCGGCGTCCTGGTCCGCCTCACCCCGAAGGGCCGGCACCTTGCCGACGAGGCGGTCGCCGCCGGCCTCGCCGAACAGCAACGCCTGCTCGATCACCTGCCGGCGGCGAGGCGGACCCAGCTCAACGACCTGCTCCGGGAGCTGCTCAACGATCGCTGACAGCGCGGTGCTGCGGCGGGACAGTCTCGGCCGCCGACGGCGGCGAGGGCGGCGTCCCGTCGCCGAACGGGCGACCGCCCAGCTCCGCCCGCCCGTGCGGCGTCAGCCAGCCGCTGAGGTCCGGCCCGGCCGGCACGATCCCGGTGGGATTGATGTCCCGGTGAACCTCGTAATAATGCTGCTTGATGTGCACGAAATCGATCGTGTCACCGAAGCCGGGCGTCTGGAAAAGGTCACGCGCGTAGGCCCACAACACCGGCATCTCGCTGAGCTTCGACCGATTGCATTTGAAGTGATTGTGGTAGACGGCATCGAACCGGACCAGCGTCGTGAACAGCCGGACATCCGCCTCGGTGATTGTGTCCCCGACCAGATAGCGCTGCCCTTCCAGGCGTGCTGACAGCCAGTCCAGCCGCTCGAACAACCGCGAATAGGCCGATTCATAGGCTTCCTGAGACCCCGCGAACCCGGCCCGGTAAACACCGTTGTTGACGTCTTTATAAACCACCTGATTGACCGCGTCGATCTCTTCACGCAGCTCTGTCGGATAAAGCCGCGGCGCTCCGTCCCGGTGATATTTCGCCCACTCCAGCGACAGATCAATGGTGATCTGCGCGAAGTCATTGGTGACAACCTGCCCGCTCGGCACGTCCACGATCGCCGGAACGGTGATTCCCTTGTCATAGTCCGGGAACCGCGCGAGAAACGCCTCCTGCAGCCGCTCGATCCCCAGAACCGGATCCCGCCCACCCGGATCCAGATCAAACGTCCAGCTCCGCTCATCATGCGTCGGCCCGGCCACCCCCATCGACAGCACATCCTCCAGCCCGAGCAGCCGCCGCACGATGATCGCCCGATTCGCCCACGGACAGGCCCGGCTCACCACCAGCCGATACCGCCCCGCTTCCACGGGATAACCATCGCGCCCGTCAGCAGTGATCCGGGTCCCGATATAACGCTGATCACGGGCGAACTCACCCGACGGATTCACGTAAGCCATCCCTCCCTCTTACCCCCGAAAATCAAGATCCATATGCGTACGCCTACGCAAAGTCCCCGCCCACCCACGCGACCACCAGCCCACTCCAGGCCGCCCGGCCCCCGCCGGGCTCACCCTCGGGTCGGCCACCACCCACTCCACCCCATCCACGGACCTTCCGTTAGCACCCGCTTCCCGGCCCTTTCTCCGGCTCCTCCACCACCGCGGTCCCTTCTTTTGGCTCCGTCCCCTCCACCGTCCGTTTCTTTCGGCTCCGCCGCCACCCACCGTCCCTCTGCCGGCTTCGCCGCCACCCACCGTCCCTCTGCCGGCTTCGCCGCCACCCACCGTCCCTCTGCCGGCTTCGCCGCCACCCACCGTCCCTCTGCCGGCTTCGCCGCCACCCACCGTCCCTCTGCCGGCTTCGCCGCCACCCACCGTCCCTCTGCCGGCTCCGCCACCACCCGCCGTCCCTTCTATCGGCTCCGCCGTTACCGCAGTGCATTTTCCGATTCGTCGCCACCGCAGTCCCATTCCTTCCGACTTCGCCGCCGCCGTGCCATTCCCTTGCTCTGCCGATTTCGTGATCCTGTTGTCTCCGCCCGTTAACATCCTTGTTTCTGTGCCCCCGTTTCCTGCCTCCTGTTCCGGCTTTGGTTTCACCGCTTCGCTGACCCGGTAGCGTCTCGCCTATGCCGCTGTCCGGCCGGTCCGCCACTTTCGCCGGTTTCAACCTCGCCTTAACAATGTGGCACGATCGTTCACAGCGGCCCGCCCGCCACTCGGCCGACGCAACTTGCCTAGCAAATATTGCAAATAAGTCCGCGGTTTGAAATCTGTATTGGCATGATCGAATACTGACCGGAGGGGTCGTTCGTGGCGGATAATTGGAGCATGCGGCAGATGCAATTCTTCTCCTCGGCCGAATTGGCCACAATGCGTGACCGGACCGCATCGCGTCGCTATTCCCCTGAGCGCGAGGCGTTCCGCCGCGAGCATGAGCGCCACCGTGTTTGGGGCCTCGCCCGCCGCCACGCCGACCGTCTCCGCCACGCCCGCAGCCGCCCCAGCGAGCCCGCGGCCGAGCCCGCCGACAATCCACGAGAAGAAGCTCAACCGGCAAGAGCCGCTGAACCGTGTTCGCCCCATCCGGGCGCTGCCGAACCGTGCTCGCCCAGCCCGAGCGCTGCCGAAGCCTGGCCGCCCAGCCCGAGCGCTGCCGAACCCTGTTCGCTCAGTCGGAGCGCTGGGGAACCGTGTCCGCCCAGCTTAAGCGCGGCCGAACCGTGTTCGCCCAGCCGGAGCACTGGTGAACCGTGTTTGCTCAGCCCAAGCACTGGCGGACCGCCCTTGCCGGAATGGAACTACTCCGAAAATCCTTTCCCTGGCTGCTTCGCAACGGCCGAACCGCCGACCCCACCCTCCCGCCCCTCGCTCGCGCGCACGACTTCTGCGCCTGCGTCGTCGGGGCGGATTACCGCTGAGGCTCGTTCGCGTCGGGCGGCTCCTTCGAAGCCCGCTCCCGAGGCGGCCTCCTCGACGCAGTTGTCGCCGTCGGCGGTTGCGGGTGTAGGCAAGCGGGCCAGAGTGATCGATGGCGAACCGCTCAAACATTGCGAAACCTTGGCAAATGAGGACGAATGTGGCACTTCGAGAGGTCACCTAGTAGTTCAGGATTGGCTGGCTCGGCCTCGTCGCGGAATTCCTGGCTGCATGCTGCCTGCTCCGAAGATTTCGCAGGAACTGCATTCCTGGATCCGCGACATCGGTTCGGAGGAGGGCGGGCGAGGACCTCCGAATTCGTCGGGCGCCAAGCGGCGCCACGGCCGAACCGCCGGGCTGGACGGTGTGGTGGCCTGGATGCAAGCACTGCGCGCGTGGCGAACTGGTTGCGGCACTGCGCGCGGTGGGCCGGGTGCAGCGCTGCGCGTGTGGTTGCCGGGTGCAGCGCTGCGCGTGTGGTGGGCGGAGTGCAGCACTGCGCGCGGGTAGGCGGAGTGCAGCACTGCGCGCGAGTGGGCTGGGCACAGCACTGCGCGGCGTAGATGGCCGGATACAGCACTGCGCGCCAGCCGGGGTGGCCGGCTGGCGCGCGGTGTTGGTTGGACCGTGGCGGGCTGCATAAGCCCGGCGGTCGCGTTGTGGGCCGAGACGGCGCTGGTGGCGGCGTTGTAGCCGGGGACGGTGGAAATTGGGCGGGACGGCGCTGACCCGTACCTTGCGGTGGGAAGGTCGCCCTCTGCGGAGGGCGACCGATTAGCAGGTCCGGTCGGGGCCGGCGATGAACGCACGAACCTCGGCTGGTTGTGGCGGCCGGACGGCGCGCCGGTGAACAGGGTTGATCGGTGGCGGTGGCGGTGGCGGTGGCGGTGGCCGGGTGGCCAGTCGCCGGCGAGCAAGGTTGTTGCGGTGGGCGGGTGGCGGACCTGGTGGTCAGTCGCGGGCGCCGGTGAGGTGGGGGCGGAGGGCGAGCAGCACGCCCAGGGCGGCGTAGCCGATCAGGAGGTGGGTGGCGCCTACGAAGCGGCCCACCGTGGCGCCGAAGATGCCCATCGCGGGGAGGGTGATGAAGACCCAGCTTTCGGCGATGAGGGGGTACCAGCGGGCCAGGCCCTGCCAGCGGGCGGCGAAGGCGATCTTCACGCCGATGATGAACATGCCGAGCATGGAGAGGGGCCAGAAGACGTCCAGGATGGCCAGCCACAGGTCGTCGCGGAAGGCGGGGAAGGCGCCGTGCAGGGCGCTCCACAGGGTGGCCAGGCTGAGGAGGACCAGTTCTACCCGGAGCATGCCGCGGGCGAGGCGGGTGGTGCCGGTGGCACCGGTGCGCAGCTGGACCATGACCAGGGCCATCAGGGAGAACTGTACGGGCAGCGCGCCCAGATCGATGATCGTGATCTCGGTCGGGTCGGTGGTCTGCGGGTTGAACATGAAGTAGGTGGCCGACCAGAGGGCGGCACCGGCCGCTACGGCCCAGCCGGTGCGGCGAACGGCCTTCGTGCTGATCGCGGGCCGGGTCCGGTCGTCGTTGCGGGCCGGGGCCGGCGTGGTGCTGATGCTCATTTTCGTTCCTCCCGAGGTGTTTCGACGGGGAGAACTTTGGTCGGGACGCGTCCCGGGCGGGCAGGGCCGCGCGCCACCGAACGTGTCCCCGCTGATGTCCCGGGTGACCCGGGACATCCGCCCAGCGACCGCGGGACAGCAGGGCTGCGAATATGGGCGCGTGAAGAAGGCGATGATCGTGGTGCTCGCGGTGTCGGTCGGGTCCCTGATCGGCGCCTCGCTGCTCGACCTGCAGGTGCCTTCGGCGCATCGCGAGACGATCGAGTCCGACCCGGCGTGGATGGCGGGAATCCCCGGGCTGGGCCTGGCCATCCCCGGGGCGTTGCTGATGCTGCGGATGCCGCGACACCCGATCGCGTGGCTGCTCAGCCTCGCCGGCGTGCACTGGTGCCTGGACGCCGCCGCGGCGAGCTGGCTGGGTTACGCCACCTGGTTCGATCTGCCGGGCGCCTCGGCGGCCTTCTACATCTATCAGCGGCTCGGCGCCGCGCTGATGGTCTGGGTTCCGCTGCTGCTGCTGATCTATCCGAGTGGCCGGTTGCCGGACGGCCGGTGGCGGATCTTCGCTTACGCGAGCCTCGCGCTGACCAGCCTGATGCCGGTGGTTCACCTGTTCATCCCGGCGGCCAGTGCGCAGGAGCGGGCCGGCACGCCGATGCCCGAGCCGTTCGCCGGGCTGAACCTCGACCCGACCTCGTTCCCGCTGCCGGAGGGCTGGTGGGTCGCGATCATGCAGCTGTCGTTCGTGGCCCTGCCGCTCGGGATGCTCGCGCCGGTCGCCGTGGTCGTCCACCGATACCGGCGGGTGGTCGGCGAGGACCGGCTGCGGATGCGCTGGCTACTCTGGGCGGCGATCGTCAACCTGCTGGTGGTGGCCGGGGTGCTTGCCCTGCCGGAGCTCTCCGCGGTCGCGCTCGGCCCCACCGTCGGCTTCACCGGCGCGGTGGTGGCCATCGCGATCGCCCGGCCCACCCTGCTCGACGTCGACCGGCTGCTCGGCGGCACCGTCCTGTACTCCGCGATGGCCGTGACCGTGCTGGTCGTGGACGCGTGCGTGCTCGGCGTGACCGGTCTGCTGCTCGGCCAGAGCCTGCCCGAACGCGACGCCGCCGTGGTCGCGCTGCTGCTGGTCACGGCCGGGTACGGGCCGCTGCGACACCGGCTGTGGCTGCTCGTCCGGCGGTTGGTGCTGGGCCGGCGCGACGATCCGTACCGGGTGGTCGCCGGGCTCGCCGAACAGCTGGAGCGGTCCACCTCCCCGGAGGACGAGCTGCTCGCGGTCGCGCGGACGGTCGCCGAGGCGTTCCGTTCGCCGTACGTGTCGGTCGAGGTGGACCAGCCCGGCGGCGCCAAGGTGATCGCCACCGTGGGCACGTTGCACGGGGCCGCCACCACGCTGCCGATCACCTATCGTGGCGAGCCGGTGGGCCGGGTCGTGCTGCCCGCCAACGGTCCCCGGGTCGCGCTCTCCAAGCGCGACGAGCGGCTGCTCGGCGACGTGGTGCGGCAGGCCGCGATCGCCGCACGCTCCGCGCACCTGGTGCGGGAGCTGCAGCGCGGCCGGGAACTGATCGTGGCGGCCCGCGAGGAGGAGCGCCGCCGCCTGCGCCGCGATCTGCATGACGGGCTCGGACCGACGCTCGGTGGGGTCGCGCTGCGCATCGACACCGCCCGCAACCTGGCCGCCAAGAACCCGCAGGAGGCGGACCGGCTGCTGAAGCAGGCGCGCGAGGACGCCGGTGCGGCGGTTGCGGATGTACGCCGGCTCGTGCACGACCTGCGACCACCGGCTCTGGACGACGTGGGCCTGCTCGGCGCGGTCCGGCAGCAGGCGTCCCGGCTCCGGGCGCCCGGTCTGACCGTGACGGTCGACGGCGGTGACGGGCTGGAGCAGTTGCCGGCGGCGGTGGAGGTGGCGGCGTACCGGATCGCCTCGGAAGCCCTGGCGAACGTGGCCCGGCATGCCGCCGCGACCACCTGCCAGGTCCGCCTGGACGTCACCGGCGGTGAGCTCGTCGTCGAGGTCACCGACGACGGCGTCGGCATCCCGTCCGGGACACCGACCGGGGTCGGCCTGGTCTCGCTCCGGGAACGGGCCGCTGAGCTGGGCGGGGAGTGCCGGATAGAGTGCCCCGGCGACCGGGGAACCGTGGTCCGGGCGCGGCTACCCATGGGAGTGCTGAAGTGACCGACCCGATTCGCGTTCTCGTCGCCGACGACCATCCGATCTTCCGGGACGGGCTGGCCATGCTGCTCGCCACGGTCGACGGCATCGAGGTTGTCGGCACCGCCGCGGACGGTGTCGAGGCGGTCGCCGCGGCCGGCCGTCTGCGGCCCGACGTCGTGGTGATGGACGTGCAGATGCCCCGGCTCAACGGCGTCGAGGCCACCCGCCGGCTGGCTGCCGACGCGCCCGGCGTCGGGGTGCTGGTGCTGACCATGTCCGAGGACGACGGCACGGTCTTCGCCGCGGTCCGGGCCGGCGCCCGCGGCTACCTGGTGAAGGGCGCCGAGCAGGAGGAGATCGTCCGGGCGATCACCACGGTGGCGGCTGGTGGGGCGGTCTTCGGCGCCACCCTGGCTCAGCGCATCGCGGAGTTCTTCGCCGCTGGGCCGCCCGCGCCGACCGAGGCGTTCCCGCAGCTCACGGCCCGGGAACGGGAGATCCTCGAGCTGCTCGCGGCGGGCCGCTCGAACGCGCAGATCGCCGCCGCTCTCTACCTGTCGCCGAAGACGGTCCGCAACAACGTCTCGAACGTCTTCACGAAACTGCAGGTGGCGGACCGGGCCGAGGCGATCGTTCGGGCCCGGGAGGCGGGACTGGGCCGCTGAGCCGGTTTGGGTGGGCGAGGCATCCCCCCGTGTGCGACGCCTCGCCCGGCTCATGGTGCGACGGGGTTGCCGGTCGGGCGGGACAGGGTGTCCGGCAGCGCCTTGAAACGTCTTTATAGCACGCGATGGAAAGCGCTTTCCGATATTTGGGAGCGTTCCCGGCCTGGCGCGGGTGCTCGGGACCGGCATGATGGCAGCCGTGACTGAGCCCCCGAAGGGACTGGTCCTCGTCGTCGAGGACGAACGGCCGATCGCCGACCTGGTGCGGCTCTACTTGAGCCGGGAGGGTTTCGGCGTGCAGGTCGAGCACGACGGAGTCGCCGGGCTGGCCGCCGCGCGACGACTGCGCCCGGTCGCCTGCATCCTCGACATCGCCCTGCCCGGCCTGGACGGCACCGAGGTCTGCCGGCGGATGCGGGCCGAGGGCGACTGGACGCCGGTGATCTTCCTGACCGCGCGGGACGACGAAGTGGACCGGATCCTCGGGCTGGAGCTGGGCGGCGACGACTACGTCACCAAGCCGTTCAGCCCGCGCGAGCTGGTCACCCGGGTCAAGGCGCTGCTGCGGCGGGCGTCGGGGCCACCCGCCGAACAGGTACGCACACTCGGGCCGGTGACCCTCGACCCGGGCCGGCGGCTGGTGACCGTCGGAGGTGCGCCGCTGATCCTGACGGCGACCGAGTTCGACCTGCTCGCCCATCTGCTGGGCCGGCCCGGGCGGGTGTTCACCCGGGAGGAGCTGCTGGCCGCGGTCTGGGGGTACGCGTCACACGCCGGCACCCGTACCGTCGATGTGCACGTGGCGCAGGTCCGGGCCAAGCTGGGCGACGCCGCCACGGTGATAAGGACGGTCCGCGGCGTCGGGTACTCGGCTGATGCGTGACTTCTTCCGCACCCTGACCGGGCGCGCTGTGCTGGTCACCGCCGCCACCGCGGTGGTCGCCGTGATCGTCACCGCGCTGGTGGCCGTACCAGTGGCGGTCCGCTCGGTGAACACCCAGATCCGCGCCGAGCTGATGGACAAGACCGCGCTCGCGGTGGAGCTACTGGCCGACGAGCGGCCGGCCGCCCGGGAGCGGATCGCCCGCCGGCTGCGCCAGGACGACATCGAGATCTACCTGATCCGGCGCGGGATCGCCGACCGGGCGGGCCTGCCCGAGCGGGTGGTGCAGCGGGTCGCCGGCGGAACCGTGATCGACATGCGGGGACCGGTGGACGGGCGTTCCTCGTTCATCGCCGGGCGACCGCTCTCCGGCCGGAACAGCGGGGTGGTCCTGACCAAGGCGGCCTCGTCCGGCGTGGCGGTACGCGTACTGAGCAGCATCTGGGTCGCACTGCTGGCCGGCCTGCTGGGCGGGATCCTGGCCGGCGCCCTGCTGGCCCGCTTCGTCACCCGGCCGCTCGCACTCGCCGCCGCCGCGGCCGGCCGGCTCTCCACCGGCGACCGGTCAGTCCGGATCGCCCGCCGGGGCCCGGCCGAGGCGGTCCGGCTCGCCGACGCGATCAACCAGCTCGCCTCGGACCTGCAGATCAGCGAGGGGCGGGAACGGGACTTCCTGCTGTCGGTGTCGCACGAGTTGCGTACGCCGCTGGCCACGCTCCGGGGGTACGCGGAGGCCCTCGCCGACGGGGTGATCACGGGGGAGGGGACCGAGCAGGCCGGCGCCACCATGCTCGGCGAGGCCGACCGGCTGGACCGGCTGATCTCCGACCTGCTGGTGCTCGCCCGGCTGGAAGCCGCCGACCTGCCCCTCGACGTGGTCCCGATCGACCTGGTCGAACTGGTCCGGGAGGCCGGCCAGGCGTGGACGGCCCGGTGCGGGCCGGACGGACCCCGCCTCGTCCTGGAGCTCCCCGGCGAACCGGTCATGGTGGACACCGACCCGGGCCGGATCCGGCAGGTGCTGGACGGCCTCTGCGAGAACGCGCTGCGGGTGGTCCCGGCCGGCGCGCCGCTGGTGCTGGCGGTCCGTGCCGGAGGCATCGTCGAGGTACGCGACGGAGGTCCGGGGTTCACCGACGACGACCTGGCAGTGGCCTTCGACCGGGGTGAGCTGAACCGGCGTTACCGCGGTGTCCGGGCGGTCGGCAGCGGGCTGGGTCTGGCTCTGGCCGCCCGGCTGGTGGGGCGGCTCGGTGGTGGGATCACCGCGGGACACGCTCCCGAGGGTGGGGCGATGTTCACCGTGGAGCTTCCTTACCGGACCCGAACAATCGCCTGACAGCGTTCGAGCAGCGGGGGGCCAGGATTCCGGGCATGACTCGTACCCGTACCCGAATCGCTCTGATCGTCGCCGGCGTCTCCACCGCCCTCGCTCTCGCGGCCTGTGGCGCCGTGCCCCAGGCTGATTCGCTGGACGCCGTCGATGCGGAGCTCGTGGCGTTCGAGGAAGCCGCGGGCCACTCCCAGGACGTCCGCCCGGGGGCCGTCCGAAAGCAGCTGCGCAAGAACACCCTGCACGGTGAGATGACGGTGCAGGCGAAGGACGGCGTACGCACCGTCGTGGTGCAGCGCGGCAAGATCACCGCGGTGACCGACGCGGGCGTCACCGTCGAATCCACCGACGGTTTCGACCTGACCTGGACCTACGGCGACCCGCTACGGGTGGTCAAGGACCGCGAGCCGGCCGACAAGGCCGCGCTCACCACCGGCGCCGAGGTCGGCCTCGGTGGCGTGCGCGACGGTGCCGTGACGAAGGCCCGCCTGATCATCCTGAAGTGATGGAGCCGGTTACTGCAGGAAGTCGGCGAACGGCGACAGCAGCAGCTTGCCCAGGCCGGTGGCGGTCTTGTCGAGGCGGCGGCGCTCCTTGTCCAGCGCGATCAGGTCGTGCCGGATCGCCCAGACCTTCTGCGCGTTGCGCCACGCGACGTTCCGCGTGTACTCCACCATCTCGCCCTGCCACCAGTCGTCCAGGTCGCCGTTCATCGTGTCGATGAGCAGCTGCCACCGGTCCAGGTAGCCGCGGCGCAGGCCCGGGATCTCCTCCGCGAAGATGTCGTTGACCTGCAGGTAGTCGTGGTGCTGGTCGCTGCCGTCGATGGGGTCGCTGCCCAGGTGGTCGAAGGTGGTGACCAGTGCGAACGGCAGGTCGAAGTTGATGTGCGCGTTCACCCCGGCGACCGCGGACGGCAGCGGGCGGGCGTCCGGCCCGGGAACGCGGCAGAACAGGCCGGCCCAGACACCGGGACAGGCCGGGCTGGCCTCGGTCCAGTAGCGCAGCGCGTCGAAGTAGCGCGCCGCGAACTCCACATCCAGCCGGGACAGGAACGCCGGGTCCTTGAACTTGCCGGCGTAGAGACGCTCCAGCACGTTCTCGGTGATGGTCAGGTACAGCTTGTTGAAGTCGGCCAGCGGGTTGCTGTGCAGCAGCGGCGGCACACGGCACAGGACTTCCTGCAGCTGGGCGAGCTGATCGACCACGGCGGGCACGTCGTCGGGGTGCTGTTGCAGGATGTCGTGCATCTCCTGCTGCACCGGGCCCCAGATGGGCTGGGTCATCGGATCCTCCACGGGTGATGCAGAAATGCGGAGGGCCCCCAGCACCGCCCGGCGGCGTCAACCACCGGGCGGTGCTCCCCCGTGCGCATCACCCTTCCATCGAGGCTGCGCCGGGGGATCGGTAGAACGACGTATTCCTCGTACGTATGTCACGCCGAGGTAACGATTGCCTGGTCAGGCCGCTGTTAGATAGACGCGACTTGCTTGCACGCGAGTACGCACCTGCAGCTTGTCGAAGATATGTCCCAAATGGACGCCGACCGTCCGCTCACTGATGAAGAGCTTCGCACCGATCTCCCGGTTGGTCAGCCCCTCCGCGACCGCGGCCAGCACCTCGCGCTCGCGCCCGGTCAGCACCGCCAGCTCGTCGGTGACCTCCTCCGGCAAGGTCATCTCGACCGTCGGCGTGTCGTCGGCCAGCGAGACCCGGAACCGCTGGGCGACCCCGCGGATCTCGTTCGCGAACGGGCGGGCGCCCATCGCGGTCGCGGTCTCATACGCCGCGCGCAGCCCGGCGACCGCCGTGGTCCGGCGCGACTTGCGGTGCAACGAGGCCTCGGCGTGGCGCAGCCGGGCATACGCCGCCGGGTACGGCTGCTGACGCCGGTCCCAGATGGCGGCGGCCCGGGCCCACGGCGCCGGATCGTGCCGGTTCTCGATCCGGCTGAGCTCGGCGGCACACAGGTCGAGGTAGGCGTCCACCACCCCGCGGGCCGCCCCGGCATTGTTCACGCCGTCGGCGAGCCGGTCCCGGACCGTCTTCAGCCGGCGGATCGCCGCGGGATCGACCGGTTTTCCGGCGACGTGCGCCTCCGCCTCGGCGCGCAGGCCGTGCCAGGCCAGCACGCCGAGCAGCACCAGATCGTCCGAGCGGGTCTCGGTCAGACCGCGCTGCACCGCGGCCCTCGCGTCGGCGTGCTCGCCCAGCCACATCGCCAGGCCGGCGCGCAGGGTCAGCATCGGCAGCACGTGCCGCGCGCCGCCGCCGGCCAGCAGGGTGGCCACCGCGTCCAGGTCCCGGCGGGCGTTGTCCACCTCGCCGAAACCGACCCACAGCTGCGAGCGGGAGAGCAGCAGCTCCACCGCGTCGGCCCCGGACGGGCGGTGCCGCATCGCGGTTTCCAGAACCGCGTCCGCCTCGGCCCACTGACCGACCCGGAACAGTCCTTTCGCGGCGATCGCCAGCAGCCGGGTCTGGTAGGTGCGGCCCACGTTCAGCGAGGCCAGCCGCTCGGCGCCGCGGCGGGCGACCAGCACGCCCTCCTCGATGTTGTTCAGCGGGCCGGTGAGCAGCTCGGCGAGGTGCAGATAGGCCACGCCCAGGTCGTCCGGGTGGCCGGAGCGCTCGGCGATCTCCACGGCGTGCCGGATCACGGCCAGGCCGGCATCCGGGTCCTCGCGGAAGGCGGAGCTGAAACCGAGCGCGGCACTGGCCCGCACCAGGTCGGCGGTGGAGCCGTCGACGGCGGCCAGGTCCAGGGCCTCGCGGGCGCGCTCGTTGGCGTCCGCATAGCGCCCCAGGTGCAACAACAACTCGGCGAGGGACGCGGCGGCTGCCGCGCGCTGCGACGAGGTGCAGTCGGCTGCTTCGAGGGCGCGCTCGTACTCCGTCTCGGCGGGGGCCGACCGGCCGGCGGCGGCCAGGTAGCGGGCCCGGCGCAGGTGGATCTCGCATTGCCCGGGCGCGTCGCTGCGCTTGGCCAGCTCCTCCAGCCGGGCCAGCGCCAGCAGGTGCTCGCCGCACTGGTTGGCCGACTCCGCGGCGTGGCCGAGCAGCTCGGTGCGCTCCGGATCCTCATCGGTGGTGATCTGCAGCGCGATGGTCCAGTAGCGGTGGGCCTCGGCGAACCCGTACAGCGCCTCAGCGGCGCGGGCCGCGGCGATCACCGGAGGAAGAGCCCGAGACGGTACGCCGGCGCGCTGCCAATGGAACGCCAGGCGGGCATGATCCGGCTCGCCGCCGGCCGACTCCAGAGCCTCCGCGTACCGCCGGTGCAGGGCGGTGGCCTCGGCGGGCAGCACCTCCTGCTCGAGGATCTCGGCGACCAGGCGGTGCCGCAGGCGGTAACCGTCGCCGTCGCCGGCCACGAACCGGTGCGCCACCGCGGCCCGCACCGCCTCGAGCAGCTGGTCCTCGGGCAGCGGGACCACTCGGGACAGCACGGCGTGGTCCACCGGCTCCACCCCGGCGGCCAGCGCGTGCACCACGGCGTGCGCGTTGGCGGGCAACTCGTCCACCCGGGACAGGAAGATCTCGCGCAGCGTGTCGGACAGCTCCACCCGGCCGTCGCGCAGGTCACGGGCCAGTTCCTCGGCGACGAACGGGTTGCCGCCACTGCGTTTGTAGACCCGCTCCGCATCCTCGACGGCGACGTCGGTGCCGACGATCGAGGAGACCAGCTCGCGGGTGTGATCCTGGTTCAGCGGGGCGAGGTCGACGACCCGCACCGAACGCAATCGGCGCAGCTCGGCGAGCACGCGGCGAAGCGGGTGGGTGCCGTGCAGCGCCTCGGCCCGGATCGCGGCGAGCACCGAGATGCGCACGTCACCGAGGCCGGCGAGCAGGTAGAGCAGCAGCTGACGGGTGCTGCGGTCGGCCCACTGCAGATCGTCGAGGACGAGCAGCAGCCGCTGGTCACCGGCGATCGCGCGCAGCTCGTGCGAGACCCGGTCGAGCAGGGCGCCGGCGTCGTCGGCCGCCGCGGCCGGGGGCGCGCTGCTGCTGCCGTGCCGCCGCAGCGCCTGCAGCACCGGGTGCAGCGGCGAGGCGTCGCCGATGTCCAAACAGGTGCCGGAGAGCACGGCGAAGCCCGTACCGCCCAGGGCTTCGGCGGTTTCGCGCAGCAAGCGGCTCTTGCCGACGCCGCTCTCCCCGGTCACGAACACCGCAGCTGTTCCACCGGGACCGACGTCGCGCAGGTAGGACTGGACATCGGCCAGCGTGCCGGTGCGCCCGACAAGCGGCCCGTCCTCCCCTTCGCTGGCCATGACCGGCAGCCTAATGCGAATCGGCCTACCACGTTGTCGTCGGTTCGGACTGTTCTGCGTCACAAAAATGACGGGTGGCGATGCTGTCAGAGATACGTCGTTCTGCGGATCCGCCGCTTGTCCTGGGCTGGCACCGTTCTCCCGGTCAACGCATTGATCTGGGGGAGCGTGAGACACATGACCATCATCACCATGGCCGATCAGGAGCGGCGCCAGGACGTGACCGTGCTGTTCATCGACATCGTCGGCTTCACCGCTCTGGTGGACCGGCTGGACTGTGCGGACGTCCGTGCCCTGCAACGCGACTACTTCTCCACGGTGGCGGCCGTGGTGCGCGAGTGCGGCGGGATCGTCGAGAAGTACGTCGGTGACGCGGTGATGGCGGTCTTCGGCGCCGACGTGGACGGCTTCGGGCCGGAAGCGGCCGCGGCGGCGGTCCGGGCGGGCCTGTCGGTCCAGGAGGCGTTGAGGGGGCGCCTCCTGGCCGGCAGGTTCCCGGTCCGCACCCGGGTCGGGCTCGCCACCGGCGAGGTGATCGTCGACACCATGGCGGCGTTCGACGGCGGTTACGGGATGATCAGCGGCAGCGTGGTGAGCACGGCTGCCCGGTTGCAGGCGTACGCGCCGCACGACACCGTGGTGGTCTGCTCGGCCACCCGGGAGGTCACCGACGAGCTGATCGCGTACCAGGAACTGCCGCCGGTCTCGGTGCCCGGCAAGCCGTACCCGCTCGACCTCTGGCGGGCCCTGCAGCCGCAGCTGGCGCCACTCGCCATCGCGGCGTAGCACACCTTATAGTGATCTTTGTCCGGTTTTCGGCCACTGGGTGGTCTAGACCTGGCTCGCCTGGGGCAGAAGTGTCGTAGGCGCCGGGTAGGCTCGCGCCGACCTGACCACCCATGGCCCATCAGGAGTGCCGCCTCGTGACCGCACAGCCAGAGACCTTGTACGGGGCTGACGACCTCACGCACCTGGAAGGGCTGGACGCCGTCCGGAAACGCCCCGGGATGTACATCGGGTCGACGGACAGCCGGGGCATCAACCACCTCGCCAACGAGATCATCGACAACTCGACCGACGAGGGCGTCGGCGGGCACGCGACCAAGGTGTCGGTGATCCTGCACGCCGACGGCTCGGTCCAGGTCGACGACGACGGCCGGGGCATCCCGACCGACGTGCACGCCAAGTCCGGGCTCAGCGGCGTCGAGCTGGTGCTGACCCGCCTGCACGCCGGCGGCAAGTTCGGCGGCTCCGGCTACAAGACCTCCGGCGGCCTGCACGGCGTCGGCGCCTCCGCCGTCAATGCGCTCGCCCTGCGCTTCGACGTCACTGTGAAGCGGGACGGCAAGGTCCACGAGATCTCGTTCCAGCGCGGCCTGCCGGGCATCTTCGACGGCCCCGGGCCGGACGCGTCGTTCAGCCGCGAGCCGGGCCTGCGGGTGGTCCGCCGGATGAAGCGGGGCGAGCCGTCCGGCACCTCGATCCGGTATTGGTACGACGCCCGCTACTTCGAGGCCGGCGCCCGCCTCGACGTCGACGCCGTCCGCACCAAGCTGCGCAACACCGCCTTCCTGGTCCCCGGCGTGCAGTACACACTGTTCGACGCGGCCGCCGAGGAGCCGGTCACCGAGACCTTCCACTACCCGAACGGGCTCACCGACATGGTCGAGTTCCTCACCCCGGCCGGTGACAAGCCGGTCTCCGGGGTGCTGGTGGTCACCGGCGAGGGGACGTACAAGGAGAACGCCGCCGACGCCAACGGCGTCATGCAGTCCAACGTGGTGCGGCAGGCCCAGGTCGAGATCGCCTTCCGCTGGGGTACGGGGTATGAGCGGACCGTCGAGTGCTTCACCAACACGATCCGCAACGTGCATGGCGGCACCCACCGCAAGGGCTTCGAGCGGGCCATGGTGCGGGCGCTCACCGAGGCCATCCGTAACGCCCGTGGGCTGCTCAAGCCCAAGGAGGAGCCGCCGGTTCTGGATGACTTCCTGGAGGGCATGACCGCGGTCATCCACGTCCGGGTGCCGGAGCCGCAGTTCACCTCGCAGACCAAGGACGAACTGTCCACGGCCGGGATCACCCGGGTCATGCAGGGGCTCGTCGAGGCATATCTGAAGGAGTGGATCGACGGGCGGCGCACCAAGGCCGAGGCCCGCACGGTTCTGCAGAAGGTGGTGGACGCGGCCCGCGTGCGGCTCACCCAGAAACAGCAGAAGGACGCGGCGCGCCGCAAGACCGCGCTCGAGGGCGCGTCGATGCCGGCCAAGCTGGTCGACTGCCGGGCGATCGGGATCGACCGGTCCGAGCTGTTCATCGTCGAGGGTGACTCGGCGCTCGGCACCGCCCGGATGGCCCGCTCCTCGGAGTACCAGGCGCTCCTCCCGATCCGCGGCAAGATCCTGAACGTGCAGAAGGCCAGCCTGCAGCAGGTGCTCGACAACGCCGAGTGCTCGGCGATCGTGCAGGTCCTCGGCGCCGGCTCCGGCCGCACCTTCGAGATCGGCAACATGCGGTACGGCCGGGTAATGATCATGGCCGACGCGGATGTCGACGGCTCGCACATCCGGACCCTGCTGATCACGCTGTTCGCCAAGTACATGCGGCCGGTCATCGAGCACGGCCGACTCTTCGCCGCGATGCCGCCATTGCACAAGGTGGTCACCAAGGGCCGCAACTCGGAGACCCTCTTCACCTACACCCAGCAGGAGATGGAGAGCACCGTCGCGCGCATCGAGCGGGACGGCCGGCAGGTCCAGAAACCGGTGCCCCGATTCAAGGGTCTCGGCGAGATGGACGCCGACGAGCTCTGGGAGACCACGATGAACCCGGCCGCGCGGACCGTGCGGCGGATCACCATCGAGGACGCCGAACGCGCCGAGGCGACCCTCGAGCTGCTGATGGGTGAGCGGGTCGAACCCCGGAAGAACTGGTTGATCGAGGCCGCCGGCCGGATCGACCAAGAGACGATCGACGCCTGAGAGGTTCGCTACCAATGGCACGCCGCAAATCCGAGAACCGCGTCGACCTGTCCGCGTTCGACCAGGCCGGCGCCCGGGTCATCGACAACCCGCTCAGCACCGAGGTGGAGGACTCCTACCTGGAGTACGCATACTCGGTGATCCACTCCCGGGCGCTGCCGGATGCGCGGGACGGTCTCAAGCCGGTGCACCGGCGGATCCTGTGGTCGATGTCCGAGCAGGGGCACCGGCCGGACCGGGCATATGTGAAGTCCGCCCGGGTGGTCGGCGACGTGATGGGTAAGTACCACCCGCACGGCGACGTCGCGATCTATGACGCCCTGGTCCGGCTCGCCCAGGACTTCTCGCTGAACACCCCGCTCATCGACGGGCACGGCAACTTCGGCTCACCCGACGACGGGCCGGCCGCCGCGCGGTACACCGAGGCCCGGATGTCGCGTGAGGCGATGCTGCTGGTCGGCGAGCTGGGCGAGGGCACGGTCGACTTCAAGCCCACCTATGACGGCTCCGAGCAGGAGCCCAAGGTGCTGCCGGCGGCGTTCCCCAACCTGCTGGTCAACGGCACGTCCGGGATCGCGGTCGGGATGGCGACCAACATGATCCCGCACAACCTGGGCGAGGTGGTCGCGGCCGCCCGGCACCTGATCACCCACCCGGAGGCCGATCTCGACGCCCTGATGCGGTTCGTGCCGGGTCCCGACCTGCCCACCGGCGGTCAGGTCCTCGGGCTCGATGAGGTGCGCCGGGCGTACGAGACGGGACGTGGCGTCGTGCGCGTCCGCGCCCGGGCACAGACCGGCCCGCTCGAGGGTGGCCGCGGCCGTCAGGCGATCACGGTGACCGAGCTGCCCTACGGCGTCGGCACCGAGAAGATCATCGAGGCGATCACCGACGAGGTGAAGGGCAAGCTGATCAGCTCCGGCCCGCGCCGGGGCCAGCGGCAGGCAGCCCGCCTGCAGGGCATCGCCGACGTCAAGGACCTCACCGACCGCGAGCACGGCACCCGGCTGGTGATCGAGTGCAAGGTCGGCGTCAACCCGCAGGCGCTGCTCGCCGACCTTTACCGTCTGACCCCGCTGGAGAGCTCGTTCGGCATCAACAACCTGGTGCTGGTCGACGGGCAGCCGCGGACCCTCGGGCTCAAGGCGCTGCTCGAGGTCTTCGTCCAGCACCGCTACGAGGTCGTCACCCGGCGCACCGAGTATCGCCGCACCAAGCGGGCCGACCGTCTGCACCTGGTCGACGGCCTGCTGATCGCCCTGATCGACATCGACCGGGTGGTCGCGATCATCCGGGCCAGCGACGACGCCGCCTCGGCCAAGACCGGCCTGATGGCGGAGTTCGGGCTCTCCGACATCCAGGCGACCTACATTCTGGACACCCCGCTGCGGCGGCTCACCCGGTTCGACCGGATCGAGCTGGAGACCGAGCAGGAGCGGCTGCGCAACGAGATCGCCGAGCTGAGCCGGATCCTCGACAACGAGGACGTGCTCAAGCAGGTCGTCTCCGACGAGCTGGCCGAGGTCGCCGCCGAGTTCGGCCGGCCCCGGCACACCACGCTGATCGACGGCGACCTCAAGGAGGTGCTGGCCGCCTCGGTGCCGGCCGGCCCGCTCGAGGTGGCCGACGACCCCTGCCAGGTGATCCTCTCGGCGACCGGACTGATCGCCCGGACCGCGGCGGAGAGCGAGGAGTCGACCGAGGCGCGCCGGCGCAGCGGCCGGGTCAAACACGACGCGGTACGAGCGGTGATCCACTCCACCGCGCGCGGCCGGATCCTGCTGGTCACCAACCGGGGCCGGGCGTTCAAGACCGACGTCCTGCCGCTGCCGGTGCTGCCCGAGCAGTCCGGCACGGTCTCGCTCCGCGGCGGCATGTCCGCCTCCGAGCTGGTGCCGCTGGAGAAGGGCGAACGGGTGATCGGCCTGGCGCCGCTGACGGCCGAGGGGTCGCCGGGCATCGCGATGGGCACCAAGTTCGGCGTGGTGAAGGTGTGCGCGCCGGAGTGGCCGGTCCGGTCGGACGAGTTCGAGGTGATCACCCTCAAGGAGGGCGACGAGGTTCTGCAGGCCACCTGGCTGACCGACGGGGCTGAGGCGCTGGTCTTCGTCACGTCCGATGCGTCCCTGCTGCGGTTCCCGGCGAAACTGGTCCGTCCGCAGGGCCTCAAGGGCGGCGGTATGGCCGGGGTCAGCCTCTCCTCGGGCGCTGAGGTGATCTCGTTCAACGCGGTCTCCACCTCGGATTCCGTGCACGGGGAGCCGATGGTCGTCACCTCCACCGGCACCCAGGTCAAGGTTTCGCCGTTCGCGTCGTACCCGGCGAAGGGCCGGGCCACCGGCGGGGTGCGGGTGCAACGGTTCCTCAAGGGCGAGTCGCGGCTGACGGTCGCCTGGGTCGGTCCACGGCCGGTCGGCGCCAGCAACACCGGCGATCCGGTCGAGCTGCCCGAGCCGGATGCGCGCCGGGACGGCTCCGGCAACGCTGTGATCATGGGACCGCAGCTGATCGGGCACCTGATCGAGCGGGACTGAGGCCGTACGGGACCGGCTAGGATGCTGCTGGGCGGTCCCGTAACGCCCTACCCCTGACCGGTGGCCCACACCCGCCGGCTGCGCGGGGCGAAGGTGGTCACCATGCCGTCGCGGGATTGCTGGGCACGCCGGGTTTCCGGCTGGTCCCCGCCGGTGGGTTGCCTGCCGGTGTGGGGCGGGCACGCCTGTCGACGATCCAGGCGGTTGGCCGCGTTGCCGGGTGTGGGCGGGTGGCGTGGCGACGACCGCCGGCAGGGCAGACGACCATGACCACGCATCGGAATCTGAAACGACTGGTCCGCGAACGCGCGGCGCGTACCGGGGAGTCCTACACCACCGCGCGCCGCAACATCCTTGGCCGCCGCGGCCTGGTGCCGGGCTACGGCGCCTTCGGCGGGGGCGAGCACCACGAGAGCACGTTGCTCGCCCACCTGCTCCGGCAGGCGGGGCACCGCGCCCCGCACACCGGTGAGCCCTACAGCGAGGCGACCCTGTGCGGGCTGGCCGGCGGAGTCGGCTTCCTGTACGCGGTCTTCGCCTACACCGGCCTCCCGCCGATCCTCACGATCGTCGCCCAGCATCACCCCGAGCCGTGGGCGCAGGCGGCACTCGACCGGCTCAAGATCGGGTACGAGGTACGGCACAACACCGCCCCCGGCCCGGCCCGCCGTGACCTGGACGCCACGATCGACGCCGGCCGGCCGATGCTCTGCACCGTCGGGCGGGGTGGCCTGCCCTGGCATCAGCCGGCGAACGCCCTCGACACCGACCCGTACCAGGTGGTGGTGGCCGGCCGCGACGGCGACCACTACCTCGTCGACGATCTGACCGACATTCCGCACGCGGTCCCGGCCGAGGTGTTCGTCGCCGCCTGGTCCGCGCACCGCAAGGGCCGGCACGAGCGGCTGGTGGTGTCCGCGCCGGACGGGCCGGTCGATCTCGCGGCCGGGATGCGGGCCGCGATCGGCACCACCGTGGCGCATCTGACCGGACCGGTGCTCGGCAACGCGTTCGACGTGAACATGGGCTTCTCCGGGATGGCCCGCCTGGCCGCTGACCTGCGTGACGAACAGACGAAACGCGGCTGGGCCCGCCGGTTCGCCGAGCCGGGCGCGCTGGCTTTCGCATTGTTGCGGCTCTACGAGTGCCTCGAGCTGCAGTACACGGCGCCGGCCGGCACCCGCCCGCTGTACGCCGACTTCCTCGACGAGGCGGCCGGGGTTCTCGGTGAGCCGCGGATCGGCCGGGCCGCCGCGCTGTTCCGCACCTCGGGCGAGCAGTGGGCGGCCGTGGCCGAGGAAGCCCTGGCCGGCTGCGGCCCGGCCGCCGAGATCTTGGAACGGCGCCTGTTCGCGCAGCTGACGGGAGCACCACTGCCACCACCGCCGACCCCAGCCGATCTGAGCGGTCCCGGACCTGGCACGGACCGCGCTGAGGCAGGGCCCGGCGCCGGCCGCGCCGAGACCGGCTCAGGCAACCCCCGTGAGCTGCTGAGCCGTCTCGCCGACCACGTCGAAGCCGCCCTGTCCGCCGAGAAGGCCGCAGTCCACCTCCTGCAGACCTGACCTCAGTCCCTCTTGGCGTACCGATCCAACCGCGGATCATCCGCCGGGATCTGGCGCAGACCGGCCAGGAGCTGACGCACCTCGTCGTCATCACCGAACGTGTCGGTCTGCGCCCAGGCCCCCGGCAGCGCTTCATAGGCGAGCCGATCCTGATCCTCCGGCCACGGCTCCCCAATCCCGCTGGTCAGTAGCGGTCACCGTCCGTGCCCGCACGGCCAGCGTGCCGCGCGAGCAACCCAGCACCGTCGCCGCTTCCGCCGGGGACAAACCGTCCCAGGCCAGGAGCATCAGTAGCTCACGGTCCTCTTCGGGCAGTTGGGCCAGCGCGTGCCGTACCGCCGATCCCGGATCGTGCCCGGCCGTCACGAGATCGTCCGGCCGGACCGCGTCGACGAGCCGGTCGTGCAGCGCATCCCGGCGCCGATCCGACCGGCGCACGTTCGCGCTGACCCGCCGCGCCACACCGAGCAGCCACGGCAACGCCGCCTCCGGCACCTCGTCCAGCCGCCGCCAGGCAACCACGAACGTCTCCGCGACGACCTCGTCCGCCTGCTCCTCGGTCACCCTCCGCCGCGCATAGCGCAGCACTGCAGCGGCATGATCACGCCACAGCCGATTGAACTCTTCCTCTTGCGGCGAACTCCGCGCCACCATCGCCCTCCCCGTCGCAGACAGCTCCGACCAGGAAGGTGTCCGGCCTCCTGAAAATCATTACTTCATTCCGGGTACGCGTGACGAAAAGTCCCCGCTCTACCGCGCGAGGCGCTGCCCACTTGCGGCCCCAGCGCGACCGCCGGGAAACGGCAGGTGGCTCAGGCCACGGTGACCCCGTCGTCGGCGAGCGGTTGCAGGGCGGCCGTGTGCCGTTGGGTCTCCTCGGGCCGGCCGTGATACTGCGCCGGGGTGTTCTGGAACAGCAGAATCCGCCAACCTTCCGGCTGCCTCTCGGCGAGCACGGTCTGGATGGTGTGCCGCTCCGGGCTCAACTCTTTCCGCCCCGGCGGAACCATCCCCGCGATGGCCCGCAGCAGCACGGCCCCGGCGCCCACCGGCCGAACCTCCTCGACCCGGGCCACATAGGACGCCGTCGGATGGTCCGCGAAGATCGGCCGCAGGTGCCCGGCGGCCTGTGCTCCCCGCACCTGGCTGCCGTCGAACCCGACCATGACGCCGTCATCGGCGAACAGCTTCCCGAACCCGTCCGCGTCCCGCTCGTTCCAGGCGGTCAGCAACAACCGGTACAGCTCCCGCACTGCGGGCTCAGCGGCGCGCACAGTCATGACTGTCACCCTAAGCCAGAGCCGGCCCGCGCGGCTGTCCCGGCGGCCGGGCCCGTTCAGCGCGGCTGTCCGGGCGGGCAGGGCCCGGTCAGCGCGGCTCTCCGGGCGGCGGCTTACCAGGTGGGGCGGACGCGGCCCGGCGTGGCCAGCCGGCCGAGTGCGGCGCGCAGCGCGGCGAGCTGACCCGGCTCCAGCGTCTCGGCCCAGGGGCGCAGCGTGGATTCGGCGGCTGCGTCGGCGGCCCGGGTGCAGGCGATGCCCTTCGCGGTCAGCACGAGCAGCCGCGCGCGGGCGTCGGCGGGGTGGGGGAGGCGTTCGACGTACCCCTTGCGCACCAGTTCGTCGGCCATCTGGCTGGCCGCCTGCTTGGTGATCTCCAGGTGTTCGGCCAGTTCGCTGACGGTGGCCCCGGTTCCGGAAAGCCGCACGAAGGCGAACCCGTGTGCTGGTCGCAGATCGGTGAAGCCGTTTGCGCGTACCCCGGCATCTATTCCGTCGACAAGCGCGCGTGCCGCGCTCAGAAGGAGCACCGGGAGGTCTTGAAGATCGTCACGCACGGAAAGAGTTTGACACATCGGTAAAGCTGCTTGACTATTTGGTCAAGCAGCTTGACTAATCGAGGAGATGCAATGCCGATCTATCGCAGTGCCGACGCCGTGCAGCACCGGCTGCACGGGACGGTCTTTCATGCCTTCGCGTCGCCGTCCACCGGCAGCCGGGAGCTCTGCACCTGGCGGATCGAGATCGCCGCCGGCACGGCCGGCGTGCCCCACCGGGTCGGCCGCGACGAGGTGCTGATCCTCGCCGCCGGCCGGCTGTCCGCCACTGTGGACGGCGTGACCGGCCGGCTCACACCCGGCGACGTGCTGGTCGTCCCGGCGGGAAGCGAGTTCCGCGCCGACAACGAGGGCCCGGACGCGGCCGAGGCTTGGGTGACGACCAGCGCCGGCTTCGAGGCCACCCTCCCGGACGGCACCACGCTCACCCCACCCTGGACCCTCTGACCCCGGCTGACCGCCAGCGCTGCTTCCCAAGCGCCGAAGCAAACCTCACGGTCAGCCGGAACGTCCAGCTGACTGCGAGCGCTCCTTCCCGAGCGCCGAAGCGACCGTGGCGGTCAGCTGGAAGCCCCGGCTGACGGTGAGTGCTGCTTCGCGGGCGGGGAAGCGACCGTGGCGGTCAGCTGGAAGCCGCGGCTGACGGTGAGTGCTGCTTCGCGGGCGGGGAAGCGACTGTGGCGGTCAGCTGGAAGTCCCGGCTGACGGTGAGTGCTGCTTCGCGGGCGGGGAAGCGACTGTGGCGGTCAGCTGGAAGTCCCGGCTGACGTTGAGTGCTGCTTCGCGGGCGGGGAAGCGACCGTGGCGGTCAGCCGGGGGAACCGGCTGACCGCCAGGACTGAAGGGTCAGCTGAGCTCGAGGGCGCGGACGGCCTGCAGTTCGGCCGGGGTCAGCGGGCCGCGGGCCTCAGCGGCGAGGCAGTCGGCCAGTTCGGCGCGGTTCTTCACGCCCAGGACGACGGTTGCGACGCCGGGGACGCTCAGCGCGTACCGATGGGCCAGCGAAGCCGCGCTCTCGCCGAACTCGGCGGCCAGCTTGCGGAACGGCGCCGCCCGGCTGAAGTCGACCGCCGCCGGATGGCGCGGGTCGAGTTCGCGGTCGAGCGCGTCGGTGAGCGACCCGGCCGCCACCGCGCGGATGCCGATCACCGCCACGTCGTTGCTGGTAGCGGCCTTGATGATCTCGTCGTTGGCCGGCCGCACCGAGGGGTCGAAGCCCCACAGGTCGCCGTTGGAGTCCAGCGCGTTGACCACGACCTGCGCAGCCGCGGGCCGGGGCGCCGATCCGAGCGCGGCGATCACCGAGTCGGGCCGGCCGACCGCGGTGATGCCCCAGGCCCGGATCAGGCCTTCGGCGCGCAGCTTCTCGAACTCGCCGATCACCTCGTCGCGGTACACGTTCCACCGGACCACGTCGGCCGGGTTCGCCGAACCGTCCTGCGCCCCGATGTGGGTGTGCAGCAGGAACAGGTCGAGGTGGTCGCGCCCGAGCAGGCCGAGGCTGTTGTGCAGACTTTCCCGGATGCGGGTCGGCGCGGACGAGACCTGATTGTCGGGCAGCTGCACCTTGGACGTGATCAACACGTCCGGCGCCGGGCGGGCCCGCAGCGCTTCACCGGCCGCCCGCTCCGCCTCGAAGTCGTCGCCGTAACTGGGCGCCAGATCCAGCATGGTGATGCCCGCGTCGATCGCGGCGTGGACCGTCGCGACCGCCTCCGCACGGTCCGTGCTGCCCCACACCCCGGCGATGCCACCGCCACCCAGAGTCAGCGCGCTGACCCGGCCGAGCTGTCCGAAGTTCCTGGTTTCCATGGTGGTCCTCCCCGCTGTTCCCGGCTCTTCGACATCGACCGTAGGACCTGGAGCGCGCTCCAGCTCAAGTCCTGGATTCCATTCGGCGTGCCGTCGGCCCGCGGGTGTCCAGCAGGTGAATAATCCGTGCTCTCGCGGGGCCGGAACAGCGAAGATGACGCCGGCGGGAAGGGGGAGCCGTGGACGTCGTGGCGCAGTGGGTGAGCACTGAGTGGACCAGACTTTCCCGCGGCGGCAAGGCTGCGGCGCGCCGCAACGCGGCTCCCGTGGGGTTCCGCCTGCCCGCGCTGCGCGCCGGCGTCGTGCACGAGGTCCTGATGGCGGAGGGTAACGGTTTCGAGCCGGTGGAGTCGCTGGGCAGCGAGCCGGCGGAGCGCGAGGCGAGCCTGGCCCGTTGCGGTCTGCGTCTGGTCAGAGCAGACCGGAGGGTACGGGTGGAGCTCGTCCCCGCCCGAAGCGGCGCCCCCTCACGGGATCATCGCCCGTCGGGGGTCTGGCTGGGTCCGGGGGAGTGGCTGCGCTGGCAGGTGAACTACCGGGTGAACTGGCCGCTGGTCCAGGGTGGACGACCGGCCTACCGCCAGGACACGCTCAACCTGGCGGTCGGCCCGGTGCATCCGGAGCTCTTCTTCGGTACGCCCACGTGGCACGTCGACGAGCGGGCGTTCCTGCGCTAGAAGAACGAGCTACTTGCTCGGCTCCGGAACGTCGCAGGTGATCTTCGGGTTGACGCCCATCCAGTTGAGCGGACCGGCGGCCACGGTGACGATGACCGTGCCGGCCTCGGCGCAGCTGGCGTCGCCGTCGCTCTTGAAGTAGCCGCGTTCGAAGGCGGCGACCACGCCGAGTACGAGCCAGATGACGATTATGACGGCACCGATACGCATCGGGGACCTCCTCTGCCGGGGGATGCGCGGCAGGTACCCGGTAGCGGCTGATCTTTAAACAGCGCGGGCCTGGAGGGTGTACGTGTGCGGCAGCCGCTCCGGCCGCTCGATCAGTTGGAACTCGCCGCCGCCGATCCGGCGCATCTTCCCGGGCAGGGCGTCCCACGGCACCGACTGATGCTCCTCGAGCCCGGTGATCACCAGCCCGGCGTCCAGGACCGCAGTGATGATCTCGCCGAGCCCGTGGTTCCACTCGTGCGTCACGTTGTGCTGGAACTCGTGCTCGGTCGACACATAGGTGCCGGGTTCGTCGTAGACCTGCGGGTGGGGCAGCTCGAAGTACGGCTCGGACAGCATGAGGTTGTCGTCGAGCGTCCAGAGCATCGGGTGCCCCTCGCGGATGAACAGCCGCCCGCCCGGCGCCAGCAGCGACGCCACGGTCCGCGCCCACCGGTTGATGTCCGGCAGCCAGCCGAGCGCGCCGATCCCCGTGTAGACCAGGTCGAACTCGCCGTCCAGAACGTCACGGGCGGCATAAACGTCGCTCTGCACGAACGGGACGCCGGCGCCGGCCCGGGCCGCGATGTCGCGGGCCTGCTCCAGCGAGGCGCCGGAGAAGTCCAGGCCGGTCATCGTGGCGCCGAGCCGGGCCAGCGAGATCGTGTCGGTGCCGATGTGGCACTGCAGGTGCACGCCGCGCAGCCCGGCGACGTCGCCGAGCCGCGGCAGGTCGAACCGGACCACCTCACTGAGGTACGCCGGGTCGGCCACGAAATCCTCGACGTGATAGTCCGGGGAGCCGGCGTGTGCGGGCGCCCGCTCGTCCCAGTTGGCCCGGTTCACGTCGAGGTAGTCGGTCATGGCGTGGAGAGTATGCGATCCCGGAACCACAGCGCGCTCTGTTTAGGCGTACGCGTCTGGGTCTCGTAATCCACGTGCACCAGGCCGAACCGTTTCGCATAGCCCTCGGCCCACTCGAAGTTGTCCATGAGCGACCAGGCGAAATAGCCGCGCACGTCCGCGCCCCGGGCGCGGGCGGCGAAGACCGCGTCGATGTGGGCCTTGAGGTACGCGGTCCGCTCCGCATCGGCGACGAAACCGGACGGATCCGGATGATCGTCGAAGACCGCGCCGTTCTCGGTGACCGCGAGCGGGAACCCGTAGTCGTGGTGCAGGCGCAGCAGCAGCGTGGTGAACCGGTCCGGGGTGATCGGCCAGCCCAGCGCGGTCCGCGGCGCGTCCGGCATGACCTCGCGGATCACCGGCCGGCCGAGCGCGTCGACGGTGTTGCCGTCGAGGTCGGTGCCGGCGAAGTTCTGTCCGAAGTAGAAGTTAACCCCGAGCAGGTCGAACGGCGCTGAGATGATCTCCATGTCACCGTCGCGGACCGGCAGGGTGTGGCCGCGCGCCGCCAGGTCCTCGACCACGTCGGCGGGGTAGCGGCCGTGCTTGAGCGGGTCGAGGAAGATCCGGGCCACGTTCCCGTCGGCCCGCCAGGCGGCGGCCACGTCGATCGGGTCGTCCGAGTTCGGGGTGGCCGTACCGATGTTGAGCGCGATGCTCACCGTGTTGTCCGGCGTCTTGATCTGCCGGGCCACCAGGCCGTGGCCGAGCAGCAGGTGGTGGGTGGCGGCGACGGCCGCCCCGAAGTCGCGCCGGCCGGGGGCGTGCACGCCGTGCTCGTACCCGAGGTAGGCCACGCACCACGGCTCGTTGACCGTGGTCCAGTTGCGGACCCGGTCCTGCAGGCGGTCGTGGACCAGCATCGAGAAGTCGGCGAACCGGTACGCGGTGTCCCGGTGCGGCCAGCCACCGGCGTCCTCGAGTTCCTGCGGCATGTCCCAGTGGTAGAGCGTGAGCCACGGGTCGATGCCGGCGGCCAGCAGCTCGTCCACGAGCCGGTCGTAGAAGTCCAGCCCGGCCTGGTTCGCCGGGCCGCGCCCGCCGGGTTGCACCCGGGTCCAGGAGACCGAGAACCGGTACGCGTCCACGCCCAGACTTTTGATCAGCTGAACGTCGTCGGGCATCCGGTGGTAGTGGTCGCAGGCCACGTCCCCGTTCTCGCCGACCACGGTGTGCGCGAACGTGTCCCAGATGGACGGTGTCCGCCCGTCTTCCGCGGCCGCGCCCTCGATCTGATAGGCCGAGGTGGCCACGCCCCACGTGAAAGTCATCGAAAGCTCTCCAGAAGACATGGTGAGGGCCGGTCCCGACGGCATGGGACCGGCCCTCTGCTCAGTTCGGCTCGTGCAGCCAGCAGGCGACCGTGCGATCGCCGCGGGCGGGCACCAGCACCGGGATCTTG
Organism: Actinoplanes sp. NBC_00393; assembly: GCF_036053395.1. Taxonomy (NCBI): domain Bacteria; kingdom Bacillati; phylum Actinomycetota; class Actinomycetes; order Micromonosporales; family Micromonosporaceae; genus Actinoplanes; species Actinoplanes sp. NBC_00393. The sequence goes on along the minus strand of NZ_CP107942.1, from coordinate 6,394,779 downwards.
TCCGGGCAGGGCTCGAACGCCTTGGGACACCGCGGGTGGAACGAGCAGCCGCTCGGCATGCCCTTCAGGTCCGGCGGCGATCCCGGGATGCCGGCGAGTTCCCGGCGTGGCCCGCGCAGGGCCGGGAACGATCCGAGCAACCCCGCCGAGTACGGGTGCAGCGCATCCTGGTAGATCGAGGAAGCCGGCGCCTCCTCGACGATCCGGCCGCCGTACATGATCGCGATCCGGTTCGAGAACTCGACCAGCAGCGACAGGTCATGGGTGATGAAGATGACCGAGAAGCCGAGCCGTTCCCGCAGCTCGATGAGCTGGCCCAGAATCTGCCGCTGCATCACCACGTCGAGCGCGGTGGTCGGCTCGTCCATGATGACCACCTGCGGCTGCAGGATCAGCGCCATGCCGATCATCACGCGCTGCCGCATGCCGCCGGACAGCTGGTGCGGGTACGCGTCCATCCGGTCCGGAGCGATCCCGACGAGCTTCAGCATCTCCCGCGCCCGGGCGTTGCGGCTGTGCTCGCTCATCTTCGGGTCGTGTGCCCGCAGCACGTCGGTGAGCTGGGTGGAGATCTTGTGCACCGGGTTCAGCGAGTTCATCGCGCCCTGGAACACGATGGCGGTCTCGTTCCACCGGAACTGGCGGAGCTGGGTGTCGGTCAGGCCCAGGACGTCGTACGGCTCCCCGGAGGGAGGGTGGTAGATGACCTCGCCGCCGGTGATCACGCCGGGTGGGGGCAGCAGCCGGGTCATGCCGTACGCGAGGGTGGACTTGCCGGACCCGCTCTCGCCGGCCAGGCCCAGCACCTCGCCGCGGTGCAGCGTCAGGTTGACGTCGCGGACCGCGCGGACCGCCTGGTCGCCCAGCCCGTACCCGACGTTCAGATTGCGGATCTCGATAACGGGCTCGCTCACGCCACCGGCTCCTTTTCCTTACGAACCACCGGTGTGGCGGCGTTACTACTGCTCAGCACCGGCGTGAACCCGATGCGCATCCGGACGGTCTGCCCGCTCGTCGTCTTGATCTTGGTCTTACCGGCACTGCGCAGCCGCGGGCTGACGAACTCGTCGATGCCGAAGTTGATCAGCGAGAGCGCGGTGCCGAGGAACGCGATGGCCAGACCGGCCGGCACGAACCACCACCAGGCCTCCTGGGCGAGCGCCTGCTGGCCCTGCGCCCAGAACAGGATGGTGCCCCAGTTCCAGGTGGTGGCCGAGGTGACGCCGATGAAGGCCAGGGTGATCTCGGAGAGCACCGCGAAGATGACCGTGCCGACGAAGCCGGAGGCGATCACGGCGGTCAGGTTCGGCAGCAGCTCGAACCCGATCACCCGCCAGGTCCGCTCACCGCTGGCCCGGGACGCCTCGACGAAGTCGCGCCGGCGCAGCGACAGCGTCTGCGCCCGCAGCACCCGGGCGTTCCACGACCACGAGGTCAGGCCGATGACCAGCGCGATCAGCCAGTCCTCGGCGCTCTCCAGGGTGGACGTGATGATGATGATCAGCGGCAGGGCCGGGATCACCAGGAAGACGTTGGAGAGCGCGGAGAGCACCTCGTCGGTCTTACCGCCGACGTATCCGGCGGTCACCCCGATGATGACCGAGAGCACGGTCGCCACGATGCCGGCGAAGAAGCCGACGAAGATGACGCTGCGGGTGCCGACCAGCAGCTGGCTGAACACGTCCTGGCCCAGGTGGGTGGTGCCCAGCCAGTGCTCGCCGGAGGGCGGCTGGACCAGGTCGTTGCCGCGGGCGCTCGGGTCGTACGGGGCGACCCACGGGCCGATGATCGCGACGAGCAGGTAGATCGCCAGGATGATCAGGCCGGTCGCCGCCTTGCGGTTGGACACGAACCGGAACCGCTGCCGCTTGGCCTTGGCCGGCTTGCCGGTCTCCGGCTGCGCCATCGCGCCCTGCTCCGGGATGACCTGCTCGATGCTCGAGGTGGGGATCGTCATAGGTCAGCCCTCCTTGCGGGTGCGCGGGTCGAGGAGCAGGTAGGCGATGTCCGCCAGCAGGTTCGCGACCAGCACCGAGATCGTGATGATCAGGAAGACGCCCTGCATGAGCGGGTAGTCCTGAGCGCCCAGGGCCTGGAAGAGCTGGAACCCGACGCCCGGGTAGGAGAAGACAATCTCCACCAGCAGGGTGCCGCCGACGATGAACCCGAGCGACAGCGCGAAGCCGGAGACGTTGGGCAGCAACGCGTTGCGCGCCGCGTAGCTCATCGCCACCCGGCGGTCGGGGAGGCCCTTGGCGTGCGCGACGGTGATGTAGTCCTCCGACGAGACGGTCACCATCATGTTCCGCATGCTGAGGATCCAGCCGCTGACCGAGGAGATCAGGATGGTCAGGGCCGGCAGCAGGCTGTGCTGGATCGCGCTCGGGATGAAGTACTGGTCCCAGGCCGGCACCAGGCCGCTGTCGAAGCCGCCCGACGACGGGAAGAAGCTGTCCGGCCCGGTGAGCAGGTAGATCGCGATGATCCCGAGCCAGAAGTACGGCACCGAGGAGAAGAACGTCGTCACCGGCAGCAGACCGTCGGTCCAGGAACCCCGCCGCCAGCCGGCCAGGATGCCCAGGCCGGTGCCGAGGAAGAAGCTGATGATCGTGGTGATGCCGACCAGCAGCAGCGTCCACGGAAGGCTGTTGCTGATCACCTCGGAGACCGGCGTCGGGAAGAAGGTGAACGACAGACCCAGGTCACCGGAGAACAGCTGCTTCCAGTAGCTGACGTACTCCTGCCAGAGACTGGCGTCGCGGTCCAGGCCGAACAGGACGTACAGCGAGTCGATCGCCTGGCTGCTGAGCTGACCCTGGAACTTGGTCACCAGCGCCTGCACCGGGTCGCCCGGCACCATCCGGGGAATGAAGAAGTTGAGCGTGATCGCGGCCCACGCGGTGAACAGGTAGAAGGCGAGGCGCTGCAGGAAGTACTTCACTTCGCCACCTCGGTCTTCTCCGCCTGGTCGTAGAGCCAGCAGGCAGCCCAGTGACCGGGCACGTCGCCGATCTCCAACGGGACCGGGACCTCGGTCGAGCAACGCGCGAACGCCATCGGGCACCGCGGGTGGAAGCGACATCCGCTGGGTGGGTGGATCAGGCTGGGCGGCTCGCCGTTGCCGCGGTCCTCGCCTTCGGCATCGGACGCGCCGGTGAGCCGGTCCGGGTCCGGCGCCGAGTCGATCAGAAGACGGGTGTACGGGTGAGCGGGCGACTGGGTGACCGTCTCGCTGTCGCCGCCCTCGACCATCCGGCCGGCGTACATCACCATCGTCTCGTCGGCGAAGTACCGAGCCGACGCGATGTCGTGGGTGATGTAGAGGATCGCCAGGTTGAGGCGTTCCTTGAGGTCCCGCAGCAGGTTGAGGATGCCGAGCCGGATGGAGACGTCCAGCATGGACACCGGCTCGTCGGCGAGCAGCGCCTCCGGCTCGGCGCCGAGTGCCCGGGCGATCGCCACACGCTGCCGCTGACCGCCGGACAACTCGTGCGGGAACTTATCCAGGTAGCGCTCCGGCGGGGTGAGCGAGACCCGTTCGAGCAACGCGTGCAGCGACTGCTCGAGGTCGGCGTCGGACTTCCCGGCATTGCCGTGGATCTTCAGCGCCCGGGTCAGGTGGTACCGGATGGTGTGCACCGGGTTCAGTGAGGCGAACGGGTCCTGGAAGATCATCTGAACCCGGGCGCAGTAGCTGCGGAACGCCGAGCCCGATTTGACCTTCGTCGACTCGCCGTGCAGCCGGATGTCGCCGCCGGTACGGGGATAGAGCTGGGCGAGCAGGCGAGCCACCGTGGACTTGCCCGAGCCCGATTCACCGACCAGGGCGACTACCTGACCGCGGCGGAGGGTGAGGTTCACGTCGTCGACGGCGTGAACCGCGTCGTGCCGGTGGGAGAAGAGGTCGCGCAGTCGCCGGCGGACGGGGAAGTGCTTGGTCAGGCCGATCGCCTCGAGCACCACCTCGTCGGCCGGCGCCTTGGCGTCCGGGATCGACGTCATGCCGGGTTCCTTTTGTACAGGCGGAAGGCGGGCGCCCCGGTGGCCCGGGGCGCCCGCGCGGCGATCAGGAGTTGGCGGGCTGCAGCTTCAGGACCACCTGCAGCGCGGCGGCCTGGGTCGGCTGCAGCGGTGCGTACGAGTCCTGGTCCGAGGGCCAGCCGACCCAGTTCTTGGTGCTGTACGCACCACCGACGTTGTCCGATCCGACCGGCAGCATCGGCGCCTGCTCCACGAAGATCTTCTGGAGCGTGGCGAGCGCGGCGGTACGGGCCGCGTCGTCGGTGGCGTTCGAGTACGCCTTCAGCGCCGCGGTCGCCTCCGGGCTCTTGAACCGGCCGAAGTTGCCCTGCTGAGCGGCGGTGCCGATCGGCTTCATCAGGTCGCCGTCCATCACCGTCTGGTAGATGTCGAACGGCGTCGAGCCACCGTTCGTCCACCGCATGCTGGCCTCGAAGTCGCCCTTCTGGACGTTGGCGTCCCAGACGTTCTGGTTCGGCTTCTCCACCGTCGCGGCGATGCCGATCTCGGCCAGGTTGCTCTTGATGATCTCGAGCGAGGTCTGGTAGTCCGACCACGGCGCCGGGTCGCTGAGCTTGATGGTGACCGGCTTGCCGGACTTGTCCTTCAGCGTGGTGCCCTCCAGCTTGTAGCCGGAATCGGCCAGCAGCTTCTTGGCGCCCTCGACGTCGACGGTGAAGGTCTTGCCCTTGTACTCCTCGGCGATGTACGCGTCACCCGCGCCCTCGGGCAGGCCGGTGACGCTCTTGATCTCCGGGTGGAAGTAGCTGGCCTCGGCCTGCACGAAGATGTCGTTGCGGTTGATCACCATGTTCATGGCGCGGCGCAGGGCCGGGTCGTCGAACGGCTTCACCGTGGTGTTGATGTACAGGCCGTGGATGCCCAGCACGCCCGGCGCCCAGACCTTGTAGTGCTCCGGGTCCTTGGCGACGAAGGTCTGCTGGTAGTTCGGGATGAAGACGAAGCTCCACTCCGCCTGGCCGTTCGCCAGCGCCGTGGCCTGCGCGTTGTTGTCCGCGTAGGAGGTGTAGCGCAGCTCCTTGACCTTCGGCGGATCCTGCCAGTAACCGCTCTCTCGAACGGCGAGCGTGATCGCCTGCTGGCTCCACGACTTCAAGGTGTACGGGCCACTGCCGACCGGCTCCTTGATCGGGTCGGTGGCCGGGTCCGAGATCTTCGACCAGATGTGCTTCGGCACGATCGGGGTCTGCCCGATGACCTTGTGGTGCGTGGTGAACTGCGACGTCCTGAAGGTCATCTTCACCTTGTTGCCGTCGGCCGTGATCTGGTCGTACGGAATGGCGAAGCTGTTGAGCGCCGCGTTGTCCTTGAGCATGGTGTGGGTGAACACCACGTCGTCGGCGGTCAGCTTCTGACCGTCCGACCAGGTGGCGTTGTCCCGGATGACCAGGTCGACGGTCTTGTAGTCGGCGGACCACTTGATCTCGCTGGCCAGCCACGGGGTCAGCGGGTCGGCCGGCTTGGTGTTGTTCCACTGGCCGAGGGGCTCGAAGATCATCCAGCGGTAGCCGAGCGACGTGCCGGCGGCGGTGTTGACGAACGGGTTGTTGCTCTCCGTCACCGTGCCGTTGGGCATGCCGATCGACAGGAAGTCGGCCGTCTTGCCGGCGTTCGCGTTCTTGTTGTCGTTCGGCGAGTCACCGCACGCGGCGAGTCCGCCCGTGGCGAGCACGCCCGCCAGGGCGACCGCGAACAGTTTCCTTCTCTGCATCGCAAATACTCCTCGGGGTCAAACGCGGTTTTCACAGGTGAGAGGGGTGCCCGAAGGGCGTGCGGTACCGCGCGACCGGCCAATGGCCGGCCACGGGGTCTCGCCGGGTACGGGTGTCGAGCCCGGGGTGCGGATCGCACCCGGGGTCAGCACATGGGGTCAGGAAGAGGTCGAGGCGCGGACGGTGAAGGTGGCCGGGATGATCGTCGGCCGGGTCGGCAGCGGGGTGCCGTCGAAGTGGGCGAGCAGCGTACGGGCGGCGGCCTCGCCCATCTCCCGCATGGGCTGGTGGACCGTGGTCAGCGGCGGCTGGGTGTGCGCCGCCAGCGGGATGTCGTCGAAGCCGACGACCGCGACGTCCTCCGGGATGCGGCGTCCCGAGTCGAGGACCGCCTGCATGGCGCCGGTCGCGGAGATGTCGTTGTGGCAGAAGACGGCGTCGAAGTCGACCCCGGCCTCGATCGCCTGCCGGACCTGGTCGACGCCGGCGGCGAAGGTGAAGTCACCGAGCAGCAGGCGCTCCCCGGGAACCGGGTGTCCCGCTTCGGCGTAGACCGAGGTGAAGCCGTCCGTGCGCTGCTGGGTGCAGCCGAAGCGGGACGGCCCGGTGATCACGAGCGGCTTGTGGCGCCCGATCTCCAGCAGGTGCCGGGCCGCCGAGGCGGCGCCGGTGTGGTTGGTGGTGCCCACGCTCGGGATCTGGCCGTCCACCTGGTCGCGGTCGTCGATCAGCACCATGGGCAGGCCGCGGGCGTGCAGAGTGGCGATGTAGTCGAAGGTGCCCTCCGGCTCGATGACCAGGAGCCCGTCGAAGGATTTTGCGGCGACCTGCGCGCTGAACTGGCGCATCGAGTCGGCCCCGCGGTTGCAGGTGAACAGCAACAGGCCGTACTCCTCGGCCTCCAGCACATCCACCGCCCCCTGCACGACCTCGCCCATCCAGGGCCAGGTGAGCGAGGGGACCAGCATGCCGATCACCCGGGTGCGCCCGCGGGCCAGATTGACCGCCCGGGCGCTCGGCACGTAGCCGAGCTCGTCGATGACCGCACGAACCCGGGCGGCCGTCGTCTCGTCGAGTTCGCCCTTGCCGTTCAGCACCCGGGACACGGTGGTCTTACTGACCTTGGCCCGGGCCGCCACATCGGCGATGGTGATCGGCACAGCTCCTCCGGGGTGTGACTACGCGGTTGCGTCGGCGTTTCGGAACCGGTTTCGGTACCGGTTTCGGCAGTCAACCCCAGTGAGGGCGGTCACGTCAATGTGCCAAGAGATCTATTTAGATTTCGAGACGGTAACCATGACGTTCCGCCGACTGCGCCAGGTTGGGCAAAACCACTCCCAACGGGGCATCGATCATGAGATCGGCATAGGGCTCGCCGCGGGACACACCGCGGTTCACGATCGCCACCCGGATCCCCTCCCGGACCGCCCGCAGCACGAACCTCCGGCCGGACATCACGGTCAAGGAAGACCCCAGAACCAGCAGCGTACGAGCGGACTCCACCAGCGCGAACGACTCCGCCACCCGGTCCGCGGGGACGGTCTCGCCGAAATAGACGACGTCCGGCTTCAGCACCCCGTCGCAGGACCGGCAGGCCACCACGGCGAATCCGGCCAGCTCGGCGTCGTCCAGTTCCACGTCGCCGTCCGGGTTGATTGACGCGGCCACCGCCGAGAAGCCCGGGTTCGCCGCGGTCAGCCGGTGCTCGAGCTCGGCCCGGGCGGACCTTTCACCGCAGTCCAGGCAGACGATCCGGGCCAGGTTGCCGTGCAGCTCCACCACGTCGCGCGCGCCGGCTGCCTGGTGCAGCCCGTCCACGTTCTGGGTGATCACGCCGGTCAGCGCGCCGAGCCGTTGCCAGCGGGCCACCGCCAGATGCCCGTCGTTGGGCCGGGCGTCGCCGATCGTCCGCCAGCCCAGGTGGCTGCGCGCCCAGTACCGGCGGCGGGCCACCGGGTCCGAGGTGAAGGTCTGGTACGTCATCGGCGTACCCTGCCGGGCCGAGCCGGACGGCCCGCGGTAGTCCGGGATCCCGGAGTCGGTGGACAGACCCGCACCGCTCAGGATCACCACGTCGCCCTCGGCCAGCCAGCTGTCCAGCCGCGCGACCTGCTCCACCACCTCGAGGTTCATGCACCCATCGTCCCTCGGACGGGTGACCGGCGACGACATCCGTCGGGTGGGCGTGACGAAGACGAGCGGTGCGCGTACCCCTCTGCACTAGTAGGTTGAAATCTGTGATCGCGGCGGCGCAGCAGACGCCCCGTCCCTGGGACGGGCGCCGGGTGCTGCGGTTCCTCACCAGCCTCGCGATGCTCGCGCTCGCCGTGACCCTGCGCCTGCCCGGCCCGGCGTCCCCCGCCGCGCCCGTCGATCTCTCCTCCGCTGCGCCCCCTGCGGCTTCCGTGACCGCCGGCCCCGCGCCGGACGCCTCAGCGACCACCCCCGGGGCCGCCGAGACGTCTGCCGACGCCGGGTCAGCGGCACGCTCGGCCGGCCGGGAGCAGGAGGCCACCGAGCCCGCGTCGCCCGTCGCGGCCGATGACACGGCCGCGACCGCCGCGGCGCCGCGGCTGCTGCCGGCCGGCGAGACCCCGCAGCACGCCGGCCCCCGCGCACCCCCGGCCGCCTGACCTCCGCGCGGGCCAAGGGGGCCCGCCCGGATCCCGTCGGCCGCTGTTGATCCATTACTGGGGGTGTTCCATGGATTCCGCATTGCAGACGTTCGTTGGCGCGGTGCCGCAGGCGGCCGCGATCTGGTTGATCATCCTGCTCGTTCTCGCCGTCGCGGTCGCCACCGCGAAGGTGCCCCGGGGCCTGGTGTCCGCCGTGCGCAAGCCGGAGGAGAACCAGTACGCCGCGGACCTGGAGTCCGCGGCGGCCCAGGCGGCCGAGACCGCCGGCCGCCGGCGCGCCGAGTGGCTCGCCGCGCAGGAAGCGGTCGACGCGGCCTGGACGGCGTACGAGGAGGCGGACGAGATGGCCCGCCGCATCTCCGCCGCCACCGCCTACCCGCTGATGAGCCGCCGCCGCAAGCCGGGGGAGAACGTCGACCGGCAGCGCTACCTGCACCGCGCCGCCACCCGCCTGTGCCGCACTCACGACCTGTCCATCGCCCAGCTCAACGACGTGTACGCGCACCGCGGCTGGAACCCGCGCCTGCACCCGGTCCAGCAGGAGGCCGAGCTGCGCAACGCGGCCCGGACGTACCGGCTGGAGGCGTACCAGCGGGCCGTCGCCGCGGAACGCGACGCCTGGCGGGGCGCCGAGGCCGCCGCCGAAGCAGTCCGGGACCTGCGCGCCGAGGCGGCCGCCGCCCGGCTCCGGGACCCGGCCGCCGAACCCATCGACCAGCATTGGTGGTCCGAGCAGTGGACACCGGCCGAACTTCCGGCAGCGGCGTGATGTCCAACCCGGACCCCGCCCCGGTTCCTGATTCGCGGTAACAACAGCCGGGTAACGTGGCCGAGCGGACGGGCGGTACGTCAACCTGATTTGGAGGCGATGGTGACCGTTACTCCCGCAGGTGCGAGCCCGCCTGACGTTCGGATCCACCGTGCGGCCCGGGTCGAGGACGCGATGCACGAGTTCATCGAGCGCCGGCTGCGGTCCCGGGGCTGGAAGCCGTACATCACTGCGTACACCGGCTACGGAGCGCCCGGCTGGGCGCGGGTGATGGGACGCGTGCTGCTCGCCCGTCCCGGCCTGGTCCGCAAACGCCGGGAGAAGGTTCGCGGCTGGCGCAGCTTCACCACCACCCCGGCCAGCAACGCGGTGGTCCGCATCGAGATCGGCGGCACCGTCACCGAGGCCCGGACCGACCGCAGCGGCTACCTGGACTGCCGCGTCAAGGGCGACCTCGACCCCGGCTGGGGCAGCGCGAAGCTGAGCACCGAGGGCAACGTCCCGGTGGACGCGCCGATCCGGGTGCTCGACCCGGCGGTCAAGTTCGGGGTGATCTCCGACATCGACGACACGGTCATGGTCACTGCGCTGCCGCGTCCCCTGCTCGCCGCGTGGAACACGTTCGTCCTCGACGAGCACGCCCGGACAGCGGTGCCCGGCATGGCGGTCCTCTACGAACGACTGGTGAACGCGAACCCCGGCGCGCCGGTCGTCTACCTCTCCACCGGCGCGTGGAACGTGGCGCCGACGCTGACCCGGTTCCTCAGCCGGCACCTGTACCCGGCCGGCCCGATCCTGCTCACCGACTGGGGTCCCACCCCGGACCGCTGGTTCCGCAGCGGGCAGGAGCACAAGCGCAAGTCACTGCGCCGGCTGGCCGAGGAGTTCCCGGACGTCAAGTGGCTGCTGATCGGCGACGACGGGCAGCACGACCAGGAGATCTACTCGGAGTTCGCGCGTACCCACCCGGAGAACGTGGCGGCCGTGGCGATCCGCCGGCTGTCACCCACCCAGGCGGTGCTGGCCGGCGCCATCCCCGGCCCGTCGGAGAACGCCGAGGTGGTGCCGTCCGGCGGCAAGATCTGGTTCGCCGCACCGGACGGCGCCGGTCTGTGGTCGGTGCTGCGCGACACCGAGTTGGTGTGAGCGGTCACTCCTTCTTGTCGGTAGCCTCGGCGACGCGCTCGTGCAGCCTGCTCCGGATCTCGTCCGGTGTGTACGCCCGGCGCCGCCGCTCCGACCGGGCGATCACCACGCCCGTCGCCGCGACGCCCGCCAGCCCTGCCAGTCCCGCTACCTTCCACCAACGCATCAGCTGAGGATAGACACGTGGTTGCCGAACTCAGCCTCGACGAGGCGATAGATCTGACGCGTACGGGTGATATCTGGATCTTCCGGGGGCGCTCCGGACCGGACCGTGCCATCCAGACCCTCACCAACAGTCCGGTGAACCATGTCGGGATGTCCCTGGTGATCGAGGACATGCCGCCGCTGATGTGGCACGCCGAGCTGGGCAAATCACTTCCGGACATGTGGTCCGGCAGTTTCCAGCGCGGCGTCCAGCTGCACGACCTGCGCGACGCGGTCACGGTGTGGGCCCGCCGTTACGGTCAGCGCGGCTGGCTGCGCCAGCTCGACCCGGGCGCCACCCGGGCCATGGAGGACAAGGCACTCAAGACGGTCGCCCGCCTCGACGGTACGCCGTTCCCGTCCACCTCCCAGCTGGCCTGGCGCTGGCTGCGCGGCCGGGTGCCGCAGATCCGCCTGCCCTGGCAGCAGGGCGAGGTCAGCGAGGCCACCCTGGAGAAGGCGTTCTGCGCCGAGGTGGTCGCGGTGACCTACGAGGACATGGGTCTGCTGCCGCGCGGCCGCAAGGCGAACTGGTACGACCCGGGCCGTTTCTGGTCCGGCGACGAGCTCGAGCTGTGCCCGGGCTACACCCTGGGCGAGGAGATCACGGTACGCGTACCCGACGCATGAACCGACTGCCCGGATCGCCGGCCGAGGCGGACAATCCTCGGCATGGGGACGCACCTGGTGGCCCGCGTGGCCGAAGTGGTCGCGCTGGACCGGCTGCGCGCTGACGCCTGCGCCGGGCGGGGTGCGGTCGTGCTGCTGACCGGCGAGGCCGGGATAGGCAAGACAGCCGTCGTCGAGGAGGCCGTCGCCCGGGCGTCCGCGGCCGGCGCCACCGTGCTGACCGGCCGCGCCGACCCGGACGAGGGCGCACCCGCGTTCTGGCCCTGGCTACGCCTGCTCGACTGCGGCCTGCCCGGGCTCACCCCCGACCTGCTCACCGCCGCCGACACCGGGGAGTCACCGGCGACCGCCCGGTTCCGCGCGATGCAGGCCACCGTCCGCGCCCTGCGCGCCGCCGCATCAGAGGTGGACGGCGGTCTGGTGCTGGTGCTGGAGGACCTGCACTGGGCCGACCCCGGTTCGCTCACCCTGCTGGCCACCCTGTCCCGGGACGTGTCCGACGCCCCGCTCCTGGTCGTCGCCACCGCCCGCACCCTGGACACCGACCTGCCCGGCGCCGAGCTCCTCGCGCTACCGCCCTGGGATGCCGCGACCGTGGCCACCTTCCTGGCGCAGCAGGCGGGCGGTCCGGTGTACGCGTCGTGGCCGCCGGTGGTGCACCGGCTCGGCGGCGGCAACCCGCTCCACACCCGGGAGCTGGCCCGCCTGCTCACCGGGTCCGGCGCCCTGCATCGCCCGGCCGCCGCCGTCGACCTGCCGGACGGCCTGCTGCGCCTGGTCGGCCGCCGGACCGCCGCGCTCGGCCCGGCCTGCCGCGAGCTGCTCGGCCTGGCCGCGGCCATGGGTACGGACATCGACGTGCTCCTGCTGACCCGGATCGCCGACACTGCGGTGGAACCGCTGCTGGCCGAGGCCATCGAGGCCGGCGTGCTGGTCGAGGACCCGTGGGCGCCGGCCCGGCTCCGGTTCGCCCACGAGCTGGTCCGCGACGCCCGGTACGCCGAGCTGAGCCGCGCCGAGCGGGTCGGCGCCCACCGCCGGATCGCCGAGGCCCTCGCCGGGTCCGGAGCGTCCGCGGGAGACACCGCCCGGCACCGGGTGCGCACGGTGGTGGACGACGAGTCGCGCGCTCTCGCCCGGACCGCCTGCTCGGCCGCCGCGCAGGACGCCCTCCGCCGGCTGGACCACCGGGCCGCGGCGAACTGGTTCGGACAGGCCCTCGACCTGTACCCCGGCGACCACTGGCTGCGGCTCGCCCGCGCCGAGGCGGCCTGCCGGGACGGCCGGCTGACGGTCGCGGTCGCCGACTGCACGACCGTCCTCGACCACGCGGAGGCCACCGGCCGGCCGGATCTGGCCGCCGCCGCGGCCCTGGTCGTCCGCGGTTTCGGCGGCCAGGTGGCCGCGGTCGTGCTGCGCCTCTGCGAACGGGCGCTGGCACTCTCCGAGCACACCGGCGCGGACGTCGCCCGCGCCGAACTGCTCGCCCACCAGGCGTTCCTGCTCGTCGAGACCGGACAGCAGCGCCGGGCCGAACCGATCAGCCGGCAGGCGATGGCACTCGCCGAGGCCACCGGAGACCCGCAGGCCATGGCAGCCGCGGTGCACGCCCGGCACGAGGTGCTCGACCTGGCCGCCGACGCCGACGAAATCCTCGATCTGGCCCGGCGCAGCTGCGACCTGGCCGCCGAGGGCAGCCGGGTGGAGGCCGAACTGTGGGGCCGGCTCTGGCGCCTCGACGCCTCGCTCACCATCGGTGACCTGCCCGGCTACGACGCCGAGACGACCGCGCTCGCCGATCTCGCCGAGCGGATCGGCTGGCCGGTCGCCCGCTGGCATCTGCTGCGGGCGCGCGCGGCCCGGCTCCTGCTCAGCGGCCGGACCGAGGCGGCGAGCGAGACCGCGGCGGAGGCGTTCGCGCTGGCCGGAACGTTCGAGGACCAGCCGGTCGGTGAGCTCTACGCCGCTTTCCGTGCCTGCCTCGCGGTGTTCACCGGCTACGTCCCGGACTGGCCGGGTGGCCTGGGCGCGGCGCTCGCCAGGTTCGGTTCCGAACCGATCGCGGTGGCCCAGATCGGCCGGCTCGCGATGCTCGGCGGCGACCGCGTCATCGGTGCCGACTGCGTGTACCGCCTGCGCGGAATGCTGCCCGACCTCCCGCCGGACAGCCGGCGTGGCTTCGTGGTGATCACCGCAGGGGAGATCGGCGTCTGGCTCGACGACCTCGATCTGGCCGCCGACGCCTACGCCCGCACGCTGCCGTTCGCCCACCGCTACCTGAACACAATGACCGCCTGCCACGGCGCCTTCGCCCGGCCGCTCGGCAGCATCGCCGCCGCCCTCGGCGACCGGGCGGCCGCCGAGCGACATCACACCAGCGCGATCGAGATGGAGGACCGGATCGGCGCCGCGCCTTTCGCGGCACAAGCCCGTTTGGCGTACGCGCAAACGCTCCGAGACCTCGACCCCCGCCGAACCCGGACGCTCGCAGCCGAGGCCCTCACCATCGCACGCCGGCTCGGTCTTCGCGCGGTCGCCGAAGCGGCCGCCGAACTGACCCGCGACGACCTGACCGCCCGGGAGCGCGAGATCGTCACCCTGGCCGCGGACGGCCTGCCGAACCGTGAGATCGCCGGTCGGCTGCACATCTCCGAGCGGACCGTCGAGACCCACGTCCGCAACGCCCTGGCGAAATTCGGCCTCGCCAACCGCACCCAGCTGGCCGCCCGGATGCGTGCCGGAAGTCAGTACCAGCACTGAGGTCCCCGGCCGCGCATCGCCGCAGGCTGAGGCACATGACAATCCTGAACATCGTCCGCGCCGGCACCTACCGCATCGACCCGGCCCGCTCGGCGTGCCGGTTCACCGCCACCCACGTCCTGGGCCTGAAACCGGTGACCGGCACCATGGCCGTGACCGGCGGCACCGTCTCCGTGGCCGCCGACCCGGAACGCTCCATCGCCTCCGCCGAACTGGACGCCACCTCGTTCACCACCGACGACCCACGGCGCGACCGCGACGTACGCGGCAAGCGCTTCCTGGCCGCCGACACCCACCCCGAGATCGGTTTCCGCAGCACCCGCTGCCGCCGAACCGCCGACGGCTGGCAGCTGACCGGCGTCCTCGCCGTCCGCGGCGGCTCCTGCGAGGTGACCCTCGACCTGGTCGCCGCCGAGGCCGCCGACGACGGCTACCGCTTCGTCGTCGCCTGCGTCGTCGACCGCGTGGCCGCCGGCGTCACCGCCGGCCGCCTGATCATCGGCCGCCAGGTCCACATCAACCTGGACATCCACGCCGTCCCGGTGCCGGCGCCGGCCCACTCCCACCCCGAAGCCCACCCCGCCGCCAGACACTGACGCCGCCGCCACCCCACCCGCCCACCAGCCCCGGCCCCGCCGTCCCGCCGTTCCCCGTCCCGCTGTCCCGCCGACCCGCCGACCCGCTGACCAGCTGACCCGCTGACCAGCTGACCCGCTGACCAGCTGACCCGCACAGCCCATCAGCCCGCTGGCAGCCACCGCCATCAACCCGCGCCAGCAAGAGCTCACTCCGGCCAGCCGCCGCCCAGACAGGCATCCTCTCGCGCTTCACCTGTGCCAACGGCGGCTCGTGGTGGCCGGCCGCCGTGTAGACGGGTTTCAGGTCTCGGGTTACGGGCGTGAGCGGCGGCTCGTGGTGGCCGGCCGCCTTGCAGGCGGGTTTCAGGCTCGGGTTACGTGCGTGAGCGGCGGCTCGTGGTGGCCGGCCGCCTTGCAGGCGGGTTTCAGGCCTCGGGTTACGTGCGCGAGCGGCGGCTCGCTCCGGCCAGCCGCCGCGCAGGCGGGTTTCAGGTCTCGGGTTACGGGCGTGAGCGGCGGCTCGTGGTGGCCGGCCGCCGTGCAGGCGGGTTTCAGGTCTCGGGTTACGTGCGTGAGCGGCGGCTCGTGGTGGCCGGCCGCCGTGCAGGCGGGTTTCAGGCCTCGGGTTACATGCGTGATTGGCGGCTCGCTCCGGCCAGCCGCCGTGCAGTCAGGTATCAGCAGCGGTCGGTTGCATGAGCCGGCGGCCACTCACCTGCGCCCAATACCACTTGGCTCTCGCGTGCGACCAATGCCACAGCTTAGTTGATCTTGATGGCTGAGATGCCGGGGCCGAGCACGCCCGACCCGGCAAGGTCAACTTGTGCCGAAGTGTGGATCTTCCCGGCTGGTTCTCAAGGCTGTTCATGCACTCCTTAAACAGCTGTGAGAGCCAGCCGGATCGCGGCCACTGCCACGCCGGCCGGTTGATCATCAAGCTGGGGCGCAATCCCTGGTCAAGGGTGCCCGGTCGCACCCGGGGGACTCAAGATCAATTTCGGCTGAGTGACATTGCGGCGCGGTCAGCCGTCGCGTAGGCAGGTAATGGCCGTCGGATTGCCTACGCCACGCCACGCTACGCCTGGCCTGGCCCGGGGACGGTTGCGCAGCTGGCCACGGCCTGGCCTGCCGGGAGGATCATCACGGAGCCAGCGACGGCTGGCCTCGAGGATCGTCACGGAGCCGGCGACGGCCTGGCCTGGAGGATTGGCACGCAGACGGCGCCGGCCTGGCCTGGCCTGGCGGCGGTCGCGCACGAGGCGAGGCTGGCGGGGGATGGGGCCGGCTCCGCGATCGTTCTACTGAGTGTCGCCGGATCGCGGAGCGGGCCGGACGTCAGCGACTGGAGCGGCGGCCGCCTGTTCGAGCGGAGAAGGCGGCGGCACCGGCGCTGGGGGAGGCGGGGCGCTGCTGGGGCGTACCCGGGCGGTGTGCTGAAGCGGAACCCCGGGCCTGGCCGGCGCCTGTCGGCTGGCCGGATGCCCTCCGGCGGCCGCCTCCGAAGCCGGCGCCCTTGTTGCGGGCGGCGTCGCCACCACGCCGCTGGTCCGCACCTGCGTCAGCAGCCCGGCTCGCTCCGCCGGCCACGTCTCCACCGCGACCGCCCCCGCCGGCGCGCTGACCTGCGCTGGTCCGGGAACCGGGGCTACCGGCGCGTGAACCCGCGCCATCGGCGTCGCGTCCGCCGCGGCCCCCGATCGAGCCGGAGGCGGCAGCACTGTCGCCACGTTTCTGGACCGCGGCCGGAGCATTCTGGGCCGCGGCCCGGCCGCGGCGGCGCCTCGCGGAGCGGGACCGGCCGCCCGGCGCCTCCGCGGCGTCGGCCGAGCCCGCAGCCGAAGCCGAAGCCGAGCCGGAGCGCGAGGTCGAGGCCGCCCGGGACGATGGGGTCGAGGCGGCCCGGGACGATGAGGTTGTGGGTGCGGAAGCGGCGGACGGGGCGACGAAGGAACGCTCGCCCGGTGCGAGTTCGGCGAGCAGGGCGTCACCAGGGCGGACGCGCTGGGTGAGTGGGCGGATGCCGGCCTTGCGGGCCAGGTCGCGCACGTCGGCCTGCTGGTCGTCGGTCATCAGGGTGATCACGGTGCCGCGGGCGCCGGCCCGGGCGGTGCGGCCGGAGCGGTGCAGGTACGCCTTGTGCTCGACCGGCGGGTCGGCGTGCACGACCAGTGTCACGTCGTCGACGTGGATGCCGCGGGCCGCGATGTCGGTGGCGACCAGGGTCTCGGCCGTGCCGTCGGAGAAGGCCGACAGGTTGCGGTTGCGCGCGTTCTGCGCCAGGTTGCCGTGCAGTTCGACCGCCGGGACGCCGGCCTGGACCAGCTGCCGGGTGAGCACCTTGGCGCGCCGCTTGGTGCGGGTGAACACCACTGACCGGCCGGGCGCGGCGAGCAGGTCGACCAGGACGCCGAAGCGGTCGTCGTGCTGGACGTGCAGCACGTGGTGGTCCATCTCGACCGGCGCCTGCGCGGCCGCGTCGACGTGGTGGGTGACCGGCTTGCGCATGAACCGCTGGACGAGGATGTCGACCCCGTTGTCCAGGGTGGCCGAGAACAGCAGCCGCTGGCCGCCGGCCGGGGTCTGCGACAGCAGCCGCCGCACCACCGGGAGGAAGCCCAGGTCGGCCATGTGGTCGGCCTCGTCGAGCACGGTGATCTCCACCGACTCCAGCGAGGCGTGCCCGTTGCGGATGTGGTCGTCGAGCCGGCCCGGGCAGGCGACCAGCACGTCCACGCCGGCCTGCAGGGCCTTGATCTGCGGGTTCGCCCCGACGCCGCCGAAGACCACGAGGGTGCGCAGCCCGGCCGCGTCGGCGAGCGGGCGCAGCGTGGCCTCGATCTGGGTGGCGAGCTCGCGGGTGGGCGCGAGGATCAGCGCACGCGGGCGACCTGGGCGGGCCCGGCGCGGGTTCGCGGCCAGGCGGGTCACCAGGGGCAGCACGAAGGCGTACGTCTTACCGGAACCGGTCCGTCCCCGGCCGAGCACGTCGCGGCCGGCCAGCGAGTCGGGCAGGGTGGCTGCCTGGATCGGGAACGGGGTGGTGATCCCGAGCTCGGTCAGTGCCGTGGTGAGAGCGGCGGGCACGCCGAGCTCGGTGAAGGTTGTCATAAAGGTGGGAACTCCAACGTCGTCGAGGTCGTCCTGCCCGGCGCTGACCAGGTTGCCGGTCGCGGCGCGTGGTGGTCGATCCGAGGGCGGCCCGAGCAAGACGTGGCGAGCCGCTTAGATCATTGTACCGGGCACACTCTGCAACCACCTCGCACCCGAAGGCGAACCGGTCGGCACTCAGCGCGCCTCATCTTTTTCCTCAGCGCCGGGCTTCCCCAACCCGGCAGGGCCTGAGGAGACCCCTGATGACCGGTGAAGTACCCCCTGTTGAGCGGCGTCGCGAGGACATCGTACGAGCGAACATGCCTCTCGTCGGGCACCTGGTCCGGGAGATGCTGGCCCGGGTCCCCGCACACGTGAACCGTGACGACCTGCTCTCGGCCGGCTATGCCGCCCTGGTGGCCGCCGCCCGTGGTTTCGACCCGGAGCGGGGTGTCCCGTTCCCCCGGTTCGCCGCCGCCCGGGTCCGCGGCGCCCTGCTCGACGAGTTGCGTGGTCTGGACTGGGCCAGCCGCTCGGTGCGCCAGCGGGCTCGCCGCACCGACTCGGCCCGCGAGGAGCTGATGGCCGAGCTGGGCCGGACGCCGACCGTGCAGGAGGTGGCGGAGCGGCTCGGCTGCACCGTCGAGGACATCGAGCACTCCGAGGACGACGTGCACCGCGCGACGGTGTTCAGTCTGCAGGGGTTCGCCACCGCGACCGCCGACGACATCGTCACCGAGCCGGGCGCCGGGCCGGAGGAGATGCTGCTGCGCCGGGAGCGGTTCGGGTACCTGCGGCACGCCGTCGAGGCTCTGCCGGACCGCCTGCGGGTGGTGGTGGAGGGCTACTTCTTCGCCGAGCGCCCGATGGCCGAGATCGCCGCCGGTCTGGGGGTCAGCGAGTCGCGGGTGTCGCAGCTGCGCGCCGAGGCCTTGATCCTGCTGCGGGACGGTCTGAACGCGCACCTGGACCCGGCCATGGCGGCGCAGAACCCGCCGAAGGAGGGCTGCGTGGCCCGGCGGCGTGCCGCGTACTACGACAAGATCGCCAGCCGCGGCACTCTGCGTACCCGGCTGGAACTGACCGGCCCGGACGGCCTGCCGGTCGCCGCCTAGACACCTCGGGTGAATCGGGGCCCGCCGCGGTTCGCGGCGGGCCCCAAAAAACTGCGTCAGGCGTTGGCGCAGGTGCCGGCCTTCTTCTGGGCCGCGATCGCCTTGTCGGCGCCCAGCTTGTAGAGGGCCAGGCCCTCCTTGGCGGGCTCCAGCTTCCAGGCGTCGCCCTCGTAGACCATCGTGTAGGACTGCGCCGCGACGAGCTGCTTCGCGATCACGATGGCCTTGTCGGTGCCCTCCATCCGGGCGCTGGTCAGCTGGATCGCCAGGCCCTTGCGGGAGCAGGCCTGGTTGAGCTTGACGTAGTCGTCCTTGCTGATCGACTGCTTGCCGGCAGTGGTGTACATCTCCCACGCCCCGGCGAAGTCGCCACCACTGAACCGGTCGAAGACCGTCTGCGCGGCGTTCTTGGCGCCGTCGAGGGTCTTCTGCTCGGGGCCGCCCTGAGCGGCGGCGGCGGCGTTGCCGGCCGGCTCTTCGGCGTCGTCGGAGCAGGCGGAGGCGAAGGTGATCGTGGCAGCAGCGGTGAGGGCTACCGCGGTGAACCGTCGGTACGGGTGGTTGTAGTTCATGACCCGGTTAATGAGGGTGAGGGGGTGCGCGTAACGGCTGCGGCGTGTCGATGACGGATTGCTGACAGTCGCACCGCGGGCCGTAACTCGCCGGCCTTCCGCTATTCTGGTCGTTTGCCAAATGCGTTAGGGCAAACGAAAAAGGCAACCATGAAATGGTTGCCAGCGCCGGAATGATAGCACGAAAAGGGGCGACTTTGTCAAGCTCGGACGCCGACGTCGAATACGAGCAGGCGTACTTGACCACGCTCTACCAGCGGCTGGATCAATTGCGTGAGCAGGCCGACAGCCGTCTGCGCGCGATCCTGCTGGAGGCCGGTGGCACTCCACAGGGCCGCACCCAGCGCGAGGCCACCCGCAGCCACTATGCGGAGCAGCTGGCCCAGTTCAATTCCGTCGAGAACGGACTCTGCTTCGGGCGGCTCGACTTCTCGGCCGCCAGTCCTCGCTATATCGGCCGGATCGGACTTTTCGCTGAGGACCGGGATCAGGATCCACTTCTGGTGGACTGGCGGGCGCCCGCCGCCCGGCCCTTCTACCTCGCCACCGCGGTCAGCCCGGACGGGGTGACCCGGCGGCGGCACCTGCGGACCCGGGGGCGGGTGCTGACCGGCATCGACGACGAGACCCTCGACATCGAGGCCGGTGACGGCTCCGGCCGGGAGGACGTGACCGGCGAGGCGGCGCTGCTGTCGGCGCTGACCGCCAACCGCACCGGGCGGATGCGCGACATCGTCGAGACCATCCAGGCCGAGCAGGACGAGGTGATCCGTTCCGGCCTGCCGGGGGTTCTGGTCGTGCAGGGCGGGCCGGGCACCGGGAAGACCGCGGTGGCGCTGCACCGCGCGGCGTACCTGCTGTACACGTACCGGGAGCAGCTCACGCGTACCGGTGTGCTGATCCTCGGTCCGAACACCACCTTCCTGCGCTACATCTCCCAGGTCCTGCCCTCGCTGGCGGAGACCGGGGTGCTGCTCGCCACCCTCGGCGACATGTTCCCCGGAGTCCGCGCCCGGGCCGTGGAGCCGCCGGCGACCGCCGCGCTCAAGGGCTCGCTGCACATGCTCGACGTGCTGGACAACGCGGTCGCCGACCGGCAGACCGTGCCGGACGAGTTCGTCGAGGTCGATCACGACGGCTACCCGCTGCGGATCGAGCGGGCCGTGCTCGAGGACGCCCGTGCCGCGGCCCGCCGCACCGAGCGCCCGCACAACGTGGCCCGGCAGGTCTTCGTGACCGAGGCGATCCACCAGCTCTCCCTGCAGATCGCCGAGCGGATCGGCGCCGACCCGCTGGGCGGGGACAACCTGCTCTCCGAGGCCGACCTCGCCGAGACCCGGCGGGAGCTGCGCGAGGACATCGACGTGCAGCGGGCGCTCTTCGAGTTCTGGCCGGTGCTCACCCCGCGCCAGGTGCTGCGTGACCTGCTCAGCGACGACGGCCGGCTGGAGTCGGCCGGCTGCACGCCCGCGGAGCGTGAGCTGCTGCTGCGCGAGCGGGAGGCGGGCTGGACGCCGGCCGACGTGCCGCTGCTCGACGAGCTCGCCGAGCTGCTCGGCGTCGACGACACCCTCAAGGTGCGTGAGCAGCAGCGTCAGCGCAAGGCCGCGATCGAGTACGCGGAAGGCGTCCTGGAGATCGTCGAGGGTTCCCGCTCGCTGGACTTCGAGGACGAGGGCGCCGAGCGGGACGAGGTCCTGTCCGCGCTCGATGTGGTCGACGCGGGCGCTTTCGTCGAGCGGCACGAGGTGCTCGACACGCGTACGGCGGCGGAGCGGGCCGCCACCGACCGCAGCTGGGTCTTCGGCCACGTGATCGTGGACGAGGCGCAGGAGTTGTCGCCGATGGCCTGGCGCCTGCTGATGCGCCGCTGCCCGAGCCGGTCGATGACCGCGGTCGGCGACGTGGCGCAGACCTCGGAGCTGGCCGGCACGACCACCTGGGAGCAGGTCTTCGAGCCCTATGTGGCGCAGCGCTGGCGGCTGGTCGAGCTGAGCGTCAACTACCGCACCCCGGCCGAGGTGATGGCGGTCGCGGCCGACGTGCTGGCCGCGGTCGATCCCGCGCTGCGGCCGCCGCGGTCGGTGCGTTCGGCCGGCGTGACGCCGTGGGCGCGCCGGGTGCCGGCCGGCACGCTGGCCGAGGAATTGATTGCGGATGTACGCAAGGAAGCCGCCCTGATCGAGGAGGGCCGGCTCGGTGTGCTGGTGCCGGAGCGGCTGGAGGAGTCACTCGGCGCCGAACTGGTGGCGGCGGTTCCCGGCGCGGCCGTGGGCGAGCAGCCCGACCTGCTCAACCACGTGGTGCTGATGACCGTCCGGCAGGCCAAGGGCCTGGAGTTCGACTCGGTCCTGGTGGTCGCCCCCGACGAGATCATCGCGGAGAGCCCGCGTGGCCTGTCCGACCTCTACGTCGCGGTCACCCGGGCCACCCGCAACCTCGGGGTCCTGCACACCGCCGACCTGCCGAAGGTGCTGTCCGCCCTGGCCTGAGCCGGATGCGCGCCACCCCGGTCACTCGTTGACCCAGTCGCCGGGGTGGCGCTGCCGGAAGTCGTCGAGCGCGTCCCCGGTGCGCGCCAGCACCGAGACCCAGGCGTCGTCCACGATGCGCACGATGACGTCGGCGCCGGCGTACCACTGGCCGTAGTCGTCGCCGATCCGGTATTGCGGGACGGCCGCCGGGGTGAGCCCCTCGACAAGTTGGTCCCGTTCGCTCGCGCTGTCCAGTTCGCGGCCGTCGGCCCGGTCGTCGCTCTCCGCGAGCTCGACGAAGATCATCTCGATCAGGCCGCTGGAGAGCCGGTCCACGAACGGCTCCCACTTCTCCGGCGCCTTCTCCGCCATGTCGAGCAGGATCAGCACCGGCGGGTCGTCGTCCGGCCCGGCCGGCACACCGTAGTGGGCGACACCCTGATGGTCGGCCCGGAACACCAGCATCTGGTTCTCCGCGTCGAACATCAGCTCGCCGGGCGCGAACAGGGTGCCGTACTGGCTGGTCAGGTCGGTGCGCCGGCCGAACAGCAGGTAGGCCTGGCGCAGCGCTCCCGGTATGCGGACGCCGAGCCGGTCCTCGGCGGCCTCGATCTCCGCGGCGGGCAGGCCGTCGTCCGGTCCCAGCGGGATGCGCCAGGCGGTGGTGAAGTCCCGGATGAACCGCCACGGGTCGAAGTCGTCCGCCCGGCTCAATGCGGTGGCTGCGTCGAAGGTCACGCCGTGACTCTAGGCGTTGGCCCGATCGAGCCCAGGCAGCCCGGTGGCCGCGGCTATCGTCGCGGTATGGGGGAATTTGCGGTCTCGACCGCGAGCGTGGACGACATGCGGCTGATCGCCCAGTGGGCGCGGGACGAGGACTGGCATCCGGGGGACGGGGACGAGAACGTCTTCTTCCCCACCGACCCGGGCGGCTTTCTCGTCGGGCGACTCGACGGGCAGCCGGTCAGCTCGATCGCGGCGGTCCGCTACGGGACCGGGCACGGGTTCATCGGGCTCTACCTGACCGTCCCGGAGTTCCGCGGCCGGGGCTACGGGTTCCGGACCTGGCAGGCCGGGATGGAGCGGCTCGCCGGGCGCAACATCGGGCTCGACGGTGTGGTCGCGCAGCAGGAGAACTACCGGAAGTCGGGGTTCCGGCCGGCCTGGACGACGACCCGTTTCGAGGGCGTGCTGGCCGGTGCGGAGACGGCCGCCGGCCTGCGGGTCGTGGAAGCGCGGGAGCTCCCGTTCACGCTGCTCACCGCGTACGATCGGCGGTTCTTCCCGGCCGGCCGCGATGCCTTCCTGGCGCTCTGGATCACCGGGTCCGGGCGGCACGGAGTGGCCGCGATCCGGGACGGCGCGGTGGTCGGTTTCGGGGTACGCCGGTCTGCCGGCGACGCCGACCGGATCGGCCCGCTGTTCGCCGACGACGCGGCGGCCGCCGAGGCGCTGCTGGCCGGGCTCAGCACCGAGTACGAGATGCCGGTCCTGATCGACGTGCCGGAGACCAGCCCGGACGCGGCGAAACTGCTCGAACGGCTCGGGCTGGCACCGATCTGGGACACCGCCCGGATGTACACGGCCGGCACGCCGGAGGAGGTCGACCTGTCCGGCGTCTTCGCCGTGACCAGCCTCGAGATGGGCTGACGCGAGCAGGGCCCGGACGGCTGTCCGGGCCCTGCTGGTCTGCTGCGTCAGGCAGCCGTGCTCGGCTGCTTGGCCGCGCCCCGGCCGATCGGGGTGTGGCCGTGCGCGTTCGTCATGGCGAGACGGCTGCGCATGTTGGTGTTGCTGGCGATGCTCGCGTAGTAGGTGGCACGCCGGCGCGCGGTGATGCTGTCCGGGTTCTCCGGCACCGGGGCCAGCTCCGGGTTGAGGTGGGTGTTCAGGCCGTCCTTGAGCAGCGAGAGCGCCTCGGCACGCAGCTGCGACACCCGCGACTCGGTGACGCCCAGGTCGGCGGCGATGTCCGCCATCGGGCGCTCGTGCAGGAAGTACTCGGTGACGACGGTCTGCAGGCGCTCCGGCAGCGAGCCGATCGCGTGGTGCAGGTAGCCGATCTGCTCACGGCGCAGCAGCATCTCCTCCGGGCCCGGGTCGCGCTCGGTGACCAGGTCGTCGGCGCTGCTCGTGGTAAAGCCCTGCAGCGAGAGCACGGTGGCACGCTGCACGTCGGTGTCGGTCTGGTGCAGGTCGGTCGTGGTGGTGCCGAGCGCCTGGGCCAGCTCCTCCGGCGTGGGCGTACGGCCCAGCGTGGTGGTGAGCTGCTGACGGGTCACGTCGGTGTTGCGGGCCTTGGACCGCACCGAGCGGGTCGCCCAGTCCAGCGCGCGCAGCTCGTCGAGGAGCGCGCCGCGGATCCGGGTGCCGGCGAAGCGGTGGAACGGGACGCCGCGGTTTGGGTCCCAGCCGCGGACCGCGGTGACCAGGGCGTGCAGGCCGGCGCTGGTCAGATCGTCGCGGTGGATGTGGTTCGGGATCCGGCTGAGCATGTCCCGCACCAGGTGGCCGACCAGCGGCATGTGCGTGCGGATCAGCTCCTCCTGCTCCGCGGCGGAGAGCACGGGCGTGGCGGTGGCGGTGTCGGCGGTGAGGTCGGCAGCGGTCGTCACGGTGCTGGTCATGTCGTTTCCCCCGGTTGTTGTCGGCGCCCGCTTGCGGTGGGCGTCGGCTGACAGGGAGAACTTTCCGGCGCGGAGGGTGCACGTTCCGGTCACGCACAGTTGCGTACCGGTTGCTTCCCGGCCCCGGTTACGGCGTTGGTGGTCCATCGGCGAGCGGCGGGGCCGGTTGAGGGTTCCGGCCCGGTGGTGCAGGGTGTGCCGCATGGATCTGACCGACACCGAAGGGCTGATCGCCCTGCTCGCCGGAGTGCTCATCGCGACCGGGGTGGTCGGCGTGATGCTGCCGGTGCTGCCCGGACTGCTGCTGACCTGGAGCGGGGTGCTGCTGTGGGCGCTGCTCGGCGGGGGCTCGGCCGGCGTACGGTGGCTGGTCCTGGTGATCGCCACGCTGATCGCCGGCGCCGGCATGGTGATCAAGTTCCTGTGGCCGGGCAAGCGGCTGAAGAGCACCGGCGTGCCGACGTCGGCGCTGATGGCCGGCGGAGTGCTCGGCCTGATCGGGTTCTTCGTGGTGCCCGTGGTCGGGCTGGTCCTGGGGTTCCTGCTCGGGATCTGGCTGGTCGAGCTGAACCGGGTGGGTCACGAACGGGCGTGGCCGTCGACCCGCGCCGCGTTCGCCGCGGTCGGGCTCTCGCTGCTGGTCGAGTTCGCGGCGGCGCTGGGCATCGCGGTGGCCTGGGTCTTCGGCCTGATCATCGCCTGATCAAGGCGCGCAGCCCGCGCCGGAAATGGATCAACGTGTGGTGCGGGCCAACCGGCGTTTGCGGCGCTGGGTGAGCAGCAGCAGGAGCGGCGCGGCGGTCAGCACGACCGCGACGGACAGCGCGGCCGCCACCGCGAGCCCGCGCGGCGCGGACGGCCGGGTGTTACCGGTCTGCGGCCCGCTCTGCGCCTCGGTGCGGTCCTCCTCGGCCGTGGTCGCCTTCGCCGAGGCGGCCGCCGCCACCTCTTCCGGCGTCACCAGCGTGCCGACCGACGTGCCCTGCGGCTGGGCGAAACCCCAGTCCAGCAGTTTGGCGCCCTGCTCCCAGCCGCGCAGCGGGCGGGCCTCCGCGCCGAGCAGGGTGACCACGAGCCGGCGGCCGTTGCGTTCGGCCGCGCCGACGTAGCTGTGCCGGGCCAGCGTGGTGAATCCGGTCTTGCCGCCGAGCGCGCCCGGGTAGTTGTAGATCAGCTTGTTCTCGTTCTGGAACTGGAAGCCGCCGACCTTGCGCTCCTTGGTCTTCTGCGCGGGCATCCGGGCGTTGCGGGTGAGCGCGTACTTGCGGAAGTCGGCGTTGTCGAAGCAGACCCGGGCGATCAGCGCCAGATCGTACGCACTGGTGAACTGGCCTCTGCCGTCCAAACCGGACGGCGTCACCGCGTGCGTCTGGTTGGCGCCGAGCGAGGCGGCCTTGGCGTTCATCGCGGCGACCGTCTTGGCGAGCCCGTCCTCGCCGCCGCCACCGGCCAGCCGGGCCAGCGCGTTCGCCGCGTCGTTGCCGGAGTTGAGCAGCAGGCCGAGCCAGAGCGTCGCGATCGAGTAGTTGCCGCCGAGGATCAGGCCGACCGCGGAACTGCCGGGCTCGATGTCCAGGTCCCCGCGGGTGACGGTGATCTTGCGGGCCGGGTCCAGCTGGTCGATGGCGGTGGCTGCCAGCAGCATCTTCTGCACGCTGGCCGGGGTCTGGTGGACGTGCGGCCCGCAGGCGCCCAGCACCTCGCCGGTGTCCAGGTCGGCGACCAGCCAGGTGGTGGCGGTGATCGCCGGCGGCCTCGGGCTGCCCGGCGCGGTGACCAGGCCGTGGGTGGCTAGCGCGTCGCCGCCGACCGCCATGTGCTCGGGGTTCTCCGCCGGGGGCACCGGGCGCGGCGGCCGGCTGGGCGCGGCGACCTTCGGTTTAGGACAGGGCACCTCGGCGGCCAGGACCGATGAGGCGGCCGGGACCGACGACGTGGCGGCCGGCGCGGGGGAGGCGGGCAGCGAGACCACGGGGACGGCGAACAGGGTTGCGGTCAGAGCCGCGAGGAGACGGCGCACGCTCACGGCCAGCGGGCCCCCGCCTCCAGCCGGCGGTCGAGCAGTTGCCCGAGTGGCATCGGCTCGCCGTCCCCACCACCCGCGCCCACGATCATCCGGGGCCGGCTGGGGGAGAGGTCGGCGCCGGCGAACCGGGCGCGCAGTGAGGCCGGGACGGTGAGGATGTAGTACTCCCCGTCCTCGCCGACGGCCACCGAACGGTCCGACTTCAGGTACCACCCGCGGACGGTGGTCTTGTAGGTGGAGCGGCCGTCGAGCGTACGAGCAGTCAGGGTGTGCGGCTCGAGCCCGCGCTCGGCGGCCCGGCGGACGAAGTCGTCGAGCAGGGCGGCGGCCCGGCGTGCCTCGGCGGCCCGGTCGGCCTCCAGCGCTGCGGCGCGGCCGGCCGCCGCCTGCTGTTGCTGCTCCCGCCAGGCGGCCTGCTCGTCCTGCATGGCGCCGACCCTAACGTGAACCCCGGGCCGGCGGCCAACCGGGCTTTGCCGCCAATCCCGCGCCAATTCCGGTGTCCCTATTCTGATAAGAGCCGGTGGAAACAATTGCCGGATCGCGTCGGGGAGTTGCGCAGCGCGGCGGTGGCGAGCCAGACTGGGCGCGGTTGATTAATTTTTCTCGGGAGTCGTTATGGCGCGGCAGGTAATCACCACCCTGATCGACGATCTGGACGGTAAGAAGGCGGATCGGACCGTTGAGTTCAGCCTCGACGGCGTCAGCTACACGATCGACCTTTCCGAGGCCAATGCCGGAAAGCTGCGTAAGGCTCTGGACCCGTACATCAACGCGGGCACCCGTCTGGGACGGACTGCCCCGGGGCGTATCGCGTCTCGTGGCGGCGCACCGGTCCGGACCGCGGGTTCGCGCGACGAGAACCGGCTGATCCGCGAGTGGGCGATCCGGAACGGGCACAAAATCTCCGAGCGGGGCCGCATTCCGCAGGAGGTCAGCAACGCCTACCGGGCGGCGCACGGTCGCTGAATCACCGTTGCTGCTGTGCCGGTGCCGCGCCACCGGCACAGCCGCCACCGGTTCAAGATCTCTGTGCGATACCGAGAGATAACTGTCGGTAAGAAATCCCTACCGTCCGAATTGGACGGGAAATGGTGCGATAAAACTAGCTCTGCAGCCGGGGCAGCTCTGCCGCCACCGCCTCGAGCACCTTCTCGTCGCCGGTGTACCAACTGGAGTTCCGCGGCCAGTGCGTGATGACGTCGGTGAAGCCCAGTTCCGCCGCCCGTCCGGTCGCGTCCACGAACGCATCCACGCTGGTCATCGAGTACAGCGGCGAAGTGTCCAGATTCAGATAACGGTCGACCGCGTCGAGAGGGCGTCCGGCGGCGGCCAGAACGGCGTCGAAACGGTCCTTCGTCTCGGCCACCGAACGCCACCACGCGTCCGCGCTGTCCACCTCGTGCGAACCGGTGGTGACCCAGCCGTCGCCGTACCGGGCGACCAGGCGCATCGCCCGCGGGCCGTTGGCGGCGACCACGAACGGCGGCCGCGGCTGCTGAATCGGGCCGGGGATGCTGCGGGCGTCCACCGCCGAGAACCACTCGCCGGACCAGGTGGTGGCCGGCGTACCCATGATCTTGTCGAACAGCTCGAGGAACTCGGCGAACCGGTCCACCCGCTGGCGTGGGGTGAGCTCCGGCCGGCCGAGCACCGCCGAGTCGAAGCCGATGCCGCCGGCGCCCAGCCCGAGGATCAGCCGGCCGGCCGAGATGTCGTCCAGCGCGAGCGCCTCGCGGGCGAAGTGCACCGGATGCCGGAAGTTCGGCGAGGCCACGTAGGTGCCGAGCCGGATTCGCGAGGTGACCATGGCGGCCGCGGTCAGCGTGGGCACCGCGTCGAACCACGGGCCGTCGACGAGGTCACGCCAGCCCAGATGGTCGTACGTCCAAGCGTGGTCGAAGCCGTACTCCTCGGCGAGCCGCCACCGGCGGCTCGACTCGGCCCAGCGCTGGTCGGGAAGGATCACGATGCCGATGCGCATCGCCGAAGCGTACCGGGCCGGTCAGGCGGTCCGGAGACCTTCCCGGGTGTCCGGGAAGCCGGCCGCGGTCCCGAACGCCTGCAGGGCCCGGACCAGTTCCTGCTGCGCCTCCGGCGGCATCCGGTCGAGCACCTCGGCGAGCGCCGCCCGCCGCCGGGCCCGCAGGTCGGCGAGCATCCGCCGGGCGGCCGGAGTGAGCAGCAGCCGCACCTCGCGGCGGTCACGGGGGTCGGCGACCCGGCGCAGCAGCCCGGTGGCCTCCAGCCGGTCGCAGAGCCGGCTGGCCGAGGAGGGCACCACGCCCAGCGTCTCGGCGAGGCGGCTCATGTTGGTGTGCCGGTTCGCGGCCACGATGGTGAGCACCCGCAGCTGCGCAGGGGGCACAGCGGGGTTCTGCGCCAGCCGCGCCTGCTCCAGGACGGCGACCAGCGACTCCACCGACGACTCGACGGTCGTGGCGACTTCGGTGGCACGTTCCATGCCGTTTCCCCGTAGTGAGAGTCGCGGACCCGTGAGCCTGTACCACTACCCCGGACTCAGCGCCGCCAATCCAGGCAGACCGTGACCGCGTCATCCTCCGGCTCGGCGCCGGCGTGATAGTCGCGCAGACTTCGCATCACGGTACCGACTGCTTCGGTCGCAGGTTGTAGCCGTGTCCGCCGAAGCGCGCTGAGCAGGGCAGATTCACCGAAGGTGCGACGGCCGGCGGGTGCCGCCTCGTGGACACCGTCGCTCACCACCAGCAGCCGGTCGCCCGGTTCCAGGTCGAACCGCTGGATCTCGTAGTGCGCCTCGCCGAACATGCCGAACGGCAGCTGCTGCTCCAGCGCGACCGGCGTGACCTCGCCGCCCCGGGCGATCAGGCAGCGCGGCGATCCGGCGTCGACCGCCGCCACCGCGCCGCCGACCAGGTCGATCTCGAGCAGCAGGGTGGAGGCGTGTGCGCCGCCGCTGTGCCGGGCGTGCACCGCGTCGGACGCGAGCTCGGCCTGCTCGACGATGTCGGCGCCGCACCGGCGGGCGTTGCGCATGGCGTTCACGGCGAGCGAGGTGAGCAGGGCCGCTTCCATGCCCTCGCCGTGGCCGTTGAGCACGGTGATGGTCAGCTTGTCGCCGTCGAGGGCCCAGTCGAAGTGGTCGCCGCGTACGTCGTACGCCGGCTCCAGTTGCCCGGCCACCAGGAACCGCTCGTCCGCGAGCGACCGTCCGGGCAGCATGTCCCACTGCAGCTCGGCGGCCATGGTGAGCCGGGCCCGCCGCTGGGCCCGCCGGTACCGGTCGGTGCTGGAGGCGGCCGCGCGCATCGCGGTGGCCAGCTCGTCGGCGTGGACCGCCAGTTCCTCGGTGAGCTCGGGTTCCGGGCGCGACGGCAACTCCAGGCGCAGCACGCCGACCCGTTCGCCCCAGCTGTTCAACGGCAGGTGCAGCCGGGTGGCGCCGGTGGCGGTGGCCTGGGTGTCCGGTCGCTGGCTGCCCAGGCAGCGCAGCACGGCCGGCTCGGTGGCCGGCCCCGGCTCGCCGAGCAGCGGGCAGAGTGAGGAGAGGGTCAGGTCGGGGACGAAGACTTCCACCCGGTCGGCCGCGTAGTGGCGGCGCAGGTGATCGGCGGCCACTTCGGGCAGCCGGTCGGGCGGCGCCGCCCGTAGCAGGGCGCCGAGTGGGACCGGGGTGTCGGACAACGTAACAACTCCTCTCCTCCGGTGGCAGGTATTTGTTATACGGCAAGCATTTTGGCGCCGGACAGGCCCATGGGCCGGTCCGGCGCGGGGCTGAACTTCAGGCGAACGACTTCTCGAAGTGGATGAGGCTTCCACTGCGCGGGCTCGACTGCATGCGTACGTTCTCGCCGAGCGCCTTGATCAGGAAGAGGCCGCGCCCCCGCTCGCTGTCCGCGGACGGTGACGTGGCGGTACTCGCACTCGGGTCGAAGCCGTCGCCCTCGTCGACCACGTCGATCGAGCAGCGGTCCTGACCCACATCGAGGTGCACCTCGAAGTTCTCTGCACCCGAGGCGTGCTTGACCACGTTGGCGCACGCCTCGGTAAGTGCGATCTCCAGATCGGCGCCGGCCTGCCGGTCCACCCGAAGGACCGACAGCGCGCAACGCAACAGCCGGCGGACGGCGGGGACGCTGTCCACCTCGCGGGGAAGGTTGAGCCGGACCGACATGCGCATGGCACTTCTGTGCCCGATCCACCGATCGGCTAATCGCCGCCCGGCGACAGCCTCCCCGATTCGTGTTATCCATGGTCGCCATGCCCGTCTCCCTTCCCAGGCGAGACGCGTATGCCCAGGAAAGGCGGAACCATGGCTCGACAGTCCGACACCGCGACGGTGATCGCCGCCCGCGCCGGCGACCCGGCCGCGGTGGACCGCCTGGTGGCCGACCACCTGCCGCTGGTCTACACGATCGTCGGCCGGGCCCTGGAAGGGCACGCCGACGTCGACGACGTGGTCCAGGAGGTGATGCTGCGGGTTCTGCGCAACCTGGGCGATCTGCGCGATCCCGAGTCGTTCCGGTCCTGGCTGGTCGCGATCACCGTGCGGCAGGTGCGGGAACGCTTCCGTGCCCGGCCGGCGGCGGTCCCGCTCGATCCGGAGCTGCGCGATCCGGGCGCCGACTTCACCGACCTGGCGATCACCCGCCTCGAGCTCTCCGGCCAGCGCCGGGAGACCGCCGAGGCGACCCGCTGGCTCGACGAGGAGTACCGCGAACTGCTCTCCCTCTGGTGGCTGGAGGCCTCCGGCGAACTCACCCGCGACGAGATCGTCGAGGCCACCGGGGTCGGCCGCCAGCACGCGGCGGTGCGGATCCAGCGGATGAAGGGGCAGCTCGAGACGGCGCGCGCGGTGGTTCGGGCACTGCACCGGACGCCCCGCTGTCCGGAGCTGATGCTCCTGCTTGACACGTGGGACGGACGGCCCGGCGCGCTCTGGCGCAAGCGCATCGCGCGGCACACCCGCGACTGCCGCGCCTGCGCGCCGGCCTGGGAGAACCTGGTCGCGGCCGAACGCCTGCTGGCGGGCATGGCACTGGTCCCGCTTCCGGCAACCCTTTCCGGTACGGCCAAAGCCGGCGCCGCCCCCACCGCAGTGACCGCGAAGGTCGCCGCGAAGGCGGGCGGTTCCCTGGCGCAGAAGGTGCTCGTCGGCGTGCTCGCCACCGGAGCCGTCGCGGGTGGCGGGGCGGCTGTCGTCGCGTACCGCGCCCCGGCGGAGCCGGTCAATGCTGCCGTCGTCGCCGCGCCGCAGGTCTCCCGCGCCTCGATCGCGCCCGCGCTCGCACCCACCCCGTCGTTGTCCCCGTCGGCCTCGCCCACCGTTTCTCCGGCCGCGAAGTCCCCGGCCGCGAAGCGGACGAGCGCGGCCCCCGCCGTCGTGGAGCGCTCGGCCAAGAAGGGCGCCGGGGTCTGGAAGTTCGCCGGGTCGAAGGGGGCGCTCAAGGACGTCGGCGCCTCCTGGTACTACAGCTGGGCGCCGAACGACGACGAGGTTCCCGGTCCGGCCGGTGTCGAGTTCGTGCCGATGATCTGGGGCAAGGCGAACGTGACCGACGCCACCCTGAAGCAGGCCAAGGCCGAAGGTGACGGCGTGCTGCTCGGCTTCAACGAGCCGGACCTGGCCGAGCAGTCGAACATGAGCGTCGAGGACGCCCTGTCCGCCTGGCCGCGCCTGGAATCGACCGGGATGAAGCTGGTCAGCCCGGCTGTCGCGTTCGGCGGGGACACGCCGGGCGGCTGGCTGGACCGCTTCATGACCGGGGCGTCGGAGAAGGGCCTGCGGGTCGACGCGATCGCCCTGCACTGGTACGGCTCCGACTTCAGCGCCGCCGCGGTGAACCAGTTCCTCGGCTACGTCGACGCCGTCCACAAGCGGTACGGCAAGCCGATCTGGGTCACCGAGTTCGGCCTGATCAATTTCGGTGGTGCGCCGAAGTACCCGAGCGACGCGCAGAAGGTCCGGTTCATCGAGGGCGCCACGGCCGGCCTGGAGAAGCGCTCGTTCGTCCAGCGGTACGCCTGGTTCGGGCTGCCGGCCGTCGGCGACAGCGTGGACTTCGGGCTCTACCGGGACGGCAGGACCCCGACCGAGGCGGGGAAGGCCTATCGCGCAGCGGGCTAGGCTGACTTCATGATTCGGTTCGGGTACAAGGCGTCGGCGGAACAGTTCGCGCCGGCTGAACTGCTCAGGTACGGCGTCCTCGCGGAGGAGCTGGGCTTCGACTCGGTGTTCGTCAGCGACCACCTGCAGCCGTGGCGGCACGACGGTGGCCATGCTCCGGCGGCGCTGCCGTGGCTGGGGGCGCTCGCCGCGCGTACCGAGAAGGTGTTGATCGGCACCAGCGTGCTGACCCCGACCTTCCGTTACCACCCGGCCGTGGTCGCCCAGGCCTTCGCCACTCTCGGCTGCCTCGCGCCGGGCCGCGCCGTCCTCGGCGTCGGCTCCGGCGAGTCGCTCAACGAGGTGCTGCTCGGCACGCAGTGGCCGGACGGCAAGGAGCGGTTCGCCCGCCTCAAGGAGGCGGTCCTGCTGATCAAGAAGCTCTGGGCCGAGGACCGGGTCAGCTACGAGGGCCAGTTCTACAAGACCGAGAACGCCACGATCTATGACAAGCCGGAGACTCCGGTGCCGATCTACATCGGCGCGTCCGGGCCGGCCGCGACCCGGCTTGCCGGGCGGATCGCCGACGGGTTCATCACGACCAGCGGCAAGGGGCACTCGCTCTACACCGACACGCTGCTCCCGGCGGTCACCGAGGGCGCGGAGAAGGCCGGCCGCAAGATCGACGACCTGGATCTGCTGATCGAGGTCAAGGTCTCCTTCGACGCGGACCTCGAGCAGGCGCGCAACGACACGCAGTACTGGGGTGCGCTGGCGCTGTCGCCGGAGGAGAAGACCGGCGTCGAGGACCCGGTCGAGATGCAGCGCCTCGCCGACGCCCTGCCGGTCGAGCGGACCGCCACCCGGTGGATCGTCTCGTCCGACCCGGCGGAGCACGCGGCGAAGGTCGTGGAGTACCTGGACATGGGCTTCAAGCACCTGGTGTTCCACGCGCCGGGGCCGGACCAGGAGCGCTTCCTGCGCCTGTACGCCGGCGAGATCCTGCCGCGGCTGCGCTCGCGCGGCTGACCGGCTGCGTCCGCGCGGCTTCGCTCGCTCGGCTTCGCTCGCTCGGCTGAGGGGTCAGACCGAGCGCAGGTGGCCGCTGCGGGGGCCGGCCGGGCCGGTGGCCTCGCCGTTGATCACGCGCAGGTTGGGCCGGCCCTGCGGGCGGGGGCGTACCGCTTCCCCGGCGGTGACCTCGACCCGGTTGTCGCGCCACCGCCGCCGGGCGAACGGCTCACCGTCCGGCCGGCGGGCCGTCACCGACCCGGCGAAGCGGCGGTCGGCGCTGAAGTCGGCGCGCCGCTCGCCGTGCCGCCGGTCGCCGCGCCTGCGGTCGATCGGGTCGGGGCGGCGCGGGTTCGGCGCGGGCCAGCTGCGGGCCGGGTCCTTCTCCGGAACGGCCGGCGAGGTGCGCGGCGCGTTGATCAGCGGGTCCGGCGAGCCGGTGAGGACGACGATGCTCTCCTCGGTGGTGGCGGCGGCGCGGCCGGTCCGGCCGGTGCGGCGCTCTTCGGCGTACTCGGCGACCAGGGCACGGACGGCCGGCACCAGGGGCGTGGCGGCCCGGGTGTACGCGCTGACCGGCAACTCGGCGACGTGCAGGCCGGCCGTGGTGGTCCGGACCGTGAGCAGCGGCTCGATCTCGGGACCGTCGCCGGGCGCCGGATCGGTGCCGGCCACCCGGGGCAGACCCAGCCGGCCGGCGGTGTCCCGCCAGAACGCCCGGTAACCGAAGCCCGGGTCGGTGGGACGGCTGCCGAAGAGCACGCTCATCACCCAGAGCAGCAGCAGATCGGCGCAGCGGGCGAACGGGCCGGGTCGCGGTCCGGCGGGCACACCGGGAGCGGTGAGATAGCGGGAGCCGTGCACCACATCGGCGCCGGCCCGCAGCGCAGCCACGAACCGGGGTACGTCAGCCGGGTCGCACGAGCCGTCGCCGGTCAGCGTGACGACCACGTCACCGGTGGCCTCGGCGACCCCGCACGCCAGCGCGTTGCCCAGACCGGTACGGGTCTGCCGGATCACCCGCGCAGCCCGGGGAAGGGCGCGGTTCGTGTCCTCGCCGGGGCCGACCACGACGACGACCTCGTGCACCGGCGGCAGGGCGGAGAGCAGCAGGGGCAGGGTGCCGGCCGTGCCCGCCGGGATCACGACGCTCACTGTGGGTGACGTCGGGCGGTCACCGGGCCGACTCGGTGAAACTGGCATCAGGAGTGACTCCACGGCTCGACGTCGGTGCGTTGTCAAGCTACCGGCCTGCACCCCTGCGGCAACCGGCCGGACGGTTGATGGTGATCATCTCAGCGGTCCGAACCGGGTCGTCATGATCGGTTGCGGTGGCCATGCGCTCACTGTGCGTACGCGGTAGGGTGATCGATGTGAAACTCGGTCTGCACCTCTCGAAATTCGCCTGGCCCGATGGGGCGCCGCGGCTCGGGCCCACCCTTGCCGGGATCGCGTCGGCCGCGGACGACGCCGGGCTCGACCGGTTCCGCGACGAGATCGTGCCCGCCCTGGAGGAGCTGTGAGCCGGATCAAGGCGGTCGTCTTCGACCTGGACGGGGTCATCATCGACACCGAGGAGGTCTGGGAGGAGGTCCGCCGGGGGTACGTCGCCGAGCACGGCCGCGAGTTCCTGCCGGACAGCCAGGACCGGATGATGGGGATGAGCACCGGGGAGTGGTCGGCGCATCTGGCTGACGAGGTGGGCGTTCCGCGTACGGCGCAGCAGGTCGCCGCCGACGTGCTGGGCCGGATGGCCGAGCGGTACCGGGAGGCGTTGCCGCTGATCCCGGGCTCGGTCGAGGTGGTCCGCGCGCTCGGCGCCCACTACCGGCTGGCGCTGGCCAGTTCGTCGGCGCGGATCCTGATCGACCAGGTGCTCGAGACCGCCGGGCTGACCGGCGAGTTCGAGGTGACCCTGTCCACCGAGGAGGTGCCGCGCGGCAAGCCGGCGCCGGACGTCTACCTCACCGCGGTGGACCGGCTCGGGCTCACCCCCGCCGACTGCGCGGCGATCGAGGACTCCAGCAACGGTCTGCGCTCGGCCGGCGCCGCCGGGCTGACCGTGATCGCCGTCCCGCACGGGGTCTACCCGGCCGCGCCGGACGCGCTGGCCCAGGCGAAACTCGTGGTCAGCGCCATCACGGAGGTGACTCCGGAGGCCATCGAGAAGCTCTAGTGTGAAAGATCTTCGATACGGGTATTCGCGGGCCGACTTCTCGGAGGTGGGCCCGTGGATGGACTCCGGCTCGACGTCAGCTTCGTCGACTACCTGATCCTCACCATCTATTTCGTCACGGTGCTGGGCGTCGGATTCGCCGCCCGGCGGGCGATCAAAAGCAGTTCCGACTTCTTCCTCTCCGGGCGCTCGATGCCCGCCTGGGTCACCGGTCTGGCCTTCATCTCGGCCAACCTGGGCGCCCTGGAGATCATCGGGATGTCCGCGAACGGCGCCCAGTACGGCATGATGACGGTCCACTACTTCTGGATCGGCGCCGTACCGGCGATGGTCTTTCTCGGCATCGTGATGATGCCGTTCTACTACGGCTCCAAGGTGCGCAGCGTCCCGGAGTTCCTGCGACTACGGTTCAACCGGCCCACCCACCTGTTCAACGCGGTCAGCTTCGCGGTGGCCCAGGTGCTGATCGCCGGCGTCAACCTGTACGCCCTGGCTCTGATCCTGCAGGCGCTGCTCGGCTGGCCGCTCTGGTCGTCGATCGTGGTCGGCGCGGTGATCGTGCTGGCGTACATCACGCTCGGTGGTCTGTCCTCGGCGATCTACAACGAGGTGCTGCAGTTCTTCGTGATCGTGGCCGGCCTGCTGCCGATCACCATCATCGGCCTGATCAAGGTCGGCGGCGTCGATGGCCTGTTCGAGAAGGTGCGCCAGTCCCCGCTCGGTGAAGCCGGCCTGCACACCTGGGCGGACACCGGTGGCACCGACAACCCGCTCGGCGCGAGCTGGATCGGCATCGTCTTCGGCCTCGGCTTCGTCCTCTCGTTCGGCTACTGGACGACGAACTTCGCCGAGGTGCAGCGGGCCCTGAGCGCCAAGGACATGAACGCGGCCCGGCGTACGTCGATCATCGGCGCCTTCCCGAAGCTGCTGGTCCCGGCGATCACCATCATCCCCGGCCTGATCGCCCTGGTGACCATCCAGGGGCTGGGCGCCGAGGAGGGCGACCTGATCTACAACAACGCCGTTCCGCTGCTGATGCGTGACCTGCTGCCGAACGGCGTGCTGGGCGTGGCGGTGACCGGTCTGGTGGCGTCCTTCATGGCCGGCATGGCGGCGAACGTGAGCGGCTTCAACACCGTCTTCACGTACGACATCTGGCAGACCTACATCCGACGGCACCGCAGCGACGGCTACTACCTGCGGGTGGGCCGGATCGCCACGATCGCCGGTATCGTCGTCGGCATCGGCACGGCGTTCATCGCGGCCGGTTTCGACAACATCATGAACTACATCCAGGCCCTGTTCTCGCTCTTCAACGCGCCGCTGTTCGCCACGTTCATCGTCGGCATGTTCTGGAAGCGGATGTCCGCGTGGGCCGGCTTCTGGTCGCTGCTGCTCGGCTTCCTCGCCTCGCTGACGCTCTACATCCTGCACCTGACCGAGACGCTGCACTTCAACTCGGACCTCGAGGAGAGCTTCTGGGGTGCGGGTCTCGCCTTCGTGACCGCGGTGGTGGTCGCGCTGATCGTCACGCCCTTCACCCCGGGCAAGTCGGACGACGAACTCCGCGGCCTGGTCTACGGCCTGGGCGGCCCGACCACCTCCGGCGAGGTGATCGTCGCCTCGGAGAAGGTCTGGTGGCGCAACCCGGTCCTGCTCGGCTTCATCGCCCTGGCGCTGGCCGTCCTGCTGTACATCCCCGTCTGGTGAGGAGAGGCCCGATGACTGACAAGAATGAGGAGAAGGTGGCCACCGCCGCCCGGCTCTTCGACGTCCGCAGTGTGATCGGTGGCCTGTTCATCCTCTACGGCGTGATCGTCACGCTGATCGGGATCTTCGACAGCCCGGCCGACATCGAGAAGGCGCAGGGCGTACGGATCAATCTGTGGATGGGCCTGGCGATGCTCGCGCTGGGCGCGTTCATGCTGCTCTGGCTCAAGCTCAACCCGCCGGCCCCGCCGCGCGATCCGGACGTGGAGGACGAGTTGCCGCCGGACGAGCGGGCGGCCCGCGAGTCCTGATGGCCGGGACGGTGCCGACCGGGTGCCGTTCCGTTGCACGCCCGCGAATCGTCAAGAGCACCACCCCGGCAACCGATAACCCGGGCATGGAACCCCTTGCCTCAGTCAGCAGCCTCGCCAGCTATGGCGGCCGCCGCGCCGCCGGCTGGCAGGTCCAACTACGAGTCGACTACGTCGTCAACCGGGTCATGGAGACCCACCGCGGTCAGTCCGAGGACATCGTGAAACAGGCCATCCAGGACCAGCTCCGCGTTTACGGGGTGGTGCCCAACAAACGACAGGTGGCGCAGTACGCCAGCGCCATCTCGTCGTTGCCCCAGCTGCCACCCCGCGGCTGATCGTCATCGCACCGGGAAACGCAGGATCCGGTCGTCACCATCGCGCGCGTCGCCGCGGCCGTCGGTGTTCGACGTGGTCAACCACAACGAACCGTCCGGCGCCACGGCGACCGTGCGCAGCCTCCCGTACTCACCGCTGAACTTCGCCTCGGTGCTTCCCCCGCCGAGCGGCACCCTCCACAGCCGTTCACCGCGCAGCGCGGCGACGTACAACGTGTCACCGGAGACGGCGGCCCCGCTCGGGGACGCCTCGTCGGTCGTCCACTGCACGATCGGGTTGACGTACCGGTCGTCGTCGCCGCGGCCCTCCACCTCGGGCCAGCCGTAGTTCTTGCCCTTCTCGATGACGTTCACCTCGTCCCAGGTGTTCTGGCCGAACTCGACGCCGTACATCCGGCCCTGCGCGTCCCAGGCCAGGCCCTGCACGTTGCGGTGGCCCAGGCTCCAGACCGGTGAGCCCGCCCACGGGTTGCCCGGCGCAGGCTCGCCGTCCGGCGTGAGCCGCAGGATCTTGCCGCTCGGGTCCGCGCGGTCCTGTGAGCGCGGCTCGTCGCCGGCGTCGCCGGTCCCGACGTAGAGCATCCGGTCCGGGCCGAACGCGATCCGCCCGCCGTTGTGCCGTGAGCCCTTCTCGATGCCGTCGAAGATCACTTCCGGCTCGCCGCCGCTCAGCTTGAACCGGACGATCCGGTTGTCGCCGGATGCGGTGAAGTAGGCGTACACCAGATCTGTCTCGGCGTGATCGGCCGCGACCGCCAGGCCCAGCAGGCCACCCTCGCCGCCGGCGTCCACACCGGCCACCCGGTACACCTCGCGCGGCTCGGCGCCCGGCTTGACCTGCAGGATCCGGCCGGTGTCGCGTTCCGCCGCCAGTGCGCTGCCGTCCGGCAGGAAGGCCAGGCCCCAGGGCACGTCCAGCCCGGACGCCACGGTCTGCGGATCGGTGAGGTCGGGCGTGCCGGTGGGCGCGGGGGCGCTCGCCGCTACTGACGCCGGTGCGGAGACGGTCGGCACCGGTTCCACGGTGGGCGGGGTCGCCGTGCCGTCGGAGGAGCAAGCGGTGAGGACGGCGACGCCGGTCGCCGCGAGAACCAGGCGGGCTGCGTTCATGACTCCAAAGGTGCCACGCCGCACCCTCCCGGGCCTTCTTCGTCTGCGTTAAATGTCGCTGTTTGCCGGATTCGGCGCAGTGATCCGGCCCAAGATGAGGGCCGCGCGGTGCGGTGGCCGCGCAGGGCGGAGTCGGGTTTTGCGAGCTTTGGCACGGCCGGTCACGGTCGCGATCCTCACCCTCACCACCCTTTTCGGGTACGCGCCACAGCCGGCCGGGGCCGAGCCGGGGATGGGCGTGCCGCCGCGCACCCGGTACGGCGGCACCGCGACCATCGCCTGGGAGCCCTGCGTCGAGGACGAGCAGGTGCAGTGCGGGACGATGCGCGTGCCGGCCGACTGGACCCGGCCGTACGGGCCGCAGATCGAGGTGGCCCTGGCCCGCCGCCCGGCCGCCGACCCGGCCCGCCGGCTCGGCGTCCTGATGGTCAACCCCGGCGGTCCGGGCGCCTCCGCGGTGAACATGGCCCTGGACACCGAGTTCTTCACCGCCGAGGTCACCGACCGGTTCGACATCGTCGGCCTCGACCCGCGCGGGGTGGGCCGCAGCTCACCGGTCCTCTGCGACCAGAAGCTGGTCGACACCAAGCCGTCGCCGTTGCCGGCCACCGAGGCCGAGTTCGGCCGGATCGCCGTCTTCAACCAGCGGCTGGCCGCCGACTGCGCGGCACGGTCCGGCCCGGCGTTCCACCACGCGGACACGGCCAGCGTGGTCCACGACATGGAGGCGCTGCGCGTAGCCCTCGGCGAACAGAAAATCAACTTCTACGGCGCCTCGTACGGCACGATGCTCGGCCAGCTCTACGGCGAGCTCTACCCCGCGCGGCTGCGCGGCCTGGTCCTGGACAGCGTGATGGACCACAGCGCCGGCGTCGACGCCTTCCTGACCCAGTCGGCCGAGGCCGCCCAGAACGCCTTCGAGCAGTTCGTCGCCTGGTGTGCGCGGGACGACAAGTGCGCGCTGCGGGGCCGCGACATCAAGGCGATCTGGGCCGCGCTGATGAAACGGGCCGAGGCCGGAACCCTGGCCGATCCGTACGACCCGCCGGCCCGCCTGCGCGTCTGGGACCTGATCTCGGCGGCGTTCAGCGCCTTCTACGACCCGCAGTGGTACTCCTTCGCGCACTACCTGAAGGAGGCGTACGAGCCGGCGCCGGCCGGGCCACGGGTGGGCAGCACACCGGTCGACCTCACCCCGCACAGCTTTCCGGCGGTGGTCTGTCAGGACTGGTCGCTGCCGATGGGTGGGTATGCCGGCTATCGGGCACGGTTGCGGGGGCTCGCCGTACGGGCACCGCAGATGCTCGCCTCCCCGCTGG
Source organism: Actinoplanes sp. NBC_00393 (assembly GCF_036053395.1). Classification (NCBI taxonomy): domain Bacteria; kingdom Bacillati; phylum Actinomycetota; class Actinomycetes; order Micromonosporales; family Micromonosporaceae; genus Actinoplanes; species Actinoplanes sp. NBC_00393. The sequence goes on along the minus strand of NZ_CP107942.1, from coordinate 6,354,339 downwards.
CCCTGACCGCCGCGGCCGGCTGCCTGGGCTGGCCCACCCCGCCGGTCAACCCGCAGCGCCCGATCGCGAAGGCAGCCGGGCCGGTGCTGCTGGTCAACTCCCGGCACGACCCGGCCACCGCGTACGTCTGGGCCCGCCAGGTCGCCCAGCAACTGGGGCCGTCCGCCCGGCTGCTCACCTACCAGGGGTGGGGGCACGTCACCTACGACCACAGCGAGTGCGTGAGCGGGGCGGTGGATCGTTATCTGACCGACCTGAGCCTGCCCGCGGCCGGGGCGACCTGCCCGGCGATCGAGCCGGAACCGTACGGCGTCGGCTGAGCACCAGCGGTTGTGCCAGCCCTTCAACACGGGTAGGCAGGGAATTGACAACCGACACTGTCCGACCTGGAGGGCCGATGCGGTTCCTGCCCGCACTGACAGCGCTGTCACTGACCACCCTGGGGGTCGTGGCCGCGTCCCCACCCGCCACCGCGGGCGGGAACACGGCCCTCGGGCCGACCGCCACCGGATACGGCGGCGCGGTCGCCACCGTCGACGCCAACGCCACCGCCGTCGGCCTGGACGTGCTGCGGCGCGGTGGCAACGCGGTGGACGCCGCCATCGCGGCCGCCGCCACGCTCGGCGTCACCGAGCCGTTCTCGGCCGGGATCGGGGGCGGCGGCTTCTTCGTCTACTACGACGCCAAGCGCCGTGCGATCTCCACCATCGACGGGCGGGAGACCGCGCCGGCGTCGGCGACCGAGCGACTCTTCATCGATCCGGCCGACGGGTTGCCGTACGACTTCAACGAGGCCCGGGTCAGCGGGCTGTCGGTCGGCGCGCCCGGCACGCTCGCCACCTGGGAGTCCGCCGCCCGCAAGTGGGGCACCCGGTCGCTGGGCAGCCTGCTCCAGCCGGCCGCCCGGGTCGCCGAGCAGGGATTCGTCGTCGACGCGACGTTCAACCAGCAGATCGCCGCCATCGCGCCCGCGTTCGGCCAGTTCAGCTCGACCAGCGAGCTCTACCTGCCCGGCGGTGCTCCGCCCGCGGTCGGCACGATCCAGCGGAACCCGGACCTGGCCGCCACCTACCGGCTGATCGCGCGCAAGGGCACCGACGTCTTCTACCGCGGGGCGATCGGAGCGGACCTGATCGAGACCGTGCAGAACCCGCCGATCGCCGACGATCCGATCGGCGAGTGGGCGTACCCGATTCGGCCCGGCGCCCTGACCCGCGCCGACCTGGCCGGTTACCGGCTGCGCTACCCGGACCCGGTGCGTTCCGACTACCGCGGGCTGACGGTCTACGGCATGAACACGCCATCCAGCGGCGGCACCGCGGTCGGTGAGGCCCTCAACATCATCGAGAAGGGGCTGCCCACCTCGGCCGGGACCACCGAGAAGCTGCACTACTACCTCGAGGCGTCGGCCCTCGCCTTCGCCGACCGCAACCGCTACGTCGGCGCGGACACCCCGCAGCGGACCATCAAGCGACTGCTCTCCGATCGCTGGGCGAAGCAGCGGGCCTGTCAGATCGACCCGGGCAAGGCGCTCACCAAGCCGGTCCAGCCCGGTGACATCAACGCCACCGGCTGCACGCCGGCCGCCGTCGGCGGACCGACCGAGCAGGGGCAGAGCACGACCAACCTCACCGTCGCCGACAAGTGGGGCAACATCGTCGAGTACACCTTCACCATCGAGGCGACCGGTGGGAACGCGATGGTCGTACCGGGCCGTGGTTTCGTTCTCAACAACGAGCTGACCGACTTCAACTTCGCGCCGACCCAGGGCGACGCGCCCGACCCCAACCTGCCCGGCCCGAACAAGCGGCCGCGCAGTTCGATGTCGCCGACCATCGTGCTCAAGGACGGCAAGCCGTTCCTGGCGCTCGGCTCGCCGGGTGGCGCGACCATCATCACCACCGTGCTCCAGATGCTGGTCAACCGGGTCGACCTGGGCATGACGCTGCCGGAGGCGATGGCCGCGCCGCGGGCCTCGCAGCGCAACACCGCCGGCATCCAGGCCGAGCCGGCGTTCCGCGCCCAGTATGGGCCGGCGCTCACCGCGCTGGGCCACACCTTCGGTCCGGACGTGGCCGAGCTGGGGGCGGCCACCGCGATCGAATTCACCCGTGGCGGCGGCTTCATCGCCTCCTCCGAACCGGTCCGCCGCGGCGGCGGGGCGGCCGGGGTGGTTCGTCCGGCCCGCTGATCCTGTCGGACCCTCTTGCTAGCGTGTGCCCCCGTATCGATGTGTGCGGGGGCACACGGGGGAGGCGCTGATGCACGGATTCGAGGATTCCGACGGCATGTTTGCGCTGGCCTCCCGGCGCGTGATCCGTTTCGGCGTGGTGTTCGTGGTGGCCGTCGCCGTGGCGAACGCGCTGGGTCTGGCCGCTCTGTCCGCGGCCCGCACCGGCATCAATCAGAACGAGGTGGCCGCGTCGGCCTATTACGCGGTCGGCAGTTCCTTCCTCGGCCTGATCGGGCTGGTCTGCGTCTTCGGCCTCGTCGTCTGCACGATCGTCTGGATCATCAGTGCCCACCGGGTGACGCGCGCCGGGCCGGGTCTGGCCGGTTACAGCGGCGTCGTGCTCAGCCTCGCCCTGATCGTCCTCGCCTACCTGGCGCCGCAGTGGGCCTCGACGACCAACGGCGCGGTGCTCGCCGACACGGCGCTGCGCATCGGCGGCACGCTGGTGCTGATCGCCGGTGTGCTGATCACCCGGGCCCGCATCCACCGCGAGACCGGCCGCCCGACCGTCGCCGACCCACCTTCGCTGATCACCCAGGACGACTGGAACGGGACGTGGGACCCACTCGTGCAGCGGGAGATCGAGCGACGCCGCCGTGGGTCCGGCCCGTAACGATCAGCCGACGTCGAGCGGAAGCCGGATGAGCACGGTCGTCCCCGCATCCCCGCCGGTCAGCTCGATGCTGCCGTGATGGCGCTCCACCACCGCACGGCTCAGCGTCAAGCCCAGCCCGGAGCCTGGCAAGACCCGGTCATGGCCGCGGGCGGTCCGGTAAAGGCCGGTGAACATCTGCTCCCGCTCGATCCGCGGCACGTCAGCCGCGGCGTCCGAGACCGCCAGCTCGGCGGCGCGCCCGGTGCTGCGCAGCGTCACCTCGACGTGCCCGCCGTCCGGGCTGTACCGGACCGCGGTGCCGAGCAGGTTCTCCACGATGTGGCGCAGCCGGTCCCGGTCGCCGGGGACGATCAGCTCACCCGGCAGGTCGGCGTCGATCACCACGGGCGCGCCGTCGATCGCGACCCGGGTGCGGTCCACCACGTCGCGGACCACTGCGGCAAGATCCATCGGGGTACGGCGTACGTCCGCGTGCCCCGCGTCCAGCGCGGACAACTCGAGCAGCTCGTTGATGATGTCCCGCAGTTGCGTGGTGTTCCGCTCGATCACCTGGATCAGCCGCGGCCCGTCCCGGACCAGGGTCGCCTCGTCCGCCTCGCGCAGCAACTCGGTGTAGGCGCTGATCGACGTGAGCGGGGTGCGCAGCTCGTGCCCGATCAGCGCCAGGTACTCGTTCTTGCTCCGGGTCAGCTGCCGCTGCAGATCCTCCACCCGGCGCCGCTCCACGAACTGCCCGAGGTGCGCGGCGATCCCGGACATCAGCGCGACCAGCTCGTCCTCCGGATCCTCGACCGCGTCGGCGAACACGGTCAGCACCCCGATCGGGCCGGACCCGTCGTGCACCGGGATGGCCAGCGCGGTGTGCAGCCGCTCCGCCGCCATCGTCGGCGAGATCAGGCTCTGCGGGCGGCCCACGTCCCGGATCCAGAGCGGCTTGTCCACCTGCCAGGCCCGACCGGCGAGGCCCTGGCCGTACGGCAAGCTCTCCGGAACCACGATCCCGGTCGGCCAGCCCGGGGCGCTCCACCGCGCGGCCGGCCGGATCGTCCCGCCGTCGACCATCCACAACTCGGCGTGCACCCAGTCCAGGGTCGCCACCACGGCTTCCAGCACGCGCGGCCCGGCCGCCTCGATGCTCGGCGCCCCGGCCAGCGCGGTCGTCACGGCCAGCTCGCAGCTGCGGAACCGTTCGGCCCGCCGCTGCCGGGTGACGTCCTGCACGGCCTGCACCGCGCCGACCACCCGGCCGTCCAGCCCGTGGATCGGCTGGGCATCCATCAGGAAATGCCGGGTACGCCGGCTGCGGCCCTCCAGCGCCACCGGCTCGTCCCGGATCCGTTCGCCGCGCAGCGCCCGGTTCAACCCCAGATCGTCGCGGGTCAGCGGGGCGCCGGTCGGGTCGGTCAGCCCGGACGCCAGGTCGGTGCCGTCACCCCAGAGCCGCCGCATCCGCTCGTTGACGAACACGATCCGCCCGGTGGCGTCGCAGGCGGTCACCCCGTCGTGCAGGCTGTCCAGCACGGCGTCCAGGAACCGGTGCTGCTGCTCGAGCTCGTAGCGCGCCAGCTGCTCCCCGATCAGCAGCGTCGCCACCTCGGCAGCCTCGGCCACCGCGGTGATCTGATCCGGCGACCACTCCCGGGGCCGGTGGTCGTAGGCGCAGCACACCCCGAGCACCATCCCGAACCGGTCATGCACCGGATACCCCAGGTAGGCGCCACCGTCGGCGGCAAGCACCCCGTCCGGTACGCGCTCGTCGTTGCTCGCATCGTTGATGATCACCGCGACGCCGGTCCGGACCACCATGCCGCCGAGCGAGTTCTCCAGCCCGGTCTCGGCCACCACCTCCCAGTCGGCGGAGATCCCCCAACTGCCGTAGAGGCGCAGCCGGCTGCCCTCGACGAACTGGATGCAGGCGCTGGGCACCTGCGCGGCCCGGGCCACCAGCGCCGCCAGCTGGTCGGCGGAGCCGCTGGTCAGCACGCCGCGGTGCAACGTCGGGCCGGCCGCGGTGGCTTCAGCGAGCACTTCCCGGAAGATCCCGGCCCGGCGCGGCGTGTGTGCGCCGTCGGCCGGGCTGACCCGGGAGCCTCCAGCAGCTGCTCCGGCCGCCGTCGCAGCGGCCCCGGCGGCCTCGGCAGCGGCTGTCGCTGCGGTCGCGGTCATGGCGGCGGCCGCACTCATCGCCGCTGCCGCGCTGCTGGCGGCTGCGAGGTCGGTGGCCGCGGCATCAGGGGCGGCCGAAGCGCCGGTAGCAGCCACGTTCGGAGGGGGCGTAGCTCGCGCCTGATTCGCGGCGGACGCCGGTTTCGGCTGGTTCGTGGCGGCCGTCGGCGGAATGAAATGTCCGTCGACGGCCGTCCCCCCGTAAAGGTCGGCCGGGCGTGCGAATGCCGCGGCTTCCGCCGCAGGGATCCTTCCGGACCGCCCGGCGCCGTCGCCGGAGTCATCTCGCCGCATGGCCGACCTCCACTCCTCAGGGTAGTGGCGCGAAAGCCCTAAAAGCGGCAAATTGCCAGACCATCACCGCAGACGGAGCCGAGCCGCCAGCAACAAACGCACCCCAGCCGCCGACCGCCTCAAGCTGGGCCGGCGGCTGGCAGCGAACCCGGCCGCCGGCCACGTCGGGCCGTGCCGGCCGCTGCCGGCGTGCCCGGCTGGCGGCCGCGGGAACCGCGCTGGGCAGAGCGCGTAGGCGTACCCCGCTCAAACTCGCGCGTAGCGCAGATCTTTGATCGGCCGGCCTGCTGCCGTGCCGCGCCGCTCGAACTTGGTCTCCGGCCGGGCGTGCGGGGTCGCCGGCAGGCGGCGCAGGTGCGGATCAGCGTCGAGCGTCTCCGCCATCGCGTCCGCGTAGTGCGGCCAGTCGGTGGCGCAATGCAGCACGCCGCCCGGGCGCAGACGGTCGCGGAGCAGGGCCACGTTCGCCGGCTGGATCAGGCGGCGCTTGTGATGCCGGGCCTTCGGCCACGGGTCCGGGAAGAACACGTGCACCGCGTCCAGCGCTCCCGGCGCGATCCGATGCACGAGCTGGAGGGCGTCTCCGTGCGCTACGCGCACATTCGTCAGGCTTTGTTCGCCGGCGAGCGCGAGCAGGTTGCCGATGCCCGGCGTGTGCACTTCGACGCCGAGGAAGTCGCGGTCCGGCTCGGCAGCGGCCATCGAGGCCGTTGCGTCCCCCATTCCGAAACCGATTTCCAGTACGACCGGAGCCGCGCGCCCGAACAACTCGGTGAGATCCAGTGGACTCCGGTCACCATCAGTGATCATCAGGCCGAACCGTGGCCAGAGCGCCTCGTGCGCGTCGAAGTGACGGGCGCTCATCCGCCCGCGTCGCGGATGGAAGGTACGGATCGGGCGTGCCGCGGAAGTCTCACTCATCGCGGCCCTACGATACGGCGGGCTGCACGCTCGGCTGCGAACCGGACCGGAACGGGACCCGGACCCCGTTCGCCAGGCCGACCACGGTCACCCACGAGCCGCCCGCGTTCTGGCTGGTCACGACGGCGCGGGAGGCGTCCAGGTAGTCGAGTTCACGGTCCAGAGAGGTGCCCACCGTGCGCTTGGCCCCGGTCACCGTGTCGTACTCCACCAGGTGCACCGGCAGGTTCTCGGCCGCCGTCTCACCCTCCTGGTACGCGGTGAACGCCAACTTCGCCCCGTCCGCCCGCCAGCTCGGGATCACCGCGAAACCGCTGTTCTGGACGCCGCCACCCCCGTACGCGGCAACCGTCTTCTCCGCGCCCGACGTGATCGTCCCGATGCTCAGGCAGGCGTCATAAACGGACTCGCAGTCACCCCCACGGAACGCCACCCGCGTCCCGTCCGGTGACCAGGCCACGGCGTCGTCCGTACGCAGCCGTTCCGTCAACTGTGCGGAAGCGGTCCGGGCCCCCGCCACCTTCTCGGCCGGCATTGCCTTTTCGGCCGGCATCGCCTTCTCGGCCGGCATCGCCTTCTCGGCCGGCATCGCCGCGCGCCGGCACTCTCGCGGAAACAGCACCTCGACCTTGCCCTTTCCGGTTGCCGCGATCCGGTACACGCCCGGCCCGCCGGTGCAGGACAGCGAACCGAACGCGATCCACTTCCCGTCCGGCGACCAGGACGGACCGCCGGCCGGCCGGGTGCTGAGCCGTCGCTGACCGGTGCCGTCCGCCTTCATGATCCAGAGCTGGCCGCTCTTGAGGAAGGCGATCTGCCGCCCGTCCGGCGACCAGCGCGGACGGGCGTGCCCGCCGCCGGTGGTCAGCCGCTTCTCGCCGGCGCCCTTGCTGACGTGGACGTCGCCGCCACGCACGTACGCCACCAGGCTCGGCAGCTCAACCGAGGCTGCTCGCGCTTCGACCGTGGCTGCTTGCGCTTCGACCGTGGCCGCTTGCGCTACTGCCGGCTGCAGGAACGCACCACCACCCAGCGCCGCCGCCAGCGTCACCAATCCCGCGATCTTCTTCATGGCCGAACGCCCCCCGAGGTCCTGCCGTCGCCTTCCACCAGGAGAAATCGTCGCAACCGGCTTGCACCTAAGAACTTCCCCCACCGATACCAACGAGCTCGGCCCCCAGACGCCGCGGATCTACCGACGAGGCAGCGCCGGCCTCACTCGTGCGCCGGCGCTGCCTGACGGGCGTTGACGCAGCGCCGGCGCACAGCCGGATGATCAAAGCCCACAACAGGGCCTCAGCCGCATTGCCCTCCGACGCGAAATCAGGCTGCGGCTGCCCCGCCTGCAGCCGCAGCCGGCATTGCGAATATGACCCACTCGCTAGCCCGAAATGCGCCCTTCATCAGCACTCAGATAGAGCGAAGCCACAGCCCCGAGCAGCAGCAACCCACCAACGATCGTCGTCCCCGCGAGCGGCTCGCCGATCAACACCACGGCCAGCAGCGCCGCAACGAGCGGTTCCAGCAGAGTGACCACAACAGCAACGCTGCCCGAGGTACGCCGCAAACCCGAATAGAACAGCGCATAGGCCAACGCCGTGGTGATCGCCCCCGCATAGATCAACAGCGCAACCGGCGCCGCCTCCGGCGAGAAGGCGAGGCCTTCCACCACTGCAATCGGCGCCAGCACAATCGCACCGATCACGCACGACAGCGTCGTCAAAACCAACGGGGGTACGCCCTGAGCAGTGTGCCTGCCAACCGCAGCCGACGCGGCGTAGACGATGCCGGACGCAACAGCCGCGACCAGGCCCAGCCCGGCGGTAGCCGAACCCAGTTCGACCGTCGCCCCGGCGATCAGAACAAGGCCGACGATCGCCGCGACCGATGCCCCGAGAGTCGCGGCCCCAGGCCGCTGCCGGGTACGCACCGTTTCCCAAGCACTCAACAGCACCGGCGCGAGGCCGAGGCTCACCACAGTCGCCACGCTGACCCCGCCCAGCCGAACCGCGACGAAGTACAACGCCTGATAGGTGGCCAGCCCAACGCCGGCCGCCGCCGTAGCTACCGGCGCCGCCCGAAACGCGGCCACAATCCGCCGCCGATGCGGAATACCGATAACGAGAAGAACCACAGCCGCAATAGCAAGCCGATAAAAACCAATGGCAAGGGCACCCAGCCCGGTACGCCCAGCAACAACCTGGACGACGACACCGGTGGTACCCCACAGCACCCCGGCTGCAGAAAGTTGCAGAAGGCTCAGCCTTTTTCCAGCCGAGACAGTCGACACAAAGAAAATGGACACGCGCGCTCCGAAGAAGTGAGTCGTTTCAGACCGGCCGCGGAGCGCAGCCCATACTCACCGCCCGAGCAATGCCCGACCGGCACAAAAGCGCGCTCCGCTCAGGAGCGCGGCGGCGGCAGTACGCCAGGGAACGGACTCACCGCAGCAGATTAGCGACCAAGCCTTCAAGACCACCCCCACAAATCCCGAACTGTGGCCCACGCAACCCCACCCCCGAACGAGCCCAACCGACACACCCCCGCCACCCCCAACCCGACCCGATCGGACTTGCCCCGAGCTGCACCACCACGAAGAGATCGCCCTGATCTGGGCCGCCTCGACCGGGTCGGCCTCGATCGCGGCCACGCTGAGCAGCCGAGCCGAACGTGACCGAGCCGAACGTGACCGAGCCGAACGTGACTGAGTCGGACCGAGCGGAACGTGGCCGAGCCGGACCGGGCCGAACGGGGCCGAGCCGAATCGAGCGGAACGGGGCCGAGCCGGACCGCGCCGAACGGGGTGGAGCTGAGCTGGGGCCGGTCCAGAGCCGAGCCGAGCTGAGCCGAGTTAAGCCGAGGCGAAGGGCCGAGCACGGCTCCCGAACCAAGTGAGTCAGAGCGGCCGAGGCTGGCCAGGGACTGGCCTGAACTAATCCGCTCGCCGTAATCACGGACTCCCGCACCGTCGTGTTTCGGGTTGAGGGTGCGTTGTCGGTCAGCTGGGCTGGTCCGGCTGTCGCTCAGTGTCGTGATTTCCGGGTTGAGGGTGCGCTGTTGGTCAGCCGGTTGGTCCGGCTGCCGTTCAGCGTTGTGATTTCAGGGTTGAGGGTGCCCTGGCTGTCAGCCGGGTCGTCCGGCTGTCGCTCAGCGTCGTGTTCTTCGGATTGAAGGTGCGTTGGCCGTCAGCTGGTGCGGGTCGGCTGTTGTTCAACGTTGCGAGGTTGGTCAAGCCGGCGTGGGTGGTCGCGCGACAGCGGAAGCAGCCCTGGGGATGGGAGGGGCAACCGTGCAAGATCGCGGCACGGGAAGGGCTGGCGGCCGGGGAGCAAGCCTAGACGCAACGGGCCTGAGACACGGCGTTCCCCGACGTGGAATCACGTCGGGGAACGCACGTGGGCCCGGGCGGGGAGGATCCCTGGAGCCGGAAGGTGGTCAGAGTCGTAAGCCGTTGTCACGCGTCAGGATCGCCGTTGGGCATCGCCGGCGGGCGCGTGGCCAGGTCCGGATGGACTGACCTGCGTGGCGCTACAGAAGCCGATCACCGTGCAGCGGGGCGATCACCGCGCACCCAGCCGACCGATCACCGCACACCCAGCCGATCAACGCGCAGCTGGGCGATCACCGCACACACAGCCGATCAACGCGCAGCTGGGCGATCACCGCACACACAGCCGATCAACGCGCAGCTGGGCGATCACCGCACACACAGCCGATCAACGCGCAGCTGGGCGATCACCGCACACCCAGCCGATCAACGCGCAGCTGGGCGATCACCGTGCAGCCGGCCGATCGCTGCAAGCCCAGCTGACAATCGGGCAACTGGCCGATCGCCGCGCAGGCGGGCGATCATTGCTCAGTCGGCGATCACCGTGTAGCTGGCCGATTGCCGCGAGATCGGCGGGTCAGCGCAAGGTTGGCTGATCGCCGGTCGAGCGGGCCGATCGCTGTGGGGCGATCGGCTCCGGCTCGACGGGTGTGGGGTCAGTGGTGAGGGCTAGGCCGGGAGGGCGGCCGGCGGTGGGTGGTCAGGCGGCTGGGGTGGCGGTGGCGGCCCACATCGCGGTGAAGGCGGCGGCCTCGCCGGAGAGCCAGCTTTCGATGTCGGCGGGGCGGGCGGCTGGGTCGATGCGGTGGGTGACGCCGCGGCGCAGGTCGACGAGGACGGGCTCGGCGTTGGGGAGGATCTGGTCCATGTGGCGGGCCATCAGGTGCAGCATCGCGGTGGTGGCCTCGGCGCTAGGCGGGTCCTCGTCGAAGTGCAGGCGGACGGCTTCGCGGCGGCCGTCCTCGTAGCGCAGGCCGAAGTGGGGGTTGATCTTCACGGCCAGCGGGCCGACGGTGGCGATGGCGTCGCGGGTCTGGGCGAGGCTGACCTGCTCCGGGTCGCCGAGTGAGGACAGGTAGGTGCCGGCGCCGGTGCGAAGCGTTTCGTACAGCGGCTTCCACCGCTCCTTCACCAGGTTGGTCACGCCGGCGAGGTAGCTGCCGCCGGTGCGGAACGCGATGTCGGCCTTCAGCGCCTTCACCAGCTGGCCGTGCGGGTTGAAGCCGCTGCGGCGCTCCCGCTGGCGGCGCAGGCCGCCGACGAAGGTGGCCTTGGCGGGGCCGGTGCGAGACACGTACCGGGTGAAGCCGAGCATCGTCGCATACGGCGGGATCACGGGCACGGGGGTGGTCGAGATCGTGGACAGGGTGGACGTGGTCACGTCGGTCTCCTCACTCGCGCCGCGGACACAGCTGCGCTCGGAAGCGCCTGAAGATCCGCAGCTCAGGGCCCCTCTTTCGTACATACATTCTAATCGACAGGTACGACATTCCCAACTGGACGAAGGCGGCGGCCGTCGATGGCGGAGACTGTCGGAATGGCCTTGATCCGCTGCGACTTCAACTCCAAGGCACTCGAGCTGAGCACCTCCATGACGGTGCTGCTGCCCGACGGCGTGAGCGAACCGCCACCGGTGCTCTACCTCCTGCACGGGCTGACCGACGACCACACGGCGTGGACCAGGTACACGTCGGTGGAGCGATACGCGGCCGAGCGCGGGCTGGCGGTCGTGATGCCGCAGGTGCACCGCAGCTTCTACGCCAACGAGGCGTACGGGATGCGGTTCTGGGACTTTCTCTCCGCGGAGCTGCCGGAGACGGTCGGCCGGCTCTTCCGGGTGTCGGCGCGGCGCGAGGACACCTTCGTCGCGGGACTGTCGATGGGCGGCTACGGCGCGATCAAGTGGGCGCTGCGGGAGCCGGAGCGGTTCGCCGCCGCCGCTACGTTGTCCGGGGCGCTCGATCTCGCGTACATCCAGGAACACGACCTGCGACCGCACATGCGTGCCCTGGTTGCGCGGGTCTTCGCGGACCGGCACGTGGCCGGCGGCGACGAGGATCTGATGCATCTGGTCCGCGTGGCGGACCGTGCCTCGGCGCCGCAGCTGAGGTTGCGCTGCGGCACCGAGGATCACCTGCTGGCGCAGAACCGCCGTTTCGTGCAGGCGTGCGCGACGGCCGGCGTCGAGCTGGACGCGGAGTTCGGACCGGGCGGGCACGCCTGGGACTACTGGGACGAGCAGCTCCCGGCCGTGCTCGACTGGTTACCGATCAAGCGCTGAGAGCTTCTACTCGTCCCTGCTCTGCTCGGCGAGGAAGCGCTCGAGCTCGGCGCCGAGCTCCTCAGCGGTGGGCAGCGGCCCGTCCGTCTCGGCCAGCAGGTTGCCCTGGCGCCCGCGCAGGAACGCGTCGTACTGCGCCTCCAGCGAGGTGACCAGGCGCCCGGCCTGCTCGTCGTCGGCGATCTGCTTGTCGACCTCCTCGCGGACCAGCGCGGCGGCCTCCCGCAGCCCGCCGGTCGGCAGGGCCAGGCCGGTGCTCGCGGAGACCGAGTCGAGCAGCAGTTCGGCGGCGGCCGGGTAGCCGGTCTGGGCGAGATAGTGGGGTACGTGAGCCGCGTACCCGAGGGCGTCGTGGCCGGACTGCCCGAGCCGGAACTCGAGGAGGTTGCCGACGCTGGCCGGCACCTGCACGCGCTGCAGCCACGACTCGTGATCACCGAGGAGCCGCTTGTCGGTGGCGTGCGCGGTGACCCCGACCGGGCGGGTGTGCGGCACGGCCATCGGGATGGCGTTGAGGCCGACAGTGACCCGTACGCCGAGCTGGTCGATCAGTGCGGTGATCGCGGCGATGAACCGTTCCCACTGCAGATCCGGCTCCGGGCCGGCGAGCAGCAGGAACTGGTTGCCGAGTTGGTCACGCACCAGGTGCAGGGCCAGCCGAGGGTCCTCGTAGCTCTCGAAATGGTCGGCCACGAAGATCATCGGAGGGCGGCGGGACCGGTAGTCCAGGAGCTGATCCAGGTCGAAGGTGGCGATGACCTCGCTCTCCAGATGCTCCAGCAGGTGTTCCCGGGCGAGCTGGATCGCGCTGCCCGCGTCCACGAAACCGGTGAGCGCCTGGATGAGCACCGGGCCGTCCAGGTCCGGCAGATCACCGGACACCTCGTAGAGCCCGTGTGGATCAAGCACGCTGCGGACCTCCTTGAGAGCAGAGCGGGTTCTTGTGCCAACAGTGAACCCGCGACGTTCATTCCACCAACCGCGATGATCACCTATGTGCGCGCACCCGCCACAATGAGGTGCAGATCGGCTTCTTCGCCCCCCTCGGAGTGAGTCTGTGACGCAGCCCACCACCACACCCATCGCCATCGAGACCACCACCCCACCCGGCACCCTCTGGTCCCGGATGAAGTCCGACCCGCAGTACGCCCCCGAGCACCTGGCCCTGGAAGCGGTCCGCCGCCTCGGCCCGGAAGCCGCCCGCTGGGCCGAGCGGACGCGCGCCGAACGACCCGGGCTGAGCCCCGACGAACTGGCCGTCCTGGCCGTGAAGCACTTCACCACGCTGGCCCGGGTCTCCGGTGCGGTCTCCGGCGCGGCCGGCCTGCCCGGCGCGGTGCTCGACGTCGGCATCCTGGCCTGGACCCAGGCGCGGATGGTCCTGCACGTCGCCGCGGCGTACGGCGTCGACCCGACCGCCCCGGAACGGGCCACCGAGCTGCTGGTGCTGCAGCGGGTCCACAAGTACGGCGAGACCGCGCGGATCGCGCTCGGGGTCGCCGCCGGACGGGAGCGGGCGAGCCGGCTCTTCACCGGCGCTAGCGGTCGGCCGCTGACGCGCGTACTGATCACCATGGGTGTCCGGCTTGCCCAGATGGCCGGCGTGCGCGCCGCGCGCCGTGTCTTCGCCAAGATGGTGCCCGGCGCCGGCATGATCCTCGGCACCTGGGTCAACTCGGCGGCCACCAAGGAGCTGGCCCGGCGGGCCAGGATCCAGTACCGGAAGGGCTAAGCAACGCGGGCGGCGGTCCGATCTCCCTGACGTGCTGGGATATCGCAAGAGGTCGGCCGTCGCCCTGTCCGTCATCGCGCTGCCGCTGCTGCTCGCCGGTTGTGCCTCCGCGGCCGAGAAGGCCGAGGAGGCGGCGAGCGGTGGCCCCGAGTGGATCCTCGTGGAGGAGGGCAAGGCCACACCTTCGCCCACGGTCAAGTACGGCACCGCCTCGCCGACCCCGTCGGAGACGCTGCCCACACTGCCGGCCACCAGTTCGCCGACCAGCCGGCCCAGTGCCGGCTGCACGCCGGTGCAGAAGATCGGCGGCATCAACGGCCTGGGCGTCGAGCCGGGCAGCACCAGCGCCGTGGTGACCTGGTACCACCCGGGTGGCGGCAACATCGTCGACTACCGGGTGACCGCGATCAGCCAGGACCTGCGGTCCGGCGCGCAGAGCGAGGTCGGCTGGACCCAGGTGGCCCCGGCCACGTGCGGCGACGTGACGGCCACGGTCACCGGGCTGGAGCCGGGGACGGACTACGTCTTCTCGGTCGACGCGGTCATGAGCCGGGCGGGGCTGGACGGCATCACCACGCGTACTGTGGCTCGCTCGCAGGTGGTGAGCACCACCTGATGCATCGATCCGGGAGTCTTTAAGCTTCCCGGCATGGAAAGCATTATCGACACGGTCGTCCTGGTGGCGATCTCCGTCGTGGGCGCGGCGCTGGCCCGGCGACTGGGCTTCGTGGCACCGCTGGTGCTGTTGGTCGCCGGTCTGGGACTGTCGTACGTGCCGGGCTTTCCGGAGGCGCACCTCGAGCCGGAGCTCGTACTGATCGGGATTCTGCCCCCGCTGCTGTATGTGGCGGCGCTGCAGACCTCGGTGCCCGCGTTCCGCCTCGCTCTGCGGCCCATCCTGCTGCTCGCGGTGGGACTCGTGGTGCTGACGGCGTTCGTGGTCGGGTACCTCGTACACCTGCTGTTGCCTGCTGTGCCGCTGGCTGCGTGCGTCGCGCTGGGTGCGATCGTCGCGCCACCGGACGCGGTCTCCGCGACCGCGATCGCCCGCCGGGTCGGGCTGCCGCGCCGGGTCGTCACCATCCTGGAGGGCGAGAGTCTGCTCAACGACGCGACCGCGCTGGTGATGGTGCGGGTCGCGGCCGGTGCGCTGGCCGGCGCCGCGGTCGGGTTCGCCGAGATCGCCGGTGAGGTGGCGCTGAAGGCCGGCGGCGGCGTGCTGATCGGCCTGGCCTTTGCCGTGGTCGCGGCCTGGCTGCACCGCAAGATCGAGGATCCGCTGCTGGACGACGCGGTGGCGCTGCTCACCCCGTTCATCGTGGTGATCGTCGCCGAGGAGCTGCACACGTCCAGCGTCGTAGCCGTGGTGATCGCCGGCCTCTACCTGGGACACCGCATCCCTTACCTGCTCTCCGCCTCCTCGCGGCTGCAGACGGACGCGGTCTGGCGGCTGGTCACCTTCCTGCTGGAAGGCGTCGTCTTCCTGCTGGTCGGTCTCCAGTTGCGCAGCGTGGTGAACAGCATCGAGACCGACTGGGTCACCACGATGCAGGTGACCGCGGTGGTCTTCGGGGCGCTGATCGTGACGCGGTTCCTGTGGATGTACCCGGCCACCTACCTGGCCCGGCTCATCCCGCGGATCCGCAACCGCGAGGCCCGGCCGCCGGTGACCGTGCCGACGATCATCGCCTGGGCCGGGATGCGCGGCGTGGTCACCCTGGCGGCTGCGCAGACCCTGCCGCCGCCTGGGGTGGACGGCGTGCCCGACTATCCGCGTGAGCTGTTCGTCTTCGTCGCATTCGCGGTCATCGTGCTGACCTTGCTGCTGCAGGGCACCACGCTGCCCGCGCTGGCCCGCGGCCTGAAGGTGCGCGAGGACAGCAGCGCCGAGGACGCCCTGGCCGAGGCCGGGGTGCAACACTCGGCGAGCCGGGCCGCTCTGGAAGCCCTGGACGAGCACGCCGACGGCGCGCCCGCCTCGGTGGTGGAGCGGCTGCGCGGACTGGTCGAGAGCCGGTCCAACAACGCCTGGGAACGGCTCGGCAGCCAGGAGCGGGAAACACCGTCGGCGGCGTACGGTCGGTTGCGTCGCGAGATGATCAAAGCCGAGCGGCACGTCTTCAAGATCGCCCGGAACGAGGGGCGAATCCCCGAGGAAGTGCTGGTCCGCGCACAGCGCGAGCTCGACCTGGAAGAGTCCCAGCTGCAACGGAGTGACGATTGACCTGCCAGCACCTGAAGGAGTCGGTCGACCCGACGCCGATGACGACGTACGCCGAGGGCTGCCCGCAATGTGTGGCCGCCGGCTTCCACAACTGGGTGCACCTGCGCCTCTGCATGGGCTGCGGTCTGGTCGCCTGCTGTGACTCGTCGCCGCGCCGGCACATGTCCGCGCACCACGCCGACGAGGGGCATCCGGTGATGCGCTCCTTCGAACCGGGGGAGACCTGGCGCTGGTGCTACGACGACGAACAGCTGGGCTGAGATGCGGATCCTGGTCGTCGGGGCCGGCGCAACCGGCGGATACTTCGGCGGGCGGCTGCTGCAGGCCGGGCGGGACGTGACCTTCCTGGTCCGGCCGGCCCGCGCGGCCCTGCTTGCTGAGCGTGGTCTGCGGATCAAGGGTGAGGCCGTTCTGCAGCCGTCGACCGCGGTGAGCGGCACCTACGACCTGGTTCTGCTGGCGGTCAAGAGTTACTCGCTGGAGTCGGCGCTTGCCGATGTGGCTCCGGCGGTCGGTCCGCGCAGCGTGGTCATTCCCCTGCTCAACGGCATGCGGCACGTCGATGCGATGGTCGGGGCGTTCGGTGCGGAGCGGGCCTGGGGTGGCGTCTGCATGATTCATGCAACGTTGGACGACGCTGGGGACGTCATACAGATGACCGGGTTGCACCGGATCGCCTACGGGCCGCTCGACGGCGGTCCGGATGATCGTCTCGAGGGGGTGACTGCGGCGCTGACCGGCGCGGGTTTCGATTCGCGGCCGTCGACGGCGATTGTTCAGGAGATGTGGGAGAAGTGGGTTCTGCTGGCCACGTTGGGGTCGGCTACCACTCTGCTGCGGGCTTCGATGGGTGCGATCAATGCGGCACCAGGGGGCGCGGCCTTTGGGCAGGCGCTTGCTGCTGAAGCGGTCGCGGTGGCTACGGCGGCTGGTCACGCTCCGCGTGCCAAGGCTCTGGCGATGCTGGAGGGCGCGATCTCTACGACTGAGCCGACTACGTCATCCATGTACCGCGATCTTGTCCAGGGGCTTCCGGTGGAGGCTGACGCCATTGTCGGCGACATGGTCGCGGAGGCGGCCAAGCACGGGGTTGCGGTGCCGCTGCTCTCCGCGGCCTATACCGGTCTCGCGATTTACAGCGATTCTCGGTACGGGCATGGGGTCCCGCCGAACTAGCCCTGCTCTGCCTGTTCGGCGCGGGCGGCTGCCGGGTCCGGGTCTCAGCGCGGGTGCCGGGCTTATGTGGGTGGTTGCGCTCAAAGCGAGGAGCGCGTCCGGCTGGCGGTCAGGCACGTAGTCGGGGGCCTCGGTGTCTCCGTGTCGGCTGGGCGTGTCCGGCTGGCGGTCAGGCAGGTTATCCGGGGCTCATTCCATGCCTCAGTGTCGGCTGGGCGTGTCCGGCTGGCGGTCAGGCAGGTTATCCGGGGCTTATTCCATGTCTCAGTGTCGGCTGGGCGTGTCCGGCTGGCGGTCAGGCAGGTTATCCGGGCTCATTCCATGCCTCAGCGCCAGCTGAGCCTTTCCGGCCGGCGGTCAGGCACGTGATCGTGGCTGGTTCGGTGTTGCAGGGCCGTTTGAGCTGAGTCGCCGCGCTGACGGTGGGGCTGTTCGGAGGGCTTCGAGGAAGCGGCGCTGGGTTGGCTGGTGTGGGTGGCTGACGGTGAGGGCTGCTTCCGGGGCCGGCGGGGCCGGCGGGGCCGGGGGCGGCGGGGGCGGCGGGGGCGGCGGGGTCGGCGGGGCCGGGGGCGGCGCTGGGTCAGCCGGTGTGGGTGGCTGACGGGGAGGGTTGTTTTGAGGGCTGCGAAGCAGCCCTCAGCGGGGTTCGGGCGAGGAGGTGTTCGGCTTCGCGGGAGACGCGGCGGGCGTCGCAGGCTCGGGCGCGTTCGTAGACCGCGACGGTTTGTGCGGCGATTGCCGGCCAGTTGAAGTCGGCGCGGACACGGTCGAGCGCGCGGAGGGCGAGGGCCCGGGCGTAGTCGCGGTCGGCGAGCACCTCAGCGGTTGCGGCGGCCAGGGCGGCGGGCGAGCCGGAGGGGAACTTCACGCCGGTCACGCCATGGTCGACGATCTCGGCGAGGCCGCCGGTGTCGGCGACGGCGACGGGGGTGCCGGCCGCGGCTGCCTCCAGCGCGACCATGCCGAACGGTTCGTAGATGCTGGGTACGACGTAGCAGTCCGAGGCGCCCATCAGCGCGGTCAGTTCGTGCCCGCCGAGGAATCCGGCGAAGGTCACGCCGGGCGTGGCGAGGGCTTCGAGATCTTCCCGGTACGGGCCGTCGCCCGCGATCACCACCCGCAGGCCGGGATGCTGTTCCCGCAGGATGGGCACCGCGGCCAGCAGGTGCTGCACGCCCTTCTCGTAGACCAGCCGGCCGGCGTAGCTGACCAGCGGCCCGTCCCCGGCGTATCGGGCTCGGGCGGCGGCGACCGCGCGGGGCCGGGCCCGCCAGCGCAGCGCGTCGACCCCGTTGAAGACCACGTCGGTGCGCCCGGCCGGCACCCCGAACAGCCGGCCCACCTCGAGCCTCATGTACGCCGAGCAGACGATGGTGCGGACCGCCTCACCGGCCAGCCAGCGTTCGATGTCGTCGATGGTGCGGTTGTGCGCGTCCGGCAGCCAGCCCTGGTGCCGGCCGGACTCGGTGGCGTGGATCGTGGCGACCAGCGGCACGTCCAGGTGGTCGCGCACGGTCATGGCGGCGTGGGCGACGAGCCAGTCGTGGGCGTGGACGACGTCGTACCGGCCGGTGCGGGCGGCGCGCAGGGCGGCCCGGGTGAGGGTGTGGTTGAACGCCACCGCCCAGGCCAGCAGGTTCCCGCCGGACGTGTCGAAGCCGGGTGGGTCGTCGGGGGCGCGGATCACGCGTACCCCTTCGGTGTATTCCTCGAGCAGCGCGCCCGGCACGTGCCGCGTCACCACGGTGACCTCGTGCCCGGCCGCGACCAGGGTGGTGGCGAGCGCGTGCACGTGCCGGCCGAGACCGCCGACCAGCAGCGGCGGGTACTCCCACGACAGCATCAGGATGCGCATCAGGCTGGGCCCTCACTTGCGAGGCGGCAGGTCGGTGCGGCTGGGCACCGGTCGGTGCGGTCGGTCATGACGAGTACCTTCGTTTCACTCGCAGGACTTCGGCGACTGCCCGGGCGGAGAACGGGGAGCCGGTGGCGCGGTGCGGGGCGTCGCCGTCCGCGGTCTCGCTGACCGAGCCGACGCCCCACTCGGACAGGTGTGCTTCCAGGCCGGTGAGCAGGCCGTCGGCCGGGCGGCCGGTGGCGGCGCAGGCGTCGGCGTACGGGCCGATCAGCCACGGCCAGACGGTGCCCTGGTGGTACGCCATGTCCCGGTCGTCCCGCCCACCGCGGTGCCGGCCCTGGTAGCCGTACTCGTTCGGGGCGAGGGTGCGCAGGCCCAGCGGGGTGAGCAGCGCCTCGGCGAGGGTGTGGACCGCGGCGTCGCTGTGTCCCCGCATCGGCGCGTGCGGCAGCGACCAGCCGAGCAGCTGGTTCGGCCGCAGCGACGGGTCGTCGTGGTGCGCCCCGGCGCCGAGCGGGTAGGTGCTGGCCGGCCCTTCGACCACGTCGTACAGCCAGCCTTCCGGGGCCGGGAAGCGGGCCAGGAACGCATCGCGGGCGCGGGCGTGCCGGGCGCGGGGCTCGGTGTCGTCCCGGCCGGCTTCGGCGAGCAGGTCGCACATCGCGGCGAGCGCGTTCACCCAGAGCGCGTTGATCTCCACGGGTTTGCCGATCCGCGGGGTGACCGGGCCGTCCTCGGTGAAGCCGCTCATCCAGGTGCCGGCGTCGTGGCCGGGCGGCGGTTCGAGGCGCAGCAGCTCGTCGGCCGGGTCCACGCTGAGCGGGCCGGTTCCGCTGAGGCGGCGGCGCAGCAGGCGGCCGAGCGGCATCGCCAGTCTGGCGGCCAGGTCGCTGTCACCGGTACGCGTGACGTGCCGGTCGACCGCGTGCACCAGCCAGAGCGGCGCATCGAGGGAGTCGTGGCGCTGCCACGGTTCGGTCGGCTCGGCCGCGGCCCGGGCAGCCGTCCGGGTCCGGGCGATCAGCAGCTCCCGGCCCTCCTCGGCGCGGCCGGTGTCCAGGAACAGCCCCTCGTACGCGGTCATCGTGTCGCCCAGGTAGCTGCCGAACCACGGGTAGCCGGCGACCACGTCCGGACCGTCGGGGGCGTGGATCACGAACTTGTCCGCGGCGAGAACGAGCGTTTCCGCGTACCCCTCAGCTTTTGCGGCAGTGACCAGGCGGTGTGCGCGCTCGCGCTGCTCGGCGATGACCACCGCCGCGGCCGGCGGCCGTTCGCCCAGCTCACCGGCCCATGCCGAGATCTCCATCGCCTCGCCCGGGCCGACCTGGCGGGAGAATGTCCCGGCGTGCCAGAGGTCCTCGGTCGCCGGCAGGCCACGTTCGGCCTCGAGACGGGCGCGCACGCCCAGGTGCCAGACTCCGGCCGGCTGCCAGCCCGGACCGGCCAGCCGGTACGCGCCGGCGACCACCACGCCGTCGGCGACCGGCTCGGCGCCGAGCGGACCGTCGGCGTGCCGCACGCCGTGCGCGTCACGCCACGTGCACATCGCGGCGACCGCAAGACCGACCGGCCCGGGCGCGCTCACCACCCGGTGCACGACGGCGAGCGAAGGATGTCCGTGCCGCAGGGCCAGTTCCCGCTCGATCACCACGTCGCCGATGCGCCAGCGCCACCGGGGCAGGCCGTCGCGGAGAGTGAACGTCTCCAGGTGGCGGTGCCCGGCCGGATCGAGGACGCCGGACTCCCACTCGTGGGTGAAGAGCGCGACCTTGGCGCCAGAGGCGAGCGTCACAGTCAGATCGAGCGCGGCGAGTGCGACATGACGCACCGAATGCTGATCGGTGACGGTCAGCAGCGCGTGATAGCGGCGAGTCCGAAGTCCGCTGACCGTTCCCGTCGCGTATCCGCCGAGGCCGTCGGTGACCAGCCATTCCCGGCCTCCACCGGCGTCCTCGTGAATTGAGCCGCAAATCTGCGGCCCGAACGTGATCTGATCAGTTTGCGGCACGGTGCCTCAATGCTCAATTTGCGACACATCAAACCCCCGGACGGGGAGATATCAGCGGCTAACCGGACAGTCGGGCCGACGTCAGCAGTCAGGTCCGAGAGAATGACCGCTGACGCGGCCGCGCAGGGTTAGCCGGTCCCTCTGATGGGCATACCGTCGCCGCCGGCCGCGATCGCAGTGACGGCCGAGGGGTGGGAGCACGACATGCAGGTCTGGCCTGGTCACCGGTACCCGTTGGGTGCCACGTACGACGGGACGGGCACGAACTTCGCGATCTTCTCCGAGGTGGCCGAGGCGGTCGAGCTCTGCCTGTTCGACCCCTCCGGCAACGAGCGGAAGGTGCAGCTCCACGAGCAGGACGCGTTCGTCTGGCACGCGTACCTGCCGGGGGTGGAGCCGGGCCAGCGGTACGGCTACCGCGTCTACGGCCCGTACGAGCCGCACCGGGGACTGCGGTGCAACCCGCACAAGCTGCTGCTCGACCCATACGCGCGGGCGGTCGACTCGGACATCGACTGGCACCCCTCGCTGTACGCCTACGACTTCGCGAACCCGGACCAGATGTCGGATCTGGACTCGGCGCCGTACATGCCCAAGGGCGTCGTGGTGAACCCGTACTTCGACTGGGGCAACGACCGCCGCCCGGACATCCCGTACCACCACTCGGTGATCTACGAGACCCACGTGAAGGGCCTCACCCAGCGGCACCCGGAGATTCCGCGGGACATGCGCGGCACCTACTCGGCGATCGGGCACCCGGCGATCATCGAGCACCTGAAGAGCCTCGGCGTGACCGCGGTCGAGCTGATGCCGGTGCACCAGTTCGTCCACGACAACCGCCTGCACGACCTGCGGCTGCGCAACTACTGGGGTTACAACACGCTGGGCTTCTTCGCGCCGTACCACGGGTATTCGGCGATGGGCTCGCTGGGCCAGCAGACCCAGGAGTTCCGCGGCATGGTGAAGGCGCTGCACGCGGCCGGGATGGAGGTCATCCTCGATGTGGTCTACAACCACACCGCGGAGGGCAATCATCTGGGGCCGACACTCAGCCTGAAGGGCATCGACAACCGGACCTACTACCGGCTCGTCGACGATCAACCGCAGTTCTACATGGACTACACGGGTACGGGTAACAGCCTCAACGTGCGCAGCCCGCAGAGCCTCCAGCTGATCATGGACTCGCTGCGCTACTGGGTGACCGAGATGCACGTCGACGGCTTCCGCTTCGACCTCGCCTCGACCCTGGCCCGCGAGTTCTACGACGTGGACCGGCTCTCCACGTTCTTCGAGGTGGTCCAGCAGGACCCGGTGGTCGGCCAGGTCAAGCTGATCGCCGAGCCGTGGGACGTCGGCCCCGGCGGCTATCAGGTCGGCAACTTCCCGCCGAACTGGACCGAGTGGAACGGCAAGTACCGCGACACCGTCCGGGACTTCTGGCGGGGCGAGCCGGCCACCCTGGCCGAGTTCGCGTCCCGGATCACCGGCTCGGCCGACCTCTACCAGGACGACGGCCGCAAGCCGTTCCACTCGATCAACTTCGTCACGGCGCACGACGGGTTCACGCTCAACGACCTGGTGTCGTACAACGACAAGCACAACGAGGCGAACGGCGAGGAGAACCGGGACGGCGAGGGCCACAACCGGTCCTGGAACTGCGGCATCGAGGGCCCGGCCACCGACGAGAAGGTGCTGGCGCTGCGGGCCCGGCAACGGCGCAACTTCCTGGCCACGCTGATGCTCAGCCAGGGCGTGCCGATGATCTCGCACGGCGACGAGATGGGCCGCACCCAGCAGGGCAACAACAACGCGTACTGCCAGGACAACGAGCTCAGCTGGATCGACTGGGAGAACGCCGACGAGCAGCTGCTCGACTTCGCCCGCAAGCTGACCGCGTTCCGGCACCGGCACCAGGTCTTCCAGCGCCGCCGCTTCTTCACCGGGCTGCCGGTGACCGCCCGCGGCGGCGGGGACCCGCTGCCCGACCTGGAGTGGTTCACCCCGGACGGCCGGCAGATGGCCGGTGACGACTGGGGCAACGACTTCGGCCGGGCGGTCGCGCTCTTCGTCAACGGCGAGGGCATCCGGGAGCGCGGCCAGTACGGCCAGCGCCACGTGGACAGCTCGTTCCTGCTCTTCTTCAACGCGCACGACGCGCCGCTCGAATTCACCACGCCTCCCGCTGAATACGGGGAGAAGTGGGAAAGAGTCATCGAAACCGCAGATCCGTCCCCGGATCGCCCGTCCGTCGTGGAGGCCGGACACAAGATCTGGGTGCCGGACCGGTCCCTCATCGTGCTGGACAGGACGGTGTGATGCACCCCAGCAGTACCTATCGAGTCCAGATCCGTCCCGAGTTTCCGCTGCAGGCCACCGCAGAGATAGCCGATTATCTGGCTGATCTCGGGGTGAGCCACCTCTACTCCGCGCCGCTGCTCACCGCGGCGCCAGGGTCCGAACACGGCTACGACGTGGTGGATCATTCGCAGGTGAACCCGGCGCTGGGCGGGTCCGAGGGACTGCGCTCGCTGAGCCGGGCACTGCAGGCCGCGGATCTGGGGCTGGTGGTCGACATCGTCCCGAACCACGCCGGGGTGGCGGTGCCGGACGCGAACCCGGCGTGGTGGGACGTCCTGAAAAACGGCCAGAAATCAGAGAAATCGGCTTGGTTCGACATCGACTGGTCGCGCGGCCGGCTGTTGCTGCCGGTGCTCGCCGACGACCCGGACGCCCTGGACGAGCTGCGGGTCGAGGACGGCGAACTCCGCTACTACGACAAGCGTTTCCCGATCGCCGACGGAACCGGCGAGGGCACCGCGCGGGAGATCCACGACCGGCAGCACTACGAGCTGGTCAACTGGACCCGCGGCGACAAGGAGCTGAACTACCGCCGGTTCTTCGCGATCGTCGACCTGGCCGGTCTGCGGGTCGAGGACCCCGAGGTCTTCGACGCCACCCACGCCGAGATCCTGCGCTGGTACCGCGAGGGCATCGCACAGGGCATCCGGGTCGATCACCCGGACGGGCTGCGCGACCCCGGCGGCTACTTCGCCCGGCTCCGCGAGGCCGCCCCGGACGCCTGGCTGGTGGTGGAGAAGATCCTCGAGCCGGGCGAGCGGCTGCCGGCCTGGCCGGTCGCCGGCACCACCGGTTACGACGCGATGGCCCAGGTCAACGGCGTCTTCGTGGACTCCGGCACGGAAGCCTTCTTCGACACCCTCGACCACCACCTGACCGGCGGCGTCACCTCCTGGCAGGACCTGGTCCACGAGTGCAAGTACGCGGCGGCGACCGAGCTGCTCGCCGCCGAACTCGCCCGCCTGGCCCGGCTGGTGCCGGAGATCGAGGACGCGCCCCGCGCGCTCGCCGAGCTGGCCGCCTGCTTCCCGGTCTACCGCTCCTACCTGCCGTTCGGCTCCCGTCATCTGGCCGCGGCCCGCGCCGAGGCCGGGCGCCGCCGTCCGCAACTGATCAGCGCGCTGGACCAGCTCACCGCCCGGCTGCGCCTGCCCGGCGACGAGCTGGCGATCCGGTTCCAGCAGTTCACCGGTGCGGTGATGGCCAAGGGCGTGGAGGACACCGCGTTCTACCGCTGGACCCGGTTCGTCGCCCGCAACGAGGTCGGCAACGACCCGGCGAAGTTCGGCGTCACCACGGACGAGTTCCACGAGACGGCCGAGGAGCGCCAGCTCGACTGGCCGGAATCGATGACCTCGCTGGCCACCCACGACACCAAACGCGGCGAGGACCTGCGGGCCCGGCTCGCGGTGCTCTCCGAGGTGCCGGGCGACTGGACCGAGGTGGTGCGCCGGTGGGTCCGGTTCGCTCCACTCCCGGATCCGGCTCTGGCCCATCTGATCTGGCAGGTCGCGGTGGGCGCGTGGCCGATCTCCCGGAAGCGACTGCAGGCGTACGCGGTGAAGGCCGCCCGTGAAGCCGGGAGCGGTACGACGTGGCAGCGCCCGGACGAGTCGTTCGAGACGGCGCTGAAGCAGATGGTCGACAAGATCTACGACGACCCGGCCCTGCATCGTGAGGTGTCCGATTTCGCCGCCTCGATCACCCCGCCCGGCTGGTCGAACTCGCTCGGCCAGAAGCTGGTGCAGCTCACCATGCCCGGCGTACCCGACGTCTACCAGGGCACCGAACTGTGGGACCACTCGCTGGTCGACCCGGACAACCGCCGCCCGGTCGACTTCGCCGCCCGCCGCGAGCTGCTGGGCCGGCTCGACGACGGCTGGCTGCCGCCGGTGGACGAGAGCGGGGCGGCGAAGTTGCTGGTGACCAGCCGGGTGCTGCGCCTGCGCCGGCAACGGCCGGAACTGTTCAGCGGATACCGCCCGGTCTTCGCCGACGGGCGGGTCGGTGAGCACGTGCTCGCCTTCGACCGCGGCGGCGTGGTGGCGGTCGCCACCCGGCTGCCGGTGGGATTGTCACGCCACGGCGGCTGGCACGACACCACGCTGTCACTGGACGGACATAGTTGGACGGAAGTGTTCACGAATACCAGCTACGGTGGCAATCGTCTGTCGGTGGCCGAGCTGCTGCACACCTATCCCGTCGCTCTCCTGGTGAAAGAATGACGATCTTCGAGGTATGGGCGCCGGAGAAGCCGGTGAAGCTGCGTCTGGGTGACCGTGACTACGAGATGGAGTCCGGTGCGAACGGCTGGTGGCGTCTCGACGTCCCCTCCGACCCGGGCGCCGACTACGGTTTCCTCCTTCCGGACCGGGACGATCCGTTGCCCGACCCGCGGTCGCCCTGGCAGCCGCAGGGTGTGCACGGCCCCAGCCGGGTCTACGACCACTCCGCTTTCAACTGGACCGATCAGGCCTGGACCGGCCGGCAGTTGCCCGGCTCGGTGCTGTACGAGTTGCACATCGGCACCTTCACGCCGGAGGGCACCTTCGACGCCGCGATCGAGAAGCTGGACCACCTGGTCGACCTCGGCGTCGACCTGGTCGAGCTGCTGCCGGTCAACGCGTTCAACGGCACCTACAACTGGGGTTACGACGGGGTCTGCTGGTTCGCCCCGCACGAGGCGTACGGCGGGCCCGACGGGCTGAAGCGGTTCGTCGACGCCGCCCACCACAAGGGCCTCGGCGTGGTGCTCGACGTGGTCTACAACCACTTCGGCCCCTCCGGCGCGTATGCGCCGATGTTCGCGCCCTACCTGAGCACCGGCAGCAACACCTGGGGCAGCTCGCTCAACCTGGACGGGCCGGATTCCGAGGGCGTCCGCCGCTACATCGTCGACAGCGTGCTGATGTGGCTGCGCGACTACCACGTCGACGGCCTGCGGCTGGACGCCGTGCACGCGCTGCACGACGAGGGCGCGGTGCACCTGCTGGAGCAGATGGCGGTCGAGGTCGAGTCGCTCTCCACCCACCTGCGGCGGCCGCTCTCGCTGATCGCCGAGTCCGACCTCAACGATCCCCGTCTGATCACCCCGCGCGAGGCCGGGGGATACGGCCTGCACGCGCAGTGGGACGACGACATCCACCACGCCCTGCACGCCACCCTCACCGGCGAGCGGCAGGGCTACTACGGGGACTTCGGGTCGCTGGACTGCCTACGGACCGTGCTGGAAGGCGCCTTCTTCCACGCCGGCACCTGGTCCAGCTTCCGTGGCCGGCGGCACGGCCGCCCGGTGGACCGGCAGCGCGTGCCCGGGCACCGCTTCGTCGCCTTCCTGCAGAACCATGACCAGATCGGCAACCGGGCGATCGGTGACCGGCTCACCGCCACCCTCTCGCCCGGTCTGCTCAAGGTCGCCGCGACCCTGCTGCTCACCTCGCCGTTCACGCCGATGCTGTTCATGGGGGAGGAGTGGGCGGCGACCAGCCCCTGGCAGTACTTCACCAGCCACCCCGAACCGGACCTCGCCTCCGCCGTGCAGAACGGGCGGCGGCGCGAGTTCGCCCGGCACGGTTGGGCCGAGGGCGACGTGCCCGACCCGCAGGACCCGGCCACGTTCGAGCGGTCCAAGCTCGACTGGTCCGAGCTGGCCAAGCCGGACCACTCCGCGATGTTGGAGTTCTACCGGCAGTTGATCGCGTTGCGCCGCAGCGTTCCGGACCTGGCCGACCCGTGGCTCGCCGAGGTCGAGGTCTGGCACGGCGACCAGCACGTGGTGATCCGCCGCGGTTCGCACGTGGTCGCGGCGAACCTGGCCGGGACACCGCAGACGGTCAGCATCCGGGCGCTGCCCCGGTCGGTGCTGCTCGCCACCGCGCCCGGCGTGGTCGTGGAACGGGATCGGCTGGTGCTGCCGCCGGAGACGGCTGCGGTGGTATCGGTCCGCTGACTTTCCGCGGTCGGCCATCATGTGATCCATGAGCGTCTGGAAGCGGAAACGGAAGCGGAAGAAGAAACGGGACTGGTGCGACGTACCGGCCTGTGACTGCGACATCCCGGGATGCGACTGTTTCTCACTGAGCATGATGCTCCGGTTCACGGCGATGCTGGCGCGTACCCCCGGAAGTGGCCGGGCCGAACGGGCCGTGACCGGGGCGATCCGGGGCTACCGCCGGGTCTCCCCGCACCTGCCCACGCGCTGTCGCTACACGCCGACCTGCAGCGCGTACGCGCTGGACGCGATCGAGCGGCACGGGCTGCGGACCGGGCTGCGGCTGGCCGCGGCCCGGATCGCCCGATGCCGCCCGGGTGTCCCGTTCGGTACCGGGGATCCCGTTCCCTGACGACCTGGTGCACCATGACTCCCTGAGGCGACGGACAGAGGGAGCCGATGGGCGACAGGGACACGGGAGACGACGAGGTGGTCTGGCCCGCGCAGGGACCGCCGGACCCGTCGCGCCCACCCACGGACGAGCGCAGCCGGCGCTGGCCGCGGCAGTGGAACGGTGAACTCGGCTGGCTGCGCCGCCGCCCGCCGGAACCCGAGCCGGTCACGGTCGAGGAGATCGCCTCCCGCGACATCGCCGAGCAGGACGCGATCGAGGAGGTCATCTCCGAGATCGAGCACCGGACGATCCTCGACGGGGAGTACCGGTACAAGGCCTGGCGGCTCGCCGGGCTGGGGGCGCTGCTGGTGCTCACCCTCGCGGTGACGCTGGGCCGGGTGCTGGTGGGCGGGCCGCCGTCCGTCGCTGAGCTGCGCGCCCAGGCCGGGGTGGACGAGTGGACCGAGCTGGCCGTCGGTGTGAAGGACGACCAGTACGGGGTGGCCTACTACGACGCCGCCTCGAAGAGCTGGTCCGGTTTCGACATCGACATCGCGTACATGATCGCTGAGGATCTCGGGTTCCGCCGCGACGACGTGCGCTTCTACGGCCTGGAGAGCGAGGACCGGGCCCGGATGCAGGCCACCGACCCGGCCACCGGCCAGCGGGTGCCGGTGCAACTGGTGATAGCCAGTTACAGCGTCACCGCGGAACGCGAGGCCGCCGGCGTCCGGTTCTCCACGCCGTACCTCTACACCGAGCAGTCGGTGGTGACGGTGAAGGACGAGCCGATCTCCGCCCTCGAGGACCTGGCCTTCCAACGGGTCTGCACGCTCTCCACCTCGACCAGCAGTTCGGCGCTGGACCGGGCGGACGCCATAGTGATCCGCAAGAACCGGGTCCGGGAGTGCTTCGCCGAGCTGGACAAGGGCACCGTCGACGCGGTGAGCACCGACGCCGCGATCCTGGCCGGGTACAAGTACAAGTTCCCGGACAAGTACCACCACTGGGACCTGGGCCTGGAGAAGACCGAGCGGTGGGGCGTCAACGTCGGGGAGAACCCGGCGCTGAAGACGCTCGTCGACCTCACCCTCTACCAGTCCTACACCGATCCCGAGGACGCACGGTGGGAGGAGGCGTGGCTGGACAACTTCCAGGTGGAGATCGACGCCAACGACGAGACCCCGATAGCGGTCGCTCAACAGCCCCGCGCCGAGCGGCCCGCCGTGCGTCAGTTGCCTTGGGAGACTCTGCTGGGATGAGCGAGATCCACACCGGCGCCGTGAGCAAGGAACGGGTGCTGCCCCGGCAGAGTTACCGGGCGGAACTCAACTGGCTGCTCGCCGTACTCCCCGGTTTTCCGCTGTTGCTCCTCGTCCTTCGACTCTGGTACCTGAGCCGCCAGGACCTGCCGACCATGCTGCTGCTGGTCCAGTACATCAATCCGCTCGGCATGATCGGCGCACTGTTCATCACGCTGAGCTGGACCATCCCGGCGATGATCCTGGTGGTCCGGGTGCTCGGCGGCATCCTGCTGGTCAGCGTCCCGGACCGGACCGCGACCTCGTTCCTGGCGGTGGCAGCGCTGCGGATGCCCGGCTGGGTCGTGGCGATCGCGGCCGGGATCGCCGCGTTCACCTGGCAGCTGCGCATGCTGCCGCTGCTCATGATGCTGGTGGTGGCGATCCTCGGGCTGACCGCGGTGCAGAGCGTCCAGGGCGAGAAGTGGCTGATGCGGTGGATCACGATCGGCGTGCCGGTGCTCACCGGGCTGCTGATCTGGATCTTCGTGTGGCCGGGCGTGGTGGCGGCCGTCGAGGCGGGCGAGTACAGCACGGCGGCGCTTTTAGCCGTACCCCCGCTCATCGGTCCTTTTCTCACCGGCCCGGTGCCAGAACGCTGGGCCCGGATCGCCACCCACTGGCCGGCGGTAGCCGCGGCCTTCGCTCTGCCGTTCGTGGTGGGTGTGGTCTTCCTGCGCGCGCCCGTGCTGCCGAACAGTGCCATCGAGGTGGCCGCGGAAGGCGAATCGGTCGAGGTGATCCGCGGCCAGCTCATCGCGGTCGACGACACGTCCACGACCATGCTGGAACCGACCGGCGAAGTCACCTTCGTCCCCAACGGCGAGGTCCGCTCCAAGACCCTCTGCCCGGAGCCGGTACGCCCTCCGGACAGCGCCGTGGCGGTCCGCGGATGGCCGGTCGAAGCGTCGGCACTCCAGTGGATCGCGCCGACACGGAAGGTCACCGAGATCGATCCGAGGTGCCTCGGCCGTCCAGTCGACCGGGATTGAGTGTATTTTGTCCAACGACATGGACGACGCGCCGCCTCCCACGTGCAGACAGCCGAGCATCGACCTGGCAGGCTGCACGCCATGACCTTGCACCTCCGGTGGGCGGGCGTCACCGATCAGGGACACGTCCGGAGCAACAACGAGGACTGTCACTACGCCGGTGACCGGCTCATCGTCGTCGCGGACGGCATGGGCGGGATGGCAGCCGGCGACCTGGCCAGCCGGGTCGCCATCGAAGCCATGGTCTCGCTCGACGTCCCGATCGACACCGAGCACCAGATGGACGCGCTGCACAAGGCGCTCGAAGTGGCCAACGGGCGGATCGCCGAGTGCGTCGCGGCCGACCCCTCGCTGGCCGGCATGGGCACCACGCTGACCGCGGTGCTCTTCAACGGCGAGCGGGCAGCGATGGCACACGTCGGGGACTCCCGGGCGTACCTGCTGCGCGACGGGCGGCTCAACCAGCTCACCAAGGACGACACGTACGTCCAGATGCTGATCGACCAGGGCCTGCTCAAGCCGGAAGAGGCGGCCGGCCACCCACGCCGGGCGGTCGTCACCCGGGTCCTGCAGGGCGAGCCGGTCAGCCCGGCGTACGTGATCGTCGAACCGGTGCTCAACGACCGCTGGCTGCTGTGCAGCGACGGCCTCACCGGTGTGGTCCCCGACCCGGTGCTCGAGCAGGAGATGCGCAGCATCCCGGACCCGAAGGCCTGCGCGGAACGCCTGGTCGACCTGGCTCTGCGCGGCGGCGGCCCGGACAACGTCACCGTGATCATCGCCGACGTGACCGCCGGAGACTGAAGCAGGTAGGTTACTCCGGCCGCGACCATCGTGGCTCGGAACAACTGGTGGTGATCACGACGGTGCGGTTGCTCGGCACCTTGGCGCTCGTCCTGGTGGTGGTCGCCCTCGGCGAACTCGCGCCCGGCGCCTCGCGCCTCTACAGCGACGCGGTGCAACTGGTCGCCGGGCTGCTCGCCGCGGGCGTATGCTTCGTGGCCGCACGGCACCGGGCCGGCGTCCGGCGGTACTGGCGGTTCCTCGCCGCCGCCGGCCTGCTCGTCTGGTCGCTGACCCGGCTCGGCCTGGTGGTCCAGGCACTGGCCGGCCACGAGCGGAGCCTGCCCGGTCCGCTCACCGACATCGGTTTCCTCGTGCTGCCCGCGTGCATGCTGTTCGGCCTGCTCGCCGCGACACACACCCGTCCGCGGCCGGTGCCCACCTCACCGCGGCGCGACCAGGTGGCCCTGGTCCTCGACAGCGTGCTCATCACCGGCTCGGTGCTGGCGCTGATCTGGTCGGTGATTCCCGGCGACCCGGTGCCCGACAGTCTGGAAACGGGCCTGCTCGCGTACCCGATCGCCGACCTGGTGCTGCTCACCATGGTCGGCCTGCTGCTCACCACCCGGCCCGACTCGCCGGCCGGGCGGCGCCCGCTCCGGCTGATCGGCGCGGCCCTGCTCGCGTTCGGCACCGCCGACACGGTCCGGCTGCTGAGCACCGGGCCGGTCTGGCTGGAGACCGCGGGATACCTGCTCGGACCGGTGTTCGTCGCGGTGGCGGCACTCAGCCCGAACCGGGCCAACCCGGACCGGCCGGTCACGGCGCTTCTCGAACGGGACTGGTTCCACCTGCTCATCCCGTACGGTCCGGTGCTGGTGGCCGGGGTGGTGCTGGCGGCGCGTACGGTCGCCGGGGATCCGTTGACGCCGTTCCAGGCGTACCTCGGCTGGCTCGGCCTGGCCCTGGTCGTCACCCGCCAGATGCTGACGATCATGGACAACACCGTGCTGCTGGACCGGGTCGCCGAGACGCAGCAGCGGTTGCACCACCAGGCGTACCACGACTCCCTCACCGGCCTGCCCAACCGCGCGCTGTTCCGGGAGCGGCTGGTGCTCGCGGTGGAGGCGCACGAGAGCCGGCAGGCGCCGGTCGCCGTGCTCTTCGCCGACCTGGACGACTTCAAGCTGATCAACGACACCTTCGGGCACGCCATGGGCGACCGGGTGCTGCACGCCGTGGGTGAGCGGATGCGCGCCTGCGTGCGTTCCACCGACCTGGTGGCCCGGCTCGGCGGCGACGAATTCGCCGTGGTCCTGGACCAGGGCGGCGAGCCGGCGCCGCTGCCGCGGCCGCCTGCCGGCCGGTTGCGCACGGTCATCAGGCAGCGTCTCGGTGGGCGTCGCTATGTGTTGTCCGCGGCGGGGGTACGGGTGAGCCCCGCTGCTGACTGGACTCCACGCCGGGCCGCTGACTCCGCCTTCGCCGCCTCACCCGCCTCGCCTTCCTCCGCCGCCTCCGCTTCGCCTGCCGCTGCTGCCTCCGCCTCGCCTGCTGCTGCGGCCTCCGCTTCGCCTGCTGCTGCGGCCTCTGTCTCGTCTGCCTCTGCTGGCTCCGCTTCGCCTGCTGCTGCGGCCGCTGCTGGCTCTGATGGTTCGTCTGTAGCCGGCTCGTCTGCTGCTGCCGAGGCCGAGGCGATCGGGCAGCGTGTTCTGGCCGCGCTCCGCGAGCCGTATGTGATCGACGGCCGCTCGGTCGGCGTCGGCGTCAGCATCGGCCTGGTCACCGCCGAACCGGGCGACCAGCTCTCCGCCGACATCCTGCTGCGCCGCGCCGATGCCGCCATGTACGCGGTGAAACGCCACGGCAAGGGCGCACTCGTCCGGTATAGCGGCCCCCGCGACACCGTCCCGAACGCCGACCTGCCCCAACTGCTGGCCGGTGCTCTCGCCGAGGGCGGCAGCCCGGCCGCCGCCGGTTTCGAGGTGCACTACCAGCCGATCGTGCGGCTCACCGACAGCGCGACGGTCGCCGTCGAGGCGCTCGCCCGCTGGACCGACCCGGTGGCCGGCCGGGTCCACCCTGACGTCTTCGTCACCATGGCCGAACGCACCGGCCTGGTCGCCGCGATCGACGACTTCGTACTGGACCGCGCCTGCGCCGACGCCGCCGCCCTGGCCGAGCGTTTCGGCCGCCCGATCGACCTGCACGTCAACGTCTCCGCCGGGCGGCTCGGCCAGGAGGGCCTCGAGGAAGCGGTGACGGCGGCCCTGGAACGGCACGGCGTACCGGCGGGCCGGCTGATCATCGAGATCACCGAAACGCTGCGGATCCCCGACCTGCCACGCGCGGCCGCCGTCGTCGCCCGGTTGCGGGACCTCGGCGTACGCGTCGCCCTGGACGACTTCGGCAGCGGCTACAACGCCCTGGCGCAGCTGCACTCCATCCCGGTCGACATCGTCAAGCTCGACTCCACGCTGACCGACATGAGCGGCGAACCGAACCGGGCCGGCGCACTCTGCCGCTCGGTGCTGGCGATCTGCGCCGAACTCGGCATCACCGTGGTGGCCGAAGGCCTGGAGACACCGGAACGCTCGCAGGCGCTGGCCGGGCTGGGCTGCCCTCTCGGCCAGGGCTACCTGTTCGGCGCCCCAGTACCACTCAGCAGACTGAACAGCTGATCAGCACCCTGCCGGAGC
The DNA here is from genome assembly GCF_036053395.1 of Actinoplanes sp. NBC_00393. Lineage (NCBI taxonomy): Bacteria > Bacillati > Actinomycetota > Actinomycetes > Micromonosporales > Micromonosporaceae > Actinoplanes > Actinoplanes sp. NBC_00393. The sequence goes on along the minus strand of NZ_CP107942.1, from coordinate 6,321,041 downwards.
CCAGTTCCCGCCGCCGTCGTTCCTGTCCGACGACGTCGGCGCAGCGCGGTTGATCGGGAGCGCCCTGGGTCACCCGATCCACCACGTCTCCCGATCCACCACGTCTCCCGATCCACCACGCTCCCGCACGTCATCCGCTGCGAAGTGCCCGTGATTCTCGGATGCCACCACACCCGCTGCGGGTGTGACTACATCCGGAGCGGGTGTGAACGCTTACGGGAAGGGGTCCCTCGAATGACGCCTCCCCAGCCCGTCCCCGGACCTGCGCGGTCTCCGATCCACCCACCGCGGTGCGGTTCCGATGCCCTGCCGGCCGCGCCGGCGAGACCCCGGCACCGAAGTCTCCAGGTCATCTGGAGCGTGGGTTAGCCCGCCGAGTGGGTACCGCGGTGGTCGGGTCCTCCGGCCAGGGGTGGCGCGGATACCGCCCGCGCATCTCGGCCCGCACCTGCGGATAGCCCTGCACCCAGAAGGAGGCCAGGTCCCGGGTGACCGCAACCGGCCGCCCGGCTGGGGAGAGCAGGTGCAGCAGGACCGGCACCCGCCCGTCGGCCAGGCGGGGCGCCACCCGCCAACCGAACGCCTCCTGCACCTTGACCGCGAGCACCGGCGCCGCCGGATCGGTGTAGTCGACGCGGATCTGCGACCCGCTCGGCACCGGCAGCCGCTCGGGAGCGATCTCGTCCAGCCGGCCCGCCACCGACCACGGCAGCAGCCGGCGCAGCCCGGCGGCGACATCGAGTTTTGCCAGGTCAGCGCGGCGGCGGGCGGAACCGAGGTCGAGCCAGTCCGGCAGGGTCTCCAGGAGGGCAGCGTCGGAGACGTCCGGCCAGGGCTCGCCGAGCGCGGCATGGGCGAAGGCCAGCCGGTTGCGCAGCTCCTCGGCGTTGCGGGTCCAGGTGAGCAGGCCTAGGCCGGACTCCCGCACGCCGGTGACCAGGGCGTCCCGGATCAGGGCCGGATCGGGGTCGGCGAGCCGGACCGAGGCCAGCGTGATCGCGCCGAGCCGTCGCACCTGCCGGGCCACCACGTCACCGTCGGTCCAGCCGATCTCGGTGGCATCGGTGAGCAGCGTGGCAGCGACCTCGAGGGCGGTGGGCTCGTCGAGCGGCGCGGCGCTGCGGATCCGCGCGGTCCGCGAGCCGGCCGTGCGATCGGCCCCGGCCACCGCCAGCCACGGCACACCGGCGAGCGGGCTGCCGTCCGGCAGCGCTGCAGCGGTCCCACCGGCCATGAGATAGGCCCGCCCGCCCGGCTCCCGAACCCGTGCCACGCGCTCGGGAAAGGCCAGCCCGACCACCAGCCCAGCCGCAAGGTCATCCGGCAGCCGAGCCGCCTTGCCGGTTGGGCCTGTCTCGCCGGTCGGTCCTGCTGCGTCGGTGTCTGGTTGCCGGCCGCGGTCCACTGCGGCGAGGAGCCGGCGGACCTCAGCACGCCAGGCCTGGTCGTTGTCGCTGCGGGCGCGGCGCCAGGCGGCTGTCACGTCGCCCGCGGCGGAACGGTCGTCGTCCAGGACCGCGACGATCTCGGCAGCCCGGCGTGGCCCGATGACGGCCGCGCCGTCCAGCAGGGCGCGGGCCAGGCGTGGGTGCAGGCCGGCGCCGGCCAGGGCCCGGCCGCGTGGCGTGACCCGGCCGTCCGCGTCGACGGCGCCGAGATCGTGCAGCGTCGCGGTGGCGGCCCGCAGCGCCCCGGCCGGTGGTGGGTCGGGGAGGGCGAGCCCACTGCCGTCCGGATGGCCCCACAACGCCAGGTCCAGCACGAAGCCGGTGAGGTCGGCAGCCGCGATCTCCGGCTCGGGCTGCGCGGGCAGCCGGTCGTGCAGCGCGGGTGACCAGCAGCGATAGACCCGGCCGGGCGCTTCCCGCCCGGCCCGTCCGGCGCGCTGCTCAGCAGAGGACCGGGAGACCGGCACGGTGGCCAGGGCGCCGAGACCACGGGCATGGTCCATCCGCGGCACCCGGCTGAGGCCCGCGTCGACCACCGCGCGCACTCCGGGCACGGTCAGGCTGCTCTCGGCGACCGCCGTCGCCAGCACCACCCGGCGCCGCGGCCCGGCGCGCAGGGCCGCGTCCTGGGTCGCGCCGGACTGCCGGCCGTGCAGGGTGAGCACCTCGGCGTCCACCCCGCCCAGCCGCCGGGCGACAGTGTCGATCTCCCGGGCGCCGGGCAGGAAGACCAGCACGTCGCCGTCGTCCTCGGCGAGCGCCCGGCGGGTGGTGGCCGCGACGTGGTCGAGCAGCCGCGGATCGACCCGCAGACCGAGCGGGGGAGCGATCGGTCCGGACGGTGGTGCCCAGATCACCTCCACCGGATGGGTGCGGGCGTGGGCGGTGAGCACCGGCGCCCCGCCCAGGACGGCGGCCAGCCGATCCGAGTCGGCGGTGGCCGAGGTGGCGAGCAACCGCAGCTCCGGCCGGAGCGCGGCGCGGACCTCGACCAGGAACGCCAGCGCCAGATCGGAGTCGAGATGCCGCTCGTGGCACTCGTCGAGCACGACCGTGGTGGTGCCGGCCAGCTCAGGATCGCTCTGCAGACGGCGGACCAGCAGGCCGGTGGTCACCACCTCGACCACGGTCTCCCGGGACACCTGCCGGTCGCCACGAACCGCATAGCCCACCCGGGCGCCGACCTTCTCGCCGAGCAGGGCGGCCATCCGGCGGGCCGCGGCCCGTGCGGCGACCCGGCGCGGCTCGGCGACGATCACGCGCCCGCCCGGCTCGGCGAGCGCCAGTGGGACCAGCGTCGTCTTGCCGGTGCCCGGCGGCGCCACCAGCACGGCCGCTCCCGCCTCGGCCAGCGTGCCGGCCACCTCGGGCAGCACAGGACGGACCGGAAGGTCGGGCAACGCGTCGGCAGGGATCAGCACGGGCCCAGTCTGGCCCATGCGTACGACAACTCCGCGCGTTGTCCACAGCCCCGCCGAACCGCATCGCCGTTGTCCACAGCCTGAGCGACCGGCGATGTTTCGGGCCGGGATTCGTGGCAGGGTGGCCGTGTTAATTCTTCGGTCCGCCGCTGCATCCGACGGACCGATCCTGCTTGACTGATCAAGATCGTGAAGGAGGTGACGAGTGAGCGCTGTGGAGACCTTCAACGGGCTGCCCGCCGAGCGCCTGGAGAAGGACCTGCTCGCCTGCCTGGCCGCGCCGTCCTGGGGCGCCGAGATCATCGCCAAGCGGCCGTATCCGGACCGGGCCGGGCTGCTCGCCGCGGCCGATGCCGCCGCGAGCGCGCTGAGCTGGCCGGATGTGCTGGGCGCCCTGTCCGCGCACCCGCGGATCGGCGAGCGGGCCGCCGGGGATTCGAAGGAGGCGTCCTGGTCCCGGACCGAGCAGTCAGCCGCGGCGCAGACCGCTGACGACGTCACCAGGGCCGCCCTGATCGAGGCCAACCGGGCGTACGAGGCTCGGTTCGACCACGTCTTCCTGATCTTCGCGAGCGGCCGGAGCCAGCCGGAGATCCTGGCCGCGGCACGCGAGCGTCTCGGCAACGGCGAGGAGACCGAGCGGGCGATCGTCCGGGACGAGCTGCGCAAGATCGCGCGGCTCCGGCTGGAGCGGGTGCTTGATGCCCTCTGATGACGGCACCGCGGCCGAGGTCCACGCCCGGATCTCGACACACATCCTGGACACCGTGACCGGCGATCCGGCCCGCGACGTCTACGTGCGGCTGGAGCGGCGCGACTCGGACGGCTGGCGCACCGTCGACGAGGGGCGCACCGACGACGACGGCCGCCTGCGCTACCGGGTGCCGATGCACGACTGGCAGGCCGGCGGCTACCGCCTCTTCTTCTACGTGGAGCCCTACCTGGGCGGTGACTGCTTCTTCCCGGAGATCACGGTCGCCTTCCACGTGCACGACCCGGACCGGCATTATCACGTGCCGCTGCTGCTCAGCCGGTACGGCTACACCACCTACCGAGGGAGCTGAGCCGTGGCGATCGTGCTCGGACCGAACCGTTACGGCAAGGCGGAGACCCGGCTGGTCCGGGTGTCCCGCGACGGTGACACGCACGCTCTGGTGGATCTCAACGTCAGCGTCGCCCTCTCCGGTGACCTGGCCGCGACCCACCTGACCGGCGACAACTCCGGTGTCCTGCCGACCGACACGATGAAGAACACGGTCTACGCGTTCGCCAAGGAGCACGGTGTCGGTGAGCCGGAGGCGTTCGCGCTGCTCCTGGGCCGGCACTTCGTCGCGACCCAGGAGCAGGTGCACACCGCGAAGATCTCGATCGAGTCGTTCGCGTGGGACCGGCTCGGCCCGCACTCGTTCCAGAAACGCGGCGACCACACGAGGACGACCGTGGTGACGGTGACCGCGGATGCCGTTCAGGTGGTCTCCGGCGTCACCGGGCTGGTGCTGCTGAACTCGACGGATTCCGAGTTCCACGGCTTCGTCGAGGACAGGTTCACGACGTTGCCGCCGGCCACCGACCGGATCCTGGCCACCGCGGTCGACGCGCGCTGGCGGCACCTCGGCGACGACACCGATTGGGGCAAGTCGTTCACGGGAGCGCTGGACGCGCTGGTGAGGGCGTTCGTCGGCACCTACAGCTATTCGCTGCAGCAGACCCTGTACGCGATGGGAAACGAGGTCCTGACCGCCCGCCCGGAGATTGCCGAGGTGCGGCTGGCCCTGCCGAACAAGCATCACTACCTGGTCGATCTCTCCCGGTTCGACCTGGCCAACGACAACGAGGTGTTCATCGCCGGCGACCGGCCGTACGGGTTGATCGAAGGCACCGTGACCCGCGATGACGCGCCCCCGGCCCTGGCGGAGTGGTGGCTGTGATCATCATCGAGAACGCTGCGATCGCCACGGTCGACGGCGAGGGCACGGAGTACACCGATGGCCATGTCGTGGTCGGCGACGACGGCCGGATCGCCGCTGTCGGCACCGGAAGATCCGATGTTCCCGGGCAGAGATTCGACGGGTCGGGCTGCCTGGTCACTCCGGGACTGGTGAACACCCATCACCACCTTTATCAGTGGGCCACCCGCGGCCTCGCCCTCGACGAGACCCTGTTCGGCTGGCTGACCACGCTCTACCCGATCTGGGGCCGGCTCGACGCGGAGATCGTCGGCGCGGCGGCCGGCGCCGGCCTGGGCTGGCTGGCGCTGTCCGGGTGCACCACGTCGATGGATCACCACTACGTCTTCCCCCGGGACGGCGGCGACGTGCTGGCGGCCGAGATCGAGGCGGCCCGCCGGATCGGGCTGCGGTTCCACCCGACCCGTGGCTCGATGGACCTGAGCCGCAAGGACGGTGGCCTCCCACCGGACCACGTCGTCGAGGAAACTGACGAGGCGCTGGCGGCCACCGAGGCGGCGATCGACCGCTGGCACGATCCGTCGCCGGACGCGATGTTGCAGATCGCGGTGGCGCCCTGTTCGCCGTTCTCGGTCACCACCCGGCTCATGGAGGAGGCCGCTGTCCTGGCCCGTCGCAAGGGCGTCCGGTTGCACACCCACCTCGCCGAGACCGACGACGAGGAGGAGTTCTGCCGCAAGCAGTTCGGCTGCACGCCGGTGGAGTATGCGGAGCGCGTCGGCTGGCTGGGCGACGACGTCTGGCTGGCGCACGGTGTGCACCTGGACGACTCGGCGATCGCGCGGCTCGGCGCGACCGGCACCGGCGTCGCGCACTGTCCGAGCTCGAACGCGCGGCTCGGGGCCGGGGTCGCCCGGGTGCGGGAATTGCTCGATCACGGCGTACCCGTCGGTCTCGGTGTCGATGGGTCGGCCTCGCAGGAGGTCTCGCATCTCGGTGCTGAGCTGCGGCAGGCGCTCTACACCGCGCGCTTGCGCGGTGGCCCGAAGGCGATGGACGCCCGTGCGGCGCTGCGGCTCGGCACCATCGGTGGGGCCCGCTGCCTGGGGCGGCAGGACGATCTCGGCTCGCTCGAGGTGGGCAAGCTGGCCGACCTGGTGCTGTGGCGGCTGGACGGGCTCGGTCACGACGGCATCGACGACAAGGTCGCCGCTCTGGTCTTCGGCCCACCGGCCCGGGTCGAGCTGGCGCTGGTCGGCGGCCGGCCGGTGGTCGAGCGCGGCGAGCTGGTGCATGCCGACGCCGACGTGCTCACCGCGGAGGCCCGGCGGGCACACCGGCGCCTCATGCAGGCGACGTAGAACAGAGACATAGATAGAGAAGAAAGCCACAGTCTCCAGGTGGTAGACCGGAGGCAGAGACCATGAATAATGCTCGATTACGGTACGGGGGAGTAACCACACCGAGAGGAACCGTCAACGATGACCGAGATCCTGTCCGACGAGGCGGTGGCGTTCGTCGCCGACCTGAACCGGCGATTCCGGGCGCGCCGTAACGAGCTGCTCGAGGCTCGCGCTGCCCGCCGCGCGGAGATCGCCGCGGGGGCCGGCCTCGGCTTCCTCGCCGAGACCGCGGACATCCGCGCCGCCGAGTGGTCCGCCCCGCCGGCCCCTGCCGACCTGCAGGACCGCCGCGTCGAGATCACCGGCCCGACCGAGCGGAAGATGACGATCAACGCGCTCAACTCCGGCGCCAAGGTGTGGTTGGCCGACCTGGAGGACGCGAACACCCCGCACTGGTCGAACGTGGTCGACGGCCAGCAGAACCTCTACGACGCGATCCGGCGGACCATCTCGCTGGAGACTCCGGCCAAGAAGTACGAGCTCAAGGGCGGGCCGTACCCGACTATTGTGATGCGCCCGCGCGGCTGGCACCTGGACGAGCGGCACCTGCCGGTGGACGGCGAGCCGGCTGTCGGCGCGCTGGTCGATTTCGGTCTCTACTTCTTCCACAACGCCGCCGAGTTGCTGGAGCGGGGGAGCGGTCCGTACTTCTACCTGCCCAAGATGGAGTCCCACAAAGAGGCTGAGCTGTGGAACGACGTCTTCACGTACGCGCAGGAGCAGCGAGGCATCCCGGTCGGCACCATCCGGGCCACGGTGCTGATCGAGACCATCCCGGCCGCGTTCGAGATGGAGGAGATTCTGTACGCGTTGCGCCCGCACATCTCCGGACTCAACGCCGGCCGCTGGGACTACCTGTTCAGCATCATCAAGTACTTCCGCGACAACCCGAACATGATCCTTCCCGACCGGGCCGCGGTGACGATGACGGCGCCGTTCATGCGGGCGTACACCGAGTTGCTCGTCTCCACCTGCCACCGGCGGGGCGCGTTCGCGATGGGCGGCATGGCCGCGTTCATCCCGAGCCGGCGCGACGAAGAAGTCAACAAGGTCGCGCTCACCAAGGTCCGTGAGGACAAGGAGCGCGAGGCCGGCGACGGCTTCGACGGCTCCTGGGTGGCGCACCCCGACCTGGTCCCGGTCTGCAAGGAGATCTTCGACCGGGTGCTCGGCGACAAGCCGAACCAGCTCGGCAAGTTGCGTCCCGACGTCGCCGTCGACGCCGCGGACCTGCTCAACGTGGCCGGCACCGGCGGCGGCGTCACCCGGGCCGGTCTGCACAACAACGTCAACGTGGCCCTTCAGTACCTGGAGGCCTGGCTGCGCGGCAACGGTGCGGTGGCGATTCACAACCTGATGGAGGACGCGGCCACCGCCGAGATCTCCCGTTCGCAGGTCTGGCAGTGGATCCACAACGGCGTGAAGCTCGAGGACGGCACCCCGATCACCGCCGAGTTGGTCGGCCGGATCGAGGACGAGGAACTCGCCAAGATCCGCGAGACGGTCGGTGACGAGGCGTGGACCGCTGGGCGCTACGACGACGCCCGCAAGCTGTTCGAGCGGGTCGCCCTCGCCGACGACTTCGCCGACTTCCTGACCAGTGCCGCTTACGACTCCATCGACTGATCTCCGGAGACCTGAGAATGCGCCTGTCCGATCATGACTACACCGAGATCGACGGGCGCCTCGCTGCCCACGACGCGTTCCTCCGGGCCCGTTACCCGGGGGAGCGCGCCGGGCGGCAACCCGTGCACACCGTCTACGTGCCCGCCGACCGGCTCGACGGCTTTCGGGACTGGGGCGCGACCGCCCTGCAGGCGATGGACGAGCACGATTTCCCCTGGCCGGACCCGTCGGTGCGGGCCAAGCTGGAGCGTGAGCCGATCGAGGACCTGCGGGTCGACTTCGAGGACGGCTACGGCGTGCGCGACGACGACCAGGAGGACGCGGCGGTCGAGAAGGCGGCCGCGATCCTGGCCGCCGGCCCGAAACCGCCGTTCCTCGGCATCCGGATCAAATCCCTCGAAGCCGCCACCCGCCGCCGCTCGCTGCGCACCCTGGATCTCTTCCTCGAGACCTACCAGGACCTCTTCACCATCACTCTGCCCAAGGTCAGCGGTACCGATCAGGTCGCCACGATGGTCACCCTCTGCGAGAAACTCGAGCATGCGTACGGGTTGAGCGCCGGAACCCTGACCTTCGAGATCCAGATCGAGCTGCCGTCCGCGGTGCTGGCCGCCGACGGGACCGCCACCGTTGCCCGGCTCATCACGGCAGTCGATGGCCGGTGCACGGGGTTGCACTACGGCACCTACGACTACAGCGCGGCCGCCGGGGTGGCCGCGGCCTACCAGTCGATGGAGCATCCGGTGGCCGACTACGCCAAGGCCGTGATGCAGGCCGCTGCCGCACAGACGGGTGTGCGCCTCTCCGACGGCTCCACGAACATCCTCCCGGTGGGCTCCTCGGAACAGGTCCGTGCCGCCTGGGAGCTGCACCACCGGCTGGTCCGCCGCTCCCTGGAACGCGGCTTCTACCAGGGCTGGGATCTGCACCCCGCACAGCTGCCCAGCCGGTACGCCGCCACCTACGAATTCTTCCGCGACGGCCGGGACGCCGCCGTCGAGCGACTGCACCGCTACCTGGACCGGCAGGACAGCGGCATCGCCGACGAGCCGGCCACCGCCCGCGCGCTCGCCGGCTACCTGCTCCGCGGTCTCGACTGCGGCGCCCTGACCGACGCCGGGTTCACCCGCGAGCAGCTCACCGCATTGGCCTGAAGCACGACACGGGGCAGCGGAGAGCGCATCGATGCGGCACCATGCCGCGGTGGGCTACAACACCTTCTTCACCGGACAGGTGAGCGTTGATCCGCCGCTCAACGCGTACGAAATCGAGTATCTTGACCGGTTCTCCCGGGTCCGGCATTCGCACCGGGCGACCGGGCTCTACGTGGTCGACGGCGCCGACGAGTCCGACGTGGTTAACGACAGCGAGCCGCAGCCCGGTCTGCCCGGCTACTGGTGCCAGTGGGTGCCGGACCCGGCCGGGAAGACTCTGGCCTGGGACGAGGAGGAGAAGTTCTACTACGCCGAGCTGTGGATGGCGTATGTGATCGACACCTTCCTGAAACCGGGCGCCACGGTCGCGGCTGAGCTCGCCGAACCGGTGCCCGGCCGGGTGTACCCGGAGGCGTTCCGGCATTTCACCTTCGACCACGTGGTGAACGGGGTGATCGACGCCGAGGGTGACGAGGAGGACGACGTCTGGCGGATCGAGGTCCGTGACAATGCCGTCCACGTGGTCCGGTTGGTGACCCGGCCGGACTACTACACGTTCGACGAGTTGCCGCCGCAGGAATGGGGGACTGACGTGTGGGACCGGTTCGCGGCGGCGACCCGGCACAACTACGCCTATGTCATCCGCGACGGTGCGGCGCAGGAAATCGGGCCGGCCGCCGAATCCGGCTTTGATCCGATCGAACCTTAGGCGTCCCCCGCGGGTACTACCTGGCGGGCGCGCGACCGGTCATGGAGGCAACGTAGTGCGGTACATCTCGTTCACGCCGTGGAAGCGGGGCGCCGCGGCGCTCGAACACAGCTGGCAGCGGCCGTCCTGGCACTGCCGGGCCTGTGGCGCCGCCTGGCCGTGCGCTCCGGCGCAGGCCAGCCTGACCGGCAACGACGCCGACCGGGTTTCGCTGGCCATGTACATGTGGGGCAACCTCGATCTGGCCATGCTCGATCTGCCCCGGCGCACGCCGGCGGAACTCTTCGACCGCTTCGTCGGCTGGACCCACCGGCACCACCACACAGCCCGCGCCAGCGAATAGAGCCGCGGCAGCCCGCCGCGGCGGTCGGCAGCGTGCGGCGGTCGGCAGCGTGCGGCGGTCGGCAGCGTGCGGCGGTCGGCAGCGCGCGGCGGTCGGCAGAAAAGGGTGGGCAGAAAGGGCGGCAGCCGCAGCGGCGGCAGGCGCTGCGGCTGCGGTGAGGAAGGGCTCAGGTCTGGGCGGGCGCGATCTGGTCGCGGACCCAGCTCGGGTCCGGGTTGACGTAGGCCTGCCCGCCCAGCACCACAGTAGGCACCGTCTCGTCACCGCCGGTGATTTCTCGGACTGCGGCGGCGCCCTCCGGGTCGTGCCAGATGTCGACCCAGTGCAGGCGGGCGGCGTCCGGGCCGAGGCGCGCCCGCATGCGGATGCAGAAGGGGCAGCCGGGCCGCCAGTAGATCACCGGGCGGCCGTCCGCGCGGGCCTCGGCGGCGCTCGTGGAACGTGGAAAGACCTGCGGTGACACTGCCACGGCCAGGCCCAGGAAGATGAGCAGCACGAAAGCCGCCGCACCGGGTGAACCGTCGCCGACCTTGACCGAGGCGATGAGCACACCGCAGGCGGCCGTCAACGCCGCCAGCCTCCACCGTCGCACCATGGAGCGGGAGGCTACTCCGTTACTCGCGGTAGCGATATCCCCGACCGGGCGGATGAGCATCCGGTGAAACAAACCACGGATAGGGTCGGCCCATGGTTGATCTGGTGGGGCGGGCCCGCGGTGCGGTGACGCCCGTGGGTGGGCGGTCGGCGGCGGCCCATGGTTGATCTGGTGGTGCGGTCCCGGCGTGCGATCACGCCGGAGGGTGAGCGGGCGGCCGCGGTCGCTGTCGAGGGCGGACGGATCGTCGCGGTCCACGGCTACGACGCCCGGATCGAGGCTGCCGAAGTGGTGGATCTCGGCGACACCGCGCTGCTGCCCGGCCTGGTGGACACGCACGTGCACGTCAACGAGCCGGGGCGCACCGAGTGGGAGGGTTTCGCCACCGCGACCCGGGCGGCGGCGGCCGGCGGGGTCACCGCGATCGTCGACATGCCGCTGAACAGCCTGCCGCCCACGGTGAACACCGACGCGCTGGCGATCAAGCAGAAGGCCGCCGCCGGCCAGTGCCATGTGGACGTCGGGTTCTGGGGCGGCGCGATCCCCGGCAACGCGGGCGAGCTGCCCGACCTGCACGGCGCCGGGGTCTACGGCTTCAAGGCGTTCCTCGCCGACTCGGGGGTGCCGGAGTTCCCGCCGGTCGACGCGGCACAGTTGGCCGAGGCGATGCAGGCGGTGGACGCCTTGTTCGTGGTGCACGCCGAGGATCCGTACCACCTGCACGCGGCGGCGAGCTCGGCCGCGTACGCCGACTTTCTGGCCTCGAGACCGGCTGACGCCGAGCATGCCGCGGTGGCCACCGCGATCGCGGTCGCCCGCGATGCGGGCCGGCGGGTGCACATCCTGCATCTCTCCGCGGCTTCCGCGCTGCCGTTGATCGCTCAGGCAAGAGCCGATGGCGTACGCGTGACCGCCGAAACCTGCCCCCACTATCTGACCCTGGACGCGGCTGCGATCCCGGACGGCGCCACCGAGTTCAAGTGCTGTCCGCCGATCCGGGACGCCGCCAACGCCGACCTGCTCTGGGCCGCCCTGGCCGACGGCCTGATCACCTGTGTCGTCAGCGACCACTCGCCCTGCACGCCCGACCTGAAGCGCCAGGAGACCGGTGATTTCGCGGCGGCCTGGGGCGGGATCGCCTCGGTGCAGCTCGGCCTCCCGGTGATCTGGACCGCCGCCGCGGAACGCGGACACACCCTCGCCGACGTGGTCGACTGGATGGCACGCCGCCCCGCCGACCTGGTGGGGCTGCGGCAGAAGGGGCGGATCGCGGTGGGCGCCGACGCCGACCTGGTGGCCTTCGAGCCGGATGAGGAGTTCACGGTCGATCCGCACACTTTGCATCACCGCAATCCGGTCACCCCGTACGCGGGAAAGGTGTTGCGGGGTGTGGTCGGCACCACCTGGCTGCGCGGGCAGAAAGTGACCGGCGCTGAGGCTCGCGGCAGGTTCCTGATCCGAGGGGAGAACTGATGGAGGACTTCACCACGCTGCCCGACCTGGCGTCGCGGGCGTTCGGCGGTGGCGTCGTCTCGGCCAACGACGAGTTCTTCGCCGCCGCGGATCACCTGGTCCTGCCGGATCCGCCGGGGCATGCGCCGAAGACTTTCGACCACAAGGGACAGGTCTACGACGGCTGGGAGACGCGCCGCCGCCGGGCGGCCGGGCACGACTTCGCGATCGTGCGGCTCGGCGCGGCCGGCGTGATCCACGGCGTGGATATCGACACAGCGTTCTTCACCGGCAACTACCCTCCGTACGCATCTGCGGAGGCCGTCGCGGTCCCCGGCTACCCGGGGCCGGACGAACTGGCCGCCGCCGAGTGGGCCGAGATCGTGCCGCGCTCGTCGCTGAAGGGCGACAGCAGGAACCTGTTCCCGGTCGCCGACCGCCGCCGCTGGACCCACGTGCGGCTGCGGATCTTCCCGGACGGCGGGGTGGCCCGGCTGCGGGTCCACGGCGAGGTGGTCCCCGACCCGGCGCTGCTGCCGAAGGTCTTCGACGTGGCCGCGGCGGAATACGGCGCCACCGTCGTCGACTGCAGCAACATGTTCTACGGCAACCCGCAGCGGATGCTGATGCCCGGCCGGGCCCGCAACATGGGCGACGGCTGGGAGACCTCCCGGCGGCGCGACGACGGCAACGACTGGGTGCTGGTGCAGCTCGCCGCCCCGGCCCGGCTGCGCTTCGCCGACCTGGACACCAGCCACTTCAAGGGCAACGCGCCCGGCTGGGCCGCGCTCACCGGGATCACCGCCGAGGGCGACCAGGTCGAGCTGCTGCCGAGGACCGCGTTGCGCCCGGACACCCCGCACCGGTTCCGGCTGCGCAAAGGCCCGGAGGTGACCCACGCCCGGCTGGACGTCTTCCCGGACGGCGGGATGGCCCGGCTGCGTCTGCTGGGCCGTGCCGACCGCGATCATCTATGGGCGAGAATGCGACGGTGACTCGTACCGTCTCGCTGGTCCTGGTCGATCCTTCGGGCACGCTGCTCGGGGCCCTGCCGCCGTTCCCGGTCGCCACACCCTGGTGGCAGGAGGTCGCGGAGTTCGGTTATCCCGTGCTCCGCCTGCTGCACGCCGACCGGGAGCATCCGCCCGGCGGGCACGTCACCTACCTCGCCGAGGCCTCGGAACGGCCGGCCGGGCTGCTGCCGGTCGACGTGGACCTGGCGCCGCATCCGAAGCGGGCGCCCTACGCCGAGATCGGCGGGCCGGCCGCGTCGGTGGCGTGGGCGGCCGGCGCGCTCGACCGGATCGGGCTGACCGGGACCGTCGCCCGTCAGCAGCGCACCTGGAACCTGTCGGCGATCTGGCGGTTCGACCTGCCGGACGGGACGCCGGCGGCCTGGCTCAAGCAGGTCCCGGCGTTCTTCCGGCACGAGCCCGTGGTGCTCGGCCTGGTCGACGCGGTGTCGCCGGGCCTGGTCCCGTACGTGCTGGCGGCCGGCGACGAGGGCCGGATGCTGCTGGCGCACGTGCCGGGCGAGGACCGCTACGAGGCCGGTCCGGAGCTGTGCGCCGAGGTGGCGGCGGCGTTCCACCCGGTGCAGGAGCATTTCGCCGGGCGGGTAGGGGAACTGCTCGCGGCCGGGGTGCCGGACCACCGGCTGAACCCGGAACGGTTCGCGGCGGTGGCGGCTCCGTACCTCGACGACATTCCCGGGCTCGCCGAACTGATCGACGGGCTGCCGGCGCGGTTCGCCGAGGTGGCGGCGTGCGGCCTGCCGGACACGCTGATCCACGGGGATCTGCATCCGGGCAACGTGCGGACCGACGGCGCCGAATCCCTGGTGATCGTGGACTGGGGCGACTCGGGCGTCGGCAACCCGGCCTTCGACATCCTGCGGCTCGGGGGCGATCTGCGGGCCTGGGCGGACCGGTGGCGGGCATCCGCGCCGGGCAGCGATCCGCAACGGGCGGTCGACCTGCTGCGACCGGTGGCGGCGCTGCGCGGGGCGGTCGCCTACGCCGGGTTCGTCGCGAACATTGAGCCGGCCGAATGGCCGTACCACGCCGGTGACGTGCCGGCCAACCTCGCCGCAGCGGTGAAGGCGGCCTGAAAGGGGCCTACCGTGGCAGGCATGGACCATGCCCGCCGGCACTACCTCGACCAGATCCGCCGCGACGGCGTCACCCTGGCGCCGGCCGTGGCCAAGGCGTTCGGCGCGGTGCCCCGCGAGGTCTTCGTCCCGGACGGCTTCTACACCGGCGACGGCAGGCGGGTGCTCCCGGCCGACCCGGAGTTCCTGCCCACCGTCTACAGCAACGACGTGCTGGTCACCAAGCTGACCGGCGACGTGCCGGTCAGCTCGTCCAGCCAGCCGTCGCTCATGGCGCTCATGATCGACGCGCTCGGCGTGCAGCCCGGCATGCGGGTCCTCGAGATCGGCGCCGGCACCGGCTACAACGCGGCGTTGCTGGCCACCATGGGGGCGGTGGTCACCACAGTGGACGTGCAGCCGGACGTCGCGGACCGGGCCCGGTCCGCGCTGGCCCGGGCCGGCATCGGCGGGGTACGGGTGGAGACCGCCGACGGCTACACGGCGGGCCCCGACGGCCGGTACGACCGGATCATCGTGACCGTGGGCGTGGCCGGGGTCTCCCCGCACTGGCTGGACCGGCTGGCGCCGGGCGGCGTGATCGTCGTACCGGTCGAGCATGCCGGCACCCACCCGGTCCTGGCCGTCCGCAACGGTGCCGAGGACGAGGTGACCGGCGCGGTGGTCTGCCCAGCGGGTTTCATGAGCGCCGCCGGCCCGCTCACCGCCCAGCACACCGGCAGCCACCCGCAGCCGACGGTCTTCGCCGGTGACCTGGACGAGACCGCCGAACAGCGGTGGGATCCCGCCCTGGACGCGCTCGCCTACCGGGACCTCTGGTACGCGGCCGGCGCCTGGCACCACCGGGTCACCCGGGCCGGGGTGCCCCGCCGGGAGCAGACCTGTTTCGCCCTGGTCGACGACAGCGGCGCCGCGGGGGCGGCCGTGCTGCCGGACGGCAGGGTCCTCGCATCCGGCCCCGCAGCCGAGCAGTACACCGCTGTCGCGGTGGCCCTCGCCGAACGCTGGTGGGCACTGGGACGGCCGCCGATGCGGGCGTGGCGGGTGGGGCTGGCTCCCGGCGGAGACCCGGCGGCGCCGATCCGGGTGCCGCGTACCTGGACGCTCACGCGCCGGCCCGATCCCGCCTAAGCTCGCATGTCATGGACATCTCGGTGGTTCCGGCGAACGAGGCGTCCTGGGCGGATCTGCAGACGGTCTTCGGCACCCGTGGCGAGCCGGCCCGCTGCCAGTGCCAATGGTTCAAGATCACGGCGGCCGAGTGGCGGTCCGTGCCGGTCGGGGAGCGGGCCCGCCGGCTGCACGAGCAGACCGGCTGCGACGACCCGGCGGCGGAGTCGAGCAGCGGCCTGGTGGCGTACTTCGAGGGGGAGCCGGCCGGCTGGTGCGCGGTCGAGTCCCGCACGGTGTACCCCCGGCTGGGCTCGGCTCGGGTGCCGTGGGCGGGGCGCGACGAGAGGCGGACCGATCCGGATGTCTGGGCTGTGACCTGCTTCGTCACCCGGACCGGATATCGCCGTCGCGGCGTCAGCCGGGCTCTCGCCGCGGCCGCCGTGCCGTTCGCGCGTGACCGCGGGGCCCGGGCGCTGGAGGGCTATCCGATCGTCACCGTCGCCGGCCGGGAGTACACCTGGGGCGAGCTCTACGTCGGCAGCTACCAGATCTTCGTCGACGCCGGTTTCGCCGAGGTCAGCCGGCCGACGCCGCGGCGCGCGGTGATGCGGGTCGAGCTTCACCAGGAGGCGGCCCGGCGATCCCGCCAGGGCCGGCCGTCCGGGTCGTAGACCAGCCGGTACGCGGGAGTCGCCCACCACCGCTGATACCAGGGCAGCCGGCTCGTCTCGTGCGGGATCAACCGGCCCGGCGGCCGCGGACCCTGCCGGCCCCCGTCCCGCCACTCCCGCAACCGGTCGGCGGCTTCGGTCATCGCCTCGATCGCGGACGCCGGATCCAGCAGGTCGGCGTCGTCGTCCTCGGCCCGGTCCAGGTGCTCGCGCATCAGCGAGAGCCGCAGCTCGCGGGCGAACTGCCGGGCGCCGTCGCCGAGCCCCGCCGGATCGGCGGGCTCCCGCTCGTCCCGGGTGCCGTCGAGCACCGCGCAGGACAGCTCGCTGTCGTGCGTCCACGAACGACGGTTGAAGTTGTCGCTGCCGACACTGCACCAGACGTCGTCGATCACGCAGACCTTGGCGTGCACGTAGATCGGCGTGCCCGCGTGATTCTCCAGGTCGAAGACGTGCACCCGGTCGGCCGCGGCCTTCTTGCAGAGCTCGATCGCCTGCTCCCGGCCGACCTGGTTGGGCGGCAGCGCGAACGCGCCGTCCACGTCCGGGTGCCGGGGGACCACGGCGACCAGGTGCAGGTCCGGGTTGTCACGCATCGCCTCGGCGAACAGCTGCGCGACCTCCTTGGACCACAGGTACTGGTCCTCCAGGTAGACGAGCCGCCGGGCCCGCTTGATCGCCTTGGTGTAGCCGCGGGCCACCGACCTTTCGCCGAGCTTGGCGAACCCGTACGCCGGGCGCATCGCCGGATATGTCCGCAGCACCTGCACGGTCATCGAGCCGCACTCCGGCGGGTCCGAGGGCTGCGGCGGCAACCGGTCGGCCCGCATGTCCTCGTGCCGCAGCATGTCCGTGGCCGTGGAGATCGGGCCGTGCTGGTCGAGCGGCGCCGGATCGTTCCACCGCTCCCGGAACGAGGTGTCCAGCGCGCCGACCACCGGACCGCGCAACGCCAGCTGGACGTCGTGCCAGGGCGGATGCGGCCCGTACGCCTTCGCCATCCGCACCGCCTGCCGGTCCCCGTGGTGCTCCGCGTCGTCGCGCCGGCTGTGACACAGGTCGATCCCGCCCGCGAACGCGATGTCCCGCTCCGGATGCTCCGGATGCCGCAGCACGACCAGCTTCTGATGGTGCGAGCCGCCCCGCCGCACCCGCTGATCGAGCAGCACCTCACCGCCGCCGGCCTCGATGTCGTCGCTCAGCGTGCGGTTCTCCTCCTCGCTGTAGGCGAGTTTGTCCAGATGGGACCGCCACAGCAGCCCCTTGACCACGACACCGCGCTTGGCTGCCGCCGCGAACAGCTCGGCGATCGTCGGCCCGCCGTCGTGCATCTGCTCGTCCGGGTCACCCCGCCAGTCGGTGAAGAAGAGATGATCACCGGCCGCCAGCGCTTCCACCTCGGATAACAACCGATCGAAGTACATTTGCCCGTGAATAAGTGGCTCGACCGTGTTTCCGGTGTTCCATGTGGGTATGGAGGTGTCCGGGTTGCCGCGTTCGGCAGCGGTGAGAAGCCATTCCTGCGGCGGCACAGCAACCCCTTCGAGGTCGACGACGCCCTCACCGTAAGCCTCCCGCACGCCGCCCGCACCCCGGAGCGGTACCCCCGATCCCGCGGAGGAGTGGATCCCATGAGCAGCGAGCCGCTGGCCACCACAACCGTGCCCGAGACCGCCGATTCCGCCGAGAAGGGCCTGCTCATCGCGGTCCTGCTTCTGGTCCTGCTGGGCACCACAGCGATGCTGCTGATGTCCTGATCCGCCGGGGAGACCAGGCATTTCACTCACGCTCTTTCGGGGGTACGGGTGTGACTGTTCCCAAAATCACTCCCGTCCCCGCTCTACGACGCGATCACCAGCCCACTCACGGCCTTCACCGCGCCCGCCGGGCTTGAGCAGATGGTCCCGGCGGGCGCCCCTTTTGCCCTCCGCCCGGCGATGCCGCTCGCTGCGGGCATCGTGAAAGCCCGGGTTGTGCATAAGCCCGGCGGCCGCCGGGCGGCCCTGCGTTGTGCCCGGTCGCGTCGTAGCGCAGGGAGGTGTGGATTCTCGGGGGCGGCGCTTACTCGTACCGGAAAGCGTTTATCGACAGCACTGTGGGCACCGGCGTGCCTCCCTCGGTGAAGCGGGTGAAGCTCAGCCCTGCGTCGAGGAAAGCGTGCAGGAGGGCCGGCAGCGGCCAGTGGCTGGCGCCGACCTTGTCGCGTACGCCCTGGGTGGTCCAGGACGCCCTGGTCCAGTGGCCGTCCAGATAGCCGGGGCGGATGATCACCGCGGACGGGTCGGTGCGGTCGGCGAAGCCGCCGCAGAACGCCGGGTGGACGCCGATGTGGACAAATGGGGCACCCGGGCGCAGTGCCCGGGCGATCTCGCGCAAGACCGAGGGATAGCCGGGCATGTCGGTGTGGACCATCACGGCGACGGCGGCGTCCAGACCGGCGTCGCGGATCGGCAGGCGGGTGGCATCGGCCCGGGCCACCGGCAGGCGGGTCGCGGCGTAGCCGAGCATGTTGGCGGAGAGGTCGACGCCGAGCGGGGTCCAGCCGAGTTCGCGCAGCTGGGTGGCGTGGACGCCGGTGCCGCAGCCGATCTCCAGACAGCGGCCGCGGCCCTCGCCGAGCAGGTCGGCGAGGGCCTGGCGGATGCCGAGCGGATCGCCCGGGGTGCTCGCCGGGAGGAACTCCCGCTCGTACCAGTCGGCGATCTCGTCGTAGGCCGCCCTCACAGCACCCACTCGTCGTCGCGGATGAGGTCGACCGTTCCCTTCGGGCCGGTCCCGGTCACGGTGATGCCGTCGCCGCCGATCACCACGTCGGTGTGCACGCTCGACATGTTCAGGCCGAGGCCGGCGCGCTGCTCGTCGGTCATGGCGACACCGCCGGGCACGGCGAACGGGAAGCTCTGCCCCCACGCCACATGGCAGCCGGCGTTCTCGTCGAAGAGCGTGTTGTGGAAGACGATGCCGGCCCGCGCGATCCGGCTGTCCCGGTCCACCAGGGACACCTCGCCCAGGTAGCGGGCGCCCGGGTCGGTCTCCAGTTGCGCCTCCACGATGTCCGCGCCGGAGTCGGCGGTGACCTCGACGATCCGGCCTCCGGCGAACCGGGCCCGCAGTCCGGTGACCAGCGCGCCGTTCAGAGCCAGCGGCTTCGTCAACCGGATCACCCCGTCGGCGCGACGGCGGTCCGGGCTGGTGCAGACCTCCTCGGTCGGGATGTTCGGCAGGTAGGCGAAACCGTCCGCGTCGACCATCCCGCCGCCGGTCCAGTGGCAGCCGGGGATCAGGCCGACGGTCAGGTCGGTGCCGTCTCCGACGTACCGGATCTCGGTCAGTTCCAGGGCGTCGAGCTCGGCGCCGCGCGCGGCCAGCGTCTCGGCCCGCTGCTGCCAGGCGAGGGCCGGGTCCGGCTCGTCCAGGCGCATCGCGGTCGCCACCGCCTCCCACAGCCGGTCCACGTCCGGCTCGCCGAAGACCTGGGTGGCCCAACCCGGGTTGGGTGCGCCCACCACGGTCCAGCGCAGCTTGCCGAGAACCGCCTCGCGGCGGGCCCGGGCCTCCTCGAGCGGGAAGGCGGCGGCCTTCGCCGGGTCGGCGCCGTCGAACACGTGCGGATCCGGGTCGCCGTGCAGGCTGATCCAGGCGGCGCCCTGCTCGCTCCACTCCTTGATCCGCTGGAGGGCCCACGGGCGGCTGCGGCGCAACGTCTCCAGGTCGGCGTGATCGACCGCCGAGCGGTGCATCGGCCCGTCGCGCCAGATCGGCTCGACCCAGGCGGCGCCCGCCGCGTACGCCGCCTCGACCACCGCCCGGGCGATCTCCAGATGTGCGATGTCGGTGTTCAGGATGACGCCCTGGCCGGGCTGAAGGTCGACCCCCGCCCGGACCACGACTTCCGCGAAACGCTGAATCCGGTCCATGCCGGTCAGCCTAGTTAGTCCGTGTGCGGCACGCGGGTCGCCGGAACGACACCGAGCCGGCCCTTCTGGAAGTCCTCGAAGGCCTGCTTCAGCTCGTCGCGGGTGTTCATCACGAACGGGCCGTAGTGCGCGATCGGCTCCCGGATCGGCTTGCCACCCATGATGAACAGGTCCAGCTCGGTCTTCGCCTCGACCCGGATCGCGTCGCCCGGACCGTGCGTGGCGAGCTGTCCCATGTGGATCGGCCGCAGATCGGTGCCGACCCAGCCCTCGCCGGACAGCGTGTAGACCAGCGCGTTGTAATCCGGCTGCCACGGCAGGTCGAGCCGTGCGCCGGGCTGCAGCGTGACGTGCGCCAGGTTGATCGGGGTGAAGGTGGAACCGGGGCCGCTCTGCCCGGCGATCTCACCGGCGATCACACGGATCAGGGCGCCACCGTCCGGGGTGGTCAGCAGCGCCGCCGACTTACCCCGGATGTCTTGATATTTCGGGTCGAGCATCTTCGCGGCGCGCGGCAGATTCACCCAGAGCTGCAGGCCGTGGAAGAGGCCGCCGCTCATCACCAGATGCTCCGGCGGAGTCTCGATGTGCAGGATGCCGGAACCGGCGGTCATCCACTGGGTGTCGCTGTTCGTGATCGAACCGCCGCCACCCAGCGAGTCCTGGTGGTCCATGATGCCGTCGATCATGTAGGTCACGGTCTCGAAGCCGCGGTGCGGGTGCCACGGCGTGCCCTTCGGCTCGCCCGGCGCGTAGTCGACCTCACCCATCTGGTCCAGGTGGATGAACGGGTCCAGCTCGGTCAGCGGCACCCCGGCGAAGGCCCGGCGGACCGGGAAACCCTCACCCTCATATCCCTGCGGGGCGGTGGTCAGCCGGCGGACCGGCCGGAAGTCGGTCATCGCGTCGAGCCGGGGCAGGCGGGGCAGGACGAGGACGTCGTCGACGGTGATGGCGGGCATGGTTCACACCTTCCTGATCTTGGCGAAGACGCGGCCGATCACGGCCAGTTCCTCGTCGTCCAAATGGTCGATGAAGCTCTCGCGGACGGTCGCCAGATGGGCCGGCGCGGCAGAACGCAGCGTCTCCAGGCCCTCCTCGGTGAGCACGGCCTCCTGGCCGCGGCCGTCGTCGGGACAGCTCTCCTTGCGGACCAGGCCACGCTTGACCATGGAGCTGATCTGGTACGTGATCCGGCTCGGCGAGAGCACCAGACGATTGGCCAGCTCGCCCATCCTGATCCGGCGGCCCGGCGCCTCGGCGAGCGCGACCAGAACGTGGTAGTCGTTCATGCTCAGCCCGGTCGCGGCCCGCAGCTCGTCCTCGAGGCGGGTGTGCAGGGCCCACGAGCTCTCGAGGAACGTGCGCCAGTGCAGCAGCTGGGTCTCGCTGAGCGGTTCGGCCATGGGTAGACCGTACTCCTTCAAATCTGAAACTTCAAATCTGAAGAACACCGCCGGCTCGTGCGTCACCGACCACCCAACGGCGCCGGCCGCGCCCAGCCACCCGCTCAATGCCGCCGGGTCTCGCTGCCAGCTCGGCGCCTGCCGGGTTGAGCTGCCACCTCAGCGCTGCCGGGCTTGAGCTGCCAGCTTGGTGCTGCCGGGCTTGGGCTGCCGGGGTTGAGCTGCCAGCTTGGTGCTGCCGGGCTTGGGCTGCCGCGGTTGAGCCGCCAGCTTGGTGCTGCCGGACTTGAGCTGCCGGGGGGTTGAGCTGCCAGCTTGGTGCCGCCAGGGTTGAGCTGCCAGCTTGGTGCTGCCGGGGGTTGAGCTGCCAGCTCGGCGCCGCCCCGGTCGAGCTGCTAGCTCAACGCCGCCCGGGTTGGACTGCCAGCTCGGCGCCGCCCCGGTCGAGCCGCCGGCGGGGCACTAACCGAGCGACCCGCAAGTGCCGGACACGCCAGCCGGACCGGCGGCGATACCCACCGAGCGGCGCCCAGGTCCTTAAGCCCAGCCCGGCCCCGAATTCATGCTTGTTGATCACGCCGGCTGGGTGTGAGGGCTGCTTCCTGGCCGTTGAAACAGCCCTCACACCCAGCCGAATGATCGAAGAGGCCCTGAAACGGGCCCCGGCTGTGCCTTATGGCTATCACCGTCCCCGAACCGCCGCGCTCGGCGTCGACCAGCTTGATCATGTCGAGCTGACTCTGAGCGTTGCCTCCGGGCCTGCGAAGCAGCGTTGGTGGTCGGCTGGTGGTTCGTGGCTGACGGTGAGTGTTGCTTCCGGGCCTGCGAAGCAGCGTTGGTGGTCGGCTGGTGGTTCGTGGCTGACGGTGAGTGTTGCTTCCGGGGCTGCGAAGCAGCGTTGGTGGTCAGCTGGTGGTTCGTGGCTGACGGTGGGGGTTGCTTCGGTGGCTGCGAAGCAGCGTTGGTGGTCAGCTGGTCGTTCGTGGCTGACGGTGAGTGCTGCTTCCGCGGCTGCGAAGCAGCGCTGGGTGTCAGCCGGGCGGGCGCTGGGTGAGTGGCGCTGGGGCCGGGGCGGGGCGCCGAGCGCTGGTGACCGGCTGCTTAAGCCCGGCGGCCGCGGTAGGGCCGTGAGTGGGCTGGTGGCCGCGCCGTAGCGGGGGACGGCGAAAATTCGGCGGAGCGGCGCCGCGCGTACCCCGCAGAGGTTTCAGGCCGCGTGGCTGTTGAGTGAGCGAGTCAGCTGCTCGCGCACCGCATCGAAGTCGACTGCTTTTTCGGCGAGGATGAGGGCTGCCAGGCCCGCGCCTTCGCGCAGGAGGCCGAGCATGATGTGTTCCGGCGCGATGTAGTTGTGCTTGAGGCGGATGGCTTCGCGCAGGGAGAGCTCGAGGACCTTCTTGTTGCGGGGGGAGAACGGGATGTGGCTGGTGCCGGTCTGGAAGCGGCCGAAGATGCCGCGTTTCTTGGGGGCGGGGCGGGGCAGGCGCAGGGCGCCGGCTCCGAAGTTCTCCTCGATGGCGGCGCGGACGGCGTCCAGGTCGATGCCGATGGCCTTGAGTGCGGCCGCGTCCTCGGCGTCGCGGTCGGCGATGGTGGTGGCCTCGCTGTGGTCGCCGACGTGCTCGATGATCGCCTGCCGGACCGAGGTTTGATCGACGCCGCGGTTGCTCAGGGCGTCGCGGATCGCGCCGTTGTCGCCGGCGAGCAGGGAGAGCAGGGTGTGTTCGGTGCCGATGGTCTCGTGTCCCAGCTCGCGGGCCTGCTGCTGGGCGCCGACGACGACGGCGCGGGCTTCCTTGGTGAATCGCTCGAACATGTCAGCCCTCCCGTGGGTCCTGCATCGGCATCAGTTTCGCGTGTTTCTTGTGCACGCCCTGGCGGGTCACCTCGAGTGCGTCGGCGATCTCCTGCCAGGACCAGCCTTTGTCGCGCGCGTTGGCGACCTGGAGGTGCTCCAGGCCCTCCAGGAGGCGGCGCAGCGCCACGACCGCGCGCAGGCCGACCCGGGGGTCGGTGCTGCCGGCGGCCGCGGCCAGATCGGTCGCTTCGGTCATGGCTGTCAACTTACGTTGACGAAGGGCGCCTCGTCAACCGAAGTTGACACAGAGGGCAAAAGAAAGGACCGGCCCGATCGGGCCGGTCCCGCGGATCGACTCAGCGTCCCCTGCCGGTCTTCTCCTGCAACTCGTCGATCTTGCGGGAGGCATCCGCCTTCGTGAGGTCCTCGGGGACCTCCTCGTGCGCCTCGGAGGCGAGCGTGCGCAGGTACGACTCCTGTGCGCCGGTCGCCGGTTCCTCGCCCGTGGTCCAGTCGGCGGGGTCCTTGATCGTGTTGCCGGTATCGGCGCTCGTCTGGTCGGCCATGACGCCGTCCTTCCGGTCGATTGTCTCGAACGCCTGTGCCATTACCCGCTGAAGGTCACTCCCATGCAGGGAGATTTCCCAGCGAGACGGTCAGCTCGACCGGGTGGTGCACCGGCGCCGCGACGGTGAAGCGAGCACCGTACGGGTCGGCGAGCTCGGCGAACGCGGTGAGCCCCGCCTCGGCCGGCTCGCTGACGACGGTGCCGCCGATACGCTCGCAGTGCGCGGCCGACTGCTCGATGTCGTCCACCTGGAACGCCGCCCGCCACCAGGCGCCGCGGTAACCGGCCGCCAGCCCGGCGATCGCGTCGTGCCCCTGGTTGAGCCATTCGCCGGTGCCGAACTCGTGCCGCAGCAGCCAGCCGAACGCCGAACCGTAGAAACGGGCCGCCGCGTTCGCGTCGTCAGTGATCAGTTCCGGCCAGGACATGGTGCCCGGCTCGCCACCGGCCTGTGCGCCGGCGAAGTCGTAGCCCTGCCACAGACCGATGATCGCGCCGGACGGGTCCGCCACGATCGCGCGGCGCCCGCCATGCGCCTCGGCCGGGTGGCTCAGGCAGTGCCCGCCGGAGAGAGCGACCTGCTCGAGGGTCTCCTCCAGATCGGGAGTGCTGAGATGGGTGAGCCAGCCGTCCGGCCGGTCGAGCCGGCTGCGGGTGAGGCCGGCCACGGCACGCCCCCCGAGCTTGAACCGATCACCCGCCGACTCCCAGCCGAACAACTCTCCGTAGAACTCCGCCGCGCGTGCGGGGTCCGCACTCGCGAGTTCCACCCAGCATGGTGTCAAGGGTGCATAGCCTCTGATCCGCATGAGCCGCTCCGTTGTGGACATCCCCAGTTGCTTGAGCACTCTACGGCACTGAATACGCTTCGTCACCACCGCACGGTTCATTGTCCGGTTTAGAGCAGAAAAGTATTACCTAGCGTGAGTGACTGAGTGATCCAGGTGACGCATGACCGGAGTTGCGGCGATTCCGTGGAGCACGACCGAGACGACGACCACGAATCCGGCGGTCGCCCAGAGGAGGTCGGCGGACGCGAAATCGGCGTGTGTCATTGCATACGCAAGGTAATAAAACGAGCCGATGCCACGGATCCCGAACACCGCGATCACCCAGTGTTCCGCGGTCGTCCCCGGGGCGCCTCGCAGGGAGGCGAAAGCGGCCAGCGGCCGGACCAGGAAGATCAGGAACAGGCCGGCCAGAGCAGCCTGCCAGGTGAGCGGCGCCAGCAGGCCGCTGACCACGGCGCCGCCGAGGAGCAGCAGCAACAGTACGGTGAGCAGGCGCTCGGTCTGCTCGGCGAAATCGTGCAGCACCTGGTGGTACTCGTGGGAGCGTTCGGCAGCCCGGATCGCCCGCGCCGCCACGAACACGGCCAGGAAACCGTAGCCGCCGATCACCTCCACGAGGCCGTACGCGAGGAAGGTCGCAGCCAGCGCCAGGAAGCCCTCGGAATGCCGGGCGAGTCGTAGCGCGTCCCGCTTCGCCCGGAAGAAGAGCTTACCGAGCAGGTGCCCGATCACTATGCCGCCGACCAGCCCGACCGCGCCCTTGTAGAGGACGTCCTTGAGGACCCATTCGCCGAACCAGGATCCGCCGATGGCCATCGCGATCGCGGCGTAGACGAACGGGAAGGCCAGGCCGTCATTGAGACCGGCCTCGGAGGTGAGGGCGAACCGTACCTCGTCCTCCGAGTCCTCCTCGTCGGTCGGCTCGCCCACCTGCACGTCCGAGGCGAGCACCGGGTCGGTCGGCGCCATCGCGGCGCCGAGCAGCAGGGCGGACGCCGGCACCAGGCCCACCCACCACCAGCCGAGGAATGCCATCGCGGCGATGGTCACCGGCATCGCGATGATCAGCAGGCGGCCGGTCGAGGCCCAGCGGCGTACGCCGAACGGGCGGTCGATCTTCAGGCCGGCGCCCATCAGCGCGACGATCACGCCGACCTCGGTGAGGTGCTCGGTGAGCTTGGCGTGGGCCAGCGGATCCGCCTCGGGCAGGTTCAGGGGCAGGCCGAAGACCAGCATGCCCAGGCCGAGGAAGGCGATCGGCATGGAGAGCGGGCGGCGTTCCACCAGGCGCGGGAGGATACCGGCGAGCAGGGCGCCCACCCCGATCAGGGCGAACACCACATCGGACAGTTGCATGCTCTTACTTCAGGTCAGCGATGGCGGTGGACTCCAGGTCCTCGAGCAGGGCGGCCGGGTTCGCGTACGTCGCGATCGCGCCCGCCTCCCGCAGCTCTGCGGCGCTGGTGCCACCGCAGGTCAGGCCGATGCAGGGGATGCCGAGCTTGCCGGCGGCCTGCACGTCCCAGACGGCGTCACCGACGTAGACGGCGTGTTCCGGGTCGACGTCCGACTGGTCCAGGGCGGCCTGGAGGATGTCCGGGGCCGGCTTGCTCTCCTCGGCGTCGGCGGACGAGGTGGCGGCGGTGATCACGTCGTCGGCGCCGAGGACCCGGCGGAGCTGGTTCAACTCGGGCTCCCGGGCTGAGGAGGCGAGCACCACGGCCAGGTCTCTGGCGGCGACCGCACGAACCAGATCGGCGGCGCCCGGCAGCGGCCGCAACCGCTCCCACCAGGCTCCGTAGAGCACGTCGTGCGCGGTGGTCATCTCCTCGTCCGCGTCGTGGTCACGGTCCGCGCCGAGCAGATGGTCGAGCAGCTTGTCGGAGCCCATGCCGATGCCGCGGTGGATCTCCGCCATCGGTACGTCGTGGTCGTGCTGCCGCAGCGACTCCCACCAGGAGACGGCGTGCAGATATGTGGTGTCGATCAAGGTGCCGTCGACGTCGAACAGAACTCCGGGCCTCATGCCCTCGCATTACCCGGAAGCAGCATCTCGAACCAGACTGTTGATCCACGAACCGTCGGGTCGGTGCCCCACGAATCGCTGAGCTCCTCGATCAGGCCGAGCCCGCGGCCCCGGCTGGCGAGCGTGTCGGTCTGCGCCCGGATCACGCTGCCCCGCGTACCGGTGTCGGCCACCGAGACCAGCAGCCGCTCGGCGTTCAGATCGATGTGCACCTGGGCCGGGGTGCCGGCGTGCAGCAGCGCGTTGGTGGTGAGCTCGCTGGTGCAGAGGATGGCCGCGCCGATCACCGGCTCCGGCACCGACCACTCCCGCAGCCGGGTCGTCATCCACTGCCGGACCCGGCTCGGGCCGGTCGGCTCGGCGGCCACCTGCATGGTCGCCGACCGGCTCATCGCCAGCGCGTGCTCCACCGCGAGCACCGCCACGTCGTCGTCGGTGGTGCCCTCGACCGCGGCCGTGGCCAGCGAACACATGTTGCGCGGGTCGCCGCTGGCCGAACCCGCCGCGGCGGCGACCAGGGCGTCCAGCCCCTCGTTGAGCGGCCGGCCGCGGCGCTCCACCACGCCGTCGCTGAACATCAGTATGGTGTCGCCCGGCTCCAGCATCAGCGAACCGGTCTGCCAGCGGCCGCCCAGCCCGAGCGGGGCGCCGGGTGGCACCTTCACCAGCTCGGCGGTGGCCCGCTCGCCGCCCTGCCCGGCACGGCGCAGCACCGGCGGCGGGTGACCCGCGCTGGCCAGGGTGATCGAGCCGTCGGCGGGGTCGAGCACGCCGTACACGACGGTTACGAAGATCTCCTCGTTCCGGGACTCCGCGCCGAGCGAACCGACCAGCCGGTCCAGCCCGGCCAGCACGCTCGGTGGGGCCGGATCGGTCAGCGCGAGGGCCCGCAGCGCGGCCCGCACCTGGCCCATCACCGCCGCCGCCCGCACGTCGTGCCCGGCCACGTCGCCCAGGACCATCGCGAGCCGGCCGTCCAGCAGGTGGAACGCGTCGTAGAAGTCGCCGCCGGCCGCATTGCCGTCCACGCCGACGTCATAGCGTGCGGCGATGCGGAACGTGTCCAGTTCCGGGAGGTGCTCGGGCAACATGCTCCGTTGCAGCAACTGCGCCGTACCGTGCTGGGCCTCGAAACGCCGCGCCCGCTCCGCTGCCTGGGCCACCAGCTCGGCCGCGGCTTTCAGCAGCGCACGCTCCGCGGGCAGCCAGGCATGCGCGTGACGGAAGCCCATGGTCAGCGCGCCGCGCAGGGACGGCGTCCGCAGTGGCAGCGCGGCCAGGGCCCGGACCCGCCGCTCATGCCGGTCGGTGGCCACCGCACGCAGCGGCTCACCGTCGTTCACAAACGTCGCGCGGCCGGTCTCGGCCGCAGCCACCAGCGGCGCCGCCGGATC
The DNA here is from genome assembly GCF_036053395.1 of Actinoplanes sp. NBC_00393. Taxonomy (NCBI): domain Bacteria; kingdom Bacillati; phylum Actinomycetota; class Actinomycetes; order Micromonosporales; family Micromonosporaceae; genus Actinoplanes; species Actinoplanes sp. NBC_00393. The sequence continues at coordinate 6,293,189 of NZ_CP107942.1, read as the reverse complement.
GGCGCCGACGCGCCGCCAGACCGGCGGCAGCCGTTCGTCCGCCTCGTCCAGCATTTCGCCGCGAATCCGGCGGACATAGCGGTAGGCACTGCCGTCATCCACCGCGAGCACGCAATGATCAAGATCAAAAGAGGCCATTGCGTACGTGAGGACGACGCGCGTGACGTCGTCGATGGTGAGCGCGCCGGCCAGTCGAGCGGTCAGCTCGCCGAGGCTCTGCAGGCGGTGGATCACCTGCGTGGTCTCGGCGGCGACGATCAGCACGCCGGCGATCGCACCCCGCGAGTCGCGGATCGCCGAGTGACCCTGCGTGTAGAACGCGGGCTCGGTGCCGCCCGGCGTGACCGGAACCTGGCTCTCCGGCTCCAGCACCGCGCGGCCGGTGCGGTAGACCTGCGCGACCACGTCACCCATCCCGGGCTGATGCCAGGCCTCGCCGAACGCCTCCTCGGCGGGCGAACCCAGCGCGGTCGGGTGCAGGGCGTGCAGAACCTCGGCGTAGGCGTCGTTGTAGAGCACCACGAAGTCGTCGCCGCAGGCCAGCATCATCGGCACCGGGGAGGCGAGCATCAGCTCGACGGCTGCCCGGAACGCCGGGTCCCACCGGACCATCGGGCCGAGCGAAGTGCGGGACCAGTCGAACGCATGCACCAGCGCCGCGCAGCCCTTGCCGGTGTGCTCTGCGCCGACCGCCTGCACGGGCAATGCCGAGATCGCAGGCGAGGACAACCCGCCCGGACTGATCCCGCCCGAGCTGATCCCTCCCGAGCCGACCATGCGGAAAGCCTATCCCGAGTGGTCCGTTTGTACGATGCCCCACCGGCCGTCCGTCCGGTTATTGACTGTCTCTCAAGCCTGCCAGGCAGATGTGTCGTGACTGTTTCACGCGGGAGGTGACACAGCGTGGCAGGTCGGCGGCGTTCTGAGCTTGGTCTACATGATCGGGATTCGGCTAAGGTCGCCGCCGTGACCGATCGACCGCGCCGTGTGATGCGCCACAACGCGGAGCATTCTGAATTGTCGGAGTTCGCTCCCTCCGAGCCGGGGTGGTTCGATGATCAGCCGTCGGCTGGGTCGCCCTCCTCGTTCGGACCTTCCTCAGGCGTGACCGTCGACTGGTCCTCGTCCCCTTCCTCTCCTCCTCCTTCGTCTGCTGCCGTTGCCTCGTCTCCTCCTTCGTCTCCTGCCGTTGCCTCGTCTCCATCCTCGGACGTGCCTGCTGAGCCTTCGGCGGACATGACGGCTGAGCGGTATGCGGCTCTCGCGGACTGGGCCGATTCTGCGGAGACGGTCACGATGTCGGCGGTCACCGAGGCGCGGTTCGAGCGGCCCTGGCCGGCGCCCGGCGCCGAGTCCGGGCGGCTTCCGGTGTCCCACGTCGCGCCTGGCAGCGCCACCCGCGTCCGCCGGATCCGGGCCGCGGCCGTGACCGTTGCGGCGCTGGCCCTGCTGGTCGGTGGCGTGGCGTTCGTCCGGGGCGGCGACGACGAGCCCGAGACCCCGGTCGCGGTCAGCACCGCGCCGGTCGGCGCCGAGGCCTCAGCGACCGACTCGCCGGCAGCGGACTCGGAGGATCCGGTTCCCGCCAGCAGCGCCCCGACCTCGGCTTCTCCTTCGGCCAGCCGCTCACCGTCCGCCTCGGCTTCCGCGAGCAGTTCACCGTCGCTGCCCAGCATCGATCTCGGTGCCGTGGTCCGCGAGCCGACGCGGTCACTGAGTCCCGAATCAAGCGGGCCGGCCGCCGACCCGGCTGCGTACACCGCGTTCTACGGCTTTCGGTCGGACGCCGCCTCCGGTTACAGCGGCACAGTTCAGGTGGTCAACTCCGGCGGCAGCGCCGGCGCCGACTGGTCCGTCTCCCTCACCGTGCCGGGCGGGGAGGAGGTCACCCTGTCCGGCGGCGACGTGCGGATGTCGCAATCCGGGAGCAGGGTCACGTTCCGGCCGGCCGGTGGAGCTGAACTCGCCGCCGGTGAGTCGGTGACCATCAGTTTCACCATCGACGGCGTGCCCGAGGAACTGCCGACCGGCTGCGCGATCAACGGAACCGCTTGCGCCTGAGTCGTCCCCGCCGACTCGGGGGCCGCGGAGATTGTCGGAGGCACGTGGTACTCCTGAGTCCTATCGTTCGTTGAGGTGGCCGAGTGGCGTGCCGGACGAGGGAGGGCGGATGAGCCAGGACGGGCTGAGCCGAGGGCTGAGCGACCTGTGGCGATCGGTGGTGCTGTTCCTGCCGTACGCGTTGGCGTTCCTGGCGATCCTGATCGTCGGCTACCTGCTGGCCCGGCTGGCCCGCACGGTGACCGGCAAGGCGCTGCGCCGGGTCAACTTCGACCGGGCGATCCAGCGGGGTCCGGCCGGGCGGCTGTTCCGGGGCAAGGCGCCGAGCGCCACCGACGTCTGCGCCCGGCTCGCGTTCTTCGTGGTGCTGCTGATCGCCGTACAGATCGCTTTCGGTCTCTGGGGTCCCAACCCAGTCAGCGACCTGCTCAACTCCCTGATCGCCTGGCTGCCACAGGTGTTCGTCGGCATCGTCGTGGTGGTGGTCGCCGCCGCCGTCGCCGGCGCCGCCCACGATCTCATCGTGGCCGCGCTCGGCGACCTGGGCTACGCGCGGGTGCTCGCCAAAGCCGTCGCCGCGGTGATCGTCACTCTCGGTGTGATCGCCGGGCTCGACCAGATCGGCATCGCTACTTCGGTGACCCGGCCGCTGCTCATCACGATCCTGGCCACCGTCGCCGGCGTGATCATCGTCGGTGTCGGCGGCGGCTTGATCCGGCCCATGCAAGGGCGCTGGGAAGGCTGGCTGGACCGGGCGGCGACCGAGTCCGCTGCGATCCGCCAGCAGGCCCGGGTCTATGCGGAGGACCGCGCGCGGCAGGCCGCCGAGGAGGAGGCGCGCCGGGAGGAGGAGGCCCGCCGGGCCGAGGAGGCACGTCTAGCCGAGGAAGCGCGGCTCGCTGAGGAGGCCCGTCGCGCCGAGGAGGCTCGGCAGGCCGCGGAAGCTCGCCGTGCTGAGGAGGCGCGGCAGGCGGAGGAGGCGCGCCGGGCTGAAGAGGAACGTCGCGCTGAGGACGCTCGCCGTGCTGAGGAGGCCGCGCGCGCCGAGGAGGCACGTCTCGCGGAGGAACGCCGGGCTGCGGAGGAACGCCGCGCCGACGCCGAGAAGTGGGCCCGGGCAGCCCGGATGGCCGCGGAGGAGCGTCGTGCCCACGAGCGGGATGCCGACGAGACCCAGGTCATCGCCGCACCGGCCGGCGATCTGAGCAACCCTGTTCCCGGTTTCGGCCCGGAAGCTCCAGGTCTCACCTCCCCGGTGTCACCGGCCTCTTCTCCGTCACCTTCGGCGACCTCCTCGGGCCCGTCTGTTCCTTCGTCGGCCTCCCCGGATTCACCTGCTCCCTCGGGCACACCTGCTTCCTCCGCGGTCGCCTCCGGTTCGTCTGCCTCCTCGGCGGCTTCCCCGGGTTCGTCTGCCCCCTCGGCGGCCTCTCCGGGATCGTCTGCCCCCTCGGCGGCCCGCCCGGAATCGTCTGCCCCATCGGCTGCCTTTCCGGACTCTTCTGCCGACGAGGTGACGACCGTGATTCGGCGCGACGACACACCGGAATCGGCGGACGACTCGACCAAGACAGTGATTTTCGGGCGCAACGGTGATGACACGGCCGACACGACGGCAGCCAACAGGGATTCGGCGGAGACGGTGACCTTCGGCCGTGGCGATGACGACACAGTCGACACGACCGCGCGCGGTGGCGGTTCGACAGACACGGTGGTTTTTGGCCGGGGAGCCGGCGACACAGCGCCGACCGGTGATGGTGCGACCGAGACGGTGATCTTCCGTAGCGCTGAGGACAACGCGGACGACACCACGGTGGTCACTTCTGGTTCGGACGTGCGCGAGTCGAGCCTCGTCCGGATCCCCGGCACGGAGCGTTCCGTGGTGATCGAGCCGGCTGACGACGGGGAGCGTACGCAGGTGGTGCCCCTGCCCGTGGCCGAGGGAACGCAGACCGCCGACGACGAAGCTCCCACCGAGCCCGGCCGGAACCGTCCCAGCAGCGGCCCGGCCGGGAAGTAGCCCCGGGAAATGACGTGGGGCCGGCACCGGGACATCCCGGCACCGGCCCATACAGCCGACTGCGAGATGTTCGGTGCCGGCCCCATACGGCCGGTTTCGGGTGCTGGATGGCCGGGTTCGCGGCCGTGACGGTCAGGTGGGAGCGGTTCCCCGGACGGCGGAGGCCGGGGCGGTGCTCAGAGTCAGCGGGGCGCCGGCAGGCTGCGCGACAGCATGCAGACGGCGAGCAGGCGGCGCAGGACCCAGTCGTTCTCGGTCCAGTCGATCGGGCCCTCGGGTGCGGCCCAGCCGTGCTGGAAGGCGGCGTCGCGGACACCCTCGGCGTACGCGGCCAGCAGGATCGCGGTCAGCGGCCGGCTGTCGGCCTCGAGGCTGTCCCGCACGCCGGCGGCGTGCTGGTCGATCACGGACATCAGGCCGGGGTTCTCCTGCGCGGCGGCGATACCACTGACACCGACTGCGGCGGTCAGGTCGGCGAGCGAGGCGTGGGCGGAGCGCTGAGCAGCGCGGGCGGCGGCGTTGCTGAACAGGCCATTCATGAGAAGAAACGTTATGGACCGTCGGGTGTCCAACGGTTCTCCGAACCGTTGCAGGCCGGTTGAACTCGTCCCCACCGGGAACCTGCGAAATCACTTCATCGAGCCGGCCGCCCAAGCCCGATCAAGCTCGGCACAGCCGGACCCGACACCGGCCCGGCGGCGCCCGGTCCACCCTCGGCCGCGACGGCGGCTGGTGTCCGCCGGTTCGGCGGCGGCACTGGGTCGCGCAGTCTGGTTGCGGCGGTAGCTGGTGTCGACCGGTTCGGCGGTGACCCTGGGCGGGCAGGTTGGTTCCGGCGATCGCCGGTGCTGCCGGTTTCGCGGCGGGGTTCAGCGGAATCTCGGCCATGCCGTGAACCGGTGTCGTCCGGTATCTGTCGGTCGCCGCATTTAGGCGTGCCGCCCGGCTCGATGTCGGTCTCGGCCCGGTTCGGGCTCGGCGAAGCCCAGCGCCGGCCTGGCTAGGGCTCAGCCAGGCCGGTGCCGACTTGGTTGGGGTTCAGTCTGGTCCGGTAGCGGCCTGGTGGAGCTCAGCCTGATCCGGTGCCAGCCTGGCTGGAGCTTGGCCTGGGCCGGCGCCGGCCTGGTTCGGGCTTGGCCTCGTCCGGCGCCGGCCTGGTAGGGGCTCGGCCTCGTCAAGCGCCGGGCGGGTTCGCTTTTGGTCGGGCCTTTCCCTTGATCTAGGGCGTTGGCTGGGCGGCGGGCGCGGGTGAGATGGCGACGAACGGGGATATGAAGTGGCGATTAGGGGAACGGGCGGGCACATGGATGAGCGGGGAAGCAGCGAAGGGGGAGACGGGGTGGCGAAGCCTGGTACCGCCGGCGATGCGGATCGGCGGAAGGCGGATGGCCAACGGCCGGATGGGGGCGAGGCGCAGCAGACCCTGGATGACCCGGGCGGCGAGCTTCAACGGCCGGATTCGCCAGAGCGGCCGGCGTCAGAGCCCTGGTCGGCGGACAAGTCTGGAGGGAAGCAGCAGTCGCCGACCGGGTCGAAGGCGGAGCAGCGGCCGGCGGACGGGCCCGCGGGGCAGCGGCAGCCGGGAGCGGAGCAGCGGCCGGCGGACGGGTCCGCTGGGGAGCGGCAATCGGGAGCGGAGCGGCGGCCGGCGGATGGGTCCGCGGGGGAAGGGCGACCGGAGGGGGACCAGCGGCCGGGGGATGGGCCGGACGGGGAGCATCAGCGGCCGGATGGGCTGGATGACCTCACTGTGCAAGCGCTGGGGAAGCTCAGTGAGGCACTGGAGACGGTGGAGAGGGTGCGGGGGCATCTGTATTCGATGCACCAGCTGACCGGGACCGCCGACTTCATGCTGGATGAGGCCGTCTCGCTCTTTATGCAGGCTGGGCACACTGAGGTCGCCGACCGCATCCAGCGGGAGCTGATCGGGCGCAACGTCATCCCGGGGCACTGGACGTTCCAGATCGTTGAGGCCTACGACGACGGGTACTACGCCGAGTTTCGCAGCCTCGAGCGGGACGCCCGGGATCAGCTCGCGCAGGGGCGGCGCCACCTTTACGAAGCGGAGCTGAAGGAGCGCCGGCGCACCCATGGGCGGCCGGGGCATGAGGCGCTGCCCGATTACTCCGGGTAGTCGACGGTGGCGGGGCGGCGGCGCTGGGTGTCGTCCGCGATGATCACCGTGGCTACGACGAGGGCTACCACGATGGCGAAGAACCAGGAAGCGTCGTCGACCAGCCGCGCGGCCAAGGGGGCCTGGAAGGCGGCTAGCAGGAAGCCCAGCCACGCGAAGCGGCGCTGACGTTCGGAGAGGAAACCGGCAGATCGCACTCGGACAGTCTGGCGCGATCAGGACGGATCGCCGTCACCCGTTCGGCCGATTCTTCGTTGTCCGATGGTGCCCCCCGCCTTGCGTCGCCGCCGCTCAAGCGTGTTCGTCACGGTTTTGATCGTGCTGGTCGGGACGGTGGTTGCGGTTGCCTGCTCGGCCTCCGAGCCGCGGCTGCCGCAGCCGGCGCCGGAGGCGCCGGACCGGGTGGTGGCCGGGCCGCTGGGCGACCGGAACCGGGCGTCGTTCACTCTGGGTGATGCAGCGAGCCGGGTACGTGTTCAGCTCGCGACCCTCCCCGGCCTGTTGTACCGGATCAGCACCGCCCCCGATTCGGGTGTCGCGCCGGTGGTGCGGCGGCAGGGCGGGCGGGTCGTGGTCCGGCTGCGGGAGACCGGCTGGGACGGCCCGAACGAGGTGCGGGTCGTGCTGAACCGCGACGTCCGATGGGGCATTCGCCTCCCGGCGGGTGCGGGGGAACAGCAGCTGCATCTGCGTAACGGCCGGATCAGCCGGGTCGATCTGGGCGCGTCCGGGCTGGCCGAGTTGTGGCTGCCGGATCCGGTCGGCACGGTGCCGGTGCGGTTCCTCGGTGGTACCGGCACTGCCCTGCTGACCGCGGAGACGGCTGCACCGTTCCGGATCCGGTTCGACGAGGGCGCCGGGTCGGTGCGCACCCCGTGGTCGGCGAACAACGGCACCGCCGCGGGTACCGTTCTCCGGGAACGGGGTTTCGCCCGCGCTCCCGACCGCTATCTGATCCGTGCCGAACGGGGACTCGGCCGGCTGATCCTGCGCCGCCCCGGCGGCAAACACGGGACGCGCGACGGCGGGCGCCCGGCATGGGCTGGGAACGCAGTCGGCCAGCACCCCGACCCGGCAGCTTGATCAAGTCCAGCTGGCGCTGAGGGTCGTCTCCGGGCAGCTGAAACAGCACTGAGAGCCAGCCGAGTGTGGCGGGCTGACCGGCAATGCTGCCTGCGAGGCGCTGAGGCAGCGCTGGCGGTCAGCCGGGGTTTGTCGCGGGCGCTGAGGCAGCGCTGGTGGTCAGCCAAGGGTGGTGGGCTGACGGGCAGGGTTGTCTGCGGGGCGCTGAGGCAGCGCTGGTGGTCAGCCGGGGTCGTCGCGGGCGCTGAGGCAGCGCTGGTGGTCAGCCACGGGTGGTGGGCTGACGGGCAGGGTTGTCTGCGGGGCGCTGAGGCAGCGCTGGCGGTCAGCCGGGGTTTTGCGGGGCGTTGAGGCAGCGCTGGCGGTCAGCCGGGGTTCGCGGGGCGCTGGTCGGGTTGGGGTGAGCTGGAGTGGTGGGTGAGCCCGGCGGCCGGGTCGCGGCCCGCACCACGTGCCTGGCGGGCCGTCGAACCGGCGGGACTTTTCGTCACTCGTACCAATAATTGGTTTTAATGTGGGCCGGTCCGGCCTGTGGTGCTCGGCCGCGCATCGGCCGCGGCCGGCTCCTGGCCGGTGTCGTTGTCGCTGGGGTCGTTCTGGCCGTCGATGTCCGAAGTAGCCATCGCCTTGGTGAGTTCCGAGAGGGGAAGCTTCTCCTCGTCGCGCCAGACGCCGTCGTGCTCACGATCAGTCATGGGTGATCGGGTACCCGGACCCGGGCATGCGAAACGGCCGCCCGGAGGCGGCCGTTCGCTGGGGTGCCCGATCAGTTGCCGGGCCGGTCCACCTGGCCGCGCCAGGCGCCGGTCTCGATGCCGCCGCGGCTCTCGATGAACTCCTTGAACCGGTGCAGGTCGCCCTTCACCCGGCGGTCCAGGATGCCGAGCTTGTCGCCGGCGGTTTCGACGATGCCCTGCGGGTCGAAGTCCATCTGGACGGTGACCCGGGTGTGGTCGTCGTCGAGCCGGTGGAAGGTCACCACGCCGGCCTGCTTCTCGCCGCCGGTCGCGTGCCAGGCCACCCGCTCGTCGGGCAGCTGTTCGGTGATCTCGGCGTCGAACTCGCGCTTCACACCGGCGATCTCGGTCTTCCAGTGCGTGTGGGTGTCGTCGATCTGGCTGATCTCCTGGACACCCTCCATGAACCGGGGGAACTCCTCGAACTGGGTCCACTGGTTGTATGCGGTGCGTACCGGGACGTTGACATCAACGAACTCGGTGACGGTACTCACGAGGTTCTCCCTTCACGTCCTTGATCTGCATGGAAGTGGTGCCCCCAGGTAGGGCGAGTAAACAGCGATTCCGTGGGTAGCGTTCGGCTGTGGAGACTGTGGATGCGATCGTGGTCGGTGCCGGGCACAACGGATTGGTGGCGGCGAATCTGCTGGCCGATGCGGGGTGGTCGGTGCGGGTGCTGGAGGCCACGCCGCAGCCCGGCGGCGCGGTCCGTTCCGGCTTCGTGACCGCCCCGGGCTACCTGTCCGACCTGTTCAGCTCCTTCTATCCGCTCGGGTACGCCTCACCGGTGATGAAGGCGCTGCAGCTCGGCGAGCAGGGTCTGCGCTGGACGCACGCCCCGGACGTGTTCACCCACCTGCTCCCGGACGGCCGGGCCGCCACCGTCAACCGGGATCTGGCGAAGACGATGGAGTCGATGGAGCAGTTCGCGGCCGGTGACGGCGAGCGCTGGCGGCAGGCGTACCAGGACTGGCGCGACGTCTCCGGCCCGATGCTGGACACACTGTTCACCCCGTTCCCGCCGGTCCGCGCCGGTCTCGGCCTGGCCCGCCAGCTGCGCGTCTCCGGTGCGCTGCGGCTGGCCCGGCGCCTGGTTCTGTCGGTACGCGAGATCGGCGCCGAACTCTTCGAGGGCGAGGGCGCGAAACTGGCCCTGGCCGGCTGTGCCCTGCACACCGACCTGTCGCCGGAGGAGGCGGGCGGCGGCGTGTACGGCTGGCTGCTCGCCATGCTCGGTCAGGAGTTCGGCTGGCCGGTCCCGGTCGGCGGCGCTCAGGAGATCACGTCGGCGCTGGTGAAGCGATTCCCCGGGGAGATCGTCTACAACGCGCCGGTCAGCCGGGTCCTGGTGGCCCGCGGGCAGGCGATGGGGGTGCGGACCGCTGACGGCCGGGACTGGCGGGCCCGGCGTGCGGTGATCGCCGACGTGCCCGCCCCGGCGCTGTTCCTGGACATGGTCGGCGAACGCTGGCTGCCGTCGAGGTTCGTGGAGGATCTGGCGCATTTCCGCTGGGACGGCGCGACCGTCAAGGTCGACTGGGCGGTGCGGACCCGGATGCCGTGGCGGAATCCGGCCGCGGCCGGGGCCGGCACGGTGCATCTCGGCGCGGATCTGAACGGGCTGACCCGCTATTCGGCCCGGCTCGCCACCGACGAGCTGCCCGACCACCCGTTCCTGCTGCTCGGGCAGATGACCACGGCCGATCCGACGCATTCGCCGGAGGGGACCGAGTCGGTGTGGGCGTACACCCACCTGCCGCACCGCCGGTCCTGGAAGGCGGAGGAGATCGACGAGCACGTGCAGCGGATGGAGGCCGTCGTCGAGGAGCACGCGCCCGGATTCCGCAGCCAGGTGGAGGCCCGCAACGTGTTCTCCCCGGCCGACCTGGAGCGGGAGAACCCGTCACTGGTCGGCGGGGCGCTCGGCGGCGGTACGGCAGCGGCGTACCAGCAGCTGTTCCTGCGCCCGGTCCCCGGCCTGGGCCGCCCGGACACCCCGGTCGACCGGCTCTTCCTGGGCAGCGCGTCGGCGCACCCGGGTGGTGGCGTGCACGGGGCGCCGGGCGCCAACGCAGCGCGGGCGGCGATCGCCCGGGACCGCGCGCTGACCGGCGGGCTGTACCGGGCGGTGATCAGCGGCGCGCACCGTGCGATCTACCGCTGAGTCTCGCGGTCCCGCTCGACGATGTCGGCCAGGCGGCGCAGAGTCTCCACGTTGCGCTGGTGCAGGACCAGGTCGTTGAGCTTGTTCCTGGCCCAGCGCAGCGGACCCTCCTCGAAATCCTCCTCGATGATCACCCGGGTGGCGGACTCGCCGGCCGGTTCGAGGAGGATGTCGACCACCGCGGCGCCCAGCGGCCACAGGCCGGCGTTGAGCTTCAGTCGCCGGCCGGGCTCGCAGATGAGCACCGTCGACGAGTCGTGCAGCGACAGCGGCCACGGGCCGGCCTTGTGGTGCAGCTTCGACCCGGGTTGCGGCCAGGACGGCTCCACATCACGGATATGGACGGTGCCCACGACCCAGTCGCTGTAGGTCCAGCCGTCGGCCAGGACCTCGAAGACTCGATCGGGTGGGGCCTGAACGGTACGCGTAACTCTCGCCACGACCGGCACATACCCTGCGGACGCATGTTTACGCCAGGGGCCTACCGGCAACTGGCACCGCGTATTCGTATCCCGGCTGGAGGAGACCCCGTGCGAATTGCGATGATCTCCGAGCAGGCCAGCCCGCTCGGCTCCGGCGATCAGCACGCCCACGTCGCCGAGCTCTCCGAGGCGTTGGTCGAGCTCGGGCACGACGTTCGCGTCTACACCCGGCGTGACGACCCGGATGCCGCCGAGGTGGTGCTCACCCCGAGCGGCGTGCGCGTGGTCCACGTCGCCGCCGGACCGGCCCAGCCGGTCCCGGAAGACCTTCTGCTGCCCCACATGGGCGAGTTCGCGCGGGTGCTCAGCGAGCAGTGGCGCGACAGCGACTGGGCCCCGGAGGTCGCGCACGCCCACTTCTGGACCAGCGGCCTCGCCGCGGTCACCGCGGCACGCCAGATCGGCATCCCGGTGGTGCAGTCCTTCCATGAGCTGGGCGCGGTGGAGCCGCACGGGAAGAATCCGCAGGGCCCGTCCCGGTCCGGCTACGAGCGCGCGCTCGGCCGCGCGGTGGACCGGGTCGTCGCACAGACCCAGGACGAGGTACGCGGACTCGTGCGCATCGGTGTCCCCCGGGCGCGGCTGTCGGTCGTCCCGTCCGGCGTGAACAGCGACCGGTTCACCCCGGAGGGCCCGTCCGTGCCGCGGGACCCGGAACGCCCCCGCATCCTGTCCGTCGGCAAGCTGGTCGAGCGCAAAGGGTTCGGCGACGTCATCCAGGCGATGCGCTACGTCCCGGGCGCCGAGATGATCGTGGTCGGTGGGCCGTCGCCGGAGCAGCTGCCCGGCGACCCGGGTGCGAAGGCGCTGCGGGCGATGGCCGAGCAGTTCCAGGTGGCGGACCGGTTCAAGCTGGTCGGCGCCGTGCCGCGCAACGACATGCCGAGCTGGTACCGGTCCGCTGATCTGCTCGTCGGCAACCCGTGGGAGGAGCACTCCGCGCTCGAGGCGATGGCGTGCGGCGTACCGATCATCGGCACTGCGGAGGGCGCGCTCACCGAGACGGTCGTGGACGGCCTGACCGGGGATCTCGTCCCGGCGCGCGACCCGCGTGCCATGGGCGGCGCGCTGCGCCGGCTGGTGAACGACAAGGTGCGCCGGTTCACCTACGCCACCGCGGCGCTGGACCGGGCCCGGCAGGCGTACTCCTGGAAGCGGGTGGCCGCTCAGGTCGGCTCGATCTACTCCAGCCTGCGGCGTACGAGCAGCAGCGTCGAGGCGAGCACGGAGGCGGTGGCCTAGACACCGGTGGAGCCGGGCATCCACCGATCGGTGGATCGCCGGGATCTCTCGCTGGTCGATTCGGGCACCGGGGTGCATCCGTGACGCTGGATGCATGCCAGTCATCGAAGTCAAGAACCTCAGCAAGAGGTACGGCGAGACGGTCGCCGTCCGGGACGTCTCCTTCACGGTCGAGGCCGGCGAGATCTTCGGGATCCTCGGGCCGAACGGGGCCGGTAAGACCACCACGGTCGAGTGCATCTCGGGGCTGCGTACGCCGGACTCCGGCACGATCACCGTGCTGGGCCGTGAGCCGCGCGACCGGGCCCTGCGCGCGGAGGTCGGCGTGCAGCTGCAGGAGAGCGAGCTGCAGGAGAAGCTGACCGTCCGCGAGGTGCTGGAGCTGTACAGCGCCTTCTACCCGAACCCGGCGGACTGGCGGGAGCTCGCCGCCGACCTGGGTCTCGACGAGAAACTGAAGACCTACTTCGGCAAGCTCTCCGGCGGCCAGAAGCAGCGGCTGTCGATCGCGCTGGCCCTCATCGGCAACCCCAAGGTCGCGATCCTCGACGAGCTGACCACCGGCCTCGACCCGCAGGCCCGCCGGGACACCTGGGAACTGATCTCCGGGGTCCGGGACCGGGGCGTCACCCTGCTGCTGGTCACCCACTTCATGGAGGAGGCCGAGCGGCTCTGCGACCGGATCGCGGTGATCGACCGCGGCGAGGTGGTCGCTCTGAACACCCCGGCCGGCCTGGTCGAGCAGACCGCCACCGCGGACCAGACGATCCGGTTCCGCCCGTCCGCCCCGATCGAGGACGCGCTGCTCACCGCGCTGCCCGAGGTGACCCGGATCAACCGGCACGGCGACCGGATCGAGGTCGTCGGCACCGGCAACCTGCTGCACGCGGTCACCTCGGTGCTCGCCTCCAACGGGATCGTCGCCGTCGAGCTGCGCCTGGAGCAGGCCACCCTCGACGACGCCTTCGTCCGTCTGACCGGCCGCACCGCAGAGGAGACCCCGCGATGAACGTCTTCGGCAAGCTCGTCGTCACCGAGTTCCGCACCGCGTTGCGCGAACCCGCCTACTTCTTCTTCGCGGGCCTCTTCCCGCTCATCCTCATCCTGATCCTCGGTGCGGTCCCGGCGTTCCGGGAGCCGGATCCGGCGCTGGGCGGCCTGCGGGTGGTCGACGTCTACGCCGGCATCGTGATCGCCCTGAGCATCGCCATGATCGGTCTGCAGGGCATGCCCACCGTGCTCGCCAACTATCGCGAGAAGGGCATCCTCCGCCGGCTCGCCACCACCCCGGTCAGCCCGATCGCCCTGCTCGGCGCCCAGCTGGTGTTCTCCGCCATCCTGGTGGTCTGCTCGTCGGTCCTGGTGTTCGTCGTGGCCGGGATCGTGTGGGGCGTCCCGCTGCCGGAGTCGCCGCTCGCGTTCCTGCTCGCCGTGCTGCTGGCGGTCATCGGCGTCTTCGCGGTGGGCCTGCTGATCGCGGCGGTCGCGCCGAGCGGCAAGGCGGCGAACGCGATCGGCCTGATCCTGTTCTTCCCGCTGATGTTCCTCGCCGGCCTGTACGCACCGCGCGAGGTGCTGCCGGACGTGGTGCAGCGGATCGCCGACTTCACCCCGCTGGCCGCCGGTGAGCGGCTCATGCACGAGGCGATGACGGGTCACTGGCCGAACCTGCTGTCGATTACGGTGCTCGTGGGATACCTGGCGATTTTCGGGATCGCCGCGGCGAAACTCTTCCGCTGGGAGTAAGGGGCGCGACATGGAGAGCGCTGAGGTGCAGGAGGGTTCCGCCGAGGTCCGGCAGTGGTGGCTCACCTGGTTGACGTACGGGACATTGGCCGGCTCCCTGCTGCTGGCCCTGGCGACCCGCGGGGTGGGCCTGCCGGACCGGCCCCTCGCGCTGATCCTGGGACTCACCGCGGCGACCGCCGCCTGGCTGTTCTGGTGGATCACCCTGCATCCGGCCTGGGGGCAGCGCCGCGGCCACATGCTGGTCTTCCTGATCGGGCAGATCGTCCTCAGCGCGTTCCTGGTCTGGTGCAGCCCGTTCTACGGCGTCTTCACCTGGACCGGCTACCTCTTCGTCGCCTATGCCCTGGTCGGTTACTGGCGGCTCGCCGGTGCGGTCCCGGTGGCCTGCATCGCGGCCGGCTCACAACTCGGCGGCTTCCAGAACATCGCCGGTGACAACGGATGGCTCATCTACCTCGTCGTTCTCGGCTGCAACCTGCTCATCGTGATGATCATGCTCAGCGTGGAGACCAAGTCCGAGGAGCACTCCGCCCGGCGGGCCCGGATGCTCGACGAGCTGGCCGAGGCGAACGCGAAGCTGGAGAGGGCGCTCAAGGAGAACGCCGGCCTGCACGCCCAGCTCATGGTCCAGGCCCGGGAGGCCGGAGTGCTCGACGAGCGGCAGCGGATGGCCGGCGAGATCCACGACGTGCTGGCCCAGGGTTTCACCGGCATCGTCACCCAGCTGGAGGCGGCCGAGGCGGCCGCCGACCGGCCGGCCGACCACCGCCGGCATCTGGAGACCGCCCGCCGGCTGGCCCGGGAAGGGCTGGCCGAGGCGCGGCGCTCGGTGCAGGCGCTGCGGCCGCAGCACCTGGACGGTGCGGCCCTGCCGGAGGCGCTCGGCGAGGTGGTGCAGGGTTGGTCCGAGCTGACCGGCGTACGCGCCGACCTGGTCACCACCGGAAGTCCCCGGCGGCTGCTCCCGGAGATCGAGACGACCCTGCTGCGGGCCGCCCAGGAGGGCCTGGCGAACGTGGCCAAGCACGCCGGCGCCGAGCGGGTCGGGCTCACCCTCTCCTACATGGAGGATGTGATCACCCTGGACGTCCGCGACGACGGCGCCGGCTTCGATCCGGCCGAGCCGCGCGAGACGGACGAGAACGGCGGGTTCGGGCTGCGGGCGATGCGGGAACGGCTGGCCCGCATCGCCGGGACCCTCGAAGTGGAATCGGAGCCGGGCGGCGGGACCGCGATCTCCGCGTGCGTGCCGGCCATCGGGATCGGGAGCGCTGCATGATCAAGCTGGTGATCGTCGACGACCATCCGGTGGTCCGGGACGGGTTGCGCGGCATGTTCGCCGGCGACGACCGGTTCACCGTGATCGGCGAGGCCGGTGACGGCCGGGAGGCGCTGGCCGTGACCGCCGCGACCGGGCCGGACGTGGTGCTGATGGACCTGCGGATGCCGGTGATGGACGGGGTCACCACGATCCGCGAGCTCAAGTCGCGCGGCTCGGCGGCCCGGGTGCTGGTGCTCACCACGTACGACACGGACAGCGACGTGCTTCCGGCGATCAAGGCGGGGGCGACCGGATACCTGCTCAAGGACACCCCGCGCGAGGATCTGTTCCGCGCGGTGCTGGCCGCCCACCGGGGCGAGTCGGTGCTCTCCCCGGCGGTCGCCGGCCGGCTGATGGGCGAGCTGCGCTCACCCGCCAAGGAGCCGCTCAGCCAGCGCGAACTCGAGGTGCTCACGCTGATCTCGCGCGGCTGCACCAACCGGGAGACCGCCGGGCGGCTCTTCATCAGCGAGGCCACGGTCAAGACACACCTGCTGCACGCGTACGCGAAACTCGGTGTCCGCGACCGCGCCTCGGCCGTGGCCGCCGCCTTCGAGCAGGGCCTGCTCAGGCGCGACTAGCCCCGCGGTACGTGCCGAAGCTCCACAGGTTGCCCTCGGGGTCGCGGGCCGTGAAGTCGCGGGAGCCGTAGTCGGTGTCGAACGGCTTGCGGGTGATCTCCGCGCCGGCGGCCACCGCCCGGGCGTACAGCGCGTCGATGTCGTCGGCGACCACGTAACCGCCGAACGTGCCGGGTTTCAGCGGCCACCGGTCGTCCCCGGCCTCGCGGACCGTGCCCAGCATGATGCCGCCGCCGAGCGGCCAGGCCAGCTCGGCGTGGTCGACCCGGTCACCGTCGCCGTGCACCACCGTCTCGGTGAACCCGAACGCGTCCACCAGGAAGCGGATCAGAGCCCGGGCGTCGTTCGCTGCCAGCGTGGGCCACACCTGTGGCGAAGGAATGTCAGTCATGGCTCTCATCCTCGGCGGGCCACAACGGCAGCGCTTGGACGAAACCGAACTCGTCGGCCAGCCACTGCGACGGCGGGCACCCGGCGAACGCGTGGAAGTCGCGGACCAGGTGGGACTGGTCCGCGTACCCGTGTGCGGCGGCCACGTCGGCCAGCCGCCGGTCCGGGCGCAACGATCGGCGGGCCCGGTCGAAGCGGGCCACCCGGGCCGTCTCCTTCGGGCGCAGGCCCAGCTCGGCGCGAAAACGGTCGGTCAGGTACTTCCCGCTCCAGCCCACCTCGGCGGCCAGGTCGGCGATCGGCACACTGCCGTGCAGGAGGCGGCGGAACGCGTACCTCACCTGGTCGGGACCGTGACCGTCGCGCAGCAGGGCGCCCAGCATGGTGTCCAGGACCGCGAAGCGGGCCGGCCAGTCCGAAGCCGCGCACAGCCGCTCCCGCACCTCGCCGACGAAACGCTCGCCGAGCACGGCCGTCGCGTCCACGTCGAGCCCGGCCAGCTCGCCGGCGGGCAGGCCGAGCAGCGCGCGGCAGCCCACCGGATGCACCGCGACCTGCACCCCGGACTGGCTGCCGTCGTGGGTGATCAGGGCCGGGCCCAGGTGCAGGCCGCCGACCAGCGAGTCGTACCGCTGCGGACGCTGGCGTGGGTCCGGGTGCGCGGCCACCACCAGCGGATCGTCCATCGTGAAGATCAACGTCAGGTACGGCGAGGGCAGGCCACGATGCCGGGCCGGCGCCAGGCCGTGCTGGCGGTAACCGGAGTACAGCGCCGCGTACGGCCGCAGCGCGGGCGCCGGGCGGGCCTGCGCGTACTCGTCGACTGCCATGTATTCGATTGTCCCGCGACGATGCGAAGATCGGGGGCATGTCGCGTGCGGTGGTGATCGGGGCCGGGATCGGTGGGCTGGCAGCCGGGGTGGCGCTGCAGCGCCGCGGCTGGGACGTGACCGTGCTGGAACGCGCGCCGAAACTCGAACCGGTCGGCGCCGGGCTCGCGGTCGCGCCGAACGCGCTGCGCGCCCTGGACACGCTGGGTCTGGGCGCGCGGCTGCGGGAACTCTCCGCGTTGCAGGGCGCCGCCGGCATCCAGCGGCCGGACGGTGGCTGGATCACCCGGACCGATGCGGACCGGGCCGCCGCACGTTACGGCGAGCCGGTGATCGTGGTCCACCGGGCCACGCTGGTGGAGGTGCTGACCGAGGGCCTCGCGCCGGGCACGCTGGGTCTCGGCCGGCCGGCCGAGGACGTCGATCCGGCGACCGGGCAGGTGGTCACCGCGGACGGTCCGCTGACGGCCGATCTGGTGGTCGCGGCCGACGGACTGCGTTCATCGGTACGCGCAAAGCTGTTCCCGGACCACCCGGGGCCGGTCTACACCGGGGTGACGAGCTGGCGGATCGTCGTGGACCATCCCGGTGGAACGCTGGTGCCCGCGGAGACCTGGGGCGCCGGCAAGGTCTTCGGGGTGGCGACGCTCGGTGACGGGCGGGTCTATGCGTACGCCACGGCGCCGGCCCCCGCGGACGACCGGGCGGACGACGAGCTGGCCGAGATGCTGCGGCACTTCGGGGACTGGCACGAGCCGATCCCGTCACTGATCAGATCGGCGAGCTCGGTCACGCGTACCGATATCCGTTGCCTGGACGAGCCGCTGCCGGCGTTCCATTCCGGGCGGGTGGCGCTGCTCGGCGACGCGGCGCACGCCATGACGCCGAACCTGGGACAGGGCGCCTGCCAGGCCGTCGAGGATGCGGTGGTGCTGGCCCGGTACGCCGAGGATCTCGCCCGGTACACGGCGGAGCGCTTGGGGCGTACGTCGTCGGTCATGCAGGCTTCCCGGCGGATCGGCCGGATGGCCGGGCTGAACCACCCGGTCGCCGAATGGGTGCGCAACACCGGCATGTCGCTGGCCGGAAAGCTCGGCCCCGACCTGGTCCTGCGCCAGATGGACCCGGTGCTGAGCTGGCGGCCGCCGGCGGGGTGAGGCAGACGCCCCACCCCCCGCGGTTGTTTCAGACCGTGAGCGCTTTCGCGAGGTCGTCTCGGAACGACCGCTCGTCCTCGGTGACCGTCTCGGCGCCGATGCCGAGCACACCACCGGTCGAGGCCGCGCCGACCACTGCGTCGACGATCTCCAGCAGCCAGTGCCGGTAGGTCTCGGCGTCAGCCAGCGACGCCTTCGCAGCCAGCAGCGTCGCCGCCTCACCGGCTCGGACCAGCACGTCCGCCGCATACCCGGCCGGGTCGCTCGGCTCGATCACCGGCGGCTCCTCGCCGGCCTCCGGGTCACCGGCCTCGGCAACCGCCGCGCCGGCCACCGCGGAGACCAGCGTGCTGGCCGACGCGCGGGCGTCCGAGATGCGGTCCAGCCCGGCCGCACTCTCCGCCCGGGTCTTACGGGCGCTGTCAGGCGTGGCGGCGCTCGCCGCGGTGAGCACCGACTGCGGGAGACCGGTGAGCAGCCCCCACTCCGGGTCGGTGAAGCCCAGCTGGGCGTAGAGCGGTTCGTCCGTCACTCGCGGATCCTTTCCGATCGGATGGCCGAGAGCATTCTTACCCCACGCCCGCGACCTGATCACCTCAAACCCGCTGTACATCGTTGATCTTGACTGTTTGAATGCGGATCCCGTTCGATGTGGACATCGAGGAGGTCCCATGATCCTTACTTCTGGGCGGCGTGCGCTGACCAGTGCGGCCACCACCCTGGCGCTGGTGCTTGCCGGCCTCTCCCTGAGCGCCGGCCCGGCCCAGGCATCGCCCGCACGGCACGCCCTTCCGCAGGCGACCATCACCTTCCCGGCCGGGTCGGAGGCGACGTCGGGCAGCACGCTCGCGGTCACCTTCGAGGCCGGCGGCGACCGGCGGGTCACCGCGTTCCGCTACGGCTGGGCCAACCCGGAGCTGGACCGTTCGGTCGACGCCGGCACCCACGGCGGACCGGCCACCATCAGCCTCGACGTCGGCACCATCACCGGGCAGCGCCCGCTGTACGTGGCCGCCGTCGACCGGCGCGGCAAGGTGGGCCCGTTGAACCAGGCGACGATCACGGTGACGCCGTCGCCACGCCTCGACGGCTGGGTGTTCAGCCCACGATGGCTGCCGGTGGAAGGGCTCACTGTCACGCTCGAGCCTGGCGGTCTTCGGACGACCACCGACGCCGACGGCTACTACGAATTCACCGGTTTCCCGCCGGGCCTCTACACGGTGTCGGCGACGCTGGATGGAGAGTGCCCGTCAACTGCCAGCCAAACGCTTCCGCTCGACCAGCAAGGATTGACCTTCGAGCTGTACCTGGTCCGGATCGACGACACGTGCGTCCCCGAGGAAGACATGCCTCCAGCCGGTCTGTGACGCGACCGGAGGGACGATGCCTGCCGCTGAAAGCCGTCCGGCTCTCAGCGGCACCGATCGGGGGTCAGGGGCGCGCCTCGTAGACGATGTTGAACGGGTTCTCGGCGACCCGGCGGAAGCGGGTGAAGCCCGCGTCCGTGACCAGGCGGCGGATCGGTTCCTCGCCGGCCTGGGCGCCCAGGGAGTAGCCGCCCTCCTGGGAGAGCGCGTTCGGCACGCACAGGAACGTGGAGAACGAGTAGTAAGCGCGGCCGATCGGGTTCAGGTTGTCGCTGAGGGAGGCGCCGGCCGCCGGCTCGACGATCA
The DNA here is from genome assembly GCF_036053395.1 of Actinoplanes sp. NBC_00393. NCBI lineage: Bacteria > Bacillati > Actinomycetota > Actinomycetes > Micromonosporales > Micromonosporaceae > Actinoplanes > Actinoplanes sp. NBC_00393. The sequence continues at coordinate 6,273,565 of NZ_CP107942.1, read as the reverse complement.
TCCAGGTGCCGTCCGGGGCCAGCTGGGAGCGGACCCGGCGGGCGGCGCCCAGCGGGTCGCCCATGTCGTGCAGCGCGTCGAACGTGGTGACCAGGTCGTACGGCCCGCCGCCGAAGGTCTGCGCCCCGGCCTGCTCGAACTGCACCCGTCCGGCCAGCCCGGCCTCGGACACCTGCTTGCGGGCCCGGTCCAGCGACTCGGCGTGATAGTCCGAGCCGGTGAAGTTCGACGCCGGGTACGCCTGCGCCATCAGCACCGTCGACGCCCCGTGCCCGCACCCCAGGTCGGCGACCCGCGCTCCAGCCCGCAGCTTCTCTTCGACCGCGTCGAGGGCGGGCAGCCACTCGGCGATCAGGTGGGCGCTGTATCCGGGCCGGAAGAACCGCTCGCACCCGGTGAACACGCTCCCGTCGTGCTCGTGCCAGCCGATCCCGTCCCCGGTACGGAATGCCTCGGTGATCTGCGGCTCGGCACGCAGCGCGCCCAGCGCCAGCTCGAACGCGCCCGGCGCGAAGATCGGACCGTTCGGGTCGGTCAGCGCGAACGCCTGCTCCTCGGTGAGCGAGTACCGCCCGCTCGCCGCGTCGTACTCGATGTAGCCGCCGGCCGCCTGGCCGCGCAGCCACTCTTCGACGTAGCGCGGTGCGGTGCCGGTACGCCCGGCCACCTCGTCCGGCAGGGCGGGGCCTTCGGCGAGGGCCCGGTACAGGCCCAGCCGGTCGCCGATCACGACGCCCCCGGCCGAGATCGTGGCGGCCACGTCGCCGACGAACTTGTGCACGAATTCCATCAGTTTCGCTTCGTTGACTGTCATGCGTTTCTTTCTACGGAACCCGGGACCTGCGGAAATCCGTGTCGGGTACCTAGCTCGAGAAGCGGATCTACCTAACCCGGTACCTAAACTCGGCGGCATGCCCCGGGCCCTTCTGGAACGCGATCACGAATTGACCGAGCTCGGTGCCGCCGCCCGGCGGGCGCTGGACGGTCACGGCTCCGTCATGCTCGTCACCGGTGAGGCCGGGATCGGCAAGTCCACCGTGGTCGAGGCGGTCCGGTCGGTGCTCCCGGCGGAGGGTCGCCTGCTGGTCGGCTACTGCGACGACCTGGCCACCCCGCGGGTGCTCGGCCCGCTGCGCGACCTGATCGGCAAGGTCGGCACCGCGCTGACCGAGGCGCTCGCCTCCGGGGACCGGTCGGCGGTGTTCGAGGCGTTCCGCGCCGAGCTGGACTGGCCGGGTCATCCCACCGTGCTGGTGGTCGAGGACCTGCACTGGGCCGACGAGGCCACCCTCGACGTTCTGCGTTTCCTGGTGCGGCGGATCGCGGCGCTGCCCGCGGTGCTGGTGGCGACGTACCGGGACGACGAGATCGGCGCCGACCATCCGGTGCGCGGGCTGCTCGGGGTGACCGGCGCGCCGATGCACCGGCTGCCGCTGGCCCGGCTCTCGCACACCGCGGTGCGCAGCCTGGTCGGTGACGCGGACGCCGACCGGGTCTTCACGATCACGTCGGGGAATCCGTTCTTCGTCACGGAGCTGCTGGGCGCCGGCGAAGCCGACGGGGTTCCGGCGACCGTGACCGAGGCGGTGTACGCACGACTGCAGTCCCTCCCGCCCGACTGCCGGGACGCCCTGGCCCGGCTCGCGGTGGTGCCGTCCACCGTGGAGCGCTGGCTGGTCGAGGCGGTCGTGCCCGGTGGTCTGGACACGCTGGTCCCCGCCGAGGAGCGCGGCATGCTCTCGGTGACCCCGGCCCGGGTGGGTTTCCGGCACGAGTTGATGCGGCGTGCCGTAGAGGCCTCGCTGACCGCGTCCGGCCGGATCACCGCCAACCGGGCGGTGCTCACCGCTCTGCTGGAGCGCGGCGGCGCCGACCTGTCCCGGCTGGTGCACCACGCCGACGAGGCCGGTGACGCCGACATGATCGTGCGTCATGCGCCGGCCGCGGCAGCCGAGGCGGCCGCTGCCGGGTCGCATCGGGAGGCCGTCGCGCACTACCGGCTGGTGCTGGAGCACCGGTCGGCGTTCGCTCCGGCCGAACGGGCCGGCCTGCTGGAGGCGTACGCCGAGGAGTCCTACATGCTCGGCATGGCCGAACCGGCCGTGACCGCCCAGCGTGAGGCGGTGTCCCTGCGCCGCGGCCTGCCGGACCGGGCCGCCCTCGGTCTCGCCCTGCGCCGGCTCAGCCGCCTCTACTGGTACTGGAACGATCGCCCCGCCGCGGAGGCGACCGCGGTCGAGGCGGTCGACGTGCTGGAGGGCGCGGGCGACGACGCTGCGCTCGCCTTCGGTCTGAGTAATCAGTCGCAGCTCTACGCGCTGGGCGGGCAGAACGCGGCCGCGGTGACGGTGGGGGAGCGGGCGATCGAGCTGGCCCGGAAGGAGAAGGTTCCCGGGATCCTGTCGCACGCGCTGAACAACGTCGGATTCGCGGTCTGGGACTCCGACGACGTACGGGGCCGGAAGCTGCTGGAGGAGAGCCTGGCCGTCGCGATCGCCGCCGGTGAGGCCGACCACGCCTGCCGGGCCTACGCCAACATCGGCTGGTACCTGATCTACAACTGGCAGCTGGACGAGGCGAGCCGGCTGCTGGACGAGGGCCGCGCCTACGCCGAGCGGACCGAGTTGATCGGCTTCCTGACCTACCTGCACATCACCAGCGCGATGCCGTGCCTGCTGCGCGGCGAGTGGGACGAGGCGGAACGGCACGCACGCTGGGAGTCCGGGGCGCCGGCGATGATGCGTACCCCGGCTCTGGTCGTGCTCGGTCTCAGCCGCGTCCGCCGCGGGCTTCCCGGCGGCGAGGAGCTGATCGCGGAGGCCTGGGAGATCGCCCAGAGCATCGGCGAGGCGCAGCGGATCGGTCCGGCGGGCGCGGCGATGGCCGAGGCGGCCTGGTTGCGCGGTGACACCGCGGCCGCCGACCGGCTGACGCCGGTCTTCCGCAGGGCGATGGCGGCGGAGGGCGGGCACCGGCTGGGTGCCTTCGCCTACTGGTTGCATCGGTTGGGCGCCGAGGTTCCCCTTTCCCATCCGTACGAGTTGGCAGCGCACGACCACCCGCAAGAAGCGGCCGCGTTCTGGGGCCGGGCGGGCTGCCGTTACGACCAGGCGGTGGCGCTGAGCCACAGCACCGACGAGGAAGACCTGCTCACCGCGGTCCGCTTGCTCGACGCCCTGGGCGCCGGCCCGCTCGCCCGGCGGGTCCGCTCCCGGCTCCGGTCGAACGGGGTGACCCGCATCCCCCGCGGCCCGCAGCCCGCCACCCGGGAGAACGCGGCCGGCCTGACCGGCCGCCAGACCGAGGTGCTGCGCCTGCTGGCCGACGGCCTGAGCAACCCGGAGATCGCCGCAAGGCTGGTGCTGTCCACCCGCACGGTGGACGCCCACGTCGCCGCGATCTTCACCAAGCTCGCCGCCCGCTCCCGCCGCGACGCCGTCTCTCGGGCCCGCGAGCTGGGCCTGATCCCCGCGAGCTGACCGCCTGTAACGGTGCGGGCGGCCAGCACGGCGGCCCACACCCACCCTGCCCCGCCGGCCAACTGGCTGCCTATCGCGGTGCTACCGGCCGTGCCCCGCCGGGCAACTGGCTGCCTATCGCGGTGCTGCCAGCCCTGCCCCGCCGGCCAACTGGCCGCCTATCGCGGTGCTACCGGCCCTGCCCCGCCGGGCAACTGGCTGCCTATCGCGGTGCTACCGGCCCTGCCCCGCCGGCCAACTGACAGAATCACCGCGTGCGGGAAGTGGTCGACGGGGTCTTCGAGCTCCGCCTCGGATATGTCAATGTGCACGTGGTCGTCACCGATGACGGGCTGGTCCTGGTCGACACCGGCCTGCCGGGCCGGACGCCGCTGATCGAGCGGGCGCTGCAGGGGATCCGCCGGTCGCTCGGCGAGGTGACCACGATCCTGCTCACCCACCACCACCCGGATCACGTCGGTAGCGTCGCTGAGCTGCGCAAACGCACCGGCGCGCGGACGATCGCGCACGCCGCCGACGCGCCGCTGATCACTGGTGCGATTCCGTCGGCCGCGCCGGCCGGCCTGATCGGCAAGCTGGCCGCCCGCCTGATGGGCACGGTCGAACCGACGAAACTCGACCAGTTGGTCACCGCCGACGGCTCCGAGCCGATCCCGGGCTTCACCGCCTTGCACACACCCGGCCACACCCGCGGCCACCTGTCGTTCCTGCTGGACCGCGACGGCGGCGTGCTGTTCGCCGGCGACGCCGCAGGCAGCCGGCGCGGCCGCGTGGCCAGCCCACCCCGGGTCGTCACCGCGGACCCGGTACAGGCCGGCCACAGCCTCGCGCGGCTGGCCGAGTTGGAGTTCGAGCACGCGGTCTTCGGCCACGGCCGCGCCGTCTCCGGCATGGCCGTCGAAGCCTTCCGCAAGGCCGTAGCCGGCTGACCGCCAGCGCTGCCTCCGCGGCTTTGATGGGACCTTGACGGTCAGCCGAGCAAGCCTGGCTGACCGTCAGTGCTGCATCCGGCGTTGCGATGGGTCCTTGGCGGTCAGCCGGGCAACTTGGCTGACCGTCAGTGCTGCATCCGGCGTTGTGATGGGGCCTTGGCGGTCAGCCGGGCAACTTGGCTGACCGTCAGTGCTGCATCCGGCGTTGTGATGGGTCCTTGGCGGTCAGCCGGGCAAGCCTGGCTGACCGTCAGTGCTGCATCCGGCGTTGTGATGGGTCCTTGGCGGTCAGCCGGGCAAGCCTGGCTGACCGTCAGTGCTGCATCCGGCGTTGTGATGGGGCCTTGGCGGTCAGCCGAGCAAGCCTGGCTGACCGTCAGTGCTCCTTCCGGGGCGGGGAGGGGACCTTGGCGGTCAGCCGAGGGAACCGGCTGACCGCCAGGGCTGTGATGGGCGCGGTCAGCCGGCGGGGGTGCCGGTGACCATGAAGTTGCGAGCCCGCCCGATGTTGTCGAACGAGCCGAAACCGACCCGGCCCGAGGTGAACGTCCGGTCCACCGCCGTCATCACCGGGTCACGGTTGCCGTCCACGTAGACCGCGATCTCCCCGGAAGCGGGCAGATGCTTGACGCGGACCGCATGCCAAGCGGCGTCGGTGATAGCCGGGTTGGCGCCGCGCGACCGCCCGTTCCACTGGTAGTCGATCCGCTCCCGGTCAGCGTTGTTCACCTTGAAAATGCCATTGTGCGGATAAATGGTGTTATCGCTGGAGAGGTGGGCGTAGTAGAACTGCGTCGGCGACTGATACCCGAACACGATGATGATGTCCCGATTGGACACCTCGACCGGCGTGTCCAGCCGTACCGAAGCGTTGACCTCCACGCTGGAGAAGGCCGGCCCCTTGGTCAGCACCGCGTACTCGAACGGCCGCCGCGGCGGCCCCGGGTCCGTGCCGGCCTCGGCAAGGATGATCTCGCGCCCGGTGAACTGCCACTTCGCCGGCGTGACCGGCGCCCAGTTGGCCGCGACAGCCGTGCCCGACACCCGGGTGTGCCCGACCGAGCCGGCCGCGAACGTGTCGACGCCGGTCACCTTCCACACCTTGCCGTTCGCCTTGGCCAAGATGTAGAGCTCACCCCGGTTGTCGGTGCCGAAGCGCAGGTCGACCCGTTCCGGGTTGCCGGGCGCGCCCGGCGAGGAGAGCTGCTGCATCCGGACCGACTGCCCGGTGGCGTCGAACAGGTGCAGCCGGTGGATGGTCGCCGGCGGGCCACCACGGCGCATCTCGCTGACCTCGGTGTAGAAGACGTATCCGGCGACCAGGTCGCCGAAGACGTACTTGCCGCGCAGCGCCGGGATCGCGGTGCCGCGGTAGACGAAGCCGCCCGCCACCGCCACGCCGACGTCGTCGGTGCAGTTCCAGCCCGGCGCCGGGTTGTGGTCGTAGACGGCGACCGGGTAGTCGTAGCCGTATTGCGCGTCGTCGGCGGGCAGCGGGTAGAGGCGGTCGCAGACGTTGGTGGCGGCCCGGTCGAAGAGCAGGTAGCCCTCGCGCTCGCTCCAGCCCGCGTTGTCGCCCTTGCGCACCTCGTAGATCGCTTCGGTCGACTTCTCGCCGATGTGACCGAGATACATCCGCCCGGTCTGCCGGTCCCAGCTGAACCGGTGCGGGTCACGGAAGCCGTACGCCCAGATCTCACCCAGCGCGCCGGCCTGCCCCACGAACGGGTTGTCGGCCGGGACGCCGTACTTGCCGTTGGCCGAGTTGCGGCCGGCCGGGTCGATCCGGATCAACTTGCCGTGCAGCAGCCCGAGGTTCTGCGGGTCGGTGGTCCGTACGCCGATGCCACCGTCACCGACGGCGAGGTAGAGCTTGCCGTACTCCGCGGTGCCGCGACGAGCGGTCGGGTTGAAGTTGATCTCCTGAATGCCGTGGATCTGCCCGGCGAAACCGACCCGCAGGATCTCCCGCCGGGTGCCGGCGAAGGTGTCCGCGGCCGGGTCGGTCGCCGTCCACTCGTTGACCACGCCGTGGAACAACGTCGTCCCGGACTGCTGGAAGTCCGGCACCACCGTCGTCAGGGAGGCCTGCTCGGTGTGGATCGTGTAGAACTGGCCGTTCCGCTTGAAGTCGGGGTGGAAGGTCACGTAACCGAAGCCCTGGCCGAGCCCGCGCCCGGAGAAGAACTGCGGGGCGAACGTGGCGGCGACGTCCAGATAGACGTGCGGCACCCCGTTCTCGACCAGATACAGGTTGCCGTTCAGATCGGGCACCGCGCGACGGCCGGAACCGTCCGGCAGTTCCATGATCGTGTTGATCCGGGCGTGCCGCATGAGGCGCGGGTCGGTCGGCGCCGGGGTCGGGTTGGACTGCGGGAACGACGCGTATTCCTCGAGCACCAGCCCCAGCCGGGACATGACCGGCTCGACCGGCACCGGATCGGCGATCGGGTCGGCGAGAGCGGCATGCGCCCGACCAGGCGAACCGACCAAAGTGGACACTAATAATAGGACGACAAAAGCGACGAAGCGACGCATGAATTACCCCCGGGTCTTCATGTGGCGATACTGAAGTGCGATCTCCCGGGCCGACAGCGAGCGGTCCAGGAACATGAGCGCGTCCATCCGGCAGTCGCACGGGTTGCGCTCGACGGTGTTCTGCGGGAAGCTTCCGCCGATCTTGATGCCACGCGGGTCGGTGGCGGTGGTGACGTGCGGACCGGGTCCGGCGACCTGCCACGGGTCACCCGTGACCGTGTAGAAGCCCTCCACCGGCGCCCCGTTGCGGTACAGCGCCATGGTCCCCGCGTTGAAATCGAACGTGGCGGCGAGGTGCACCCACTGGTCCTTGGGCAGCAGGGTCTGCCAGTCGACGCTGGCCGCGAACGTCTGCGAGGCGCCCCCGTCCAGCCGCCGGCCGAGCGCGACCAGACGCAGGGTGCCCTGCACGTCGATCAGTTCGAGCAGGGCGCGGACCGCGTGCCCGTCGGAGTCGCCGGTCAGGATGCCGGCCAGGCCGATCGCGTTGAACCGGTCGTCCGGCGCCGGCGTGACGGTGTTGAGTGCCGGGCCGTCCATCGAGCGTTTGAACCACCCGGCGACGGTGGTGCCGCTGACGGCGTTGAAGGCGCGCAGCGTACGCACGCCGGTGGGTGAATAGATGCCGGCTTTCCAATCGTCGTTGCCGGCAGCGGTGGGATCGATCTGGCGGGTTTGCAGTGCCCGCCGGGCGCGTGGGTAGGCGGAGTCCAAGACCCGCTGAGCCGCGCCACCGTTGATCAGTTCGATCTCCGTGGAGGACCGGCCCTGGTCCCGTTCGAGGGCCGGATCGTCGGGCATCGGGTGATCGAAGTCGTAGAAGGCGATGAGGTCGGAGCGCAGTGCTGGGTGTACGTCACGTGGACCGGGATCGTCCGCGTTGACCGGTGTTCCGATGGCGAGGATCAGTACCGCAGAGACAGCGAGCGCGAGTCTCATGGGCGACCTTTCAGAGCATCAGATCTTCGGTTGTACGGGTGGTTCGGCGGGACGGCCGCCGAGATAGAGCTCCCCGAGCTGCGGATCGGCCAGTAGCTGCCGGGCGGGCCCGGAGATGTGTACGCGCCCGAGGTCGAGCACGCACCCGAGGTCGGCGGTCTCCAGCGCACGCCGCGCGTTCTGCTCCACGAGCAGCACCGCGGTCCCGGCCTCACGCATCCGCACGACCTGTTCGAACACTGTGCTGGTCGCTTTCGGGTCCAGACCCATCGACGGCTCGTCCAGCAGGACGACCTTCGGGTCCACCATCAGCGACCGGGCGAACTCCACCTGTTTCTGCTGCCCGCCGGAGAGCAGTCCGGCGAGCGATCCCCAGCGGTCGGCCACCACCGGGAAGACCTCTTTCACGAACGCCACGCGTTCGGAAATACGAGCTTTGTCCCGTAGCGTATAGGCGCCGAGCAGCACGTTCTCCTCGACGGTCATCTCGCGGAACACACTGTGCCCCTGCAACACGAGCGACACCCCGGCGGCCAGCATCGCCTGCGGCCCGCGCCCGGTGACGTCCGAATCCCCGACCAGCACCTTCCCCTCGCGGGGCCGAAGCAGCCCACCGGCCACCTTCAGCACCGTCGACTTGCCGGCGCCGTTCGGCCCGACCAGACAGACGATCTTCCCGGCCGGCACCTCGACACTGAATCCGCGCAGCACCGGCGCCGCCCGCCCGTAGCCCGCGACGATGTCCACGAGTGAAAGCTCAGACGCCAAGGTATGCCCCCAGGACGCGCTCGTCGGTGCGGATCTCGGACGGCGGACCCTCGGCGATCGGCGCACCCCGGTCGAAGACCACGATGTGGTCGCTGATGCTCATCACCAGGTCCATGTTGTGTTCGACGATCACGAAGGTCCGGCCCTCCGCGTTCAGCTCACGGATCAGCGTCCCGATCCGGTCCAGCAGCGCCGGGTTGACGCCACCGGCCGGTTCGTCGAGCAGCACCGTCTCCGGCTCGGCCATCAGCACCCCGGCCAGCTCGAGCAGTTTCTGCTGTCCCCAGGACATGTCGCGGGCCTCCGAGCCGGCCAGATGCTCGATGCCGAGCCGGGTCAGCCAGCCCATCGCCCGCTCGATCTCGGCACGGCCCCGCGCGCCGCGCAGGCCACCGATCAAACCCTTGGGGGGTACGGCGGACAGCACGTTCTCCAATGCGGTCATCCGCGGGAACGTCCGGCACAGTTGGAAAGTGCGCCCGATCCCGGCCCGCGCGATCCGGTGCGGAGCCTTCCCGGTGAGGTCCCGCCCCTGGTAGGTGACCGTCCCGCTGTCCGGTTTGATCATGCCGGTGACGCAGTTGAAGTAGGTGGTCTTGCCGGACCCGTTCGGCCCGATCAGCGCGTTCACCCTGCCCTGCTGGAAGGTGACGCTCGCACCGTCCAGCGCGGTCACCCCGCCGAACGCCTTGCGCAGCTCGGCCGTCGCGAGAGTCATCGGGAGCCTCCGGTGTTCTGCAGCCGCTGTTCGCGCAGTTCGGCGGCGCTGACCTCGCGGATCGACGTGCTCCTCGACCGGTCGAACCGCTTGATCAGGTCGCCGATCGCGGGCAGCACGCCGTCCGGCATGAAGAGCACGACCAGGGCCAGCAGCAGTCCGGTGGCGACCAGGTGCAGTGGGGTGTCGCCGTACTCGACCTTGAAGTACTCCAGTGCGGTGCCCACGATGATCGCCCCGGTCACCGGCCCGAACAGCTGCCGCACCCCGCCGAGCAGGGCCATCAGCACCAGGTAGGAGCCGGTCAGGATGGAGAACTGGAAGACCGGGTCGAGGTCGCCGAACCACAGCGCGTAGAGCCCGCCGGCCAGCGCGGTGAAGACCGCGGAGACCACGAAAACGATCAACTTGTACGCGTACGTCGCGGTCCCCAGGGCTTCGGCCTTGTCCTCGTCCTCGCGGATCGACTTGAGGCCCAGCCCGAACCGGGACCGGTCGATCAGCCACCAGGCCAGCAGCGCGAGCGCGAGCAGACCGGCGAACAGGAAGTAGAAGATCCGGTGATGCTCCGGGCGGGTCACCGAGAACGGCCGCGGCACGACCAGCCCTCTGGACCCGCCGGTCACCGAGGCCCAACTCTGGAAGACCAGCAGCATGATCAGCACCAGCGCGATCGAGACGATCACGAAGGACGCGCCGCGGACCCGGAGCGCGGCCAGGCCGATCGGCACCGCCAGCAGCCCGACGAACAGGCCGCCCAGCAACAGTGCGAGGAATGACGGCACTCCGGCCTTGGCCGCCAGCAACCCGGTGGCATAGGCGCCGAGCCCGGCCAGCGCCCCGTGCCCGAGCGAGATGTAACCGGTGAACCCGCCCACGAAGTTCCACGAGGTGGCGAGCACCGCGTAGTAGACCACCAGGACGCCCGCCGACAGGATGTACGGATTCGGCGCGATGCTCGGGAAGGCCAGGACAGCGACCGCCAGCAGGGCGACGACGGCCAGTTTCAGAACCTTAGAAGCGCTGGGCAAGGCGACCTCCGAAGAATCCCTGTGGCCGGATCGCGAGGGTCGCGAAGAGCGCCACGTAGAACACGGTCTGCGCCCACGTGGTGCCCATCGGGATCTGGAGCAGGCTCTGCGCCATCCCGAGCACCAGTGCCGCGATCGCCGCCCCCGGCACGCTGCCCAGCCCGCCGACGACGATGATCGCCATCAGCGGGCCGATCCAGTGCCAGTGCAGGGACGGGTAGATCGTGGTGTCCAGCGACAGCGCGGTGCCGCCGACCGCCGCGGTGGCCAGGCCGATGCCGAAGCCGAACCCGGCCACCCGGTCGGTGTCGATGCCGAGCAGCCGGGCCGCGTCCCGGTGCTGGATGGTCGCGCGCAGCGCCCAGCCGAACCGGGTGCGCTTCATCAACACGTACAGCGTGCCGAGCGCCACCACGGCCAGACCGAACGCGATCAGCTTGACCACCGCGACCCGGGCGCCGAGCACCTCGATGCTGGCGGAGCCGTAACCGAGCTGGATGCGCCGCTGCGTGCCGGTGAACGCGTAGCCGAGCAGACCCTCGATGAGCAGGGCGATGGCGAACGTCAGCAGCACCGACATCATGGTCAGGGTGGCCGGCCGCAGGCGGGTGAGCAGGAGCCGCTGCAACCCGACACCGGCCGCGAAGAAGAGCGGGACGGTGCCGAGCATGGTGAGCAGCGGATCCAGCCCGGCCCGCTCGTGCAGCCACCAGGCCAGGTAGGCCGCGAGGATGAGGAACGCCGAGTGGGCGATCATCACCACCCGCATGATGCCGAAGTAGAGGGTGAGACCCGAGGCGAGCAGGGCGTACAGACCGCCGAGCAGGATCCCCAGGAGCACACTCTGGAACAGCAGCGCACCGGATGGCATCAGCGACTCACCAGGCCGGCTTCGGGAAGACGAACTCGGCTTCCTTGACGTCGGTGGGCAGCACGATCTTGATGTCGCCACCCACCCACTGCTGGATCATGTGGGCGCCCTTGGGCTTGCCCGTCTCGTCCCAGGACAGCGGTCCGACGACGGTCTCGACCGTGTTCGTGCGTACCCAATCCACCAATTTCTTCTGGCAGTCGCCCTGCTCGGCGCAACCCACCGCGGTGACCGCGGCCGCCACCACCTGGCCGGTGGTGTAGCCGTTGGCCTGGTCCTCCTCCGGCGCCTTGCCGAACTGCGCGGTGAACTTCTCGACGAACTCCTTGTTGCTCGGATACTGCGCGTCCTGGCTGTAACCGGTGGGGGAGAGGATCCCCTCGGTCTTGTTGCCGACCGCCTTCGCGAACTCCGGGTTCGTCGGCGCGGTCGAGAACGCGGCCAGTTTCGGCTGGTAGCCGAGCTGCTGGAGGGCGACGATGAGGTTCACCCCGTCCTGGTACTGCGAGCCGCCGACCAGGACGTCAGCCTTGCTGTCGGCGACCTTCGCCGCGATGCCGCTGAAGTCGGTGGTGTTGGGCGGATAGACCTCGTTCACCACGGTCCTGACGCCGCCGGCCTCCAGCTTTTCCTTCAATCCGTACGCCGTACCCTGCGCGAAGGGATCGTCCATGGCCGCGTAGGCGGCGGTCTTGGGCCGCTGGTCGGCCGGCATCGCCAGGATGTACTCGGCGAGGTGGTTGTAGTGGTCGTTGGCGACCGCCGGAGCGGCGTAGAACAGATTCTTGAAGCCTTGCTCGAAGACCTCCTTGGCGGCGCCGGCCGGCTCGACGAAGAGCATCCCGTACTCCTCGGCGACCCGGGCGGAGGGCACCACCAGGCGGGTGGAGAACGGGCCGAAGACCAGGTCGACCTGTTCCTTGCCGATCAACTGCTCGTAGTCGGCGACGACCCGGTCCGCGTTGGACTGGTCGTCCAGGATCTTGAGCTCGATCTGGCGGCCGAGCAGGCCACCGCTGTCGTTGACGACCTTCGCCCAGGCCTCGTAGCCCTGCTGGACACCCTTGCCGGGCTCGGAGAAATCGCCGGTCAACGGCAGCGAGACGCCGATCACGATCGGCTCGTCGGAGTTGCTTGCGGTGTCGCCTCCATCGCCGCCCGAGGAGCAGGCGCCGAGGGTCAGAATCATGGCCGCGGCCAGGGTTTTCAGAGTTTTCGACATCCTCGGACGCTCCCTTGCACCGAGTTGCTCACCGGAGTGCGTAAGCGCTTCCGTAAGCGCTTACGTACTCTATGCTGTGGTATTGATCACCAGCAATAGCTTGGGAGTCATCGATGCCGAAACCGGGCCCCGGGCTACGCCTCATCGACGTTGCCCAACGAGCCGGCGTCTCGCTGGCCACCGCGTCCCGCGCGCTCGCCGGCCGCGACGGGGTCAGTGAGGAGGTGGCCAACCGGGTCCGCGAGGTGTCCCGCGAACTCGGGTACGTGGCCAACCCGTTCGCCCGGACCCTGGCCGGCGGCGCCAGCTCCACCGTCGGCCTGATCGTGCACCAGGTCGACGACCCGTACTTCTCGGAGATCGCCGGCGGCGTCATCAAACTGGCCGACGAGCAGAACCTGCTGGTGCAGATCTGCCACTCCGGCCGCGACCCGGAACACGAGCTCCGGCAGATCCGCAACCTGATCGCCCAGCGCGTCGGCATCATCCTGGTCACCGGCTCGGGCTACGACGACCCGCGGGCCGAGGCGGAGGCGCGCGAGGTGCTCGCCGCCTACCAGCACGGCGGCGGCCGGGTCGCGGTGATCGGCCGGCACGCGCTGGGCACCGACGCGGTCCTGCCCGACAACGAGGCCGGCAGCCGTGCCCTTGCCGCCCACCTGCTCTCGTTGGGCCACCGCCGGATCGCGGTGGTCGCCGGGACACCCGCGCTGAACACGGTCATCGACCGCACGGCCGGGGTGGCCGCTGCGTTGCGGGAGCACGGCCTGTCACTGTCCGACATGCCGGTCGTGCACACCGATTTCGTACGCGAGGGCGGCCGGGTGGCGACCGAGCGGATCCTGCGCGACCACCCGGACGTCACCGCGATCATCGCCCTGAACGACGCGATGGCGATGGGGGTGCTGGCCACCCTGCGCGAGAAGGGCATCCCGGTCCCGTCCCGGATGTCCGTGGTCGGCTTCGACGACGTCTCGGTCGCGGCCGACCTGGCCCCCAGCCTGACCACCATCCGCCTCCCGATGACCGACATGGGCCGGATGGCGCTGGAACTGGCCCTCAAGCCGAAGGCCGCCCGCCCGCGCCGCCGCCCCACCGGCCATCAGCTGGTGGTCCGCAACTCCACGGGACCGGCCCCACAGCTCTGACCCCCCAGGATGTCGGTTAGCGGACTGAAGAATGTGGACCGGTGCGCCGAACCGGGACATCCGCGTCGGCGTACTTTCCGGTAGAGACGCGGATCGCGTGCGCCGAAGGAGGGGCATCGATGCAACCTGACCTGCTGAAGGTTGACGTTGCAGCCCTGCGTGTCATGGGCCGGGATGTCACCGGGGCCGCCGCGATGTTGCGGTCGACGGTGCAGGCCGCCGGGCCGGGCCTCGCTCCCCCTGCTGAGCCCCGCTCTGCGGCAGGCACGGCGGCGGACACGGCGCAGAAGGCGTGGGCGGCGGACCTGGATCGGCTGACCGCCCAGGTGGACCAGCTCGGCCGGAAGATGACGGACGCCGCCGACAGCTACCAGGAGGCCGACCAGGCCGGTGCGGACGAGTTGCGGCGCAGCGCATCGGGGATGCCCCGATGAGTGCGATGACGTTGCAGGATCTGCTGTCGTTCGACGTCGGCCCCTGGCATGCGGCCGTAGACCGGTGGCGGCAACTCGGGCAGGGCGTCGACAAGGCCACGGACCTGCTGATCCAAGGCACCCGGGACCTCGCTCACGCCTGGCCCGACGGGGCGGGCTCGGTGGCTACCGGCGAAGAGGCGACCACACTGCGTGCCGCGGTGGACAACACCTACAACCGGGTGACGCGGATGCGCGAGGTCATGGACCAGCATGCGTACGCGATGACCGCGCTGCGGCAGCAGGCCGAGAACGTGCTCGCCGCCGCCCGGCAGGCCGGCTACACCGTCGACACGGCGGCCATGACGATCACCGCGCCCGCGTCGGCGTACCTGGGCGGCAATCTGGATCGGACCGGCCGGGAGACCGGCACGCTGCTCAACGATCTGCGTTCGGTGGTGGAATACGCGCGGGCCCAGGACGACGCGACGGCCGCGAGCATCAACGAGAACGTGCCGTCCGGACAGGCAGGTTTCGGGACCGCCACACCGGCCGCGATCGCCAGAGCCACCGAACTGGCGCGCAAGCTCAAGGATCCGGCATATCAGCCTACGGCTGCGGAACTCGACGAGCTCCGGGACCTGATCAAGCTGCACGGCCGGGACAGGGCGTTCGCGTACGACGTCCTGAACGCTCTCGGGCCGAAAGGCCTGCTGGAGCTCAACGGCACGCTGGCCACTTACCAGCCCGACTACCCCGGCAGGGACACCGACAGTGCGCTGTTCAGCAACTACACCGCCGAGATGGTGGGGGATCTGCAGAACGGCCTCGGCGTCATGCTGGACACCGCTACCGAACCGACCGGCACCAGGGGTGGCCTGCGCGGGGAGGACTACGTGCCCGGTGCGTACGAGCTGTCCAGCCAGTGGGTCACCGGTCTGATGGCCGCCGGGCGCAGCAGGATGGACGTCGGCGATCCCTCCAACCCGGGGCTGTACATGGCGGACGTGTACGGATACCAGCTGCTCAGCCCGCTGCTGCACAACGGCAGCCTCGATCCCGCGTTCGTGGCCACCGTCGGCGGGGACATCATCGACTTCGAGATGGAACAGGGCAGGAGCAGCGCCCTGTGGACCGAGTCGCGCGGCGAGAACGTGCGCCTGGACTGGACCCAGAACCACGACGACAACAACGCGCCGGCCGGGTACGACCCGATGAGTGCCCTGATGGACGGCCTGTCCCGCAACGGTGAAGGCGCCCTGGGTGTGTTCACCGGCGTCACCGAATACACCGCCGGCGGCCCCGAGGGTGGTCGGTTGCCCCGCGTGGACTACCTGCTCACCGACCGCAACTGGGACCCGGACGTGTCCGGCGGTCCCGCCTGGGCGGCCGAGGTGATGGGCCGCACCGAGGGCGACCGGAACAGCGTCCTCGAAGATTTCGGCACCGCACTGGAGCGAGCCACCACCGATCAGCGCGGCCCGGAGGCGACACGCCTGGTCGAGTCGATCGTCCTGGAGACCAACGTCGACGAGGAGGTCACTCAGAAGTTCGACGAGTGGAACAGTGCCAAGAACTCCACCGACGAGGACGTTGCCGAGGCCGCGAAGAAGGGATTCGCCGACATCGACGTGATCAAACCGGAGATGCGCGGCTCGATGGCGAACATCATGGGGTCGTACATCATCGACGTGAATCAGAACCTCGCCGCCGGACAGCCGGTGGGAAGCGAGTCCTTCAAGGTCGGCGACCCTACCCATCTCACCCGGTTCCTCGCCGACATCGGCAAGGATCCGGGCGCGCATAGCACCATCGCCGTGGCCGAGGCCGGGTACGCCGCCGGCATGCACGACCACATCCTGTCCGGTCGGCAGAACCCGGCCGACGACCTGCGCGGCAACCTGGATGCGATCCAGGTCGTCTCGCACAACTACGGCAATGTGATGGGCGCGGTCGACTTCGGGGCCGAACAGGCGGACCACACGACCAGCCGGGAACTGGACGAGAAGCAGAACCACAGCGTCGAGAACCGCTACCGGATCATCGGCCCTCTGGTCGAAGGTTTCGTGGGGGCGGCGACCTCGCCGATCCCAGGCGGCCCCGACCTGGCCAACGCGGTCGTCGGCGACGTGCTCGACGATCTCGAAAAGGGCGCCAAGATCGATAGCACTGGCCGGGTCACTTACGACGTCGCTTCCGTCCTGGGTGCCGGCCGCACCACCGCAGTCGACCTCGTCGAGACGTCCCTCTACAACAGCGGCAAACTCGAAGGACTGCCCGAAATCCTCAGCCAGGGTGGTCAGCCCAGGCCCATGGACCAGTGGAGTGGTACAGAGCTGCGGCGATGGATCGACTTCAAAGGCGGGGAGGGCATGAGCACGGTGGGTAGAGCCGCCACCGGCGCGGCGGAGTCCTATCAGAACGGCTACGAATGGGCGGCGGACACCTTGAACGGAAACCCGCCGAAGGGCGGTGAGTCCAGGTGAAGCTACGTGCTGCGGCGGTCATCGTCGTGATGGTGGGCCTAGTGACGGTGGGCTGTACCGGTCCCGATGAGCCTTCCAACGTGCCGGGCGGCGATGTCCAGCCGTCGATGACCTTCGAGGAGGCCTACCGGGAACTGCCGATGGACGGGACCAAGGATCTGCCGATCACCTGGGACCTGTCGCAGGTCTCGGACTCCGACGAGGTCTTCGCGGCCAGGCGGAGTCTCGT
Organism: Actinoplanes sp. NBC_00393; assembly: GCF_036053395.1. Lineage (NCBI taxonomy): Bacteria > Bacillati > Actinomycetota > Actinomycetes > Micromonosporales > Micromonosporaceae > Actinoplanes > Actinoplanes sp. NBC_00393. The sequence continues at coordinate 6,256,791 of NZ_CP107942.1, read as the reverse complement.
GTTCCGCTACTGGTTAGGGAGTGCGACCGACCGGACGACGGTCATTCCGATCGGACGGCATCTCTATACCGAAAGGCAGTACCGGGAGGTACTGGCCTGGTTCGGCCCCGAGACAAGTGCCGAAAATCCGTTCATAGGTCCCCTCTGGGTCAAGACCATGGGCGTCGAAAAGACCGGATCCAGCCAAGCCACGGTGACATTCTGCACGGATCACGGCCACTGGCGCCGCGCCAAACACAGCGCTCGGGTCCGCATAGATCGAGCGACCATCGAGTCCTACGTGATGGAGTACGTCCAGACCGGCGACGGCGAACGTCGTTGGCTCGCCGATCAGCACATCGATCTTGAGAGTGACCCCGAGGTTAAGTACGGCGCGGAGTGCGACAAGTGGGCACAACACCAGCCCTGACCAGCGGAAGACCCCGAGAGCGAAGGACCACTCGCCGAGATGAGTGCGACTGCCGGCCGGGAGCCGTTGCGGCTCTACAGGCGCCGGCGATGGGCGTTCGATCAGCTTCGCGGGGAGAGCGCTCTGATCCCCGGGCTGGCTGCCCGACCGGCGGTTCGAGCGGGAAGTGGCCGAGCTGCGGCAGCGGGCGATCGAGCATGGCGCCACCGTCAAACCGGCGAGGTCGCGACGGCCGCGGCCAGCCGTCGGGTGGGTCCTCGTCGGCGATCCCGGGCAGGACCAGCAGCAGCCACGTGCCGACCAGAACTCGGTCGCCCTGAGCCAGTCAGACAAACCGGCGGCCACCATCAGGACGTAGACGAACGCAAAGAGCAGGGCGAACTTGCCGACCAGTCGCTGAAGCGTCAGCTTTGCTTCTCAACGCCGCTGTTCATGTCACCCCTCGACACTCCCCGGTGGTGAAGCCCGGCACAGGAATGAACGCCTGTCGATGCCAGCCGGTTCAGGCGCCGGCCGTCACACAGCCGACAGGGCCGGAGGCGAGGTGGTGTCAGTCTGCTCCTACTGCGCCCGGTCCAGAAGCTTCTGCTGGACCACTACCGGGACGGAGAGGGTTTTGTAGCCGACGGTGTCGAAGAGGACTGTCATCCGCTCCTCCTCGTAGTTCATCACCATGCCGGCGCCCCACTCGGCGTGTTCCACCCGGCTGTGTACGGGGAACGGGCCTTCGGCCTCGGCCTCGTCGATGGCCTGGGCGGTGCCGTCGGCGCAGTTGTCGCAGTGGCCGCACGGGCGTTTCAGGTCCTCGCCGAAGTAGGCCAGCAGCGTTTCGGTGCGACACTGCCGGCTCTGCGCGAACCCGCGCATCATGTCGGTGCGGGAGCGGACGACCTGCTGCTGTCGCTCGTACTCCGCGACTGCTGCCTCGGCCGCTGCGGCCGGGAGTGGCGCGCGGGGCGGGACCGACAGCTTGTTTCCGGCGCCGGTGCGGACCGCGCCGACCTGTTCCAGCAGGCCCAGGTACTGGCCGAGCTTGCGCGGCCCCAGCCCGGTCTCCTTCTGCAGCGCGGTCTTGGTCTGCGGTCCCTTGTGGAGGGCGCCCGCCAGGGTGCTCAGCTCTTCGACGTCGGGCGTGCCGCCGCTGAAGAAGCGCTGGATCGCCTCGTCCTCGGAGCGCCACAGCAGGACCGTGCGGCCTGGTTCGCCGTCGCGGCCGGCGCGGCCGATCTCCTGGAAATAGCTGTCCGGGGAGTCGGGCAGGGCGACGTGCGCGACCCAGCGGATGTTGGGTTTGTCGATGCCCATGCCGAACGCCGAGGTCGCCACCATGATGTCGACCTTGTCGTCGATGAACTCCTCGTGCCGCTGCTCGCGCAGGCCGGACGCCATGCCGCCGTGGTAGTACGCGGCCGGGTAGCCGGCCTGAGTGAGCCGCTCGGCGAGTTCCTCCGCGGCCCGGCGGGTGGCGACGTAGATGATGCCGGGGCGTTCGCCCTCGTCGAGCAGCGCGGTGAGGCGGCGCCAGCGGTAGTCCTCGTCGGGGCAGTACGCCACCTCGAGGAACAGGTTGCGCCGGTCCAGCCCGGACACGTGGATCTCGGGCTTGTGCAGCCGCAGCCGGGCGATGATGTCCTCGCGGACCGGCGGCGAGGCGGTGGCGGTCAGCGCCAGGATCGGCGGCCGGCCGATCTGCTTGATCATCTCGCCGAGGGCCAGGTAGTCCGGGCGGAAGTCGTGACCCCACGCGGAGATGCAGTGCGCCTCGTCGACGGCGACCAGGCCGGGCTTGAGCGCGCGCACCTCGGCGAGCCGCTCCGGGTCACTGAGCTGCTCGGGCGTGATGAAGAGGAACTCGGCCTGCCCGGACCGGATCGCTTCGATCGCCTCGCGCTGTTCCTTCGGCGTCTCCGCGGAGCTGACCCGGACCGCGCGCACGCGAGAGTCGCCGCGCTCGTTGAGGGCGGCGATCTGGTCCTGCTGCAGCGCGAGCAGCGGTGAGATCACCACGGTCGGGCCGGGCAGCAGGACGGCCGGGATCTGGTAGATCGCCGACTTGCCGGCACCGGTCGGGAGCACCACCAGGGCGTCCTTGCGGCGCAGTACGGCGCGCATCGGCTTGAACTGGCCGGGGCGCAGCGAGGGCCATCCGAAGTGGTTGCGCGCGACGCGGCGCAGGCGGGGGCCGTAGATGGGCAGCTTCATCCGAGCTTCGGCAGGATCTCGGTGGCGTACAGGTCGAACAGGCCCTGCGAGTGCGGCCCGGTGTTGCCGACGTAGATCTCGTCGAATCCGGCGTCGGCGTATTTGCGGATCATGTCGAGGTGGGCCTGCGGGTCGTTGCCGCAGACGAACGCGTCGTCCATCATCTCCGCGGTCACCAGCTGCGAGGCCTGCTCGAAGTGCTTCGGCGAGGGCAGCACCTGGGAGAGCTCACCGGGCACGCCGGCGTTCGGCCATTTCTCGTACGCAAGTCGTCGTCCCTCCTCCGCGGTGGCGGCGAACGCGGCCTTGAACGCGCCCTGTGCCGGCTTGCCGGCGCCGCCGGCCTCCCGGAAGGCGGTGACCAGATCGCCGTCCGGCATCACACTGACATAGCCGTCGCCGATCCGTCCGGCCAGGCCGGTCGCCTTGGGGCCGAAGCCGGAGATGTGAATCTCGACCGGCTTGTCGGGAAGCGTGTAGATCCGGGCGTTCTCCACGGTGTAGTGCTTGCCGTGGTGCGAGTAGTTCTCCCCGGTCCAGAGCCCGCGCATGATCTCGACCGCCTCCTCGAGCATCTCGAGGCGGACCTCCTCCTCCGGCCAGGCGTCGCCGAAGATGTGCTCGTTGAGGGCCTCGCCGGTGCCGATGCCGAGCCGGAACCGCCCGCCGGTCAGCACCGCGCTGGTTGCCGCGGCCTGCGCGATGACGGCCGGATGGATGCGTACGGTCGGACAGGTCACCGCTGTGGTGATCCCCAGACCGGTCGCCTGGCTCAGCGCGCCGATCATCGACCAGACGAACGCGCTCTGCCCCTGGGCGTCGACCCACGGGTGGTAGTGGTCGGAGATCCAAAGACCGGAGAACCCGGCCCGCTCCGCACCTTTGGCCTGCTCGATCAGTTCGGCCGGCGAGTACTCCTCGCTCGACAGGAAGTATCCGATGCGCATGCGCGCCCCGTTACCCCTATTTGCCGCCGAACATGCGACGGATCGCCCAGAGCAGGAACAGGACGGCCAGGGCCACCCCGAGCAGGCGTACGGCGTGCACCTCGGACCAGTCGACCTCCATCGGTGGATCGTATCGGGCTTTAGACAGAGTTAATAGAAAGGTTTGTTGACTAAAGCTCGGAACGGGTGTGACCATAGGTCCCCGGACGGGGGAGAACGTTCACATCGACGTTCATGGATCTATCGGAGGTACGGGGGCTCATGTCCAATCACGGCGATCTGCCGGAACTCGCCGCTGCGGTTCTGCAGCCGGGGTTCGTCGGCACCTCCGCACCGGACTGGGTTCGCCGGTGGCTCGGGGAGGGACTCGGGGGCGTCGCCCTCTTCGCCCGCAATGTCGAGACGGCGGCCCAGGTGGCCGCGCTGACCGCACAGCTGCGCGCCGAGAATCCCGACGTGATCGTGGCCATCGACGAGGAGGCCGGTGACGTCACCCGGTTCGAGTCGCGGCTCGGCAGTTCCCGCCCGGGCAACCTGGCGCTCGGTGCGATCGACGACCCGGAGCTGACCGAGGCGGTCGCCCGTGATCTCGGCCGGGAGCTGGCCGACGCCGGCATCACCCTGGACTACGCACCGGACGCGGACGTCAACAACAACCCCGGCAATCCGGTCATCGGGGTACGCGCATTCGGCGCCGAACCCCAACTGGTCGCCCGGCACACCGCCGCCTTCATCCGCGGGCTGCAGGAGTCCGGCGTGGCCGGCTGCGCCAAGCACTTCCCCGGTCACGGTGACACCGCCGTCGACTCACACCACGACGTGCCGCTCATCGCGAAGAGCATCGCCGAGCTGGAGGCCTGTGAGCTGGTCCCGTTCCGGGCCGCCATCGCCGCCGGCGCTCAGGTCGTGATGACCGGCCACCTACTCATCCCGGCGTACGATGCGGAACTTCCGGCCACGCTGAGCCGGCCGATCCTGACCGGGCTGCTCCGCGAGCAGCTGGGCTTCGAGGGCCTGATCGTCACCGACGGCATCGAGATGCAGGGCGTACGCCGCCGCTACGGCCTGGCCGGCGCCACGGTCCGGGCCTTGGCCGCCGGGGTCGACGCGATCTGCGTCGGCGGTGACCACGCCGACGAGGAGACCGCGTCCCGGCTGCGCGACGCGATCGTGGATGCCGTCCGCAGCGGTGAGCTCGCCGAGGAGCGGCTGCGGGACGCGGTCGCCCGGGTCCGCCGGCTCGCCGCCTGGACCACCGCGCGGCAGACCGAGACCGGGGCCCGCGCCATCGCTGACGCCGCGGCCGGGAACGAGGTGGCCGTCCTCGGCTCCCGCGGCTCGGCGGTCGGTTTCGCCGCCGCGCGCAAGGCGATCAAGGTGACCGTCGCGGACGACCGTCGCACCCTGCCGGTCACCGGGGTGCCGCACGTGGTCGAGTTCGCCCCGCCGCGCAACATCGCGATCGGCAGCGAGACGCCCTGGGGACTCGGTGCGCCGCTGGCCGACCTGCTGCCCGGCACCACGTCGCGCCGGTTGACCGCCGACGACCTGGCCGGTCTGGCCGACCCGGCCGAGCCGGTGCTGGCCGGCGCCGCCGAGCGGCCGGTCGTGCTGGTGGTCCGGGACGTGCACCGGCACCCGTGGATCGCCGAGACGCTGACCCGCGTGCTGGAGCTGCGGCCGGACGCGATCGTGGTGGAGATGGGCATCCCGGAGACCGTGCTGGGTGGCGTGCACATTGCGACATACGGCGCGACCCGGGCGCTCGGACGGGCCGCGGCCGAGATCATCGCCGGGGTGGACGTCCCGGAGCCGGCGGCCCAGCCGGTGGCTGCCTGAATCACTTCACGAGGTCGGCGTACTCCGGGTGCTCGTTGATGTAGCGGGCGAAGAACGGGCACGACGGGATCACCCGGTCGCCGCGCTCCCGGAGCTGGTCCAGGGTCTGCCGGGCCAGCTCCGACGCCAGGCCGCGGCCCTGCATCTCCGGGGCCGTCTCGGTGTGCAGGATCATGACCGCGCCGTCGCGCACATGGTAGGTCGCGAGCGCGCCGACCTCGCCCTCCACGAGCAGCTCGAACCGGTGCCGGGCGGGGTTGTCCTGGACCACGTAGTCACTCATTCGACCAGCTTAGATTTGCCGTCTTCGCGTACCGTTGGGTGGGTGTTGATCTCCAAGCCCCGCCGCCGTGTCGTCGCCGCCTTCGCCTCCGCCGCCTTCGGCCTCGCGCTCCTCACCGGGTGCAGTGAGGACGTGAGCTGCGGACTCGACCAGTGCACGGTCTCCATCGCCCGGGAGACCAACGCCAGCGTGAACGTGCTCGGTGTGGAGGCGAAATTCGTCAGCGCCGACGAGAACACCGTGACCCTGGACGTGGCCGGCGAGCAGATCCAGCTCACCAAGGGCCAGCAGGCGGTCGACGTGGGCGGACTGCAGGTCCAGCTGGAGAGCGTGACGGCGGACCAGATTCAGATAGAGGTGTCGCGTCCGTAACCGAAGTTTGGCGGACGGCGCGTTCGGTCACATTGGGGCCATGTCATCCGCAGCTTCGAACGTCAAGTACACCGCATCTCGTGCCGCCGAGAGCAAGCCCCTGGAGTACCTGGCCCGGGGCGGGTTCATCGGATACGGCATCATCCACCTGCTCTTCGCCTGGATCGCGTGGCAGGTCGCCTTCGCCGGCTCCAAGCAGGACACCGACCAGTCGGGTGCTCTGCAGACCCTGGCCCGTCAGTCCTACGGCAAGACGCTGCTGATCGTGATCGCCATCGGCCTGGCCGCCATGGCGATCTGGCAGGCGTTCGAGGCGGCCATCGGCGAGAGCGGTCCGCGCGACCGCACCGCGATGGCCGAGCGTGTCCTCTCCGGCGCCCGCGCGGTGCTCTACGCCTACCTGGCCTGGACCGCGGTCAAGGTCGTGCAGGGCGCCGACGCGTCGATGGGTGACAGCAACGCCAGCGCGACCGCCGGTCTGATGGACTCCCCGGGCGGCCGCTGGCTGGTCGGCCTGATCGGGCTCACCGTGCTCGGCATCGGTATCGGCATGGCCTACTACGGCTGGAAGCGCAAGTTCGTCAAGCACCTGAACACCCAGCAGATGACCGCCTCGACCCGTGAGCCGATCATCAAGATGGGGGTGGCCGGCTACACCTCCAAGGGGATCGCGTACGCGATCGCCGGCCTGCTCGTGGTGACCGCCGCCGTGAACTACGACCCGGAGAAGGCCCGTGGTCTGGACGCCGCGCTCAAGACGCTGGCCTCCTACTCCTGGGGTGTCTGGCTGCTCGCGCTGATCGGTCTCGGTATCGCGGCCTTCGGTGTCTACTGCATCGCGCAGGCGAAGTACCGCAAGATCTGAAGCGACACGCCCGGTAGCGGCGGATGTGAGGTATCTCCGACATCCGCCGCTACTGGCGTTCACGGACCCCGGACGGGCAAGCTGAGTCGCTGGCACAAGTCCGTTCGTGGAGAGGAAGGTCCGTGTCCAGCGTTATGACCGCCCTGCTCGCCGTCCTGATCGCGGCCGGCGCGGCGATCGTCCTCGTCGAGATCGCACATCGGGTGATGGTCCGGCTCGGGAGAAAGTCACCGCTCGCCGCCGACCTGGCGACGAAGGTCCACCGTCCGTTCCTGACTGCGGTCACCCTGCTCTCCGTACAGCAGGCGATCCGGGTCTTCGGCGGCGAGTTCCCGTACCGCGGCGGCGTGATGCACACGCTCGTCCTGCTCTGCATCGCCGCCTTCGCCTGGCTGGTCGGCGCGATGCTGCTGGTGATGGAGGACGTGGCGCTCGCCCGCTGGCGTACCGATGTGCCGGACAACCGCAAGCACCGGCGGATCAAGACCCAGGTGGTGATGCTGCGCCGGGTCACCGTCGCCGCCATCGTGGTGCTGGCCGTCGGCGTCATGCTCATGACGTTCCCGGACATCCGGGCGCTCGGCGCCAGCCTGCTCGCCTCGGCCGGACTGATCAGCGTGGTCGCGGCACTGGCCGCGCAGAGCACGCTCGGCAACGTTTTCGCCGGGATCCAGCTCGCTTTCAGCGATGCGATCCGGGTGGACGACGTGGTCGTGGTCGAGAACGAATGGGGCCGGATCGAGGAGATCACCCTGACCGTGGTCGTGGTGCAGATCTGGGACGACCGGCGGCTCATTCTGCCGACGTCGTACTTCACCACGAAACCGTTCCAGAACTGGACGCGTACCGGGTCGGCGGTGCTCGGCACCGCCGAGATCGACGTGGACTGGTCCACCCCGGTCGAGCCGCTGCGCGCCGAGTTGCAGCGGGTCTGTGAGAGCACCGATCTGTGGGACGGCCGGGTCTGCGTGCTGCAGGTGACCGGCGCGATCGACGGGAACCTGCGGCTGCGGGCACTGATGAGCGCCGCCGACGCGGGCGCCCTCTGGGATCTGCGCTGCCTGGTACGGGAACGGCTCGTCGCCTGGATCTGGGAACATCAGCGCGCCTCGGTGCCGCGGTTGCGCGCCGAGGTCGAGTCGGCGCCCACGCGGACGGGCAAGGACCGCCCGATCCACCGGGCCGATCTGGGCGCCTCTTCGGACGCGGCCAGGGTGTTCAGCGGCGGCGACGACGGCGACGGGCGCGGGGTGGCCTTCGGCGGACCGGACGGATCCCTGACAACACGTCCGTGACCGGCGATACGGCGCCGCTTGCCCCGGACAGCGAGGATTGAGCCGGTCGTGATCAGGGCATACCCCGATCACACGGAAAGGGGGACACGATGGCCGATGTCTTGAACGGTGCTCCCGTCGCCTTGAGCACCACTCCCGCCAAGCCGCTCTCCGAGCAGTCCACGGCGGAGCTGGTGCAGCGCGCGAGCGAACAACTCAGTCGTCTCGTGCGCGACGAGCTGACGCTCGCCAAGGCGGAGCTCGCCGAGAAGGGCAAGCACGCCGGTATCGGCGCCGGCTTGTTCGGTGGCGCGGGCGTGCTCGCCGGGTACGGCGTAGGCGCTCTCATCGCCACACTGGTCATCGTGCTGGATCTCTTCCTGGACCTCTGGCTGGCGGCCCTCATCGTCACCGTCGTGCTCTTCGCGGTGGCCGGGGTGCTCGCCCTGCTGGGCCGGAGCCAGCTGCGCCGGGCGACCCCGCCCGAGCCGCAGGCGGCGATCCAGAACCTGAAGGCCGATGTCGACGAGGTGAAGCAGGCGGTCAAGGAGCGTAGCCGGGCATGAGTGACAAGAATGGTTCCGCGGCGAAGCCGGATCTGGCGGTGCTGCGGGAGGAGATAAAGCAGACCCGCGCCGATCTCGGTGAGACGGTGCAGGCGCTGGCTGCCCGGGCGGACGTCAAGGCGCGCGCCAGGGAGCAGGTCGAGCAGACCAAGGAGCGGGTGCTGACGCAGGCGGCCGCGGTGACCGGCCGGGTGCGCGAGGCGGCTTTCGGTGCCACCGAGAAGGTCCGGGAGACCTCGCCGGGCGAGCTGGCCCACGAGGCCGGCACACGGGTGCGAGCGAATCCGTTTCCCGCTGTGCTGGTGTTCGCCGGTGTCGCGGCAGTGGTCGGTGTCATCCTGATCGTCCGAGGGAGGCGTTGATGGCGGGCAAGTTGAGCAAGCTGGCATTGAAGCCGGTGAACGTCGGACTGGGTCTGGCCGCCGGTGCGGTGGCCGGCTTCCTGTTCAAGGAGGCGTGGAAGGTGGTCTCCGGTGACGACGACGCACCGGACGCCGGCGACCCGGATCGCGGCTGGACCGAGATCCTGGCGGCGGCCGCGTTGCAGGGCGCCATCTTCGCTGTGGTGAAGGCGGCGGTCCACCGTGGCAGCGCGATCGGGACCCAGAAACTGACCGGGACGTGGCCCGACTAGATCATCTTCCGTATCGACAGGAGTCTTGCCGGTTCCCCCGCTTCGTCACCACGAAGTGGGGGGCCTTTTCCATATCGGCCACCCATTATTGGATTCTTACGAGGGGCAGCTTTACGGCCCGTTTTTCGGGTACAGTGTGGCCAGTTTTTGCGTACGTGGTTCGCTGCTTCCGCTTGACCGCGGGACATCGGCCCTTCCCGGGAGGGTCGGGACGTGTCACGAGGTCGGGGGGAGGAGACGTCCTCTGAAAGGGCCGCCTCGCGGCGCCGCTGCTCGAAAACGGTCATCGGCCCCGCGCTGCCGCGGTTGGGCGGGCCGGCATTTTCAGAAGGAGAGTTCAGCATGGCGCAAGGAACCGTGAAGTGGTTCAACGCAGACAAGGGCTTCGGCTTCATCACCGTCGACGGCGGGGGTGCTGACGTGTTCGTCCACTTCTCGGCCATCCAGACGAGCGGCTACCGCACTCTGGAAGAGAACCAGCGGGTGGAGTTCGAGATCGCCCAGGGCCAGAAGGGCCCGCAGGCGGAGCAGGTTCGCCCGCTCTGAGACCAAACCGCCGGTCGTGAGACCGGCACGCCGGCCGCCTGGCGGAGGCCGGCCCGACCATTTGGCCCCGCATCCTCATCGAGGTTGCGGGGCCATTTGCGTCTGGTCAGCCCTGCGGGTAACCGGCCGACCGGCGGCGCATCCCGATGACCACCAGCACCAGGCCGGCCACGAACAGCCCGCCACCGGCGATCGCCCAGATCGGCTCACCGCTCATCAGGCTGTCGGTGAGGAAATCCAGACCCTGAAGCGTCCACACCGCACCGAGCACCATCCCCAGCAGGCCGAGAGACATCGTCAGCCAGCCCCGCAATCGCGGCGTCTCGGCTTCATTGTTCACCATTTGTCGTGCACCTGGGGGCGAATCAACTCATCGTAGACCGCGGAGATCGTTTCCCGGGTTTCCGGTGCGAGCGGTGACAGATCGGCGGCTGCCGCGTTGGCCCGGGCCTGCTCCGGATTACGGGCGCCGGGGATCACCACGGTGACCGCGGGCTGATCGATGATCCAGCGGAGCGCGAACTGCGCCATCGTGGCGCCCTCCGGAACCAGCGGGCGCAGCCGGCGGACCGCCTCGAGACCGGTCCGGAAGTCCACCCCGGAGAACGTCTCGCCGACGTCGAACGCCTCGCCGTGCCGGTTGTAGTTGCGGTGGTCGTCCGCGGCGAACGTGGTGTTCTCGTCGTACCGCCCGGAGAGCAGGCCGCTGGCGAGCGGGACCCGGGCGATGATGCCGACCCCGGCCTCGGCAGCGGCCGGCAGGACCCGCTCGAGCGGCTTGAGCCGGAACGCGTTCAGGATGATCTGGACGCTGGCCACGCCGGGCCGGGCGATCGCGGTGAGCGCCTCGTCGACGCGTTCGACACTCACGCCGTACGCCGCGATCCGCTTCTCCTGCACGAGGGTGTCGAGCGAGTCGAAGACCTCGTCGGAGGAGTAGACCGGGGTGGGCGGGCAGTGCAGCTGCACCAGGTCGAGCGTCTCGACGCCGAGGTTGGCGCGGGAACGGTCGGTCCAGGCGCGGAAGTTGTCCAGGTGGTAGTTCGCCGGCTCCTGCGGCAGCCGGCGGCCCATCTTGGTGAAGACGGTGAGGCCGGGACGGTCCTTCACGAAGGAGCCGATGATCTGCTCGCTGCGGCCGTCGCCGTACACATCAGCGGTGTCGATGAAGGTCACGCCGGCGTCGACGGCGGCCTGCAGGGTCGCGTGCGCGTCCGCCTCGCTGACCTCGCCCCAGTCGGCGCCGAGCTGCCAGGCACCGAGACCGACCACGCCGACCTCGCGGCCCAGCTTCCGAAAGCTTCGTTTTTCCACGTCGTGACCCTACCGCTCGACTGATAGGTTGAAACAGAACGGACGTACGGTTTGAGGGGGAGTCATGTGGGATCCCGCTGTGTACCGCCGGTTCGGCGCTGAGCGTTCCCGGCCGTTCTTCGACCTCGTCCGGCAGATCGGCGCCGAGCATCCGCGTGCCGTCGTCGACCTCGGCTGCGGCCCCGGCGAGCTGACCCGGACGCTCGCCGAGCGCTGGCCGCGGGCCCGGATCACCGGCATCGACTCGTCACCCGAGATGATCGGGAAGGCCGCGGCCGATCCCGGGCCGGTCGACTTCCGGCTCGGCGACATCGCCGGGTGGCAGCCGGAGCCCGACGTCGACGTGGTGGTCACCAACGCCGCGCTGCAGTGGGTGCCCGGCCACCGGGAGATGCTGGTTCGCTGGGTGACCGAGTTGCCGTCCGGCGCCTGGATCGGGATGCAGGTGCCCGGCAACTTCGACAGTCCCGGCCACCGGGCGGTGCGTGAGCTGGGTGCCGCCCCGCGCTACGCCGAGCGGTTGGACGGCCTGCTGCGCGCCGACCCGGTGGACGACGCGGCGGGATACGCGGAGTTGCTGACCGGAGCCGGGGCCGCCGTGGACGCCTGGGAGACGACCTATCTGCACCTGCTGCCCGCCTCTCCCGCCGGCGAGGATCACCCCGTGCTGCGCTGGATGGAGGGGACCGCGTTGCGCCCGGTGCGTGCGGCGCTGGACGAGGAGGACTGGGTGGCCTTCCGTGCGGAGCTGGCGATCCGAATCGCCGAGACGCATCCCGAACGGCACGGCGTCGTGGCTTTTCCGTTCCGCCGTATCTTCGTGGTGGCTTCTAAATAGGGGGAACTGTTGACTGACCTGACCGGCTTCATCGCCGGACTGCCCAAGGCCGAGCTGCACGTGCACCACGTGGGCTCGGCCTCCCCGCGGATCGTGGCCGAGCTGGCCGCCCGGCACGAGGGCAGTTCGCCGGTGCCGGCCGACCCGGCGCTGCTCGCCGACTACTTCGAGTTCCGGGACTTCGCGCACTTCATCGAGGTCTACCTGAGCGTGGTGGACCTGATCCGCGATCCGGAGGACGTCCGGCTGCTGACGTACGAGATCGGCCGGGAGCTGTCCCGCCAGCAGGTGCGGTACGCCGAGCTGACCGTCACGCCGTACTCGAGTGTGCGGCGGGGCATCCCGGCGCCGGCGTTCTGCGAGGCGATCGAGGACGCCCGGACCGGCGCGGCCCGCGACTTCGGCGTGGACCTGCGGTGGTGCTTCGACATCCCGGGGGAGGCCGGCCTGCAGGCGGCCGAGGAGACCCTGCGGATCGCTCTGGACGAGCGGCCCGACGGCTTGATCAGCTTTGGTCTCGGCGGTCCGGAGATCGGGGTGCCGCGGCCGCAGTTCAAGCCGTACTTCGACAAGGCGCGGGCGGCCGGGCTGCACAGCGTCCCGCACGCCGGTGAGACCACCGGACCGGAGACGATCTGGGACGCGATCCGGGAACTGGGCGCCGAGCGGATCGGGCACGGCATCGCCGCCGCACAGGACGAGCGGCTCATGGCGTACCTGGCGGAGCAGCAGATCCCGCTGGAGGTGTGCCCCACCTCCAACCTGCGCACCCGGGCCGTCGCCACGCTGGCCGAGCATCCGATCGCGACACTGGTCGCGGCCGGCGTGCCGGTCAGCGTGAACTCGGACGACCCGCCGATGTTCGGCACCACGCTGGAGGCCGAGTACGCGGCCGCAGCCGGCCTGCTCGACCTGGACCCGGCCGGCGTGGCCGAACTGGCCCGGGCCGCGGTCCGGCACAGCTTCCTGCCGGAGGCCGGCCGGGCCGCGCTGATCGCCGAGATCGACGCCTACACCGTCAGTTACGGGTAGAGCGGTTCCTGCCAGCAGGCCACCATGGTGACGGTGCCGATGGTCAGGATCGTCAGCCAGCGCACCAGCCGCCGTCGGTTGAACCGGGCCGGATCATCGTCCGGCTCGGTCTTCGGCCTGCTCAGTAGCTTCGGCATCCGCCTCTCCTGTCGATCCTCGGCACTATGGGTCCGGGCTAGTCGGGAACCGCCGTCCAGCTCTGGTGACGCTGCCCGGTGTCGGTCTGGAGCACCAGCACCCGGTGCGAGCCGAAGCGCTGAGAGCCCACTCCGACCACCAGGTTCCCGGTGGTGCTGCGCAGGGTGAATCCGTAGTCGGAGGCCTGCAGCTTCCAGCGGGCCCCGCTCGTGGCGTAACAGTCGCCCTGCACCAGCGGCGAGCCGGCGGCCGGAGTGCCACCGAGCGCCACGGCGCAGCGGTTGCTGGCCCGGGAGACCAGCGAGTAGCTGTCGTTCTCGGCCGGCACCAGCTGCCACTGCTGCTGGGTGCCGCCGTCCTCGCCGCCGAGCGTCACCGGGGTGCCGTCGTCCGGCCGGGCCGCGTACAGGTCGGCGGCGCCGCCGGTCAGGGCGTTGGTCAGGACGAACCACGAGTTCTGCACCGGGCGGGCCGCGGGCGCGGTGACCGCGGTGCCCTTGGCGAGGTAGCCCAGCTTCTTGTTGCGGATCGCCACCGTGTACCTGGCGTCCGGCTTCAAGCCGATCAACCGGGCCCGGGTCGCCTTGGTGGTGGCGACCGGCTTGCCGTCGACCGACACCTCATACCGGGCGTCGTCGTCGGCGCTGCTCCAGGTGAGCCGGACCGAGCTGCTGGTCGGCTCCCGGATCTCCAGCACCGCCTGGACACCGTTGTCGGCGGTCTCCTGCGGGCCGGCCGGCGCCTCACCCGGGTCCTGGTCGCCGGTGCCCGGCACCGGCTTCTTCGCCTGCCCGGGCGGAGTCGGCCGCGGCTTGCCGACCGGGTTGGCCACCTCCTCGACCGGCGGCAGGTCCGGATCGGGGGTAGCGCTGGCGCCCGGCTCGGGGACCTCCGGGGCGGGGCTCTCCGACGGGCTGGGATCCGGCGCCGGCGGAGCGCTCGGCTCCGCCGCGCTCGGGCTGGGGGACGGGTCGACGGGCTTGGGGTCCGGGGTGGCGGGAGCGGTCGGCGTGGGGGGAGCCGGCGTGCTGGTGTCCGGCCGGGTGGCGCCCGGGGCGTCCGGGATGTCGTCGCCGCCGTCGCTGCGCAGCAGGAAGTCGCTGAGCGCCACGTTCCAGTGCCGGTCCAGGTAGCTGCCGGGCTTCGGGTTGGTGCTGAAGTAGTCGTCGTGCCCGCAGTCCAGCCGGATCTTGTGGTTCTTCGGGCACACGTTGCGGACCGGCTTGCCCGAGCGGTCGGGGCCGCAGAGCAGGTCGGACTCGTCGACGCAGCTGCCCGCGCCGGTGGCGTTCGGCGAGTCGGAGAGGACCGCGCCGAGCGAGTGGGTCAGCTCGTGCGCCGCCACCGCGGAACTCCAGCAGCCGGAGTCGACGCGGGCGTAGGACGGGCCGCCGTTGTTGCGGTTGGTACGGCCGCCCCGGGTGTCGGCGACGTAGGTCGAGATGCCGCAGTAGACGTTCGTGTCGGAGAACATCAGGTACTTGCGGTCGGTCCGGTTGTAGCCGAGCGAGCGCAGCGACTCGATGGTCTTGAGGAACGAGCCGAGCGAGCCGTCCGGCAGCTGCACCTCGGCGACGTCGACCCGGCAGTCGGGAGTGGTCACGTACCGGATGTGCCGGGAGCCACCGGTCTCGCCGGCGCTGGCGTCGTAGATCGCGTCGACCCCGGCCGCCCAGGTGCGGAACGAGTTGAGGAACTTCGCGTACCGGCTGTCGGTGGCCGAGTCGTGCAGGTAGAGCAGCTGCACCCGCTTGCCGCTGCGGCCGTCACCGGAGCAGGCCACGTCGTCCGGGCCGAGGATGAAGTCGGCCTGGCCGGGGGCGGCGTCCGGGATCAGGGCCGGCGCGTCGGCGGTCAGCGCGCTGCCGCCCTCGTCCCGGGCGATCTCGGCGTCCGCCGGCACGGCCCCGGTCTCCCGGCGGACCGCGGTGAACTGGCTGGTACCCCCGGTGACCGGGGCGACGTCACGGCGTACCGCGAGGCCGGCCGGCGGGCGTTCCGGCCCGTGCGTGCACGTCTCGTCGTAGAGCAGGTAGGAACCGGCGCAGAGCGAGTCGGCGGCGGCGAGTTTCAGACCGGTGTAGACCAGGCCCTGCTCGGGCGCGTCGGCCGGGAGCCCGGCGCGAGAGAGGCGGTCCGCGTCACCGTCGGAACCGGCACCGATGACGCTGGGGCCGACCACCCCGCCCACACCGAGCAGTGCCAGCCCGAGTGCTACCGGAAGGAGCCGGGAGGTTGCGGAGCGTGTTCGTCCGTTGCCCTCGCTCGGAGCGCGCCGTCGCCCCTTGGGCGACCCGCGGAACGCTGGCCGGCGATGCGCGGACACTGCGTCTCCTCGTCGAGCTGGGTGACGGTGGGAGGGGCCCATGGGGTGGCCACCTCCCACCGCGTGGCGGCTCCTCGGTTCGCGGCGATGGGGACGCGCTGCGGGTTGCGAGCCGGGAAGCCGGATGGGATCGGAGGGAAGACTGCCAGCCTTGGCGCGCCAGGGGAACGCCCTTAATAGAGATATAAGCAAGCGCTGTTCCGTCCGGGGGACACGGTCTCTGTTCTGGAAGCTCAATGAACCTTTTTCAGCCTGGCGTCGGGCCAGAATGATCCGGGTCGTAGGTCTCCGCCGGGCCGTATGGCCCTGGCCACGCTGAAAAAGGTTCATTCACGCCCCGGTTGTTGCCCACGGCGTCGTCCGGGGTCTCGCTCACGGGTCAGTCGACCGCGTCCGACCAGGCCGAACCGGCTCGGTGCCTTCGGCGTGGCGTCCGCGTCGGCGAGGAGCATAACCACGCTCGCGCCGCCCATCGCAGCCCGGTCCAGGCTCACCGAACCGCCGGTCGCCTGGGCCACCCGCCGGGCGATGTCCAGACCCAGCCCGGTGGAGCCCTGGTTGCTCTGGCCGCGCCGCAGCGCCCGTTCCGGGTCGGGGATGCCCGGCCCGGCGTCGTCCACGCGCAGCGCCACCCAGCCGTCCCGGCGGGAGAGCCCGACCTCGAACGCGGTGCCCTGCGGGGTGTACCGGAAGACGTTGCCGAGCACCGCGTCCAGCGCGGCGGCCAGCTCGGCCCGGGCCACCGGCACCGGGATGCGCAGGTGCGCGCCGACCACCCGGTACTGACGGTCCTGGTCGCCGGCGAGGGCGGACCAGAACATCATCCGTTCCCGGACCACCTCGCTGGCGTCGCAGAGCCCGTCCTCAGGCGCGGCGACCTGCGCGGCGACCGCCTGCCGGGTGGTGTTGATCAGGGCGTTGACCTCGTCCTCGAGGGTGCCGATGGCCTGCCGGATGCGCCGGATGCCGCGCCGGCGGTCCACCTCGTCGGCGCTGAGGTCGAGGATCTGGGTGTCGTCCGGATCCAGCGCCTCGGCGTCCAGCCGCAGCGCGGTCAGCGGGGTACGCAACCGGTGCGACAGGTCGGCGACCAGTTCCCGCTCGTCGGTGCGGGAGGTGACCAGCCGGTCCGCCATCCGGTTGAAGGCGTAGCCGGCCTCAGCCAGCTCGCGCGGGCCGGATGGATGGATGCGCACACCCAGGTCACCGTCGCCGACCGCGAGAGCGGCGTCCACCAGGTTGCGGGCCGAGTCGACCGCGCCCCGGGCCAGCCGGTCCACCACGAAGACCGCGCCGCCGACCAGGACCACGGCCAGGCCGAGCAGCAGCCACCAGTCGCGGGCGGTGTTCTCGTTCAGGACCGAGTCCGGGACGAAGGCCTCCACCACCAGGGTCTTGCCACCGACGGTGACCGGCTGTAGGCGTACCACGCCGCCGTCGACGTCCTCGACGGTCGGCTCGGGCAGCGGCGCGGCGCGGTCGATGAGCGCCGCGTCGGCCCGGCCGCCCGCGCTGGGCGCGATGCCGGGGGTGTGCACGACCGGGTTGCCGCCGGCCGCCGCGACCGCGGCGGCCACGCCCTTCTCCCCGGTCCCGGCGGCGATGGCGCCGGCCACGGTCGCGGTACGCCGGGCCGCCTCAGCGAGTGCGGTGTCCCGGTGGTCGTCGCGCAGCCCCCAGCCGAGCGGGACGAGGAAGACGAGCGCGGCGACCGCGGTGGTGGCGGCGGTGGTGTACGCCAGCCGCAACCTCAGTCCGGCGCCACCAACCGGAATCCGACCCCCCGCACGGTGCGCAGGTAGCGGGGCTTCGCCGCGGACTCGCCCAACTTCCGGCGAAGCCAGTACAAATGAACGTCGATGGTCTGGTCCTCGCCGACCGACGGCTGTCGCCATACCTCCTCCAACAGCTCACGACGGGACACCACTCGGCCCGGACGGGCGGCGAGATAGGCCAGCAGATCGAATTCCTTACGGGTCAGCGCCAGCGACTCACCCGCGAGGGTGGCGCTGCGCTCGCCGATGTCCACCCGCAGCTCGCCGACCTCGTGCACGGCCGGCTGCGCGGCCCGGCTGGCCCGGCCCACCCGGCGCAGCACGGTGGCGATCCGGGCGTCCAGATGGGCGCCGGTGAACGGCTTGACCATGTAGTCGTCGGCGCCGGCGCGCAGCAGGCGCACGACGGTCTGCTCGTCGTCACGGGCGGTGGCGATGATGATCGGCACATCGGTGATGCCGCGCAGCATGCGCAGCGCGTCGGAACCGTCCAGATCGGGCAGCCCGAGATCCAGCACGACCAGGTCGGGCGTCTCCGCGGCGACGCGCCGCAGAGCCTCCAGAGCCGTGCCGACGGCGTGCACGGCGTGCCCCCGGTCGGCTAGCGATCGGAGCATGGCGCCGCGCACGACATGATCGTCTTCGACGAGCAACACCGTGGCCATGCGAAGACCGTAGCGTCCCTGGCAACCGAAACCTAAAGGGTGATCCAGCGAGAAGCTTTGATGACGCTGAGTGATGAATTACGATCCGAAGCGCTGATGTCATTCACCCTCTTCCCCGGTACGCGACTCGCGTTGGCTCTGGAGAGCCTGGCCGGCCTCAGTGTCGGTGACGCCCTCGGAGCCCAGTACTTCGTGCCCGCCAACAAGCCGTCCGACCTGCTCGAGGCCCGGGTGCCCGAGGCGCCCTGGGAGTGGACCGACGACACCGAGCAGGCGTGTTGCCTGGTGGCGACGCTGGCCGAGGGCGACTTCGACCGGGACGGGTTCGCCGAGATGCTGGGCCGGGTGTTCGACCCGGGCCGCGGGTACGGCCCGGGCGCGGTGGTCATGCTGCGCGAGATCCAGCAGGGTCTGCCCTGGCCGATCGCGGCCGCGGCCGCCTTCGACGGCCAGGGCTCCTGCGGCAACGGCGCGGCGATGCGGGCGGCGCCGCTGGGCGCCTGGCACGCCGATTCACTCGCCCATGCAGCCACCCAGGGGGTACGCGCAGCCGAGGTCACCCATGCCCACCCGGAGGGGATCGCCGGTGGGGTGGCCGTCTCGGTGGCCGCCGCCGTCGCTGCCGCCGCCCGGCTGCACGGACACAAGCCGGAACCGGAACAGCTGCTGCGGGCCGTCGCCACGCACACCCCGACGAGCGTGGTCCGCGACGGGGTGGTCGAGGCCGCCGGGATCTCGGGGGTGGACGAGGCGGCATACCGGCTCGGCAACGGCAGCCGGGCGACGGCGCAGGACACCGTGCCGTTCGCCCTCTGGGTGGCGGCTCACTATCTGCACGATTACCCGGCCGCGGTGGCGGCGTGCGTGATCTCCGGCGGGGACGTGGACACCACGGCCGCCATCGCCGGTGGGGTGGTGGCCGCGCACACCGGGCTGGACGGCATCCCGCCGGCCTGGCTCTCGGCCCGCGAGCCGCTGCCGTCGTGGCTGGCGGCAGCGGGCGGGGAGTGACCTCGCGCGCCGGGCGGAGATGGTCGAAAGCCGACGGATAGCATCGGGAACCGGACCTTCCCTTTTCTGAATGGAGAACACCGTGTCTGCGACCCGTACACCCGCTGTGGCCGACCCGCTAGTCGTCCCGGCCGGGACTACGGCGGCCGACGCGGTGGCCGCCGCCGGGCTGCCGGCGCACGGGCCGAAGGCGGTCGTCGTGGTCCGTGAGGCGGACGGCCGGCTGCGCGACCTGAACTGGGCGCCGGAGGCCGACACCGAGGTGACCCCGGTCGCGATCGACGAGCCGGACGGGCTCGACGTGCTGCGCCACTCGACCGCGCACGTGCTGGCCCAGGCCGTGCAGGACGTCTTCCCCGAGGCGAAGCTGGGCATCGGCCCGCCGATCCGGGACGGTTTCTACTACGACTTCGACGTGGAGAAGCCGTTCCAGCCGGAGGACCTGACCAAGCTCGAGAAGCGGATGCAGGAGATCGTCAAGGCCGGCCAGACCTTCCGCCGCCGGGAGTACGCCTCCCTCGACGAGGCCAAGGCCGAGCTGAAGAGCGAGCCCTTCAAGCTCGAGCTGGTCGACATCAAGGGTGACGTGGACGAGGAGGCCGCGGCCGTCGGGGCCGGCGAGCTGACCCACTACGACAACCTCGGCAAGGACGGCGAGCGGGTCTGGGGCGACCTGTGCCGCGGCCCGCACCTGCCGTCGACCCGGCTCATCCCGGCGTTCAAGCTGATGCGCTCGGCCGCCGCGTACTGGCGCGGGTCGGAGAAGAACCCGCAGCTGCAGCGGATCTACGGCACCGCGTGGCCGTCCCGGGACGAGCTCAAGGCGTACCTCAACCGTCTCGCTGAAGCCGAGCGCCGTGACCACCGCAAGCTGGGCACCGAGCTGGACCTGTTCTCCTTCCCCGATGAAATCGGGTCGGGTCTGGTGGTCTTCCACCCGAAGGGTGGGGTGATCAAGCGCGAGATGGAGGACTACGTCCGCGCGCGGCACATCGAGGAGGGCTTCCAGTACGTCGGCTCGCCGCACATCACCAAGGAAGGCCTGTTCCACACCTCGGGTCACCTGCCGTATTACAAGGACACGATGTTCCCGCCGATGGAGCTCGAGGGGGCGAACTACTACCTCAAGGCGATGAACTGCCCGATGCACAACCTGATCTTCAGGTCGCGCGGGCGGTCCTACCGTGAGCTGCCGATGCGCCTGTTCGAGTTCGGCACGGTGTACCGCTACGAGAAGTCCGGCGTGGTGCACGGCCTGACCCGGGTGCGCGGTCTGACCCAGGACGACTCGCACTCCTACGTCACCGCCGAGCAGGCGCCCGGCGAGATCAAGCACCTGCTGAACTTCGTGCGCTCGCTGCTGGACGATTTCGGTCTGGACGACTACTACCTGGAGCTGTCCACCCGGGACCCGCAGAGCGACAAGTTCATCGGCTCGGACGAGCAGTGGGCCGCGGCGACCAAGGTGCTCGAGGACGTGGCCACCGAGTCCGGCCTGGAACTGGTGCTCGACCCGGGTGGCGCGGCCTTCTACGGCCCGAAGATCAGCGTGCAGGCGAAGGACGCGATCGGGCGTACCTGGCAGATGTCGACCATCCAGTACGACTTCAACCAGCCCGCCCGGTTCGGGCTGGAGTACCAGGCCGCCGACGGTTCCCGCCAGGAGCCGGTCATGATTCACTCGGCGAAGTTCGGCTCGATCGAGCGGTTCTTCGGTGTGCTGGTCGAGCACTACGCCGGCGCGTTCCCGGCCTGGCTGGCGCCGGTGCAGGTGGTCGGCATCCCGATCCGCGACGACCACGCTTCGTATCTGGAAGAGTTCGTGGCTCGTCTGCGCAAGGAGGGCATCCGGGCCGAGGTGGATCATTCCACCGACCGCATGCAGAAGAAGATCCGTACGGCGCAGCAGCAGAAGATCCCGTTCATGGCGATCGCCGGCGACGACGACGTGAACGGCGGCACCGTGTCGTTCCGCTACCGCGACGGCTCGCAGCGCAACGGCGTCTCGATCGACGAGGCCGTCGCGCACGTCGTCGAGGTGGTCCGCTCCCGCGTCAACACCGGGCCGTCCGCGGCCTGAGTTCTGCACCCGCCGCTCGTCCGCGCATAGGATTCGGTGCGTGGACGAGCAGCGGGCGGAGACCGGCGAACCGGACGGCCTGGAGCGGCTCTGGACGCCGCACCGGATGACCTACATCTCCGGCGCCGACCGGCCCGCCGGCTGCCCGTTCTGCGTGGCGCCCGGCCTGCCCGAGGCGGACAGCCTGGTCGTGGCGCGGGGCACCCTGGTCTACGCGGTGCTGAACCTGTATCCGTACAACCCCGGGCACGTGCTGATCTGCCCGTATCGGCACGTCGCCGACTACACCGAGCTCACCGAGGACGAGACGGTCGAGGTGGCGGCGTTCACGCGTACGGCGATGCGGGTGATCCGCTCCACCAGCAGTCCGCACGGCTTCAACATCGGGATGAACCAGGGCGCGATCGCCGGCGCGGGCATCGCCGCCCACCTGCACCAGCACGTGGTGCCCCGGTGGGGCGGCGACGCCAACTTCATGCCGGTGATCGGCCGGACCAAGGTGGTGCCGCAGGTGCTCACCGATACCCGCGACCTGTTCACCAAGGCATGGCCTTTCTGAAGGCATGGCACCTCTGAAGGCATGGCCTACCTGGACGCCGCGTGCTCCTTGCGGACCGCGTCGGCCAGGTGGGCGGGCATCGGCTCGTGCCGCAGATACCGGCGGGTGAACGTGCCGGTGCCGGAGGTCAGTGCGCGCAGCTCCACGGCGTACCGGACCAGTTCGGTGGCGGGCACCTCGGCCCGCACCGTGCTGGCCTCGCCCGCCGCGCCGGACTCGCTGCCCTGGGGCCGTCCGCGCCGGCCGGACAGGTCACTCATCACCGCACCGACGTAGGACTCGGGTACCCGTACCTCGATCTCGTCGACCGGCTCCAGCAGCGTGATCTGGCCGCTCTCGGCCGCGGCGCGCAGCGCCAGCGAGCCGGCCGTCTGGAAGGCCGCGTCGGAGGAGTCCACGCTGTGCGCCTTGCCGTCGTAGAGCGTGACCTTCAGGTCGACCACCGGGTAGCCGGCGGCCAGACCGCGTTCCAGCTGGGCGCGGACGCCCTTCTCCACCGACGGGATGTAGTTGTGCGGCACCGCGCCGCCGACCACCTTGTCGACGAACTGGAAACCCTCGCCGCGCGGCAGCGGCTCCACGCGGATGTCGCAGACCGCGTACTGCCCGTGGCCGCCGGACTGCTTGACGTGCCGGCCGTGACCCTGCGCCGCGGCGCCGAAGGTCTCCCGCAGCGCCACCTTGACCGGCTCGGTGTCCAGCTCGACGCCGCCGGAGCGGAGCCGGTCCAGCACCACGTCGGCGTGGGACTCGCCCATCGTCCAGAGCACCAACTGGTGGGTCTCCGGGTTGCGCTCCAGGCGCAGCGTGGGGTCGCCGGCGACCAGCCGGGCCAGGTTCTTCGCCAGGTTGTCCTCGTCGGAGCGGGTCTTGGCCACCACCGCGATCGGCAGCAGCGGCTCGGGCATCGTCCACGGCGCCATCAGCAGCGGGTTGTCCTTGCTGGAGAGCGTGTCGCCGGTCTCCGCGCTGCCGGACTTGGTGATCGCGCAGAGGTCGCCGGCGATCGCCTGCGGGACCTCGCGCAGCTGCGCGCCGAGCGGGGAGTAGACGTGCGCCACCCGCTCGTCGGCGTCGTGGTCGGGGTGGCCGCGCTCGGCCAGGCCGTGCCCGGAGACGTGCAGCGTCTGGTCCGGCCGCAGGGTGCCGGAGAAGACCCGGACCAGCGAGACCCGGCCGACGTGCCGGTCGATCGTGGTGCGCACCACCTCGGCGACCAACGGTCCGTCCGGGTCGCAGGTCAGCGGCGGGCGCGGTGAGCCGTCCACCCCGGTGACCACCGGCAGTTCATGTTCCAGCGGCGTCGGCGCGGCGCCGACCAGGCCGTCGAGCAGCGCGTCCAGACCGACGCCGGTGCCCGCACAGACCGGGATGACCGGGTAGAAGTTGCCCCGCGCGACCGCCTTCTCCAGGTCCGGTACGAGCGCCTCGGTGCTGATCAGCTCCCCGCCGAGATACCGGTCCATCAGGGTCTCGTCCTCGCTCTCGGCGATGATCCCCTCGATGAGTGTGTTCCGGTCGTCGGCGATCGGGTTCAGATGCTCCGGCTCGGCCTCGCCCGCCCGCGGCGGGTAGCCCTGCGAATAGTCCAGCACTCGCAGCGTGACCAGCCCGAGCAGGCCGGCGATCGACTGACCGTCGTCGCCGAGCATCGGCTGGTAGATGGGAAGCACGTTCTCGCCGAACGCCTCCTGGCAGTCCTGCAGGGTCTCCTCGTAATCGGCGCGCGGATGGTCGAGCCGGGTGATCGCCACCGCCCGCGGCATGCCGACCGCGGCGCACTCGTCCCACAGCGCGGTGGTGGAGTCGTCCACCCCGTCCACCGCGGAGACGACGAAGAGCGCGGCGTCCGCCGCGCGCAGGCCGGCCCGAAGCTCCCCGACGAAGTCGGCGTAGCCGGGGGTGTCCAACAAATTGATCTTGACGTCGCCGTGCATGAGCGGTGCGCAGGCCAGCGCGACCGAGCGCTGCTGGCGGACCGCCGCCGGATCGTGATCGGTGACCGTGGTGCCGTCGGCGACCGTGCCCGCCCGCGGGATCGTGCCCGTGGCGGCGAGCAGCGCCTCGACCAGGGTCGTCTTCCCGGAACCCGAGTGCCCCACCAGCACCACGTTGCGTACTCTGCCGGGGTCTGTCACCACCGGCGCGGACGCGCCGGCATTTCCCTTCTCCGAAGTCTTCTGCGCCATGCCGAGCGCTCCCGTCGTTTCCCGTTCGTTACGCCGCTGTTCTGCAAATCCCACACCCGGGCATGTATCCGCCGCAAGGACCCTCATCCCCGCTTTTCTTCGGTTTTCCGCCGCGCGGCAGGCACTGCTCCGAACTGTGCCGGATGGTGACGATACGGCCAACCAGTGGCCTGGGCCGTACCACCGCTGGTCGCACGCCGTTATGGTGAGACGGCCATGGCAAAGATCGTTCAAACTACGGCCCGTGCCGTCGTCGCGTACGGCGTCAACCCGGTCGCACGCTTCCTGCTCCGCATCGGGGTCACACCCAACGCGGTAACCGTCGCCGGCACCGTCGGGGTGCTGATCGGCTCCTACTTCGGTGCCCTCGGCCACCTCTTCTGGGGCACGGTGATCGTAACCGCCTGCGCGCTCACCGATGCCCTGGACGGCACAATGGCCCGCATGCGGGGTGGTAACGGGAAATTCGGGGCACTCCTCGACTCGTCCATGGACCGCCTCGCCGACGGCGCCGTGTTCGGGGCGGTCACCTACTACCTGGCCACCGAGGGCATCTGGTGGGGCGTCGTCGCCGCCCTGATCAGCCTGGTCGCCGGACAGGTCGTCTCGTACGTGAAGGCCCGCGCGCAGAGCCTCGGGCTCAACGCCGACGTCGGGATCGCCGAGCGGCTCGAGCGGCTGCTCATCGTCGGTGTCGGCGGCCTGCTCGGCGCGGCCGGCCTGGACTGGGGCCTGCCCGCGGCGCTCTGCGTGCTCGCCGCGCTGTCGCTGTTCACCGTCTTCCAGCGGCTGGTCAGCGCGGCCCGCTCGGACGTCAAGGAACCGGCGGCGTGAAGGACCGGCTGATCGAGCTCGGTTACGCGGCCGGCTGGCGGGTGATCCGCGCGCTGCCGCTGCCGGTCGCCCGCAAGCTCTTCACCACGGTCGCCGACCGGGCGTGGAAAGCCAACGGCCCGGGCACCCAGCGGCTGCGGCGCAACCTGCAGCAGGTGGCCGGCCCGGACATGCCGGACACCCTGGTCCGCGACGGGCTGCGCTCCTACGCGCGCTACTGGATGGAGGCGTTCCGCCTGCCGTCGCAGACCCGCGAGCAGTTCCTGGACGGGTTCTTCATGCTGCCGGAGAGCTACCAGCAGTTGAAGAAGGCGGTCGCCGACGGTCACGGGGTGGTGCTGGCGCTGCCGCACGTGGCGAACTGGGACGTCGCCGGGGCGTGGGTGGTCTCGCACGACTGGCCGATGATCACCGTCGCCGAGCGGCTCAAGCCCGAGGCGGTGTTCGAGCAGTTCCTGGCGTACCGGGAAAAGCTCGGCATGAAGGTGTTGCCCCTCACCGGTGGCGAACGCGCACCGCTCGACGTGCTGAGCGAGCACCTGAACAAGGGCTGGGTGGTGCCGCTGCTCGCCGATCGGGACCTGTCCCGGGCCGGGGTCGAGGTGGAGTTCTTCGGCGGGCGTACCCGGATGCCGGCCGGACCGGCCATCCTGGCGATCCGCACCGGCGCGCCGATCTTCGCGGTCGACCTGTGGTTCGACGAGAAGCGCACGATGGCGAAGATGCGGCCGATCACCCCGCCCACCGAGGGCCCGCTCGACGAGCGTGTCAGACAGACCACCCAGCAGCTCGCCGACGCGTTCGCGGCCGGCATCGCCGACCACCCGCAGGACTGGCACATGCTCCAGAAGCTCTGGCTCTAGGAGGATTCGTGCGGATCGGGATCGTCTCGCCCTACTCGTTCGACGTCCCGGGCGGTGTGCAGAACCACATCATGGACCTGGCGGAGGCGCTGATCGGTCTCGGTCACGAGGTGAGCGTCCTGGCGCCCGCCGACGACGACGCCGAACTGCCGCCCTACGTGGTGCCGGCGGGGCGGGCCGTCCCGCTGCCGTACAACGGCTCGGTCGCCCGGATCACCTTCGGCCCGATCTCCACGGCCCGGGTGCGGCGCTGGCTGGCCAAGGGGCAGTTCGACGTGCTGCACGTGCACGAGCCGATCTCGCCCAGCCTCTCCTTCCTGGCCGTCCTCTCCGCTCGCGGCCCGGTCGTCGCCACCTTCCACACCGCGATGACCCGCTCCCGGTTCCTGTCCGCCGCGCAGCCGTTCGTCCAGCCGGTG
This sequence comes from Actinoplanes sp. NBC_00393, assembly GCF_036053395.1. Classification (NCBI taxonomy): domain Bacteria; kingdom Bacillati; phylum Actinomycetota; class Actinomycetes; order Micromonosporales; family Micromonosporaceae; genus Actinoplanes; species Actinoplanes sp. NBC_00393. The sequence goes on along the minus strand of NZ_CP107942.1, from coordinate 6,230,811 downwards.
GTCGAGAAGATCACCGCGCGGATCGCGGTCAGCGAACTGGCCCGCAAGGTCCACGTCGAACACCTCGGCGGCGGCGCGGTGGAGATCCCCAACGGGGTCGCGGTCGCCAAGTTCGCCTCGGCTGCGCCTTTGCCGGGATGGCCCGGCGAGGGCGGTGCGCTGGGCTTCCTCGGCCGGTTCACCGAGCCTCGCAAGGGCTTCCCCCTGCTGCGTACGGCGTACGTGTCACTCGCTCGGCAACGACCCGGGCTCCGCCTGCTCGTGGCCGGCCCGGGCGACCGCGACGAGCTGTACGACGACATCCCGCCCGAGTTGCACGACCGGGTGGAGTTCCTGGGCCTGGTCTCCGAGGCGGACAAGGCCCGGATGCTGCGCAGCGTCGACGTCTACGTGGCGCCGAACACCGGTGGCGAGAGCTTCGGCATGATCCTCACCGAGGCGATGGCGGCCGGCGCCGCGATCGCCGCCAGCGACCTGGACGCGTTCCGCCGGGTGCTGGACGGCGGGCGGGCCGGCGCCCTCTTCCCCACCGGTGACCAGGTGGCGCTCACCACACTGCTCGGCGATCTGCTCGATGATCCACACCGTCGGGCGGATCTGGCGTCGTGCGCTCGTACCGTCGTCGCGACGTTCGATTGGCCCAGCGTGGCCAACCGGGTGCTGGAGGTCTACGCCACCGCGATCGAGGCCACCGACGGGCGCGTTCTCGACGACGAGTGGGCCGACCACGGTCAGGGCACGTAACTGCTCGACACATTCCGGCACTACGATGCCCCGCATGTGGTGGGTGGTGGGAGTCGTCGTGCTGGCCGCGATCTTCTCGGCGTACCTCGGCTGGACCGCTCAGCGAGTGGAGCGCCTGCATCTGCGGGCGGCAGCGGCCGAGCGCGCCCTGGACGCGCATCTGATGCGCCGCGCGGCCGCGGCCGCCGTCGTCGCCGAACAGGGTGACTCGGTCGAGCTCTACGCCGCCGCCCGGCTGGCGCTCGACGCCGAACCCGGCGACCGCGAGACCGCGGAGAACGACCTCACCCGCCAGCTCCAGAACGTCGACCTCAACCCGGCCGACGGCGCCGCCCGCACGCTGATCGCCACCAGCCGCCGGGTCGTGCTGGCCCGCCAGGTACACACCGACTCGGTACGCGACGCCCTCAGCGCCCGCCGCCGCCCGCTGGTGCGGGTGCTCGGCCTGACCCGGCGCCACCCTCGCCCGGAGTACTTCGACATCGTCGAACCTGTCCTCCCCGACCTCCCACCCGTGGTCGTCCCCACCCCCACCCACCCGCCCGAAGGCATCCTCCCCACCGCCCCGGTCTAACCACCCAGCCCCACCCGCAGCCCTCAGTCGCGCCACCCCGGCCCCGGGTCGCGCCCACCCCCAGCCCTCAGTCGCGCTCACCCCCAGCCCCGGTCGCTCACCCGCCAGCCCCCGGTCGCTCCCACCCCGGCCCCCGGTCGCGCTCACCTCCAGCCTTCGGTCGCCCCCGCGGAAGCAGCCCTGGCAGCGGCCGCCCAGCCCTCCCCCAGCTCTCCATCCGGCTGGCGCTCAGTGTCGTTTCGCGCTTGCGGAAGCAGCCCTGACAGCCAGCCGGCCAGCCGATTCCCCGCCGCCGCGTACCGCGCCGATCTTGGGCGGTTTGCCACGCTCGGCGGTGGCCGCGCGCTCATGGCGACCGTTCGGCGGGGCGGGGCGGGGTCGTGCGTGCCCCGGAAGGGCTGGAGGCGCCGCATGTGGGAAGGGCCCCGCTGGGAGGCGGGGCCCTGGGATGCCGGCGTTACCAGCCGCGCTCGGAGAGGCGGTGGGGGACCGGCTCGTCCTCGACGTTGATGCCGACCATGGCCTCGCCCAGGCCGCGGGAGACCTTGGCGATCACGTCGGGGTCGTCGTGGAACGTGGTGGCCTTGACGATCGCGGCGGCGCGCTGGGCCGGGTTGCCGGACTTGAAGATGCCGGAGCCGACGAACACGCCCTCGGCGCCGAGCTGCATCATCATGGCGGCGTCGGCGGGGGTGGCGATACCGCCGGCGGTGAACAGCACCACCGGCAGCTTGCCGGCCTCTGCTACCTCCTTGACCAGCTCGTACGGGGCCTGCAGCTCCTTGGCGGCGACGTACAGCTCGTCCTCGGGCAGGGTCTGCAGCCGGCGGATCTCGGCGCGGATCTTGCGCATGTGGGTGGTGGCGTTCGAGACGTCGCCGGTGCCGGCCTCGCCCTTGGAGCGGATCATCGCCGCGCCCTCGGTGATCCGGCGCAGTGCCTCGCCCAGGTTGGTGGCGCCGCAGACGAACGGCACGGTGAACTGCCACTTGTCGATGTGGTTGGCGTAGTCGGCGGGCGTCAGCACCTCGGACTCGTCCACGTAGTCGACGCCGAGCGACTGCAGCACCTGGGCCTCGACGAAGTGGCCGATGCGGGCCTTGGCCATCACCGGGATGGAGACCGCGTTGATGATCCCGTCGATCATGTCGGGGTCGGACATCCGGGACACACCGCCCTGCGCGCGGATGTCGGCCGGCACCCGCTCCAGGGCCATGACCGCGACGGCGCCGGCGTCCTCGGCGATCTTCGCCTGCTCGGCGTTGACCACGTCCATGATCACGCCGCCCTTGAGCATCTCCGCCATGCCGCGCTTGACGCGGGCGGTCCCGATGGCGGGCTGGTTCTCAGACATGGGGTTTCGGCTCCTCGTGCGGGGTTGTCGGTAAACGGGATCCTACGAAGCTGCAACGGCCCTTCCGATAGCCAATCGACCTGCCGGTGGCCTGCTTTACCCGGACACGAAACCGGACGCGAGCCGGACGCGAAACCAGACACGAACCGGACGCGAAACCAGACACGAAAAAGGCCGCCCCGAGGGACGGCCTTCTTGGTACGGGTCAGCCCAGCAGGGCCGGCAGCTTCTCGAACAACTGCTCCGTGTACGTCATCATCTCCCGCAGCATCCAGTTGCCGCAGAGCAGCAGCGCCGCACCGATCGCCACCGCCTTCGGCACGAAGGAGAGCGTCGCCTCCTGGATCTGGGTCACCGACTGGAACAGCGAGATCGCGAATCCGACCGCCAGGGCGGTCAGCAGCACCGGCGCCGACATCTTCGCCGCAACGCTCATGGCCTGCAGTCCGAGCTCCACCACCATCGTGTCCGTCATGCCCATCAGTTCGGGCCGTTCCGGGGCCCCCGGAGTGCAGACCGGTCGCCGCTCGGTTGCCGTTGGGTTCGCGCCGCCGGACTTCTCAAGTGGCCCCCGCGGCTGCCGCGCAACAGGCGGGAAGACCGCGTGCCTAGAGTGGGTGACGTGAACATCGGAGTGCTGGCCCTGCAGGGCGACGTGCGCGAACACCTGGCTGCCCTGGCCGAGTCGGATGTGCTGGCGAGGCCGATCCGCCGGCCCGAGGAACTCGCCGACGTCGAGGCTCTGGTGATCCCGGGCGGCGAGTCGACCGCGATCAGCAACCTGGCGGTCACCTTCGGCCTGCTCGACCCGATCCGCAAGCGGATCGCCGACGGCATGCCGGTGTACGGCTCCTGCGCCGGCATGATCATGCTGGCCACGACCGTGCTGGACGGGCGGCCGGACCAGGAGTCGTTCCAGGGCATCGAGATGACGGTGCGGCGCAACGCGTTCGGCCGGCAGGTCGATTCGTTCGAGGCCGCTGTCGAGATCGAGGACATCGAGGGCGAGCCGTTCCACGCCGTCTTCATCCGGGCGCCGTGGGTCGAGGAGGTCGGTCCCGACGTGCGGGTGCTGGGCCGCGTCACCGACGGTGCCGCCGCCGGTAGGATTGTCGCCGTTCGGCAGGGCAACCTGCTTGCCACGGCTTTCCACCCGGAGCTAACCGGTGACCTTCGCGTCCATCGGTACTTCGTCGAGATGGTCCGCCAGGCCGCACCCGCACGGTAGACACGGAGGTTACGCATGTCCGGCCACTCCAAATGGGCGACGACCAAGCACAAGAAGGCCGTCATCGACGCCAAGCGCGGCAAGATGTTCGCGAAGCTGATCAAGAACATCGAGGTCGCGGCCCGGACCGGCGGTGGTGACCCCTCCGGCAACCCCACGCTCTACGACGCCATTCAGAAGGCGAAGAAGTCGTCGGTTCCGAACGACAACATCGATCGCGCGGTCAAGCGCGGCTCCGGCCTGGAGGCCGGCGGCGCCGACTGGCAGACGATCATGTACGAGGGTTACGGCCCGAACGGTGTCGCCATCCTGATCGAGTGCCTCACCGACAACCGGAACCGCGCGGCCACCGAGGTGCGGACCCGGCTGACCCGTAACGGCGGCACGTTCGCCGACGCCGGCAGCGTGTCGTACCTGTTCAACCGCAAGGGCGTGATCATCGTCCCGAAGGGTGAGCTGAGCGAGGACGACGTCATGCTCGCCGTGCTCGACGACGGCGCCGAGGAGATCAACGATCTGGGTGACTCGTTCGAGGTGGTCAGCGAGCCGACCGACCTGGTCGCGGTCCGCACCGCCCTGCAGAACGCCGGCATCGACTACGACTCGGCGGAGTCCTCGCTGGTGCCGACCATGAACGTGCCGCTCGACGAAGAGGCGGCCCGCAAGGTGTTCAAGCTGATCGACGTCCTCGAGGACTGCGACGACGTGCAGAACATCTACTCCAACGCTGACATCTCCGACGAGGTCATGGCGGCGATCGACGCCTGACCGGCGCGACCGGGAGGGTTGGCGGCCAGGGTCGCCAACCCCCGGGCGGCGGCGCTGCCGAGCCCAGGCGCCGGCGCTGCCCAGCCAGGAGAAGTCCTAGGCGCCGACGCTGCCCAGCCAGGAGAAGTACTGCAGCAGGCCGCCGATCAGCAGGACGCCGGCCAGCACCCGCAGCCCCACCAGCCGCCACTGGCTGCGCCGCCACGCGTGCACCCACGCGATCTCCGCGTCGGCCAGGGCGTCCAGGGAAGCTCTGGCCGTACCGGGAAGGACTGCGGCCTTGCGCAGTGCGATGCTGCCGCCCGAGGTGACCAGCGGGACCACCGCGGTCTGCGGCCGCAACACGCGCACCTCGACCTCGTAGACCTGATCCTCGCGCCACTGCTTCGTGCGGGCGAGAAGGCGCCGCCGCAGGTAGGCGCCGGCCGCGTCGGACCGGGTGAGCCGGCCCCACCAGCGCAGCCGGCGCCAGTGCCCGGCCACGTCGGTGAGCAGGTTCAGGTAGATCTCGTCGGCGCTCGGATCGCCGCCGACCAGGCGTGCGGCCTCGCCGCGCAGCTCGCGCTGGCGGACCGCGACGAAGGCGACGTACTCCGGTGGCGGCTCGTCGTCCATCGGTGGGATGAGGTGCATGGCTACCTCCCGGACCCCATCGTCGAGGCGTGTCGGCGGCGGGCGCAAGTGGTGGCCGTATTAGGGTGTCGAACACACGTACGCGAGGGGAGGCCGTGGTGCGCGTGCTCGGCATCGACCCGGGGCTGACCCGGTGCGGCGTGGGCGTCGTCGACGGGATGCCGGGACGGCCGGGCAAGCTGGTCGCGTACTACGTGGTCCGCAGCGAGCCGGACGAGGACATCGCACACCGCCTGCTGCATCTGGACCGTTCGCTGAGCGAGCTGGTCGCCCTGCACAAGCCGGAGAGCGTGGCCGTGGAGCGGGTGTTCTCGCAGCACAACACGCAGACCGTGATGGGCACGGCGCAGGCCAGCGCGGTCGCGATCCTGGCCGGCTCGCGGGCCGGGCTGCCGGTGCAGACGTACACCCCGAGTGAGGTCAAGGCGGCCGTGACCGGGTCGGGCACCGCCGACAAGGCGCAGGTCACCGCCATGGTCACCCGGCTGCTGAGCCTGGACGCGCCGCCGAAACCGGCCGACGCGGCGGACGCCCTCGCCATCGCCATCTGCCACATTTGGCGCGGGGGCACCCGCGCGAAGATCCAGGCCGCGGCGCTCGCGGCCGCCCGCAGGAGCAGTCGATGATCGCCAGTGTGCGCGGTGTGGTCACCGCGATCCTTCCGGACAGTGCCGTGGTCGAGGTCGGCGGCGTCGGCATGCGGCTGTTCTGCGCGCCGAACACCCTGGCCGGGCTGCGCACCGGCGCCGAGGCCCGGCTCGCCACCACGCTGATCGTGCGGGAGGACTCGCTCACCCTCTACGGTTTCGCCGACGACGACGAACGGCAGCTCTTCGAGCTGCTCCTGACGGCCAACGGGGTGGGCCCGAGGATCGCGCAGGCAGTGCTCGCGGTTCACCACCCCGATGCGGTACGCCGTGCGATCGGCGGCGGTGACCTGGCTGCCCTGACGAAGGTGCCCGGGATCGGCAAGCGCGGCGCCGAGAAGATGATCGTCGAGCTCAAGGACAAGATCGGGCCGGTCGCGATCGGTCCGGGTGGCACCGGCGGGGTGCTCAACGGCGCCTGGCAGGAGCAGGTCCGGCAGGGCGTGCTGGCGCTCGGCTGGAGCGCCGCGCAGGCCGATCAGGCGGTCGCCGCGATCGGCGAGACGATCGACGGTGAGGCGCCCCCGGTTCCGGTGCTGCTGCGCCAGGCGATCCGGCTGCTGGGCAAGACCCGATGAGCGAGGAATTGGTCTCGCCGTTCGCCGGTGACGAGGAGCTGGACGCCGAGGCCAGTGTCCGCCCCCGCCGGCTGGCCGACTTCATCGCTCAGCACCGGGTCCGTGACCAGCTGGAACTGCTGCTCAAGGCGTCTCTGGGCCGGGGCACCCCGCCCGATCACATCCTGCTCTCCGGCCCGCCCGGCCTGGGCAAGACGACGCTGGCCAACATCGTCGCGGCGGAGCTCGGCACCGGGATCCGGACCACCAGCGGCCCGGTGATCGAGCGGTCCGGGGATCTGGCCGCGATCCTGACCGGCCTGGGTCCGGGTGACGTGCTGTTCATCGACGAGATCCACCGCATCGCGAAGCCGGCCGAGGAGCTGCTCTACAGCGCGATGGAGGACTTCCGGGTCGACGTGGTGGTCGGCAAGGGCCCGGGCGCCACCGCGATCCCGCTGGACGTGGAGCCGTTCACGCTGGTCGGCGCCACCACCCGGGCCGGTCTGCTGTCCGGGCCGATGCGGGACCGGTTCGGGTTCGTCGCCCACCTGGACTTCTACTCCCCGGCGGACCTGGACGCGCTGCTGCACCGCTCGGCGCGGATCCTGGGGGTGCCGATCACCCCGGAGGGCGCGGCGGAGATCGCCGGCCGCTCCCGCGGCACGCCGCGGATCGCCAACCGGTTGTTGCGCCGGGTGCGTGACTTCGCCGAGGTACGCGCGGACGGTGTGGTCACCGAGGAGGTGGCCCGGGCCGCGCTGCAGGTGTACGACGTCGATGCGCTCGGCCTGGACCGGCTGGACCGGGCCGTGCTGCGGGCCCTGATCGAGTCGTTCAAGGGCGGCCCGGTCGGTCTGTCGACGCTGGCCGTGGCCGTGGGGGAGCAGTCCGACACGGTCGAGGAGGTGTGCGAGCCGTTCCTGGTCCGGGCAGGTCTGCTGGCGCGGACACCCCGGGGCCGGGTCGCCACCGAGGCGGGTTGGGCGCATTTGGGCAAAACGCCGCCGACGGACGGCCGACCGGGCGTTTTCCAGGGTGACCTGTTCGCCCGAGACGCGTGAATATCGCTCGTGATGCGAACGTGACGTGTGCCGCATTCGTTATCTCAAGGTTGACCGATTAGACTCGCCGCCGTTCCAACCGGAATCTGCATATCGCCCCGGCGCCCGCCCATCGTCGCGCCGGCGGCTTACGGAAGGCTTTCTTCGTGGTCCAGGCAGCTGAACAAGCGAGCGGCGGCAATTTCTCCTTCCTGCTGATCCTCGTCCTGCTCTTCGGCTTCATGTATTTCGTCATGATTCGCCCCCAGCAGAAGCGGCGCCGCGAGGCCCAGGAGATGCAGAACACGCTCGGACCGGGCGACGAAATCGTCACGATCGGCGGTTTGCACGGCACTGTTGTAGTGGCCGAGGCCGATGTCGTGGTCCTTGAGGTCGCGCCCGACGTCCAGGTGCGGTTCGCCCGCCCGGCGATCGCCCGCGTGATCAGCAAGGCCACCGATGTCGTTCCGGAGCCCGACGAGGTCGAGCCGGTCGTTGAGGAGCCGGAGAGCCCGGTCGTCGAGAACCGCGTGAACAAGCAGGACTGAACCGAATCGCCCCCCGGACCGGCCCGCGGCATCACGGCGGGTCGGTCTGTCAGGCCGCCGTACGACCGTCGACGGTGGCTACGGAGAATGCGCCGCGCGGCCGCGCGGCCGGAACGCACAGGGAGACCTAACGCCGTGGCACGACCACCACAGGGACAGATGCATCCTGGACGGCAACTCGCCGTGCTCGGTCTGGTCTTCGTCGTCCTGTATCTTGCCGTCTTCTTCGCCGGCGGGGCCAAGGGCAGCTTCACCGACCGTCTGGAGCCGAAGCTGGGCCTCGACCTGGTCGGTGGCACGCAGGCCACGTACATCGCCTCCCAGCAGGGCGGGGTGCCGACCCAGGAGGCGATGAAGACCGCGCAGGAGATCATCGAGAGCCGGGTCAACGCTCTCGGTGTGTCCGAGGCCGAGGTCGTGATCCAGGGCAACAACACCATCGTCGTCTCGCTCGCCGGTGAGGCCGAGGACCAGCTCAAGGACCTGTCGCAGGCCGCGAACATGCGGTTCCGGCTGCTCACCGGCGTGACCGGGGACGTCGCCGCGACCGCGGTGAACCCGCCGGCTCCGACGCCGAGCGCCAGCGGCGCGGCTCCGTCCGCGTCCGCGCCGGCGGCGGCCCCGTCGGCCAGCGGCGCGGCCCCCGCGGCCACCGCGAAGCCGTCCGCCTCCACCGGCGGCCAGGGTGGTGGCGCCCCGGCGCCGAGCGGCGAGCCGTCGCCCGCCGCGTCCGCGCCGGCCGCTGCCCCGTCGGAGCCCGCTGCGGCTCCGGCTCCGCTGAGCGCGGACAACAAGAAGCTGCTCGCCGACGTCGAGAAGAAGATCGGCGCGAAGGCCTGGACCGCGGCCGAGAAGCTGACCGCCCCGGTGGACCTGTCCACCGACACGAAGGCCGGGCTGCCGTTCAAGGAGTTCTCCACGCTCAGCGGCGCCGAGGTCAACGTGCTGCCGGCGAAGATGCAGTACAACGTTCCGACGATCAGCTGTGACCAGCTCAACCAGCGGCCCAACGGCGCGATCGACGACCCGAACGCCGAGGTCGTGGCGTGCTACTCGGGCGCCAAGGTGCTGTTGGACAAGGCCGAGGTGATCGGTGACGACATCGCCGACGCGACCCCGCAGCTGGACCAGACCACCGGCCAGTGGGTCGTCTCGCTGGACTTCAAGAGCGCCGGCCAGAGCAAGTGGACCGAGCTCACCCGCAAGGCGTTCAACGCGACCAGCGCCGACCCCTGCTACACGGCGGCGACCCAGATCGGCGCGAGCCAGCACTGCGCCGTCGCGGTGGTCCTGGACAAGGAGGTCATCTCCGCGCCGGAGATCCAGGGCGTGCTGAGCGGCCAGTCGCAGATCACCGGTGACTTCAACGCGGCCACCGCCAAGGAGCTCGCCGACAAGCTGAAGTTCGGCGCGATCCCGGTCAACTTCGAGGCCGGCCCGATGGAGACGGTCTCCGCCACCCTCGGTATCCAGCAGCTCGAGGCGGGTCTGCTCGCCGCCGCGATCGGTCTCGCGCTGGTGGCGATCTACTCGTTCTTCTACTACCGCCTGCTCGGCACGGTGATCTTCCTGAGCCTGGGGCTCTCCGCGCTGCTCACCTTCGGCGCGCTGGTGTTCCTCGGCCGGACGATGGGCTTCACTCTGACCCTGGCCGGTATCGCCGGTTTCATCGTGTCGCTCGGTGTCGCCGCCGACTCGTTCGTCATCTACTTCGAGAGGTTGAAGGACGAGATCCACGAGGGCCGGACGCCACGCTCCGCGGTGCCACGAGCCTGGCAGCGGGCCCGGCGGACGATCATCTCGGCCAACATGATCACCATTCTCTGTGCGGTGGTGCTGTACGTCGTCTCGATCGGCGCGGTGCAGGGCTTCGCGTTCGCGATGGGCCTCTCGGTGGTGCTCGACCTGCTGGTGGTCTTCCTCTTCCGTCACCCGATCATGACGATGTTCGCCAACACCAAGGCGTTCATGTCGCCGCGGGTCAGCGGCCTGGGCCGTGTCCTGCGCACCCAGTCCGAGGAGCCCACCTCCTCGCGCGTGAAGGAGGCCTGACATGGCCCGTCCCGGTCTTGCCACCCGCCTGTACCAGGGCGAGGCGAACCTCAACATCGTCGGTCGCCGCAAGCTCTGGTTCACCATCGCGGCCGCGCTGATCGCGGTCTCGATCGGCAGCTTCATCATCCGTGGCTTCGAGCTCGGCATCGAGTTCGCCGGTGGCACCTCGTTCACCGTGCCGGTCGCCACCGCTGAGGGGGACCTGACCCAGGAGGAGGCCGAGCAGGCCGTCGAGCGGGCCGTCACCTCGGTGGACCCGGAGGCCGAGGTCCACGCGGCGCAGCAGGTCGGCACCGGCGACAGCGCCAGCTACAAGGTGCGCGCCTCGGCGCTCACCGCGGCGGAGGCCGAGGAGGCCAAGGCCGCGCTGGTCCAGGATCTCGGGGTCAGCGCCGACGACGTGAGTGACAACCAGGTCTCGTCGGCCTGGGGTGACGCGGTCACCGAGAAGGCCATCCTCGGTCTGGTGATCTTCCTGGTGCTGGTGGTCGCCTACCTGATCGTCCGGTTCGAGTGGCGGATGGCGGTGGCGGCGCTCGCCTCGCTGATGTTCGACCTGTTGATGACGGCCGGTGTGTATTCGCTGGTCGGTTTCGAGGTCACCCCGTCCACGGTGATCGGCTTCCTGACGATCCTGGGTTACTCGCTGTACGACGTGGTCGTCGTCTTCGACAAGGTCCAGGAGAACACCCGCGGCATCACGGCGGGCAGTACCCGTACCTATGCCGAGGCGACCAACCTGGCGGTCAACCAGACCCTGATGCGGTCGCTGAACACCGGTCTGGTGGCGCTGCTGCCGGTCGGTGGTCTGCTCTTCATCGGCGCCGGCTTCCTCGGGGCGGGCACGCTGAAGGACCTCGGCCTGGTGCTCTTCGTCGGCATGGGCTTCGGCGTGATCTCCTCGATCGTGTTCGCCGCGCCGGTGCTGAGCGCGCTGAAGGACCAGGAGCCGAAGATCAAGGCGCACAACGCCCGGGTGCTGGCCCGGCGGGCGCAGCGCTCCGGCGACGTGGCCCCGCGTGCCGAGCGCACCCGCCCGGCCAACGCGACCGAGTCCGACGAGGTCGGGGTCCTGGCCGGCAGCAGCACGCCGCGCCCGGGCGCCCGGCCGACGGCCAAGCGCAACACCTCGAACCGGGGTGGCGGGGCCGGCAACCGGCCCAGCGGCAAGCGGCGCTGACGTAGCACGAACGGCCCGCCACCCTCGGTGGCGGGCCGTTTGCATGCCCGGGGTCGGCCCGGCACTAGGCTGTCCGCCGTGACTACCGAGAACAACACGGTGACCGGGGACAGCGGACCGGAACTGGCCGCCCTGGTCGCGAGCGGCACGGTCGATGTGCCGGATTTCCCGAAGCCGGGGATCCTCTTCAAGGACCTGATGCCGCTCTTCGGTGACGGCCCGACCTTCCGGAAGGTCGTCGACGGGATCGTCGCGCACCACGGGGCGGACTCGTTCGACGTGGTGGCCGGCGTGGAGGCCCGCGGGTTCGTGGTGGCCGCCGCGATCGCGTACGCCACCGGGGTCGGGGTGGTCCCGGTGCGCAAGGCCGGCAAGCTGCCGCGTCCCGCCTTCTCCGCCTCGTACGACCTCGAGTACGGCCAGGCCACCCTGGAGGTGCACGAGGGCGCGTTCGTAGCCGGGCAGCGGGTCCTGGTGGTCGACGACGTGCTCGCCACCGGCGGCACCGCGGCGGCGACGCTGGACCTGGTCGAGAAGGCCGGCGGTACGGTTTCCGGGTTCACGGTCCTGATGGAGCTGGGCTTCCTGAACGCCCGGGACCGGCTGCGACCTCGCAGTGTGCACGCGCTGCTGACCGTTTGATCCAGCTTCGATGTTCTTCGCCCGGTCAGGCCTGCTTATTAGGAGGTTCGGCCGGGACATTCGGTGAGGCGGTGCGGGTACGATGGGCGTTCCAAGGAACCGATCCCTGGTGCGAATCACCAATCCGGCGAAGGCGTGAGGAGGCCGGTGGCCAGCGACGTCGCCCCTCGGGCGGAGGGCACGGTGCAACCGACCCAGAACTCGCGGACCGGCTCGGGCGAGGCGACGCCCGGCGAACAGGTCCGCTCCGACGAGCAGGCCGGCCCGCGGCCGGCGGTGCCCGTCGGCGACATCGAGACGACCCAGCCGCTCTCGCCCGCGGATGAGCCCAGCAGCTTCGGCCTGGCCAGCGCCCCGACCGGGCGCCGGGTCCGGGCCCGGCTCGCCCGGTTCAACGCGCCCTGGCAGAGCACGCAGGTCAGTGAGGTCCTCGAGCCGCTGATCGCGACGCACCGGGCCAGTCACCCCAAGGCGGATGCCCGCGCCCTGCAGAAGGCGTTCGACGTCGCCGCCCGCTGGCACTCCGGGCAGTATCGCAAGTCCGGCGATCCGTACATCACGCATCCGCTCGCGGTGGCCACGATCCTGGCCAACCTCGGGATGGACACCACCACGCTGGTGGCGGCGCTGCTGCACGACACGATCGAGGACACCGACTACTCGCTGGAGAACATGCGCAACGACTTCGGCGCCGAGGTGGCGCTGCTGGTCGACGGCGTGACAAAGCTCGACCGGGTGAAACTGGGCGATGCGGCGAAGGCCGAGACGATCCGCAAGATGGTCGTGGCGATGGCCAAGGACCCGCGGGTGCTTGTGATCAAGCTGGCCGACCGGCTGCACAACATGCGTACGCTGACCTTCCTCCCGCGTGCCAAGCAGGAGCAGAAGGCCAAGGAGACGCTGGAGATCCTGGCGCCGCTGGCCCATCGCCTCGGTATGAACACGATCAAGTGGGAGCTGGAGGATCTGGCCTTCGGCACCCTCTTCCCCAAGCGGTTCGAGGAGATCAACCGCCTGATCGGGGAGCACCAGCCGCAGCGTGAGGCGCTGCTGCGCCAGGTGACCAACCGGGTCCAGCTGGACCTCAAGTCGGCGAAGATCAAGGCCGAGGTGACCGGCCGCCCCAAGCACCTGTACTCGATCTATCAGAAGATGATCGTGCGGGGCCGGGACTTCAACGACATCTACGACCTGGTCGGCGTCCGCATCCTGGTCGACACGGTCCGCGACTGTTACGCCGCGCTGGGCGTCATCCACGCGAACTGGCAGCCGGTGCCGGGCCGGTTCAAGGACTACATCGCGATGCCGAAATTCAACATGTACCAGTCGTTGCACACGACGGTCATCGGCCCCACCGGCAAGCCGGTCGAGATGCAGATCCGGACGTTCGCGATGCACCGGACCGCCGAGTTCGGCATCGCCGCGCACTGGAAGTACAAGGAGCAGAAGGGCGCGACGATCGTCGGCCCGCCGGCGCACATCGACGAGATGACCTGGCTGCGGCAGCTGCTCGACTGGCAGCGCGAGGCGAGCGACCCGTCCGAGTTCCTGGACGCGTTGCGGTTCGACCTCTCCAGCCAGGAGGTCTACGTCTTCACGCCGAAGGGCGACGTGATCCCGCTGCCCACCGGCTCCACCCCGGTCGACTTCGCGTACGCGGTGCACACCGAGGTCGGGCACAAGTGCATCGGCGCGCGGGTCAACGGCAAGCTGGTGCCGCTGGAGTCGACGCTCTCCAACGGCGACGTGATCGAGATCTTCACGTCCAAGTCGGCGACGGCCGGTCCGACGCAGGACTGGCTCGGCTTCGTGAAGAGCCCGCGCGCCCGTACGAAGATCCGGCAGTTCTTCAACAAGGAGCGCCGCGAGGAGGCGATCGAGGAGGGCAAGGACGCGATCGTCAAGGCGATGCGCAAGCAGGGCCTGCCGCTGCAGCGCATGCTGACCGGGGAGAACCTCACCACGATCGCGCGTGACCTGCACCTGGCCGACGTGGCCTCGCTGTACGCGGCGGTGGGGGAGAACGCGGTCTCCGCCCAGTCGGTGGTGGCCAAGCTCGTCGCCGGCTTCGGTGGCGAGGAGGGCGCGGTCGAGGACATCGCCGAGACCGCCGTCGCGACCCGGCCGCCGCGCAACCGCAGCACCGCGCAGGACCCGGGCGTGGTGGTGAAGGGCGTCTCGGACGTCTGGGTGAAACTGGCCCGCTGCTGCACGCCGGTGCCGGGCGACGCCGTCTTCGGGTTCGTCACCCGCTCCGGCGGGGTGAGCGTGCACCGGGAGGACTGCGCCAACGCCCAGGACCTGCGCGAGCAGAACGAGCGGGTGGTCGAGGTCAGCTGGAAGCCGACGTCGGCGTCCACGTTCCTGGTGGCGATCCAGGTGGAGGCGCTCGACCGGCACAAGCTGCTGGCCGACGTGACCCGGGTGCTCTCCGAGGAGCGGGTGAACATCCTGTCCGCGACGGTCACCACGACCCGCGACCGGGTGGCGGTCAGCCGGTTCACGTTCGAGATGGCCGACCCGAAGCACCTCGGTCACCTCGTCGCCGCGGTCCGGAAGGTCGACGGTGTCTTCGACGCCTACCGGGTGACCTCGGGCGCCTGACCACCGCATCAGCCCGGAGGCCGCGCTGCGGCCCCGGGCCGGTGGGTGGCCGCGGCTCTGTCGTACCAATGCAGGAAAAAGGGCGACCCCTGCCGGGGCCGCCCTTTTCTGCTACCTGGATCAGGAGACCGTCATGGTCTTGATCGTGAGTTCCTTCTTGGGGTGGCCGCCGCCGGCGGACTGCGCGAAGGCGCCGTCGTCGCCGGCCTTGACCACGTCCTTCACGATGTCGAGGCCCTTGGTGATGGTGCCGAGCAGCGTGTAGGACGGGTTGAGCTGGGTGTCCTCGGAGACGATGAAGAACTGGCTGCCGGTGCTGCCGGGCTGGCCGGTGTTGGCCATCGCGATGGAGCCGGCGGGGTACGGCTTCGCGGTGTCGGTCGGCAGGTTCTCCTCGGCCATGGTGTAGCTCGGGCCGCCCTGGCCGTCGGTCTCGCGCCAGCCCTTGCCGGTGGCGAACGGGTCACCGCACTGCAGGATCTTGAACGACGCCTCGTTGACCAGCCGGTGGCACTTGGAGTTGTCGAGGAAGTTCTTCGACGCCAGGTGCTTGTAGCTCGCGCCGGTGCAGGGCGCCTTGGTGAGGTCGATGGTCGCCTCGATCGGGCCCAGGCTGGTGTCGAGGGTCAGCGTGCTGGTGCCCACGTTCGGCACGTTCGCCGGCGGGAGGCCGACGTCCTTGACCTTGCCGCCGCTCGCCTCGTCGGATGGGGTCCAGGTGCAGGCGACGGTGCCGGCCTGGGCGGTGGGGCTGCCCGCCTTGTCCTCGTCCTTGTTCAGCACGTTGACGATCCAGACGGCCGCGCCGGCGATCACGACAACGCCGAGCGCCGAGCCGATGATCGCCTGCTGGCGACGGCGCTTCTTGGCGGCCGTCGCGCGCTCGGCCATCTCCTTCTCGAGCCGGGCACGCGCTGCCGCGCGCTGCCGGTCCTTGATCGACGACACGGTGTTCTCCCTGCTGCTGCTGGTCTCTGCCATCACGAACTCACGACTCGGTGCTGGCCGACGGGGCCGCGGAGGCAGCGGCCGCACCGACGGTCAGACTCTGGATAGTGATCTTCTCCTTGGGCTTCACCTTGTCGCCGGTGGCGTTCTCCACCGTGGCGATCTTGGAGATCTTGGTCAGCGTGTCCAGACCGCTGGTCACCTGGCCGATGATCGGGTAGATCGGCTCGGCCGGGCTGAAGTCCTTGAAGAAGAGGAGGAACTGGCTGCTGTTGCTGCCGGGTGGGTTGCCGACCAGCGCCACCGTGCCCTTGGGGTAGGTCACCGGCGCGCTCGGAGCAGCGGAGGCGCTCGGGGCGGGCGCCGGAACGTTCTCGTCATAGAAGCTGTACGTCGGGCCGCCGTTGCCGGTGCCGCTCGGGTCACCGCAGCGCAGCGCGCCGTCGGCGGTGATCTCGTGGCACTCGGTGTTGTCGAAGAACGACTTGCCGGCCAGGAACGAGAAGCTCGCGGCCGCACACGGGGCGCTGGCCACGTCGAGGCTCGCGACGATCGGCGCACCCTTGTCGGTGGTGACCGTCATCGTCTCCGTGCCGGTCTCCGGCAGGTCCTTGGTGGGCGGGGTGCCGACCTCCTTGAGGTCGGTGTTGGCCGTCGCGTTCTGCGGGGTCCAGAGGCAGACGTCACCGGCGGTGGTCTCGGTGGAGTCGTCGCTGTCGAAGGCGCCGCCGATCCAGGCGCCACCGGCGACGACCAGCACCAGCGCGAGGCCGGTGCCGACACCGGCCCAGATCCGGCGGCGGCGGCGCTCTCGCTCGGCCCGGCGGGCCAGTTGCCGGTCATATTTCGCGCGCGCGAGCTTGCGCTGCCGGTCCTTGCTGGGAGCCACCGAAAGCTGTCCTTCCCTTACCCGGATCAGAGAGGATCTTGTGCCTGTCAAGGGGTGCGGCACGCCTCACGCCCGCAAGAGTGTACGGGTACCTCCTGAGAAAGTGGTGTGCGGAGGTCCGGCTAGGCTCGTTACGATTCGGACCCATCTCGGAGAGGTCGTCACTGTGCTCGTCACCGGCTTTCCGGCCGAGGCCTTCGGCACCAACTGCTATGTGGTGGCCGCCGGTCCGGGCGAGCAGTGCCTGATCGTCGATCCGGGCATCGGCGTGCTCGACCAGCTGGACGAGGTGCTGGCCCAACACCGCTTGTCTCCGGCCGCGGTGCTGCTCACGCACGGGCACCTGGACCACACCTTCTCGGTGGCGCCGGTCTGCGGCGCGCGCGGCATCACGGCATATGTGCACCCTGCCGACCTGGAGATGCTCGCCGACCCGTCGAAGGGTCTGAGTGCCGACCTCAACCAGATCTTCGGCGGCCGCCTGGAGTATTCGGAACCCGACGACGTGGCCGAGCTGACCGACGGCGCCGTGCTCTCGCTCGCGGGCCTCGAGGTGACTGTCGATCACGCTCCCGGCCATACCGGCGGGTCGGTGCTGTTCCGCCTGCCCGGCACGCCCTCGTTCGAAGCCGAGGAGATCTGCTTCTCCGGGGACGTGCTCTTCGCGGGATCCATCGGGCGCACCGACCTGCCGGGTGGCAGCACCCCGACGATGATGACCAGCCTGCGGGACAAGATCCTGCCGCTGGCCGACGACACCGTCGTGCTGCCCGGCCACGGACCGGCCACCACCATCGGCCGTGAGCGCGCGTCCAACCCGTACCTGCGGGAGCTGACCGCCGCGCCCGGCCGCGGCTTCTGATCTTCCTGGAGAAATTGTGCCTATTTCCGGTTTTCCTGAGTGGCTGCCGCCGCAGCGCATGATCGAGCAGTTCGTGCTCGACAAGATCCGCTCCACGTTCGAGCTCTACGGTTTCGCCCCGCTGGAGACGCGTGCGGTCGAGCCGGTGGAAACGCTGCTCTCCAAGGGCGAGACTTCCAAGGAGGTGTACCTTCTGCGCCGCCTGCAGGAGGACGACCTCTCCAAGAAAGAGGATCAGCTCGGCCTGCACTTCGATCTGACCGTCCCGTTCGCACGGTTCGTCGTGGAGAACCACGGGAAGCTGCAGTTCCCCTTCCGCCGCTACCAGATCCAGAAGGTGTGGCGCGGTGAGCGGCCGCAGGAGGGCCGCTACCGCGAGTTCCTGCAGGCCGACATCGACGTGGTGAACCGGGACACCCTGCCGTTCCACTTCGACACCGAGATGCCGCTGGTGATCGGCGACGTGTTCAAGTCGCTGCCGATTCCACCGGCGGTCATCCAGGTCAACAACCGCAAGGTCTGCGAGGGCTTCTACCGCGGCCTGGGCCTTTCCGACACGGCACAGGTGCTGCGTACGGTCGACAAGCTGGACAAGATCGGCCCGGACAAGGTGGCTGCTCTTCTGGCGGAAACCGTGGGCGCCTCGGATGTGCAAGCGGCGGCCTGTCTGAAGTTGGCCGAAATTTCGGGATCCGACGGTTCTTTTGTGGACCGCGTCCGAGCGCTCGGTGTGACCGATCCGCTGCTCGACGAGGGCTTGGAGGAGTTGCTGCAGGTCGTCGAGACGGCGGGGGAGCACGCACCCGGGCTCGTGCGGGCCGAGCTGAAGATCGCCCGCGGGCTGGACTACTACACCGGCACGGTCTACGAGACCCAGCTGCGGGGGTACGAGCGGTTCGGCTCGGTCTGCTCCGGCGGCCGCTACGAGAACCTGGCCTCGGTCGGCAACACCCGCTTCCCGGGCGTCGGCATCTCGATCGGTGTCTCCCGGCTGCTCGGCATCCTCTTCGGGCAGAACGCGCTGGGCGTCTCCCGTTCGGTGCCGACCTGTGTGGTCGTCGCGGTGCCCAGCGAGGAGCAGCGGGCCGACTGCGAGCGGATCGCCACCGCGCTGCGCCGGCGGGGCATCCCGACCGAGGTGGCGCCGACCGCGGCCAAGTTCGGCAAGCAGATCCAGTTCGCCGACCGGCGCGGGATTCCGTACGTGTGGTTCCCGGGCGAGCCGGACACCGTGAAGGACATCCGCTCCGGTGAGCAGGTCGAGGCGGTCGCCGCTTCCTGGCAGCCGCCGGCCGCCGACCTGCACCCGGTTGTCACAGCAGGCTGACATCGCACTGGTCCAGCGGATACCTTGACCAGGTGCCGCTGGACCAGACCGCAATTCTGCTCGAGCTCGAACCGGTGGTGGCGAGCAACCTCGACCGGCATCTCGCCCTGGCCAAGGAGTGGTTCCCGCACGAGTACGTGCCGTGGAGCGAAGGGCGCACGTTCGACGGTCTCCTCGGCGGTGAGCCCTGGCGACCGGACGATTCGGATTTGCCGGATGTGGCGCGTACCGCGCTGATCGTCAATCTGCTCACCGAGGACAATCTGCCGTCGTACCACCATGAGATCGCCACGCTCTTCGGCCGGGACGGGGCCTGGGGGACCTGGGTGCACCGGTGGACGGCCGAGGAAGGCCGGCACGGGATCGCCATCCGCGACTACCTGACCGTGACGCGCGCCGTGGACCCGGTCGCTCTGGAGCGGGCCCGGATGGTGCACATGGAGTCCGGTTACGCCAACGACCACCCCGACGAGGTGCTGCACTCGGTGGCGTACGTGGCGTTTCAAGAACTCGCCACCCGCATCTCGCACCGCAACACCGGCCGGGCCACCGGCGATCCCGTCGCCGAACAGCTGCTCGCCCGGGTCGCCGCCGACGAGAACCTGCACATGGTGTTCTACCGCAACCTGCTCGCCGCGGCTTTCGACCTCGCGCCCGATCAGGCGATGCGGGCGGTCACCGACGTCACCGCCGGCTTCAAGATGCCCGGCGCCAACATCGAGGGCTTCGGGCGCAAGGCGCTGTCCATCGCCCTGGCCGGCATCTACGACCTGCGGCAGCACCGCGACGAGGTGCTCGCGCCGGTGCTGCGCCACTGGAACGTGTGGGATCGCACGGATGTGGGCGCCGAGGGGGAGAAGGCGCGCGAGGAGCTGGCCGCGCAGATGCGCGACCTGGAGAATCAGGCCGCACGCTTCGAGGAGAAGCGCGAGGCACGCAAGCAGCGCGGCCGCTGACGCTCGCTGCCCGCCCGCTGCTCGTTGCCTACCGCTGTCGCCTGTCGCCTGTCGCCTGTCGGCTGCTCGCTGGCTGTCGCCTGTCGGCTGCTCGCTGGCTGTCGCCTGTCGCCTGCCGGCCGCTCGCTGGCTGTCGCCTGCCGGCTGCCCGCTGGTTGTCGCTCACCCGTGCCTGCTCGCTGCCTGCTCGCCAATCCCTTGCGCGATCTTGTGAACTTGCGCGGGAACGGTGCGCCGCCGAGCGTGGCCCATCACCCAAGATCGCCGCGGGCGGGGTAGCGGGGATCTCGGCTGCCCGGCTGGCTCTCACGGTTGCTTCCGCGCGCAGGAAACGACGCTGAGCGTCAGCCGGGCGGGACTGGCTGGCTCTCACGGCTGCTTCCGCGCTCGGGAAGCGACGCTGAGCGTCAGCTGGGCGGGACTGGCTGGCTCTCACGGTTGCTTCCGCGCTCGGGAAGCGACGCTGAGCGTCAGCTGGGCGGGACTGGCTGGCTCTCACGGTTGCTTCCGCGCTCGGGAAGCGACGCTGAGCGTCAGCCGGGCGGGACTGGCTGGCTCTCACGGTTGCTTCCGCGCTCGGGAAGCGACGCTGAGCGTCAGCTGGGCGGGACTGGCTGGCTCTCGCGGCTGCTTCCGCGAGCGCGAAGCAGGGAAGTGAGCGCGAAGGAGGAAGGGGAGCGCGAAGGAAGTAGTAACGGAGGAAAGGCGGGAGGAGGTCAGGCGGTGGGCAGCTCGAAGAGCAGGCAGCTCGAGGTGGCGTGGGCGATCAGCCGGCCGGCGGCGTCGGTGAGGCGGGCCTCGGCCAGGGCGGTGCGCCGGCCGCGCTGCAGGACGGTGCCGGTGCAGGTCAGGCGGCCGGAGTCGACGGTGACGGCGCGCAGGAACTTCACGTTGAGGTCCATGCTGGTGTAGCCGACGCCTGCCGGCAGGGTGCTGTGCACGGAGCAGGCGGCGGCGGTGTCGAGCAGGGTGGAGATCACGCCGCCGTGCACGGTGCCGAGCGGGTTGTAGTGGAACTCCTGCGGCTCCAGCTCGAGGGTGACGCTGCCCTCCTCGGCGCGCATGCCGGCCGCGTCGATCAGGTGCATGATCGGCGGCGGGGGGAGCTCACCGGCCGACATCGCCTGGAGCATCTCGAGGCCGCTGCGCCGGCCGAGCAGCGCGGCGTGCTCGGTCGGGTCGCTCCAGCTGAAGGTGCGGGTGCGGGCCGAAGCGGGAGCATCCTGAGTCTGCGTCATGGACTCAGGCTGGCATTCGCTTGCTGCGTCTGTCAACGAGACCTAGCCTCGTCGGCATGGTCGCAAATGTCACAGCCCTCGACTGGTCCGTCGACAACTGCACGATCAGCCGGGCGATGGCGATCCTCGGCGAGAAGTGGACGATCGTGGTGCTGCGCGAGGTCTTCAGCGGGCTGCGGCGCTTCGACGACATGCGGGTGCGCACCGGCATCCCGCGCCAGGTGCTGACCAACCGGCTCGCCCTGCTGGTCGAGCACGGGGTGCTGCGGCGAGCGCCGTACCGGGAGCCCGGCGCCCGGGTGCGCCATGAGTACCGGCTGACCGAGAAGGGCTTCGACCTCTACCCGGTGCTGATCGCGGTCGCCGAGTGGGGCAACCGCTACCTGGCCGATCCGGAGGGGCCGCCGATCCAGTACGCCCACCGCGACTGCGGCGCCGAGGTGCGCGTCGAGATGCGCTGTGCGGAGGGGCACACGATCACCGACAAGCGTGCCGTGGTGCCGCGGCCGGGACCGGGTACCCGGCGGAGGTGACCGACAACGACCCGTGGGCGCCCCTGCGGCAGCCCGTCTTCCGGATGCTCTGGCTGGCCGTGCTCGCCAGCAACGTCGGCACCTGGATGCAGACCGTCGGCGCGCAATGGCTGGTGGTGCACGAGCCCGGCGCGGCGACCTGGGTCAGTCTGGTGCAGGCGGTCACCATGCTGCCGGTGCTGCTCTTCGCCCTGCCGTCCGGGGCGCTGGCGGACACGCTGGACCGGCGGCGGATGCTGCTCGGCGTACAGATCGGGCTCTTCGGGGTGGGCGCGGTGCTGGCCGCGCTCACCGCGCTGGACCGGATGCCGCCTCCGCTGCTGTTGATCTTCACGTTCCTGCTCGGGGTCGGGCAGGCGCTGACGCTGCCGTCGTGGCAGGCGCTGATTCCCGAGGTGGTGCCGCACGACCAGCTGCCGGCCGCGTCCGCGCTCGGCGCGATCAACACCAACCTGGCCCGGTCCGCCGGGCCCGCGGTCGGCGGCCTGCTGGTGGCGCATCTCGGCCCGGCCGCGGTCTTCGCGCTGAACGCCCTCTCCTTCGCGGTGTTCGCGCTGGTGCTGCTCCTCTGGCGGCGCCCGGCCCGGACGCTCTCCGGGCACCCGGAGCATTTCGGCTCGGCGCTGCGGGCCGGCGGGCGCTACGTGCGCTACTCGCCGTCGATCCGGCGGATCCTGGGCCGTGTCGTGCTGTTCGTGCTTCCCGGCAGCGCGATCTGGGGCCTGCTGCCGCTGATCGCCCGCGAGGAACTCGGGATGGGCGCGAGCGGCTACGGCGTGCTGCTGGCAGCGCTGGGCGTGGGCGCGATCGTGGGCGCGCTGCTGATGCCGCGGGTACGCGTGCGGTTCCGCACCAACCAGATGATCGCCGGGACCGGGCTGATCTACGGCGCCGCGCTGGCGGTCATCGCGCTCGTGCCGGACCGGGTCGCCGTCACGGTGGCGCTGGTCGGCGCGGGTCTGGCCTGGATGATGCTGGTGTCGCGGATGAACGCGGCACTGCAGCTGCTGCTGCCGAACTGGGTGCGTGCCCGCGCGCTCGCCATCTACCAGCTCTGCTTCGCCGGTGGGCAGGCGGTCGGCGCGCTGCTGTGGGGCCAGGTCGCCGAGGCCTTCGGCCTCACCGAGACGTTCGGCGTGGCCGCGGCGGTGATGGTCGCCGGCACCTTGAGCGTACGGATCCTGCCCGTGCACACCCACGAGGAGCGCGACCCCGCCCCGGCCGTCTTCTGGGCCGAACCGCACCTCATGATCGAACCGCACCTGGACGACGGCCCGGTGCTGGTCTCGGCGACCTGGCGGGTGCCCGAGGCGAACACCGAGACTTTCGCCGCCGGGATGCACGAGCTGCGCTGGTCGCGGCAGCGTACCGGGGCCACGCAGTGGGGGCTGTTCCGCGACGGCGCGGACCCGGCGATCTTCGTCGAGGTCTACCTGGTGCCGACCTGGGCCGAGCATCTGCGCCAGCACGAGGGCCGGCTGACCGGCGAGGACGAGCGGGCCGAGGAGCGGCTGATCGCGCTGGCCGAGGGGCCGCCGGAAGTCAAGCACCTCCTGTCACACAACACCGATTAGCCAGATGTTTCGTATTTGTTCCGAATATCCTCAGCAGTAGTCACTGAGGAGGAGCGGTGGATGGCCGGCTTCTGATCATGGGTGGGGCCGCCGGGCCGGCCCTGCTCCAACGGTTCGTCGAGCTGGCCGGTTCCGCGGCCGCCCGGATCGTGGTGATCGCGACGGCCAGCGAGACGCCGGAGACCGCCGAGGCCGCGTACATCGAGAAGTTCCTCGCCCTCGGCGCCGGCGAGGTACGACCCCTGCGTCTCTCCTCCCGCAGCGAGGCGAACGCGCCCGGCGTCGAGCCGGTGCTGCGCCCGGCCACCGGGGTCTTCTTCACCGGCGGCGACCAGGAGCGGATCACCCGGGTGATCGGTGGCACGACCGCCGACTCGCTGCTACAGGCGCTGGTCGGCGACGGCTCGGTGGTGCTCGCCGGGACCAGCGCGGGCGCGGCCATGATGTCCGGCACCATGATCACCGGAGGTGACGGCCCCGGCGGGGTTTCGACCGGCCCGGGCCTGGAATTCCTGCCCGGGGTCCTGATCGACCAGCACTTCGCCGAACGCGGCCGGCTGAACCGTCTGCTCGGCGCGGTCGCCCGCTACCCGCACGAGCTCGGCGTGGGCATCGACGAGGACACCGCGATATTGACCGACGGCGACCGGTTCGAGGTGCTCGGCAACGGCGCGGTCACGGTCGTCGACGCCGGGTGCGCCACCGACATCCGGGTTCCGCCGACCGGGCCGATCGCCCTGGCCGGGGCACGAATCCACGTGCTGCCGGCCGGCTACACCTTCCATCTCATGGGCCGTCAACCGGCCGCAGAACGGGGACGAGCCGCATGAAGATCGAAACGCTGCGCCGCCTGCGCGGCCCCAACGTCTATCTGTCCCGTCCGGCGATGGTCGCCCGGCTGCGGCTGGCGGAGCTGACCGGGCAGGAGACCTGCGACGTCACCGGCTTCACCGAGCGGCTGCTGCGGGCGCTGCCCGGGCTCGCCGAGCACCACTGTGCGGCCGGGGCGCCCGGGGGGTTCGTCAGCCGGCTCCGCAACGGCACCTACTTCGGGCACGTCACCGAGCACGTCTGCATCGAACTCTCCCAGCTGATCGGGCGGGACGTGAGCTTCGGCCGGACCGTCGCGGCCGGTGAGCCCGGCGTGTACGACGTGATCGTCGAGTGCCCGGTGGACGAGTCGCCGGAGTCGCGGGTGCCGCACGAGCTCCTGGACGCCGCGATCCGCCTGGTCCTGGAGGTGTACGAGGGCAACCCCGGCCCGACCGCGTCCGCCATGGCCGAGCGCCTGCGCGACCTGGCGGCACTCGCCGAGCGGGAGGCGACCGGGCCCAGCACCCGGTCGATCATCGCCGCCGCACGCCGCCGCGGCATCCCGGTGGAACGTTTCGACGACCTCAGCCTGGTCCGGCTCGGGTGGGGCGTACGCCGCCGGCTGGCCTGGGCCGCGATGACCGACCGGACCAGCGGCGTCGGCGTCGACATCGCCGGCGACAAACAGGTCACCCGCCGCCTGCTCAGCGAGGCGGGCGTCCCGGTCCCGCCGGGCGGCGCGGCGTCCGGCCCGGCCGAGGCGGTACGCCTGCTGGCCGCGCTCGGGTCCCCGGTGGTGGTGAAACCCCGGCACGGTCACCACGGCCGCAACGTCGCGCTGAACCTCACCACCCCCGCCGAGGTGGAACGGGCCTGCACGCAGGCGGGCAACGACGTGGTCGTCGAGCGGCAACTCGGCGGCCGCGACTACCGGGTCCTGGTGGTCGCCGGCGAGGTGGTGGCGGCCGCCGAGCGGATCGCCGCGCACGTGATCGGCGACGGCCGGGCCACGATCCGGGAGCTGGTCGACCGCACCAACGCGGACCCGCGCCGCGGCGCCGGCCACTCCCGGATGCTCACCCGGATCGAGCTGGACGAACAGTTGCTCGCCGGCCGGGGACTCACCCCGGACGACGTGCCGGCCGACGGCGCGACCGTGTGGCTGCGCGACAACGCCAACCTTTCCACCGGCGGCACCAGCCGGGACGTCACCGACCAGGTCCATCCGGACGTGACCCTGCTGTGCCAGCGGGTCGCCGCGCTGGTCGGGCTGGACATCGCCGGGATCGACCTGCGGCTGCCGGACATCGCGGCGCCGGTGCCGCCGGCCGGTGACCCGGACGAGGTCGCCGCCGGGGTGATCGAGGTGAACGCCGTACCGGGGTTGCGGATGCACCTGGCCCCGGTGCACGGCCGGGCCCGGGACGTGGGCGACGCGATCGTGCGGGCGATGTTCCCCAGCGGCTCGGACGGGCGGATCCCGACCGTGGCGGTGACCGGGACCAACGGCAAGACCACCGTCACCCGGCTCACCGCCCACCTGCTCGGCGGCAGCGGCACCCGGGTCGGCGTGGCCAGCACCGACGGCGTCAGCATCGACGGCCGGACGATCCACGTCTCGGACGCGACCGGGCCGCGGTCGGCGCAGATGGTGCTCGGCGACCCGCAGGTGGAGGCGGCGGTCCTGGAGACCGCGCGCGGCGGGCTGCTGCGGCGCGGGCTCGGCTACGACTGGTCGGACGTGGGCGTGATCACCAACATCACGGCGGATCACCTCGGCCAGGACGGGCTGGACTCGATCGAGGACCTGGCGCACGTCAAGGCGGTGGTGGCGGAACGGGTCCGGGACGGCGGCACGCTGGTCCTGAACGCCGACGACCCGTGGGTGCGCAGTCTGGCCGACCGGCCGCGGGTGCGCGCGGACCGCAAACGCCTCGTCTGGTTCGGCCTGGACGCCGGCAACCCGGTGATCACCGACCATCTGGCCCGTGGGTCCACGGCGTACGTGCTGCATGACGGCTGGCTGGTGCAGGCGACCGGCGCGCGGCGCACCCCGCTGGTGCGGCTGGCCGAGGTGCCCGGCGCGTACGGGGGAGCGGCATTGCACGTGGCGGCGAACACCCTGGCCGCCATCGCTGCCGCCCGGGCTCTCGGCGCCCGCCCGGAGACACTGGTGGACCGGCTCGCCGAATTCGACCCGAGCGCCGAGAACCCGGGTCGCGGGACGCTGTTCCGTCACGGTGAGGTCTCAATTTTTCTGGACTATGCCCACAATCCAGCAGCTCTCGCCGCTACGCTCCGTACTCTTCACCGGCTCTGGGGTGCCGAACGCTGCGTAGCGGCGGTCACCCTGCCCGGAGACCGCCGGGACGACCTGCTGGCCGCTTCCGCCCAGGTGCTCGCCGACGGGGTGACCCGCGCCGTCCTCTACGACGACTGCGACCTGCGGGGCCGCGCGCCGGGCGAGGTCTCCGCCCTCGTCGAGCGCGAGATGCGGGCGCGCCGTTCGGAGATGAGCGCGGTCCGCGCGGACGGCTACCGCGACGCAGTCACCCGCGCGCTGCGGCTGGCCGGTCCCGGTGACGTGC
The DNA here is from genome assembly GCF_036053395.1 of Actinoplanes sp. NBC_00393. Classification (NCBI taxonomy): domain Bacteria; kingdom Bacillati; phylum Actinomycetota; class Actinomycetes; order Micromonosporales; family Micromonosporaceae; genus Actinoplanes; species Actinoplanes sp. NBC_00393. The sequence continues at coordinate 6,204,506 of NZ_CP107942.1, read as the reverse complement.
TGCTGGTGATCTACGAGAACTGGGCGCCGATGCGGGCGCTGCTCGCCGAACTGGACGCGGTCCCGGCCGGCGGGGTGCCGGTGACGGCGGGGCGGATGCTGCCGCATTCGCCCGCTTCAGGGGCAGTTGCGGCGGTCCGGCGGAGCCTCACCGTCTCCCGAACGCGTGGCTGATCCCACTGACAGATCTTGGACACAGTCGATCTCTCTGCGTAGCGAGATGTTGACCGTTCGTGAATTGATCGTTCGTCAGGTTGAAGGTGCAAGTTCCGACGAATCGGGCCTTGTTGTGGCGCTACGTGTGCGCGTAGTGCCGGTCAACCCGCCTCAGGAGCGTGACCTGGCCTACCCAACCCGGTTACAAAACCGAACTGACCGTAACTAGTGCCTGGTAGATCCTGCTATCCCGGGTCGAACTGGTGACCGATAGGGACTAACATCCTCGCCGTCGATGGGGGATGCTCGGGGTCCGGTGGTGGGCCCGACTCGCCCGGCGTCGGGCGGCATGGCGGTGCGGTCCGGCGTTTTCCTCGAAGCGCGCATGTGGGGGCACATGAGCACGACGGACCTGCCCGGTTCGGGGCTGCTCGCCGGTCGCTACCGACTGGTCGAGCGTCTCGGCGCCGGCGGGATGTCAGTGGTATGGCGAGGGTTCGACGAAGTGCTGGGGCGTCAGGTCGCCGTCAAGGTCCTGCCGCCCTCGACGAGCGCCGATCCCTCGTTCCGACGCAGACTGCGTGCGGAGGCACAGGCCGCGGCGCGGCTCACGCACCCGCACATCACGAATGTGTACGACTACGGCGAGGCGACCACGGTCGACGGCGAGCCGGTGCCGTATGTCGTGATGGAGCTGGTGGACGGCGAGTCGCTGGCGGCTGTCCTGGCCCGGGTCCGGCTGCTGCCGTGGCCTACCGCGGTGCGGATCAGCGCCGAGGTCGCGGCCGCGCTGGCGGCTGCCCACGCGCGGGGCATCGTGCACCGCGACGTGACCCCGGCCAACGTCATGCTCACCGCGAGCGGCGCCAAGGTGGTCGACTTCGGCATCTCCGCGCTGATCGGGGAGAACGACACCGACGACGACGGCAGCCTGCTGGGCACCCCGGCCTACCTGGCGCCCGAGCGCCTGGAGGGCGGTCAGGTCAGCCCGGCCACCGACGTCTACGCGGTGGGCCTGCTGATCTACCGGATGCTGATCGGCCAGCTGCCGTGGGACGTGGGCACCACGACCGCGCTGCTGCGCGCCCACCAGTACACCGAGCCCGAGCCGATGCCGCCCGTCGACGGGCTGCCACCCCAGGTGGACGCATTGATCGGCCGCTGCCTGGAGAAGCGCCCGGCCGACCGGCCGTCCAGCGCCGAGATGGCACATGTGCTGGCCGGTGTCTCGGCCCAGGCCCCGCTGATCACCTCCGGGTTCGACGCGAACTGGGAGGACGGCGAGGACACCTTCATCCTCCCCTCGGGGTACCCGTACACCGGCTTCGCCGAACTCGGCACGGTGAACAAGGACGCCGTGACCGACCCGGACGCGGTGCATCCCGTGGTCGCAGGAGCCGTCACAGAGCCCGGAGCGCCGCCGGCCGAGCCGCCGGTGCCCGACCCGGCTCCGGTGCGCTCAGCGAGCTCACAGCCGCCGTTGCGGCCCGGTGCCGGTGGGCCGCCGGCCGGGTCGCCGCCCGGCCGTCCGCCGGCCACCAGCCGGACCCAGGTGCGGGTCCGGCGCGTCGTGGTGGTCGCCGGCACGGTCGCCCTGCTCAGCGCGCTCACCTGGGGGTGGACCGCGATCGGGCAGCCGCGCGACAACAAGGCTGTCGGCGCGACCACCGAGCCGCAGCCCAGCGTCATCCCGGCCGCCGGCCAGTGCGTGGTCAGTTACGCGGTCTGGTCCGACGACAAGGGCAAGTTCAAGGCTCAGGTGACCCTGGCGAACCGGGCGGACAAGCCGGTCGACGACTGGAACCTGTGGTTCCTGCTCCCCGGCGACCAGGTCGTCTCCGGCAACAACAAGGTCGACCTGGACCAGCAGGACCAGGCCGTCACGGTGCACTCGGCCGGCCCGCTGGCGTCGCAGCGCACCGCGACCATGCAGATCACCGGCCGCTACGTGGAGAGCAACGCGGCGCCGATGGTCTTCAAGCTCAACGGCGAGACCTGCGAGACGTACGTGTCCAGCGAGCCGGGTGAGCCGTCCCGGCCGGTCGAGCACCTGTCCGACGGCAACGTCCGGCTCGGCGACGTGAACACCACGCCGCCCCCGGGCGTCTCGATCGGGCCCAGCGGCAACGTGGTGATCAGGCCGACCGCCTCGCCGAGCCGCGGCACGAGCACCAAGCCCTCGGTGAAGCCGAACCCCGGTACGAGCAACAGTCCTTCGACCTCGGCGAGCCCCGATGATCCCGGCCCGTCGATCTCGGTCGAGCCGAACCCGCCGGACGAGTCGGAGTCGCCGGACCCGGATCCGAGTCCCAGCAAGTCGCCGCCGCCGGTGGACCCGGGGGCGTCGCTGGACAACAACGACTGCGACCCGGCGGACTGCACGGACGGAGAGTGACGCGACGCGGCGATCGAGTGGGCACCGGTGAAAACCTCAGGCCGAACACCCGATCGCCGCGTTACGGTGAAGTCGATACCGACAGGCGCTTCTGCTCCGATCCGCACGAGGGCGACGACGTCTCGATTGCGGCACTTTCGCACGGCGTGGCTGCCGGCCGGCATGCGACCCGCGGGGATGATGGGCGATGACCACCCACCCGGCGCGGGGGTTTCAGCCGGAGTTTTAGCAGGTCGTCGACATCGGGGAGTTCGACATGATCAGCACAGTCAGGGATCTGGCTGCCGAGGCACTGTTCGTCTCGTGCCTTCAGCCGTCCGAGTGCCCCAACCGGGAGACCGTCGAGCAGGCGATCACCACGATGATCCTCCGTCACGGCAGTGACGGCTGCGCGGCCGGCGTCGCCACCGAGTTCGGTGACCACCCGGACGTCGCGGTGCAGCGGATGGCGTGGGTGCACACCGAACTGACCGAGGTCCTCGCGCCTCGGATGCCGGTCCTGCACTGACCGCACGGCCCGGCCTTCGTGGCCGGGCCGGCGCGGGGTCCGCGCTGGTCCACATGGGCCTGAGGCTTTTCGTGAAAAAACTCCACAAAAGCAACCGAGTTCGGGCTCCGCTGCACCTTACGGCGGCCACTGTTCTTCTCGTCAGCCGGTTTTCACCAGCCGGTTCGTACGAGCGAGGAGGACTACGTGACCACCACGACCGAACTCCCCGCCACCATCGGCACCGCCCACGACGTGCCCTCGGGGCGCGACATCGAGGACCTGATCCGCGAAAACATGCCGATGGTTGGCCATCTGGTCCGGGAACTGCTCAACCGGGTACCCGGCCATGTCCACGCAGATGACCTCTCGTCAGCCGGGTTCGCGGCCCTGCTCGGCGCGGCCCGCTCCTTCGACGTGACCCGTGGCATCCCGTTCCATCGTTTCGCCGCGGTCCGGATCCGCGGCGCTCTGCTGGACGAGCTCCGCGGCCAGGACTGGGCCAGCCGGTCCGTGCGGGCACGTGCCCGGCGCGCGGCCACTGCCCGCCAGGAGCTGACCGCCGCGCTCGGCCGGACACCGAGCGATGCCGAGGTGGCCGAGGTGCTCGGGATCGGGGTGTCCGAGCTGGCCAGCGTCGAGGACGACGTGCAGAAGGCCTCCCTGCTCAGCCTGCAGGGCTTCCCCACCGGGGCGGCCGAGGAGATGGTGCCGGAACTGTCCGAAGGACCGGAGGATCTGCTGCTCAAGCGGGAACGGCTCGGCTATCTGCATCAGGCCATCCAGGCGTTGCCGGAACGGTTGCGCCAGGTCGTGCAGGAGTCCTTCCTGCAGGAACAGCCGCTGAGCGAGGTGGCGGCCCGGCTCGGCGTCACCGAGTCCCGGATCTCACAGCTGCGCACGGAGGCGTTGCGCCTGCTGCGAGAGGGCCTGAACAGCTCGCTGGCGCCGGAACTCCTGACGGTGGCGGCGGGCGGACCCCGTACCCGGAAGGGCTGCCTGCAACGGCGCCGTTCCGAGTACTTCGCCAAAGTGGCGCAACAGGGCAGCCTTCACACCCGGCTGGCACTCACCGACAGTCACGGCGTACCCATCGCGGTCGCGGCCTGAGCACACGGAGACCTGGATGAGGGCGGCTGCGGCCGCCCTCATCGCCTGCCCGGCAGGTGCCCGGCACAGAACGGGTCCAGCACCGCGCTCACCTGCCGGCTGTCCGCGCCCACCACGGTGACCAGCACTCCCGGCCCGGCCAGCGGCATCACCGCGGCGTCCGGCGCCGGGACCGATGCGCTTGCGGACACGCCCGGCCCGGCCGCGACCACCGTCCCGACGGCCCGGCCGCCGCCCAGCACCGCGGCGCCCGACCATCCCGGCGCGCGGGGCCCGACGGCGAGCTCGTGGCGATAGAGGGTCGAGCCGGCATACCGGATCGTCGTGTCGGCGACGACGTCCCCGGACGGCTCCGCATGCCGTCCGCAGACCAGATCGTCCCGCCAGAGCAGGATGCCGCCCTCGTCGACGTCGACCCGGGTGACCGCCACGTGGTCACACCCGGCCGCGGCGATCAGCGGTTCGGGCTGGTAGCGCAGCGTCGCCCCGGCCGCCACCCGCGCGGTGACCGTCAACCGGGACGCTGGAAGCCCGGCCCGTCCGGGCAGCGCCAGCGACGCCGCGACGCTGCGGATCTCCAGCCAGGCGCCGGCCGCCACCTCGATGTCCAGATCGAGCTCGTCACCACGCAGCGGGCCAGCGCCCCCGCTGACCAGATGCACGGTCATCCGGCCGGCGTCCCGCGGCCCGGTCCGGCGCAGCAACAGCGGCGACTCGCCCTTCAGCACGGCGAGGCGCGTGCCACCGCGCCCGTCCGCCTCCGCGACGATCGACGCCGACGCCCGCATCAGCGTCCGGCGGGAGCGACGCGTGCCGCGACCAGGCCGCGGATCCAGTCGGCGACCGGGGTGGCGGCCTTGTCCTCGGCCAGCGACAGGAAGACCGTCGGCAGGTCGCCGCGCCGGGCAGCGGCGTCGCGCTCCATCACTGACAGGTCGGCGCCGACCAGCGGAGCGAGGTCCGTCTTGTTGATCACGAGCAGGTCGGCCGTGGTGACGCCGGGGCCGCCCTTGCGGGGCACCTTGTCGCCGCCGGCCACGTCGACCACGAAGATCTGCTGGTCGATCAGGCCCTTGCTGAACGTCGCGGTCAGGTTGTCGCCACCGCTCTCGACCAGTACGAGGTCGAGCGGCCCGAGTTCGATCTCGAGGTCCTCGACCGCGTCCAGGTTCGCCGAGATGTCGTCCCGGATGGCCGTGTGCGGGCAGCACCCGGTCTCGACCGCCCGGATCCGCTCGGCCGGCAGCACCCCGTTGCGGAGCAGGAAGTCGGCGTCCTCGGTGGTGTAGATGTCGTTGGTCACCACCGCGAGCCGCAGTTCCTCGCCGAGCGCCCGGCACAGCGCCGCGACCAGCGCCGTCTTGCCGGAGCCGACCGGGCCGCCGATACCGATGCGCAGGGCCCGGGCGCCACTGTGCAGCGGCGCGTGCGGATCCACCCCCGGTTCGGGGTGGGTGTGGGGGACCTCATCGGGGCCATGTTCGTGCAGTTCAGGATGCAAAGAGACGCACCTCCCAGGTGGCGTGGTGCTCGGCGCCGATGTCGAGCAGGGGAGCTCCCGCGGCCGGCAGTTCGTCGACCGGGTCCGCACACCGGGCCGCGGCGACTTCCGCGACCCGGTCACAGTCAGGGGCTAGTCGCGCCAGGAGCGCGTGCACCGCGTACGGATCAAGTCCGAGGAGCCGGACCGCCGCACTGGCCGGACCGGTGATGCTGCCGTGCGCCGCAGCGACCGCGGCCTGAACGGGCGCCAGCCCGGCTGCCGCCGCCAGCGCACCCAGCGCAACCGGCTGATGCGGGTCCCGGCCCACCGCCGCGACCGGCCACATCGCGCGCCCGGCCCGCAACAGCGCCCGTCCCTGAGCCCGGGACGCCTTCCGCAGAGCCGGCGACGGCGTCCGCGCGTCGAGACCCGCGTCCAGCGCGGACCAGCGGGACACATCGGAGCAGGCCGCAGCCGCGAAGGCCGCCGACACCAGCCCTCCGGTGGCGAGCTTGCCGCGCAGGAAGCCGTCCAGCCCGCTGATCTCCTTGACCCGGCCGCCGGCGATCTGCGCCTCCAGCCCACCGGAGTGCGCGTGGCCTCCGGACGGCAGCCGCCCGTCGGCGAGCAACAGCAGGGTCGCCAGACTCATCAGAACAGGAAGTACCGCTGGGCCATGGGCAGTTCCGAGACCGGGTCGGGTTCGACGACCTCGCCGTCGATCCGGACCTCGAAGGTGTCGGCCTTGACCTCGATCCGCGGCATCGCGTCGTTGAGCGGCATGTCGGCCTTGCCCACCGAGCGGGTGTCGCCGACCGGCACCAGCGCCCGCTTGACCTCGATCCGGTCGCTGAGCAGCGCATCGATCGCGGCCGGAGCCACGAAGGCCACGGAGGTCTGCGACGGCACAACGCCGTACGAGCCGAACATCGGCCGGGGCAGCATCGGCTGCGGCGTCGGGATCGAGGCGTTCGCGTCACCCATCTGCGCGTACGCGATCATGCCGCCCTTGATGACGAGCGCCGGGCGTACCCCGAAGAAGGCCGGGTCCCACAGCACCAGGTCGGCCAGCTTGCCCGGCTCGATGCTGCCGACCTGGGCGGCCATGCCGTGCGCGACCGCCGGGCAGATCGTGTATTTCGCGACGTAGCGCTTGGCACGGTTGTTGTCCGCGGCGCCGTCCCCGGGTGCCGCGCCGCGGCGCGCCTTCATCACGTGGGCGGTCTGCCAGGTACGCGTGACCACCTCACCCACCCGCCCCATGGCCTGCGAGTCCGACCCGATCATCGAGATCGCGCCCAGGTCGTGCAGCACATCCTCGGCGGCCATCGTGGACGGCCGGATCCGGCTCTCGGCGAACGCCAGGTCCTCGGGCACCGCCGAGTTCAGGTGGTGGCAGACCATCAGCATGTCGAGGTGTTCGCTGAGGGTGTTGCGGGTGTACGGCCGGGTCGGGTTGGTCGACGACGGCAGGATGTTCGGGTGGGACGCGACGGTGATGATGTCCGGCGCGTGGCCGCCGCCCGCTCCCTCGGTGTGGTACGCGTGGATCGAACGCCCGGCGATCGCCCGCAGGGTCTCCTCGACGAACCCCGCCTCGTTCAGCGTGTCCGTGTGGATCGCCACCTGCACACCGGACGCGTCCGCCACACTCAGGCAGGCGTCGATCGCGGCCGGGGTCGTACCCCAGTCCTCGTGCAGCTTGAAACCGCCGGCGCCGCCGCGCAGCTGCTCCCACATCGACTCGGCGGACATCGTGTTGCCCTTGCCGAGCAGGAGCACGTTGATCGGCCAGGTGTCGAGGGACTCGAGCATCCGGGCCAGGTGCCAGGCGTTCGGGGTGACCGTGGTGGCCTTGGTGCCCTCGGCCGGCCCGGTGCCGCCGCCGATGATCGTGGTGATGCCGGAGGCGAGCGCGGTGTCCAGGATGGTCGGGCTGATCAGGTGCACGTGGCTGTCGATCGCGCCGGCCGTGAGGATCTTGCCGTTGCCCGCGATGATCTCGGTGCTCGCGCCGATCACCAGCTCCGGGTGCACGCCGTCCATGGTGTCCGGGTTGCCGGCCTTGCCGATCGCCACGATCCGGCCGTCGCGGACGCCGACGTCGGCTTTGACGATGCCCCAGTGGTCGAGGACGATCACGCCGGTGATCACGGTGTCCGGGGTGCCCTCGGCGCGGGTGGCGCGGGACTGGCCCATCGACTCGCGGATCACCTTGCCGCCGCCGAAGACGACCTCGTCGCCGGGCTGTGGTCCGGCGCTGCGGTCCTCCTCGATCTCGATCAGCAGGTTGGTGTCGGCGAGCCGGACCCGGTCGCCGGCGGTCGGGCCGTAGAGCGCGGCGTAGCGACCGCGGTCGAGGAAGGTCAACGCGGGCTCCCGTTGTGCGTGCCTTCGCCGGTGTCCTCGTCGAGGGAGCCGGCCGGCTCGATGTCGGTGGGGTCGGGCTCGGACGCCGGCGGCAGCTTGTCCAGCGTGCCGCCGGCCAGGCCGCGCAGGCCCGGCACGATGCGGTTGCCGGCGAGCGCCACCAGGACGACATCGCGGGGGATGCCCGGCTCGAAACGCACGGAGGTCCCGGCCGGCACGGCCAGCCGGTGTCCCCAGGCGGCGTCGCGGTCGAACTCGAGGGCCGCGTTCGACTCGGCGAAGTGGAAGTGCGAGCCGACCTGCACGGGCCGGTCGCCGGTGTTGCGTACGGTCAGGGCGATCGTCGGTCGACCCGGGTTGATCTCGATGTCGCCGTCGCCGGGGATGATCTCGCCGGGGATCGTCATGAGATCGGCCCGTGCACGGTGACCAGCTTGGTGCCGTCCGGGAAGGTGGCCTCGACCTGCACCTCGGCCAGCATCTCGGGCACTCCCTCGAGGACGTCCTCGCGGGTCAGCACCCGGCGGCCGCTGTCCATCAGCTCGGCGACGGTGTTCCCGTCGCGTGCCCCTTCGAGCAGGAACGCCGTGATGATCGCCATGGCTTCCGGGTAATTGAGCCGTAGACCCCGCTCGCGCCGGCGCCGGGCGACGTCCGCCGCGACGTGGATGAGCAGGCGTTCCTGCTCGTGCTGGCTGAGGAACAAAGAGACCTCCTGATCGCGCAGCGGAATGCTCGCAGGTGGAAGTTTCGGACGTGTTACCCGGCACTTGGATCAAATCACGTTCAAAGCACGCGCGCGGCCACGCCGTCGATCAGCAACTCCACCGCCAGCGCGAACCCGGTGTCGTCGGCCTCACCGTCGCCGACGAGCCGGCGCATCGCCCCGTTCACCTCGGTGTGCAGGAGGCCGCCGACCAGCACGGCGAGGACCGCGCCGGTGCGCTCCACCTCGGATTCGGGAAGTCCGGCGCTGCGCAGCACGGTGCACAGGGTCCGCCACATCGGGCCGCCGCGCTGGATGACGTCGTCGGTCGCGAAGGCGTACCGGATCAGGTTGCGGTGGGCCAGGCTGAGTTCGCGGAACTCGTACGCCAACCGCCGCAACTGCTCCTGCCATGTGCCGTCGCCCACCTCGATGTGCTCGGCGCCCTGCGTGATCAGCTGGGTCAATCCGTCGAGCAGCGCCGCCTTGTTCGCCACGTGGTGGTAGATCGACATCGGGTTGACGCCCAGGTCGGCGGCGAGTTTGCGCATGCTGAGCGACTCGACGCCGTCGGCATCGACGATCCGCAACGCGGCACGCAGAATCCCGTCCCTCGTCAACCGCTGATCAACCGACTTTGCGCCCTCAGCCATACGCCGTATGGTAGCGCCATACACCGTATGGCTGAGGTGGTTCGCCGTGACCGCCGCGATTCCCGCACCGCGCGGGCCACCGATCGTGGGCAACGGCGGCGGCGCCCGGGTGGCCCCCCGGCGGTTCGGGGTGAGTTGCTGGCGCTCCACCGGAGCGGACCGGGGCCACGGGGGAGCAGGCCGAGGGTTGGTTGCGTTCGCTGGAGTCGTCCGGCCGGTATCAGCAAGACGTCTTCGCCTGATTCGGCGGGCCCGGTTGCCGACCGGGCCGGCTTCTTGGCGGGCCGGCTTCTTGGCGGGCCGGCTTCTTGGCGGGCCGGCTTCTTGGCGGGCCGGCCTTTTTGCGGGCCGGCCTTTTTTGCGGGCCCGGTTTCGGCCGGGCCCCCGGGTCAGCGTGGGAACTCGCGGCGCAGTAGCGGGGTCATCGCGTTCGCCACGGCGGTGGTGAGGTGGCTGTTGTCCTTCCACACCAGGGTGTTGCCGATGACCGGCGGGCAGATCTCGGCGGTGCAGAACCAGGATCGGGTGTCGATCACCGTGGCGCCCCGGGCGCGGGCGGCTTCGGCGACCATCACGCGGCGGGCCGGTTCCAGGAAGGCCTCGGCTGCGGGGCGGGCGCAACGGTTCACCCGGTTCGGGTTCGTGACGAGGCATTCCGGGGCGGATCCGGACGGCCACGGGGTGTCCTCGATGAAGACGATTTTGGCGCCGGTTGTGCGTACCCGATCAAAGGTCTTGATCCAAGCCCTGGTCCAGAGTTGATCGCGGTCCGGGCCCTTGTCGAGCCGGACGTTCGCCTCGTTGATCATGCCGCCGCTGTCGCCGCTGCTCGAGGAGATCACCACGAACTTCGGGCGGGTCCGCTCGATCTCCCGGAAAACCTTCTCCCGCCAGTCGAAACACTCGTGGTAGGGGTGCTTGAGCGTGACGCTGAAGACCAGAACGGTCGCCGCCTGGCAGGCGCTCTTGGTGCGGCTGGCCAGCCGCAGCCCGCGCTCGGTGGCGATCTTGTGGACGGGCGGGAACCAGTGCGCGGCGTGCGAATCGCCGAAGAGGAACATGGTTTCGGTGGCGTTCGGGTCGCCGTAGAGGCAGGGACTCTGCACCTCGCGCTCCGACCAGTCGCGGTGGCAGCCGTCGGGGTAGATGACGGGCTTGTTCTGCCGCGCACGCAGCACGTTCGGGCGTAGGTTCGCCGGCAGCCTGGTGAGGCGGGCCGAATCGGCTACGAGTTGGCGTACCCGGATTCCTGGATCGGGGGCCTCGGTGATCGACTGCACGGTGTTGGCAGCTGGGGCGCCGGCCGGCAGCGGTGGCAGGTATCCGCTTGCCGCCAAGGCCAGTGCGGCGGTCGCGGCGGAGAGGCTGAGACCCAGGCCCAGGCCCTGCCAGGAGGGCATCCTGAGCCGGCGGACGGGGTTCTCCACCAGGTGATATGAGGTTGCCGCGAGCGCCATCGAGCCGGTGACGAGGATCAGGTTCAGCTCGAGGGTGGGCTCCAGGCCGAGCGCTGCCGGGCCGATCATCAACATCGGCCAATGCCAGAGATAGAGACTGTACGAGTACCGTCCGACCAGCTGGAATGGCTTCGTTCGGAGCAGGACCGAGGCGCCTCCGCAGGGGGTTGCACAGCCGGCCGCGATGATCGCTGCGGCTCCTAGTACCGGCAGCGTTGCGGCTGTGCCGGGGAATGGGGTGTGCTCGTCGTAGATGAGTGCGGCGGTCAGGATTGCGGCCAAGCCGGCCCAGCTCAGTGCTGCGGCGAGCTTTTCTTGCAGGCCGGCCCTTCCTCCTGGACTCGGCTTCTTTCCTAGGCCGGCCAGTTGGGGCGCGCCGATCGCTACGAGCGCGCCGACTGCCAGTTCCCAGGCCCGGGTGTGTGCGCCGAAGTATGCCCAGGGGGCTGAAGTCTGTGTCTGGGTGATGCTCAAGCAGAGGGAGCCGGCGGTGATCACCAAAAGCGCGCCCACCAGCGTTTTTCTTGTCCCTGCGCCTTTGTTGCCGCGCCCCAATACCAAGATCAATATCAGCAACGGCCAGATCAGGTAGAACTGCTCTTCGACCGCGAGCGACCAGAAATGCTGAAGCGGCGACGGGGCGGCATCGGCGTTCAGATAGTCGACGCCCTCGTGGGCCAGCCGCCAGTTGATCCCGTAGAAGGTGGCGTACAGCGCGTCCACCCTGATCGACTCGAACCGGGTGGCCGGCAGCCAGAACCAGGCGCCGGCCACGGTCGCGACCAGCACCAGAGCCGAAGCCGGCAGCAGCCGAAGCGCCCGCCGTGCGTAGAAGCCGGCCAGCGACACCGTGCCGCTGCGTCCCACCTCGTTCAGCAGCAGAGTCGTGATCAGGAAGCCGGAGATGACAAAGAAGACATCCACCCCGACATAGCCACCGGCCAGCCCGGTGAGACCGGCATGCGACAACACGACGAGCGCCACCGCGACCGCGCGCATGCCCTCGATGTCGGGCCGAAACCCGAGGTGCGCCCTCCCTGTCCTAGCCGGAACTGCCGAGCGCCGGGGTGGCGACTTCTCAAGAACGGGGTCATAGGTGACCGACATGTCCTGCCTTCGGGATGCTGACCGATCTTCTCCGCCGTCCGCTTTCCGGACGAACCAGGAAAATCAACGATCGGTACGCATCCTCCGCGCAGGCCCTTCTATCGGAAATCAATCACTGAGTCCCCGCAGACGCCGGCGGCGTCTCCGGTGCTGTGGTGGTCTCCGTCTCCCCAGTCGGTGCAGTAGTCTCCGGCTCCTCCTCAGGCTGAGTAGCCGTAGGCTCATTGGCAGGCCCACTACTCCGCGGCGCCCGAGACTCCGTAGCAGTCCCCTCTTCGTCCTCGCCCTCGGAGTCATCCCTGGTCACGGCGTTGTCGTCCCTCTTGTTCTCCTTCGTCTTCGCAGGCTTGGGAGATAGCGCAGGCTTGTTGACGGCCGGTTCCGAAACGACCGGCGCAACCTTCTCAGCAGGCCCGAACGGATCGATGAGCGCGATCGTCGTGCCAAGCCCGGCAAGCGCCAGAAGAAGAACGCCGAGGGTGACAATCAGCAGCCGCCTCCGCGAATTGTCACGAGAACCTGTAACCGGTTTGTCACCCCATTCCCCCGTTCCGGCGACCCCAGGCCCGTCAGCAGCCCTCAGTAGCGCGGTGCTGTCATTGCCGGCTTCGCCACCAGCCGCACCCGCAAAGGCGGCACCTGCGAATCCCACCGACCCTGCGGCCGCTGCAGAACCCACAGCCCCCACCGGCCTGGGCTCGGTGGCTTCCAAAGGCCCGGCGGTCCCCACCGGCGCAACTCCCGCGGCAAACGCAGTCGGAGCCTTCTCGGAGCCCTCACGTCCCACCATGGCCCCGTGCCCCGCGGTTGCTGTGCCGGGTCCCGCATTCGCCACGCCGTTCACGGCAGCGCCGTGCCCCGACCCCGGACCGCCATTCGCCGTCGGGCCGGGAGGATCCGTTCCCTCGCGTCCCGCATCCCCGGCGTCGTGCACGACGCCATCATTCGCGCCGGTCCCGCCGGTCCCGCCGGTCCCGCCGGGGACGTCGGTGCGGCCTGCCGCGGATTGATCCGATGTCAGCCGCGGGGTATGAGCAGGCGTGGTTCCTGGGGTGGCGGTGCCCTGCGCGGCGGCCATGCCTGCGCCGTTTCCCGCGATCGCGCCGATGCCGGCAGCGGCAGCCGCAGCGGCGCTGGGACCGTCGTCCGTGCCGTTGGACGGCGTGAGATCGACCTTTGTGGCCGGATAGCCTTCCGAAGCAACGCCACTCCGTGAGGCGTCGAGCCGTGAGGCGTTTGCAACGCCAGTCCCTGAGGCGTCGGGCCGTGCGGCGTTTGCAACGCCAGTCCCTGAGGCGTCGAGCCGTGAGGCGTTGTGCGGCGCCGGCGTTCCGGACTTGGCGGCTTGGGCAGCACTCAGCGTTGCGGCGGCGGTGTCCGCGGCCGAGGCCATGGCAACGGCAGACGGGAATCGCTCGGCTGGATCCTTCGCCATCGCGGTCGCCACGAGTTCCCGGACCGAGTCGGGGACACTCGCGGGCAACGGCGGCGGCTCCTGCTCAAGATGCTGAAGCGCGACAGCCAGCGGATTGTCCCCAAGGAACGGCGGCCGCCCAGCGAGACAGTGATAGGCGACGGCGCCCAGGGCATACAGGTCGGCCGCCGGTCCGGTCGCGCGCTTCGACACCTGCTCGGGCGCGATGTAGAGCGCGGTACCGACCACCTCCCGGGCACCGGTCAGCGTGACCGAATGCGCCGATCGCGCAACCCCGAAGTCAACGAGAACGACGTTGCCGTCGGGCTCAATGATCAGATTGCCGGGCTTGACGTCGCGGTGCACGATCCCTGCGGCATGCGCGGCGGCCAGCGCACGCGCGGCCTGCGCGACGATCGACATCGTCTCGTCGGCGGTCAGCGGTCCTCGTTCGGCGATCCAGTGGTTCAGCGGCATGCCGTCCACTCGGGCCATGACCAGATAGGCGCCTTCATCCGTCTCGCCGAAGTCGTAGACCGGCGCCACCCCGCCATGCCGCAACGAAGCCATCGCCCGCGCCTCATGCTGGAACCGGCTCCGGAACCCCGCATCACCCGCATAGCCGGCAAGCAGCGTCTTCACCGCGACCGGCCGTCCAAGGACAGTGTCGGTAGCCCGCCACACTTCGCCCATGCCGCCCGCGGCGATCCGATCGTCCAACCGGTACCGGTCTCCGAGCATCTCTCCGGGAAAGGGCATGGCTCTTCCCGTACCCAATTACGTCTGTCGCTATCCTCCGTCCCCCGGGACCCACCCACATCCCGCTTGCGCTGCCACGACACCTCTACCTACACAGCGGGACGTCATCAACGCCGCGGCTTGGGCACCCGCAGCGTGGACAAGCCCTGGGCCGCTTGAACCGCGCCCCCGTCCGCGCAGCCGGTGCTTCCCCGCGCCCGTCCGCGCAGCCGGTGCTTCCCGCGTAACCGCTGCGTAGTCCGGCCACGCTGAGCGCGCGAACCGGCCGGCGGCCCAAGGCACTGCCCTACTTGGCCGTCGCCGTAGCCGGGCGGAGCGCAGCGTCCTCTGCCGCGCTCCGCAACAGAAGGCCGTCAGGCGCCGGTGTACAGGATCGCGTCGATCTCGATGTCGAAGCCGACGAGCGGAACCGGCAGGGTGGTGCGGACCGGCCGGTGGTCGCCCTTGATGTACTGCTGATAGATCTCGTTCATCTCCGCGAAGTCGTCGAAGTTGCGCAGGTAAACGCCGACCCGGACGGCCTGATCGAGGCTGGAGCCGGCTGCCTCCGCAACCGCAGCGAGGTTGCGGAACGCCGCATGCGCCTGCTCCGCGAAGCTGCCGGTCACCCAGGTGCCGTCCGGCAACGCGGGGACGGCACCAGCCAGGTAGATGGTGTCGCCGGCGACTACGGCATGTGAGTAGGGGCCACCGGCCGGCGCCGCCTTGTCGGTGATCACAGCGCGCTTGGGCATCAGGAACTCCTCGGGTTCGTTCTCGGGAACTGTTCGGCCAGCCCGTCCACGTCCACCAGAGGCGTGGCGAGCAGGTCACGGATGTGGTGTTCACGGCGGGCCAGAGCCGCGTGCTGCGCCTGGGTGAGAGGAATCCAGGGCGCAGGGGGAGCGGGTAGTCGGGGGGTCAGAAGGCGGCCGCCCACGTAGGTGGCCTCGTTGACGAGCCGCACCGGCGACGTGCGGACCTGCCGATGTGCATCGGTCACCGCGAACTCCTCCGCGCGCACCTCGAAGATCGCGAAATCTGCGGGGCCGCCGACCCTGAGTGTCCCGCCGGGTAGGCCGAGCACCCGGGCTGGGTTCTCGGTGACGGCGGCGATGACGTCCGCCAGCGGCACGCCGACCGCCAGGAGTTTCGCCATCGTGGTCGGCAGGTCGAACACCGGCCCGTGCAGGGAGCGGGCGTGCAGGTCGGTCGAGATCGTGTTCGGCCGTAGACCGGCATCCAGCTGTGCTTCCAGCACGTCGAAGGCGAATCCGCCGGAGCCGTGTCCCAGATCGAGAAGCACGCCGCGCTCCGCGGCCGCGCGGACCGCCGGGCCGAGCGGTGCGGCTATACCGCTGGCGCAGTGCGTCACGATGTCACCGGGCCGTAGCAGGTCGAGGACCTCGTCGAGGGCCGGCGGCGCGGTTCCGATGTGAACCATGACAGGAACGCCGCAGGTGGTCGCGGCAGCCAGACCACGTCGTAGTGGCTCGACGCCGTTGACGCCGACGGCCTCGGCGTCGATCCGGACCTTGATACCGCGGATCAGGTCGCGGTGTGCCTGGATCGTGTCGATCGCCAGGGCGGTGTCGCAGTTGGCTAGGTCGCGGTTCTCACCCGTGCGGCCGGCAAGTCCGATGGCGGAGATGTTGAGCAGGGCCGGCACCCGTACCGCGGCCTCCGCAGCGACCCGGCGCAGCCCGGCCAGGGTGTAGGCACCGGCGGAGCCGGCATCCACCCAGGTGGTGACTCCCGAATACCAGGCGATCGGGTCGGGGTCGATGGCCCAGTAGCCGGGCCCGACATGGGTGTGCAGGTCGATCAGCCCCGGCGTGAGGAGCCGTCCGGAGACGTCGACGACGTGTCGCGCGTCTCGGGGCAGATCCGCACCGACGGCGACGATGACACCGTCGCGGACGGCCAGGTCACCCTGGGCGGCGCCGGTCAGCAGCAGGTCATATGTCATCGCTCTGCACCTCCGGTGGCGGTCAGGGCTGAAGTGATCGCCAGCCGGTAGAGGCGTGTCGGGCGCCCCTTGTGGTAGGGCTGGGTGCTGCCGTCCGGGAAAGCCAGCCCCGCTTCAGTCAGTTTGCGGATCAGGCGCCGCCCGCTCGGGTCGGTGATGCCCAGCGCGTTCGCCAGCTCGCCGGGAGAGGTTGGACGGCCGGCCAGCGACCGTTCCAGGGCGGCCAGCCGGGAGAGGGTGGTGGGGCTGAGCCCGGCCCGGCCGGCCAGTGATTCCAAGCCGCCGTGCTGCCGGTAGGAAAAAGTGAGAGCGGGGCCCGAGCGTCCCATCGGCCCGACCATCAGCCCGTCGTCAGTGATCAAATATGCCGCCGGGGTGCCGTCCCGCTCGGCTCGATCGGCAGCCTGCTCGGCCAGGGCGATGCTGCGTTGCACGGACGGGCCGATACCGAAGCCGGCCACTGCTGCCTCCGGTCCCGGGTCGTCCGTGCCGTCGTCGATCGCCGTCTTGGTGCTGGTGTGCCAGGGCATCGGGGCCGTGACCCAGTGCTGGGTGAGCGTCTCGAACACTGCCGCCGGTGCGAACGCGACGACGCCGCGTGGACCGTGCTCCTCGACCCAGGCGTCGGCCAGCTCTGGTAGATCGAGCAGCGCTCGGCGCAACACAGAAGGCGAACCCGATCTGGGGGTCCGGAAGACTGCGGCAGCGAACCGCTGCTCATCGGCGAGCCGGTGCCGCACCCGCAAAGCCAGCTCGTGCATGTCGGCGCGGATCGTGGCGGGAGTGGCCAGGGCGTGCAGGACAGCGGCCTGCCCGTCCAGTGCGGCGGCCACGCCTGTCCGGACAGTGATCACGTAGCGGGCGTCTGTCTGTGCCAGGTGCCTGCGATGGAAATCGGCCACCTCAGCGATCGGCTGCTCAGGAGAGAACGGCAGCGTGGCGATTGCCGAACGATCCAGCTCGAGCGCTGTCGCCACCTCGTCGACCGTCTCATCGGCGAAGGTGTCGATGCTGACCGGTGTGGCGGGCCAGCCGTTCCCCCGAGCGCGAGCCCAGGCGAGAGCCAGATCCAATGCTGCGGACCGGGTGACGGTGATGGGCAACCTGGCCGGGATCAGGTCGCGGGCACGGGCGAACGGAACCAGTCCGAGCAGCAGTCCGTCGAGGTCGCTTGCGGTCAGGAGGTCGCCGACCCGGTCGCGGATCTGGTCCTCGCGCTCGTAGACAGCCCAGACGAAGGAGACATCGGTGAGAGTGCGCGCTGCCTCGGAGAATCGCTCCCGATGCCCGGCGTGAATGACCAGTCCGATCCGCATCTCGCCTCCTTCGATGTCGATGTTGTCGAACTCTGGTGGTTCGTATGTGGTTCGTTGTAGCGTCCCTCTTAGCGCCCGTCAGGTCAAGGAGGTTCCATGAACGAACTACTTACGAGCCTCATTCCCCGACCTGGCGCAATCACGGACGGACTCGGCACCTTCCGGTTCGAAGAGGGGACTTCGCTCGATGCAGGGCCGGGCCTGGCAGGTGTGGCCGGATGGCTGCGAGCAACTCTGGGTGGGGCGACCGGGTGGGGGCTGTCGCCCGGCAGCGGTGGCATCCGGCTCCGGATCTCGCCGGGCCTGCCCGGCGAGGGGTATGAGTTGGACGTCGCTCCGACCGGGATCACGGTTGCCGGCGGCTCGGCGGCGGGTGTTTTCTACGGCGCCCAGACCTTGCGGCAGTTGTTGCCACCGGCCACGCTGCGCCGGGCGCGGATCGACGGCGGCCCATGGCGCCTCCCCGCCGTGCGGATCGTGGACGCACCCCGGTTCGCCTGGCGGGGTGTGCTGCTCGACGTGGCCCGGCACTTCATGCCGGTCGCTGACGTGCTGCGCTTCATCGATCTCGCCGCCTTCCACAAACTCAACGTGCTGCACCTGCATCTGACCGATGACCAGGGCTGGCGGCTCGAGGTGCCGGGACGGCCACGGCTCACCTCCGTGGGCTCCTGGCGGCCGTCGACGATGCTGGGCTCCCGTTCTCACGAGATTTATGACGGGCGGCCGCATGGCGGCATCTACACCGACGACGATCTTCGCGAGATCGTGGCCTATGCGGCCGATCGGCACATGATCGTGGTGCCCGAGGTCGACATGCCCGGGCACATGCAGGCCGCGATCGCTGCGTACCCCGAGCTCGGCCACGGCTATTCGGGACCGGTCCGCTCCGCCTGGGGCATCTCGTCGCACGTGCTCAATGTCGGCCCCGCCGCCATGGAGTTCTGCCGGGCCGTGCTCGACCACCTCTGCGACATCTTTCCGAGCGAGCTGATCGGGATCGGCGGTGACGAGTGCCCGACCGTTGAGTGGCAGGACAGCCCGGTCGCCAGAGAGCGGATCCGGGCCGAGAATCTCGCCGGACCGCACGAGCTGCAACCTTGGTTCACCGCGCAGCTCGCCGAGCATCTGGCCGCCCGCGGTCGCCGGCTGTTCGGCTGGGACGAGATCCTGGCTGGTGGGGCGCCACCGGGTGCCGTCGTCGCGGCCTGGCGTGGTGTCGAGCCGACCAGGTACGCGGCCCGGGCCGGGCATGACGTGGTCGCGTGCCCTGACATCGCTACCTACCTGGACTATCGGCAGTCCGATAATGGGGACGAGCCGACACCGGTCGGCACCCGGCTGACGCTCGCTGACGTCTATGCCTTCGATCCCGTGCCGGAGGGGCTCACCGAGGCCGAGGTGGGGCACATTCTGGGCGGGCAGGCGAATGTGTGGACTGAGCATCTGGAGTCCGCCCGGCGGGTGGACTACCAGGTCTTTCCCCGGCTGTGCGCATTCGCTGAGGCGGTGTGGGGTCCACCCGCCCGCGACTTCGATGAGTTTTCGGCCCGGCTACTGGCGCACCTTGCCCGGCTTGATGCGCTCGGCGTCAACTACCGGCCGATGACCGGGCCTCGGCCCTGGGACGCGCGTCCGGACGCGCCGGGGAATCCGCGTACGCTCGCCGAGCGGCTGGCGGAGTTGCATGAGATGACAGCCGACCTGCGCGGACCGATCGCATGAGGTCGGCGTGGGCGACGGGATCAGGGCAGCAGGGGCAAGAGTCGCTGCGCCACCCGCAGCGAGCGCATGTTCTTCGTACCGTCTCCCTCGAAGGTCCACACTTCGGAGAGCACCGCTTGCACGAATCCCCAGGCGATGACTCGTTCGACCGGCATGTCGAGTCCGTCGGCGAGTTGCTCGATCCGGGCCGGGAGGAGATCGAGCACGGTGTCGTCCGTGCCTGTCGGGTCGGGGTTGTAAAGGAGCGCGCCGACTTCGTACCCGGGATCGCCGATGACGCCGTGCGGATCGATCGCCAGCCACGGTTCCCGGTCAGCGGTGAGCACGTTGTCGTGATGCAGATCGCCGTGCAGCACCACGCGTTCGGTCGCGGTCTCGCAGAGCTCGGCGAAGAGGCGGCCGGCCCGTTCGACCAGGTGCCGTGGCACCGGGCCGTCGCCGGGGTAGCGGCGCAGATGCTCGTCGAACGATGCGACTCTGCGGGACAGTTCGGGCAGCGGCACGCCGGGTTCGGCCGGTCGGTGCAACTGGCGGATCACCTCGATGATCGCGGCCGTCGCGGCTTCGTCCCGATCCGGGACCAGGGCACGAGCCTGCACTCCGGGCCGCGCCTCTTCCAGCAGCAGTGCGCCGCGGGTGTCGTCACGGGCGAGCACCTTGACGGCGCCGCGCCCGGCGAAGAATTCCAGGGCGGCCGCCTCGTCGGCCAGGTGACCAGCTTCCGGTACCCCCAGTTTGAGGACCGCCGTTGTTCCGTCGGCCCGGCGCACCCGGGTCACCCAGTTCATGCTCAACGGGAACGGTTCCTCAGCCTTCAGTTCCCACCTCAGCAGTACCTGCTCCGCGATCCGGGGCAGGCCGGCCAGCCACCGGCGCCCGTCCGGCCCCCAACAGTCCTCAACGGTTCGGGCGAACGTGGCGGGCAGCGCTATGTCGACCATGACCCGCAGTCTCGCAACTGCCGACAAGGAGGCCAACCGTGACGATCGACTGGCGGAGCAAAGGATTCTGGTCGCCGGACGAGTCCCGCAGCCCGGAGCAGGTCGCGGCGGATCGTCCGAGCATCTTCGGCGGCGGTTTCACCTGGCCGTTGCTCGTGGTCCGGCGATCCGCGGTGGAGGCGAACATCGCCACGATGGCCGCGTTCTGCAGCCGGCACGGTTTGGACTTCGCGCCGCACGCGAAGACGACGATGGCGCCGGTCCTCCTCAAGGCACAACTCGGTGCCGGGGCATGGGGCATGACCGTGGCGAGCCCGAATCAGGCGCTCGTCTTGCGGCGCCTCGGTATCGAGCGGGTCCTGATCGCCAACGAGGTGCTCGATCCGACGGCTCTTCGCTGGCTCGCTGCCGAGACCACTGCAGGTTGGGAGGTCTACATCCAGGTCGATTCGGTCGCCGGGGTAGCGGCGGCCGGCGCTGCCGGCGGCCTGGTACGGGTCCTCGTCGAGTTGGGGCATGCCGACGGGCGTACCGGGGTGCGGAGTCTGGACGAGTTGGAAGCGGTGGCGCGCGCGGCTGCCGTGTCACCCGGCGTCGAGCTTGCCGGGCTGACCGGTTATGAGGGGCAACTGCACGATCAGCACGAGGTGGACGCGTTCCTGGACAGCCTGGTCGAAGGTTTCGAGCGGCTGGCGAAAGCTGGTCTGCTGCCCGAGCGGCCGATCGTCTCGGCCGGTGGCAGCGCGTGGTTCGATCGGGTCGCCGACCGGCTCGGCGGGCTCGGCGCACGCGCCCAGGTGATCCTGCGCAGTGGGGCGTCGGTCACTCACGATGACGGCTTCTACCGGGAACGGACCCCGTTCGTCCGAGTACCCGACGAGGGGCCGCTCACGGCGGCGCTGGAGATCTGGGCCCAAGTGCTGTCGGCTCCTGAGCCCGGGATGGCGATCGTCGGTATGGGTAAGCGCGACGCGCCGTTCGACGAGGGACTCCCGGTTCCGCTGGGAGTCCGGTCCCCGGCGGGAGTCGGACGAGCAGCGGACGGTCTGCACGTGAGCAAGCTGAACGACCATCACACCTACCTCGTGACCGAGGGCGCCGACATCGAGCCGGGCGACCTGATTCGGTTCGGGATCTCGCACCCATGCACGGCGTTCGACAAATGGCGGGACATTCCGATGGTCGACGAGGAGCGGCGGGTGGTGGATGTGCTGCATACGTACTTCTGACTGCACGCCGCATCGATACGGGAAACGGGGATGACGGCGAAGATATCGATCAGCAGACTTTCTCCGTGACCGAAACCTTGACGCTGTGGCGACCGACCGGCCCGAATGAGCTCGAACTGGTTCTTGCCACCGGCTGGCGCCGATGGCCGCCGCGGCTTCCCGACCAGCCGATCTTCTATCCGGTCCTGAACGAGGAGTACGCGAACATGATCGCCCGGGATTGGAACGTGCCGGCCTCCGGTGTGGGGTATGTGACCCGCTTCCAGATCGACGCGGAGTTCGCCGCGCGGTACCCGATCCGGCAGGCAGGCGGCGACACGATCCTCGAACTCTGGGTGCCCGCCGAGGAACTCGAGGAGTTCAACGATCACATCGTCGGTGAGATCGAAGTCGTCCGGGAGTTCCGATGAACCCGGTGTTCGCGCAGCGCGACTACCGGGCTCGCTTCGACGGGCGCCGATCGGCGCTTGGTAGGGGAACGCGTCCCGGTCGGATCGCGAGCGTCTGCCGGGGAGGTGAGAGCCGGGCGGGAACGTGAGCGTTCAGCCAGGAAAGCGCGCCACGGACCCCGGGAATGGGAGGTGGCGATCACGGTGTCGCCTTGCCGGGGGATGGCTGACGGAGATCGCTGATGTTTATGGTGATTAGACGCCCATCAAGCGTTTCCTCCTTCTGTGCCGCCGGAGTCCGCCATGCCCGTTTTCCGAGCAGCGAACGAACCGACCGCCCACCATCCCGCCGACAATGCGCCCGGCTATCCAGCCAATCACGCCGGCTATCCGGGAAACGCGGCCACCCATCCGCAAACGGCCCGTCATCCAGGAAATTCGGCCGCCCACGCCAACCCTGCCCATCACCCGGGGAATGTTCCTCACCAAGGCGGTGGCTATCCGGGTGGCGTTCCTCCGCAGCGGCCGGCCAGCCCGGCGGGGCCGTGGGTGATGCCGGCTGCGCCTTCCGCCGAGCAACCCATCCCGGAAGGACCCACTGAGCCGTTGCGGGCGCCGGAGGGCCGGGCACCCGAAGGCCGAGCGCCGGGAGCTGCGAAAGCAGGACGTGAAGGCTCAGAAGGCCGTTCCGCGCCAGAAGGTTGGGTGGCAGCAAGCGGCTGGAACGCAGGTGGTGTCGCGCTGGAAAGTCAAGGCCCGGCGCCCGAGGCGGGGGTGGCAGGTGGGTTACCTGCAGGTGGTGCAGCGCCGGCGAGCCGTGTGGCAGCGAATGGAGTTCCGGAAGGCTGGGGTGCGGGAGGTGCGGGGCCGAGCGCTCAGGCGGGAGGTGGAGTACCGCAACCTTGGGTTGCAAGCGGTGCGGCGCCGCAAGATCGTGAGGCACCGGGCGGTTGGGCCGCAAGCAGTGAGGCTCCGGCAGATCGTGTGGCAGTAGGCGAAGCGCCGAAGGGTTGGGAAGCAGGCGGTGCGGCGCCGGGCGGCCGGGTCGCGGGTGACGGGACGCCAGAGGGCTGGGGAATAGGCGGTGCGGCGCCGGAAGGCGGAGGAGCGGATGACGGAACCTCGGAGGGCCGGGCTGCGACCGATGGGGCGCCAGAAAGCCGGCCGGCAGCGGATGGCTCCGCGTCGGGTGGCAAGGGTCGGAAGCCCAAGCGACGGTTCGGTGTCGCGATAGCCGTACTGATCAGTCTTCTTGCGCTGGCCGCTTCGATCGGGGCCGGACTGCTTTCCTGGCGGACGTTCGAGATGGCCCGGGCCGGGCAGGATCGCACACCGCAACAAGCAGCGCCCAGCGGGCCGGCGGACCAGGCGGCGAGCCGGCCGGCGAACAAGCCGGCGGAGCCGGAGGAATACCCGGTCACCTACGCAAAGGAGCCCCTGCGCGTGCAAATAGGCTGCTCAGCGCTCCTCTTCCTGGACCTCGACGAACCGCGCGCCGATGTGGACGAGAAACTGGCCGACCTTCGGTATGACAGCCGGTGCGGCGATGAGCCGCCCCGCCTGAGCCTCGCGGCGGGGGCGGTCGGCGGCAGCCAGGCCGGCAGTTCCGACATCGACGCGGCCGGCTGTATGCGGGCCATCCGGACGGCGCCGCTCGGGCCGGGCGCTGAGGTGGAGGTCAAGAAAGGTGCGGCGCTCTGCGTTCTGACGCCGGCCGAACTCGTACTTGTGGAGATCATCGACGTCGGCGGCACCGGCACCGCCGGCCTGCGTGCCACATCGTGGCAGGTTCCTGGATGACCGGTCCGCGGTGACCGGCCCGTGGCGCGCGGCGCGGGGCGTGCCTGACAGAATGTCGGGTGCGCCCCGTGAACTCTGTTAGGAGACCTTTCCGTGATCCGTACCCATGACGCCGGCATCCTGCGCGCGAGCGACGCCGGCACAACGGTGACGCTCGCCGGGTGGGTCGCCCGCCGGCGCGACCACGGCGGTGTCATCTTCGTCGACCTGCGGGACGCCTCCGGCGTGGTGCAGGTCGTGTTCCGCGAGGAGGACGCGCACGCGCTGCGCAACGAGTTCTGTGTGAAGGTCGTCGGCGAGGTCAACGCCCGCCCGGCCGGCAACGAGAACCCGGACCTGGCCACCGGCGAGATCGAGGTGGTCGCCAGCGAGCTGATCGTGCTCTCCGAGGCGGCCCCGCTGCCGCTGCCGGTCGACGACACGATCACCGCCTCCGACGACCTGCGCCTGAAGTACCGCTACCTCGACCTGCGCCGCAGCGGCCCGGCGAAGGCGCTGCGCCTGCGCAGCCGCGCCAACCAGATCGCCCGCGAGGTGCTGCACGCCCGCGACTTCAACGAGATCGAGACGCCGACCCTGACCCGGTCGACGCCCGAGGGCGCCCGCGACTTCCTGGTCCCGGTCCGCCTGCAGCCCGGTACGTGGTACGCGCTGCCCCAGTCCCCCCAGCTTTTCAAGCAGCTGCTGATGGTCGCCGGCATGGAGCGGTACTACCAGATCGCCCGCTGCTACCGCGACGAGGACTTCCGCGCCGACCGCCAGCCCGAGTTCACCCAGCTCGACATCGAGATGTCCTTCGTCACCCAGGACGACATCATCGAGCTCGGCGAGGAGATCGTCAGCAAGCTCTGGAGCGAGCTCGCCGGCCACGAGATCCCGCTGCCGATCCCGCGGATCACCTGGACCGACGCGATGAACCGCTACGGCTCCGACAAGCCCGACCTGCGCTACGGCGTCGAGCTCGTCGAGCTGACGGAGTACCTGCGCGGCACAGCGTTCCGCGTCTTCGCCGGCGCGATCGACGCGGGCGGCTACGTCGGCGCGGTCGTGATGCCGGGTGGCGCCTCCCAGACCCGCAAGGAGCTGGACGGCTGGCAGGACTGGGCCAAGGCGCGCGGCGCCCGCGGTCTGGCCTACGTGGTCCTCGACGCGGAGACCGGCGAGCCGAAGGGCCCGGTCGCGAAGAACCTGTCCGCTGAGCACCTCTCCGGCCTGGCCGACGTGGTCGGCGCCAAGCCGGGCGACGCGGTCTTCTTCGCGGCCAGCACCGAGAAGCGGGAGGCGCAGGAGCTGCTCGGCGCGGCCCGCATCGAGATCGCCAAGCGCGCCAAGCTGATCGACGAGGCTGCCTGGGCGTTCTGCTGGGTCGTCGACGCCCCGATGTTCGAGAAGACGGACGAGGGCGGCTGGACCGCGGTCCACCACCCGTTCACCTCGCCGAACGAGGAATGGGAGCCCCGCTTCGAGGAGGCGCCCGACCAGGCGCTGGCGTACGCGTACGACATCGTCTGCAACGGCAACGAAATCGGTGGCGGATCGGTCCGTATCCACCGCGCCGACGTGCAGAGCCGGGTTTTCGACCTGCTCGGCATCACGCCGGAGGAGGCGCAGGACAAGTTCGGCTTCCTGCTCGAGGCGTTCAAGTACGGCCCGCCGCCGCACGCCGGCATCGCCCTCGGCTGGGACCGTACCTGCATGCTGCTGTCCGGCAACGAGTCGATCCGTGAGGTCATCGCGTTCCCGAAGACCCGCGGCGGCTACGACCCGCTGACCACCGCGCCCACCCCGATCACCGGGCAGCAGCGACTGGAGGCCGGCATCGACGCCAAGCCGAAGGCAGCCGCCGGAACGCCGGGCACCGACGGCCAGGCCGCGCCGGTCCAGCACTCGAACTGATCAAACACGGGATCGGTGGCCGGGATGCGCCCGGCCACCGTTCCTGTGAGACTGGCGTGGTGGAGCCCACCGTCGTCCAGCGTGCCGAACAGACGTACCTCGGTCGCCGCGAAACGATCACCATGACCGAGTTCGCCCGCGTCGCCGACCACCTGCCCACCATGTTCGCCGGCCTGGCCGAACGCGGCGTGCCGCTGGCCGGCGCGCCGTTCTTCCGCTACAAGGTCATCGACATGGCCGCCGAAATGGTGGTCGAGGCCGGCATCCCGATCGCCGGCCCGGTCGACGTCGAAGCGCCCGACTTCATCGACGTGCTGCCCGCCGGCCGCTACGCCACGGTGACCCATATCGGTCATCCCGATGAGCTGATGGGCGTCACCGCCCGGCTGCTGGACTGGGCCCAGGACCACGGCCTGAGCTGGGACGTCACCCAAACCCCCACGGGCGAGGTGTGGGGCTGCCGGCTCGAGATGCTGATGACCAACCCGGCCGAGCAGCCCGACATGCACAAATGGGAAACAGTCCTGCTTTTCAAACTGGCAGATTGAGGGGTACGCGCCCGGCCGCTCCCCGAAATCCACGCCGTCCCCGCTCTCCCGGGGCGACCACCTGCAACACCGGGCCGCAGCGCCGGCGCCGGGCTTAAGCACGCCCCGATGCCGGCTCGCACCCCCGGCTGGCGCCGAGGGCTGCCTGGCGGCCGTTGGAACAGCCGTGAGAGCCAGCCGTGCGAGGTTGGCTGGCGCTGAGGGTTGCCTGGCGGCCGTTGAAACAGCCCTGAGAGCCAGCCGTGCGAGATCACCACGGAGCCGCGCGCGTCGTTCACGAGCTATTGGTGCTCGCGCTCTTGCACAAGGTCTATGCAAAGGAAGTGTGCATAGATATTGTGGATGCATGGCGGAGGAAATCAATGCGGTGCACCTGACCGGTCGGCAGATTCAGGTGCTGGCCCATCCGCTGCGCGTTCGATTGCTGGGCCGGTTGCGTTCGGAGGGGCCGGCGACGGCGACCGGGCTCGCCGATGTGCTCGGTACCAATACCGGCGCGACCAGCTACCACCTGCGGCAACTCGCCGAGGCCGGGCTGGTTGTCGAGGAGGAACGACCTGGCAGTGGGCGGCAGCGCTGGTGGCGTGCCGCGCATGAGATGTCTAGCTGGCGGCGCAGCTACTACCTGGACGATCCGGATGCCACCGCGGCTGCCGAGTGGCTGGAGGCTTTCCAGGTCAACCGGTTCGTGGAGCTGGCCGAGCGGTGGCGGCGCCGGCTGCCTGAGGAGCCGGCCGAGTGGCGGGACACCGGCGGGATCTCCGACTACCTGCTGGAGATGGATGCCGAGCAGGTCCAGGCAGTGCTGGAGGAGATCGAGACGGTGGTCGAGCGGCACGTCCGGGCTGCGCAGGCCGACCCGCGACCGGGTGCCCGCCAGTTGGCGCTCTACCTGGCCGCACTGCCCGCGCCAAGCGGCGAAGGCGGCAAGAGCCGCGAAGGTGGCAGCGGCCGCGAAGGCGGCAAGGGCGGCGAGCGTAGCCCAGGCCGCGAAGGCGGCGAGGGCCGAAGCAAGGGCCGCGAAGGCGGCGAGCGCGGCAGCGGAGGCGGCAGCAGCGGCGGAAGCCAAAGCGGCGCAAGCGGAAGCGGCGGAACAGAAAGCGGCGGAAGCGGCGAGGGCGGCGGCCGAGGAAGAGCGAGGGGCGAGCAAGGGGAGGGTGACCGATGACCGTCGAGCAGGCACGATTCCGGTATCTGTTGCTGCTGGGTCTGCGCTGGTTCCCGGTCGGCCTGATGATTCCGGTGATGATGCTGCTTCCGCTGGAGCGGGGGCTCACCATCGCGCAGGTCGGTGCGGTGGCCGCCATTCAAGGCATCACCGTGCTGTTTCTTGAGCTGCCCACCGGTGGGCTCTCCGACGCGGTCGGCCGGCGGCCGGTGCTGCTGATCGCGGGCGTGGTCAACCTGGTTTCGCTCGGGATCTGGACGGTCGCTGACTCGGTGGGGCTGTTCGCTGTGGTCTACCTGCTGCAGGGCGTCTACCGGGCGCTGGACTCGGGGCCGTTGGAGGCCTGGTACGTCGATCACGCCCTGGCCGCCGACCCCAAGGCCGACATCGAAGGTGGCCTGAGCCGCAGCGGGGTCGTGCTCGGACTGTCCATCGCGGGAGCCGCCCTGGTCAGCGGGGGACTGGTCTGGCTCGGACCGGTCGGACCGGTGAGCGCTTTGACCGTACCCGTGATGGTTGCCCTGGTCCTGAGCCTGATCGCGACCGTGGCGGTGGCGCTGCTGATGCGTGAGGAGCGCCCGGCTCGCGGACTTGTGGCTCTTGCCGCATCGGTGAAGGGCGTGCCGGCGGCGATCGGCGGTGCGCTGAGCCTGGTACGCCGGTCGCGCGTGGTGTTCGCCCTGATCATGGTGGAGCTGTTCTGGAGCTTCGGCATGGTGACGTTCGAGAAGCTGATGCCGGTCCGGCTCAGCGAGGTGATGTCCGATTCTGATGCGGCCGGCGCGCTGCTCGGCCCGGTGAACTCGGTGGCGTGGGCGGCCTCGGCGGCCGGCGCGGCGCTGGTGCCGCTGCTGGCCCGGCGGCTCGGGCCGGGCTGGACCGGTTTCACGCTGAAGATCGTGCAGGCCCTGACGATTGCCGGGATGGGCCTGCTCGCCGGGCCGGTGGGGGTGATCGGCGCGTTCCTGCTCTGCTACGCGGTGCATGGCGCGGCCAACCCGGTGCACGCCGGGCTGCTGCACCGGCAGGCCGAGGGTGAGTACCGGGCCAGTCTGCTGTCGCTGAACTCCATGGTCGGCCAGCCGGGCTTCGCCGTCGGCGCGATCGTGCTGACCTTCGTGGCGGCACAGGCCGGAACCCCGGCCGCGATCGTGACCGGCGCAATCGTGCTGGGCGCAGCGGCGCCCCTCTATCTGGTAAAGCCGAAAGTGGAGTTTCGGGAGCACTCCCAATCGGGTATCAGCGGGTCACTGGCTCTCTGATCCCCCCGGAGGAACCGATGCTTGCCATCGCCGCAGCTGTCGTTTTCGGTATCTGGCTTCTGGCCGACCTGCTGGACACCCAATTCGGTGCCCCTGACCTGTTCAACTTCCCGACCATGGCTTCGCTCGGCCTGCTGCTCCTCTCGCTGTACCTGGCCGGTGTCGGCAGCGGCCCGCGCGCCGGCAGCGGCAGCTCCGGCCGCCGGTTCTACGGCCGTCGCCCCGGCCGCGGCTGACCCTCTGTGTGACCCGCCTGTCCTCTGCGTGAGGGCAGGCGGGAGCGCTTCCAAGCGCGTTTCGGATCATCCCCGATCGGCCGGTACTGTCGATTGCGATGGACACGGACGGGCTCTTCTCACTCGCGCCGCCGGACGTGCGGTCCCCGGCATCGACCAGCGCTGAAGCCGCCGGTTTCGCCGCGCCCGCCGCCGACGCCCCGCTGCCCGTCCGGATGCGTCCCGCGAGCATCGACGAGCTGGTCGGTCAGGAGCATCTGCTCGCCCCGGGCGCGCCGCTGCGCCAGCTGGTCACCGGGTCGAGTCCGATGTCGGTCATCCTCTGGGGCCCGCCGGGCACCGGGAAGACCACGATCGCGCACCTGGTCGCGCACGCCACCGACCGCAAGTTCGTCGCGATGTCCGCGCTCACCGCGGGTGTCAAGGACGTGCGGGCGGTGATCGACACCGCGCGCCGCGAGCGCCGCTACGGCGGGCCGCCCACCGTCCTGTTCATCGACGAGGTGCACCGCTTCAGCAAGACCCAGCAGGACTCCCTGCTCGCCGCGGTCGAGGACCGGACCGTCACGCTGCTCGCGGCGACCACCGAGAACCCTTACTTCTCGGTCATCTCACCCCTGCTCTCCCGCTGCGTGCTGCTCACCCTCCAGGCACTCGACGCCGACGACGTCCGCGGCCTGATCCGGCGCGCGATCACCGATCAGCGCGGCCTGGGCGGCGCGGTCACGCTTTCCGACCAAGCAGAAGATCATTTGGTACGCCTGGCGTCAGGCGACGTCCGCAAAGCCCTCACCGCGCTGGAGGCGGCCGCCGGTACCGCCCTCGCGCAGGGCGCCAAGGAGATCGACCTCGCCACCGCGGAGCGCGCGGTCGACGTGGCAGCCGTCCGCTACGACCGGGACGGCGACGCGCACTACGACGTGACCAGCGCGTTCATCAAGAGCATGCGCGGCAGCGACCCGGACGCGGCGCTGCACTACCTGGCCCGGATGCTGGTCGCCGGCGAGGACCCGCGGTTCATCGCCCGGCGCATCGTGATCTTCGCGAGCGAGGACGTCGGCATGGCCGACCCGCAGGCGCTGCTGGTGGCGGCCGCCGCGGCCGAGGCCGTCCAGTTGATCGGTATGCCCGAGGCGCAGCTCAACCTGGCCCAGGCCGTGGTGCACATGGCCACCGCCCCCAAGTCGAACAGCGTGACCACCGCCCTCGGCGCCGCGATGGCGGACGTGCGGGCCGGGCGCGGCGGTCCGGTCCCGCCGCATCTGCGCGACGCCCACTATTCGGGCTCACGTGGCCTGGGTCACGGTCGCGGCTACCGCTACCCGCACGACGATCCGCGGGGTGTGGTCCGCCAGCAGTACGTCCCGGACGATCTGGTCGGAACGGACTACTATCGGCCGACCGATCACGGTGCTGAGCGGGCCGTCGGTGAGCGCGTGCCGCGCCTGCGCCGGATCGTCCGTGGCCTCGGACCCGTAACTCCAGGCGTGACCAGGTCGGTTACCGCTTCGGCGGGTACGCCGGACCACGCGGCGGGTGGTGCTCGGGCCGAGGATGCGTCACAGTCTTCGACGGGCTCCGCTTCGGAACTGATCACTGATGGTCCCGGAGCCGTGACGGACGGTGTTACCCCGGCCGTGGTCGAGGGTGACGAGAAACGGACAGACGACAGCGGCGCGAGCGCCGGGGAGGAACAGCCGTGACAGCGCGGGGTGCCGATCGGCCCGACGACACCGGCAAGAAGGGTCGTCGCTTCGGCCGTGGCCGGCCCGAGCAGCCGGCCGTCCCCGAGGAGATCCCGCGCGAGGAGACCGGGTGGCTGGACGACCTTCGTACGGCTAAGGAAGAGCGGTCGGCGATCGGGCCCGGCGCGGCCCCGGGTGAGGCGCGGACCAGCAAGTCGGGGCGTAGGGCGCCTGGTCCGGACGACAATCCGGACGATGATGCTTTCGGCGGGATGCCGGGTTGGCAGGACGGGTCGGGGGAGCACGCGACCGGGGCTTGGCAGAGCCCGCCGGGGCAGCCGGCTGGTCCTGACGCTCGCCCCGGTCCTGACACTCGCCCCGGTCCTGGTGCCGGGCCTGGTCCTGGTGCCGGCCCTGGCCTTGGTTCTGGTCCTGTTCGGCAGGGTCCGGCTGGGCGTGGTCCTGGGTCGGCGCCGGTTTCGCCGGGGAGTCGGTCCGGGGTGATTCCTGGGGCTGGTCCTGGTGTTGGGCAGCCTGGTCCTGGTCATGGTGCTGGTCGGCCTGGTGCTGGTCCGGGTGGACCTGGTTCGGCTGGTCCGGGTGGACCTGGTTCGGCTGGTCCGGGCGGGCCTGGTTCGGCTGGTCCGGGCGGGCCTGGTTCGGCTGGGCCTGGTTCGGCTGGGCCTGGTTTGCTGGGGCCGCCGGTTCATCCTGGTCAGCCGCCGGCTCAGGGCGGGCCTTCGGTTCCGGTCTCGCCGGGGCAGGCAGGACCTGGACGGTTCGGTCCGGGGCAGCGGTCGGTTCCGGTCACGCCTGGCTCGGCTCCGCCTGGGCGCCGGCCGGCCGACGCCGGGCCGATCCCGCCGGAGCAGCAGGCCGGTGCGGGGCAGCGGTCCGGTCCGATGCCGGGGCAGGTTCCCGGACAGCCGCCGGCCGGGCAGATGCCGCGTGGTGGCGGTGCTCTCGGGCCCGGTCAGCCGGGCGGCCAGATGCCGCGTGGTGGCGCTGCGATTCCCGGCCAGCCGGGCGCGCAGATGCCGCGCGGCGCTTCGGACCTTGGACCGGGCCAGCCGGGACAGGTGCCGCCCGGGCAGATGCCGCGCGGCGCTGCCGGGCCGGGCCAGCCTGCGGGACCGATGTCCAGGGGCGCTGCCGGTCCTGTTTCCGGTCAGCCTGCGGGGCCGGTGCCGCGTGGTGCGGCAGGGCCTGTTTCCGGTCAGCCAGCAGGGCCGGTGCCGCGTGGTGCGGCAGGGCCTGTTTCCGGTCAGCCAGCAGGGCCGATGCCGCGTGGTGCGGCGGGTCCGGTTCCCGGTCAGCCTGCGGGGCCGATGCCCAGGAGCGCTGCGGCTCCGGTTTCCGGCCAGCCGGGCGGGCAGATTCCGCCGGGTGCGCGCCGGGGTGGGCCGCCTCCGCCGTCTGCTCGCGCGGCCGCTCCCGCTGAGACGGGTCACGGACGGCGACAGCTCGATGCTGACGGTGGTGGGCCGGGATTCGGGGGACAGACTCCGCCCGGGATGCCGCCTGCCGGTGGCGGGCCAGTTCCGCTTTCGGGGAACGCGCCTGAGATCCCGGGAGCGCGTCCGGCGCCCCCGGCATCCGGTGGCGCCGTGCCTCCCGCTTCTCGTGGTGCCGTGCCCCCTGCTTCTCGTGGTGCCGTGCCTCCCGCTTCCCGTGGCGCGGTGCCCCCCGCTTCCCAGGGTGGCCCGCCTCCTGCTTCGCGTGGTGCCGCGCCCAGCGTGCGGCCGACTTCGCCGGGCGTGCGGCCGATGTCGCCGGCTGGGCCGGCTCGGGATCGGTTCCGCCCGGTGGATCAGGCCGGGCCTGCCGCGCCCACGTCTCCCGGCCGGTCCGGGCCGGATCCGGTCCACCAGTCCGGTCCGATTCCGGGCGGGTACGAGCAGGCACACCAGTCCGGGGCCATTCCGAGCGGCTTCGATCTGATTCCGCAGGGTTCTGCCGGGATGGACGCCGCGCAGCGGTCCGGGGCGATCCCGGGTGTCCCGCCGGTTGCTGCCGACGACCGTGCCGGCCGCTCCCGTGGCCGCCGGGCCCGGGCCGAGCAGAACGACCCCGTCGGCGAGACGACCGGCCGGCACGGCCGCGCCGGACATGCGGCGCCCGACGGCGCTCCCGGACACCAGCCCGGGCATGCCGCCCGGCCGGTTCCGGGTGAGCGCACCGGGCGTCACGGCACCCCGGACGACGCACGCGCCGACACGGGAACGCGCGGCTTCCGCCCCGAACCCGACACCGGCGCCCACGGCTTCCGCCCCGATTCCGGCAGCGGCGCTCATGGCTTCCGCCCTGACGCCGATACCGGCGCTCATGGCTTCCGGCCCGACTCGGACACGGGTGCCCACGGCTTCCGGCCGGACGGGGACACCGGCGCCCACGCACGTGATCGTCTTGGCGGGGATACGGGCGCTCATGGGCGTAACCGTCCTGGCAGCGAGACGGGCGCCCACGGGCTGGACCGGGCCGGGACGGACAGCGGGGCGCATGGGGTCGTTCGGCCTGGTGGGGAGCCTCGGGGCCGGCGGCGGGCGGCTGAGACCGATGTGCCGGAGGCCGGTGGGGCCCAGGGCGGGCCGGATCAGCAGGGCGGGCCGGCCGGTGTTCCTGGACCGCGACGGATCGGGCCCGGTGACGGGCGGCCGGTTCGGGCTGCGGCTGCGGTTGTTCCGCCGGTGGTTCCGGGTCGACAGGGCGCGCGTACTCCTGCAGTGCCTGGGCGTGCCGGGGCGATGGCTGACAGCACTTCCGGTGTGATCCAGCGGCCCGGTACCGGCCGGGTGCCGCGTGGCGCCGGTGTTCCGCCGCAGGCCGGCCAGGAACGTGGCGTTGCGGTGCCCGGACAGCCAGGCCCGGGTCGGCGGCCGGTTCGGCCGGAAGGCCAGCCTGCGGAGCCGTTCGCGGATGCCGGACCGCAGGGCGAAGGCCGGCCGGACGGCTTCGGGCAACCGCCGCGCGGTGGTGGCGAGGCGGGCCAGCGGCGCGAGGCAGGCGTGGCCCGTGCGGGTGCCGCAGTGCCGGGACGGGCCGGGGCCGGTCCGGATGCTGACCAGACGATGGGCGGCGCTGGACCAGGTCGCGGGCAGGCTGATCGTGGGCAGGCCGGTCGCGGGCAGGCTGATCGTGGGCAGGCTGGTCGCGGGCAGGCTGGTCGCGGACAGGCGGGTCGCGGCCAGGCTGGTTCGGGGCGCCCGGTATCCGGTGCGCCGGGACGCGCCATGGACGGCCCGGGCGAAGGCCCGTCATCGGTGATTCGTGGAGGCGCGGCGGTTCCGGGTCAAGCTGGTCCGGGTCGCGGCCGGCCGGGACCGGAGACGATGGGCCCGGATGGGCCCGGACGTGCGGCCTCCGGCCCGGTGAGGGCCGGCGCTGCGGTGCCTGGTCCGAACGGACCGATGCCCGGCATGGGTCCGCAGGATGGTCCGGACGGCGGCCTTGGCGCTGGTCGGGATCGTGGTGTGGGGCGTTCGGCGACCGGGGCGGTGCGGGCCGGTGCTGCGGCGCCTGGTCCGGATGGGCCGATGCCGGGTATGGGGCCGCAGGGCGGGCCCGACAGCGGCCCGGTTCGTGGTCGTGGCGCCGGGCGTGTGACGGCTGGTCCCGACGGTGGGCCGGTGCAGGGCATGGGAGCAGGCCCCGCCGGACGTGCGGCTGCAGGCCCCGACGGCGGGCCCGGGCAGGGCATGGGAGCAGGCCCCGCCGGACGTGCGGCTGCGAGCCCCGACGGCGGGCCAGGGCAGGGCAGGAGCGGCGGCCGTGCCTCGATCGACGGCCCCGGTCAAGGGCCGGGCGCTGGACGTGCGGTGGTTGATGGGCCGGGTGCTGGGCGGGCGTCGGTTGATGGGCCGGGTGCTGGGCGGGCGGCCGTTGATGGGTCCGGGGCTGGGCGCGCGGCGGTGGTTTCGGATGGGCTGACCTCCGGGGTGATCGGTGCGGCCGCCGCGCCGGGGCGGGCTTCGGTTCCGGAAGGCGGGCCGTCGCGGGCGATCGGTGCTGGGCGGGTGGCTCCGGTTTTGCCGGCCGGGGGGCTGGGGAGTGACGAGCCGGGCGCCGAGTTGGGCGAGGGCGGTGCTCCGGGCGTACCCCGAGGGGTTGATGACCGCGGGCTGCGCGGTGCCGGCGCCGAACTGCGGCAGCGGATGCGTACCGAGCGGCAGTTGCGGCAGATCACGCTGATGTCGCTGGCCGCGCTGGTGCTGCTGGTGTTCCCGGCGTTCTTCGGGATCCGGGCGATGACCAGCGACCCCGTCTTCTCGTCGCTGGATGATCTCGAGGTGCCGTCCTGGGCCGCCACGAAGGTGGAGGATCAGGGGTACGGCAGCCTCTGGTGTTTCCTGGACTGCCGGTTCCGGGAGCGGATCGCCGAGTCGGATCAGCCGTTCAAGGAGACGTCGGCTGCCTACAGCGCCGCGCTGACCAAGGCCGGCTGGACGCAGTGGAAGGTCGCCGAGTGCCCGGACACGCCGGTCAACCCGGAGGAGAGCGCCTACAGCTGTTGGCGGCGTGACGAGTTCACTCTGGATCTCTCGGTGGGTCTGCCGGGCTGTGCGGTCACCGCTGATGCGATTCCGCCGGCCGGCACCGAGGAGGCCACCGCGGGTGCGGTGAAGGAGTGCGTCGGCTCGACCGTGAACATCAAGGTGCAGAACACGATCTCCGACCAGCGGGGTAAGACGGACCAGGCGCCCGGGCCGCTCGGGGTCACTCCTGACCCCACGTTGGCGCCGGACTCGCCCCTCTTGGGGCCGACACCCCAGGCGTCGTGACGCGCGTGGTGGTCACGGACGGTAGGGTCTGCTAGTTGTCCCGCCGAACCCGTGACCACCCGAAGAGGAGACGCGCTACATGGACGCCGGAGAAATCGCAGGTCTGAT
Source organism: Actinoplanes sp. NBC_00393 (assembly GCF_036053395.1). Taxonomy (NCBI): domain Bacteria; kingdom Bacillati; phylum Actinomycetota; class Actinomycetes; order Micromonosporales; family Micromonosporaceae; genus Actinoplanes; species Actinoplanes sp. NBC_00393. The sequence goes on along the minus strand of NZ_CP107942.1, from coordinate 6,169,381 downwards.
CGCGGCGGGCGCCTTCCTGATGCTCGTGCTCGTGCTCGCCGTGCCGATCCTGAAGCTGGGGCGCACCGTGGACGCCGCCACCCGGGCGATCAACGACACGGTGGACCGCACCGGCCCGTTGCTCAGCAACGCGAACGTCACGATCGAGAACGTGAACACCGCTCTGGGCCAGGTTCAGGTCTCTTTGGACGGCGTGAACGTGCAGCTCGCCAAGGTCGACACGATGACCGAGCACGCCCAGAACATCACGGCCAACGTCGCGAACCTGGTCACCGTCGTCTCGGCCGCCGCGGCGAACCCGCTGGTCAAGGTCGCCTCGTTCGGGTACGGCCTGCGCAAGGCCGCCGCCGCCCGCCGCCACGCCGAGGACGAGCGTGAGGTCCGTACCGCTCTCAAGCAGCGCCGCAAGGCCGGTCGCTGAGCCGCAAGGGGAGATCCGTCATGAAACGCCTGCTCTGGCTCGGTGTCGGCCTGGCCGTCGGCGCCATCGTCGTCCGCAAGCTCAACCAGAAGGCCAACGAGTTCACCCCGACGGGGATAGCGACCTCGCTGTCGGAATCCGCTGGCGGGCTCGTCGAATCGCTGCGTAGCTTCGTTGATGACGTCCGCGACGGCATGGCCGAGCGGGAGCAGCAGATCCACGAGGCGTTCGCCGCGGGGGAGCTGTACGAGGACAAGTTCGCCGATCTCCGTGAGGATGCGGGGCCCGGCTCGCAGGAGGGAATTCGATGAAGACGGCGGAAGTCAAGCGGCGCTTCCTGGCGCATTTCGAGGCGAACGGGCACACGGTGGTCCCGAGTGCCCCGCTGCCGGCCATCGACGACCCGAACCTGCTGTTCATCAACGCCGGCATGGTGCAGTTCGTGCCGTTCTTCCTGGGCCAGCAGGCCCCGCCGTACCAGCGGGCGGCGAGTGTGCAGAAGTGCATCCGTACGCCGGACATCGACGAGGTCGGCAAGACCAGCCGGCACGGCACGTTCTTCCAGATGAACGGCAACTTCTCGTTCGGCGACTACTTCAAGGCGGGTGCGATCCCGCTGGCGTGGGAGTTGTCGACGAAGCCGGTCGAGCAGGGTGGTTTCGGGCTGGACCCGGAGAAGATCTGGGCGACCGTCTATCTGGACGACGACGAGGCCATCGAGATCTGGAAGCAGACCGGGCTGCCGGCCGAGCGGATCGTGCGCCGCGGCAAGAAGGACAACTTCTGGTCGATGGGCATCCCCGGCCCGGCGGGCCCGTGTTCGGAGCTCTACTACGACCGCGGCCCGGAGTACGGGCAGCAGGGCGGTCCGGAGGTCGACGAGGACCGGTACCTGGAGTTCTGGAACCTGGTCTTCATGCAGCACGAGATCACCGACGTGAAGTCCAAGGAGGAGTTCCGGATCGTCGGTGACCTGCCGAAGCAGAACATCGACACCGGCATGGGTCTGGAGCGGATCGCGTCGATCCTGCAGGGCGTCGACAATCTGTACGAGATCGACGAGGTCCGGCCGATCCTGGCCCGGGCCGCGGAGATGACCGGCAAGCAGTACGGCGTGCACTCCGGGCATGCGGCGAACCAGTCGCACCCGGACGACGTACGCCTGCGGGTGATCGCCGACCACGTGCGGACCGCCCTGATGCTGATCGGCGACGGCGTGGTGCCTTCGAATGAGGGCCGGGGTTACGTGCTGCGCCGGATCATGCGCCGCGCGATCCGGGCGATCCGCCTGCTCGGCTGGCAGGAGCCGGCGCTGCCGATCCTGCTGCCGATCGCGCGCGACTGCATGTCGCCGTCCTACCCCGAGCTGGAGAAGGAGTTCGGCCGGATCTCCACGTACGCGTACGCGGAGGAGGACGCGTTCCTGTCCACGCTGCGCGCGGGCACCACGATCCTGGACACCGCGATCAGCGAGACCAAGTCGTCCGGTGGCAAGCAGCTCGCCGGTGACAAGGCGTTCCAGCTGCACGACACCTACGGGTTCCCGATCGACCTGACCCTGGAGATCGCGCAGGAGCAGGGCCTGCAGGTCGACCAGGACGGTTTCCGCCGGCTGATGGCGGACCAGCGGGCCCGGGCGAAGGCGGACGCGGCGGCGCGCAAGACGGGTCACGCGGACCTGAGCGCCTATCGCAGCGCGCTGGACGCGGGCGGACCGGTCGAGTTCACCGGCTATCAGGAAGTCTCGCGCGAGTCGCGGGTCCGGGCGCTGATCGGCTCCGCCGGGAGCGTCGAGGTGGCGGGCGAGGGTGACTTCGTCGAGCTGGTGCTCGACACCACCCCGTTCTACGCCGAGGGTGGTGGCCAGCAGTCCGACACCGGTCTGATCAACGTGGGCGGCGGCCGGGTCGAGGTCGTCGACGTGCAGCAGCCGATCCCGGGTCTGATCGTGCACAAGGCGCGGGTCGTCCGCGGTGAGGTGCGGACCGGCGAGACCGGCTTCGCGGAGATCGACATCGACCGGCGCAAGGCGATCTCCCGTTCGCACACCGCGACCCACCTGGTGCATCAGACGATGCGTAACTTCCTCGGCGAGTCGGCGACCCAGGCGGGTTCGCTGAATGCGCCGGGCCGGCTGCGGTTCGACTTCCACACGCCGGGCGCGGTCAACCCGTCGGTGCTGTTCGACGTCGAGCAGCAGATCAACGAGGTGCTGCTGCGTGACCTCGAGGTGCACGCGTTCATCACCTCGCAGGACGAGGCGCGCCGGCTGGGCGCGATGGCGCTGTTCGGCGAGAAGTACGGCGACGAGGTCCGGGTCGTCGAGGTCGGCGACTACGCGCGTGAGCTCTGCGGTGGTACCCACGTGGCCCGCTCGGGTCAGCTCGGCCTGGTGAAGATCCTCAACGAGGCGTCGATCGGTTCCGGCGTCCGCCGGGTCGAGGCGCTGGTGGGTCTGGACGCGTTCGGCTTCCTGGCGAAGGAGCACCTGCTGGTGTCCCGGCTCGCCGAGCTGTTCCGGGTGCCCGGCGACCAGGTCGCCGACCGGGTCGAGCAGACCGTGACGGCGCTGCGCGACGCGGAGAAGGAGCTGGAGAAGCTGCGGGCGCAGATGGTGCTCGGCGGCGCGGGCGCGCTCGCGGATCAGGCGAAGGATCTGCGCGGGGTGGCGTACGTGGGGACCGAGGCGCCGGAGGGCGCGGCGGGCAACGACGTGCGTACGCTCGCGCAGGAGATCCGCGGCAAGATCGACCCGGCCCGCCCGGCGGTGGTCGCGGTGGTCTCCCGTGCCAACGGCAAGGCGTCGCTGATCGTGGCGCTCAACGCCGCGGCGAAGAGCCGGGGCCTGTCCGCGGCGGACCTGGTCAAGGGCGCGCTGTCCGGCCGGGGCGGTGGCAACGCCGACCTGGCGCAGGGCGGCGGCGTGCCGGCGGCCGAGGCGCCGCGTCTGCTGGCCGCGGTCGAGCAGGCGGTCGGGGACGCCGCCTGACGGTTGAGCTACGCATCGGGCCCGCTACGTTGAGTAGCGGGCTCGATGTATTTGAGCAGGCAGTGATGATTCGTGAGTCCGATTCGACTACTCTTCGCGTCGGATCTTGAAGTGGGTAGGAGGCGCGTGGCGTGACGGAGCCATTCACTCGAGGGGTGCGCCTCGGTGTGGACGTGGGACAGGTGCGGGTCGGGGTCGCGAAATGCGACCCGGACGGCATTCTGGCCAGTCCGGTGGCGACCGTGCCACGCGATCGGGAGACCGGTCCGGACGGCACCCCGAAGGACATGGCCGAGCTGGCCCGGCTGGCCGCCGAGTTCGAGGCGGTCGAGATCGTGGTCGGGCTTCCGGTGGATCTCAGCGGGCGCGAGGGGGTGGCGGCCGGCCACATCCGGGCGTACGTGCAGCGCCTCACCGAGGTGCTCGCGCCGCTGCCGGTCGTGCTCTCCGACGAGCGCATGTCCACCGTGGTCGCCACCCGCCGGTTGTCCGAACGTGGCGTGCGGGGAAAGCGCCAACGTGCCGTCGTCGACCAGGCAGCCGCCGTCGAGATCCTGCAGGGCTGGCTGAATGCGCGGCGAAGGCGGGAGTAGTTGAGCGACGAGGTTGGTTTCGCGTTCGAGGGCGTGGACCGCGCCCGATGGCGACATCGCCGGCCCGAGGGGCCCGCGCGGGGAATCGTCGCGGTCCTGACGGTGCTGGCGATCGTCGGGGTGCTCGGCGGCGGCCTCTGGTACGGCGGGACCAAGCTCTTCTCCGCGGCGGATTACGCCGGTCCGGGTGACGGTGAGGTCGTCGTCGAGGTCAAGGACGGTGACACCGCGACCGATATCGCCGGCTCCCTGGTGCAGGCCGGCGTGGTGAAGAGCGCCGCTGCCTTCGTCGACGCCGCTGAGGACAATTCCGACAGTAAGAATATTCAAGTCGGATCGTACATCCTGCGTAAGCAGATGAAGGCCGCCGATGCGCTGCTCATGCTGCTGGATCTGAAGAACCGCAACATCAGCAAGGTCACGCTCCCCGAGGGCATCACCCACCTCCAGGCCTACGACCGGCTCGCCGAGGCGACCGGCATTCCGGTCGCCGAGTTCAAGAAGGCCGGCAAGGACCCGCAGAAGCTCGGCGTGCCGGCGCTCTGGTTCAAGCGCACCGACGGCAAGAAGGTCGACAAGGCGAACATCGAGGGCTTCCTGTACCCGGCGACGTACGAGTTCGCCAGGGATGCCACCGCGACCGATGTGCTCAAAGTGATCGTCAAGAACTTCAACGCCGAGATGGCCGAGCTCAAGTTCGCCGCGACGGTCACCGCCGAACTCAACATCTCGCCGTACGAAGCCCTGGTGGCGGCCTCGATCGCGCAGGTCGAGGCGCTGCTGGCCAAGGACATGGCACCGGTGGCGCGGGTGCTCTACAACCGCGCCTATACCGGCAATTTCCCCTGCGGGTGCCTGCAGTTGGACAGTACGGTCAACTACTGGCTGCGGATCAACGGCAAGGAGGCGAAGTCCTCCGAAAAACTGCTCACCACGGAAATGCACGATCCGGACAATCCATATCGTTACAACGCCAAAGGGATGACGATCGGTCCGATCAGCAATCCTGGCGAAGTGGCGCTCAAGGGCGCGATGAGCCCGCCGAAGAGCAAGTTCTACTTCTTCGTCACGGTTGATCAGAAGGGCGCCATGGCGTACGGCGAGACCTATGCCGACCATGAGCGGAACATTCAGGAAGCGTGCAAGAACGGCATTCCGATCTGCTGACGCGTTTCGTACGTATCCCGGATGCGTTGAGCAGAATGCGCAGCGACACAGAGTCACCGGTGAATGATCACACGGTGCCAGGGGTGGGCGACGGGCCATTGATGTGGGTATGGTGCGCGTCAGTGCCGGGTCTCGGCTCGGCGAACGGGGAGGGCGGCGGCCGGTGGTCACTGCCTGTAGGGGTGGAGTGACGACGGCGGCCGTCGGTGCGGTGACCGCGATGAAGATCCTGCGGAGCCGGCTGGACGGGCAGCGGAGGCAGACGACATGATCGACGAGCTGGACGTGGCGTTCGACGAGGACGCCGAGCGCGGCAACGTGCGACGCCACCGGGCGAAGAAGGGCGGTGGCCGCTCGGCGGTCGCGTTCGCGCTGACCTTCGTGATGCTGGCCGTCCTGGGCGGCGGGGTCTACTTCGGCTACACCAAGGTCCGTGGCTTCTTCGTCGCCGCCGACTACGACGGTCCCGGCACCGAGGCGGTCCAGGTCACCGTGGCGAAGAACGCGTCGCTGACCGAGATCGGCAACGAGCTGGTCAAGACCGACGTCGTGAAGAGCACGAAGGCCTTCACCGAGGCGGCCGAGGAAGAGCCACGCAGCAAGAACATCCAGTCCGGGACGTACAACCTGCGCAAGCAGATGACGGCCAAGGACGCGGTGACCCTGCTGCTCGACCCGAAGGCACGGGTCAGCAAGGGCGCGACGATCCCCGAGGGCAAGACCGCCAACCAGGTGTACGACATCCTGGCGAAGGCGACCGGGCTGCCGGTGGCCGACTTCAAGGCGGCGGCCAAGGATCCGGAGGCGCTCGGCGTACCGGACTGGTGGTTCAACCGCGGTGACGGTCAGAAGGTCACCAAGTCGATCGAGGGCTTCCTCTTCCCGGACACCTACGAGTTCGATCCGAAGGGGACCGCGGCGGACCACCTCAAGCTGATGGTCGAGCACTTCCTCACCGTCACGCAGGGGATCGAGTTCGCGGAGAAGGCGCAGAGCGACCGCAAGATCAGTCCGTACGAGGTGCTGACGGTGGCGTCGCTGTCGCAGGCCGAGGCGGGTAACGCCGACGACCTCGGCAAGGTGGCCCGGGTCGCGTACAACCGGCTCTACGGCGAGGACTTCCACTGCAAGTGCCTGGAGTTCGACGTCGGGATCAACTACTACTACCAGCTCACCGGCAAGGCGACGAAGCCGTCGAGCAAGATGACCGCCGCTGAGCTGCGGGACCCGAAGAACCCGTACCGGCTGCACGGCAAGGACGGTCTTCCGCCCACCCCGATCAACAACCCGGGCGAGGCCGCGCTCAAGGGCGCGCTGGATCCGCCGAAGGGCGACTGGGTGTTCTTCGTGGCGATCGACAAGCAGGGTCACTCGGCCTTCACCAAGGACTACAACGAGCACCTCAAGAACATCGAGAAGGCGAAGGCGAACGGCGTACTGTGACGGCGGGCCGGCTGCGCGCGCCCCGTAGAGTGGGCGCGTGCAGAGCCAAGACGAGACCCCGTCCAGTGGCCGCAAGGCTGCGGTGTGCGGTAAGCCGATAGCCCACTCGCTCTCCCCGGTGATCCACAATGCCGGGTTCGCCGCGAGCGGGCTCACCGGCTGGACGTACGAGGCGATCGAGTGCGCCGAGTCCGAGCTGCCCGACGTGGTGGCCGGCCTGGGCCCGGAGTGGGCCGGCCTGTCGCTCACCATGCCGCTCAAGGAAGCCGCGCTGCGGCTCGCCGACGTCGCGACGCCGGTGGCGATCGCGGCCGGTGTGGCGAACACTCTGGTACGCCAACCCGACGGTGCCTGGCACGCCGACAACACCGACATCGGTGGCATGGTCCGCGTGCTGCGGGAGGCCGGGATCGGCCTGAGCCGTGGCCGGCACGCGGTCAAGGAGGCGCCCCCGCGGATCACCGTGCTCGGTGGCGGTGGCACCGCGCGGGCCGCCCTGGCCGCCGCTGCCGAGCTGGGCGCCGAGACGGTCACCGTGGTCACCCGCCGCCCCGAGGCCCGTGCCGAGCTGGAGCCGGTCGCGGTCGCGCTCGGCGTCGCGCTGGAGAGCATGCCCTGGACCGACGCGCTCGGTGCCTTCGAGGTCGACGCGGTCGTCTCCACGGTGCCGAAAGGCGCCGCCGACGACCTCGCCGACCAGGTGAAATGGCGGCCCGGCAGCGTCTTCTTCGACGCCCTCTACAGCCCGTGGCCGACGCCGCTGGCCGCCACCGCCATCGCGCAGGACGTGCCGGTCCTCTCCGGGCTGGATCTGCTGCTGGCCCAGGCGCTGAGCCAGTTCGAGCAGTTCACCGGGATCACGCCGGCGCCCGAGGAGGCCATGCGGGCCGCCCTGGACGAGGCCGTCCGAGCACGCTGACCCAGCGGCGGCCGGGTCAACGCGGCGCGGGCACGAGGCGGCGGGGTCAGCGTGGTGCGGCGCGGGGCATGAAGCGGCGCTCGCCGGTGTCGGCCATCGAGTGCAGCATGCCGGCGGTCAGCGGGATGACCCGGGCCAGGCCGGGCTGCCCGTTGCGGCGGGCGAGCTCCGGGCCGAGCCGGCTCATCAGTCTGGTGAGCGCGGGCAGCGGCCGGACGTAGAGCGTGATCTCGCTGATCAGCCCGTCGGGGGTCAGGCGCAGGCGCTGTGCCTCGTGAATGCGCGTACCCCCGATGGTGCCCTCGTAGAAGAGCGCGACCGTCGTGCCCTGCGCGACCTGGTCGGTGTAGGTGATCGAGTCGATGGCGCCGAGCGCCACCTCGAGCAGTTGCCCCAGCTGGGCCCGGCCGCGGAACTCGAACTGCTCGGTGATCGGCGAGATGAGCCGGACGTCCTCGGTCAGGGCCGCCACCGCTGCCGCCGCGTCGCGTGCCTCGCCGGCCGCCCGCCATTGATCGACTGCCGCATATGTGAGCGTCATGCCCCGAGACTTCCCGAGTGAGTTCAATAAAGCAACTCTCTAGGATGGGTGGATGCGGCAGACCAGCTTCTCCGGCATGCAGTGCTCCCTCGCCCAGACCCTCGAGGTGATCGGCGACTGGTGGTCACCGCTCGTGCTGCGCGACCTCTACCTCGGCGTGGACCGGTTCGACGACCTCGTCCGCGATCTCGGCATCTCCCGCAACCTGCTGACCGCCCGGCTCGAGTCGCTGGTCGCCGGCGGGGTGGTGCGGCGCGAGCGCTACCAGGAGCGCCCGGCGCGGGACCGCTACCTGCTCACCGAGGCCGGCCAGGAGCTGGTCCCGGTGCTGCTGGCGCTCACCGCCTGGGGCGACCGGTGGGCCACCCCGGAGGGCGGGCCGCCCCTGTTGCTGCGGCACCGCGACTGCGGGCAGCCCTGCACGCCGCGGGTGGACTGCTCGGCGTGCGGGGAACCGCTGCGGGCCGACGACGTGGTGGTGCGGCCCGGGCCGGGCGGCCGGGTCGCGCCCGGCACCATGGTGATCAGCGAGCGGCTGGCAGGTGTCCGGAAGGCGGGATGAGGCCGACCGCATGCCGCCCGGTGTGCGCGCCGTGCCAGACTGTCACCCGTGTTGCGCTGGCTTACCGCAGGTGAATCGCACGGACCGGCGCTCGTCGCGCTGCTGGAGGGTGTTCCCGCCGGGGTGGAGGTGACGAGCGCGGACATCATGCGCGATCTCGTGCGCCGCCGCCTGGGCTACGGGCGCGGCGCCCGGATGAAGTTCGAGCAGGACGAGCTCGAGATCATCGGTGGCATCCGGCACGGGGTGACGCAGGGCAGCCCAGTCGCGCTCCGGGTGGGCAACAGCGAGTGGCCCAAGTGGGAGACGGTGATGGCCGCCGACCCGGTGGCCCCGGAGGTGCTGGCCGCCCAGGCCCGCAACGAGGCGCTCACCCGCCCGCGTCCCGGTCACGCCGACCTGGCCGGCATGCAGAAGTACGGGCACACCGACGCCCGCCCGATCCTGGAGCGCGCCAGCGCCCGGGAGACCGCGGCCCGGGTCGCCATCGGCGTGGTCGCCAAGCAGCTGATCAAGCAGACGCTCGGCATCGACATCGTCTCGCACGTGATCGAGCTGGGCTCGGTCGCCGCGAAGCCGGGCGTGCTGCCGACGCCGGAGGACTTCGACCGGATCGACGCCGACCCGCTGCGCTGCCTCGACCCGGAGGCCAGCGAGCGGATGGTCGCCGAGGTCGACGCCGCGAAGAAGGACGCTGACACGCTCGGCGGCATCGTCGAGGTCCTGGCCTACAACGTGCCGCCCGGTCTCGGTTCGCACGTGCAGTGGGACCGCAAGCTGGACGCCCGGCTCGCCACCGCACTCATGTCGATCCAGTCGGTCAAGGGTGTGGAGATCGGTGACGGCTTCACCCAGGCCCGCTCCCGCGGTTCGGTGGCGCACGACGAGATCGTCCCCACGCCGGACGGCGTCAAGCGGGTCACCGACCGGGCCGGCGGCCTGGAGGGTGGCATCACCAACGGCGAGCCGCTGCGGGTCCGCGCCGCGCTCAAGCCGATCTCCTCGCTGAACCGGGCGCTGCAGACCGTCGACATCGTCACCGGCGAGCCGGCCACCGCGATCAACCAGCGCTCCGACGTCTGCGCGGTCCCGGCCGGCGCCGTGGTCGCCGAGGCGATGGTCGCGCTGGTCCTGGCCGAGGCCGCCACCGAGAAGTTCGGCGGTGACTCGGTCGCCGAGATCCGCCGCAACCTGGCGTCCTACCTCGACGCGCTGGTCATCCGCTGATGGCTCCCGTCGCGGTCGTCGTCGGCGTGATGGGCGCCGGCAAGACCACGATCGGCGCCGCGGTGGCCGAGGCCCTGGGCGTGCCGTTCGCGGACACCGACACGATCATCGAGCAGCGGGCCGGCAAGCCGATCCCGGAGATCTTCGTCGACGACGGCGAGGCGGCCTTCCGCCTGCTGGAGCGCGATGTGGTCGCCTCGTCGCTGCGCGACTTCGGCGGGATCCTGGCTCTGGGCGGCGGCGCGATTCTCGACGACGGTACGCGCAAACTGCTCGCCGACCACACCGTGATCTACCTGTCCGTCGAGCTGACCGACGCGATCAAACGGGTCGGGCTGGGCGCGGGCCGCCCGCTGCTCGCGATCAACCCGCGGGCGACGCTGAAATACCTGCTGGAGCAGCGGCGGCCGCTCTACCTGGAAGTGGCCACGCACACGATCGCCACCGACGGCCGTGAGCCGGACGAGATCGCGGCCGAGGTTTCCGGGTTGCTCCGCACCACCGGGTGATTGACGCTACAGGCCCTGGGGTATAGCGCCGCCAGGCAGCCGACGGCTTCTCCCGTCCTGCGTCGAGGACGGCGATGTGCCTGTCATGGAAGCTGCGCCGCCCTCGACAGAGGACCGAGGAGGCTTCGTGAGCCCATCACCACTCGCCGCGGAGGCCGTCGAACCCGCATATTCGGCCGGGCCGCTCCTACTGATCGCAGCACTCGGCGTGCTGCTGCTGTTATTCCTCATCATCAAGCTCAAGCTGCACGCGTTCGTCGCGCTGATCCTGGTCAGCCTGATCGTCGCGTTGGCCACCCAGGTGCCGCTGGAAGACATCGTCTCGACGTTGACCTCAGGTTTCGGCTCCACGCTGGCCAGCGTCGCGCTCCTGGTCGGCCTCGGGGCGATGCTGGGCCGGCTGATGGAGTTCAGCGGCGGCGCGCAGGTGCTCGCGGACAGCCTGATCCGCCGGTTCGGCGAGAAACGTGCCCCGCTGGCACTGGGCACGGCGGCGCTGCTCTTCGGCTTCCCGATCTTCTTCGACGCCGGGTTCGTGGTCTTCCTGCCCATCGTGTTCACGGTCGCCCGGCGACTCGGTGGCTCGGTCCTGCTGTACGGACTGCCGGTGGCGGGTGCGTTCGCGGTCATGCACGCCTTCGTCCCGCCGCACCCCGGCCCGGTCGCCGCTGCCGAACTGATCGGGGCGGACATCGGCCTGACGCTGGTCTTCGGCCTGATCATCGGCCTGCCGACCTGGGTCCTCGGTGGTTACCTCTTCGGCACCTGGGCCGGCCGCCGGTACAACATCCCGGTCCGTGACGTCTTCGAGTCCGGCGACGAGGCGGGGACGGAGCCGGCCCGCACCACGTCGGCCGGCGCCATCCCGGACGCGGAGGTCGACGAGGCGCAGAAGCAGCCCAGCACCGGCGGGGCCGCCGTCGCGGGCACCGCTCCGGGTATCGCCGCGCCGTCCGGCGGCGACCGCCAGGAGGCCGAGACGGCTACCCGCCGGCCGCTCGGCCCGCCGTCCTTCGGGACGGTGATCGGCATTCTGCTGCTGCCGCTCGTTCTGATCTTCCTGAACACCGGCCTCAGCACGCTGGCGACGGCGGGCACGCTGAACGAGGACTCCACGCTGGTCGGGGCCGCGAAGGTGATCGGATCCACCCCGGTCGCGCTGCTCATCACCGTACTGGTGGCCATGTGGGTGCTGGGCCGGCGCCGCGGCGCCTCGGCGGAGAAGGTGGAGTCGACGGTCAACAGCGCGCTCGGCCCGGTCTGCGCGGTCATCCTGATCACCGGCGCCGGCGGCATGTTCGGTGGCGTGCTGCGCGCCAGCGGCATCGGCGAGGCGCTGGCCGGTGTGTTGGAGGACACCGGCATGCCGGTGATCGTGGCCGCCTTCGTCATCTCGGTGCTGCTGCGTGTCGCCCAGGGCTCCGCGACGGTCGCCCTGACCGCCACCGCCGGCCTGATCGCCCCGGTCGTGGAGGCCACCAACGGTCTCTCCGGTCCGGACCACGCGCTGATCGTCATCGCGATCGCCGCCGGCGCGACCGTGCTCTCGCACGTGAACGACTCGGGTTTCTGGCTCGTCAGCCGGTTCTTCGGGATGGACGAGAAGACCACGCTGAAGACCTGGACCGTGATGGAGACCCTGCTCGGCGTCATCGGCTTCACGCTGGCCCTGGTGCTCAGCCTGATCCTGTAGGCCCGGTGCGGCCGGCCCTGCGTGTCGCGCAGGGCCGGCCTCGTCTCACCGGGACTCGTCCACGTCCGGTGTGGCCAGGCCCGACTTGCGCACGTAGTTGGCGACGGCGAGGGCGAGTGTTCCCCACAGCCCGACAGCTCCGATCAGGAGCATGATGATCGCACCGGTGCTCATGTCAGTCTCCGATCCTCTCCGGTAGCGGCTCGTCGCGGCGGAGCCGTTGCAACACGAAGGCCAGCACCAGGGTGAGCCCGACGGTTCCCCAGCCGAGGACCAGGAGCCCGCTCAACGGATAGTCCTCGTACCTGGTGGTGATCTCGCGGTAGACGTTGACCACCGCGATGATCGACAACAGCACCGGCGTGATCACGGTCAGGGAGATTGTCCACCACCAGCCGACCCGCAGGTAGGAGTCGCGGTTGACGTGCGCCTGCAGCGGGCCGATCTGCCGCGCGATCCAGGCGATCAGGATCACCTCGGCCAGTCCGGCGAAGATCAGGGCGAAGTTGTTCACGAACCGGTCCACCACGTCCAGGTAGTACAACCCGCCGCGGGTCACGTACAGCATGCTGATCAGGGCGGCGATGCCGCACATCCAGTTGACCGCAGCGGTCCGCGAGATCCGGAACTTCTCCCGGACACCGGCGACCGCGCACTCCATGATGGAGACCGCGGACGTCACGCCGGCGAACAGCAGCGAGCCGAAGAAGACCACCCCGAAGAGTGAGTTGAGTGCCGGCATCTCGTTGATGATCTGCGGGAACGCGATGAAGGCGAGGCCGACGCCGCTGGTCACCACCTCGGTCACGCCGGTGCCCTGCTGCGTGGCGAGGAAGCCGAGCACCGAGAACACCCCGAGCGCGGCGAGGAACTCGAACCCGGAGTTCGACATGCCCACGCGCGCCCGGCAGGGTGAGCCCGCGGATCACGATGAACAGGACCATCAGGATGAGCGTCGGCATCATGATCTTCGCCGCCAGTTCGATGCCGCGGCGCACGCCCCGGCGCATGATCAGGTACGTCATCGCCCAGGCGATGGCGACGCAGATCAGGACCTTCCACTGGATGCCGCCGACCGCCCAGAAGCTGTCCGCGACACCCAGGAACGAGCCGAGGAAGAAGCCCTCCGGATCGTCGCCCCACCGGGTGCCGAACGAGTAGTAGAAGTAGCCGAGCACCCAGCCGATGATCACGATGTAGTAGGTGATGATGGCGAGCGAGATGCCGATCTGGAACCAGCCGAGCCATTCCGCGTTACGGCGCACCCGGCGGAAGACGAACGGTGCCGCATGGCGGTACTTGTGGCCGAGCGCGTACTCGAGGATCAGCAACGGCACCACGGCTGTGGCGATCGCGATGAAGTACGGGATGAGGAACGCGCCACCGCCGTTCTCGTACACCACGTACGGGTGAGCCGGGAGCCCCACTGCTCCCGCGGCTCGGTCAGGTCGTATTCGCTGGCTGCCATGCTCCCACCTTCGGCGTTGAGGATCGGAGGATGTCGCTGCGTCCGCACTCATCATTGGGCATCGGCGCCGATCTCGGTAAGTTCGCGCGGTCCGGCCCTCGGTTCCGGGTGGTGGAACGCTCGTGGGCCGGGATCTGCCGGGCGGTCCGCGCGGATAGGGTGACGACCGTGGTGACGCGGATTCCGGTGGCGGGTGACCGTCCGTATGACGTGATCGTGGGGCGCGGCCTCGAGGGCGAGCTGCCCGCTCTGATCGAGGGGGCGGCCCGGGTGGCGGTTCTGCACCCACCGACGCTGCGCGAGCGGGCGGAGGCGGTCGCCAAGGCGGCCGGCGTCGCGACGGTCGTGCCGATCGAGGTGCCGGACGCCGAAGCCGGCAAGTCGATCGACGTCGCGGCGCGGTGCTGGGACGAGTTGGGGGCCGCGGGCTTCACGCGTACCGATGTGGTTGTCGGGGTCGGTGGCGGCGCGACCACGGACCTGGCCGGCTATGTCGCGGCGGCCTGGTTGCGCGGGGTGCGCTGGGTTCCGGTGTCCACTTCGGTGGCCGGCATGGTCGACGCCGCGGTCGGCGGCAAGACCGCGGTCAACATCGCGGCCGGCAAGAACCTGGTCGGCGCGTTCCACCCGCCGGCCGGCGTGCTCTGCGACCTGGACGCCCTCGACACCCTGCCCGCCGAGGACATCGCGGCCGGCCTGGCCGAGGTGGCCAAGGGCGGCTTCATCGCCGACCCGCGGATCCTGGACCTGATCGAGGCCGACCCGGCCGCGGCGGCGGACCCGCGCAGCGACGTGCTGCGGGAGCTGGTCGAGCGCAAGATCAAGGTCAAGGCGCACGTGGTCGGGGTGGACCTCAAGGAGTCCGGGCTGCGGGAGATCCTCAACTACGGGCACACGCTGGGGCACGCGATCGAGCGCCGGGAGAAGTACACCTGGAAGCACGGGCACGCGATCTCGGTCGGGCTGGTCTTCGCCGCCGAGCTGGGCCGGCTGAGCGGGCGCCTGGACGACGCGACCGCCGACCGGCACCGCAGCGTCCTGGAGTCGCTGGGGCTGCCCACGGCGTACCCGGAAGAGGCCTGGCCGGACCTGCTGCCCGCGATGCGCGTCGACAAGAAGGCCCGGGCTGCCACCCTGCGGTTCGTGGTCCTGGACGGCCTGGCGAAGCCGGGCATCCTGGCCGGGCCGGACGAGGACCTGCTGGAGCGGGCGTACGCGGCGGTGGCCCGATGATCTACGTGCTGAACGGTCCCAACCTGGGCCGGCTCGGGCTGCGCGAGCCCGGCATCTACGGCTCGGCCACCTACAAGGACCTGGTCGAGATGTGCCAGACCGTCGCCGACGATTTGGGGATCACCGTCGAGGTCCGGCAGACCAACGCCGAGCACCAGATGCTGGAGTGGCTCTACCAGGCCGCCGACGAGGGCGCCGACGTGGTGATCAACCCGGGCGCCTGGAGCCACTACAACTATGCCGTCCGCGACGCCTGCGCCATGCTGCGCGGCAAGCTGGTCGAGGTGCACATCTCCAACATCCACACGCGCGAGGAGTTCCGGCACCACTCGGTGATCTCGGCGGTCGCGACCGGAGTGATCGCCGGTCTCGGCTTCGACGGGTATCGCCTGGCTCTGGAGCACATCACACGGTAGGCCCGATTCGCTCCGGGCCGGTTCACGCCGGTAGAGTGGTTCGGTCACCGATACGTATCAAGATCAAGGTAGGACATGGCTTCCACCAACGACCTGAAGAACGGCCTGGTTCTCAACCTCGACGGGGAGCTGTGGTCCGTCGTTGAGTTCCAGCACGTCAAGCCGGGTAAGGGCCCCGCGTTCGTGCGTACCACGCTCAAGCACGTGCTGTCCGGCAAGGTCGTCGACAAGACCTTCAACGCGGGGACCAAGGTCGAGACCGCGACCGTCGACAAGCGGACGATGCAGTACCTGTACCAGGACGGCGAGGACTTCGTCTTCATGGACCTGGACACCTTCGACCAGATCCACGTGTCCGGTGGCACCGTCGGCGAGAACGCCAACTACCTGCTCCCCGAGGCCGAGGCCACGGTCGCCACGCACGAGGGCGTGCCGCTCTACATCGAGCTGCCGACCAGCGTGTTCCTCGAGGTCACCTACACCGAGCCGGGCCTGCAGGGCGACCGCTCGACCGGCGGCACCAAGCCGGCCACCGTCGAGACCGGCGCGACCGTCAACGTCCCGCTCTTCATCACCACCGGCGAGAAGATCAAGGTCGACACCCGCGACGGCCGCTACCTCGGCCGCAGCTGATGGCCGAAGGCCCCAAAAAGGATCGGCTCGCGCGCCGCAAGGCCCGCAAGCGAGCGCTCGACGTCCTCTTCGAGGCCGATCTGCGTGACGCGCCGCCGAGCCAGGTGCTCGTCACCTACCTGGACCGGATCGCCAAGCCGCACCCCGACCACATCGGGTACGCGGTCACCCTCATCGAGGGCGTCGCGAAAAACCTGGACCGCATCGACGAGCTGATCGCCAGCTACGCCGAGGGCTGGACGATCGACCGCATGCCCGCCGTCGACCGCAACCTGGCCCGCATCGCGGTCTACGAGCTGCTCTACGAGCCCGAGATCGACGACCCGGTCGCGATCACCGAGGCGGTCGAGCTGGCCAAGGAGATGTCGACGGACGACAGCCCGCGCTTCCTCAACGGCCTGCTGGACCGCATCGCGGCCTTCGCCACCCGCTGAGCGCATCGCCCCTCCGGGACGCGCCATCGTTCCTCCGGGGCACGCTGGGTGCCTTCCGAACGGCCCGGACTTCGGTTCGGGCCGTTTCGCTTTTCCGGTACGCCTGACGGGCTGATCAAAAGCTACGCCTGCACTGCACTACGAGCGCGATCGAGCTGCCGCTCGAGGCCCCAGCGCGGCCGCCGGGAAACGGCAGGTGGCACGCAGAGCGACGAGATCCACCACCGCTCTGGGTGATCAACAGTGTGCTGGGGCGTCGCCGGCAGAGGCCGGGTGTGCCGGCTGCCCGGCCGACGGCGATCACACGGCGTTGCTTGAAGGGGCATGGCATTCGATCCGCGCTCCGTCCCGCCGCCGCTGTGGCACGTTTCAACCGGTCAGCGGAGAGTACGGGCGCGCGATGCCGAAGGTTCAGCGCTCCCGGGCGGCGGATTCGCTTAGCGGAGCTTCCTGCCGCCGGAGACGCGAAAGCCCGCGTCGAGGGGCGACGCGGGCTTCAACGGGGGGCGTTACGTGGTGGTGCGGGCGGTGCATCCGGCTCGGGCCGGTTTCAGAACGCTCCAGCCGGCTTTCAGCTGGCGAAGAACGCGCGCGGGTCGGCCACCAGGACGCCCTGCTCGGTCAGGCGCTCGATGAGGCCGGACGGCGAGATGTCGTAGACGATGGCGAGCGCGCGCAGGTCGTCGGCGCGGATGGAGAGGACGCGGCCGTTGTAGTCGCCGCGCTGCTGCTGGATCGCTCGGGCGTACCGCGCCACGTAGGCGAGGTCCTCGCCGGTGGTGTCGTACAGCTTCTCGAGGTCCAGGACGATCTTGTTGGTCGCCTCGAGCCGGATGCCGCTGCCGTCGGGCAGAAGCTCGGACACGGGCACACGGTAGAAGTCGGCCAGTTCGGCAAGGCGCGACACGGTGACCGCACGGTCGCCGCGCTCGTACGAGCCCACGACGACTGCCTTCCAGCGGCCGTTGGACTTCTCTTCGACACCCTGCAGGGACAGGCCCTGCTGCTGGCGGATGGAGCGCAGGCGAGCGCCCAGCGACTTCGCGTACTCAGACGGCATATGGACACTCCCGGTACTGTGCTGGCCCACGAGGGAACTTTTCCCCGCGGATCGCTACGCTGCGTGACGGTACGGAGTTTGCGACCGCCGGTCAAGTGTTGGTTACCGATGAGTCGCGCGGGCCGCACTGAAGTAACCGGCTGTATCCCCAGTTACAGGATTTGTCCGGCTTGCTCCAGTCAGGCACGTCACCATAATCAACGCTGCGTCCACTGGTAACGTAGCGTCAGCCATCGGGCAGGCCTTTTCCGGGGTCAGCCCGTACCGACGTCCTTTAACGACCCGTCCCGTGAGGCGGGGAAGGAGGTCCGCCGTGGCGCAGCCACGTGCCGACGCACCCAGCAAGATCATCTTGGCCGATGCCGACCTGCACCGGGTCGTCGACCGCATCGCCCACCAGATTCTCGAGAAGACCTCGGGCGCCACCGGCACCGTGCTGCTGGGCATCCCGACCCGGGGCGTTCCGCTCGCACACCGGCTCGCCGCCCGGATTCACGCCTTCGAGGGCGTCGAGGTGCCGGTCGGTTCTCTCGACATCACGCTCTACCGCGACGACCTGCGCCTCAAGGCCACCCGCGCGCTCGGTAGGACCGAGTTGCCGCCCGGTGGGATAGACGGTCTGCGGGTCATCCTCGTCGACGACGTCCTCTTCTCCGGCCGCTCGGTGCGCGCCGCCCTGGACGCCCTGCAGGACCTCGGCCGGCCCAGCTCGGTGCAGCTCGCGGTCCTGGTCGACCGCGGTCACCGCCAGCTGCCGATCCGTGCCGACTACGTGGGCAAGAACATCCCGACCGCGCTCAGCGAGAGCGTCAAGGTCGCGCTCACCGAGGTCGACGGCGCCGACGAGGTCAAGCTGATCGGGGGTCTGACGTGATCAAGCATCTGCGCTCCGCCGCCGACCTGGACGCGGCCACGGCCACGCTGATCCTGGACACCGCCGCCGAGATGGCGTCGCTCTCCGGCCGCGAGGTCAAGAAGCTGCCCGCGCTGCGCGGCCGCACCGTGGTCAACCTCTTCTACGAGGACTCCACCCGCACCCGGATCTCCTTCGAGGCGGCGGCCAAGCGGCTCTCCGCCGACGTGATCAACTTCTCGGCGAAGGGTTCCAGCGTCTCCAAGGGCGAGAGCCTGAAGGACACCGCGCTCACCCTGCAGGCGATGGGCGCCGACGCCGTGGTGATCCGGCACTCGGCGAGCGGGGCCCCGCACCGGCTCGCCAACTGGGTCGACGGGTCGGTGGTCAACGCCGGTGACGGCACGCATGAGCATCCGACGCAGGCGCTGCTCGACGCGTACACGATGCGTTCTCGCCTCGGCCGTCTCGACGGCCTGAAGGTCGCCATCGTGGGTGACGTGCTGCACAGCCGGGTGGCGCGGTCCAACGTCCTGCTGCTGACCACGCTCGGCGCGCAGGTCACCCTGGTCGGCCCGCCCACCCTGATCCCGCTGGACGTGGCCGCCGCGCTGTCGGAGAAGACCCAGGTCTCCTACGACCTGGACGCGGTCGTTCCGGACAGCGACGTGGTGATGATGCTGCGGGTGCAGACCGAGCGGATGCAGGACTCGTACTTCCCGTCGGCCCGCGAGTACAGCCGTCGCTACGGGCTCGACGTCGCCCGCATGAGGAAGCTCCCGGAGCACGCGATCGTCATGCACCCGGGCCCGATGAACCGGGGTATGGAGATCGCGCCCGAGGTGGCCGACTCGCCCCGCTCCACGATCGTCGAACAGGTCGCCAACGGCGTCAGCGTCCGGATGGCCGTCCTCTACCTGCTGCTGGGAGGCAAGTGATGGCGTACCTGCTCAAGGGCGTCTCGATCCTCGGTGCGTCGCCGATCGATCTCTTCATCAAAGATGGCGTTATTTCCGACAAATCGGGCGATGAGGCTGAAGTTATCGACGCGACGGGTCTCGTCGCGCTGCCCGGCCTCGTGGACGTGCACACCCACCTGCGCGAACCGGGCCGCGAGGACGCCGAGACGGTCGAGACCGGATCCCGGGCCGCCGCGCTCGGTGGATACACCGCGGTCTGCGCGATGGCGAACACCTCGCCGGTCGCCGACACCGCGGGCGTGGTCGAGCAGGTCTGGCGCCTGGGCCGGGAGGCCGGGCTGGTGGACGTACAGCCGATCGGCGCCGTCACGGTCGGCCTGGCCGGTAAGCAGATGGCCGAGCTGGGCGCGATGGCCAGCTCCGCCGCCAACGTGCGGATCTTCTCCGACGACGGCTTCTGCGTCGCCGACCCGAAGCTGATGCGCCGGGCCCTGGAGTACGTGAAGGCGTTCGACGGCGTCATCGCTCAGCACGCCGAGGAGCCGCGCCTGACCGAGGGCGCGCAGATGCACGAGGGCGAGGTCAGCACCCGGCTCGGCCTGACCGGCTGGCCCGCGGTCGCCGAGGAGGCGATCATCGCCCGCGACGTGCTGCTGGCCGAGCACGTCGGCAGCCGCCTGCACGTCTGCCACGTCTCCACCGCCGGGTCGGTCGAGGTGCTGCGCCAGGCCAAGGCGCGCGGCGTGCAGGTCACCGCCGAGGTCACCCCGCATCACCTCCTGCTCACCGACGAGCTCGCGGCCGGCTACGACCCGGTCTTCAAGGTCAACCCCCCGTTGCGTACGCGCAGCGACGTCGAAGCCCTGCGCCAGGCGCTCCTGGACGGGATCATCGACGTGGTCGCCACGGATCACGCGCCGCACGCCGTGCAGGACAAGGAGTGCGAGTGGTCGTACGCGCGGCCCGGCATGCTCGGCCTGGAGACCGCGCTGCCGATCGTGCTCAGCGTCTTCGGCGAGAAGTGGGATCTGATCGCCGACCGGATGTCGATCGCGCCGGCCCGGATCGCCGGGCTGGACGGGCACGGCGGTGACCTGACCAGGGTCGGCACGCCGGCCAACCTCACGCTGGTGGATCCGAAGGCGCGCTGGGTCGTCGACCCGGGTGGCCTGGCGAGCCGCAGCCGCAACACGCCGTACGCGGGCCACACGCTGCCGGGTCGCATCGTCGCGACCTTCCTGCGGGGCGAAGCGACGGTTCTGGACGGGAAGGCAGTCAAGTGACTCTCTCTAACGATTTTTCGGGATTGCGGCGGAGCCGCCTTGACGGCCCAGCGATCCTCGTCCTGGAGGACGGGCGTACGTTCCACGGTTCCGCGTACGGCGCGGTGGGGGAGACCTTCGGCGAGGCGGTGTTCACCACCGGCATGACGGGCTACCAGGAGACGCTGACCGACCCGTCGTTCCACAAGCAGGTCGTGGTGCAGACCGCGCCGCAGATCGGCAACACCGGCGTCAACGACGAGGACGACGAGTCGGACCGGATCTGGGTCGCCGGCTACGTGGTCCGCGACCCGGCCCGCCGCCCGTCGAACTGGCGCTCCACCGGAGACCTGGGCGACCGGCTCAAGGCCGAGGGCGTCATCGGGATCAGCGGCGTCGACACCCGCGCCCTGACCCGCCACCTGCGTTCCCGCGGGGCGATGCGCGTCGGGATCTCCTCGGTGGAACTCGACCCGGAGGCGCTGCGGCAGCGGGTGCTGGCCCAGCCGCAGATGCTCGGCGCCGACCTCTCCGCGCAGGTCACCACCCCCGAGCTCTACACCGTCAAGGCCGAGGGCGAACACCGCTACACGGTCGCCGCGCTGGACCTGGGCATCAAGCGCAACGTGGCCCGCCGGCTCGCCGCCCGCGGCGTCACCACCCACATCTTCCCGGCCTCCTCGTCGATCGAGGACCTACTCGCGGTCAGCCCGGACGCGGTCTTCTTCTCGCCCGGCCCGGGCGACCCGGCGACCGCCGACGGCCCGGTCGGCCTGGCCCGCGAGGTGATGCGCCGCGAGGTGCCGCTGTTCGGCATCTGCTTCGGCAGCCAGATCCTGGGCCGCGCGCTCGGCTTCGGCACCTACAAGCTGGGGTACGGCCACCGCGGCATCAACCAGCCGGTGCTCGACAAGACCACCGGCAAGGTCGAGGTGACCAGCCACAACCACGGGTTCGCCGTCGACGCCCCGCTGAACCAGGTGATCGACACCGACTTCGGCGGTGTCGAGGTCTCGCACGTCTGCCTCAACGACGACGTGGTCGAGGGCCTGCGGGGCATCGACGTCCCCGCCTTCACCGTCCAGTACCACCCCGAGGCCGCCGCCGGCCCGCACGACGCCGACTACCTCTTCGATCGGTTCGTCGAGCTCGTCGAGAAGAAGGGCTGACCACCCCATGCCGAAACGTGAAGATCTCAAGCATGTGATGGTGATCGGGTCCGGCCCGATCGTCATCGGCCAGGCCTGCGAGTTCGACTACTCCGGCACCCAGGCCTGCCGGGTGCTGCGCGCCGAGGGCATCCGCGTCTCGCTGGTCAACTCCAACCCGGCCACGATCATGACCGACCCGGAGTTCGCCGACGCCACCTACGTCGAGCCGATCACCCCGGAGTTCGTCGAGCTGGTCATCGCCAAGGAGCGCCCGGACGCGATCCTGCCGACCCTGGGCGGCCAGACCGCGCTGAACACCGCGATCGCCCTGCACGAGAGCGGCGTGCTCGACAAGTACGGCGTCGAGCTGATCGGCGCCAACGTCGAGGCCATCCGCAAGGGTGAGGACCGCCAGCTCTTCAAGGACATCGTGGCCCAGGCCGGCGGCGAGACGCCGCGCTCGCGGGTCTGTCACTCGATGGACGAGGTACGCGAGACCGTCGCCGAGATCGGCCTGCCGGTCGTCATCCGCCCGTCGTTCACCATGGGCGGCCTGGGCTCCGGCATGGCGCACACCGCCGACGACCTGGAGCGGATCGCCGGCGCCGGCCTGGCCGCCTCCCCGGTGCACGAGGTGCTCATCGAGGAGAGCGTGCTCGGCTGGAAGGAGTACGAGCTCGAGCTGATGCGCGACAAGCACGACAACGTCGTGGTCGTCTGCTCGATCGAGAACGTCGACCCGATGGGCGTGCACACCGGTGACAGCGTCACCGTGGCCCCGGCCATGACGCTCACCGACCGCGAGTACCAGAAGCTGCGTGACCTGGGCATCGCCGTGCTGCGCGAGGTCGGCGTGGACACCGGCGGCTGCAACATCCAGTTCGCGATCAACCCGGACGACGGCCGGATGATCGTGATCGAGATGAACCCGCGGGTCTCCCGCTCGTCGGCGCTGGCCTCGAAGGCCACCGGCTTCCCGATCGCCAAGATCGCCGCGAAGCTGGCCATCGGCTACACGCTGGACGAGATCCCGAACGACATCACGCTGAAGACCCCGGCCGCCTTCGAGCCGGCCCTGGACTACGTGGTCGTGAAGATCCCGCGGTTCGCGTTCGAGAAGTTCCCGGGCGCGGACAAGGAGCTCACCACCACGATGAAGTCGGTCGGCGAGGCGATGAGCCTGGGCCGCAACTTCGCCGAGGCGCTGAACAAGGCGATGCGCTCGATGGAGACTTCGGCCGCGGGTTTCTGGACCCGTGCTGACGAGTCAGACGATCTGCAGGAAACCCTCGAGGCTCTGCGGACGCCGCACGACGGCCGGCTCTACACCGTCGAGCGGGCGCTGCGCCTGGGCGCCTCGGTCGAGCAGGTGCACGAGGCGAGCGGCCGGATCGACCCGTGGTTCCTGGACGAGATCAAGGCCCTGGTGGACCTGCGCGCCGAGATCCTGGCCGCGCCGACCCTCGACGAGGAGCTGCTGCGCCGGGCCAAGCGGTCCGGGCTCTCCGACAAGCAGCTCGCGGCGCTGCGCCCCGAGCTGGCCGGTGAGGACGGGGTCCGAGCGCTGCGGCACCGGCTCGGGCTGCGCCCGGTCTACAAGACTGTGGACACCTGCGCCGCCGAGTTCGAGGCGAACACGCCGTACCACTACTCGTCGTACGACGAGGAGACCGAGGTGGCGCCGAGCGACCGGCCCAAGGTGCTGATCCTCGGCTCCGGCCCGAACCGGATCGGCCAGGGCATCGAGTTCGACTACTCCTGCGTGCACGCTGTGCAGGCGTTGCGGAACGTCGACTTCGAGACCGTCATGGTCAACTGCAACCCGGAGACGGTCTCCACCGACTACGACACCGCGGACCGGCTCTACTTCGAGCCGCTCACCTTCGAGGACGTCCTCGAGGTGTTCCACGCCGAGGACAGCTCCGGCAAGGCGGCCGGTGGCCCCGGTGTGGTCGGCGTGATCGTTCAGCTCGGCGGCCAGACCCCGCTCGGCCTGGCGAACCGCCTCAAGGCCGCCGGTGTGCCGATCGTCGGCACCACGCCCGAGTCGATCGACCTGGCCGAGGACCGCGGCCTGTTCGGCACGCTGCTGGCCGAGAACGGCCTGCGCTCGCCCGACCACGGCACCGCGACCAGCTTCCCCGAGGCCAAGGCGATCGCCGACGGCATCGGCTACCCGGTGCTGGTCCGCCCGTCGTACGTGCTCGGCGGCCGCGGCATGGAGATCGTCTACGACGAGCCGACGCTGCAGGGCTACATCGAGCGGGCCACCGAGATCTCGCCGGACCACCCGGTGCTGGTCGACCGGTTCCTCGACGACGCCATCGAGATCGACGTGGACGCGCTCTGCGACGCCACCGGCGAGGTCTACCTGGGCGGCGTGATGGAGCACATCGAGGAGGCCGGCATCCACTCCGGCGACTCGGCCTGCTCGCTGCCGCCGATCACCCTGGCCGCCTCGAACCTCACCGAGGTCCGCCGCTACACCGAGGCCCTCGCCCGGGGCATCGGCGTGCGCGGCCTGATGAACGTGCAGTACGCGCTCAAGGACG
The DNA here is from genome assembly GCF_036053395.1 of Actinoplanes sp. NBC_00393. Classification (NCBI taxonomy): domain Bacteria; kingdom Bacillati; phylum Actinomycetota; class Actinomycetes; order Micromonosporales; family Micromonosporaceae; genus Actinoplanes; species Actinoplanes sp. NBC_00393. The sequence goes on along the minus strand of NZ_CP107942.1, from coordinate 6,145,335 downwards.
AGGCCCTCTACGTCCTGGAGGCGAACCCGCGGGCCTCGCGGACCGTCCCGTTCGTCTCGAAGGCGACCGCGGTGCCGCTGGCCAAGGCGGCCGCCCGGATCATGCTGGGCGCCACCATCGCCGAGCTGCGCGCCGAGGGCATGCTGCTGCCCGAGGGCGACGGCGGCACCACGCCGGCCGACGCGCCGATCGCGATCAAGGAAGCGGTGCTGCCGTTTAAGCGGTTCCGTACCCTGTCCGGCAAGAACGTGGACAGCCTGCTCAGCCCGGAGATGAAGTCGACCGGCGAGGTGATGGGCATCGACGCCGGCTTCGGGCAGGCGTTCGCCAAGTCGCAGGCCGCGGCGTACGGCTCGCTGCCGACCAGCGGCAAGGTCTTCGTCTCGGTGGCGAACCGGGACAAGCGCTCGATGATCTTCCCGGTCAAGCGGCTCGCCGACCTGGGCTTCACCATCGTCACGACCGCGGGCACCGGCGAGATCCTGCGCCGGTACGGCATCGACTGCGAGATCGTCCCGAAGCACTACGAGGACCCGAGCAAGAAGAACGCGGTCGAGCTGATCCTGGCCGGCGAGATCTCGCTGATCATCAACACCCCGCAGGGTTCCGGCGCCAGCGCCCGTCGCGACGGGTACGAGATCCGCAGTGCCGCCGTCACCGCGGACGTCCCGAGCATCACCACGGTTCCCGGCGCGGCCGCCGCCGTGATGGGCATCGAGGCGCTGATGCGCGGCGACATGTCCGTCCGCCCGTTGCAGGAGCTCCACGCCGTCCTGCGGCCGGAGCTAGCCAAGTGAACCTGTTCGCGAACGTCGCCCGGCCGGCCCTGTTCCGGCTGGGCGGCGGGGACGCCGAGCACGCCCACGAGTGGACGCTGAAGCGCCTCGCCGCGCTCCCGGCGCCCGCCCTCGCCGCGCTGCGCAGCCGGTACGCGTTCTCCGCCCCGGTCGACGTGTTCGGCGTCCGGTTCCCGAACCGGGTCGGTCTGGCCGCCGGGATGGACAAGAACGGGATCGCGCTGCCCGCCTGGCCCGCCCTCGGGTTCGGGTTCGTCGAGGTGGGCACGGTCACCGCGAAGCCGCAGCCGGGCAACGACCGGCCACGGCTGTTCCGCCTCAAGGAGAGCGGCGCGATCATCAACCGGATGGGCTTCAACAATCTCGGCGCCGCGGCCCTTGCCGAGCGGCTGGCGGCCCTGGGCCCTATCGGGGTGCCGCTCGGCGTCTCGCTCGGCAAGTCCAAGGTGACCCCGCTCGAGGAGGCCGTCGACGACTACCTGACCTCGTACCGGCTGCTGCACCCGTACGCCGACTACATCGCGGTCAACGTCTCCTCGCCGAACACCCCGGGCCTGCGCACCCTGCAGGACAAGGACTCGATGGCGGCCCTGCTGAAGGCGCTGAACGGCCCGGTGCCGGTGCTGGTGAAGATCGCCCCGGACCTGACCGAACCGGCCATCGCCGAGCTCCTGGAGGTCTGCCTGGAGCAGGGCGCGGCCGGCCTCATCGCGACCAACACCACCCTGGCCCGGGACGGGCTCGCCGAGTCCGACCAGCAGCTGGCCGGTGAGGCCGGTGGCCTGTCCGGGAAGCCGCTCACCGAGCGCTCCCGGGCGGTGGTCAAGTTCGTGCACGACGAGACCGGCGGCAAGCTGCCGATCATCGGCGTCGGCGGGATCATGTCGGTCGACGACGCGGCCCGGCTGCTCGACGCCGGCGCCTCGCTGGTGCAGCTCTACAGCGGTTTCATCTACCAGGGGCCGGACCTGGTCCGGGCGGTGGCCCGCGGCGCCCGCCCGATCCGATCACACCGGGCGCGATGAACGAGCGCGAGCTGCTCGCGCTCGACCGTGCACACGTCTGGCACCCGTACGGTCCGATGCCCGGCCGCAGCGACCCCTACCTGGTGGAGAGCGCCGAGGGGGTGCGGCTGCGCCTGGCCGACGGCCGGGAGCTGGTGGACGGCATGTCGTCGTGGTGGGCGGCGATCCACGGCTACCGGCACCCGGTGCTGGACGCCGCCCTCGCCGAGCAGGCCGGCCGGATGAGCCACGTGATGTTCGGCGGGCTCACCCACGAACCGGCGGTCCAGCTCGCCGCCACCCTGGTCGAGCTGACACCGCCGGGCCTGGAACACGTCTTCCTCTGCGACTCCGGCTCGGTCGGCGTCGAGGTGGCGGTCAAGATGGCGCTGCAGGCACAGCGGGCCCTGGGCCGACCGGAACGGCGTCGGCTGGCGACGTGGCGCGGCGGGTACCACGGCGACACGTTCCACCCGATGAGCGTCTGTGACCCGGTCGGCGGGATGCACTCGCTGTGGACCGGGGTGCTGCCCGTGCAGGTCTTCGCGGGGTCGCCGCCGGCCGAGTACGACCCGGCGTACGCGGATTCGCTGCGGGAGCTGATCGAGCGGCACGCCGGCGAGGTGGCCGCGGTCATTGTCGAGCCGATCGTGCAGGGTGCGGGCGGGATGCGGTTCCACCATCCGGAGTACCTGCGGGTGCTGCGGGAGGCGACGGCCGAGCACGGGATCTTCCTGATCTTCGACGAGATCGCCACCGGGTTCGGCCGGACCGGGCGGTTCTTCGGCGCTGATCACGCCGGGGTCAGCCCGGACATCATGTGCCTGGGCAAGGCGCTGACCGGGGGATACCTCACGCTGGCGGCGACCCTGTGCACGGCTGAGGTGGCTGCGGCGATCTCGGCGGGGGAGGGCGGTGGGCTGGCGCACGGGCCGACCTTCATGGGGAACCCGCTCGCCTGTGCCGTGGCCGGGGCGTCACTCGACCTCTTGCGCGACGGTTTGTGGGCGAAACGCGTACAAAAAATCGAAAGCCGGCTGAAAAGCGGCCTGGAACCGCTCCGCAATGCCCGCGGTGTCGCCGACGTGCGCGTGCTAGGGGCGATCGGCGTGGTCCAGCTGGACCACGAGGTGGACGTGCCGAAGGCGACCGCGGCAGCGGTGGCCGAGGGTGTGTGGCTGCGGCCGTTCCGGGATCTGATCTACACCATGCCGCCGTACGTGGCGGATGGCGCCGACGTCGCCCGCATTACCGCGGGAATCACCGCCGCGGTGGCGGCTACCTGACACGGGAGAGGGAATTTGGCCATGGAGACCTTCGGCGAACGGTTGCATGCGGCAGTGGCGGAGCGCGGTCCGCTCTGCGTCGGCATCGATCCCCATGCTTCGCTTCTGGCGCGCTGGGGCCTCTCCGACGACATCGCCGGCCTCGAACGCTTCAGCCGTACGGTGGTCGACGCGGTGGCCGATCGGGTGGCTGTTCTGAAGCCGCAGTCCGCGTTTTTTGAGAGATTTGGGTCACGTGGTGTCGCGATTCTTGAGTCAACTATCCGACAGTCCCGCGAGGCCGGCGCGCTTGTCCTTCTCGATGTGAAACGTGGCGACATCGGCTCGACGATGGCCGCGTACGCGTCCGCCTATCTGGATCCGGCGAGTTCTCTGCGTGCTGACGCGATTACTGTGAGTCCCTATTTGGGAGTCGGCTCATTGCAGCCGGCGTTCGACCTCGCGGCCGCTCACGGCGGCGGAGTCTTCGTCCTCGCGCTGACCTCGAACCCCGAGGGCCCGACCGTCCAGCACGCCGTCACGGCTTCCGGCAAGACCGTCGCGCAGACCGTCATCGACGAGATTTCGCAGGTCAACGAGGGTGCGCGGCCGCTCGGAAGCCTCGGCCTGGTGGTCGGCGCGACGATCGGCGAGACCGGCCACGACCTCTCCGAGATCAACGGTCCGCTGCTCGCGCCGGGCCTCGGAGCACAGGGCGCCACCCCCGCCGACCTGCGCGCGGTCTTCGGCGAGAGCCTGCGGAACGTGTTGCCGTCGTACTCACGCGAGGTTCTCTCCGCGGGCCCGGAAATCGCCGATCTTCGGGCCGCCACGGCACGTGTTCTTGACGACTGTCGCGCCGCCCTCGGGTGAAAGAGCCTGCTTAGCGGCACCGGACCCGGGGTACCCCCACGTTGCCGAAAGCGCCGTTGACCGCTAGTTTTCCGGGCGCCGGGAACCACATGCCCCTTTGGTTCCCTGGCACACCACGTTTCACAGAAGCGCCGGTATTGAACCACCGCCGCGTAAGGGACCTGAGGAGAACTGGTGCCGCTCCCGTCACTGAGCCCCGAACAGCGCCAAGCTGCGCTGGAGAAGGCTGCGGAAGTCCGCAAGGCTCGGGCTGAGCTCAAGGAACAGCTCAAGTCCGGCAAGACCACCCTCGCCGCCGTGCTCGACCGCGCGGAGGCTGACGAGGTCGTCGGCAAGCTGAAGGTCTCGGCCGTGCTTCAGGCGCTGCCGGGCATCGGCAAGATCCGCGCGACCCAGATCATGGAGAAGCTGAAGATCGCCGAGAGCCGCCGGCTCCGGGGTCTCGGCGACCAGCAGCGCAAGGCCCTCCTGGGGGAGTTCGCTGCGAACTGACTCACCGGCTCGTGTAGGAATGAGCCGTGAGCATGGATGACGACGCGCGCCCGGCAGCCCGCCTCACCGTCCTTTCCGGCCCCTCCGGGGTCGGCAAGGACAGTGTGATCGAGCTGATCCGGGCGCGCTCGCCTTGGATCCGGTTGTCGGTGTCGGTCACGACACGCAAGAAACGCGACTACGAGACCGACGGCGAGCACTATCACTTCGTGACCCGGTCCGAGTTCCAGCGCCTGATCGACGGCGACCAGCTGCTGGAGTGGGCGGAATTCGCGGGAAACCTCTACGGCACACCCCGCGCGCAGGTCGAGGGCTGGCTCTCACAGGGCCGGCCCGTTTTGTTGAAGATCGACCTCCAGGGCGCCCGCCAGGTCCGGGCCGCGATGCCGGAGGCCCAGCTGGTCTTCCTGGCCCCACCCAGCGTCGACGAGCTGCAGCGCCGCCTGATCGGCCGGGGCACCGACGACGCCGAGACGATCAAGCGCCGCCTGGCCCATGCGGACGAGGAGCTGGCCGCCGAGGCGGAGTTCGACGTCACCGTGGTCAACGACTTCGTCGAACGTGCTGCTGACGAGCTGGTAAGCTTGCTCGGTTCGTCATATTTGACGCCTGCCCAAGCTCACGAGCATTAAGGATTTCACCACAGTGGGAACCATCGCGAACCCCGAAGGAATCACCAATCCGCCGATCGACGAGCTGCTGGACAAGACCTCGTCGAAGTACTCGCTGGTGATCTTCGCGGCCAAGCGCGCCCGCCAGGTCAACGCCTACTACAGCCAGCTGGGTGAGGGTCTGCTCGAGTACGTCGGCCCGCTCGTCGAGACCACGCCGCAGGAGAAGCCGCTCTCCATCGCGATGCGTGAGATCAACGCGGGTCTGCTGACCGCTGAGGCCACTGACAACCCGTAACCATCGCTTTGCAATCCTGATCCCGTGTCCCAGATCCTGGGCGCGGGATCAATTGTTATCTGAGGTCGTCCCGTGACGGAGGGTGTTCCGGTGGCTGAGGTCGTCCTGGGAGTCTGTGGCGGGATCGCCGCGTACAAGGCGTGCGAACTGCTGCGGCTGTTCACCGAGTCGGGCCACCAGGTCCGGGTCGTGCCGACCGCCTCCGCGCTGAAGTTCGTGGGCGAGCCGACCTGGGCGGCGCTGTCGGGCCGGCCGGTGGCCACCGAGGTCTGGGACGACGCGCACGAGGTGCCGCACGTGCGGATCGGCCGCACCGCCGAGCTGGTCGTGGTCGCCCCGGCGACGGCGGACCTGCTGGCCAAGGCGGCCCACGGAATCGCCGACGACCTGCTCACGAACACGCTGCTCACGGCGACCTGCCCGATTGTGTACGCGCCGGCCATGCACACCGAGATGTGGGAGAACCCGGCGACGCGGGCCAACGTGGCGACGCTGCGGGAGCGCGGGGCGATCGTCATCGAGCCCGCGGTGGGGCGGCTCACCGGGAAGGACACCGGGAAGGGGCGGCTGCCCGATCCGGAGGTGATTTTTGAGTACGCGTTGCGCGTACACCGCAGGGGTGTCGATCTTGATCTTGCGGGTCGTCACGTGGTGGTGACCGCGGGCGGCACCCGTGAGCCGCTCGACCCGGTCCGGTTCCTCGGCAACCGGTCGTCCGGCAAGCAGGGGTACGCGCTGGCCAAGGCTGCTGCGGCGCGCGGCGCACGGGTGACGCTCGTGGCAGCGAACGTGGCTCTGCCCGATCCCGCCGGTATCGATCTGGTTCGGGTGGGCACCACCGAGGAGCTACGCAAGGCCACCGTCGAAGCCGCCGCGTCGGCAGATGTCGTGGTGATGGCGGCCGCGCCGGCCGACTTCCGGCCGGAGACGGTCGCGGTCCAGAAGATCAAGAAGACCGACGACGGTACGCCGGCCCCGATCATCCTCACCACGAATCCGGACATCGCGGCTGAACTGGGCGCTGCCAAACGCGTTGGTCAGATACTTGTCGCATTCGCGGCCGAGACGCATGACGCCCTGGAGCACGCCCGTGCCAAGCTGGTGAAGAAACGTGCAGACCTGATCGTCGTTAACGAGGTGGGCCCGGACCTGGTGTTCGGCCAGGATCGGAACACGGTCACGCTGCTGGGCGCCGACGGTGCCACCGCAGCCCTGGGCGAACTCCCTAAAGACGATGTGGCGGATAGGATTTTCGACCATGTCGTGGACCGCCTGGATGCCCAGGTCCCCGGCACCCGGCGGAGCTGACTACACTTCCGCGTTACGTTGTATTCGACAATTCTGAGGAGCACCGTGGCACGCCGCCTGTTCACCTCCGAGTCGGTCACGGAAGGCCACCCGGACAAGATCGCTGACCAGATCAGCGACGGTATTCTCGACGCCCTGCTGGCGCAGGACCCGCGCAGCCGCGTCGCGGTGGAAACCCTGATCACCACCGGCCAGGTGCACGTCGCGGGTGAGGTCACCACGCAGGCGTACGCCGACATCCCCAAGATCGTGCGCGACACCATCCTGAACATCGGCTACGACTCGTCGAAGAAGGGCTTCGACGGCGCGTCGTGCGGCGTCAGCGTCTCCATCGGCTCCCAGTCGCCCGACATCGCCCAGGGCGTGGACAGCGCCATCGAGCTGCGCGAGGGCGACTCCGACCACGTCCTCGACTCGCAGGGCGCCGGCGACCAGGGCATGATGTTCGGCTTCGCCTGCTCGGAGACCCCCGAGCTGATGCCGCTGCCGATCGCGCTCGCCCACCGCCTGGCCCGCCGGCTCTCCGCCGCGCGCAAGGACGGCACGATCCCCTACCTGCGTCCGGACGGCAAGACCCAGGTCACCATCGAGTACGACGGGCTCCGCCCGGTCCGGCTCGACACGGTCGTCGTCTCCTCGCAGCACGCCGCGGACATCTCCCTCGAGTCGCTGCTGACGCCCGACGTGCGCGAGCACGTCATCGGCCCGGAGCTGGAGGGCCTCGGCCTGGAGACTGAGGGCTACCGGCTGCTGGTCAACCCGACCGGCCGCTTCGAGATCGGCGGCCCGATGGGCGACGCCGGCCTCACCGGCCGCAAGATCATCGTCGACACCTACGGCGGCTACGCCCGGCACGGCGGCGGCGCGTTCTCCGGCAAGGACCCGTCGAAGGTGGACCGCTCCGCGGCGTACGCGATGCGCTGGGTCGCCAAGAACGTGGTGGCCGCCGGCCTCGCCGAGCGCTGCGAGACCCAGGTCGCCTACGCGATCGGCAAGGCTCACCCGGTCTCGCTGTTCGTCGAGACCTTCGGCACCGAGAACGTGCCGGTCGAGCGGATCGAGAAGGCCATCAACCAGGTCTTCGACCTGCGCCCGGCCGCGATCATCCGCGACCTCGACCTGCTGCGCCCGATCTACCAGCAGACCGCGGCGTACGGCCACTTCGGCCGTGAACTGGCGGACCTGCGGTGGGAGAGCACCGACCGGGCTCAGGACCTGAAGAACGCCGCGTCCTGAGTTCCTTGCGGCCGGCGCCGTGATCTAGAACGCCGCGTCCTGAGGTTTCTCGTGGCCGGCGCCGTGATCTTGAACGCCGCGTCCTGAGGTTTTCTCGAGGCCGGCGCCGTGATCTTCACGGCGCCGGCCTTTCGCTTGATCCTTCTCGCTGCGGCCTACGTGTTTGTTCGCATGAGACTCAGCGGCGGTTACCCTTCGGCGATGACGGCTGTCGAGGGCGAGCGGGTGATCATCGTCCGGCACGCGATGCCGGCGGTCGACCCGGAAGTGCCGGCCGATCGCTGGCCGCTGGCATGGGACAGCCGGGTCGCGGCCCGGCTGCTGCGACTGCATGTGAGCCACCCGGCGTACTACGTCGCCAGCACCGAACCCAAAGCCGCCCAAACCATGCAGGAGATCGCCGGCGCCCAGCGCGTGGTGACCGATGCTGATCTGGCCGAGGTCCACCGGCCGCACATCTGGTTCAGCGACGAGGGCTACCACGCGGCGGCCCTCGCCTACGCCGGCGGCGTCTGCCCGGAAGGCTGGGAACCGCAGGCCGAGGTGATCACCCGCTTCGACGCGGCCGTGGTCCGCCATGCGGCAACAGCCGCGGCCCAGGGCCGCACCTTGATCATCGGTACGCATGGACTGGCGCCCACTGTGTGGATGGCCAGCCGCTACGAGCTGGACTGCGACCCGGCGCGGTTCTGGTCGGAGCTGCGCTTCCCGGACGTGGTAGAGATCGACCTGCGCAACTCCCGCGTCAACTGCCTCACCCACTAACGCCCTTTCCTGCTCCGGCTGCCTCTGCTGCGCTGCTTCCTGCTCCGGCTGCCCTCTGCCGCGCCGCTTTGTGTCCCGGCTGCCCTCTGCCGCGCCGCTTTGTGTCCCGGCTGCCCTTTGCCGCGCTGCTTCCTGGCCCGGCTGCCCTCTGCCGCGCTGCTTCCTGACCCGGCTGCCCTATGCCGCGCTGCTTCCTGGCCTGGCTGCCCCTTGCCGCGCCGCGCTTTCTGCTCCGGCCGCGCCGTCTCCCGCGCCCATGCACCTTCCTGTCCGCCGGTCCGTCCTCCGCCGGCCTTACTTCGTCCTCGTTGCCGGCCCTCGGTCTGTGCTTGCTACTGGTCTTCCGCTTGTGCCTGCTGCTGGCCTTCGTCCCCGCGTGCCGTTCCGCCTTAAGCGCTCCTTCTGTCCGCGCCTCCCGCTGGCCCTGCTCGCGCGCATCCTGCGGGTCTTCCCTTCCGCCGCTCCTAGGCTTAGCGCCTGCCTTCCCTCGGGCCTGCCTCCCCGCCCTCGTCCGCGATCTTGGGTGATTGACCACCTCATGGTGTGCCTTGCGGCCCAAGACCTGCCGGGACGCCGGTCGCCGAGCCTTCCGCCCTCGCCTTCTGCGCGATCTTGGGCCTTTGGCCACACCCCGGTGGGGAGTTGGGCTCAAGATCTCTGCTGTGGCGGCTGCCCGGCGGAAAGTGTCAGAGGGGCCGGGCAGAATGTTCGGCGATGGGGACGAAGGGTGCGCGCAGCGAGCGGGAGCCGGCCGAGCGGCTGCCCGTGGCACGGGTCTGCGTCGACATGCCGCTTGCGCATCTTGACCGGCCCTTCGACTATCTCGTCTCGACCGACGACGACGCGGCGGCGCAGCCGGGCGTGCGGGTCAAAGTGCGATTCGCCGGGCAGTTGGTGAGCGGGTTCCTGCTGGCCCGGGCCGAGCGGTCGGAGCACGAGGGCAAACTGGCCTATCTGGACAAGGTGGTCTCGGCCGAGCAGGTGCTCGACCCGGAGGTTGCCCGCCTTGCCCGGGCCGTCGCCGACCGTTATGCGGGCAACCTCGCAGATGTCCTGCGCCTGGCTGTCCCACCCCGGCACGCCCGCGTCGAGGCCCAGGCCGCCCCGCCAGCCCACCTCACCGAATCACCAGCGCCCGCCGTGCCGCCTGTCCCAACCGAGTCTGCCGCGCCGCAAGATTCAGACGAATCCGTGGCGCAGCTTGAGTCAGCGGGATCCGCGGGGCAGCTTGAGTCAGCGGGATCCGCGGGGCAGCTTGAGTCAGCGGGATCCGCGGGGCAGCTTGAGTCAGCGGGATCCGCGGGGCAGCTTGAGTCAGCGGGATCCGCGGGGCAGCTTGAGTCAGCGGGATCCGCGGCGCAGCTTGAGCCAGCGAGATCCATGGCGCCGCCTGAGCCAGCGGGATCCGCGGCGCCGTCGGAGCTGGGCGGATCTGTGGCGGCGGAGCCGGGTGGACCTGCAGAGCCGGCCATCTCGCCGCACCCTGAGGGATCGGCTGCGCCGGCTTCGGTGTCGGATTCAGCCGGGTTAGGTGCGGTCGGCGATGTCGAGGCCGGGCCGCTGGAACAGCTCACTGGTGAGCGCTCACCCGCGGACGCCGTGGCGGATATTGCGGCGCCGGCGGTGGGTGGGTGGGATTCGTACCAGGCGGGGGTCGGGTTTCTGCGGGCCCTAGAGGAAGGCCGACCAGCCCGGGCCGTCTGGTCGGCACTACCTGGGGAGGACTGGGCGCTGCGGATCGCGGAGGCGGCTGCGGCCACCGTGCGGGGTGGGCGCGGCGTGGTCATCGTGGTCGCGGATGCCCGGGATCTCGACCGGGTGGACAAGGCACTCGGCACCGTCCTGGGCGACGGGAAGCACGTCGCTCTCAATGCGGCTCTCGGGCCCGCGGAACGATATCGGCGGTTTCTCAAGGCCAGCCGGCATCAGGTCCCGGTCGTGGTCGGCACCCGGGCCGGGATGTGGGCGCCGGCGCCGAAGCTCGGGCTCGTCGTGATCTGGGACGACGGGGACGATCTGCATGCCGAGCCGCGGGCGCCCTACCCGCACGCGCGGGACGTGCTGCTGACCCGGGCACAGCTGGCCGAGTGTGCGGCGCTGGTGGGCGGGTTCGCGCGTACCGGTGAGGGGCAGTTGCTGCTGGAGACCGGCTGGGCGAAGGAGATCGTGGCGCCGCGGGCGGTGTTGCGGGAGAGGCAGCCGGCGATTTCGCCGACCGGGGACGACTCGCAGCTGGCGCGGGATCCGGGTGCGGTGAGTGCTCGGCTGCCGACGTTGGCCTGGCAGGCGGCCCGGCAGGCGTTGCAGGCCGGTACGCCGGTGCTGGTGCAGGTGCCGCGGCGGGGTTACCTGCCGGCGGTGGCGTGTGCCGAGTGCCGGACTCCGGCGCGGTGTCCGCACTGTTCCGGGCCGCTCGGGCTGGAGGGGGCCCGGGACGTGCCGGTTTGTCATTGGTGTGGGCGGGGCGCGGCGGCGTACCAATGTCCGGTTTGTGAAGGGCGGCGGTTGCGTGCGTCGGTGACCGGCGCGCGGCGCACGGCTGAGGAGCTCGGGCGGGCCTTCGCCGGGGCGGCGGTGCGGACCTCGGGGCGGGACGAGATCTTGACCACGGTGCCGGCCGAGGCCGCTGTGGTGGTGGCCACTCCGGGGGCCGAGCCGGTCGCCGAGGGTGGGTACGGCGCGGTGCTGCTGCTCGACACGTGGGCGCTGCTGAGCCGGTCCGACTTGCGGGCCGCCGAGGAGACGATGCGGCGCTGGCTGAATGCGGCGGCGCTGGCCCGGTCCGGGCCGGACGGTGGGCGGGTGATCGTGGTGGCCGATCAGTCGCTGGCGCCGGTGCAGGCCCTGCTGCGCTGGGACCCGGGTTGGTTCGCCGCCCGTGAGCTGGCCGAACGGCGCGAGTTGGGCTTTCCTCCGGCGGCCCGGATGGCCAGTGTGACGGGGACGGCCGCGGCGGTGAACGAGTTGCTGTCGCTGGCCCGGCTGCCGGACGACGTGGAGGTGCTCGGCCCGGTGCCGGCCGGCGACGACCAGGAGCGGATGCTGTTGCGGGTGTCCCGGTCCCGGGCGGCGGGGCTGGCGCATGCGCTGCACGAGGCGGCGGCGGTGCGCAGCGCGAAGAAGGCGGCGCTGACCGTGCGTGTTCAGGTGGATCCGGCCGACCTGTTCTGAACACCGGCACTCCGTAGACTGGGCGGGTGCTGTTCACCAGAGTCAGGAGTATCGCCGCGTGACCGTCCAGCCCATCCGTCTCTTCGGCGATCCGGTGCTGCGTACGCCGGCCGATCCCGTCGTCGACTTCGACAAGGAACTGCGCAATCTGGTCAAGGACCTGATCGAGACCATGCAGGACGAGGGCGGCGCCGGACTGGCCGCGCCGCAGCTCGGTGTCGGTCTGCGGGTGTTCACGTTCGACGTGGATGACGTGGTCGGGCACATCGTCAACCCGGTGCTCTCCTTCCCGGACGAGGAGGAGCAGGACGGTCCGGAGGGCTGCCTGTCCATCCCGGGGATCTACATCGACACCAAGCGCCGGCAGAACGTCATCGCCGCGGGCTTCAACGAGCACGGTGACCCGATCCAGCTGGTCGGCACCGGCCTGATGGCCCGCTGCGTGCAGCACGAGACCGACCACCTGGACGGGGTGCTGTTCCTGGACCGGCTGGACGCCGCCTCCCGCAAGGACGCGATGAAGCAGATCCGCTCCGCGGAGTGGTACGACGCGGCGAAGCCCCCCACCGTCAAGGAGAGCCCGCACGGCCGGGGCATCTTCGGGCTGGGACGGTGACCCGATGCGCCTGATCTTCGCCGGCACCCCCGAGGTGGCCGTGCCGAGTCTGGACGCGATCGCCGCTTCCGGGCACGAGCTGATCGCCGTGCTCACCCGCCCCGACGCGCCGGCCGGTCGGGGCCGCCGCCTGGTCCGCTCGCCCGCCGGGGCCTGGGCCGACGAGCGGGGCATCGAGGTGCTCACCCCGGAGAAGCCGCGCGACCCCGAGTTCCAGGAGCGGCTCCGCGAGCTGGCGCCCGACTGTGTGCCCGTGGTGGCGTACGGCGCGCTCGTCCCACCGAGCGCCCTGGAGATCCCGAAACACGGCTGGGTGAATCTGCACTTCTCGCTGCTGCCTGCCTGGCGCGGCGCGGCCCCGGTGCAGCACGCCGTCCTGCACGGCGACGAGGTGACCGGCGCGAGCGTCTTCGAGCTGGAGGCGGGGCTGGACACCGGCCCGGTCTACGGCACCCTGACCGACCAGATCCGGTTCAACGACACCTCCGGCATGCTGTTGGAGCGGCTCGCCGTCGAGGGCGCCGGTCTGCTGGTCGCGGTGCTCGACGCGATCGAGGCGGGCACCGCCCGGGCGCATCCGCAGCCTGCCGACGGGGTCAGCTTCGCGCCGAAACTCACCGCCGAGGACGCTCGGGTCCGCTGGGACGATCCGGCGTTCGCGGTGGACCGGCGGATCCGGGCGTGCACCCCGGCGCCGGGCGCGTGGACCACGTTGCGTGACGAGCGGTTGAAGCTGGGCCCGGTCCGGCCGGTCGCGAACGCGCCGCATCTGCAGCCGGGTGAGCTGCTCGTGGAACGCAAGCAGGTGCTGGCCGGCACCGCGACCACCCCGGTGATCCTGGGCGAGGTCCGGGCCGCCGGGAAGAAACCGATGTCCGCCACCGACTGGGCGCGCGGAATGCGGATCGAAGCTGGGGAGAAGCTTTCTTGACTGAGCACAGGGCTTCACGGCCGCATGGTGGACGGCCGAGCCGGCCGTCCGGGCCGGGTCACCCCCGGGACGGGCGCAGTGGGCGGGCTCCGCGGGCCGGTCGCCCGCCGTCCGATCCGGCACGACAGGCGGCGTACGAGGCGATTGCGGCCGTTCATCGCGATGACGCGTACGCGAACCTGGTGCTCGCCGAGATCCTCGGCGGGATGGGCCTGACCGGCCGGGACGCGGCGTTCGCGACCGAGCTGACGTACGGGACGCTGCGCGCTCTCGGCACCCTCGACCTGATCATCGCGGAGGCGGCCGGCCGGGATGTCGCCCGAATCGACCCGCCGGCCCGCGACGCGCTGCGGCTCGGCGCCTATCAGCTGCTCTACACCCGGGTGCCGTCGCACGCCGCCGTGAACCAGACCGTCGACCTGGTCCGCTCGGTGGCGCCCGGGGCGGCCGGGTTCGCCAACGCGGTGATGCGCACGATCTCCGAGACGACGCTGGACGCGTGGCTGGAGCGGGTCGCGCCGGATTACGAGAGCGACCCGATCGCGAATCTCTCGGTGATGCACCACCACCCGCAGTGGATCATCCGGGCGTTCGCCGAGGCGCTCGGCGGTGACCTGGAGGACACCGCCCGGCTGCTGATCGAGGACAACCAGCCGCCGGCCGTGCACCTCTGCGCGCGGCCCGGCCGGGCGGATGCGATCGAGCTCGCCGACGAGGTGGACGGTGTGCCGGGGGCCTTCTCGCCGTACGCGGTGTATCTGAACGGCGGCGCGCCGCGCGACCTGGCCGCGATCCGCCAGGGCCGCGCCCACGTGCAGGACGAGGGCTCCCAGCTGGTGGCCGCGGCGCTGCTGGCCGCCCCGATCGAGGGACAGGACACCCGCTGGCTGGACCTGTGCGCCGGGCCGGGTGGCAAGACCGGCCTGATCGGGGCGATCGCGGCCGGCCGGGGCGCCGAGGTGACCGCGGTCGAGGTGGCCGAGCACCGGGCCCGGCTGGTGGATCAGGCCACCGAGGGCATGCCGGTGACCGTGCTGCCGATGGACGGCCGTTCGGTGGGCCGTGACCCGGACCTGGGCGAGGAGTCGTTCGACCGGGTGCTGGTGGATGCGCCGTGCACCGGCCTCGGCTCGTTGCGCCGGCGGCCCGAGTCGCGGTGGCGCCGGCAGCCGGCCGACCTGCCGCCGCTGACCCGGCTGCAGCGGGAGTTGCTGGTGGCGGCGTTGCGGGCGGTTCGTCCGGGCGGTGTGGTGGCCTATGTGACGTGCTCGCCGCACATGGTGGAAACGCAGGTCACGGTCAGCGAGGGGGCTCGGCGCAGCGGCGTCGAGGTCGACTTCGTGGACGCGCGGCCGCTGCTGCCGCCGGGCATGCCGGGGCTGGGCCCGGGGCCGACGGTCCAGCTGTGGCCGCACAAGCACGGCACCGACGCGATGTTCCTGGCCGTCCTGCGCCGCACCAGCTGAGAGAGCGCCGCATCAGCTGAGAGCGGGGAGCAGCCCGGCCGGGTGACAAAGGCCGGGCCGGGGCCGAGCGAGAGAGCAACGAGCGAGGGAGGCCGGATCGGCCTCCCTCGCGGGTCATAGACTCGCAGCGTGACCCGATCGCCGATCATCGCGCCGAGCATCCTCGCCTCCGACTTCTCCCGGCTGGGGGAGGAGGTTCGCGCCATCGAGGGCGCCGCCGACTGGGTGCACGTGGACGTCATGGACAACCACTTCGTGCCGAACCTGACGCTGGGCCTGCCGATCGTGCAGAGCCTGCGCAAGGCGACCACGATCCCGTTCGACGTGCATCTGATGATCACCGACCCGGAGCGCTGGGCGCCGGGTTACGCGGAGGCGGGCGCCTACAACGTCACGTTCCACGCCGAGGCCTGTGAGGATCCGGTGGCGCTGGCCAAGACGCTGCGGGCGGCCGGCTCGAAGGCGGGCCTGGCGATCGACCGGGACACCCCCGTCGAGCCGTACCTGGAGTTGCTGCCCTACCTGGACACCATCCTGATCATGACGATCAAGGCCGGTTTCGGCGGGCAGGCGTTCATGCCGGAGCTGCTCGGCAAGGTCCGTGACGTGCGCCGCCGCATCGAGGTGAACGATCTGGAGATCCGGGTCGAGGTGGACGGCGGTATCGCGTCCGACACCATCGAGCAGGCGGCCGAGGCGGGCGCCGACGCGTTCGTGGCGGGCACCGCGGTGTACGGCGCCGCCGACCCGGCCGAGGCGGTCCGGAAGCTGCGGGCGCTGGCCGCCGCGAAAATGGGGGTGGCGTGAGCGGCCGTTCCCGGCCCATCATCGAGGTTCATTTCCCCGGCGTGCGCAGGAAGGTGCGATGAGCACGGCTGAGTCGCGACCCGAGATCGACCCCGAGCTCGAGGCGGAGGAGGGCCCCGACCTCATCCTGGTGGTCGACGACGACCAGGACATCGCCAGCTTCGTCGAGTTCAACCTCAAGGTGCAGGGTTTCGAGGTGATCCGGGCCAGGGACGGTCAGGAGGCCCTCGACCTGATGGAGACGCACCGGCCCGACCTGGCGATCGTCGACTGGATGATGCCGCGGATGGACGGGGTCGAGCTGATCCGCCGGCTGCGCGCCGAGCCGCTCACCTCCGCCCTCCCGGTGATCATGCTGACCGCGAAGAGCATGACCGTGGACAAGGTCGTCGGTCTCACCGCGGGCGCCGACGACTACCTGGTCAAGCCGTTCGACAACGCGGAGCTGATCGCCCGGGTCAGCACCACGCTGCGCCGGCACAAGGACGCCCGCGAGGTGTCCCCGCTGACCGGCCTGCCCGGCAACGCCCGGGTCCGCCGGGAGATCTCCGAGCGGATGCGCCTCGGCGGGGAGTACTCGGTGGGTTACATCGACATCGACCGGTTCAAGAGCGTCAACGACGTCTACGGCTTCGACCGGGGTGACGAGTTCATCATCGCGCTGGCCCGGAGTCTGCAGCGGGCCAGCGCGCACACCGGCAAACCGTCGATCTTCCTGGGCCACATCGGCGGCGACGACTTCGTCTTCATCTGCGCGCCGGATCAGGTGCTGCCGCTGACCAAGCGGACCGTCACCGACTTCGAGAAGGTGGCCGACGAGCTCTACGACCAGCCGGACGCGCGCCGCGGGTTCATCGAGGTGCCGGACCGGCGTGGCAACAAGCAGAAGGCGGCCCTGGTGACGCTCTCCATCGGGGTGGCGCAGGCGACCGCCGACGGCCGCCGGTTCGCCGACCCGCGGGTGGTGATCGCGGTGGCCTCGGAGATGAAGAAGGTCGCCAAGTCGCAGCCGGGTTCTTACGTGGCTATCGACCGCCGGCGGAACGACTCGGAGTAGGGGCGTAGGCCGGGACGTACTCCTGGCCGGTGAGCGACTGGATCCGGGCGAGAAGCTCGTCGGTGGTCGCGCGTACCTCGCCGGGGGCGTTGCCCGGCGCGGGCAGGGCGGGGCCGAACGCGACGGAGACCACGCGGCGGCCGGTGTGCCGCGGCTCGGTGCCGCGGATGCCGATCGGTACGAGCGGAACGTCGGCCTGGGCCGCGAGACGTGCCGCCCCGGTGCGCCCCCGGTAGAGCCGCCCGTCCGGCGACCGGGTGCCCTCCGGGAAGACCGCGACCAGGCCACCCGCGCGCAGGATCGGCACCGCCGCGTCGAAGGCGGCCAGCACGGCCCGGCCACCGCCCCGGTCGACCGGGATCGCGCCCATGCCGGCGACCACCCGGCGGGTGAGGGCGCCGCGCAATCCCTTGGCCCGGAAGTACTCCGCCTTGGCCCAGAACGTGACGTGCCGGGGCGCGGTGAGCCCGAGGAAGAGCTGGTCGCCGATCGAGAGGTGGTTGGCGCAGAGGATCGCGCCGGTGTCGGCGGGTACGTGCTCCAGACCGGTCACGGTGGGTCGCCAGACGGCGCGGACCAGGGTGCCGAGGGTGCGGTCGGTCAGGGCATACAACAGCGGGGTACGGGTCACGCGTTCTCTCCCAGGTGGGCGGTGAGGATGGCGTCCAGGAAGGGGGCCGGGTCGGAGGCGCCGGTGGCGAGCTGCATGCTGCCCCAGTTGCGCAGCTCGGCCATGCCGTGCAGGGCCGCCCACAGCGCACCCGCGGCGACCTCGGCTCGCGGCGCCTCCGGCCGGCATTCCGCGACCAGGCCGACCAGGAGGCGGAACAGCGGCAGGCCGGCCTCCCGCAGGCCCAGGTATCCGCTCTGCAGCAGGTCGTGCCGGAACATCAGCTCGAACATCCCGCGTTCGGCCGCGGCGAAGTCGATGTAGACGCGGGCCAGGGCGGCCACCCGGGCGCGTGGTTGCGGCGGCGCCGCGGCGAGCGCGGTGTCGATCCGCCCGGCGAGGTCGGCGAAGCCTTCGCGGGCGATGGCGGAGAGCAACGACAGGTGGGTGGGGAACCAGCGGCGCGGCGCGCCGTGCGAGACCCCGGCCCGGCGGGCGGTCTCGCGCAGTGAGAGGGCAGCGGTGCCCTGCTCACGCAGCAACTCGACACCGGCCCGGACGAGGCGACCGCGCAGTCCCTGGTCAAGGTCCATAGACACTGTCTACCATCGACACGTAGACACTGTCTACGTCTGCGCGTGGCGTGCGAGCGTGGGCAACGTGCGGCAGGGTGGCAGGCATGGACGTTGCCGCGCTCAGGGCGATCACACCGGGTTGCAAGCGCCGGATCCATCTCAACAATGCGGGCGCGGCGCTGATGACTCAGCCGACGCTCGATGCGATGACCGCACACCTGCGGGCAGAGGCCGAGCTGGGCGGATACGAGGCCGCCGATGCGGCGTCCGATCAGATCGCTGAGGCGTACGCCGGACTGGCCGAACTGCTCAACGGCCGCCCCGACGAGATCGCCATGTTCGACAACTCGACCCACGCGTGGCAGGCCGCGTTCTACTCCCTCCCGCTCAGGGCAGGTGACCGGATCCTCACCGGCCGGGCGGAGTACGGCTCCAACGTCTTCGCCTACCTCCAGGTGGCCGAGCGGACCGGCGCCGAGATCGTGGTCGTCCCGAACGACGAGCACGGGCAGCTCGACACCGCCGCGCTGGCCGACCTGATCGACGACCGGACCCGGCTGATCGGGCTCACCCACGTGCCGACCTCCGGTGGCCTGGTGAACCCGGCCGCCGAGGTGGGCCGGATCGCGCGGGCCGCCGGCGTGCCGTACCTGTTGGACGCCACCCAGTCGGTCGGGCAGTTCCCGGTCGACGTCGAGGCGATCGGCTGCGACTTCCTGTGCGGCACCGGCCGCAAGTTCCTGCGCGGCCCGCGTGGCACCGGCTTCCTCTGGGTACGCGAGTCGGCCCTGGACAAGCTCGACCCGCACGTCGCCGAGATCCGGTCGGCGGTGTGGGACGGGGCGCACGGCTTCACCTGGGTGCCGGGCGCCCGGCGGCTGGAGACCTGGGAGAACAGCTACGTCAACATCGCCGGTCTGGGCGCGGCCGTCCGGCAGGCGCTCGACCTGGACATCGAGGTGATCGGCCGGCGGGCGCTGGAGCTCGGCGCCCGGATGCGCGCCCTGCTCGACGACCTCCCGGGCGTGGCCACCCACGACCTCGGCGAGGTGCGCTGCGCCATCGTGACCGCGAAGGTCGACGGGGTACCCGCCGGCGAGGTGGTGTCCCGGCTGGCGGCCTCGGGGGTGAACGTCACGGCGACCGAGGCGGACGACAACCAGTACGACACCCTGGACCGCGGCGTGCACCCGCTGGTCCGGTTCTCGCCGCACTACTACAACACCACGGACGAGCTGGAGCACGTGGCTGCCCTGGTAGGAGCCATGATCGTTAAGGGGATGTGAAGTACCTCGCCCACTGGGTGGCAAATTCGTCTTCCCGTGCAAGACTCGGGGGTAACCCACCACGCGCTGGCGGGACTCGGTGAAATTCCGAACCGGCGGTGATCCGATGCGCCCGCATCGGTAAGCCCGCGACCCGGACGTTCGCACCTGAACGGACGGTGGACCTGGTGAGATTCCGGGGCCGACGGTTGAGCGAGCGGCATGCCGTTCGTTCAGACAGTCCGGATGGGAGACAGCGCGCGGAATCGGATGGGGCGTGCCTTCGACGGCTCGTTCCCGGACGGGGTGCGCGAAGCGTACCCATCTGTCCGATTCCCGGCGTTATCTCCCGACTTTCCTCAGCGCGTGACCGTGCCGCGTGAGAGGAACGTTCATGGTGACCGAGGACGAGGCGATGCGCCGCGCTGTCGCGCTGGCCGCCCGTGGCCTCGGCACGACCAGCCCGAACCCGGTCGTCGGCTGCCTGCTGCTCGGTCCGGACGGCGAGGTCGTCGGGGAGGGTTTCCACGCGTACGCCGGTGGGCCGCACGCGGAGATCGTCGCCCTGGCACAGGCCGGCGAACGGGCCCGCGGCGGCACCTGCGTGGTCACCCTGGAGCCGTGCAACCACACCGGGCGGACCGGCCCGTGCTCGGAAGCGCTGATCGCCGCCGGGGTGCGCCGGGTGGTCATCGCGGTCGACGACCCGACACCGGTCGCGGCCGGTGGGGCGGCCACCCTGCGGGCCGCCGGCATCCAGGTCGCCACCGGGCTGCGCCGTGCCGAGGCGGAGCTGGGCAACGTCGCCTGGCTGACCGCGGTGCGCCGGGGCAGGCCGTACGTGACCTGGAAGTTCGCCGCCACGCTGGACGGCCGCTCGGCCGCCGCCGACGGCACCAGCCAGTGGATCTCCTCGGCCGAGTCCCGCTCCGACGTGCACGTGCTGCGCAGCACGGTGGACGCGATCGTGGTCGGCGTCGGGACGGTGCTGGCCGACGACCCGCAGCTCACCGTCCGGGACCTGCGCGACGGCACGCTGGCGATCAAGCAGCCTCTGCGGGTCGTCGTCGACTCGTTCGGGCGTACCCCGGAAAATGCCCGTGTGCGTGACGCGGCCGCACCCACCTGGATCGTCACCGCGGCTGCCGCCGGCGCCGGGCCGGAGGGCCGCGTCGACCTGAACGCCCTGCTCACCGGGCTGTACGCGCGTGGCGTCCGGAACGTGCTGCTGGAGGGCGGTCCGACGCTGGCCGGAGCTTTCCTGGCGGCCGGGCTGGTCGATCGGGTGATCGGGTACATCGCGCCGAAACTGCTCGGCGACGGGCGCACCGCCCTGGTGGACGCGGGGGTCGGCACCATCGCCGACGCCCTGGAACTGGATTTCCTGGATATCGCGCAGATCGGTGGCGACCTGCGGTTCACCGCGACGTTGCGCCAAAAGCCTTCCGACCGCCCCGCCCACCACCCTGGATCGGAATGAAGCCCTCCAACCGCCCCGCCCACCGCCCTGAATCGGAATGAGGATCTTCTGATGTTCACCGGAATCGTCGAGGAACTGGGCGAGATCGTCCGGCTCACCGAGGGCAGCAGTGACTCGGCAGTCATCGCCGTGCGCGGCCCGCTCGTCACCTCGGATGCTCGGGACGGCGACTCGATCTCGGTCAACGGGGTCTGTCTCACCGTGATCGACAACGTGGACGGCGTCTTCACCGCCGACGTGATGGGCGAGACGCTGCGGCGCTCCTCGCTCGGCGCGCTGCAAGTGGGCAGCAACGTGAACCTGGAGCGGGCCGCCGCGCTCGGCAGCCGCCTCGGCGGTCACCTGGTGCAGGGCCACGTGGACGGCGTCGCGAAGATCATCGCGCGGGAGCCGGCCGACCAGTGGGAGGTCGTGCGCTTCTCGCTGCCGGCCGGCCTGGCGAGATACGTGGTCGAGAAGGGCTCGATCACGGTCGACGGGGTGTCCCTGACGGTCATGAAGGTCACCGACGACACCTTCGAGGTCGGGATGATCCCGGCCACCTCCAAGCACACCGTGCTGGGCAGCAAGGCCATCGGCGATCCGGTCAACCTCGAGGTCGACGTGATCGCGAAGTACGTCGAGAAGATGCTGGGGAGCCGCAATGTTTGAGAGCATCGAGCGCGCGATCAAGGACATCGCCGCCGGCAAGCCGGTGATCGTGGTGGACGACGAGGACCGCGAGAACGAGGGTGACCTCATCTTCGCGGCCGAGCACGCCACGCCGGAGCTGGTCGCGTTCATGGTCCGCTACACGTCCGGCTACATCTGCGTGCCGCTGCCCGAGGACGAGGCCGACCGCCTCGAGCTGCCGCCGATGTACCACACCAACCAGGACGCCCGCGGCACCGCGTACGCGGTGACCGTCGACGCCC
This sequence comes from Actinoplanes sp. NBC_00393, assembly GCF_036053395.1. Classification (NCBI taxonomy): domain Bacteria; kingdom Bacillati; phylum Actinomycetota; class Actinomycetes; order Micromonosporales; family Micromonosporaceae; genus Actinoplanes; species Actinoplanes sp. NBC_00393. The sequence continues at coordinate 6,123,794 of NZ_CP107942.1, read as the reverse complement.
GGACCGGCGTCAGCACCGGCATCTCGGCCGCCGACCGCGCGCGGACCATCCGGCTGCTCGCCTCCGCCGAGACCCAGCCGACCGACCTGTCCCGCCCCGGTCACATCGTGCCGCTGCGCGCCAAGTCCGGCGGCGTGCTGCGCCGGCCCGGCCACACCGAGGCCTCGATCGACCTGGCGGAGCTGGCCGGCTGCCGTCCGGCCGGTGTGCTCTGCGAGATGGTCAACGACGACGGCACCATGCAGCGCCGCCCCGACCTGGAGAAGTTCGCCGTCGAGCACGACCTGGCGCTGATCACGATCGCCGACCTGGTGGCCTACCTGCGGGAGCGTCAGGAGCGCACCCAGGTCGAGCGGGTGGTGGAGACCCTGCTGCCGACCGAGCAAGGCGTCTTCACCGCGGTCGGCTACCGCACCGAGGCGGACCACGGCGAGCACGTGGCGCTGGTCTTCGGTGACCTGGGCGACGGCGAGGACGTGCTGGTCCGGGTGCATTCCGAGTGCCTCACCGGCGACGTCTTCAACTCCAAGCGCTGCGACTGCGGCCCGCAGCTGGACGCGGCCCTGGAACGGGTCGCCGAGGCCGGCCGCGGCGTGGTGCTCTACATGCGCGGCCACGAGGGGCGTGGCATCGGCCTGCTGCACAAGCTGCAGGCGTACCAGCTGCAGGACCGCGGTTTCGACACGGTCGACGCGAACCTCGAGCTCGGCCTGCCGGCCGACGCCCGCGACTACGGCACCGGCGCGCAGATCCTGGCCGATCTGGGCGTGCGCTCGATGCGGCTGCTCACCAACAATCCGGCCAAGCGGGCCGGGCTGGAGGGGTACGGGCTGCGCGTCACCGGCCGGGAGTCGCTGCCGGTGCGGCTGCACCCGGAGAACGTGCGGTACCTGCGGACCAAGCGGGACCGGATGGGGCACCTGTTCGAGGCATTGGGCTGATCAGCCCCCGTACCGCGGTAAAGAATGACGAAAAAGGGGGACTTACATGGCCGGCTTCGGTGATCCGCACATGCAGACCGTCGACGCTGCCGGGCTCCGGCTCGGCATCGTCGGCTCCCGCTGGCACAACGACCTGGTCCAGCACATGATCGAGCGGGCGAAGGCCGCCGCCGAGGCGTGCGGTGTGCAGGAGGTCTTCGTCACCCGGGTGGCGGGTTCGGTCGAACTGCCCGTGGTCGCCCAGGCGATGGCCCGCAAGTACGACGCGGTGGTGGCCCTCGGCGTCGTGATCAAGGGCGAGACGCAGCACTTCGAGTACGTGTGCGACGCGGTCACCACCGGCCTCACCCGTGTCGCGCTGGACGAGGGCACTCCGGTGGCGCACGGCGTGCTCACCGTGCAGAGCCTCGGGCAGGCCCGCGACCGGGCCGGCCTGGAGGACTCGATCGAGGACAAGGGCTGGCAGAGCACCGTCGCCGTTCTCGACGCCGCGCTCGCCATCCGCGAGGTCGAGAAGGCCTAGAGCCGTCCGGCTTCGATGATGCGGGCCAGGAACTGACGGGTACGCGCTTCGACGGGGTCGCCGAGCACCTGTGACGGCGGCCCCTGCTCGAGGACGCGGCCGCCGTCCAGGAAGGCCACCCGGTCGGCGACCTGCTTGGCGAAACCCATCTCGTGGGTGGCCAGCACCATGGTCATACCGTCGTCCTTGAGATCGCGGATCATGGTGAGCACCTCGCCGACCAGCTCCGGGTCGAGCGCCGAGGTGACCTCGTCGAGCAGCAGCAGGCGCGGGCTGTTGACCAGCGCCCGGACGATGGCGACGCGCTGCTGCTGGCCACCGGAGAGCCGGTCCGGGTAGGCGCCGGCCTTGCCGGCCAGACCCACCCGCTCCAGCCACTGCATCGCTTGCGCTTTCGCCTCGGTTGGAGACTTCTTGTGTACGCGTACCGGCGCGAGCGTGATGTTGTCCAGCACCGTCATGTGCGGGAACAGGTTGAACGACTGGAAGACCAGCCCGATCCGCTGGCGTACCCGATCGGGGTCTGCTCGTGGGTCGGTGATCTCCTCGTCGTCGAGGTGGATCGTCCCGTCGTCGATCTGTTCGAGCAGGTTGACGCAGCGCAGCAGGGTCGACTTGCCGGATCCGGAGGCGCCGATCAGCGCGACCACCTCGTGCTCGGCCACCTCCAGGCTGAGGTCGTCGAGGATCACGTGGTCGCCGAAGGTCTTGCGGACGTCGCGGCAGGAGAGCACCAAGGTCAGGTCCCCGCGTTCTGACGGCGGGCCGCGCGCAGGGTCACCCAGTCGGTGACCGCGATCAGCGGCAGGGCGAGCAGCATGAACAGGACACCGGCCACCACGTACGGGGTGAAGTTGGCCTCCTGGGCGACCCCGATCTGGGCGGCCCGGATGGCGTCGATCGGCCCGGCCAGCGAGATCAGGCCGACGTCCTTCTGCAGCGCCACGGTGTCGTTGAGCAGCGGCGGGGCGACCCGGCGGACCGCCTGCGGCAGGACCACGTGCCGCATCGCCTGCCGGTAGCTCAACCCGAGCGAGCGGGCCGCCGCGATCTGGCTGGGATGCACCGACTCGATGCCGGCCCGGAACACCTCGGCCAGGTACGCGCCGTACGTGATGATGATCGCCGCGGCGCCCAGGACCAGCACGGACGGGGTGCCCTGCAGCCGCAGTCCGGGGATGCCGAACGCGAACAGGTAGATCACGATGATCAGCGGCAGGCCGCGGAACGAGTACGTGTAGCCGGTGGCGATCGCTCGCACCGGAAACGCGACCGGGCCGCGCAGCGTGCGCAGAACCGCGATCAGCAGGCCCAGGGCCATCGCGACGGTGGCGCAGACCACCAGCAGGCGCAGGTTCAGCCAGAGCCCGTCGAGGATCTCCGGCAGGTACTCGCGGGCCACGTCCCAGTCGAAGAACGACGCCTTGACCCGGTCCCACCCGGGCGCCCCGGTGATCGCGACGGTGAGCAGGGTGCCGACCACGGCGGTGGAGAGCGCGGCGAGAAGCACGGACCGGATCGCTTGCCGGCGACGGTAGGCGATCCGGTCCTGTTGCCGGACGGATGGTGCGTAGGTCACGAGAGCTCGGGTGCCCCGGCGGTGTCGGCCAGCCAGGTCTTCTCCAGCACGGCGAGGGTGCCGTCCTGGCGGAGCTGGTCGACGGCCTTGGTCACGCAGCCGGTCAGCGGCGAGCCCTTGTCCAGCACGATGCCGAACTGCTCGGGCACACCGACCTGCGGCAGCTGTCCGACGATCACGCCGTTGTCCAGCTCGGCCGCGGTCATGTAGAACGCGGTCGGCAGGTCGACCACGATGCCGTCGACGGTGCCGTTCTCCAGAGCCGCCTTGGCGTCGTCGTTGTTGTTGTAGACCGACGGCTTGGCCGCCGGCTTGATCAGCTCAGTGATCGCCTGGTAGCTCGTGGTGCCGACCTGGGCGCCGAGCTTGGCGTTCTTCAGGTCGGCCAGCGACTTGGCGCCGGCGATCTTCGAGCCCTCGGTGCTGATCACCGTCTGCCGCACCAGGTAGTACGGGGACGAGAAGTCCACCGCCGCCTTGCGTTCCTCGGTGATCGAGAACTGGTTGATGTCGATGTCGAACGCCTTCGGGCCGGGCGCGATCGCGTTGTTGAACGTGACCTGGGTCCACACGACGTTGGCGGTCTGGAAGCCGAGCCGGTCGGCCACCTCGTAGGCGACCGCGGCTTCGTACCCCTTGCCGTTGGACGGCTTGTTCTCGCTGAACCACGGCTCGTAGGCCGGGTTGTCGGTGCCGATGGTGAGCTTGCCGGGAGTCTTGGTGGTGAGGCTGCTCGGCGTGCACGCGTCCGCGGCGGCGGACGGCGAACTGCCGGCGGCGGTGGTGTTCTCCTCGACCGGAGAACAGGCGGTGACGGCTGCGAACAGAAGCAGGACACCGCCGAGGGCCACGGGGGAGTGTCGGCTGACCATGCCGGGCAGCTTAGAAGACGTCCCAACCGCTGGGGGCGTTCGTCGTCAAGACGTGATGAGCTGCCACAATCGTTGCTCGTGAAGACGTTCGAAGAACTGTTTGCCGAGTTGCAACGCAAGGCGGCGGAACAGACCCCCGGTTCGGGCACCGTCGAGGCGCTCGAACGCGGAGTCCACTTCATCGGCAAGAAGGTCGTCGAGGAGGCGGCCGAGTCCTGGATGGCTGCCGAGCACGAGGGGCCGGAACGGGCCTCCGAGGAGATCTCGCAGCTGCTCTACCAGGCACAAGTCCTGATGATCGCGACCGGTCTCGAGCTCAAGGACGTGTACCGACATCTGTGACGTGTGTCCGCTGACCCGTCCATAGATCGAAGGAGCACGTCATGCTGCGCATCGCCATCCCGAACAAGGGCACCCTCTCCGGTCCGGCATCACAGATGTTGCGGGACGCCGGTTACCGCCAGCGCACCGATCCCAAAGACCTGATCTGCCGTGACGAAGCCAACAACGTCGAGTTCTTCTACCTGCGGCCGCGTGACATCGCCACGTACGTCGGATCCGGCGACCTCGACCTCGGCATCACCGGCCGGGACCTGCTGGTCGACTCCGGTGTTCCGGCGACCGAACTGCTCGACCTGAACTTCGGCGGCGCCACCTTCCGCTGGGCTGCCCCGGCCGGCTCGCTGACCAGCGCCGACGAGATCGGCGGCCGGCGCATCGCCACCGCCTACCCGGGTGTGGTCAGCCGCTACCTGGCCGAGAACGAGCTCAAGGCGGACGTCGTACGCCTGGACGGCGCGGTGGAGAACGCGGTCCGGCTCGGCGTGGCCGACCTGATCGCCGACGTGGTCGAGACCGGCGCGACGCTGCGCCAGGCCGGACTGGTCACCCTCGGCGAGCCGATCATGCGGTCCTCGGCGATCCTGATCGGCCGCGACGCCGAGACGCCGAACGGCGCCGCCCAGCTGCTGCGGCGCCTGCAGGGTGTCCTGGTCGCCCGCAACTTCGTCATGCTCGCCTACGACGTACGCGCCGACCTGCTGGAACAGGCCACCAGCCTGACCCCCGGCATCGAGTCCCCGACCGTCTCCCCGCTGCACCGCGAGGGCTGGGTCGCCGTGGAGGCGATGGTGCAGCGCAGCAGCGTGCACCGGATCATGGACGAGCTGTACGAGCTGGGTGCCCGTGCCATCCTGGTAACCGACATCGCCAACTGCAGGCTGTGATGACCGCTGTGACGTTCCGACCCAAGAAGATCCGCGTCGTCGCCGTCCCGGGCGCGATCGCCGTCGCCGCCCTGTTCACCGCGATGAGCTTCGGGCTGAGCGGCAATGCCGGCTTCCAGGACTCGCGGATGACCTTCCAGCGCGGCGACCAGATCGCCCTGATCGGGCTGGGCATCCTGCTCGGCCTGGGCATCCTGGCGTTCTGCCGCCCGCGGATCGTCGCCGACGACGAGGGCGTGCACGTGCGCAACCTGGTGGGCGGCTACGACCTGCCGTGGAGTGTGGTCCGCGCGGTCCGGTTCGACCGGAACTCGGCGTGGGCGCATCTGGAGCTGCACGACGACGAGCAGGTGCCGATCCACGCGCTTCAGGCGGTCGACAAGGACTACGCGGTGGACGGAGTTCGTACGCTCCGGGCCTTGCATTCTGCTGCTTCAGCAGCCTGATAGACTTGCCGGCAGTCGACCACGCCTGCGCCTCGCTTTTGATCTTCGGAAAGCGCAGCGCGGGCGCGAAAGAGGAGCCCGCAGGTTCCCACCCGAGTCACTTGATGTGGCTGGGTCCGGTCTCCCCAGCCTCGTGCTGGGCGTGCGTCCTTCAGGACGCCGATGACCGGTCGAGCGGGCCCCGGCATGCGCTGGGGCCTTCTGCTTTCCCGGCGTCCCGCCTCCAGCGGGACACTCGGGGCCGACCGCCATTGGCATCATCTGCAGCGCAAAAGCGTTGTGGGTGAGAGAACAACGTTCTGAGGAGGCCCCATCAGCGTCGAACCACGCGTGAACGAACAGATCCGGGCTCGTGAGGTCCGCCTGGTCGGTCCGGAGGGTGAGCAGGTCGGCATCGTGCCGCTCGAGCGCGCTCTCCAACTGGCTGCGGACGTCGACCTGGACCTGGTCGAGGTTGCTCCGATGGCGCGGCCGCCGGTGTGCAAGCTCATGGACTTCGGCAAGTTCAAGTACGAGAGCGCACTCAAGGCCCGCGAAGCACGGCGCAACCAGCAGCAGACCGTCATCAAGGAAATGAAGCTCCGTCCGAAGATCGACCCGCACGACTACGAGACCAAGAAGGGTCACGTCGTTCGGTTCCTCAAGGCGGGCGACAAGGTCAAGGTGACGATCATGTTCCGTGGTCGTGAGCAGAGCCGCCCCGAGCTGGGTTTCCGGCTCCTGCGCCGGCTCAGCGAGGAGATCTCGGAACTCGGCTTCGTCGAGGCCAGTCCCAAGCAGGACGGCCGGAACATGATCATGGTGCTTGCTCCGCATCGGGCCACGAAGGCCGCGGCGGCAGCGACCATCGCCGCGAACGCGCGCCCGCCGCGGGAACCGCGTGAAGGCGACGTCGCCGAGGCCGCACCGGCTGCTCCGGCCGACACCACAGCCACAGCAGAGTAGACAGTATTTTCCCGTGCCCCCCGGTCACGGGGAAAGATCAGAAAGAGGCGTCAAGTGCCGAAGATGAAGAGCCACACCGGCATGGGTAAGCGGGTGAAGGTCACCGGCAAGGGCAAGATCGTGCGCGAGCAGGCCGGCAAGCGTCACCTGCTGGAGCACAAGAGCTCCCACGTCACCCGTCGGATGACCGGCACGGTCGTTGTGGCCAAGGCCGACACCAAGCGAGTGAAGAAGCTTCTGGGCCGCTGACGCGCGCCTGACCAGTTCCCCTAAGGAGTACTTGAAATGGCACGCGTCAAGCGGGCGGTAAACGCCCAGAAGAAGCGCCGCACTCTGCTCGAGACCGCGAGCGGCTACCGCGGCCAGCGCTCGCGGCTGTACCGCAAGGCCAAGGAGCAGGTGCTGCACTCGATGCAGTACTCGTACCGCGACCGCCGTGACCGCAAGGGCGACTTCCGCCAGCTGTGGATCCAGCGGATCAACGCGGCGTCCCGGGCCAACGGCCTGACCTACAACCGCCTGATCCAGGGTCTCAAGCTGGCGGGCGTCGAGGTCGACCGGAAGATCCTCGCGGACCTCGCGGTCCACGACGAGGCGGCGTTCGCGGCCATCGTCGAGATCGCTCGCGCGGCCGTCGCGGCCGAGGGCACCGGCGGCGCTGCCGCTCAGGCTGCCTGATTTCGCGTAGCACGTTTCGAGACGCCCTCCGGCCCCTGGTCGGGGGGCGTTTCGCTGTCCGCAGCTTCGCTTCAGCTCTTCGCTTCAGCTCTTCGCTTTCAGGTCGGAGCAGATGTACACACCGCGTACTCCCCGCATTGTTGCGGCCCGGCGCCTGCAGCGCCGTAAGGATCGTGACCAGAGTGGCCGGTTCCTGGCCGAAGGGCCGCAGGCGGTCCGCGAGGCGCTCGCCGCCGGCGTCGTGCTGGAGTTGTTCGGGACCGGGTCCGCACTGGACCGGTATCCCGAGCTCGTGGCGCAGGCGCCGGAGGTGTCGCCGGTCACCGACGACGCACTGAACGCGCTCGCCGAGACCGTCCACCCGCAGGGGCTGGTCGCGGTCTGCGAGCAGGTCGACGTACCGATCGGCAAAGCCCTGGTGAAGCAGCCGCGGCTGGTCGCGGTGGTCGCGGAGATCCGCGACCCCGGCAATGCCGGGACCGTCCTGCGCACGGCCGACGCCGCGGGCGCCGATGCGGTGATCTTCGCCGGCGACGCGGTCGACCCTTACAACGGCAAATGTGTACGCGCCTCAGCCGGCTCGCTGTTCCATGTGGACGTCGTCCGCAGCCCGCTGACCATCATCGACCTGCTGCAGGACTCCGGTCTGCAGGTGCTCGCCACCAGCGGCGCCGGGGAGGACGACGTGGACTCGCTGCTCGACGGCGGCCTGCTGGACCGGCCGACCGCGTGGCTGTTCGGGTCGGAGGCGCACGGGCTGCCGGAGGCGATGCTCGCCGCGGCCGACCGCCGGGTGCGCGTACCGATCTATGGCGCCGCGGAGAGTCTGAACCTGGCCGCGGCCGCCGCGGTCTGCCTATATGCGTCGGCCCGCGCGCAGCGCTGAGGGTATGCTGGGCCGCATGTCAGGTCACCTGTTTATGCGGCCCGCTGGTTGCGGGCGCCAGGCCTGACACTCTCCTGCGCGAACTCCGCTGACCGGCGGGCTGCGGCCCAGCCGTGCCTCCGTAGACTGCCCGATGGCTCATCAGGTGTGAGGGAGTTCGCCCGACCATGTCCTACCGCAACGATCCGTACGATCCGAAGCAGGCTGTCCTGCTGGCGCCTGAGTCGCTCGAGGGCGCGGTCGCGGACGCTGAGAAAGCGTTCGCGTCGGCTGTCGACCTCGATGCGCTTCTTTCTTTGAAGCCGGCGCACCTGGGTGACCGTTCCCCGGTGTCGCTGGCCCGCCGGGAGATCGGCTCGCTGCCGCCGGCCGCGAAATCCGACGCCGGCAAGCGCGTCAACGTCGCCCGGCAGGCCGTGCAGGCCGCCTACGACGCCCGGCAGGCCGAGCTGGAGGCCGACCGAGCCGCCCGCGTGCTGGTCGAGGAGCGCGTCGACGTCACCCTGCCGTGGAGCCGCCGCCCGCGCGGCGCCCGGCACCCGCTGACCACGCTCATGGAACACATGGGCGACGTGTTCATCGGGATGGGCTACGACATCGTCGACGGTCCCCAGCTGGAGCTGGAGTGGGCCAACTTCGACGCGCTCAACATCGGCCCGGACAACCCGGTCCGCGGCTCCTCGGACACGTTCTTCGTGGACCTGCCCGGCCTGGTGATGCGTACCCACACATCGCCCGGCCAGGTGCGCACCATGCTGGACCGGCAGCCGCCGATCTACATCGTGAGCCCGGGCCGCGCGTACCGGACCGACGAGCTGGACGCCACGCACAGCCCGGTCTTCCACCAGATCGAGGGCCTGGTCATCGACGAGGGCATCACGATGGCCCACCTGCGCGGCACCCTGGACTACTTCGCCAAGGCGATGTTCGGCCCCGACGCGAAGACCCGCTGGCGGCCGCACTACTTCCCGTTCACCGAGCCGTCCGCCGAGTTCGACGTCTGGTTCGCCCAGCACCGCGACGGCCCGCGCTGGGTCGAATGGGGTGGCTGCGGCATGGTCAACCCGCGGGTGCTCACCGCCTGCGGCATCGACCCCACGCGGTACTCGGGTTTCGCGTTCGGCATGGGTGTCGAGCGGACCCTGATGTTCCGCAACGGCGTCAGCGACATGCGCGACATGGTCGAGGGCGACGTGCGGTTCACCACGAACTTCGGAATGGAGTCCTGAAGCGATGAAGACGTCACTGTCGTGGCTGCGCGAGTACGTCGAGCTGCCCGCGGGGATCACCGCTTCCGAGCTCGACGCCGCGCTGACCAACCTCGGCATGGAGGTCGAGGGGATCGTCGACCAGGCCGCCACGGTCACCGGTGACCTGGTCGTCGGCCGGGTGCTGACGATCGAGGAGCTGACCGGTTTCAAGAAGCCGATCCGGTTCTGCACGGTCGATGTCGGCCGTGACGCGCCGCAGGAGATCGTCTGCGGTGCGCGGAACTTCGCCGAGGGCGACCTGGTGGTGGTCATCCTGCCCGGTGGCGAACTGCCGGGTGGGTTCAAGATCGGTGCGCGGAAGACGTACGGGCGCAACTCCAACGGCATGATCTGCTCGGCGGCGGAGCTGGGCCTGTCCGGCGACCACTCCGGCATCATCGTGCTGCCGCCCGCCGACGGCCTGGTGCCGGGTATCGACGCGCGGCCGGTCGTCGGCCTCGACGAGGTGCTGATCGAGGTCGAGATCACCCCGGACCGGGGATACGAGATGAGCGTCCGCGGCATCGCGCGGGAGCTGGCCGGGTACCTGTCCGTGCCGTTCACCGACCCGGCGTCGGGTTCGGCGCCGGGCGCTACCGCCGATGCCCCGTGGCCCGTCGTCGTCGAGGACACCATCGGCTGTGACCGGTTCGCCGCCCGCGTCGTCCGCGGCATCGACCCGGACGCGCAGTCGCCGGAGTGGATGCAGCGGCGCCTCGTCGCGGCCGGCATCCGGGCCATCTCGCTGCCCGTCGACATCACCAACTACCTGATGCTCGAGTACGGCCAGCCGATGCACGTCTTCGACCTGGACCGGCTCCGCGGCGGGCTGCTGGTGCGCCGCGCCCACCCCGGCGAGAAGCTGACCACCCTGGACGGTGTCGCGCGCGTGCTCGACGCCGAGGACATGGTGATCTGCGACGAGACCGGGCCGATCTCGCTGGCCGCGGTGATGGGTGGCGAGACCAGTGAATGGCAGGAGGGCACGGTCAACGTGCTCCTCGAAGCCGCCCACTGGGACCCGGTGATGGTCGGGCGGACCGCCCGGCGGCACAAGCTGTTCAGCGAGGCGGCCAAGCGGTGGGAGCGGGGCGTCGACCCGCAGCTGCCGCTCGCCGCGCTGCAGCGGGCCGTGGAGATCCTCACCGAGCACGCCGGGGGAACCGTCGACGAGCGGATCCTCGACATCGACCACGTGGTCGCGCCGTCGCCGATCACCCTGCCGGCTTCCCTGCCGACGCAGCTGATCGGCCTGCCCTACTCCGCCTCCCGCGTCGCCGAACTGCTCACCGAGGTCGGCTGCCAGGTCAGCGGCGACGAGCAGCTGACGGTCGTGCCGCCGACCTGGCGTCCCGACCTGCTCGCGCCGATCGACCTGGTCGAGGAGGTGGCGCGGCTCGGCGGGTACAACGACATCCCGAGCGTGCTGCCGCCGGCCGGCAGCAGCAACGGCCTCACCTCGGCGCAGCGGCAGCGGCGTTCGATCGGGCGGGCGCTCGCCGAGAACGGGTACGTCGAAGTGCTGTCCTACCCGTTCGTCGCGCCCGGCACGGCCGACGCGCTCGGACTGGCGGCGGACGATCCCCGGCGCAGTGCGGTGCGGCTCACCAACCCCCTGTCGGAGGAGGAGCCGTTCCTGCGTACGTCACTGTTGGCTCCTCTGCTGGGCACGCTCAAGCGGAACCTGGGCCGCGGACGCCGGGACGTGGCGCTCTTCGAGACCGGCACGGTCTTCCTGCCGCACCTGGCGGCGTCCGCGCCGCCCGTGCTCGGCGTCGACCGGCGTCCCACCGAGGAGGAGTGGACGGCCGCCAACGCGATCGTGCCCGCGCAGCCGTGGCACCTCGCGGTCGTGCTCACCGGCGACCTGGACCCGGCCGGCTGGTGGGGCGAGGGTCGCGCGGCCGGGTGGGCCGACGCCATCGAGGCGGCGCGCGTCGCGGTCTCCGCGGCGGGAATTCCCGCTTCGCGGTTGGCGGTACGCGCAGCCGAGCGCGCCCCGTGGCACCCCGGCCGGTGCGCCGAGATCCTGGTCGACGGCGCGGTGATCGGCTACGCGGGTGAGCTCCACCCGTCCGTGGTCGCCGCCTTCGAGCTGCCGAAGCGCACCTCGGCGGCGGAGATCAACCTGGACGTGCTCCCGGCCGCCCCGGTGATCGACGCCCCGCGGATCTCCACGTTCCCGGCGGCGCTGATCGACGTGGCGCTGGTCCTGGACCGCACCGTCCCGGCCGCCGACGTCCAGGCCGCCCTGGCCGAAGGCGCCGGCACCCTGCTCGAGTCGGTGGCGCTGTTCGACGTCTACGAGTCCTCGCAGCTCGGCGAGGGGAAGCGGTCGCTGGCCTACAAGCTGACGTTCCGCGCCCCGGACCGCACCCTCACCTCCGACGAAACAATCGCCGCCCGCGACGCCGCCGTCGCGCTGACCGCGTCCCGCTTCGGCGCCACCTTGCGCGGCGCCTGACACCCCACGTGGGCGGCCACCCTCCAGTGGCCGCCCACCCCCTCCCCGCAGCGCCCGACCTGCGGATCCCGACCTGGGCGCCCTGACCTGCGCGCCTCGACCTGCGCGCCTCGACCTGCGCGCCTCGACCTGCGCGCCTCGACCTGCGCGCCTCGACCTGCGCGCCTCGACCTGCGCGCCTCGACCTGCGCGCCTCGACCCGCGCGCCTCGATTCTGCGCATCGCTCCCGCCCCGCGAGGCAGCCACTCAACCGAGCTGACCCTGGGCTTCGCTCCCCGCCCTGCGTAACAGCCCTGCTCGTCAGCCGCTGAGGCGGGGCTGACCGTGGGTGTCGTTTCGTTCGCCGGGATGCAGCACTGCAGGTCAGCCGCCACGCCCAGCTGACCGTGAGTGTCGCTTCGTTCGCCGGGATACAGCACTGCAGGTCAGCCGCCGTGCTCGGCTGACCGCTCGTGCTGTTTCGCGCGGCCGGAGGCAGCGCTGCGGGTCAGCCGGATACTGAGCGCGTGGATATCGTCGGTGAAGTCATCGCTGCGGTGGAACGCGACGACCAGGTGGCGCTCGTTCAGCTTCTGCATCCCTATCTGCATTGGACCGAGGGTGGGCGGACCATCCGCAGGCGCAACAAGGTCTTTGCCCGCCTGGCCGATGGGCCGCCGCCGGCTCGGGCGAGTGAGCACGAACTGCGGGACGGCCAGATCTACCGCTGGGTGGCTTCGGCGATTTCGGGCGGCTCGGAAGGATCTTGAGGGCCGCCGCCGGTGACCGACGGGGCGGCGGGGGTCTGGGTTGCGCTGGCCCGTTTCGCCGGTGTGCTGGAGGCGGGCATGCTGGGGAGGGAAGGGTCTCACTCGTCCTGGAGGTGGTCGCGCCGGCGCCAGACCCAGATCAGGTAAGCGGCGCAGACCGCCAGCATGATCACTGCGCAGGCTGTCCAGGACCAGCGGGCGTATGGTTCGTCGGCGCGGGCGGCCTGGAGGAAGCCCAGGAGCGCGAGGATCAGCGGGCCGCCGCCGAAGGTCAAGTCGGACAGGGTCAGGTCGCGGAGGATTCGGCTTAGCATGTCAGTCCCACCAGAAGGTCCAGATCGGCTGGTCCACCAGGTCCTTCGCGTAGTCCGCCAAGGAGCCGGCGCCCTGCCAGATGTTGTCGGGGCAGAAGGCGAAGTGCTCGGCCGCCACCCGCAGCGCGTGCTCGACGTCGGTCGGTGGCGCGGCCACGCTCAGGTAGACGGTGTCGAAACCGAGGCCGATCAAACGAGTGCCGAATCGGTCCTCCCAGCTGCGTAGCAACGCTGAGATCTTTGCGGTGTCCTGCTCGTGGTTGAGCGGGCCGGTCCAGCCGATGTCGGTCGGGGTGTCCGCGCCGCGGGCACCGGGCACCAGGCCGAGCCGGGGCGCGGTCAGCCAGCCGGCGCCGAGCAGGAAGTCAGCGACCTCGGCCGCTCGCTCGGCCGGGGAGACGGCGGCGGGGGAGGCCTGCGGCGCGCTGGGCGAGGTTGGGCTGGGTGGGGCCAGGCCTGGTGAGGCTGGGCTGGGTGGGGCCAGGCCGGGCCAGTCCGCGCTGAATGAGGCTGGGCTGGGTGGGGCCAGGCCGGGCCAGCCTGCGCCGAACGGGGCGGTGATGGCGATGCGGTCGGTGCGGTCCGAGTCGGACTCGTCGTCCTCCTCCTCGGGGACGCAGGATGCCCACGACGCGGCCAGGAGCGCTGCCGGGTCGTGGTCGGCGGGCGCGGAGAGTTTCCGCCATTTCGGAGAGAGCTCGCCGCTCAGCCACGGGCGGTCGGGCTCGCGGTTGGACAGGCCGGACAGCAGCAGCGGCCACAACCCGCTGGAAGGGTGCTGCGCCTGCAGCGCGGCCCACGCACCGGGCCGGGGTGGCGCTGCGCTGATCCAGAGCAGGTCCTGGGCCGGTGTCCAGCCGCCGCCGGTCGGGTCGGGGTTGAGGGCGGGCGCCCCGCTGAGCCGCTTCCGTCGGAACATGAGCACGACGGTAGCGACCCCCTACGACACTTCAGTCGACGATCTCGATCGGCGTTCCGGCGCGCGGGTTGCCGAACAGTTCGGCCGCGTTGCCGCCGCGGGAGAGCAGTTCGTACCAGATGTGGGCGTTCCAGCCGGAGCTGCCGGGCGCGAACGACATCGTGCCGGCGGGGACCTCGAAGACGCCGTCGCTGACTGTGGCTTCGGCTTCGATCTCGCCGATGCGTACCCGTACGGTCGACCCGACCTGCGCCGGCGCCTGGTCCCAGGTGGTCTTGATGTTGCCGTAGCCGTCGATGTAGGCGACCGCGTGCTCGGGCGGCGGCGCGACCGGCAGTTCCGCGCCGAGCAGGCTGTCGTCTCCCTCGGCCAGGGCGGCGAGCGCGGCCGGGAACACGTCGCGGGAGCGGAACTGGGAACCGTCGTCGGCGATCTGGACGGCCCGGACGGCCACGCCCTCGGCGGCCAGGAAGGACAGGCTGGCGCCGGAGGCGACTCCGACGACGAGCACACCGGAGTCGAGCCGGGCTGCGGCCAGCCGTTCGCCGGCGTTGGCGGCGCGTGGCTCGTCCCGGTCCTGGCGGGGCGCGACATTCGCGTACACGATGCGGTCTGATGGTCCCTCGCCGAAGGCGAGCTGAGCCACGCAGAAGCCGGCGGCCACCGTGTCGAAGGCCGGGACGGGCACGGCCGTGACCTCGGCGGACGGGAGCAGCTGGACGATCCGTTGCCGGACCTCGGCGAAGGCGAGGTCCCCGGTTCCGTAGTCGGCGACGACAGTGACGAGCATGCCCGCAGAATATGTCCCGCGGAGCGCTGCTTCAGCGGTTTCGGAGCAGACGTCGGGCGTGTGGTCGTTCGTCCTGGTCGACGCGGGCGCAGCGGGAGGACTCCAACACCCGGTCACCGCTGGTGAGGGACCTCGTCGACCCGGTCCGGCGAAGGGGCCGTCGTGATCGCCGTGCCGGGACCGGGAACAGTGGGCGTAGACCTGCCGCATCGCCGAACGGTAGCCGGGCTGGAAGGATTGCTGCCATGAAGGACGGTTACGACGGGACCGGTCCCGGCGAGTTCACCCCGGACGGTTGCGCAGTCGACCTGTACGCCCGGCTGCCGGTGCGGGACGAGCCGGAGATCATCGCCGCGGCGCAGCCGCCGCCGGCGACGCTTCTCGAGCTGGGCGCCGGCGCGGGCCGGGTGACCAGGGCGTTGACCACCTGGGGGTACGAGGTGACCGCCGTCGACGAGTCCCCCGAGATGCTGGAACACATCACCGACGTTCGGACGGTCTGCTCGAGCATCGAGGACCTCGACCTGCCCGACCGGTACGACGTGGTCCTGCTCTCCTCCTTCCTGGTGCACGCCCCCGACCCCGCGGTCCGCGCCGCCCTGCTCGACACCTGCCGCCGCCATGTGAATCCCGGCGGCGTGGTCCTGATCCAGCGGGAGGGCAGGGACTGGCACGAGCGCGTCCCCCGCGACTCCAAGGCCGGCGACGGCATCGCCCGCGCGCTCTCCTCCGACGACCTGGGCGACGGCACCCGCAGCATCCGGTTCGAGTACGTGTTCCCCGACGCCACCTGGACCCAGGTCTTCCGTTCCCGCCCGCTCACGCCGGAGCAGTTCGAGGAGGCGTTGTCCGGGGCGGGCCTGGTCCTGGACCGTTACCTCACCCCGGACGGCATCTGGGCGTGCTGCCGGGTCGCCGGCTAGTCGATCGTGTGGCCGCCGTTCACGGTGATCCGCTCGCCGGTGACGAACCGCGCCGCGTCGGAGGCCACGAACGCCACCACGTCGGCGATGTCCGCCGGGGTGCCGATCCGGCCGAGCGGCACGTCCGCCACGTAGTCGGCGGGATCAGCATCGCCGTGGCGTTCGACCGGGATCCATCCGGGCGCCACGACGTTGACCGTGATGCCGTAACGGCCCAGTTCCCGCGCCCAGGTCCGGGCCAGCCCGATCTGCGCGCCCTTGGCCGCGTTGTACGCCGAAGCCCCCGGCAGAGCCCGCTCGAACGAGTCCGACCCGATGTGGATGAACCGGCCCCAGCCCAGCTCGCGCATCCCGGGCAGAGCGGCCTGGAGCAGCAGCGTCGGGCTCTTCACGAAGAACACCAGCTGGTCGAGGTGGTCCTGCCAGCTCACCTCCTCGGCCGGGCCGGTCGGCTGCGGGCCGGTGGCGTTGGCGACCACGACCTGCACCGGGCCGAGCTGTTCGGTGGCGGCGGCGACGAGTTCGCGTACCTCCGCCTCGTCGGTCACGTCGGCCCGCAGGGCCGCCGCCTGCCCGCCGGCGGCGATGATCTCGGCGGCGACCTTCTCGGCGCCCGCCGCGTCGGAGCGGTAGTTGATCGCGACCGGCCGTCCGTCGGCGGCGAGCCGGCGCGCGATGTGCGCGCCGAGCCCGCGGGAGGCGCCGGTCACCAGAGCTGTTCCAAGATTTTTCACGACGGTAGAAGTAGCACGTCCGCGATCACTGCGCCGTCGTCGGTCAGGCGGGCGGCCGCCGGGCTGTCGTAGACGATCAGCACCCGGTCGTCGCCGAGCAGGCTCAGGCCCTCGGCGTGGTCGTCGCCCTCGCCGTAGGTGAGCTCGAGTTCGCGGCTGATCAGGTCGTCGCGGACGATCGAGGGCTGGTCCACCCGGCAGGCGCCGTGCCAGCGGTAGATGCGCACCGGGCCGTCCAGGTCCATCGTCGGGCCGGCCAGGATGAGCAGGTCGTCGCCGTGCGGGCAGAGGTCACGCACGCCGAGGCCTTGCAGGTCGAGCACGTGCTTGCGGTACACCCGGCCGTCCTCGAACGGCCGCAGCCGCAGCCGGGTGGGATCGTTCTCGGACACGTACGGCCGCAACTCGAGCACGAAGGCCCAGCCGCGCAGCACCGGCCCGCGCAGCCCGAGGTAGACCCGGTCGCCGCTGACCGCGATGCCCTCGATGTCCAGGCCGTTGTCCTTGCCGGGGATCGGCAGGAACGCCGCCAGGTGCTCGTCGTCGCGCAGCAGCCGGCGCAGGTCGTCGCGGGGGCTGTTGACGGCCGCGCGGTGGGTCACGCCGTCGACCTCGAGTTCGGTGACGGGAGTGGGCACGCCGTCCACCTCGGTGATCGGCAGCCGGACCAGGACCTGGCGGTTGGCCTGGCCCTCCACCCGGGCCAGGCGGCGCAGCGCCTTCTGCCCGGCGTGCCGGTCCTTGATCTGCTTGCGGCGCAGGCTGTGCGAACCGACCGCCCACAGGAAGTTGCCGGTCCGCGCCAGCCCTTCGACGTCGGCCTCCTCGTCGGCGTCGATGCCGGGCAGGTTGACGAAATCGGCCAGCCGGAAGCTCGCCTCCGCGCCGAACTCGGCCGGCCGCTGCGGATCGTCGGCGAGCAGCCGCTCGATGGTGGCCGTCTCGTCGCCGGCGATCCAGAGGGCCCGCCGATCCAGCCGTACCGCGGAGAGGTTGGTGTGCGTGGACGCGGCCTGGGACTTGTCCGAGAACCGCAGCCGCACCGTGTAGTCGACCGTCATGAAGGCCATCGTCGCACCGTGCGGCCACGGTCCCACCGAAGATCAGACGTAGGGCCAGGTGATGCTGGCCGTTCTGGTCAGTCCCGGGAGATGTACAGGCGGCGTCCGGCGGGACGGAAGCCGACCCGCTCGTACACCCGCCAGGAGTCGTCACCGCCGGCTTCCAGCCAGGCGATCTCGACACCCCGGCCGAACATCCGCCGGGCGATCTCAGCGGTGATCGCCCCGCCGAGCCCGCGTCGTCGGAATCGGTCAGCCACGCCGATGCCGCCGATCTCGCTCACGCCGTCCTGCGGCGGCATCGCCTGCCCTCCGCCGACACATCCACCTGCGGCGAGAGCCGCGAGCGCGAGACCGCCGCGGTCCTGGTCACGGCGCAACCGGGCGATGTCCGTCTCGGTCGCCTGCGGCGCCTCGCCGAAGGCCTCATTGAGCGTCACAATCAGGGCGGCCCGGTCCCGGTCGCTGTCCGGTTCCACGAGCAAGATCCCTTCCGGTACGCGCGAAGCACTCGAAGACTGCGGCGTGCAGACCAGATATTCGTGCCGTGCCTCGACGGCGAACCCGGCGTCGAGAAGCAGGTTCTCCAACTCGGGAGAGCTGCTGGTCACGTACTCCAGGCGCGGCTTACGGCCGGCCCCGGCGAACGCCTCGACCAGACCACGGACGTCGGCGGCGGTGACGGCGGCGCCGGGCAGCGGCGTCGCGTAGTTGATGAACGGGCTATCGGTGTCCGGGTCGAAACCGGCCACGAACGGGCCGATCTCCAGAACCTTCGGACGGGTGCGGAGGTAGGACACGACGGAGCGCTGGATGCGCAGATCCATGGTGAGGTTCGAGCTTTCTCGAGAAGAGTGACAGGACGTCTGTGGGCAGGCGGCAGCCAGGGGTCAGCGGCCGCCACGGCGCGCGGGGTTCACAGGCGTCACTCTTTCGAGCAGAGGAGGTGTGGTGCTTTCCCGGGAGATTTTCACGGCCCCCGGGCGAGCGCAAGCGGTTATCCGGGCAGCGGTGCGGCGGCCGGGCTGCGCAGACCGGTACGCCCGACCGCGCGCACGCCGAACAGGACGTTGTCCTTGGAGATGTCGACGGTGACTGTGACGACGTTGCCGACCGGAATGACGTGCTCCCAGTCAGGCGCCGTGGTCTCCCGCCACACCACCTCGTAGCCGGCCAGGTCGGGTTCGGTGCCGGCCTGCCAGCGCAGGGTGGTCTCGTTGGTGAGCTGTGTGGTGTCGATGACGACGCCCTTCGGCGTGCCGGGCGCCTGCGCCAGGGACCACAGCGTGGCGGCGTTCACCCGGGCGACCCGCGCGATGTACCCGAAGTCGCAGAACTCGACGAGGTCGCCGTACTGGACGCCGTTCTCGACGCGGACGTCCTGGTGCTCGTGGGCGAAGTTCTCCCGGGGCTCGGTGAACCGGGCCGCCGGGTAGCCGCGCAGCAGGAACGAGATGTGGTCGCTGCCGCGCAGGTAGCGGTCCCGGCGCCAGATGACCCGGACGTTCATGCCGGTCTGCGGGTTCTCCGCGACCTCCTCGGCGAAGCGGCCGAGCTGCCGCGACGGCCCGTCGTTCTCCCCGCCGGTGCTGCGCCGCACGTTGGCCTGGGCCGCGGTCTCGGAGGTGGGCACACCCTCGACGAAGAGCCGGACGGTGCGCGGGTCGGGTCGCGTGCCGTCGCCCGGGTTGCCCGTCCCGACGATGTCGTTGCTGAACATGGCCTGGATGTCGGCGTTGGCGTCCTTGAACCGCTGGGCCATGTGGTCGGAGCCGTACAGCCCCTGCTCCTCGCCGGCGACGGCGGCGAAGACGATCGTGGCGGCCGGTTTCCGGGTGGCCAGCACCCGGGCCAGCTCCATGATCACGGCGACGCCGGAAGCGTCGTCGTCGGCGCCGGGAGCGTCGCTGGTGGCGTCGAGCACGTCCGAGGCGCGCGAGTCGTAGTGGCCGGTGACCACGTAGATCCGCTCCGGTGTGACGCTGCCGCGCAGGGTGGCGATGACGTTGGTGATCGTGGTCGGCACCGGGATGCGCGGCGAGACGGGCTGGACGAACGACTGGAGTTCGACGGTCAGCCGGCCCTCGGAAGCCTGCGCATAGGACTGGAGTTCCCGGTTGATCCAGTCGCGGGCGGCGCCGATTCCGCGTACCGGATCGGTTTGCGAACTGAGGGTGTGCCGGGTGCCGAAGGCAGCCAGCCTGCGCACGGTCGCCTCGATCCGGTCCGCATCGATCTCCCGGAGGATCGCCCGCAGGTCAGCGCCGGGTGGGCGCTTGCGCGGGCCGGCCGCCTGCGCGGCCGGCGCGGGCGCGGCCAGGGGTGCTGCGGCCGCGGCGGCAGCGGTCACGGACAGGAAGGTACGCCTTCTCGCCATGGATGACACTCTCGTCCAACCGCGACGAGATGTCCATGCTTGTCGATATCAGGCGGCCTCGGTCAGATAGCGCTGGATCGTCGGGCCGAGCCAGGTGACGGCCGCCTCCCGGTCCAGAGCGACCACCGGTGGCAGGCGCAACACGAACCGGGTGACTGCGAAGCCGATCATCTGGGTGGCGACCAGGCCGGCACGTGCGGGCGCCTCGGCCGGATCGGGCGCGACCCGGGCGGCGAGCGGACCGACCTGGCTGGCGAAGACGCTGCGCATCCGCTCGGCGGCGGCCTCGTGGGAGACCGCGGCGCGCAGCAGGGCGACCAGCGTCTCGTCCTCCTCCCAGCGGTTGACGAAGTGGCCGACCAGGGTGGCGCCCAGCTGGTCGCGCGGCGTGCTGGTCAGGTCGGGCAGCCGCAGGTCGAACTCGGCCGCCGCGGCGAAGAGCCGCTCCTTGTTGCCGTAGTAGCGCATCACCATCGACGGGTCGATCTGCGCGTCGGCGGCGATCGCCCGGATGGTGGCCCGCTCGAACCCGTCGGCGGCGAAGCGCTCGCGCGCGGCGGTCAGGATCGCGGCCCTGGTGCGGTCGGAGCGGCGTGGTGCGGTCATGCCGCCAATCTATGCCAACAAGTGTTTGCCAACAAGTGTTGACTCGATCTCGCAGCGATGCCTATCGTTGCCAACAAGCGTTGGCATTCACTTGAAGGAGCACGTCATGCACACCACCGTTGCGATCATCGGAGCCGGCCCGACCGGTCTGCTGCTGGCCGGCGACCTGGCGCAGTCCGGCGTCGAGGTCACCCTCTACGAGCGCCGGTCCGGCACCTCCAACCTCACCCGCGCCTTCGGCGTGCACGCCCGCACGCTGGAGCTTCTCGACGCCCGCGGGCTGGCCGACGAGATCACGGCGAGCGGCGCCCGGGTCGAGCGGCTGCGCCTGTTCGACCGGATCCGGCTCGACCTGACCCGGCTGCCCTCCCGCTTCCCGTACCTTTTGATCACCCCGCAGTACCGGATCGAGCAGGCCCTCGAGGAGCGGGCGGTGAAGGCCGGCGCCAAGATCGTGCGGGGCGCCCGCCTGGCCGGCCTGACCCAGGACGCCGACCGGGTGACGCTGGACTTCGGCGACGAGACAGCCACCGCGGATTACGTGGTCGGCACCGACGGCGTGCACAGCTCCGTCCGGGCCGCGCTCGGGCTGCCCTTCCCGGGCCACGCCGTGCTCACCTCGATCATGCTGGCCGACGTGCGACTGAACGATCCGCCGGAGGACGTGCTGGCGGTCAACACGGTCGGCGACGCGTTCGCCATGGTCGCCCCGTTCGGCGACGGGTGGTACCGGGTCTTCGCCTGGGACCGCCGCCGCCAGGTCACCGACGACACCCCGGTGACGCTCGACGAGATCCGTGAGGTCACCCGGCGCGTGCACGGCACCGACTTCGGGCTGGCCGAGGCACGCTGGCTCTCCCGGTTCCACAGCGACGAGCGGCAGGCGCCGGCCTACCGGGTGGGCCGGGTCTTCCTGGCCGGTGACGCGGCGCACGTGCACTCCCCGGCCGGCGGCCAGGGGATGAACACCGGCCTGCAGGACGCGGCGAACCTGTCCTGGAAGCTCGCCGCCACCGTCGACGGCTGGGCGCCGGCCGGGCTGCTCGACACCTACCAGCAGGAGCGGCACCCGGTCGGCAAACTCGTCCTGCGCAGCAGCGGCATGCTGATCCGGATGGCGATGCTGCGTTCCCGGGCGGCCCGGTGGGCGCGCAACACGGTGGGCTCGGTGCTGCTGGGGCTACCGTCGGTGGCCCGGCGGGCAACCGGCGTGATCTCCGGCGTCGGCATCGGCTACCCGGGCGCCCCGCGCGCCGAGGATGTCACGCTGCGCGGCGGCGAGCGCCTCTACGAGGCACTGCGTGAGGGCAGGCACGTGTTGGTCACGACCGGTTCCTTCCCGGGGTACGCGGACCGCCTGCGAATCGCCGCGCCGGTCACGGACACGGGCGAGTCGCTGCTGATCCGCCCGGACGGCTACGTGGCCTGGCACGGCCCCACCGCCGATGCGGCGAAGGCGCTGCCCCGATTCCTGTCGTAGCGGCTCGCAGCGGCTCATAGCGGCTCGTAACGGCCCGTTGTAGCGGCCGGGATCCGTCTCGGCGGCCGGCGTCAGCTGTCGGCGACGGCGGCGTCCACGCCGGTCTCGCGGCGGCCCAGGAACACCGGATCGCGTCCGGAGAGCACGTCGACCGCGGCCTTCAGCGAGGCGCCGTGTTCGCGGACCTCGCCGCGCAGCCAGTGCGGGCGGTAGATGCGCACCGTCTCGTCACCGACCCCGCTGGCCTCGATGCCGAGCGACCGGCAGAGGGCGACCGCCCGCGGCAGATGGAAGGTCTGGGTCACCACGATCGCCCGGTTCACGCCGAAGATCCGGTGCGCGCGGGCACACGAGTCGTAGGTGTCGAAGCCGGCATGGTCGAGCACCACCTGACTGACCGGCACCCCGCGGGCGACCAGCCAGACCATCATCGCGCCAGGCTCGTCGTAATGCCATTCGGCGTGATCGCCGGAGACCAGCACCGCCTTCACCTTGCCGCTCCGGTACAGCTGGCGGGCGATCTCCAGCCGGGCGGCGAGGAAGGCGGACGGCTGGCCACCCGGATCGACCTGTGCGCCGAGGACCAGGGCCACCGGGGCCCCGGGCACGGACGACACGTCATAGATGTGATCGGATGCGGTCACGCGTACCCAATGATCTGCTCCTGCCACGGCACCGACCGCGAGGGTCGCGCTCAGCGCGGCCACGGTCATCAGCCGGTTGATCACGACGCGCAGGGAGGGAAGCTTCGGCACCGGCCCGAGGATGGCAGATCAGGTCAATGAGGCAGCATGGCCGGATGATCGAACGTGATCCGCTGATTCGCTGGGCGGCGGCTGCCCGGGACGCGAAGGTGTGGAGCAGGCCGGATGCGGTGGCCGTGGCCTGCCCGGATTTGTCGCACTGGGACCGGATTGTGATGGCCGGTGACGCTGATGCGCTGGCCGGGTTGCTGCGCGAGGTGCTGCCGGAGGTGGGCGGGAACTTCCGGCCGTTCGGTCCCGAGGAGCTGGTCATCGCGGTGGCCGAGCGGATGCCCGAACTGGAGGTCAGCGCCCGGTTCGCCTGGATGGAGACCACCGAACCGGTCGGATTCCGGGCCCCCGGCAACCCGGAACCGCACCGGCCGGCGGAGGCGCCACACTGGCTGGCGGTGGACGAACGGCCCGAGGTGACCGCGCTCATCGAGGAATCGTTTCCGGACTCCTACGCGAAGCCGGGCGATGTCGACGTGCGGCGCTGGGCGGGCATCCGGGACGCCGGCGGGCGGCTGATCGCGGTCGCGGCGGAGGCGTGGTCCACCGATGAGATCGGCTTCCTGGCGGGCGTGACCACCCGCCCGGAAGCGCGGGGCCGCGGGCTTGCGGCATGGCTGTGCGGGTTCGCCACCGACGAGCAGCTGGCCGGGCGGGAGCGGGTAGCGCTGCTCGCCGACTACTGGAACACCGCGGCGATCGCCACCTACCGCAAGCTCGGCTTCACCCTCCGCCCGGTGGCCGCCGCCCGCCAGCTCTGACAGCGGGCCACTCCGCGGTCGGCCGCCGCCCGCCGGCTTTGACCGTGCGCCACCCCGCGGTCGGCCGCGCGCCGGCTTTGACAGCGCCACGTCCCCGTCGGCCGCGCGCCGGCTTTGACAGCGCCACGTCCCCGTCGGCCGCCGCCCGGCGTCCCCGGTCAGCCTGCCCGCCGGGCCGTGTAGATCAGGTACTCCCAATCCATCGCCCCGCCACCGACGTCGAACCGCTGTGCCAGCGCGGCCAGCTCAGCATCCAGCGCGGCCGCCCGCTGCGAATCATCGCCGATGTTCTTGTAGACCGCGATCGTCGGCCCGTACCGGCTCTTGAAGTACTCCCGGAACGCCGCGCCGTCCCGGAAGGCCGACACCCGCAACTTCCGCCGTTCCACGGTCACGCCGTCCACTCCCGAGCCGAAGAGCGCGGCCAGGTGCGCCGGGTCACCCCATCGCGGCGGCGGCTGAGCCCCGGGCGGCGGCGGCGCGGCATACGGCTTCATCGTCGCGAACATCTGCCCGATGAACCCTTCCGGAGTCCAGTTGATCAGCCCGATCGTCCCGCCCGGCCGGCAGACCCGCAGCAGCTCCCCGGCCGCGGCCTCGTGATGCGGCGCGAACATGACGCCGATACACGAGATCACCGTGTCGAACTCGCCGGTGCTGAACGGCAGCGCCTCCGCGTCCGCCTCCCGCCAGCTGAGCTTGGCGTCGGTGTACTTCTCGCCCACCGCCAGCAGCTCGGGCGTCAGATCACTCGCGGTCACGGTGGCGCCGGTGAGGGCCGCCGGGATCGCGGCGTTGCCGGTGCCGGCCCCGACGTCGAGGACGGTCTGCCCGGGCCCGATGCCGGCCGCTTCGACCAGGACCGGCCCGAGCGGGGCGACGAGCTCGCTCGCGACCGCCGAGTAGTCTCCCGACGCCCACATGGCGCGGTGCTTTTCCTTCAAGGTGTTCGTCATGCCATCGACGCTAGGAATCCGCACCGGCGCGGCCTAGTACACGATGTGTATCGCGACTGTCCGCAATCGGACCTCGCCCGCCGGCCCGGTGCCGGATTATCGTCGCTGCATGGGCGCGTCCTACGGGCAGTTCTGCCCGGTTGCCAAAGCGATGGAGTTGCTCGACGAGCGGTGGACCATGCTGCTGATCCGGGAGCTGATCGCCGGCAGCCGGCGTTTCAACGACCTGCGCCGTGGCCTGCCGCGCATGTCACCGACGCTGCTCTCCCGCCGCCTGCAGCAGTTGACCGCGGCCGGCCTGATCGAGCGGCAGCAGTTCGGGGCCGAGGTGGAGTACACACTGACCCCCGCCGGCAAGGAACTCGAGCCGATCGTGCGGGCGCTCGGCGTCTGGGGCACCCGCTGGATCCCCGAGCTCGGCGACCGCGACCTCGACCCGAAACTGCTGCTTTGGGACATGCACCGCGAAGTCGATCACGAAGCGGTCCCGCAACGGCGCACGGTGCTCCAGTTCAGCTTCCCGGCCGCACCGCCGCGCGTCCGCGACTGGTGGCTGGTGATCACCCCCGACGACGTCGACATCTGCGATTTCGACCCCGGTCACGACATCGACGTACAGGTCACCGCCGACCTCCGCTGCCTCACCGACGTCTGGCGCGGCGAGCGCACCTGGGCCTCCGCGCTGCGCTCCGGCGAACTCGAACTCGCCGGCCCGGAACCCCTCCGCCGCGCCCTGCCCGGCTGGTTCAAGAAGTCGGCCTTCGCCGCCATCCCACGGCCCTGAAACAGCTTTGAGGTACGAGTTTTCGAACAGTTCCTCGCTACGAAGCGATCACCAGCCCACTCCAGGCCCCAGCGCCCCCGCCGGGCTGATGCGGTGGTCCAGCTGACCCGCAGCGCTGCTTCGCAGCGCGGAAGGGACGATGGCGGTCAGCCGGGGCGGTCGGGCTGACGCTCAGCGCTGCTTCGCAGCGCGGGAAGGGACGCTCGTGGTCAGCCGGGTGGTCTGGCTGACGCTCAGCGCTGCTTCGCAGCGCGGGAAGGGACGTTGGTGGTCAGCTGGGGTGGTCGGGCTGACGCTCAGCGCTGCTTCGCAGCGCGCGAAGCAGCGCTCGTGGTCAGCCGGGTGGTCGGGCTGACGCTCAGCGCTGCTTCGCAGCGCGCGAAGCGGCGCTGGCGGTCAGCTGGGGTGGGGTGGCTGGCTCGCAGGGCTGTTTCGGGGTTTGGGAAACAGCCCTGCGAGCCGGCTGGGGGTTCAGCTGATGCGGAACTTGGCGGACTGGAGGGCGGAGGGGCGGGAGTTCGGGCCGACCAGCAGTTCGAAGTCGCCGGCCTCGACCACGCGGCGGCCGTCGGCGTCGACCAGCGTGCAGACGGCGGCGGGCACCTCGAGCTCGATCGTCACGCTCTCGCCGGGCGGCACGCTGACCTGCCGGTAGGCCTTCAGCTCCCGGGAGGCCCAGGTGAAGCTGGTGACCAGGTCGCTCACGTACACCTGGACGGTTTCCAGCGCGGGCCGCGTACCCGTGTTGGTGAGCCGGACCGTGGCCCGGACCACGCCGTCGGCCGGAACCTCGGGTTCGCCGATGGTCAGGCCGTCGTAGACGACCGTCGTGTAGCTGAGGCCCTCGCCGAAGGCGAACAGCGGGTCCTGGGTGAGGTCGGCGTACCGGGCGCCGTGCTGGCCGCGCAGCTGGTTGTAGTAGATCGGCTGCTGACCGGCGTGCCGGGCCGCGGAGATCGGCATCCGGCCGGTCGGCTCGATCCGGCCGAGGAGCAGCTCGGCGATCGCCTGGCCGCCGCGCATGCCCGGGTTGAAGGCCTGGATGATCGCCTCGGCCGACAGCGCCGACGGCGGCAGCACGTGCGGTTTCGAGTCGATCAGCACGACGATCATCGGGGTGCCGGTGGCCGCGATCGCGTCGAGCAGGGCGATCTGGCCGCCGAGCAGTTCCAGCGTGGCGGTGGACTTGCCCTCGCCGGTCAGTTCGACGGTGTCGCCGACCACGACGATCGCGTAGTCGGCCTGCTCGGCCGCGGCGGTGGCCGCGGTGAGGCGGACCGCGTCGGCCGGGACCGACTGCGCTACCGGCGGTCGAGGCTGCCCGTCCGGGAAGGTCTCGCCGTCCGGGTCCGGCACCAGCCGGACGATCTCCGCACCCGGCTCGTGGACGATCTCCCAGTCCGCCGGGACCGCGGCCAGCAGCCCGTCCAGCACGGTCGAGGTCAGCTCGCGCGGGTGGCCGTCGGGCATCCAGTCGACCTGGCCGGAGTTGCCCGCCCAGTCGCCGAGCTGTGCCGAGACGTCGTGGGCGTTCGGGCCGAGCACGGCGATCCGCTTCGGCTTGCCGGCCGGCAGCGGCAGCACGCCGTCGTTGCGCAGCAGGACCAGGGACCGGCGGGCCACCTCGAGGTTGAGCTCGGTGTGCCCGGGGGCGCCGATGACCGCGCGCTGGCGTTCGGCGTCGGGGGTGCGCGGGTTCTCGAACAGGCCGATCTCGAACTTCAGGCGCAGGATCCGGCGTACCGCTGCATCGATGTCGTTTTCGGTCAGCAGCCCGCGCCGGATCGCCTCCTGGGCGCCTTCGAAGAAGGCGGGGGTGACCATGATGACGTCGTTGCCCGCCTTGACCGCGGTCGCGGCGGCCTCGGCGTAGTCGGGGGAGACCTTCTGTTCCCAGACCATCCGGCCGACGTTGTCCCAGTCGGTGACGAGCGTGCCGGTGAAGCCCCACTCCTCCTTGAGCACGTCGTTGAGCAGCCACTTGTTGGCGGTGATCGGCACCCCGTCCATCGACTGGTAGCCGAGCATGAAGACCTGGCAGCCCTGCTGGGCGGCCCGCTCGAACGGCGGCAGGAACCAGGACCGCAGCTTGCGCCGGCTGATGTCGGCCTCGCTGGCGTCCCGCCCGCCCTGGGTCTCCGAGTAGCCGGCGAAGTGCTTGGCGGTCGCCAGGACGGCCGTCGGGTCGGTGAGGCCACCGCCCTGGTAGCCGCGGATCATCGCGGCGCCGAGCTCACCGATCAGGTACGGATCCTCGCCGAAAGTTTCGTCGACCCGGCCCCAGCGCAGGTCCCGCGCGATGCACAGGACCGGCGAGAAGGTCCAGTGGATGCCGGTGGCCGACGCCTCGATCGCGGTGACCCGGGCGACCCGCTCGATCAGGTCCGGATCCCAGGTGGCGGCCATGGCCAGCTGGGTCGGGAAGACGGTGGCGCCGGGCCAGAAGCCGTGGCCGTGGATGCAGTCCTCCGCGGTGATCAGCGGGATCCGCAACCGGGTACGTGCGACCAGCTCAGCGGCCTCGACGAGCTTCGCCGGTGAGGTGTGCAGGATGGATCCGGCCAGCTTCTCCAGAACGATCTCGCCGATGTCCTGCCGGGCGTCGAGCTGCAGCATCTGCCCGATCTTCTCCGGCAGGGTCATGCGGCCCAGCAGATCCTCCACCCGCTCCGAAACGGGGAGCGAAGAGTCCTGGTAGGGGAAGTCTGTGGGCATGCGGTGCCTCCGGGTTGCTGAACACGAACGGTTGGGAGTCTTCCAGTCCGGAACCGGTTCCGGCACCCCGCCCCGGTTCCGGAACTTTTTGATCTGTCGTCACCTGTTCGGGGAAGCGGATTTCCCCGGATGCCGGTATGGTCCTCACTGGACCGCACGCATCGAGGTTAAGCAATCACCTTGAGTAACCGTGAGGGGGAACATGGGTTCGGCCGACCGGGTCCTGCGACGGACCAGCGAAGCGATCGAACACATCTCCGGAATCTGTTTCAAAACCGGCCCGCCGCAGCGGATCGGCGCCGAACTCGAGTGGACCACGCACCCCGCCGGCGACCCGTCGGCATACCTGCAGGCCGATCAGCTGGCCACCGCGCTGGGTGAGCACGCACCCTGCTCCCTCGGTAATCCCGATCCCGTGCCGCTGCCGTCCGGTGGCACGGTCACCGTCGAACCGGGCGGTCAGGTCGAGATCTCCTCGGCCCCGGCGGATTCCCTGTCCGCCCTGCACACCGCTGTCTCCGCCGATCACGCCACCCTCACCGAGTTGCTGGCCCGTTCCGGGATCGTCCTCGGCGAGCGGGGCCTCGACCCTTATCGGGCGCCTCGGCGAATCCTCGACACCCCACGCTATGCCGCGATGGAGCGCGCCTTCGACGGCGCCGGACGCACGATGATGGGCGCCACCGCCGGGCTCCAGGTCTGTCTGGACAACGGTACGCCGTACCGATGGGCGGTCCTGCACGAATGGGGCCCGGCCCTGATCGCCCTGTTCGCCAACTCCCGTCGCCGGGCCGGCCGGGATTCCGGCTGGGCCTCCGCCCGGATGGCCGCGTGGTTCGGCATCGACCCGCGGCGCACCGACCCGGTGCCGTTCAGCGCCGACCCGGCCGAAGCGTGGGCGGAGTACGCGCTGGACGCCCCGCTGCTCTGCGTGCGGCGCGACGGCGACCGGTGGGACGCTCCGCCCGGCGTCACCTTCGCCGACTGGATCACGGCGGGCGGCCTCGAGCTACCGGAGGCGGCCCGGCTCAGCCCACGCCGGCTCGGGTCCCGTCTGCGCGGATCACAACGAGAAGGCCCACCGACCGTGGCCGACCTCGACTACCACCTGAACACGCTCTTCCCGCCGGTCCGGCCCCGCGGCTATCTCGAGGTCCGCTACCTGGACACCCAGCCGGGCGGCGAGTGGATCGCCCCGGTCGCGGTGCTCAGCGCGCTGCTCGCCGACGACGCCGTCACCGACCGGGCCCGCGGTCTGGCCGCCGGCTCGGTGGACCGGTGGCGCCCGGCCGCCCGGTACGGACTGGCCGACCCCGCCGTGCGGTCCGCCGCGATCGGTCTGGCGGATCTCGCCTGCCGGAACCTGCCCCGCACCGGCCTGCCGGAACGCGTCCGCGACACCGTCGCCGACGTCGTCTCCCGCCGCCTGCACGCCGCTGTCTCCGGACGGCTCATGAAGACCGCCTGACGAAGGGACCCAGCAATGACCCAGGATTTGCGGCTCACCATCGCCGCTGAACTGGAGCGCACCCGGGCCCGCACGGCGCTGCTCACCGACGCCGTCGACGACTCCGACCTGATCCGCCAGCACTCGCCGCTGATGTCGCCGCTGGTCTGGGACCTGGCGCACGTCGGCAATCAGGAGGAGCTCTGGCTGGTCCGGGACGTCGGTGGCCGCGACCCGGTCCGCCAGGACATCGACGAGCTGTACGACGCGTTCAAACACGCCCGCCGGGACCGCCCGGCCCTGCCGCTGCTCGATCCGGCCCAGGCCAGGGCCTACGTCGCGCAGGTCCGCGACAAGGTCTTCGACGTGCTGGACCGGGTGCGTTTCGACGAGGACCGGCGGCTGGTCGACAGCGGGTTCGCGTTCGGGATGATCGTGCAGCACGAGCAGCAACACGACGAGACGATGCTGGCTACACACCAGTTGCGGACCGGCGCGCCGGTGCTCACCGCCCCGCCACCGCCGTCCTCGGCCGCCGCGGTCAACGGCGAAGTCCGCATCTCTGAGGGCCCGTTCGTCATGGGCACCGACACCGACCCGTGGGCGCTGGACAACGAGCGGCCCGCACACACCGTCGACGTCCCGGCCTTCTACATCGACGCCGCACCGGTCACCAACGGGCAGTACCTGGCGTTCCTCGACGCCGGCGGCTACGACGATCCGCGCTGGTGGAGTTCGTCCGGTTGGGATCACCGGCAGCGGGCGGGGCTGACCGCTCCGCTGCACTGGATCCGCGACCGCGACGGGTGGCTGCGCAACAGTTTCGGCCGGGTCGAGCCGGTCCGGGCCGACGAGCCGGTGGTGCATGTCTGCTGGTTCGAGGCGGAGGCGTACGCGGCGTGGGCCGGAAAACGGCTGCCCACCGAGGCCGAGTGGGAGAAGGCGGCCCGCTGGGATCCGGTGACCGGACGGTCCCGCCGTTTCCCGTGGGGTGACGAGTCGCCGGAGGCCGAGCACGCCAACCTGGGTCAGCGGCATCTGGCGCCGGCCCCGGTGGGCGCCTATCCGCAGGGCGCATCCCCGCTCGGCGTGCACCAGCTGATCGGCGACGTGTGGGAGTGGGTGTCGTCCGGGTTCGAGGCCTACCCGGGGTTCGCCGCGTTCCCGTACCGGGAGTACTCCGAGGTGTTCTTCGGCGGCGACTACCGGGTGCTGCGCGGCGGGTCGTTCGGCACCGACCGGGCCGCCTGCCGGGGCACCTTCCGCAACTGGGATCATCCGATCCGGCGGCAGATCTTCAGTGGCTTCCGCTGTGCGCGGGACGCCTGAATGTGCCGCCACCTCGGTTACCTCGGGTCACCCGTACCCCTCAAGAATTTGATCTTGGATCCGTCGCATGCGCTGGTGAAGCAGGCCTGGGCGCCGCGCGACATGCGCGGCGGCGGCACCATCAACGCCGACGGCTTCGGCGTCGGCTGGTATCCGGCCGGCGCCGAGACGCCGGTGCGGTACCGCAGCGCCATGCCGATCTGGACCGACGCCTCGCTGCCCGCGCTCGCGGCCTCCACCTCGGCGGGCGCGGTGCTCGCGGCGGTGCGTTCGGCGACGGTCGGCCTGCCGGTGGTGGAGACCGCGGCGGCGCCGTTCAGCGACGGACGGTGGCTTTTCAGCCACAACGGCGTGGTGCGCGGCTGGCCTTCGGCCCTCGCCGGCCTGGCGGCCGAGATCCCGGTGGAAGATCTGCTCACCCTGGATGCGCCCACCGATTCCGCGGCCTTATGGGCATTGGTACGCGCAAAGCTGCGCTCCGGCGAACCGGCCGCCAAAGCCGTCGCCACCGTGGTCAGTGAGGTGGCTGCCGCCGCCCCCGGCTCCCGGCTGAACCTGCTGCTCACCGACGGCACCCAGCTGATCGCCACCACGGTCGGGCACGCGCTGTCGGTCCGTGCCCGCCCCGGCTCCGTGCTGATCGCCTCCGAACCGCTCGACGCGCATCCCGCCTGGCGCCCGGTTCCGGACGGCCACCTGGTCGTCGCCACCACTTCTTCGCTTCTCATCGAGGAGATTTCGTGATCAAGCTCATCGACGACCGGGATCTGGCCCGGTCGCTCCGCTCCGACGTGCGCACCGGCCTGACCAGCGCACCGAAGCAACTGCCGCCGAAGTGGTTCTACGACTCGCGGGGCAGTGAACTCTTCGAGGAGATCACCCGCCTGCCGGAGTACTACCCGACCCGTACCGAACGGGCGATCCTGACCCTGCGGGCGCCCGAGATCGCCCGGATCACCGAGGCGAAGACGCTGGTCGAGCTGGGTTCCGGCTCCTCGGAGAAGACCCGGCTGCTGCTCGACGCGATGCTCACGCACGGCACGCTCGGCTCGTTCGTGCCGCTCGACGTCTCCGAGGCGGCCCTGGAGTCGGCGGTCGACGCGCTGAACCTCGCCTATCCGGGATTGAGCGTCAGCGGGGTGATCGGTGACTTCGTCCGGCACCTGGGCCACCTGCCCGACGGTGACAACCGGGTGGTGGCGTTCCTCGGCGGCACCATCGGCAACCTGGAACCGGCCGAGCGGGCGAGCTTCCTGACCGGGCTCCGCGCGGTGCTGCACGAGGGGGAGTGGCTGCTGCTCGGCGCCGACCTGGTCAAGGACCCGGCGGTGCTGGTCCCGGCGTACGACGACGCGGCCGGGGTGACCGCCGACTTCAACCGCAACGTGCTCCGGGTGATCAACCGCGAGCTGGCCGCCGACTTCGACCCGGCGGCGTTCGAACACGTCGCCCTCTGGGACTCGGACCGCGAGTGGATCGAAATGCGGCTGCGCTCGAGGGCCGGCCAGCGGGTGCACATCCGGGAACTCGATCTCATCGTGGACTTCGAGGAGGGCGAGGAGCTGCGGACCGAGGTCTCGGCGAAGTTCCGCCGCGACGGCCTGGCCACCGAGCTGGCCAGGGCCGGCTTCGAGCTGCGCCACTGGTGGACCGACCCGCACAACTGGTTCGGCGTCGCCCTCGCCCGAGTCGCCGGTTAGTGGATACCTGGTTGCCGCCGCGGTCTGGGAGTTGATACGGTCTTCTGCATAGTCATGCGGAGGTAAGTATGGGAATCCGGGTCGCGGTAGCAGGGGCAAGTGGGTATGCGGGCGGCGAACTGCTCCGCCTGCTCGCCGGGCATCCCGAGTTCGACCTCGTCGCGGCGACGGCGCACAGTCAGGCCGGTTCGCACGTCAGTGCCGTACATCCGCAGTTGACCGGTCTTGATCTGGTGCTCGGCGCCACCGATGCGGAGACCTTGCGCGGCGCTGACCTGGTCTTTCTTGCGCTGCCGCACGGGCAGTCGGCGGCCGTGGCCGGCCAGCTGGACGCCGGTGTGAAGGTCGTCGATCTGGGTGCCGACTTCCGGCTGGAGAGTGCTGAGCAGTGGACCCGCTACTACGGTGGCGGCCACGCCGGCACCTGGACCTACGGCCTGCCTGAGCTGCCCGGCGCCCGCGAGGCCATCGCCGCTTCCGACCGGGTGGCGAACACCGGCTGCTATGCGGCCACGATCACGCTGGCTCTCGCGCCGCTGATCGCGGCCGGCGTCGCCGACCCGGAGGACGTCGTGGTGGTCGCCTCGTCCGGCACGTCCGGGGCCGGGCGCAACGCCAAGGTGCACCTGCTGGCCAGCGAGATCATGGGTGACCTGTCGCCCTACAAGGTCGGCGCCCACCAGCACGTCGCCGAGATCAAGCAGGCCACCGGCGCGAGCTCGCTGTCGATGACGCCGATCCTGGCGCCGATGCCGCGCGGCATCCTGGCCACCGTGACCGCCCGCCGGCTCAACGGCGGCGACCCGCGCGAGGCGCTGCAGGCGGCGTACGCGGATGACCCGTTCGTGCACGTGCTGCCGGAGGGCAGCTGGCCGCACACCGCCGCGACCGCCGGGTCCAACTCGTGCCACCTGCAGGCCACCGTCGACATCGACTCGGGCCGGATCATCGTGGTGAGCGCGCTGGACAACCTCGGCAAGGGTGCGGCCGGTCAGGCCGTGCAGAACGCCAACATCATGTTCGGTCTGCCCGAGACCACGGGCCTGTCGGTGTTCGGGGTCGCGCCGTGATCGCGCACCTCGACCGGCCGCCGGCCGGCGGCTTCATGTGCCCGAGCCAGGAGGAACTGTGACCGTCACCCATCCGAAGGGCTTCCGGGCCTCGGGCGTCGCTGCCGGGCTCAAGGCCAGCGGCAACCCGGACGTGGCCCTGGTCGTCAACGACGGCCCGGACTACACCGCGGCCGGTGTCTTCACCGGCAACCGGGTCAAGGCCGCGCCGGTCCTCTGGAGCGAGCAGGTGCTCAAGGGCGGTGTGATCCGCGCCGTCGTGCTGAATTCGGGCGGCGCCAACGCCTGCACCGGCACGCAGGGCTTCCGGGACACGCACACCACCGCCGAGCACACCGCCGCGGTCCTGCGCGGCACGACGAAAGCGGGCGCCCTGCCGATGATGATCGGCGCCGGCGACGTGGCGGTCTGCTCGACCGGCCTGATCGGCGAGCTGCTGCCGATGGACAAGCTGCTGCCCGGGGTGAAGGCGGCCGCGAAAGCGCTGGCTGCCGACGGCGGCCCGCAGGCGGCCGAGGCGATCATGACCACCGACACCGTGTCGAAGAACGCGGTGGCCCAGCGCGAGGGCTGGTCGGTCGGCGGGATCGCCAAGGGCGCGGGGATGCTGGCCCCGGCGCTGGCCACCATGCTCGTGGTGATCACCACGGACGCCTCGGCGGACAACGAGACGCTGGACGCGGCACTGCGCGCGGCCACCCGGGTCACCTTCGACCGGATCGACGCGGACGGCTGCATGTCGACCAACGACACCGTGCTGCTGCTGGCCAGCGGCGCCTCGGACAAGCAGCCGACCCTCGAGGAGCTGACCGCCGCGGTCACCGAGGTCTGCCACGACCTGGCCCAGCAGTTGATCGCCGACGCCGAGGGCGCCACCAAGCACATCGCCATCGAGGTGGCCGGCGCGGCCAGCGAGGCGGATGCGGTGCAGGTGGGCCGGACGATCGCGGGCAACAACCTGGTGAAGACGGCGTTCTTCGGCAACGACCCGAACTGGGGGCGGATCCTGGCCGCGGTCGGCACCACCAGCGCGGCCTTCGAGCCGGACCGGATCGACGTGGCCATCAACGGCGTGTGGATCTGCAAGAACGGCGCGGCCGCCGAGGACCGCAGCAAGGTCGACCTCACCGGCCGGGATGTGAAGGTGACGGTGAACCTGCACGAGGGCGAGATGAGCGCGACGATCTGGACGACCGATCTCTCTCATGGGTACGTCCACGAGAACTCGGCGTACTCGTCGTGAAGGCTTGGTGTTCTTCCTCATGAAAGCGCAGAAGAAGGCCGAGATCCTGATCGAGGCGCTGCCCTGGCTGGAGCGTTTCCACGGCAGCACGATCGTGATCAAGTACGGCGGCAACGCCATGATCGACCCGGCGCTGCAGGAGGCGTTCGCGGCCGACATGGTCTTCCTGCGCCTGGTCGGCATCAAGCCGGTCGTGGTGCACGGCGGCGGCCCGCAGATCAGCCGGATGCTGGGCAAGCTCGGCATCGAGAGCGAGTTCCGCGGCGGCCTGCGGGTCACCACCCCGGAGGCCATGGACGTGGTCCGCATGGTGCTGGTCGGCCAGGTCGGCCGCGAGCTGGTCGGTTTGATCAACCAGCACGGTCCGTACGCGGTGGGCCTCTCCGGTGAGGACGCGGGCCTGTTCACCGCGATCCGCCGGCAGGCGGTGATCGACGGTGAGCCGGTCGACATCGGTCAGGTCGGCGACGTCGACCAGGTGAACACCTCGGCGGTGGACGACCTGATCGCCGCCGGCCGGATCCCGGTGATCGCCACCGTGGCGCCGGACGCCGACGGGGTGCTGCACAACGTCAACGCCGACACCGCGGCCTCGGCGCTCGCCGTCGCGCTCGGCGCCCGCAAGCTGGTCGTCCTCACCGACGTGCCCGGCCTCTACACGAACTGGCCGGACCGCGACTCGCTGACCAGCGAGATCGACGCCGACGCCCTGGAGAAGCTGCTCCCGCGGCTGGAGTCCGGGATGGCGCCGAAGATGGAGGCCTGCCTGCGCGCGGTCCGCGGCGGGGTGCCCGGCGCGCACGTCGTCGACGGCCGGGTCGCCCACTCGACTCTGCTCGAAGTCTTCACGGAAGAAGGATTCGGAACCATGGTGGTCCCCTCATGAGCCTGGTCGAACGCTGGCAGCAGTCCATGATGAACAACTACGGCACCCCGTCGATCGGCCTGGTCAAGGGCGACGGCGCGGTGCTGACTGCCGAGGACGGCAAGGAGTACGTCGACTTCCTCGGCGGCATCGCGGTGAACGCGCTGGGTCACGCCCACCCGGCCGTGGTCGCCGCGGTCACCCAGCAGATCCAGCAGCTGGGGCACGTCTCCAACCTCTACATCTCCGAGCCGCCGGTGGCGCTGGCCGATCTGCTGCTGGCCCTGGCCGGCCGGTCCGGGCGGGTGCTGTTCTGCAACTCCGGTGCGGAGGCGAACGAGGCCGCCTTCAAGATCTCGCGGCTCACCGGGCGCACCCATGTCGTCGCGACCGATGGCGCCTTCCACGGCCGCACCATGGGTGCTCTCGCGCTCACCGGCCAGCCGTCGAAAGCGGATCCGTTCCGGCCGCTGCCGGGCGACGTCACCCACGTTCCGTTCGGCGACGTCGAAGCTCTCGAAGCCGCGGTGACGACCGAGACCGCGATGGTGATCCTGGAGCCCATCCAGGGTGAGAACGGCGTGGTCGTTCCGCCACCCGGATATCTGACGGCAGCTCGCTCCATCTGCGACCGCTTCAAAACGTTGCTCGTCCTCGACGAGGTGCAGACCGGCATCGGGCGTACCGGTCACTGGTTCCACCACCAGGGCGAGGGCGTCGAGCCCGACATCGTCACCCTGGCCAAGGGCCTCGGCGGCGGCCTGCCGCTGGGCGCCTGCATCGCCTTCGGCCCGGCCGCCGACCTGCTGACCCCGGGCTCGCACGGCACCACGTTCGGCGGCAACCCGGTCTCCTGCGCGGCCGGGCTCGCGGTGATCCGCACGATCGCGAACGAGGGCCTGCTCGATCACGTGAAGCGGGTCGGTGAGCAGCTGCGCCGCGGGATCGAGGGCCTGAACCACCCGCTGGTCAGCCACGTCCGTGGCGCCGGCCTGCTGCTCGGCGTCGTGCTCACCCAGCCGGTCTCCAAGGAGATCGCGGCGCAGTTGCTCGACGCCGGATTCCTGGTCAACGCCCCCCAGCCGGACATCATCCGGCTCGCACCGCCCCTGATCATCTCCTCCGATCAGGCCGACGCCCTGATCGCTGCCCTGGACGGTATCCGGTGACCCTGCGCCACTTCCTCCACGACGACGACCTGAGCCCCCAGGAGCAGTCGGACGTGCTCGACCTGGCCGCCGAGATGAAGGCCAACCGGTTCGGCTACACGCCGCTGGCCGGCCCGCGTTCGGTCGCGGTCTTCTTCGACAAGGCCAGCCTGCGGACCCGGCTGTCGTTCGAGGCCGGCATCGCCGAGCTCGGCGGGCAGCCGATCATCGTGGACACCCAGAACACCCACTTCGGGCGCGGTGAGAGCCTGGCCGACGCCGGCCGGGTGGTCTCCCGGTACGTGGCCGCGATGGTCTACCGCACCCACGGTGACGAACGGCTGGCCGAGCTGGCGTCCGGCGTGGACGTGCCGGTGATCAACGCGCTCAGCGACGGCTATCACCCCTGTCAGCTGCTGGCCGACCTGCTGACCGTCCGCGAGCGGTTCGGGGGAACGGCCGGGCGGACCCTGGCGTACGTGGGGGACGCCGCCAACAACATGGCCCACTCGTACCTGATCGCCGGTGCGACCGCCGGCATGCACGTCCGCGTCGCCGGCCCGTCCGGTTTCGACCCGGCGCCGGCGGTGGTCGCCCGGGCCGCGGAGATCGCGGCGTGGACCGGCGGCTCGGTCGAGGTGGTGCGCGACCCGAGGGAGGCCGTCGACGGCGCGCACGTCGTGGCCACCGACACCTGGACCTCGATGGGCCAGGAGGACGACGGCAAGGACCGGCTCACCCCGTTCTGGCCGTACCAGGTGAACAAGGAGCTGCTCGCCGCCGCCGCGCCGGACGCGATCGTGCTGCACTGCCTGCCCGCGCACCGCAACGAGGAGATCACCGACGAGGTGATCGACGGGCCGCAGAGCGCCGTCTTCGACCAGGCGGAGAACCGCCTGCACGCGCAGAAGGCCCTGCTCTCCTGGCTCCTGGCGAAGAACGCACAGTGAGTGCTCCGGTGACCCGCGCGGGGCGGCATGCTCGGATCGTGGAGCTGATCCGCAGCCGTACGGTGCGCTCGCAGACCGAACTGGCCGACCTGCTCGCCCACGAGGGTGTGCAGGTCACCCAGGCCACCTTGTCGCGGGACCTGGAGGAGCTGAACGCGGTCAAGGTGAGCGGGGCGTACCTGATCCCGGAGGACGGCAAGCGCCCGCTGCGGGAGACCCAGCAGGGACCGGCGCGGCTGATCCGGCTGCTGAAGGAGCTGCTCACCGGGGTGGATTCGAGCGGCAACATCGCGGTGCTGCGTACCCCGCCGGGGGCCGCGCAGTTCCTGGCCAGCGCGCTGGACCGGTCCGGTCTGTCGGACGTGGTCGGCACCATCGCCGGCGACGACACCATCTTCGTCGTGGCCCGTGACGGCGGGCCCACCTCCGGGGCCGAGCTCGCTGAGAAACTCGGTAAGTGGAGCCGGGCGGATTCCGAGGAGAACCACTCATGATGTTCACGCCCGCGGTGGAGGCGCGCTTCCCCGATTTCGCCGATCACACCGACAAGCTGGTCGGGCACGGCGTGGAGTTCTTCCTCGCCTCCAACGACACGTTGCGCCCGCACCTCAACGAGAACCCGTACGGGCACAAGCTCACCTGGCTGGACTTCACCGACACGACGGAGAAGGACTGGTCGATCCGGGACTTCCTGAACTACTTCAACGTGATCAACGGCATCGCGTTCGGCGACCGGGGCATCCCGATGCCGCAGTGGGTGATGGTCGACCTGATCCTGATGCCGGCCGCCGCGCTGATCGCCGGCCTGCCGCAGGACGAGTTCGCCGCGATGGTGGAGCGGTCCACGTTCCGCTTCGACACCGACGTGAAGCTGCTGCTGCGCAAGGTG
Organism: Actinoplanes sp. NBC_00393; assembly: GCF_036053395.1. NCBI lineage: Bacteria > Bacillati > Actinomycetota > Actinomycetes > Micromonosporales > Micromonosporaceae > Actinoplanes > Actinoplanes sp. NBC_00393. Next base: position 6,085,418 of record NZ_CP107942.1, on the reverse strand, counting down.
CAGCAGGAGATGCGCGACAGCGGCTACCGTGGCCCGGTCCCGGTCGGCGGGTACTGCGCCGCGCCGAGCGCCGAGCACGGCCGCTGGGTCGGCTGGTCGCTGTGGTCGCTGATGCCCGCGGTCGGTCTCGGCAAGGCCGCGAAGGCGCTCGCCCTCTCCGCGTACCGCGCTCAGAAGCTCGACGGCGTCACCCAGTACGACAACAGCGCGCTCAAGGTGCACACCGAGTTCGGCGCGCTGCGGGTGCTGGTCGCCACCGTCCCGTTCCACACCTCGCCGGGGTCGTTCGTCTACCAGAGCGATCTCACCCTGCCCGCCGGGGGAGAGCTGCCCGAGCCGACCTTCCTGCTCGATCCGTTCGACTACGATCGCCAGCGGGCGATGCAGAAGGACATCGAGGCAGGCCGCTGCGTGTTCCATGTCCTGCCGCCCGGCCACGTTCGCCGCGACGGCAAGACGTATGTGCCGATTCTCGAAGGAAAGCCGCAATGACCACCAAGCGCAAGATCGTTCTCGCCTTCTCGGGCGGCCTGGACACCTCGTACGCCCTCGTCGCCTTCCGGGAGGCGGGCTGGGAGGTGGTGACGGCCAACATCGACACCGGCGGCCTGCACAGCGGCGAGGGTGAGGCCGTCAAGGCCCGGGCCGAGGAGCTGGGCGCGGTCGAGCACCACATCGTGGACGCCCGGTCGGAGCTTTATGACCGCGTCATCACGTACGCGATCAAGGCCAACTACCTGCGTAACGGCGCCTACCCGTCGTGCGTCGGCGCGGAGCGGCTGATCCAGGCAGAGAAGGTCGTCGAGGTGGCCCTGAAGGTCGGCGCGGACGCGGTGGCGCACGGCTCGACCGGCGCCGGCGCCGACCACGTCCGCTACGACGCGGTGATCCGCGCCCTGGCGCCGCAGCTGGAGATCGTCACCCCGATCCGCGACGAGCGGCTCACCCGCGAGGAGGAGACCGACTTCCTGCGTGGCCGTGGCTACGAGGTGAGCGAGAAGGTCAAGAAGTACTCGATCAACGAGGGCCTGATCGGCACCTCGATCGGCGGCGAGGAGACGTACGGCTCCTGGGAGTACCTGCCCGAGGACGCCTGGACGTACACGAAGTCGATCGACGCCGCCCCGTCCGAGGGCGTCGAGCTGCAGCTCACCTTCGAGAAGGGCCAGGTCGTCGCGGCGACCACGGCGGACGGCAAGCCGCTGACCGGGGATACCGAGAACTTCGCGATCCTGCAGGCGCTCAACGTGCTCGGCGGCGAGCACGGCATCGGCCGCGGCATCCACATGGGCTCGACCATGGTCGGCAACCTGGCCCGGGTCGGTTTCGAGGCGCCCGGCATGCTGATCCTGATCGCCGCGCACCGCGAGCTGGAGAAGCTGGTTCTCTCCAACCGGCAGCAGGCCACCAAGGCGACGCTCGGCAACACGTACGGCGACATGCTGCACGAGGCGATGTACTTCGACCCGATCATGGACGATTTCCGGGCCTTCCTGGACTCCAGCCAGACCAGGGTCACCGGCACTGTACGGGTGCGGCTGCACAAGGGCAGCATCGTGCTGCTCGGCAGTAAGAGCCCGCACAGCCTGCTCGACGCCGCCACCCGCTCCGGCGTGGTCTACGGCCACGGCTCGTCGCTGTGGACCGGAGAGCAGGCCCGCGCGTTCGCCCACATGTATTCGGTACCGGGTGCGATCGCGCGGGCCGCGGCGGAGCCGGCCGAATAGTCAGCTCAACCAGGTGGTGAGCACGTGCAGGGCCTGGCGGATCTCCGGGACCGGCACGTGCTCGCCGTCGGTGTGGGCCAGCAGCGGATCGCCGGGCCCGTAGTTCACCGCCGGGATGCCCAGCCCGGCGAAGCGGGAGACGTCCGTCCAGCCCAGCTTGGCCTGCGGCTCGCGGCCGACCAGGTCGACGAACTGCTTGGCGGCCGGCCGGTCCAGACCGGGACGGGCGCCCGGAGCGCGGTCGGTCACCTCGAGCTCGAAGCCGGCGAAGACCTCGCGCAGGTGCGCCTCGGCGGCGTCGGGATCCCGGTCCGGGGCGAAGCGGTAGTTCACGAAGACCGTGCACAGGTCGGGGATCACGTTGCCGGCGATACCGCCCTCGATCTTCACCGCGTTCAGCCCCTCGCGGTACTGCAGGCCGTCGACGACCGGGCGGCGCGGCTCGTAGGCGCGCAGCACGTCGAGCACGGCGCCGGCACTGTGGATCGCGTTGCTGCCGCGCCACGACCGGGCGGCGTGCGCGGCCACGCCCGGCACGGTGATCTTCACGCGCATGGTGCCCTGGCAGCCGCCCTCGACCGTGCCGTCGGACGGCTCGCCGAGGACCGCGAAGTCGCCGGCCAGCCACTCGGGGTGGTTGCGCACCAGGCGGCCCAGCCCGTTGAGGCGAGCCGCGACCTCCTCGTGGTCGTAGAACACGTAGGTGACGTCGTGGCGCGGGTTGTCGAGCAGGGCGGCGAGCTGCAGGAAGACGGCGACGCCGGCCTTCATGTCGACGGTGCCGCGGCCGTGCAGGATCTCGCCGTCGAGGACGGTGGGCAGATTGTTCGCGATCGGCACGGTGTCCAGGTGGCCGGCGAGCACGACCCGGGTGTCCCGGCCGAGATTCGTCCGCGCGACCACGGCGTCGGCGTCGCGGAGAACCTCCAGGTGGGGGTAGGCGCGCAGGGCGGTCTCGACAGCGTCGGCGAGAGCTTTCTCGTCGCCGCTGACGCTGGGGATGTCGCAGATGGTCCGGGTGAGATCGACGATGTCGCCGGTGAGATCGAGGCTGGCCATGGCGCAATATTATCATCTTGGTAGTATTTTTATGCAGTGAGGCCTGGCGTCCTGCGTGACGCCCACGGCGATAGGGTCAGGAAGTACTTTCCTGCGAGATTGATCAAGGAGAAGGTGTGCCGGAGAGCGAAGAGCCCACGCGGCTCTGGGGTGCCCGGTTCGCGGGCGGCCCGGCGGAGGCGCTGGCCCGGCTGAGCGTCAGCGTCCAGTTCGACTGGCGTCTCGCGCCGTACGATCTGCTCGCCTCCCGCGCGCACGCCCGGGTGCTGGCGAACGCGGGCCTGCTCGACGCGGACGAGCTCGGCCGGATGCTGGCCGCCCTGGACGACCTGGAGTCGGCGTGCGCGGCCGGTGACTTCCGGCCCACGATCGAGGACGAGGACGTGCACACCGCCCTGGAGCGGGGCCTGCTGGAGCGGCTCGGCACCCTCGGCGGCAAGCTGCGCGCCGGCCGGTCCCGCAACGACCAGGTCGCCACCGACCTGCGGCTGTACCTGCGCGATCACGCCCGTGGGGTGGCCGTCGCGCTGATCGAGCTGGCCGACGCGCTGACCGAGCAGGCGGCTCGCAACGTGGACACCCCGGCGCCCGGCATGACCCATGTGCAGCACGCGCAGCCGGTGAGTTTCGGGCACTGGCTGCTGGCGCACGTGCAGCCGCTGCTGCGCGACCTGGAGCGGCTGCGGGACTGGGACGTGCGGACCGCGATCAGCCCGCTGGGCAGCGGCGCGCTGGCCGGTTCGTCGCTCCCGCTGGACCCGGCCGCGGTCGCCAAGGAGCTGGGCTTCACCGCCCCCGCGCCGAACTCGATGGACGCCGTCGCCGACCGTGACTTCGTCGCCGAGTTCCTCTTCGTCACCGCGCTGATCGGCGTGCACCTGTCCCGCCTCGGCGAGGAGGTGGTGCTCTGGACGTCGACCGAGTTCGGCTGGGTCGAGCTGGACGACGCGTTCGCCACCGGTTCGTCGATCATGCCGCAGAAGAAGAACGCGGACATCGCCGAGCTGGCCCGGGGCAAGAGCGGTCGGCTGGTCGGCGGTCTCGTCGCGGTGCTGACCATGCTCAAGGGGCTGCCGCTGACGTACGACCGGGACATGCAGGAGGACAAAGAGCCCGCGTTCGATGCGGTGGACACTCTGGAACTGCTGCTGCCGGCTCTGGCCGGCATGATCTCCACGATGACCGTACGCGTGGACCGGCTGGCCGCCTCGGCACCGGTGGGCTTCTCGCTCGCCACCGAGGTCGCCGACTGGCTGGTCCGCAAGGGAGTGCCGTTCCGCGACGCCCACGAGATCACCGGCAAGCTGGTGGCGCTCTGCTCGGCCCGCGAGTGCGAGCTCGAGGACGTCACCGACGACGATCTGAAGACGATCAGCGAGCACCTCGACCCGTCGGTGCGCGAGGTCCTGTCGGTCTCCTCGGCGCTGGCCGCCCGGACTACTCCGGGCTCGACCGGCCCCGGCCCGGTCCGCGAGCAGCTGGTCACGGTCCAGCACAAGCTGGACACCTGGCGTCAGTGGGCGGTGGAGAAGGTCGTACCGCGCTGATCTGACACCCGGCGCCCTCTCGAGGCGGTGACAGGCATGGCCTGTCACCGCCTTTTTACTTTGCCCGGCCTGGCCTGCTCCGAACCAGTCAGGACTTTCGGTGCATCGTGAAAGAAGTTGCAGAGCTGTGTTCTCCAGCAGGGTGACGGCGGACACTCGTGCTGGCAAACTATGCAACTGCTTCCATGACGGTTGCGTTGCAGTACGGGGTCGCCCCGTAACGGAAGCGCAGCTAGAAGGCCGAATGCCGCCCGCTTAGTCCGGATCGTGGGCCTTCCACTGAGTCCAGTGTTGCCAGTTGGTTCGCAAGGGGTTTCAAAGCAAGAAACTTCTTGCTACGGTCCGTCCGAACCCAGCAGGTAATCAAGGAGCGCAACATGCGTCGCATAACCAAGGGAATCGCCGCCCTGGCCTCCGTGACTCTCGCCTTCTCCATCGCCGCCTGTGGTGGCGACAAGGAAGAGACGTCGGCCGCGCCCGCCAAGGTCGACCCGGCCTCCCTCTCGGCCGAGCTCACGTGGTGGGACACCTCGGACGCCAAGAACGAGGGTCCGGCGTTCAAGGAACTGATCACGAAGTTCAACCAGACCTATCCGAACGTCAAGATCAACTACCAGTCGGTCCCGTTCGGGGACGCGCAGAACAAGTTCAAGACCGCCGCGGCGGCCAAGACCGGTGCGCCGGACATCCTGCGCGCCGAGGTCGCCTGGGTGCCGGAGTTCGCGTCCCTCGGTTACCTGTACGCGCTGGACGGTTCCGAGCTGCTCGCCGACGAGGCGGACTACCTCGAGGCCCCGCTCGCGTCCAACAAGTTCGACGGCAAGACCTACGGCGTCCCGCAGGTCACCGACAGTCTGGCGCTGCTCTACAACAAGGAGCTGGTCGAGAAGGCCGGCGTGCAGGTGCCGAAGACCTGGGCCGAGCTGAAGACCGCCGCGCAGGACATCAAGAAGAAGACCGGTGTCGACGGCCTGTACGTCAACGCCGCCGGCTACTTCACCCTGCCGTTCATGTACGGCGAGGGCGGTGACGTCGTCGACACGGCGAACAAGAAGATCACCGTCAACTCCGAGCAGAACGTCGCCGGTCTGAAGATCGCCAAGGACCTGATCGACAGCGGCGCGTCGGTCAAGCCGTCGGCCACCGACTCGTACGGCACGATGATGACCCTCTTCAAGGAGAAGAAGGTCGCGTTCATCATCAACGGCCCGTGGGAGGTCAACAACATCAAGACCGCCCCGAGCTTCGGTGGCGTCGAGAACCTCGGCATCGCCGCGGTCCCGGCCGGTTCCGCCAAGGCCGCGGCCCCGATCGGTGGCCACAACTACGTGATCTGGTCCGGTGTCCCGCAGGAGAAGGCCCCGGCTGCCGTCGCCTTCGTGAACTACCTGAACTCGGCCGAGTCGCAGGCGTTCCTCGCCGACAAGCTGGGCGTGCTGCCGACCCGCAAGTCCGCCTACGAGATCGACACGGTCAAGAACAACGCCGTGATCTCCGCGTTCAAGCCGGTCGCCGAGGCCGCCGCGAGCCGCCCGTGGATCCCGGAGGGTGGCCAGTTCTTCGGCCCGCTCGACCAGATGGCGACCGAGGTTCTGATCCAGAACAAGGACCCGAAGGCGTCGCTCGACACCGTTGCTGAGAAGTACAAGGCAGAGGTCGTCCCGGCGTACTCCGCTTCCTGATGCGTCTGCGGGCGCCGGCTCGAGGCCGGCGCCCGCTCCCTTCCCCTGGAGCCCCTCAGATGACCACTGTCACCGCCCCGGCGCCGAGCGGCGCTGGTCTGTCGTCCCGGCTGCGCCGCAGCTGGGACAAGCACTGGTCCGCCTGGGCGATGGTCGTGCCCGTCGTCATTGTGATGGCGGTCCTGATCTTCTACCCCTTGATCAACGGCCTCTGGCTCTCGTTCACCGACCAGACCGAGGCCAACCAGCTCGCCGAGATCTGCACCAAGTCGATCACCGGCGGCGAGGTCTGCAAGGAGAACCCGAACGCCTGGTCGTTCGTCGGCGTCGACAACTACGTCAACGTGCTCACCGGCAAGGTCGGCGAGTTCTGGATGTGGGCCGGCAACACCCTGATCTGGACCGTGACCGGGGTCGCCTTCCACTACGGTCTGGGTCTCGGCCTGGCCGTGATGCTGCACCGCCAGATCCGGTTCCGTGGCCTCTACCGGGTGCTGCTGGTGCTGCCCTGGGCGGTGCCCGCGTTCATCAGCGCCTTCGCCTGGAAGTTCCTCTTCAACGAGCGGCTCGGCCTGGTCAACTCGATGCTCAACGCGATCGGCCTGGACTCGGTCGCCTGGTTCTCGGACCGCTGGTCGGCGCTGTTCGTCGCGATCCTCACGAACATCTGGCTGGGCGTGCCGTTCATGATGGTGGCCATCCTCGGCGGTCTGCAGAGCATCCCGGAGGAGCTCTACGAGTCGGCGGAGATCGACGGCGCCTCGCCGTGGCAGCGGTTCCGCTCGATCACCCTGCCCGGGCTGCGGCCGGTCAGCATGACGGTGATCCTGCTCGGCACCATCTGGACCTTCAACATGTTCCCGATCATCTTCCTGGTGACCGAGGGGCAGCCGGCCGGACAGACCGAGATCCTGGTGACCGGCGCCTTCCGGGCCGCCTTCGAGGGCATCCGGAACTACTCGCTCGCCTCCACGTACGGCGTACTGATCCTGTCGATCCTGCTCATCTTCTCGGTCTTCTACCGGCGGGTGCTGCGCAAGCAAGGCGAGGTGTGGTGACGTGACCCAGATTGCCACGACGCCGGCGGCGGCTCCGGCGGCCGGCGCGGTGCCGGTGACCCCGCCGCCGCTGAACAAGCCGCGCCGCGGGCGGCGCTCGACCGGCATGTCGATCCTGCTGCACGGCACGCTGATCGTCGCCTCGCTGATCGCCGTCGGGCCGATCCTGTGGGTGGTGCTCTCCTCGTTCAAGCCCGGCTACGCCGTGCAGAGCACCGAGATCACCCTGGTCAAGGACCCCACCCTGGCCAATTACGAGTACGTGCTGTTCGAGACTAGCTTCCCGCAGTGGTTCCTGAACTCGGTGATCGTCGCCGCGCTGACCATGCTGATCGGCATCTTCTGCTCGGCCACCACGGGGTACGCGCTGTCCCGCTTCAACTTCCCGGGGCGCCGGCCGCTGATGATGGTCTTCCTGGTCACCCAGATGTTCCCGGTGGCCATCCTGATCGTGCCGATCTACTCGATCATGGCCAACCTCGGGTTGATCAACACGCTGCCGGCGCTGGTGATCGCGTACCTGACCATCGCGGTGCCGTTCTGCGCCTGGATGCTGAAGGGTTACTTCGACTCGATCCCGACCTCGCTGGACGAGGCGGCGTCGCTGGACGGCTGCGGACCGTTCCGCACCTTCTACCGGGTGGTCCTGCCGCTGGCCCGGCCGGCCATCGCGGTGACCGGGTTCTACACCTTCCTCACCGCGTGGGGCGAGGTCGCGTACGCGTCGGCGTTCATGCAGACCGACGACAAATTCACGCTGGCGTACGGTCTGCAGCAGTTCGTGCCGCAGTTCAATCCGCAGTGGGAATACCTGACCGCGGCCGCGGTGCTCGTCACCATCCCGGCCGGAATCGTATTCCTCTTCGCTCAGAAACATCTCGTCTCCGGGCTGACCGCGGGCGGCACCAAGGGCTGATTTCAAGAATTGCTCCGGAATCCGTTCCACAACGGATTCCGGAGCTTTTTCATGCCCTGTTCTCGTGCACAGAGAACGCTCTCACGATGAGCGGCCCGGACTCAGGCCGCCATCGCGAGAGCGTTTCAGGCAGCGGGTGTGGCGACCGGCACGCCGGCGCGTGCCGGGGCGATCGCCGTCGAATTGCGCACCACGAGCTCGGGGTGGAAGAGGTATTCCGAGTGCGGGGCGCCGTGCCCGTTGATCTCGTCGACCAGCGACCGCACCGCGGCCACCGCCATCGAGGTCACCGGCTGGCGCAGCGTGGTCAGCGGCGGGTCGGTGAACGGGATGAGCGCCGAGTCGTCGAAACCGATCACCGAGACGTCCTCGGGAACCCGCAGGCCACGGCGCCGCGCCGCACGGATCGCGCCGAGCGCCATCATGTCGGAGGCGCAGATCAGGCCGGTGGCGCCGCGGGCGAGCAGCCGCTCGGCGGCGACCTCGCCACCCTCCACGCCGAACAGCGTGAGCGAGACCAGCTCGTCCAGCTCGGCCTCGCTCAGGCCCAGCTCGCGGCGCATGGCGGCGCGGTAGCCCTCCAGCTTGCGCTGGGTGTTGATGAACCGGTTGGGGCCGGAGATCAGGCCGATCCGGCGGTGCCCGAGGGCGACCAGGTGGGTGACGGCCAGGTCGCCCGCGAGCCGGTCGTCGCAGGAGACGAAGGGCGCCTCGAGGCCGGCCGCGTAGCCGTTGACCAGCACGATCGGCAACGGCCGGTCGAGCAGCCGCTGATAGCGGGAGCGGTCGGAGGTGGTGTCGGCGGACAGCGAGGAGATGAAGACGATGCCGGAGACCTGACGGTCGAGGAGCATCTCCACGTACTCATCCTCGGTGACGCCGCCGGGTGACTGGGTGCAGAGCACCGGCGTGTAGCCGTGCTGGGCCAGGGTCGACTCGATGACCTGGGCGAAGGCCGGGAAGATCGGGTTGTCCAGCTCCGGGACGACCAGGCCGACGAGGCCGGCGCTGCGCTTGCGCAGCCGCTCGGGCCGCTCGTAGCCGAGAACGTCGAGTGCGGTGAGAACCGCCTGGCGGGTTTCCGCTGAGACGCCGGGGCGGTCATTGATGACACGCGACACCGTCGCCTCACTGACTTGAGCCTGTTTGGCGATGTCGGCCATTCGCGCACGCATGGTTCTCACTCTAGTTGGTCGGTTGTCTGGTCGGCATGGTACTGAAAGGTCTTCCATTCCATGCAAGTACTTGCTAACGTCCCGGCAACAGACACGATACAGCCGATCTTCGATGGGGTGGCCCTCGCTCGGCTTTTATTTCCGGTGTCTTCAAGCCGTAGACATACACCACAATCGATACGCACCGATACCACTGAATCGGAAGGGTGCACCGCTGTGGCACCAGACAGATCGTTACACCGTCGAGGCCGGCTGGGCGCCGCACTGCTCAGCCTTTTCCTGCCCCTGATCGCCGTCCCGGCCGCGTCCGCCCCCGCCGCCGCGGCGCCGGCCGAGCCCAGCGCGGCAGTCATCGCCAAGTGGGGCTCCGACGAGCCCGCCAAGAACGAGCAGTTCTACTTCGTCCTGCCGGACCGGTTCGCCAACGGCGACACCAAGAACGACAAGGGTGGCCTTGCCGGCGACCGGCTGTCCACCGGGTACGACCCCGCTGACAAGGGCTTCTACCACGGTGGCGACCTCAAGGGCGTGATCGACCGGCTGGACTACATCCAGGGGCTCGGCACCACCGCCATCTGGCTCGCCCCGGTCTTCAAGAACCGTCCCGTGCAGGGCACCGGCAGCGACGTCTCGGCCGGGTACCACGGGTACTGGATCACCGACTTCACCCAGGTCGACCCGCACTTCGGCACCAACGCCGACCTGAAGAAGCTGGTCAAGCTCGCGCACCAGCGGGGCCTGAAGATCTACCTCGACATCATCGTCAACCACACCGCGGACGTGATCAAGTACGCGGAGAACGAGTACACCTACGTCGACAAGGCCGACTCGCCGTACACGGACGTCGACGGGCAGCCGTTCGAGGACCGCAACTACGCGACCGGCTTTCCGAAGGTCGATTCGACGTCGTACCCGTACACCCCGGTTTTCGGCAGCAAGGCCGATGCCAGGGTGAAGGTGCCCTCCTGGCTGAACGACGTGAACATGTACCACAACCGCGGTGACTCCACCTTCGCCGGTGAGAACAGCGAGTACGGCGACTTCTACGGCCTCGACGACCTGTGGACCGAGCGTCCCGAGGTGGTCCGGGGCATGACGAAGATCTACGCCGACTGGGTGAAGGACACCGGCATCGACGGGTACCGGCTGGACACCGTCAAACACTCCAACCTGGAGTTCTGGCAGCAGTGGGCACCGGCGATCCAGAAGGCCGGCGGCAAGGACTTCTTCATGTTCGGCGAGGTCTACAGCGCCGACCAGGAGATCCAGTCGACCTACGTACGCGAGGGCAACCTCCCCGCCACCCTGGACTTCTCGTTCCAGGAGGCGGCCCGCGGCTTCGTGACCGGCAACAGCGGCGCGACCGCCCTCGCCGACCTGTACGCCAAGGACGACCTCTACACCGCCCGGGACACCGGCGCCGACCGGCTGCCGACCTTCCTCGGCAACCACGACATGGGCCGGATCGGCTCGTTCATCGCCGCCGCGGCCACCGCCGACACCCAGCTCAAGCGCGACCAGCTCGCCCACGAGCTGATGTTCCTGACCCGTGGCCAGCCGGTCGTCTACTCCGGTGACGAGCAGGGCTTCACCGGGCCGGGCGGCGACAAGGACGCCCGCCAGGACCTGTTCGCCAGCAAGAGTGCGGACTACCTGGACGACGACCTGATCGGCACCGACAGCACGCACGCGGTGGACAACTACAACACGAGCCACCCGCTCTACCGGACCATCGCCGACCTCGCGAAGCTCCGCAAGGCGCACCCGGCGCTGGTCAACGGCGTGCAGACCACCCGGTACTCCGCCGAGGGTCAGGGCGTCTTCGCGGCGTCGCGGGTCGACGTCCGCTCCCGCAAGGAGTACGTCGTCGCGGTCAACAACGCCACCACGGCGCAGACCGTCACGTTCCCGGTCTCGTCGGCCGCTGCCTTCACCGGCATCTACGGCGCCACCGGGGCGGTCACCCCCGAGGGCGGCAAGATCACGATTACCGTTCCGGCGCTGTCGTCCGCGGTCTACCAGGGCGGAGTCGTCCCGGCCGGCGCGGCGGCCCCGACCGTCACGATCAAGGCGCCGGAGAAGCCGGCCACTCGCACCGAGCTGACCGCCGAGGTCACCGGTGACCCGCTGTCCACGGTCACCTTCGCCGCGCAGGTCGAGGGGGGCGAGTGGAAGCTGCTCGGCACCGCCGACAAGGCGCCCTACCGGGTCTACCACGACCTGACCGGGCTGGCCGGCAACGCCGAGGTGCGGTACAAGGCAGTGGTGCGCGACAGCAAGGGACGGCTCGGCTCGTCCACCACGAAGATCAGCGTCGGTACGCCGGAGGCCACCTCCAGCGCCGGCTACGCGGTCGTGCACTACCAGCGGCCCGAGGGCGGCTACGAGGACCAGAACCTCTACGTCTGGGGCGACGTCGACCCGTCGATGACGACCACCTGGCCCGCCGGGCAGCCGTTCGTGGGCGAGGACTCGTACGGGCGGTTTGCGTACGTGAAGCTCAAGCCGGGCGCCAAGAGTGTCGGGTTCATCGTGGTCGACAAGGACGGCAACAAGGACACCGACGCCGACCGGTCGATCAACGTGACCGAGAACCCGGAGATCTGGATCAAGCAGGGCGACGCCAAGGTGTACCCGAGCCGGCAGGCCGCCACCGGTCAGCCCGACCCGGCGCAGGACCCGGACAAGGCGCTCATCCACTGGCGCAAGGCCGACGGGAACTACGACGGCTGGGGACTGCACGTCTGGAACGGCGCGGCGAACCCGACCGACTGGGCCGCCCCGCTGGCGCCGGCCCGGATCGACTCGTACGGCGCGGTGTTCGAGGTGCCGCTCGCCGAGGGCGCGACCTCGCTGAGCTACATCATCCACAGCGGCGACACCAAGGACCTGCCGACCGACCAGTCGCTGGACTTCGGCAAGGCCGGCCGTGAGGTCTGGCTGCTGGCCGGCCAGGAGACCCGCCTGCTGCCGCTGGTGAAGACCGCCGACGGGGCCGGCGAGATCGACGTGGCCAAGTCGCGGGCGGTCTGGATCGACCGTGGCACGGTGGCCTGGAAGACCGGCACCGGCAACTCCCTGGAACCGGTCGGCGCGGGCACCGACGGCAAGGTCTACGACCTGGTGTACGCGCCGAACGGCGGCATCGCTGTCGCGGACGGTGAGCTGACCGGCGCGTACCAGAGCATTCGACTCGATGCCCAGCGCAACGGCCTCACCGAGGCCCAGCGGGAGAAGTTCCCGCACCTGTGGCAGTACGGCGCCTTCAAGCTGTCCGCCAAGAACGTCGGCGACATCCTGCGCGGGCAGGTCGTGGTGACCGAGCGCGACGCCGCCGGCAAGCTGCTCTCCGCGACGGGTGTGCAGACCGCCGGTGTGCTCGACGACGTCTACGAGAAGGCCACCGACGCGACGCTCGGCCCGGTCAAGGGCGGCGTGGCTGTCTGGGCGCCGACCGCGCAGAAGGTCGAGCTGGAGGTTTACGACACCGCCACGTCGGCCACACCGGCGGTCAAAGCCATGAGCCGGGACGACCGGACCGGCGTCTGGTCGGCTCGCGGCGACTGGAAGGGCAAGTTCTACAAGTTCCGGGTCACCGCGTGGCAGCCGGCCACGCAGAAGGTGGTCACGGCGTCGGTCACCGACCCGTACTCGGTGGCGCTGGCCGCCGACTCCACCCGCAGCCAGTTCGTCAGCCTGGAGGACGCGGCGCTCGCGCCGGCCGGCTGGGACAAGCTGCGCAAGCCGGCCGCAACCGCTCCCGCGAAGATCCAGATCTCGGAGCTGTCGGTCCGGGACTTCTCGATCGCCGACGAGTCCGTCCCGGCGGCCGAGCGGGGCACGTTCACCGCCTTCACCCGCCCGAACACGGAAGGCATGCAGCACCTGAAGGAGCTGGCCGGCGCCGGAGTCACCCACCTGCACCTGCTGCCGGCGTTCGACTTCGCCACCATCCCGGAGAAGCGCGCCGACCAGCAGCAACCGCCGTGTGACCTGGCGTCGTTCCCGGCCGACTCGGAGGAGCAGCAGGCCTGCATCGAGAAGGTCGCGGCGACCGACGGCTACAACTGGGGCTACGACCCGCTGCACTACACGGTTCCCGAGGGCGGCTACGCGGTCGACCCGGCGAACCGCACCAAAGAGTTCCGTTCCATGGTCACCGGGGTCAACAACGCCGGGCTGCGCGTGGTGATGGACGTCGTCTACAACCACACGTCGGCTGCCGGCACGGACGCGAAGTCGGTGCTCGACCAGATCGTGCCCGGGTACTACCACCGGCTGCTCGAGGACGGCTCGGTCGCCAACTCGACCTGCTGCGCCAACACCGCGCCGGAGAGCGCGATGATGGGCAAGCTCGTCGTCGACTCGATCGTGACCTGGGCGAAGGCGTACAAGGTCGACGGGTTCCGGTTCGACCTGATGGGCCACCACCCGAAGGAGAACATCCTGGCGGTGCGCGCGGCCCTGGACAGGCTCACGCTTTCCCGGGACGGGGTCGACGGCAAGAACATCTATGTGTACGGCGAGGGCTGGAACTTCGGTGAGGTGGCGAACAACGCCCGCTTCGTCCAGGCGTCCCAGACCGAGCTGGCCGGCACCGGGATCGGCACGTTCAACGACCGGCTCCGGGACGCGGTCCGCGGTGGCGGGCCGTTCGACGAGAACCCGCGGATCCAGGGCTTCGCGTCCGGTCTGGCCGGGGCTCCGAACGGCGACGCGGTGAACGGGACCGCGGCGGAGCAGAAGGCGCGCCTGCTGCACTACCAGGACCTGATCAAAGTCGGTCTGACCGGCAACCTCGCCTCCTACTCCTTCACCGACTCCGCCGGGAACGTCGTGACCGGCTCGGATGTCGACTACAACGGCTCGCCGGCCGGCTACAACGCGGCGCCGGGTGAGGCGATCACGTACGTCGACGCGCACGACAACGAGATCCTGTACGACTCGCTGGCGTTCAAGCTGCCGCAGGCCACCACGGCTGCGGACCGCTCCCGGGCGCAGTCGGTGGCGCTGGCGACGACGGTGCTCGGCCAGGGCATCGGGTTCGTCACCACGGGCAGCGAGCGGCTGCGGTCGAAGTCGCTGGACCGCAACTCGTACAACTCGGGGGACTGGTTCAACGAGATCATCTGGGACTGCGCCGCCGGTAACGGCTTCGGTAGGGGGCTGCCGCCCAAGGCGGACAACGAGCCGAAGTATCCGTACGCCAAGCCGCTCCTCGCCGACAAGGCGCTGGTGCCGGACTGCGCGGCGATCGACGCCTCGAACCAGCGGTACCAGGAGTTCCTCAAGATCCGGAAGTCGTCGCCGGTGTTCGGCCTGGCCACCGCGGCCCAGGTGCAGCAGCGTCTGTCGTTCCCACTCTCCGGGGCGAACGAGACCGGCGGCGTGATCACCATGACGATCGACGGCCGGGGGATCGACCCGAAGTGGAAGTCGGTGACGGTGGTCTTCAACGCCACCCCGGCGGCGGCCACCCAGACGGTGCCCGCGCTCGCCGGCAAGAAGGTCGCGCTGCACCCGATCCAGCAGTCCTCGGCCGACCCGGTCACCCGGACCGCGTCGTTCGCCTCGGCGACCGGCACGCTGACCGTCCCCGCCCGTACCGTCTCGGTGTTCGTCCAGAGCTGAGACCTTGACTGCGGCCACCGCTCACCCGATCAGCCCGGGTGGGCGGTGGCCGCCACCATCTGTCCGGCTGGCAAACCCAGGCTGTCACCCAGTGCTGCTTCCCGGCCCGGGAAGCAGCACTGTCCGTCAGCCGGCGGGTCTGGTGCGGCGCCGGCGGCGGGAGGCCACGGCCGCCGGGTCGACGTCCGGCAGCGACCACTGCTCGGCCTGCCGGATGCTCGTCTCACGGCCGCTGGCCACGTGCTCGTGGGCCAGTTCGGCGGCGCGGGAGGCCTGGCCCGCCGAGATCGCCGCGTACAGCTCCTCGTGCTCCGCGCACTGCTGGGCGGCATCGCGCTGCGCGGTCAGCCGGAACAGCCAGTGCGTCCGCGCCGCCAACGGCCGCATCATGGCGCTGAGCAGCGGATTCGCCGCCATCTCGACCAGGTCGGCGTGGAAGCCCGCGTTGGCGGCGGCGACCCCGTCCTCGTCCCCGGCCGCGGCCGCCGCACGGGCCGCGGCAAGCCGGCCTTTCAAGCGCGCCAGCCCGGCGTCGTCCCGGCGCTCGGCGGTGAGCCGGGCCGCGAGCGCTTCCAGGGACTCGCGGACGTCGAAGAGATCCCGTACGTCCGCCGGCGTGAAGGGCGAGACCAGCGCACCCTTGTGCGGCACCAGCACGACCAGCCCGTCGGCCTCGAGCAGGCGCAGCGCCTCGCGCAGCGGGATCCGGGAGACCTCCAGTTCGGCGGCCAGGTCACGCTCGACCAGCCGCTGTCCGGGGGCCAATTCGGTGCTGACGATCCGGCGGCGCAGTTCCTGGTACGCGCGATCGCGCAGTGATGCCACCGGACCACCTTAGGCAATGTCGTGATCGCCAACGATCGGTAACCGCGGTGAAACAGATCGCCCCGAACTGTCCGCCGTAACGGTATGCCACTAACTCCCGGAGATGTTCCGCCGTGGTTACCACCGTTCCGCTCGCCGGACCGCTGGCGGGGTGCTCGGCATCGCCGACTCGGAGGCCGCCGCGTGACCGCTGACCAGCCTGCCAAGCGTTTGCTTGGTACCGTTCGGCACCCCGATCGTGGCCGCCTGCGCGGGACTGCTGCCCGCCACGGTCCCGGCGGGCCCACGCGAGGTCACCCTGGCCGCGAACGTGCTCTGCACCCTCACCCCGTCGAAGGCGCTGCTGGTGCGGGGTGCCTGGCTCCTGCCCGGCCTACACGTCAACGCGGTCGATCAGCGAGGAAGCGCCCCAGCCGCCGGTCAGGCGTGTTTGCGGGCTTGTGAAGCATGCTTGCTGGGCGGCTGGTGGGCGCGGGCCGCCGGTCAGGCGTGTTTGCGGGCGTGCGAAGCGTGCGTGGTGGGCGGCTGGTGGGCGCGGGCCGCCGGTCAGGCGTGTTCGCGGGCCTGCGAAACGCGCGTGGTGGGCGGCTGGTGGGCGCGGGCCGCCGGTCAGGCATGTCTGCGGCCCTGTGAAGCATGCCTGCTGGGCGGCTGGTGGGCGCGGGCCGCCGGTCAGGCATGTCTGCGGCCCTGTGAAGCATGCCTGCTGGGCGGCTGGTGAGCGCGGGCCGCCGGTCAGGCGTGTCTGCGGCCCTGTGAAGCATGCCTGCTGGGCGGCTGGTGTGCGCGGGCCGCCGGTCGGGCACGTTTGACGGGCGCTGGCAACACTGAGCGCCAGCCCGGCAAGCTCAGCCGGCGCCCAGTGTTGCGGAACGGCCGCGTAAGCAGCGCTCAGCGTCAGCCCGAAGTTCAGGCCTCGACCGTAGGGCGGGTGTCAGCCGCGTCGAGGCGTTCGTAGAGCGTGCCCACCGGCTCAGGCCGGCCCAGGTGGTAGCCCTGGGCGAACTTGCAGCCCATGACCGTGAGCAGCGCCAACTGCTCGGCGTCCTCGACGCCCTCGGCGACCACCCGCAGGCCCAGCGTGTGGCCGAGCTGCATGACCGCGCTGACCAGTTCCTGCTGGCGGCCGTTGCCGACCAGGCCGGTGATGAACGAGCGGTCGATCTTGAGGACGTCGACGGGGATGTCGCGCAGGTAGCCGAGCGAGGAGTACCCCGTGCCGAAGTCGTCGATGGCGATCTTGACACCGAGTTCGCGCAGCTCCTGGAGCCGGGCGGAAGTGACCGCCACGTCGCGCATGAGGATCGTCTCGGTGAGTTCCAGGACCAGGCAGTGCGGCGGCAGTCCGGTGGCGGCCAGGGCGTACGCGACCTGGTCGGTGAGGTCGGACAGTTCCAGGCCGGCGGCGGAGAGGTTGACGCTGACCCAGGCGGGTGCGGTCCGCGGGTTGTAGTCCTGCCACTGCTTGACGGTGTGGCAGGCCTCGCGCAGGATCCACCGGTCGATCTCGATGATCATGCCGGTCTCCTCGGCGAGCGGAATGAACGACCCTGGTTGTTGCAGGCCGCGCGACGGGTCCTGCCAGCGGACCAGGGCCTCGACCCCGTGCATCCGGCCGTCCGCGATGCCGACCACCGGCTGCAGGTGCACCCGCAGCTCACCGCGGTGCACCGCGTCGCGCAGCCGGGCCTCCTGGTCGAGGCGGTTGAGCAGCTGCTCGTGCATCCGGTTCTCGAAGATCATGTAGCGGTTCTTGCCGAGGTCCTTGGCGGCGTACATGGCGACGTCGGCGTTGCGGACCACCTCGTCGGCGTCGGTGTAACGCGCCGAGTCCGGCACCACACCGATGCTCACCGTGACCAGCGCCTCGCGGCCGTGCAGCACGAACGGCCGGGCCAGGGTCACCAGGCACGCCCGGGAGAGCGCCTCGACGACCGGCGGGGAGGCGCCTTCGAGCAGGACGGCGAACTCGTCGCCGCCGAGCCGGGCCACCGTGTCGTGCGGGCGCAGTTCGGCGGTGAGCCGTTCCGCGGCGGTCCGCAGCAGCAGGTCGCCGGCGTTGTGCCCGAGGCTGTCGTTGACCCGCTTGAAGCCGTCCAGGTCGAGATAGAGCAGGGCGATCTGCTCGCCGGAGGCCCGCGAGCGGGTGAGCGCGTGCTCGAGGCGGTCCAGCAGCAGTTTGCGGTTGGGCAGGCCGGTGAGGCCGTCGTGCAGGGCCTGGTGGCGCAGGTCGTACTCGAGGGCGCGCTGGCGGCTGACGTCGCGCAGCACGATCACCGCGCCCTTCTTGTCGATCAGGCTGACCGTGTATTCGACCCGGACCGCGCTGCCGTCCGGCCGTTGCAGCAGCTCCTCGGTGGTGCCGGCGGTGAGTGACCCGAGCAGCAGCGCGGCCTCGCGCCGCAGCAGCCCGTCGACGCCGAGGCCGGTGATCCGGCCGGCGGCCTCGTTCGCGAACTCGATCCGGCCGAAGGCGTCGACGCCGCAGATGCCCTCGCCGGCGTTGGCCAGGATGCTGTCGGTGTACTCCTTGGCCAGGATCTCCCGGGCCGAGCTCTCCAGCTGCTCGGCCATCGCGTTGAAGGCCCGGGCCAGGTTGCCGATCTCGTCGCGTCCGGCCGGCGGGACCCGGTGCGAGTAGTCGCCGGCGCGGATCACCCGGACCGCGGTGGTCAGCGAGGTGATCCGCCGGGTGACCGAGCCGGCCAGCACGAAGCCGAGCACCAACACGATCACCATGGCGATGCTGGCGCTGGTGAGGATGACGGTCTGGGCCTGCCGGGCGCCGGCCATCATCTGGTCGTAGAGCGGCGTGTACTCGAGGATGACCGCGCCGATGGTCACGCCGCCGGTGCTGCGCATCGGCACCACGACCTGCTTGATGCCCTCCGGGTAGTCGACGCTCGTCTCGACGAACACCCGGGCCACGCCGTCGGCGATGGTCTGCGCGACCTCGTCACCGGTGTCGTGGTCGAAGGTCGAGCCGACGTTCTCGTCGATCACGTCGCCGAGGATGTACTTTCCCTGGTCGACCACGACGACGTCGCGGTGCTGGGTGGTGTGCATCCGCCGCAGGTACTCGGCGAGACCCGTCTGGCTGTAGTACAGCGGGGTGACCACCTCGTCACGGGTCGCGGCGGGCAGGCCGTACGCGATGTCCTCGGCGACCCCGCGGGCCAGCTGTTCGGCCTGGGTGGCGGCCGACTGCTCGGCGGAGGTGTTGTCGGCCCGCCAGGCGACCAGCGCGGTGGCCGCCACCATCAGCGCCACCAGCAGGTACCCGCCCAGCAGCTTCTGCCGTACGTTCATCCGACCCTTTCCCGCGTCCCGACCGACATCACATCGGCGGGCCGGGGTCAGGCTTGAGCAGCTACCTCCTCCGGTTCCCTGGCCTCGTCGGCCGGCCGCCGGCGAAACCGGCCGGCCACGCCGATGCCGACCGCGACCAGGGTCGCGACGCCGGCGACCACACCGACCACCAGGGTGGAGAGGTCGAACAGTTTGAGGGCGCTGGCCAGCAGCACGATCACCAGGGCGGCGCGGACCAGCCCGCCGGGGGCACGCGAGGAGATCCGGGAGCCGATCAGTACGCCCGGGATGGAGCCGAGGACCACCGCGCCGGCGATGTCGAGGTGCAGGTCGCCGAAGAAGGCGTGCCCGAGCGCGGCCGCGGTGACCAGCGGGACGGCCTGGATCAGGTCGGTGCCGACCAGGTCGTTGGCGCGCAGCTTCGGATAGAGGGCGAGCAGCGCGACGATGATCAGCGACCCGGAACCGACCGAGGTGAGGCCGACCACGACGCCGCCCATCACGCCGATGAGCACGGTCGGCAGCGGCCGGACGGTGATCGCGGCGGGCGGCCCGTCGCCGTTGCGGCGGCTGGTCCAGGCCTTGAGGAGCATGCCGCCCGCGGCCAGCAGCAGCGCCGCGCCGAGGGCGATCTTGACGGCGTGCTGCACGCTCTCGTCGCTGCCGAACAACCGCAGCAACAGAACCCCGAGGAAGGCGCTGGGCACGCTGCCGGCGCAGAGCCAGAGGACCAGCTTCCAGTTCACCGTGCCCTGCCGGGCGTGCACGTAGCCGCCGAACGGCTTCATGATCGCGCTGGCCGCGAGGTCGCTGGAGATGGCCGCGACCGGGTGTACGCCGAACAGGAGGACCAGGATGGGCGTCATCAGCGCGCCGCCACCCATGCCGGTGAGCCCGACGATGATGCCGACGCCCAGACCGGCAAGCGCCATAATCGGGTCCATGGTCGGGAATTCTGACTAAGTCAGTTGACTTTGTCGAGTTTCCCGCATCGTGAGCAGCAGTTCGACGTCGGAGACCGGCAGCGGGCGGGCGAAGTGATAGCCCTGCGCGAACCGGTAACCCGCCTGGTGCAGCCGTTCGGCCTGCTCGGCGGTTTCCACGCCCTCGGCGACGGCCTGCATCCGCAGACCGTGGGTGATCCCGATCAGGCTGTCCACGATCACCGCCTGCGGGCTCTCCGTGGTCACCCCGTCGACGAACGACTTGTCCACCTTCAGCCACGTCACCGGGCAGTCCACGAGCAGGCTGAGCGACGACTGGCCGGTGCCGAAGTCGTCCAGCGCGATGCTCAGGCCCATGTCGTGCAGCCGGCGGACCACGTCCAGGGCGACCCCGGTGCCGAGCACCGCGGTCTCGGTCATCTCGACCACCAGGTGGGCCGGGTCCAGGCCGGCCGCGGAGAGCAGCGCCGCCATCTCAGCCGGGAAGCCCGGCTCGTTGAGCTGGCGTGCTGAGACGTTCACGCTGACCTTGGCGGGCGCGTCCGGGCCGTACTCGCGCTGCCAGCGCGCGGCCTGCTGGATCACCTGCTCGAGCACCCACCGGCCGAGTTCCACGATCTGGCCGTTGCGTTCGGCGAGTGGGATGAACACCGCCGGGGAGACCATGCCGTGCTCCGGGTGACGCCAGCGGACCAGCGCCTCCACTCCGGTGAGCCGGCCGTGCGGGAGCTCGACGATCGGCTGGTAGACCAGGAACAGCTCGTCGCGGGTGATCGCCTGGCGCAGGTCGTTGCCGAGCCGGGCGTCGCTGTCGGCGAGCTGGTCCATGATCGGGTCGAACCAGGTCCACCGGCCGCCGCCGTCCTTCTTGGCGGCGTACATCGCGACGTCGGCGCGGCGCAGCAGCTCGCCGGCGGTGTCGCCGGGCCCGCTGGCGGTGACGCCGACGCTGATCCGCGGCACCATCTCGTGCCCGTCGACCAGCACCGGGCACTGCACCTCGGCGAGCAGGGCGCGCAGCAGCTCCTCGGTGTCGTGCTCGCCCAGGCCGGGCAGCAGCAGGGTGAACTCGTCGCCGCCGAGGCGGGCCACGGTGTCCTGCGGGCGCAGCCGCTCCCGCAGGCGCCGGCTGATCGTCTGGAGCAGGGTGTCGCCGGTGTTGTGCCCGTACCGGTCGTTGATCACCTTGAAGTCGTCGAGGTCGAGCAGGGCCACCACGAACGGTTCGCCGCCGGCCAGCCGGGCGGAGATCTCGTCGGCGTACGCGGACCGGTTGCCGATCCCGGTGAGCGCGTCGTGCGTCACCTGGTGGTCGAGTTGCGCCTGGTACTCGCGCAGCTGGGCCAGGTTGGCGTCGACGGTGTCCAGCAGCCGGGCGTTGTCCCGCAGCGTGGTGAGCTGGCGCAGCACGACCAGCACGGTCAGCCCGGTGACCGACAGCGCCATCAGCGACTCCTCGCCCCCGCGCGGCAGCTCGACCTCGAGCAGCACCGCGTAGAGGACGGCGATCGCCAGGTACGGGGCCACGCTGAACCGCCGCCCGGACCGTTCCGGCGACTGCGGAGTGCCGCTGCCCAGCCGCTGCCGGCGGGCCGCGAACATCGCGCTCATCTGGGACATCGGGAACGCCAGCATGCTCGTCGACAGGTACGGCTTGTCGACGATGAGCGGTGCCACCACCGCGGTGGAGGCGGCCAGGGCGACGCCGGTCGAGAGCATGTGCAGGGCGCGGCGGTCGAGCCCGCCGGCTCCCGCGAACGCCACCTTGACGAAGGTGATCAGCGAGATGGTGGACACCGTCAGGATCACCACGAAGTGGCGGGGGCTGGCGTTCGGCGCGTTCGAGAAGTCGATCCGGCTGACCCAGAAGTGCCAGGCCAGCACCCCGACGGTGAGCAGGATGATGCCGGTGTCCAGGCCGAACCGCAGCCAGTCGCCGCGGGTGCGCTGCCAGGTCGGCAGCCGCAGCAGCGCCCAGAGCACCACGACCAGCGAGACCCCGAAGATCATTTGGGTACGTACGGTGAGCTGCTGGCTGAGGACCGGCCCGCCGAACGCGTCGTACATGGCGCTCAGCGTGCTCGGGAGCAGGATCGCGCAGGCCACTGCCAGGCTGCGCCAGAAACTGCGGGTGGCCGGGTCGAGATGGGTGCTGCGGGCGGTCCGCGCACACTCGTAGACGGTGAGCACCGACAGCATCGGCAGCGGCAACCAGCCAATCACCGGGTACTGCCAGACGTGGAACAGACCTACGCCGAACCAGACGAGCAGGAACGCGAACAGGCTGAGAGCCAGGACGACCGGTACGTCGAGCCGGCGCCGGGACCGGTCGAGGCTCAGCAGAGGCATGGTCCGCTGATCGGCGGCCGGCCGGCCCCGCTGAGGAATTGAGCGGGTAGTCACCCCGGCTCCGGGGTAAGGGCCGTGGCATGGAGCATCTGGAGTGGCTCGCGGTCGTCCGGCACGGATTGAGCACCGGCAACGTCACGGCTGAACAGGCCGAGACCGGTGGGGCCGAGGCGATCGACATCCCGGAACGGGACGCGGACGTGCCGTTGACCGATCTCGGCCGGGAACAGGCCGAGGCCGTGGGCCGTCTGCTGGCCAAGCACGAGCCCCGTCTGGCGGTGGTCTCGCCGTACCTGCGGACCCGGCAGACCGCGGAGACCGCCCTGAAGGGCTCCGGGATCGAGATGATCGTCGACGAGCGGCTGCGCGACCGGGAGCTCGGCATCCTCGACCTGCTCACCGGGCGCGGTGTGCAGGCCCGGCTGCCGGACGAGGCGCGGCGGCGGGCCCGGCTGGGCAAGTTCTACTACCGGCCGCCGGGCGGCGAGTCCTGGGCCGACGTGCTGCTGCGGCTGCGGGCGCTGCTGCGCGAGATCCGTGCCGACTACCCGGGTGAGCGGGTGGTGCTGTTCGCGCACGAGGCGACCGTGCTGATGGTGCGCTATCTGGCCGAGGGGCTGAGCGAGCCGGAGCTGATGGCGCTCGCCAAGCAGACCACCATCGCGAACTGCTCGGTCAGCAGCTGGCGGCGCTCCGGCGACCGGATGGAGCCGGAGCTGTTCAACTCGGTCGAGCACCTGCACCGCGAGGACACCCCGCCGACCAAGCAGGAGGACGTCAATGCCGAGCCGGTCTGAGGAACGGGTGGTCACCCCGGCGCTGCTGCGCGAGTGGGCCCTGCCGGATCCGCAGGGCAGCAAGGAGGCACGCGGCACCGTGCTGGTGGTCGGCGGCGCCCGGTGCACGCCCGGCGCGGTCCTGCTGGCCGGGGTTGCCGCGTTGCGGGCCGGGGCGGGCCGGCTGCAGCTGGCGGTCGCTGCGGAGTCGGCGGTGCCGCTGAGCATCGCGGTTCCGGAGGCGAAGGTGGTCGGCCTGACCTCGGACGGCGACACCCCGGACGAGGTGCTGCGGCTGGCCGAGGACGCGGACGTGATCGCGCTCGGGCCGGGTCTGGACGACATCGACCACACCACCAGGTTGATGAAAGCGGTGCTCGGCGCGGCCGGCCCGGAGACGGCGGTGGTGCTGGACGCGTACGCCCTCGGTGCGCTCAGCAAGGATCCCGGCCTGCTCCGGCAGCCCCGTGCCGTGCTGACCCCCAATCTGGCCGAGGCCGGGCATCTGCTCGGCCGTGCTCCCGGCGACGATCTCGCGGCCGCCGCCCGGGAGCTGGCGGAGCGGCACCGGGCAGTGGTCTCCCTGTACGGCCACATCGCCGACCCCGGTGGCGGCGCCTGGCGGGAGGAGAGCGGAGACGCCGGTCTCGGCACGTCCGGCAGCGGCGATGTGCGGGCCGGCATAGTCGCCGGTCTGCTGGGCCGCGGCGCCGATCCGGCACAGGCCGCCTGCTGGGCCGCCTACGTGCATGCGATGAGCGGACGCCGGCTGGCCCCGGGATACGGGCGGACCGGGTTCCTGGCCCGCGAACTCGTCGACGAGGTGGCCGCGACGATTGCAACGGTCTGACGCGGGTACGTCCAGTGACGACACTGTGACATCTATGGAAGGGAGTCACCCCTCATGACGACCGCCCGCGAGATCATGAGCCGGGACGTCACCTGCGTCGGCGAGAAGGAGTCCCTCGCGGAGGCCGCCCGGAAGATGTCCGAGCTCAACGTGGGCTCGCTGCCCATCTGTGGTGAGGACAACCGGTTGCACGGCATGCTGACCGACCGGGACATCGTGGTGAAGGCCCTGGCGAAGGGCCGCAACCCGGCCGACGTGCCCGCCTCGGAGCTGGCCTCCGGCAAGCCGATCACCATCGGCGCCGACGACGACGCCGCCGAGATCCTGCGCACGATGAGCCAGTACAAGGTTCGCCGCCTGCCGGTCATCGACGGTCACCAGCTGGTCGGCATCGTCGCGGTCGCCGATGTGGCCCGCGCGTTGCCGGACCGTCCGGTCGGCGATCTGATCGACGCGATCAGCGAGTAATCCCCCGATGTGCTGATGCCGGGTGCGTTCGCATCCGGCATCAACCCGCTCCGCGGGCCGAGGTCAGGATCCGCACGTCGCCCTGTTCGTCGACGTGCCCGACCCGGCCCTTGCCGGCGGCTTTCGCGGCGTACATCGCGGAGTCCGCGTCGTGCAGCAACGCGTCGATGTCGGCGTGCTCACGCCACACCGCGACGCCGACACTGGCCGCCGGCGCCAGGTCGATGCCGCTGAGCGTGAGCGGCTCCTGGATCGAGGCGAGCAGCCGCTCGGCGACCAGCACCGCGTCCCTCGGCGAGTCCATGCCGTCGAGCAGGACGGCGAACTCGTCGCCGCCGAGCCGGGCCGCGGTGTCCGCGCCACGGACCGCGTCGCGCAGCCGCTGCGCCACGGCGACCAGCAGCTGGTCACCGGTCGCATGGCCGTACGTGTCGTTGACCTTCTTGAATCCGTCCAGGTCGATCAGCAGGACCGCGACCGGGCTGCCCCGCCGGGCGCGGGCCAGCGCCTGGGTCAGGTGGTCGCGCAGCAGCGGGCGGTTCGCCAGGCCGGTGAGGCTGTCGTGGAACGCCTGGTGCCGCAGGTCCTCGGCGCGCTCGGCGTTGCACAGGCCGAGGACGGTCTGCGCGGCCAGGGCGTCCAGCGAGGGGCGGACGTCGGCCGGGATCGGCACGTCGGCGCCGATCAGCAGGCTGCCATAGCAGAACTTCTCGCTCTGCAGGGCGAGCTGCGCGCGTACGCCCAACGGCTGCGAACCCGGCGCCGAACCGATCAGGTCCGGCGGAACCGGCCCGGCGCCGACGCCGACGCGTTCCCCTTGCGGGGTCTTCAGGGCGATCGCGGCCCATCCGCCCGGCAGCCCGCCGAGCAGCTCCCGCGCCGCCTCGACCGAGTGCCGGCAGATGGTGTCCCGGTGGGACGTGGTCACCAGCGTCGAGCCGAGCCGGGCGAAGACCCGCTCCCGGGCGGCGGCCTGCTCCTGCCGGCGGGTGCTCTCGGCGACCGCCGCGGTGAACAGCGCCAGCGGAACGACCCCGGCGGTCTGCTGCAGGAACGTGCCGATCAGGTGGGGTTGGGTGAGCGCGATCGCGGCGGACGACCCGGCGAACAGCGAGACGGTCAGCACCAGCGCGTGCTTCCAGGAGCCGTAGAGACCGCGGAACGACACGGTGACGAAGAGCAGGCCGAGAGTGATCAGCCAGTCGTGCGAGCCGTACCCGATCACGCCGAGGGCTACGCCTTCGAGCGGGGCAGCCGCGACCGGGAAGCCACCGCGCCGATAGCCGCGCAGGAACCAGCAGCCGAGCACGGCCACCGCGGCCACCGCGGCGATCCGCCAGGTCAGCGGCGCGAGGTCGCTGCCGAGCGCCCGCGGGACGGTGATGATCAGGTTGAACAGGATCAGGATGAGGAACAGCCAGCGGATCCGGGCGCCGAGTTGCCGCGGCGGCGCCATGCTGCGAAGCCAGGTCGGTGCCCACGTCATGCCCCTAGATCGGTCGCCGGCCATGGCCGCATGATGCTTTTCAGCCGTCGAAGCGCTCCCAGTCCAGGCCCAGCTTGCGGAACCGGCGCAGCAGCGAGCGGTGCCGGGCGCCGATGTACACCTCGTACCAGTCGGTGTTGTCGGCGCCGACGAGCACCACGATGCCCGGGCCGGCGTAGAACCGGGACCGCGCGCACGGCCAGCGCATCGGCCGCAGCGGGACCCGCCGCAGCGGGGCGATGATCCGCTTGGCCTGGGGGCGGTCGACGAAGGCCATGCCGCCGGGCGAGGCATCCATCGCGGCGCCGGCCAGGGCAACCATCATCAGGTACGCGCTGAGCCGCTCGCGTTCGCGCAGCGGCTGGTCACTGAGCCCCTGGTAGTAGACCGGCGGATCGTCCTGCGAGCTGCGCCCGGTGGAGAGTGTGAAGACGCCGTCGCCATCACGCCCGAAGCCGGTGGGCGCCGGTTCCGGGAAGATGTGCAGGGCGGTGCCGTACACCTCGGGGCGGCCGGCGGCGAGCCGGTGGAAGGCCCGCAGCGGTCCGGGTTGCCCGGCGGGCGGTTCCGGTGTGCCGAGCACGGGTGGGACGTCGGCGTACCAGCCGGTGATGAACTGTTCCAGCGCGGTGGCCGGGTCGGCCGGCAGCAGGTCGAGCCAGTCCAGGTCCGGCTGGTCCGGGGGTGGGCCGGTGGGGCGTACCCGGTCCAGCAGGTCGTAGGGGAGCGGCGCGTCCAGGACCAGCCCGAGGTCCTGCAGGGCGCCGCGGCGGCGGCCGAGGCGCACCGCGCGGGCGGCGCCCAGCGCGAGACAGCCTTCGGCGAGGCGGGCGAAGGCGAGCAGGGTGGGCGGTTTGGCGCCGGCCAGCAGGCCGGCGATCCGGGCCGGGAAGGGCCCGGCCAAAGCAAGATCCTCAGCGGTACGCACCGCGCCCTCGGCCACCACGACGAGGGTGTCCGGCCCGACTGCCAGCACGACGTCCGGCCCGTGGTGCAGCTCCGCCCCGGGGCCGGCCGCCGCGAGGGCCTCGGGCTCGGCGACGACCGACCAGAGCCGGATCTCAGCCGAGGGCACGGGCGGCTTCCTCGATCAGGGTCCGGGAGGCGGCCGGCCGCAGGGCCCGCGCGCTGATCGCGTCGAAGAACTCGGCGTACCGGGCGACGTCCTGCTCGTTCTCGATGAACGCGTCGCCGGCGCTGCTCTCCAGGTAGACGACCGGCCGGTCGAACGGCGTCGCGAAATCCATCAGCACGAAGTTGCCGATCATGGCCGGGTACTCCCCGGTGCTGAACGGCATGACCTGCACGGTGATGCCCGGCTCCCGGGAGGCCGTCGCCAGGTGCTCCAGCTGGGCCCGCATCACCGCCGGCCCACCGACCACCCGCCGGATCGCGGCCTCGTCGAGGACCGCGCGGAACCGCATCGGCGCGGACCGGTGCAGGACGTCCTGGCGGTGCAGGCGGACCTGCACGCGGCGCTCGATCTCCTCGGGCGGCCAGCCGCTCACCGACCGGGTGATCGCCCGCGCGTACTCCTCGGTCTGCAGCAGGCCGGGCACCAGCATCGACTCGTAGACCCGCAGGCTCTCGGCCTCGGCCTCGAGCTTGACGAAGAGCATCATCACGTCCGGCAGGTACACCTCGTAGCGGTGGAACCAGAGCGGTTGACCGTCTCCCGGCTCCTTCAGCCAGTCCAGCAGGGTGGCCCGCCGGTCGGGGTCGGTCACCCCGTAGAGGTCCAGCAGCGTGAGGACCGTACGCCGCTGGGGTTTGTTCATCGCCCTTTCGATCCGGTAGATCGAGGAGGCGTCCAGCCCGGTGCGCTCGGCGACGTGCTCCTGTTTCAGGTGCGCGGCGACCCGGAGCCGCTTGAGCTCCCCGGCCAGGCGCCGTTGCCGGATGCTCGGTGCCTTGCGTGGTGCCAACGCGCGTCCTCCCCCCGTCGGATCTCGGTCAGTCTGCCCGCGGGAAGTGCCGAACACCAGGGCTTCGCCGGGCTTTGCGGGATGTGAATTTGCAAGCCTTGCATTCTGGACGCAAGGCCACTCACGCTGGGGTAATGCTCCAGTTGCGTACCGAACACCGTTACGCCCGGCCGTCGTGGGACTGCCGGCGGTGCGGGCGGCCGTGGCCGTGCGCACGGGCCCGGGCCGACCTTGTCGAGCAGTTCGACCCGGCGGAGATCGCCCTCACCGCCTACCTCAGCGCCGTGCTGTTCGAGGCGCTCAACGACCACGTCGTGCGCTCCGTCCCGGTGCCGTCCGATCTGCACGACCGGATCCTCGGCTGGATCCGGCAGGTCCAGCCGTGACAACTTCGATGAACGTCGGTCGAATATCCGTCTGACCGAGGCCGGGACCGGTGGGTGCGCTGATACATAGAGACGCATGACTCTCCTCGATCGCCGTACCGTTCTGCTGGCCGGGCTGACCGCCGGGGCCGGCGCAGTCGCGACGACCGCCCTTCCCGGGGCCGCCACCGCGGCTGAGGGCGTCTTCCGGCACGGTGTCGCCTCGGGTGACCCCCTGCCCGGCGGCATCCTGCTGTGGACCCGGGTCACCCCGACGCCCGAGTCGTTGCCCGGCTCCGGTGTGGGCCCGCAGGTCAGCGTCGACTGGCAGATCGCCACCGACGCCGGGTTCACCGCCGTGGCCGCCGCGGGCACGTTCGCCACCGGCCCGGAGCGCGACCACACCGTCAAGATCGACGTCGACGGGCTGGCGCCGGCCACCACGTACTGGTACCGCTTCGGCTACGCCGGGACCTGGTCGCCGACCGGCCGCACGATGACCGCCCCGGCCGCCGCCGACGCCGTCGCCCGGCTCCGCGCCGGCGTGGTGAGCTGCGCCAACTGGGAGGCCGGGCACTTCGCGGCCTACCGGCACCTGGCCGAGCGCGGCGATCTCAACCTGGTCGTGCACCTCGGCGACTACCTCTACGAGTACGGCACCGGCGCCTTCACCGCGGGCGGCAGCGTGGTCCGGCGTACCGAGCCGGCGCACGAGACGCTGAGCCTGGCCGACTACCGGATCCGGCACGCGCAGTACAAGACCGACCCGGACCTGCGGGCCCTGCACGCCTCGGTGCCGTGGATCATCACGTGGGACGATCACGAGGTCGCCAACGACATGTGGAGCGACGGCGCGGAGAACCACACCCCGGGCAGCGAGGGCGACTTCCGCGCCCGGGTGGCGGCCTCCCGGCAGGCGTACGCGGAGTGGATGCCGGTCCGGCTCGCCGGTGCCGGTCACATCTACCGGCGTCTGCGCTACGGCGATCTGTTCGAGCTGTCGATGCTGGACCTGCGGACGTACCGTTCGGAGCAGGAGGGCGGCACCGCGGCCGACGACCCGGACCGGACGATCGCCGGAGCGGCCCAGATGTCCTGGCTCACCGAGGGCCTGACCTCCTCGACCGCGATCTGGAAGCTGGTCGGCAACCCGGTGATGATCTCCCGGCTCGACGTCGGCACGCTGCCGGCCTGGCTGGTGCCGCCGCTGGCCAAGCTGATCGGCGTCCCGCAGAACGGGGTGGTGCTCAACGTCGACCAGTGGGACGGCTACAACGCCGACCGCGAGCGCCTGGTCGACACGTTGCGCGCCCACGGCACCCAGGACGTCGTCTTCCTGACCGGCGACATCCACACGTCGTGGGCGAACGAGCTGACCACGAAGGACACCGGCCCGTCCCGGCCGGCCGCCGCGGAGTTCGTGGTGCCGTCGGTGACCAGCGACAACCTCAACGACTTCCTGAAGACCCGGGCCGGCGGGCCGCTGAGCGTGCTGGCCGGCTCGCTGATCCGGGCGACCAACCCGCACGTGCGCTGGGTGGAGACCGACGGGCACGGCTTCGGGGTGCTCGAGGTGACCCGGTCGCGCTGCCGGATGGACTGGTACCACCTGGCCGACCGCACCAAGCGGGACTCCACGGCCCGCTGGGCGCAGGGCTGGTCGGTCGGCCGCGGCTCGGCCAAGCTGCGCCGGGAGACCTCGGACCCGCTCAGCTGACCGCGGCCCGGCCTCACTCCGCTCAGCTGACCGCGGCCCGGCCTCACTCCGGTCAGCTCGCCGCGGCCCGAATCCACTCCGGTCAGCTCGCCGCGGCCCGGAACGCGGCGAGCGTACGCTCGATGTCCTCCCCGCTGGTGCGCCAGTTGCTCACCGAGAGCCGGATGGCGCGCCGCCCGCCCACCGCGGTGCCGCTGAGCCAGGCCTCGCCGCTGTCCACCACCGCGCGCAGCACCCGCGTGGTGGTCTCGTCGTCGGCGAAGCGGAACAGCACCTGATTGACCACCACCTCGCCGACGACCTGGCTGCCCGGCACCGTGGCCAGGCCGTCGGCGAACCGGCGAGCGAGCGCGCAACAGCGGTCCACCAGGTCCGCGACGCCCTGGCGGCCGAGCGAGCGCAGCGCCGCGTAGACCGGGAAGCCGCAGGCCCGGCGGGAGAACCCGGGAGTCCAGTCGATGGCGTCGCGCGGGGAGCCGTCGCCGCCCTGCACCAGGTAGTCGGCGGTGGTGCTGAGCGCCGCCCGGTGCGGTTCCGGGTGGGCGCAGAAGGCGATGCCGCTGTCGTACGGCACGTTGAGCCACTTGTGCGCGTCGAACGCCCACGAGTCGGCCCGGTGCGCCCCGGCCGCCAGGTGCCGCAGCGCCGGGCTGGCCAGCACCCACAGCCCGAACGCGCCGTCCACGTGCAGCCAGGCCCCGGCCGGCGCGCAGGCGTCGGCGATCGCGTCCAGGTCGTCGAAGGCGCCGGTGTTCACCTCGCCGGCCTGCGCGCAGACGATGGTCGGCTGCGGGGGACCGGCGAGCACGGCCCGCAGCGCGGCGACGTCCATCCGGCCGGCGTCGTCGGCGGGCACCACGGTCAGCCCGGCGGTGCCGAAGCCGAGCAGGCGCAGCGCCCGGTCGATGGTGATGTGCCGCCGGGTGCTCGCCACGATCCGGACCGCCGGAGCGCCGTTCAGCCCGCCCTCCTCGACGTTCCAGCCGGCCTGCCGCAGCACGTGGTGGCGGGCCGCGGCGAGGCAGGTGAGGTGGGCGGTCTGGCAGCCGGGGACGAACGCGTACGACGAGCCGGCCGGCAACCCGAACAGCTCACGCAGCCACTCGCCGGCCACCTCCTCGACGACCGCGGCGGCCGGGCCACAGGCGTACAGCCCGGCGTTCTGGTCCCAGACGGTGGTGAGCCAGTCGGCGGCGACCGCGGCCGGCAGTCCCGCGCCGATCACGAACCCGAAGTAGCGCCCGGACGGGATCGCCACCAGCCCCGGTTCGGTCGCGGCCGCCAATTCCTGCACGACCTGCACCGGCGGCATCGGCCCGGCGGGCAGCGGACCGCCGAGCCGCTCGCGCAGCTCGTCCAGGGTCGCGGTCTCGCCGACCGGGCGCTGTTCCAGAGTGCTCAGCCAGTCGGTGGCGATCCGGGCGGTACGGGCCAGCACCTCGTCGAAGTCCTTCTCCACCGCCTCACGGTAGGCCGGTTCGCCCGCGCCTGTCACTCCTCGTGATCGGTGGCTCGCGCGGCGCAGAGGAAACAGCCGCCGACGGCGAAGGCGCCCAGCACGGCGAGCGAGACCTGCTGTTCGTGGTCGAGTTGCCGCTCGTAGGTCGCCCGGCTCACCTCGACGACCCGGTCGTGGTCCTGCAGGACGTACCGGCCGTCCTCGATCGACGGGCTGCCGTCGAGAGCGGCGAAGGCGAGCACGATCGTCAGCCAGAAGCCGAAGAAGACGACCGCGGCGACCACTGCCGCCCAGTGCGGCACGTGCGGCGGCACCCAGGAGGCGAGACTCCACAGCCGGCGGGGCGCCCGGGTGCGGTAGCCGCGGCGGTTGTTGAGGATGCCGGCGGCGAAGCCGGGCACGGTGAGCAGGGCGGCGACGCCGACGGCGACCGCGGAGTGGACGGGTCGCGCGCCCAGAGTGAGGGCCACGATGAGCCCGGCCGACCACAGCACGGCGACCCCGCAGAGCAGGCTGAGCCCCAGAAGTCCACGGTTCGAGATCATCAGGGGGAACGCTAGTGTTCCGCCCGCTGCCGCGTGGCGATTTCGGGTGCTATCGTAGGCAGTTGCGCCTGTCTGATTTCGAAAAAAGCCTGCACACCCACTATCAGATTAAGCCCTGGGAGGGGTCTTGTCAAGTCTGTCAAGTGTTCCGGCGGCAGATTTCACCGAGGAGCAGCACCACCTCACCGACCTGTACCGCCACCTGGACGAACTCCGCGACCGCACCGAGCGGCGGCTCGCCCAGGCCCGGCTCGAGGGCGGCGGCACCCCGCACGCCCGGTCACACCGCGATGCGGTCACCGCCCAGTACGCCGAACGCCTCGCCCAGCTCGCCGCGGTCGAGGACGGGCTCTGCTTCGGCCGCCTGGACCGGCACGACGACGAACCACTGCGGATCGGCCGGATCGGGCTCACCGACACCGACCGTCAGCTGCTGGTCGACTGGCGGGCGCCGGCCGCCCGCCCGTTCTACGTCGCCACCGCCGTCACCCCGCACGGCGTGACCCGTCGCCGGCACATCCGTACCCGGGCCCGGTCCGTGATCGCGCTCGACGACGAGATCCTCGACGCCGGCCGGGCCACCGACACGACCCCGCTGACCGGCGAGGCCGCGCTGCTCGCCGCCCTCACCGCCAACCGCACCGGGCGGATGCGCGACATCGTCGAGACCATCCAGGCCGAACAGGACCGGGTGATCCGCTCCGACCTCGGCGGCGTGCTGGTCGTCCAGGGTGGGCCGGGCACCGGCAAGACGGCGGTCGCGCTGCACCGGGCCGCGTATCTGCTGTACACCTACCGTGAGCAGCTCAGCGCGCGCGGCGTACTGATCGTCGGCCCGAACGCCACCTTCCTGCGCTACATCTCGCACGTGCTGCCGTCGCTGGCCGAGACCGGCGTGCTGCTGGCCACGCAGGGTGACCTCTTCCCGGGCGTGACGGCCCGGCGGCCGGAGCCGCCGGCCACCGCCGAGCTGAAGGGTCGCGCCGCCATGGTGGAGATCCTGCAAGCGGCGGTACGCGTCAGACAGCGCGTTCCCGACGAGACGATCGAGGTCGTGGCCGACCGGCACGTGCTGCGCCTCGACCCGCCGACCGTGGACGCGGCCCGGGAGCGGGCCCGCCGGTCCGGACGGCTGCACAACCTGGCCCGGCCCCTCTTCGACCGCGCGGTCCTCGACGAGCTGGCCGCCCAGGTCGCCGACAAGATCGGCTACGACCCGTTCTGGAACGATCCGCTCGGCGAGGACGACGCGCTGACCTCGTCGAACGTGCTGGAGGAGGCGGACCTGGCGGATATCCGCGCTGACCTGGCCGGCGATCCCGCAGTCCAGGCGGTGCTCGACGAGCTGTGGCCGGTGCTCACCCCGGAGCAGCTGCTCACCGGCCTGTACGCCGACCCGGCCGCGGTCCCGCAACTCAGCGCGGACGAGTGCGAGCTGCTGCGGCGCGAACCGGACGGCGGGTGGACACCGGCCGACGTGCCGCTGCTCGACGAGGCCGCCGAACTGCTCGGCGAGGACGACCGGGCCGCCCGGGAGCGGGCCGTCCGGCAGTGGCGGCGGGAGCTGGCGTACGCGCAGGGCGTCCTCGACGTCACGGCCGGCTCGAAGTCGTACGAGCTGGAGGACGACTTCGAAGCGGCGATCCCGAACGCGGCCGACGTGATGCAGGCCGACATGCTGGCCGAACGGTACGAGCACCGGGAGTGGCGCTCGGCGGCGGAACGGGCTGCGGCGGACCGGAAGTGGGCGTACGGGCACGTGATCGTCGACGAGGCGCAGGAGCTGTCCCCGATGGCCTGGCGGCTGCTGATGCGGCGCTGCCCGAGCCGGTCGATGACGATCGTCGGCGACCTCGCCCAAGCCGGCACGATGGGCGCCCCGGGTGGCTGGGGTGAGGTGCTCCACCCGTACGTCGCAGATCGCTGGCGTCTCGCCGAACTCACCGTGAGTTACCGCACCCCGGCCGAAATTCTGGCCTACACCCGGCGGGTGCTGGCCGCGGCCGGCGCGCCGATCGAACCGCCGCGCCCGGTCCGGCACTCCGGCATCGAACCCTGGGAGGAGACCGGCCCGCTCAGCCGGCTCGCCGAGCTGGTGGGCCGCGAGCGCGAGGGCCGGCTCGCGGTGCTCACCCCGGCCGGCCGGCGCGACGAACTGGCAGCTCTGCTGCCGGTCGGCACCGACCTGGAGGAGGATGCCGTGCTGCTGACCGTGACCGAGGCGAAGGGCCTGGAGTTCGACGAGGTGGTGGTGGTCGACCCGGCCGGCATCCTGGCCGAGTCGCCGCGCGGCGCCAACGACCTCTACGTGGCGCTGACCCGGCCCACCCGCAGCCTCGGCGTCTTCACGCCAGCGTGAGCGTCTCCCCGCGGCCGATCGCCTGGACGCCGGTCAGCGAGCGGCCCTGACACTCGGTGAGGTAGTCGCTGAGCGGCGACTTCATCACCTTGTAGTCGTCGTAGTGGATCGGCAGGGTCAGCCGGGGCCGGATCAGCCCGGTCAGCTCGGCGCCCTGCCGGCCGTCCATGGTCAGGGTGAGGCCCAGCAGTTTCGTGCCGCCCAGATGGATCAGCATCACGTCCGGTTCGCCGCAGCGGTCCCGGATCTCGCCGAGGAACGGCCGGTACAGCGTGTCACCGGTGATGTAGAGCCGCAGCCGCCGCTCGCCGTCCACCTCCCAGTCGATCAGCGAGCCCATCACGTCCGGCAGCAGATGGTCGACCAGGCCCGGACCGTGCCGGCCGGGCAGCGCGGTCACCCGCAACGTCTGCCCGTCGCGGCGCCACTCCTCGGCCTCCCAGGTGGGCAGACCCTGTACGGCCGAGTAGTGCCGTTTGCGCAACCGCCGCTGTGCCTGCGTAGTGGTGACGATCGGCAGATCGCGGGGCAGCAGCCGCCGGGCGGTGCGGTCGAAGTGATCGCCGTGCAGGTGTGACAACAGGACGGCATCGGGGGTCGGCAGCTCCTCGTACGTCTTCGCCGGATCCCGAAGCCTGCGCGTCCACGCGCCGTAGCCGAGGTAGACCCGGCTGCCGGCCGGGCTGAAGGCCGGATCGGTGAGCAGCGTGAAGGTGCCCAGCCGCAGCAGCGTCGTGGCGTTACCGACGAAGGTCACACTGGCGTTCGGGGTCATCCGGCGCGGCTACCCGCCGGGTCGCTGTCGAAACCATGCCAGGATGGCGGCCATGTCAACGCGTACCACCCCGGCCCCGGTCGACACCGCCGCCGCCGCGCAGTTCTGGGCGTCGTACGCGGCCGCCCGCCCCGACGCGGTCCGCGTCGCCCCGGACTACACAGTCGAGCGGTTCGGCGACTCCGCCGAGCTCGCCGACGAGTTGCTGGAGCTGGTGGCCGCCGGCGCCAAGCGGGCCACGTCCTCGCTGATGGCCGACTTCGACACGGAGTCCAACCCGCTGCCGCGAATCGGCTGCCACTGGATCGTCTGCGACAGCACCGGCGCGCCCCGGCTCGTGCTGCGCACCACCGAACTGCGGATCGGCGCCTTCCACAGCGTCGAGGAGTCCTTCGCCCACGCCGAAGGGGAGGACGACCGCACGCGCGAAAGCTGGATGGCCAACCACCGCCACTACTGGCAACGGCGCTGCGCCACTCTCGGCCGCCCGTGGGACGAGCACTCCGAGGAGATCCTCTTCGAACGCTTCACCGTCGTCTTCCCCCTGAACTTGGCCGACTAGCCCCGTCCACCGGCTGACCCTCACCGTCGTCCCCGCTCCCGGAACCAGCCGCGAGCGCCAGCCGCCCCGCTCAGCTGGCGCTCACTGTCGTTTCGCGCTTGCGGAAGCAGCCGTGAGGGCCAGCCGGCCCTGCTTGGCTGGCGCCCAGTGTTGTTTCGCGCTTGCGGAAGCAGCCGTGAGGGCCAGCCGGCCCTGCTTGGCTGGCGCTCAGTGTCGTTTCCCGCTTCCGGAAGCAGCCGTGAGCGCCAGCCGCCCCGCTTGGCTGGCGCTCAGTGTTGTTTCGCGCTTGCGGAAACAGCCGTGAGAGCCAGCCGCTTGGCGCGACGTTTCGACCGGGTGTGGATCATCAGGACAGCCGTAACTCCCAGCCGGGTGATCCACAAGGCCGGTTCCCGGGAGCCGGCTGGGAGCTGTTGCTGCCTCCGCCGGCAGGAAGGGTGCGCAGTTCCCAGCCGGATGATCAAAAAGTCCGAAATATTGGGCCCGGCTGTGCCTTACGGCTGTCGCCCCACCCGAGACCCTCTTCGCCGCGCCGCTCAACCAGCAAGCCAGCCGCAGCCCCGCCGCAGCTCGAGCCAGCGAGGCGGCCAGACGGCGGTGGCGGGGAGGTGAGGCGGCGAGTTTGGGTTTAACCGTTGGAGGGGCGGCGCCGGGCCCGGGGCGTGTGCCGGCGGTAGACGCTGACTGTCGGGTCGCCGGCGATCCAGAAGCGCCACGGCACGTCGTGGGCCGAGGTCACCCCGACCCGTGGCCCGGCCGCGATGGTGCCGACCGGCCCGGTGGGTGGGGTGAGCGTCGCCGGACCGCTGCCGTCGAGCACTGATGTGTCGTTGGCGCCCTTGTCCAGCGCCAGCACCTGCATCAGCTTCGCCGGCCCGGCCGCCAGGTCACTGTCGCGCCGTGCGGCCGGCCGCCGCTGCCGGGCGAGCGCCAGCCCGTCCACCACTTCACCGGCCCGCAGCAGCACCGCCGCCGCTTTCCCGGACTCGCCGCAGACGATGTTGGCGCAGAAGTGCATGCCGTAGATCTGGTAGACGTAGAGCCGCCCGGCCGGGCCGAACATCACCGCGTTGCGGTTGGTGACCCCGCGATGCGCGTGGCTGGCCGGGTCGGCGCCCAGCCCGCTGTAAGCCTCGACCTCGGTCAGCCGCACGCTCACCCCGTTGGCGGTGAGCCGCCAGCCGAGCAGCAGCCGGGCCGCCTCGTCCACCGCCTCCGCGGGCAGGTCCTGCCAGCTCGTCGTCACGGGTACCACCCAATCACGGCAACGTCTGGAACGACCGCTTGGAGAACCCGATCATGTATCCCTCGATCATGGTGCGCACCGGACGGTCGGGCCGGTCGGCGGCGCCCAGCGTGACGAACAGTGGCGTGAAGTGGTCCGGCGTCGGGTGCGCGAACGGCATCCCCGGCGCCCGGTGCTGGTAGGCCGCGAGCTCGTCCACGTCACCACGGCCCAGCGCTTCGGCCGCCCACGCGTCGAACTCCGACGACCACGCCGGGACCGCGCCGCTCAGCATGTCGCGGGTGAGGAACGGCAAGCCGTGCACCATGAAGCCGGACCCGATCACCAGCACACCCTCGGCACGCAGCTCCCGCAGCCGCTCGCCGATGGCGAGCAGCCGGGCCGGGTCCTGCGTCGGCATGCTGAGCTGCAGCACCGGCACGTCGGCCAGCGGGTACATGGCCATCAGCGGCACCCAGGCCCCGTGGTCGAGGCCGCGGCTGGCGTGCTGATGAACCGGTTCGCCCATCATCCCGGCGATCCGGCGGGCGAGCGCCGAGGCGTCCGGAGTCGCGTACCGCATCGCGTAGTAGCGCGGGTGGAAGCCGCCGAAGTCGTAGACGAGCGGGGTGTGCGCGGCCGGCGCGGAGAGCGCCAGCGGCGCGGTCTCCCAGTGCGCCGAGACGATCAGGATGCCCGCCGGTTTCGGCATGGACTGCGCCCAGTCGAAGAGTTCCCGCAGCCAGGGGCCGTCGTCGAAGAGCGGCGGCGCGCCGTGGCTGAGATAGAGGGCGGGCAGCGGCCCGTCCGCGGCGTTCCAGGCCCGCTGCGCGCGGGCACGGGGCAGGGCTTCGATCAGGAAGCGATCGTACGCACCCGCGGGCACCACCGGATCAAGGATCGGGCTCATCGGTTCTCCGTGGTCGCAGGGTGGACGGTTCCGCAGGTGTCGTCGGGGTCGACCGCGTGCATGATGCGCCGGCAGATCTCCCGCAACTGGCCGACCTGTGCCTTGGTGAGCGGGTCGAAGACCAGCGTGCGGGCGGCCTCGACGTGCCCGGGCGCGGTGGCGACGACCTTGTCCCACCCGTCGTCGGTGAGCTCGGCGAGGGTGTAGCGCCCGTCGGCCGGGTCGGGGCGGCGGCGCACCCAGCCACGTTTCTCGAGCCGGCTGACGGCCTGCGAGAGGCGGGCCAGCGATCCCTCGGCGAACCGCGCGAGCGTGCTCATCCGCAGCGTGCGGTCGGGGGACTCGGACAGGCCGGCGAGGATCCCGTACTCGAAGTGGCTGATTCCGGCGTCGCGCTGCAACTGGGTGTCGAGCGCGGCGGGCAGGCGCATGAAGACGCTGGTGAGTGCCATCCAGGCGGTGCGTTCGTCGCTGGTCAGCCAGCGTGGCTCTGCTGGGTCCATGTGCCCCATGCTAGCCGATCACTTGCCTGCTTAAGTCATCGCGACTAACTTTCACTCAACTGTTGAAGTCACTGAGTCAGGTGGAAAATCATGGTCGTCGTTCTGTGGGTGGTCACCATCCTGCTCGCTGCCGCATTCCTCGGCGCCGGGCTGATGAAGCTGACCCAGCCGAAGGAGAAGCTGGCCGAGTCGGGTCTGACCTGGGTCGAGGACTTCAGCGCGGGTGCGGTCAAGGCGATCGGCGCGGCGGAGTTGCTGGCCGCGATCGGCCTGATCCTGCCCGCGGTGCTGGACATCGCGACGGTTCTGGTCCCGCTGGCGGCGCTCGGCCTGGTGCTGATGATGGCCGGCGCGGTGATCGTGCACCTGCGCCGCAAGGAGGCGCCGAAGGCGGTCCCGGCCGTGGTGCTGCTGATCCTGGCGGCCTTCGTGGCCTGGGGACGTTTCGGACCGTACGCGTTCTGACGACCGACGGTACACAGCAGCGCTCGTCGTCGATATAGTTCGTCGCGACCTGGAGGCTGGGAGCGACGGATGCAGCAGGTGGACGAGGCGGGCGCTGCTGGGCGTACGTCCCGAAGGCGCACCCTGGTCTGGACCTCGGCGCTCGCGCTGCTGCTGGTGGGCTGTCTCGGCGCCGCGGCCTATTTCTTCGTGCAGCTGATCAACCTGCCGCCGTCGGCGGCGAAGCCGGCCGGGCCGCCGCCGTCGTTCCCGGTGGAGGGCGCCCTGGCCGGCCCGCGCGCGGCCACCGAGCCGGCGCGCACCACCGACGACCTGGAGTTGGTCTGCCAGGACTGGTTCTACCCGGATGCGCCGAAGTACCGGGGTGCGGCGCCGCACCCGATCCTGATCAGCGTCCGTGACCAGATGGACGTCACCTACCGCTCGACGCGGACCCTGAACGAGACGGCGTACGCGGGCACGGCCGCCGAACGCAAGGCCTGGGCCCCGAAACCGGGGCAGGTCCAGCTGGTGGCCTGTCTGGATCTGATCGGCGCCGGGCCGAAGCTGCGGGACTGCAAGGTGGAGGATCCGGATCCGCAGACCATGCCGTTGCGGC
The DNA here is from genome assembly GCF_036053395.1 of Actinoplanes sp. NBC_00393. Lineage (NCBI taxonomy): Bacteria > Bacillati > Actinomycetota > Actinomycetes > Micromonosporales > Micromonosporaceae > Actinoplanes > Actinoplanes sp. NBC_00393. The sequence goes on along the minus strand of NZ_CP107942.1, from coordinate 6,046,208 downwards.
AGGGCCGTTACCGGTTGACGGTGTACGAGGTGGCCACTCACAAGAAGGTCGGCGAGGTGAACCTGACCGGTAAGGACAAGTCCTGCCCGTGGGTGCCGATGGCCGGCCCGGACCGCACGCTGTACAGCGCGGTGCAGGACGACCAGCTCTACCGCGCGCTGCGCAAGCGGGTGGAGGACTGAGCCGGCGTCAGGCCCAGCCGAGGAACCGTTCGTAGAGGTCGGCCGGTGGTCCGCCGGCCCCGGCCGCCCAGTCGTCGATCGCCTCGACCAGGCATGAGCCGAGGTAGACGGAGAGCCCGTGCGGGAACTTCTGGTACTGCTCGACGAGCTCGACCTTCGCGGTGGCACACGGCCACGGCAGGCCGCAGACCCGGCAGTCCCACGACGGACGGTCCCCGACGTGTTCGGTCCGCGGCACCAGCATTCCCGGCCTCACTTTGAGCGATTCGGCGGCTACACATCGAAGACTTCCGTGGCCTACCCTGCACCTCAAGGCGGTTTGGCGAGAATCCCAGAAATGGATTCTCGCTGTCTCGCCCGGGGCGATGCGATCGTCTCGTTCGATACACCGGCGGATGGTGGGGAGCGAAAGCGGATGACCGAGACGGGCTCGACCGTGCCGCGGCGGCAGGTGGGACGGCTCCTGCGGCAGCTGCGGGAGCAGGCCGGCATCTCGCTGATGGCGGCGGCACAGGAGCTGGAGTTCTCCCGCGCCCGGATGTATCGGATCGAGAACGGTGAGGTGCCGGTCCGCAAGCACGACGTGATCGCGATGTGCTCGGTCTACACGGCGCCCGGCCACATGACCGAGGTGCTGATCGGGCTGGCCCAGGAGTCGAAGGCGAAGGGCTGGTGGCATGCGTACGGCGATGTCGTCCCGGCCTGGTTCGAGCTCTATGTCGGCATGGAGCAGGCGGCGAGCCGGCTGCGCTCGTTCGCCCCGAGCGTGATCCCCGGCCTGCTGCAGAGCCGGGAGTACGCGGAATGCGTCTTCCGCCGCTGGCACGGTGACGACGAGGCCGCGGTGGAGAACGCGGTGGCGGTCCGGCTCGAGCGGCAGTCGCTGCTGAGCCGTCGCCGCCCGCAGGCCCCACAGCTCGACGTGATCATCGACGAGGGGGTGCTGCACCGCGCGATCCCGGACACACTGGGCATGCAGAAGCAGTTGGCGCACCTGGTGAACGTGTCGACCCGGCCCAACGTCAGCGTCCGGGTGATCCCGTTCGGGGCCGGCCCGCACGCCGCGGCCAGTTCCGGCCAGTTCACTGTGCTGGAGTTCCCGGCGGTCGGGACGGCGTCGCCGGAGCCCACGACGATCTACTGCGAGAATCTCACCGGCGCGCTCTACCTGGATAAGCTCAAGGAGGTGGAGACGTACGAGTCGATCTGGGCAGAGCTGGAGGCGACCGCGCTCAGCCAGGCCGATTCCGACGATCTCATCGCCGCGATCATCGAACGCAGCGACGGCGCTTGAGGAGAGAGCGATGGCTGACCTGACCGGTGCCGTCTGGCACAAGAGCACTCGCAGCGGCGGCAACGGGGGCGACTGCGTCGAGGTGGCGATCAACCTTCCCGGCATCGTGGCGGTCCGCGACACCAAGGACCCGGACGGCGCGGCGCTGGTCTTCACCCACTCGGAGTGGGTCGCTTTCCTCGCCGGCGTCCGGGACGGCGAGTTCGACCTCGGTTAATCCGGGCTGTCCTTCGGCGTACCCCGATCTTGGAGCAACGGTGTGGCGCGGCTCCACCGCGGCCCGTCGCCGTCCTTGCGCCGCCGGGCCATCCCGGAGAGCGCTTCGAGGACCACCCGATTGCCCAGCATCGCGGTGATGTCGGCGTGGTCGAACGGCGGCGACACCTCGACGATGTCCATGCCGACCACCGGCAGCTCGTGGCAGATCCGCGAGACGCTGTCCAGCAGTTGCCGGGCGGAGAACCCGCCGGGCTCGGGGGTGCCGGTGCCGGGCGCGTGCCCGGGATCGCAGACGTCGATGTCGACCGACAGGAAGACGCCGTCGCAGCCGTCCAGGGCGATCTCGAAGGCGCTGTCCAGGACCGCGTCCAGCCCGCGCTCGACGATCTCGCTCATGTGGAACGAGTTCATCCGCTGGTCGGCCATCCAGTCCAGCACGTCCGGCCCGGGCCAGTACCCGCGCAGGCCGAGCTGCAGGAACCGGTCGCCGCGGACCGCGCCCGACTCGATCAGCCGGCGCATCGGCTGGCCGTGGCCGTAGAGCGAGCCGAACTCGATGTCCCCGGTGTCGGCATGCGCGTCGAAGTGGATGACCGCGACTCTGCCCTTGCCGTGGGTTCGCGACACCCCGGTGCAGTCCGGCCAGGTGATGGTGTGGTCGCCGCCGAGGATCAACGGGATCGCGCCGTGGCCGGAGACGAACGCCACCGCGTCCTCGATGGTCCGGCAGCTGCGCTCGATCTCGCCGCTGAACACCTCCAGGTCGCCGGCGTCCAGCACGGTCAGATCGTCGGTGAGCGCGTTGACCCGCATCGCCATGTGCGGGCGCGAGCCGTCGTGCGCGAGGTAGTCGGTGCCGCGGATCACCTGCGGGCCGAACCGGGCGCCGGGGCGGTGCGAGGTGCCGCCGTCGAACGGGGCGCCGAGGATCACGACGTCGGCGTCGGCGTAGGTGCGCGGCTCCTGCCAGTCACAGGCCGGCACACCGAGGAAGGTGTAGTCCGGTCCGAACATCGGTCCGTATCGGGTCATGCTGGTCATCCTTCCCCGCCGAGGCGGGGCGTGCAGCGGAACCGGCTGTAGGGTGCGGCGGTGCTCGAAATCTTGAAGACGTTCTTCCGGCGCCTGGCGGGCGCGCCGGACCGGCAGCCGGTGTACGAGCAGGACGTCGAGGTCCCGCGCGAAACCGTGCCGGCACAACCCGCGACTCCGGCGCGACCGCCCCGGCAGGTGCCCCGGCCGCGGGCGGGACGGCATCTGGCGTATGCGCCCGATCTGGACGGTGACGCCGATCCCGGGGAGATCGTCTGGACCTGGGTGCCGTACGAGGACGATCCGGCTCAGGGCAAGGATCGTCCGGTGCTGGTGGTCGGGCGCGACGGGCGTACGCTGCTCGGCCTGATGCTCTCCAGCCAGAGCGACCGCGACGGCCAGCGGCACTGGCTCGCGCTCGGCCCCGGCGACTGGGACCGGACCGCGCGGCCGAGCTGGGTCCGGCTCGACCGGGTGCTGGAGGTGGAGGAGGACGGCATCCGCCGCGAGGGCGCGGTGCTGGACCGGACCCGCTTCGACCGGGTCGCGGCGATCCTGCGCCGCAACTACGGATGGCCGTGACGCGCGTCTCCCGCGCGCCCGGCGAATGGGCGTAACCGGACAGTATCGGGCGTACGCCGGATAGCGTTGCGGACATGGATACCGACGTCATGACCGGATTCGGCGGCAAGCAGGCCTGGCTCGCCGTCGCCGGTGGCGAGCCGGGCGCCGTCCTGGCGGCCCTCGGCCTGCGCGACCTCGGCCCGGTGTCCTGGCGGGACGGCCTCGATCTGGCCCATCTCACCGACGACCGGGTGGCGGTCACCCCGTTGCTGCCCGGCGCCCGGGACACCCGCTGGGTGCTCGCCGTCGGCCGCCGTCTCATGCAGACCCCGCCGGACGTGGTCGCGCTCTCCGCGGAGCTCGGCGCCGAGGTGCAATACTTCGCCACACATCGAGTCACCGAGCTGCATCGATGGCAGCGGGCGGCGCACGGTGATCTGATCCGCGCTTTCGGGTATGTGGGGCAGACCGGCGAGGTCACGTCGTGGTTCGGCGAGCCGGACCCGGCGGAACGCGACGCCGGGCTGCCCGGCGACTTCGACCCGGAGGAGACCACGGTGCTGGTCGCCGAGCGCGACGTGTTCCAGGTGGCCGGCGCGTGGAGCATCGACCCGACCACGTTGACCGGACTGCCGCCCGGCCCGTTGCGGATCGGCGCGGCCGACCAGCCGTAGGAGGCCACATGCGCAAGTACGTGATCATGGGCGTGCAGGGCAGCGGCAAGGGCACCCAGAGCAAGATCCTGGCCCAGGAGTTCGACCTGGTGCACATCAGCGTGGGTGACGTCTTCCGCTGGCACGTGCGCAACCACACGAAGATCGGCGCCCAGGTCAAGCGGCTGATGGCCGCCGGTGAGCTGGTCGGCGACGACCTCGTCGAGGACGTGGTGCGCCGCCGCATGGGCATCCATGACTGGAACTACGGCTTCATCATCGACGGCTTCCCGCGTAACGGCCGGCAGGCCGAGTTCTTCATGGAGAGCTACGACATCGACGCCGTGATCCACCTCGAGCTGTCCGACGAGGAGGTGCGGCGCCGGGTGCTCAGCCGCCGGCTCTGCCCGAATTGCGGCATGGACTACAACCTGATCGCCGACCGGCCCGAGCAGGAGGGCCGCTGCGACATCTGCGGCCACGAGCTGGTCACCCGCGCCGACGACACTCCCGAGGCGCTCGAGGCCCGGCTGCGCGACTACCACGAGAAGACCCGGCCGGTGCTGGAGCTGTTCCGGCGCAAGGAGGTCGTGCACGACGTGGACGGCCGCCCGCCGCTCGACGAGGTGCAGCAGGCCATCCGTAAGACGCTCGGCCTGCCGCCGTACAGCGCTGCCGGTGCGACTCGCCGCTAAACCCACATAAACGGGCAACTTCCGAATACTTCCGTTTTGGCTGGACATGGGGTTCCGGATCTTCGCGTAAGGAGATCGAAATCTCTTTGACATATTGCGTTCGGGCAGAAGCGGGCGTAAACAAAGACAAAGCCAAAACGAAGTCGGGCGGTGAGCCACAGATGTACGCCGAGGAACGCCAGCAGGAGATAGTGCGGCGCGCCCGCGCCGAAGGCCGGGTGGACGTGGTCGCGCTGGCGGACAGCTTCGCCGTGACGGCCGAGACGATCCGCCGCGACCTGACCGTGCTGGAGCGGGCCGGCGTGCTTCGCCGGGTGCACGGTGGCGCCATCCCGGTGGAGCGGCTCGGCTTCGAGCCGGCCCTCGCCACCCGGGACGCCGTCCTGATCAGCGAGAAGGAGCGGATCGCCAAGGCGGCGCTCGCCGAGGTGCCGGAGGACGGGGCGATCATCCTGGACGCCGGGACCACCACCGCCCGTCTCGCCCACCTGCTGCCGGCCGATCGCGAACTCACCGTGGTGGTGAACTCGCCGGTGCTGGCCGCGGCCCTCGGCGTCAAGCCCAACCTCACCGTCCTGTTGCTCGGCGGCCGGGTCCGGGGCAAGACCCTGGCCACCGTGGACGACTGGGCGTTGCGGCCGCTGGCCGAGATGTACGTCGACGTCGCGTTCATGGGCACCAACGGCTGCACCGTCGAACGCGGCATGACCACACCGGACCCGGCCGAGGCAGCGGTCAAGCGGGCGATGATCGCCGCGTCCCGCCGGGTCGTCCTGCTCGCCGACCACACCAAGATCGGCAACGACTACCTGGCCCGGTTCGGCGGTCTCGCCGAGCTGGACCTGCTGATCACCGACAACGGGCTCGACGAGGAGCTCGCCGGTGACGTCGAGGCGGCCGGCGTCCGGCTGGTCCGGGCATGATCCTCACCGTCACCCTCAACCCCAGCGTCGACCGGGCCCTCGAGGTCGACGCGCTGGTCCGCGGCGAGGTGCTGCGGGCCGGTGACTCGCACATCGATCCCGGCGGCAAGGGCGTCAACGTCTCGCGGGCGCTGCTGGCCAACGGGATCCGCTCCACCGCGGTGGTGCCGACCGGCGGGGCGGAGGGGGATCAGCTGGTCGACCTGCTCAAGGGCGAGGGGGTCGACATGCTGGCGGTCCCGATCGCCGGACGGACCCGTTCCAACATCACCCTGGCCGAGCCGGACGGCACGGTCACGAAGATCAACGAGGTCGGCCCGGTGCTTTCCGGGGCCGAGTTCGCACAGGTGAGCGAGGCGGTCCTGAACGCTGCGGGGGCCGCCGACTGGGTGGTCATCTGCGGGAGCCTGCCGCCCGGGCCGAGCACCGCGGCCTTCACCGATCTGTGCGAGCGGCTGGTCACGGGCGGCACCCGGCTGGCGGTGGACAGCAGCGGTCCGGCGCTGCTGGCCGGCGTCGCGGCGGGCGCGGCCCTGGTCAAGCCGAACCGTGAGGAGCTGGCCGAGGCGGTCGGCGCCGAACTGTGCACACTCGGCGACGTGGTCGAGGCCTGCCAGCGGCTGCGCAAGGCCGGCGCCGGCTCGGTGCTGGCCAGCCTCGGCGCGGGCGGCGCGGTGCTGGTCGACGAGGCCGGCGTGCTGACCGGCGTCTCCCCGGTGAGCGTCCCGCGCAGCACGGTCGGCGCGGGCGACGCCCTGCTGGCCGGGTTCCTCTCGGCCGGCGCGCGCGGCGAGGCCGCACTGATCGAGGGCCTGGCGTGGGGCGCGGCCGCGGTGAGCCTGCCGGGCAGCCGGATGCCCGGGCCGGCCGACCTGGACCGTACGCGTATCGCGCTCGACCCCGCCCCTGACCTGAACCGACCGTTACGCAGCGACTGAGCGCCCCGCCCAGTCGCCCAGTCCTTCCCCCGCCCCCCGGAGCAGAACCGTTCCGGCTCGGGAGCAGCCATCCGAATACCGCGCCACCTCGTCCCGTCGTGCACCACCCCGCAACGCCGCGGTGCGTCCGGACGAGCGATCCACCGCACCCTGAGAAAGCACGAAATAGCGCGACTTACCCGTACAGATCGGGAATTGCGGCCGCAAGCCGCTGCGGACCCGAGCCCATGAAATGGAGATCCCCTGATGGCTTCTTCATATACCCCCACGGTCACCGGAACCGGCTTCAAGGCGCGGGTCCAGAAGATCGGCGGCTACCTGGCCGGCATGGTGATGCCCAACATCGGCGCGCTGATCGCCTGGGGCCTGATCACCGCCCTGTTCATCCCGGTCGGCTGGACCCCGAACGAGAATCTGGCCCAGCTCGTCGACCCGATGATCAAGTACCTGCTGCCGGTCCTGATCGGTTACACCGGCGGCCGGATGGTGCACGGCCAGCGCGGCGCCGTCGTCGGCGCGGTCGCCACCTTCGGCGTGATCGTCGGCGCCGAGGTGCCGATGTTCCTGGGCGCGATGATCATCGGCCCGCTCGCCGCCTATGTCATCAAGCTGTTCGACAACGCGATCGAGGGCAAGGTCCGGCCCGGCTTCGAGATGCTGATCGACAACTTCTCGGCCGGCATCGTCGGCGGCGCCTTCGCGATTCTCGGCAAGCTGGCCATCGGCCCGATCGTCGAGGGGCTGACCAGGGCGGCCGGCAACGGTGTCGACTGGCTGCTCGACCACAACCTGATGCCGCTGGTGTCGGTGCTGGTGGAGCCGGCGAAGGTGCTGTTCATGAACAACGCCATCAACCACGGCGTGTTCAGCCCGCTCGGTGTGCAGCAGGTGCAGGAGCAGGGCAAGTCGATCCTGTTCATGATCGAGTCGAACCCCGGCCCGGGTCTGGGGCTGCTCGCGGCGTACCTCTTCTTCGGCCCGAAGTCGCTGCGCCCCTCCGCCCCGGCCTCGATGATCATCCACTTCTTCGGCGGCATCCACGAGATCTACTTCCCGTACGTGCTGATGAAGCCGCGCCTGATCCTCGCGATGATCGCGGGCGGCATGGCCGGCGTCGCCACCTTCATGATCACCGGTACCGGCACCGTCGCGTCCCCCGCCCCGGGCAGCATCTTCGCCTTCGCCGCCGTCACCGCGAAGGGCGGCTACTTCGGCATGATCCTCGGCGTCGTCATCGCCGCCCTGGTCACCTTCGGTGTCGCCGCCCTGCTGCTCGGCTTCGGCAAGCTGAAGTCCGACCAGGAGCTGGACCCGGCCGAGGAGGAGGTGGCCACCGAGGCGGAGATCCCGCACCAGCGGGCCGCCACCACCTCCTCGGCGGACGACAGCGAGACCACCACCGACAGCCGCAAGGAAAACGCCTAGATCAGGAGAGCGTCATGGCAACCCTCAACGGCAAGGACATCCAGAAGCTCGTCGTCGCCTGCGACGCCGGCATGGGCAGCAGCGTGATGCTCGCCAGCACCCTGCGCAAGCAGCTCAGCAAGAGCGGTGTCACGGTCGAGCACACCCCGGTGAACTCGATCCCCGCCGACGCCGACGTGGTGGTCTGCCACAACGGGCTGGCCGCGCGGGCCCGCTCGGTCGCGCCGGACAAGCCGATCGTGCCGTTCCAGGTCTTCCTCGGCGACCCCGCGGTCGCCAAGGTGGTCAAGGCCATCCAGCAGGGCACCGACTTCAATGTCTGAGCTGCTGGACCGCCGGGCGATCCGGCTGGACGAGAAGGCCGCGGACCGGGACGAGGCGGTACGCCGCTGCGGCGAGGTGCTGGTCGAGATCGGCGCCGTGGAACCGGGCTACGTGGACACCATGCTGGCCCGGGAACGGTCCATCTCGACCTACGTCGGTGAGGGTGTCGCCATTCCGCACGGCACCCTCGGCGGCAAGGAGCTGGTGAAGCGGGACGCCCTCGCGGTGCTGCGCTTCCCCGAGGGTGTCGACTGGGGTGGCGAGCCGGTGGCGCTCTGCGTCGGCATCGCCGCCGCCGGCGACGGGCACGTCGAACTGCTCGCCGCCCTCGCCGAGATCCTGCTCGACGAGGACCAGGCTCGTGAACTGCGCGAGGCCACCGATCCCGGCACCGTGATCCGGCTGCTCGGGAAGATCCAGGAGGACAGTGAATGAAGGTCGTACGTTTCCACGCTCCCGGCGACGTCCGGTTCGAGGACATGCCGGAGCCGTCCGCCGGCCCGGGTGAGGTGAAGATCCGGGTCCGGAACTGCTCCACCTGCGGCACCGACGTCAAGATCTCCAAGTTCGGTCACCACCACATCCACCCGCCACGGGTGATGGGGCACGAGATCGCCGGTGAGATCGTCGAGGTGGGCGAGGGCGTCGAGGGCTGGGGGACCGGCGACCGGGTTCAGGTGATCGCGGCCATCCCGTGCGGGGTGTGCGCCGAGTGCCGGCGCGGCCGGATGACGGTCTGCCCGAACCAGGTGTCGATGGGCTACCACTTCGAGGGCGGCTTCGCCCAGTACATGGTGGTTCCCAAGGAGGTCCTGAAGGTGAACGGCCTCAACCGGATCCCGGAGGGCGTCTCGTTCGCCGAGGCGTCGGTGGCCGAGCCGCTGGCCTGTGCGCTCAACGCGCAGAACCTGGCGCGGGTCGGCGAGGGCGACGACGTCGTGGTGATCGGTTCCGGTCCGATCGGGTGTCTGCACGTACGTCTGGCCCGGTCCCGCGGCGCCGCCCGGGTCTTCCTGGTCGAGCTCAGCCGGCAGCGTCTCGACATGGCCGCCGAGCTGGTCAAGCCGGACGCCGCCATCTGCGCGGCCGAGGTCGACCCGATCGAGGCGGTCCGCGAGCTCACCGGCGGCCGCGGCGCGGACGTCATCATCACCGCGGCCGCCTCCGGCAAGGCGCAGGAGCAGGCCATCGAGATGGCCGCCCGGCAGGGCCGGATCAGCTTCTTCGGCGGCCTGCCCAAGGACAACCCGACGATCACCTGCGACTCGAACCTGGTGCACTACCGGGAGCTGATGATCGTGGGCGCCAACGGGTCCAGCCCGGCGCACAACGCCGAGGCGCTCAACCTGGTCGCCACCGGCGCGGTGCCGGTCGCCGACCTGATCACCCACCGCCTGCCGCTGGACCAGGCCATCGAGGCCTTCGGGATCGTCGCCCGTGGCGAGGCCATCAAGGTCACCATCGAGCCCTAGGGGGTCTCTCATGCCCACGCGCACAGTTGCTGTCGGCTCCGCCAGCGGCCTGCACGCCCGGCCGGCCAAGCTCTTCGTGGAGGCCGCCGCGGCGGCGCCGGTCAAGGTCACCATCCGGGTCGGCGAGCGTAAGCCGGTGCCGGCCAAGAGCATGCTGTCGGTGCTGGCGCTCGGCGCCAAGCAGGGCACCGAGGTGGTCCTCGAGGCCGACGGCGACGGCGCCGACGAGGCCCTGGACGGCCTCGCCGCGCTGCTGGCCCGCGACCTCGACGCCGAAGAGCCCAGCGATGCCTGAGTCGTTCACCGGCATCGGCGTCTGCGCCGGGATCGCCGCCGGCCCGCTGTTGCGGATCGCGGCGGTCCCGGCCCTGCCGCCGCCCATCCCGGTCGAGGACGCCGCCGCCGAGATCGAGCGGGCCAACGCCGCCCTCGCCGAGGTGGTCGCCGACCTGGAACGCCGGGCCGACCGCGCCTCGGACGCCACGGTCGAGGAGGTGCTGCGGGCCGAGGCGATGATGGCCGACGACGAGATGCTGCGCGAGGGCGTCCGCGAGCACGTCGAGGCCGGTCAGGACGCGCCGCACGCGATCGACGCCGCGTTCGGCGCGTTCCGGGAGGCGTTCGAGGCGGCCGGCGGTTATCTCGCGGAACGCGTCGCCGACCTGGACGATCTCCGGGATCGGGCGGTCGCGGTCCTGCTCGGGCTGCCGATGCCGGGCGTGCCGCAGCCGGGTCACCCCTACGTGCTGGCGGCCCGCGACCTGGCGCCGGCGGACACCGCCGACCTCGATCCTGAGCAGGTGGTCGCGCTGGTCACCGAGGTGGGCGGCCCGACCAGCCACACCGCGATCCTGGCCCGGGCTCTCGGTCTGCCCGCCGTGGTCGCCTGCCCGGGGGTGCTGGGCATCGCGGAGGGCACGCTGGTGCTGGTCGACGGCGCCGCGGGGCGCGTCGACGCCGGGATCGACGAGGGCGCGGCAGAGGCCGCGAGGCAGGGTGCGGCACAGGCGGCGGCCGCGGTGTCCGGTCTGACCGGTCCGGGCAGGACCGCTGATGGGTACGGGGTGAAGCTCCTCGCCAACGTCGGATCGGTGAAGAATGTGGCCGCCGCCGACGAGGTCCACGCCGAGGGGGTGGGACTGTTCCGTACCGAACTGCTCTTCCTCGACCGGGCCCAGGAGCCGACGCTGGCCGAGCAGGTCACCGCGTACCGGGAGGTGTTCACCGCGATGGCCGGCCGGCGGGTGGTGATCCGGACGCTGGACGCCGGCGCCGACAAGCCGCTGCCGTTCCTGAACCAGGAGGGCGAGCCGAACCCGGCGCTGGGCGTACGCGGTCTACGTGTTGCCCGCCAGCGCCCGGAGGTGCTGGCCACCCAACTGGCCGCGATCGCCGAGGCCCGGTCCGGCACCGATGCGGACGTCTGGGTGATGGCGCCGATGGTGTCCACCCTCGCGGAGGCCACCGCGTTCGCCGACGCGGTCCGCGAGGCCGGCCTGCCGAAGGCGGGCGTGATGATCGAGGTGCCGGCCGCCGCGCTGCGTGCCGCCGACCTGCTGCGGGTGGTCGACTTCCTGAGCATCGGCACGAACGATCTGAGCCAGTACACGTTCGCCGCCGACCGGATGTGCGGTGACCTGGCCGACCTGCTGGATGCGTGGCAGCCGGCCCTGCTGCAGCTGATCGGGGTGTGCGGGCAGGCGGGCCGGGAGGCGGGCAAGCCGGTCGGCGTGTGCGGGGAGGCGGCGGCCGACCCGGCGCTGGCGCCGATCCTGGTCGGTCTCGGAGTGACCAGCCTGTCGATGTCGCCGCGGGCCGTGCCGGCGGTACGGGCGTCGCTGACCGGCTACACCGAGGCCGAGTGCCGGCGGCTGGCCGAGCTCGCAGTGGCGGCGACGGACCCGGTGCAGGCGCGCAAACTGACCCTGTGAGCGGTGGGTTCGGGCGCGGACGGCGCCCGAACCCTCACACCTCGGTCGGCCCCGGGTGATCGGCGGCGTGCAGGTCGAAACCGCGCTTGGTCAGCTTGGTCTCCAGCACATGGCAGACGTGCTCCACCACGGCGAACCGCGCGTACTGCTTGTCGTCGCCGGCGATCACGTGCCAGCGCGCCCGCGGCCGGTCGGTCTTCTCGATCATCTCCTCGATCGCGGCCTCGTAGTCCGCCCGCTTTCCCCGGTTGCGCCAGTCCTCGTCGGTGAGCTTCCACGAGCGCAGCGGGTCGTTCCTGCGGCTCTCGAAGCGGCGCAACTGCTCCTCGTCGGAGACGTGCATCCAGAACTTGATCAGGATCATGCCCTCGGCGGTCAGGGTGCGCTCGAACTCCGCGATCTCGTCGTACGCCCGTTTCCACTGCTCCTTGGTCGCGAACCCCTCGACCCGTTCCACCAGCACCCGCCCGTACCAGGACCGGTCCAGCACCGCCATCCCGCCGAAGCCGGGCAGCACGCTCCAGAACCGCTGCAGGAAGTGGTGCCGCTTCTCGTCGTAGGTGGGCGCGGCGAACTGCGCCACCCGGACGTGCCGCGGGTCCAGCGGCGAGACCAGCCGCTTGATGGCGCCGCCCTTGCCGGACGCGTCCCAGCCCTCGAAGACCACGCACAGCGGCGGGCCGAGCTCGTGCTGCCCGATCTGCCCACCCAGCAACAGGCGCAGCCGGAGCAGGCGTTCCTGTGCCGCCTCCAGCCTCGCCTCGGCCTTCTTCTTGGAGATCTCGAACGGTGGTTCCGCGCTACCCAGGTGACCCATTCGCCTAGCATCCCGAAACCCGCTGTGATCCGCATCAGCGCGTGCGGGACAATCCGTGCGTGACTCTCGTAGACGACCTGTTGTGGCGTGGACTGATCCAGGACTCGACCGACCCCGCCGAGCTGCGCAAAGCACTCGACGGCGGCTCGATCACGTTCTATGTCGGCTTCGACCCCACTGCCGCCTCGCTGCATGTCGGTCACCTCATGCAGGTCTGCACCGCTCGCCGGCTCCAGCAGGGCGGGCACAAGCCGCTGCTGCTCGTCGGCGGCGCCACCGGCCAGATCGGTGACCCGCGCGAGTCGAGCGAGCGCAGCCTCAACCCGCCCGAGGTGGTCGAGGGCTGGGTGCAGCGGATCCGTGAGCAGCTCTCCCCGTTCGTCACCTACGACGGAGAGAACGCCGCCACCCTGGTGAACAACCTGGACTGGACCGGCCCGACCTCGGTGATCGACTTCCTGCGCGACGTCGGCAAGCACTTCCCGGTCAACAAGATGCTGGCCCGCGACGTGGTCCGCAACCGCCTCGAGTCCGGGATCAGCTTCACCGAGTTCAGCTACCAGCTGCTGCAGTCCAACGACTTCTACCAGCTGCACGTCCGCAACGGATGTCAGCTCCAGTTCGGCGGCTCCGACCAGTGGGGCAACATCACCGCCGGCGTCGACTTCGTGCGGCGCCGTGGTGCCGGCCCGGTGCACGCCTTCGTCACCCCGCTGGTCCTCAAGGCCGACGGCACCAAGTTCGGCAAGACCGAGGGCGGCGCCGTCTGGCTCGACCCGACCATGACCACGCCGTACTCCTTCTACCAGTTCTGGATCAACAGCGACGACCGCGACGTGGTCCAGTACCTGAAGTACTTCAGCTTCAAGTCCCGCGAGGAGCTGGAGGAGCTGGAGAAGGCGACCGCGGAGCGGCCGCAGGCCCGGCTCGCGCAGCGAGCCCTCGCCGAGGAGATCACCGCGCTCGTGCACGGCCCCGAGGAGGCACGGCAGGCCATCGCCGCCAGCCAGGCACTCTTCGGGCGAGGTTCGCTGGAGGAGCTCTCCGCGGACACGTTGCGCGCCGCATTGGGCGAGGCCGGCCTCTTGGAGGTACGCGGTGAGCTGCCGACCGTCGGCAAGCTGCTCCAGGAGTCGGGTCTGGTGGCCAGCGCCAACGAGGGCCGCCGCACCATCAACGAGGGCGGGGCGTACCTGAACAACGAGCGCATCACGGACGGCGAAGCCGTCGTCCCGGAGT